>NZ_RCUV01000006.1 GCF_003667545.1 Mycetocola manganoxydans | reverse complement strand
GAGCGGGTACTCTCCGATAACGGTTCCGCCTACAAATCCCACCTCTGGCGCGACACCTGCACCGAGCTCGGCATCAAGGCGAAGAAGACCCGGCCCTACCGGCCGCAGACAAACGGGAAGATCGAACGCTTCCACCGCACCCTCGCCGACGGTTGGGCATTCAGCAAGCACTACACAACCGAGTCAGCCCGCCGAAACGCACTCCCGGCCTGGCTCCACGAATACAATCACCACAGACCCCACACCGCCATCGGAGGCCACCCACCCATCAGCCGGTTAACCAACCTTGCTGGGCAGTACATCTAGAGTGAGGCCATGAACTCCTCGACGATCGAACGAAGCCGCCGTCGCGTTGCTCCCCTGACGGCCTTGCTTCTGGTGCTCACCCTGCTCACCGGCTGCTCTGCAGCTCTGTCGGGCGGCGCATCTTCCGACGGAGGAGGCGTCCAGGAACCACAGGTCGAAGGATCGGAGGACCTTGGTGGCGATGAGGCCGATCGTCAGGTCGTGAGCACGGCGTCCATCTCCCTGGCAGCATCCGATCCCATCGCGGTCGCTGACGACGCCGTCGGCGTCGCGCTGGAGGCCGGCGGCCACGTGGACAGTCGTACCGATTCTCCCGCAGAGGAGCCCAGCGATGGCTCGGCCCAGCTCGTCCTCCGGGTGCCGTCGGGCTCTCTCGATGCGACGCTCATCGAGTTGAAGGCGCTGGGCGAGCTTCTCCGTTCCTCGCTGAATGAGACGGATGTCACGACTCAGTCCGCCGATCTCGACGCCAGGATCACGGCGCTCGAGACGAGTGTCAGTCGCTTGCTCACCATGATGTCCCAGGCGACGACGACTGCCGACCTCATCGACCTCGAGGCGGCCCTGTCGGAGCGCCAGAGTGAACTCGACGGACTGACCGCTCAGCGCGACTCCCTCAGGGACAGCGTGGACCTCGCGACCGTCGAGATGTATATCACCACACCGGGAGAGGTGGCGGGGGCCGCTCCGGGAGATTTCTGGGGCGGTGTCGTTGTCGGCTTCACCTCACTCATCTCCTTCGTCGGCGGGCTCCTCGTCGTGCTCGGTATCGCTCTTCCGTGGCTCGTCCCGCTCGCCCTCCTCGCGGCCCTCGTCGTCTGGCTCGTGCGCCGCAGGCGTCCCGCTGGCAGCGCCCGCCCACCGGGCTCTCCCGGTTACCCGGACCAGCCGCTTCCCCCGCGCCCGCCACTGCCGACCGAAGTCGCGTCCACGCCAATGGCCTCCCCTGCCCCTCCCGCGGGCTCAGCGGCCCAGAGTGCGGAAGCGGCCACTCGCAAGCCCGTCTGACGGCGTGTGCCCGCGACATACGATGGGCGAATGACGTTACTGATCGACAGCCCTCTCGACGCTGAGCGCCGGGTGGCGCTCGTCCGGATGAAGCGGACGGCGACGGGTCTGCTCGGAGTCATGGCCGTCATCTTCTGCATCTCATTCGCACTGCAGGACGATATCCACTGGCTGGCATGGGTGCGCGCCGCGAGCGAAGGGGGGATGGTCGGTGCGATCGCCGACTGGTTCGCGGTGACTGCACTGTTCCGGCATCCGCTTGGTCTGAAGATCCCGCACACGGCGATCATTCCTCGGCGAAAGAACGAGATCGGCGCCAGTCTCGGCGAATTCGTCGAGTCGAATTTTCTCTCCACCACTGTCGTTCGGGAAAAGCTCGAATCGGTCGCGATCGGCCGCACGGTGGGAGCGTGGCTTGCGCGCCCCGAGAACGCAACTCGGCTCTCCGACGACGCGGCAGCTGCAGCACGCAGCACGCTCGAACTCCTCGACGACAACGACGTGCAGGACGTGGTCGAGCAGCTCGCCCGAACCCACATCATCGATCCCAGCTGGAGCGAGCACCTCGGTGCCTGGGGTGAGCGACTGGTGGCAGACGGCGGACACCAGAACGCCGTCAATCTGTTGCTCGACGGACTCGAGGAGTGGCTCACCACCAATCCCGCCGCGTTCTCGCGCCTGGTTTCCGCGCGCCTCCCCGGCTGGTTGCCGTCGTTCGTGGATCGTCTCGTCGACGAACGGATCTACCGCGAAGCCGTCGAGTTCGTGCACCGAATGCGCACGGACGACCAGCACACTGCCCGTGTCGCCCTCGATCGTTATCTCGCTGAACTCACGCACAAGCTGCAGGACGACCCGGAGACGATTGCCGCGTTCGAGCGGGTCAAGAGCGAGATGTTCGACAGCCCCCGCGTACGTGATCTTGCCAGCCGGGCATGGAACACGACCAGGGAGGCCCTGATCGCCTCGCTCGAGGATCCCGAGAGCGGCCTTCGACGCCAGCTCACCGCCACGCTGATGGACATCGGCGAGCGCCTCGGCCGCGACGACCGGCTCACCGACAAGGTCGACGACTGGGTGACGGATGCGGCGGTGGCGCTCGTCGACAAGCACCGTCACGAGATCGCCGGGGTCATCACCGAGACCATCGAGCGGTGGGACCCGAAGGAGACGAGCGACAAGATCGAGTTGCAGGTGGGCAAGGATCTTCAGTTCATCCGCATCAACGGCACCGTCGTCGGCGCTCTCGCCGGTCTTGTGATCTTCACCGTCGCAACCACGGTGTTCGGCGGCTGAACGAACATCGGTCACCGAACGGTCATCTTCTCGACGCCGGTCGTCCGCCGAGACGAGAGCCGGCGCCGTGAAGCTGACTGTATGAGAATCGCACTGGTTGCCGAGTCTTTCCTGCCGCACATGAACGGCGTCACCCACTCCCTCCTCCGAATCCTCGAGCACCTCGCCGATCGGTGCGACGACGTCCTCGTCATCGCACCGAGGGCCTCAGCCACTCCGTCAGAACTGCACGGATATCCGGTGGCCTCGCTGCCGGCCTTTGCTCTTCCCTCATACCCGAACGTGCGACTCGCGACGGGCAGCGCGGCGCGGCTGACCCGGCTGCTTGCCGGCTTTCGCCCCGACATCGTGCATCTCGCCTCACCGTTCGTCCTTGGCTGGCGAGCGCTGCGGGCGTCTGAGCGCCTCGCGCTGCCCACCGTGGCCGTGTACCAGACCGACGTTCCCGCCTATGCGGCACGCTACAGATACCCGTTGGCGGAACCACTTCTCTGGGATCACGTCCGGCGGATCCACCAGCGCGCAACTCTCACTCTTGCGCCCTCCCAGCATTCGCTCGCCCAGCTCGAGAGCCACGACATCGACAGGATCCGCCTGTGGGTTCGCGGCGTCGACTCGGAGCGCTTCTCCCCCGACAATCGCGACGACGCCTGGCGGCAGCGGGTCGCACCGGCGGGAGAACGGGTTCTCGGCTACGTCGGCCGCCTTGCCGCTGAGAAGCAGGTGGAAGATCTGGTGGCGCTTTCGGACATCCCGAACATGCGCCTCGTCATCGTCGGGGATGGTCCGGAGCGGGAGCGACTGAAACGCCTGCTCCCTCACGCGCTGTTTCTCGGTTTCCTCTCCGGAGCCGAACTCGCGACGGCTGTCGCAAGTTTCGACGTCTTCGTGCACCCCGGGGAGTCTGAGACCTTCTGCCAGACGATTCAGGAGGCGATGGCGAGTGGGGTACCCGTCGTTGCGACCGGTAGAGGCGGGCCGTTGGACCTCGTCGACTCCAGCAGGACAGGCTGGCTGTATCGCCCCGGTGACCTGGCCGGGCTTCGCGGTCGCGTCGCAGACCTCACCGGTGATGAGACGAAGCGCAAGGCATTTGCGTCGGCAGCGAGGGCGAGCGTTGCACCCAGAACGTGGACCAGCGTCTGTGGTGCGCTCATCGGCCACTATTCCGAGGCGGTCGAGCTGAACCTCACGCAGCCGGGCCGGGGCTGGCCGACCGGCGCCCGACCGGCCAGGAGAAGACCGCAGTTCACCGGCAGTCGTTGAGTCCCTCGAGCCGCGGTGCCATCATGGGCAGATGGCTGAGCAGAAGACCGTGCAGACGGCATCCGACCCCGACGAGTTCCTCGCTTCGATCGAGAATGAGAAGCGGCGAACGGATGCTGTGCTGTTGCGCGCGATCATGGCGGAGGTCACCGGCGAGGACGCAGCGATGTGGGGACCGAGCATGGTCGGCTTCGGGTCCTTCCACTACAGGTACGCGAGCGGGCACGAGGGCGACACGATGAAGGTCGGTTTTGCTCCGCGCAAGACCGCCATGACCCTCTACGGGCTCCAGGGCCATCCCTCCAGTGACGAGCTGCTCACCCGGCTCGGCCCTCACACCCTGGGCAAGGGGTGCGTCTATATCAAGAAGCTGGGGAGCGTCGACGAAAACGTACTCCGCGAACTGATCGCCCACGCGTACGCGAACGCCGAGGGCTCACTCGACAAGGCGCCATGACATCGGACGGCGACGAATTGTCCGGCGACCCGGTGTGCTGGCTCACCCTCGTCTGTGAGACGTGCGGCGCGCTGTGCGAGGGCGAAGCGGATTCGTGCTGGCGTTGCGGTACGCCACGATCCCCGACGACCTGAGGGTGTCAGACCACGCGGTTTCCCTGCGCGTCGATGAACTCGAGGTCCGGCATCCGCCTCGCGATGATCTGCAGCGCCGCGTATCCGTCTGGTGTCGTCTGCGGCCAGCTCCACCGACGCACCTGGGGAGCGGTGGGCACGACGGCCTCGAACAGATCGACTTCCACGCCCTTCCTCAGGTGTTTCTGCGGAACGACGATGCTGACAACGCGCCCCTGCTCGTGCAGGGTGACAAACTGCATGCGCGACCCGGTCTGGTCGTCTCGAACGATGAACTCGCGCGTTTCCGGGTCGTCCGGTGGGATCTCGGTCGTGTCGAAGCGCGCGGATCCTTCCGCCGAGAAGGCTCCCTTGAGTCGTCGTCCGAAGAGCGCGATCACGACAACGAGCATCGCGATGAGTGCGATGCCCCAGATCCAACTGCCGCCTTCGAACATAAGTCTCCTTCTGCTGAACTCCTCCCAGACTAACGAGTGGGACGCTGGACGGATGTCAGTGGGCTGGCCCAGACTCAAAGCGTGCCAGAACTGCCAGAGGTCCATGCGCTCGTCGTCGATCTGCGTTCACTCCTGACCGGGCGCACCGTCGACAGGTTCGACCTGATCTCGTTTGCCGCACTCAAGACATTCGACCCGCCCGTGTCCGCCCTGAGCGGCGGTGTGGTCGCGTCCGTCGGCAGACACGGCAAGTTCCTCGACCTTGAGATCGGTGAGCTGCACGTGATCATCCACCTCGCGCGAGCGGGCTGGCTGCGCTGGCGCTCCGATCCGCCCGCTGCGCCCGGTAAGCCAGGCAGAACGGCGCTGGCGGCCCGCCTGGTGCTCGACGATGGCTCCGGCTTCGACATCACGGAGGCAGGCACGAAGAAGAGCCTCGCGGTCTCCGTGGTGCGCGATCCGCTCGACGTACCGGGGATTGCGAGGCTTGGCCCTGACCCCCTCTCCCCCGGTTTCACCTTCGAGGCCTTCGCCGGCATTCTGGCGGGGGCGGGGCGCTCGCAGATCAAGGGTGTGCTCCGTAACCAATCACTGATCGCGGGGATCGGCAACGCCTATTCCGATGAGATCCTCCACACGGCCCGGATGTCACCCTTCAAACCGGCGGCGATGACCACCGACGAGGCAGAGCGGCTGTTTCACGCGATGCGTGCCACCCTCCTCGACGCGATCGACCGCGCTGACGGCCTCGCGGCATCTGAACTGAAGAAGGAGAAGAAGATCGCGATGCAGGTTCACGGTCGCACCGGCGAACCGTGCCCGGTTTGCGGCGACATGGTACGGCAGGTCATCTACAGCGACTCGACGTTCCAGTATTGCCCGACGTGCCAGACCGGAGGCAAGCCCCTCGCCGACCGGGTGCTGTCGCGGCTGCTGAAGTAACCCACCGCGGAACAGATATTCAGGGTGGACCTAAGGAGATTCGAACTCCTGACCTCCTCGATGCGAACGAGGCGCGCTACCAACTGCGCCATAGGCCCTGATGTCGTCAAGATTATCACGCGATCGGCCGCGCGGAATTCACTAACTTGCGACGCGGCGGCGCTGGAGGATCGCGGAAATGTCCGTCGGTGCGACCTCGGACTCATCGACGATTCCCATGCCAGCGAACCTGCTCGGCGACCCGGTCGTTGCGGCCGGTTGCTCGACCGGCTTCGCGGCGATCGTCGGAACGACAGGAGCGCTTTCGGCCGCACGCGCAGCCATGACCTGGGCGATCGCGGCGCGCCGGAGAGCGTCGTGGGCGTCGGCCTGGGCGATTGTCTCCGCGGCGATCGAGCCCTGGGACAGGTGAAGCGGTTTGGGGAGCGGTGTCGGCGTCCAGGTGGCAGCGGCTGGAGCGCTCGTCTCCATCTCGACCGGTTCGAACACGGCGCTCTTCTGCACGGCGGGAAGCTGCACGGTGATTCCCGTGCTGCGCGCGCCCACTTTCGCCATCCGGATGATCAGGCCAAGCGCGACGGCAGCGGTCGTGCCGCCTGCGCTCAGGAGCAGAACGGAACCGCCTGTGGCGAGAGTCCAGCCGCCAGCGCCGGCCGCTGCGAGTGCAACGACAAGGACGCCGGTGGTCGCCAGCCGTGCCCGGCGACGGGCACGTGCGATCCGGACCCGGGGTTCGGCCCGGAGCGTTGCGATCGCGGCAGCGGCGCTCGCCCGTGCGACCTCCGCTGACGCAGTCGCCTCGAGGCGGGCTCGCTCTTTGACTTCCGCCTCGAGTCGCTTGAGAATCTTCTGCTGTTCGGCGACATCGCGTGCTGTCGCTTCGACCCGGATCTCCTGGGGTGCCTCAGCTGTCTGAGCGAGAATCCGAAGAGTCTGCTGCAATCGGATCGCGTTGCGTTCCGTCGCCACGTATTCGCTCCGCCGCATCCAGGTCGGCAGCAGGTAGACGATCCAGAGCACCGCGGCAACAGCAAAAACTATCCCGCCACTCAGAAGCCCGCCACCAGTCATGGCTCTAAACTACGAGCGTGCCGGCACTTCGGCTCTCATTGCGAGGGGTGTGTCACCCGAAAGTTGAGGTTGAAGGTTCAGAAAAGAGGCGGTCGAGGAACCAGGGGAGATTGCGCGGCGACCCGGTCGACCGCAGGAACCTCGGCGGCATCCGAGGGAACGTTCCCGCTTTTCCAGCGATTGAGTACTCCCTCCGGCACTTCCTCCCGCACCAGGGCGAAGCAGAAATGGTCACGCCAGTCGCCGTTGATGTGGATGTACCGTCGGCGGAAACCCTCGTACCGGAATCCGAGCTTTTCCACAACCCGCAGGCTGGGCCGGTTCTCGGGACGGATGCAGATCTCCATCCGGTGCAGCCCCAGCTCTGTGAAGCAGTAGTCGGTGGCGAGGGCGACGGAGGTCGGCGTCACCGAACGGCCGGCGAAGCGCTCCGACACCCAGTAACCGAGTGTCGCGGACGAGAGCGAGCCGTAGGTGATGCCCGAAACATTGAGCTGCCCGGCCAGTTCTCCGTCGTACTCCATGACGAGTGGAAGCCCTCCCCCGGAGCGGGCGTTTTGAAGCAGCGAACGGATGCTCGAGCGCATGTCGAAGGATCGCGGCGCGTACGGGCTGGTCGCCTCCCATGGCCGGAGCCATGACCGGTTGCTGAGGAGCTCGTGCTCCAGCGCCTTCGCATCGCGGATGCGGACAGGGCGGACGGTGATTGGGCCGTCGATCAGCACGGGAACGGGTTGAGCCACCGCGGTTCTCCTTCGGGCAGCGAGCTAGTCGAGGTTCGCGGCGAAGTCCCTGAGCCACGGCTTGAGCTCGACTCCGAGGTCTTCACGGTCGGATGCGAGCTGAACGATGGCCTTGATGTAGTCCAGGCGATCGCCCGTGTCGTAGCGACGTCCGCGGAAGATCACTCCGTACACTCCCCCGGCGATCGACTCGTCTGCGGCGAGCTCCTGCAGCGCATCGGTGAGCTGGATCTCACCGCCTTTTCCTGGTGCCGTGCGGTCGAGGATGTCGAAGACCTCGGGGGTCAGCACGTACCGGCCGATGATGGCGAGGTTGGACGGAGCATCCTCCGGAGAGGGCTTCTCGACCAGACCGGTCACCCGGACGACGTCAGGGTTGTCGGTCGCTTCGACGGCGGCGCACCCGTACATCGAGATCGTCGATGCCGGAACCTCCATCAGGGCGACGATCGTGGCCTGGCGGCTCTCCTGCTCGGCGATCATCGTCGTGAGCAACGGGTCGCGAGCGTCGATGAGGTCATCGCCGAGGAGAACAGCAAACGGTTCGTTCCCGATGTGGCGGCGTGCCCGCGAGACGGCGTGGCCGAGGCCACGAGGGTCTCCCTGCCGGAGGAAGTGGATGTCGGCCAGCTCGCTGGATTCGACGACCCGGTCGAGGCGCTTCGTGTCACCCTTTGCTTCGAGGGCGAGTTCGAGTTCGACGACGCTGTCGAAGTGGTTGGCGAGCGCGTTCTTGTTGCGACCGATGATCATCAGCACGTCGTTGAGGCCTGCGCTGACCGCTTCCTCGACCACGTACTGGATCGCTGGCTTGTCGACGACGGGAAGCATCTCCTTCGGCATCGCTTTGGTGGCCGGGAGGAATCGCGTTCCGAGGCCTGCGGCGGGGATGACAACTTTGCGAACTGATGACGACATGGCTCAATCGTAGTGGGCACCGATTTTCGCCGGGACAGGCTTGCAGCGAACGGATGCCGTCTGGTTCGCATCCTCTCGATAGAATGGACCTATGCCCACGCCTGCGGATCATGAAAAGCGCGCGATGCGTGCCGAACTCCGCGAACGGCGACAGCATCTCACCGCGAACGAGCGGGAGCACGCCACCATCGGATTGACGAACAATCTCGTCGCTCTCGTCACCGGGCTCGACGCCCGCAGCGTGTCCTGCTATCTCTCGGCGCCCAACGAACCTGACACCCGCCCCTTCCTCAACTGGGCGCTGGCGAACGATATCCGGGTCCTTTTCCCGATCACCCGGGAAGACGGACTACTGGACTGGACCGTCGGAAGCCCGGACGGCGACGTTGAACGGCAGGGCATGTTCGGCATGCCGGAACCCGTCGGCGACGCCCTCGGCCCCATCGCGATCAACGATGTCGACCTGATCCTGGTTCCCGCCGCTGCGATCAGCCCGGACGGGACGCGCCTCGGCTGGGGTCGGGGGTACTACGACAAGACTCTCGGTTCGATGGAGAAGTGCCCGCCGGTCTACGCGGTTGTCTACGACCACGAGGTTCTCGACTCCATTCCGCGTGAGATTCACGACCAGCCGGTCAACGGCGTCGTCACGCCGTCGCGCGTCTTCGACTTCTAGCACTCCCGACCCGGCACACTGCCGCAACCAGCCAGGAAACCACCATGCCTACGTACTCGTACAAATGCACCGTCTGCGATGTCGCCTTTGACATCCAGCAGTCGTTCACCGACTCCTCACTCACCGAATGTCCCACGTGCTCGGGAAAACTGCGCAAGCTCTTCAGCGCCGTCGGTGTGACGTTCAACGGCTCAGGCTTCTATCGCAATGATTCGCGGAAAACCGAGAAGTCGTCCGCTGGAAAGGCCGAAAAGACGGTATCGTCGCCGTCAACCGCCGGGAGTTCCGGCGGATCCTCGACAGGGACTTCAACCGCTACACCTTCATAAAGATCGGCAGGACACCACCATGCTCAAAGGGTTCAAGGACTTCATCGTTCGAGGCAACGTCATCGACCTCGCCGTCGCCTTCGTCGTCGGTGTGGCGTTCACCGCCGTTGTCACGTCCATCGTCGAAAACATCTTCAACCCGCTGATCGCGGCGGCGTTCGACGCAGACAGCCTCGACAACTCCCTCGTCCTCACTCTCGGCGACGCCCAGTTGAAGTTCGGTGCCGTCATCGGCGCGGTTATCACGTTCCTCATCGTCGCCGCCGTCGTCTACTTCATCTTCGTGCTCCCCATCAACAAGATGAAGGAGCACGCCGAGTCCCGCCGCAAGGCCGGAGTCGTCGAAGAGGATGCTCCCGCCACCGAGATCGACGTGCTCACCGAGATCCGCGACCTCCTCGCAAAGAACAACATGCGTCCGTAACACCGCACAGGCATACCGCGGGCGGCTTCGGTTGCCCGCGGTTTGTTCGTTAACGGGTCTGTTCGTTGACGCCGGGTCAGCCCCAGTGCGGCGGGACGTCCTGCTTCAACTGATCGTCGTTGCTGTCCGACGATCGTGTGCTCCACGATGTGTCGGTGTCTTCGGCCGCCCGGACGGCATCCTCCACCGATTGAGGGGTCGGGTCAGTACCGGGCGCTCCCGGCCGAACAACGCGCCTCGACCCGCGCAGGCGTGTCACCGGCATGCCGGTCGCCTGAGAGACAGCGGGAACGTCAGACATGGTCCCAGTTTAAGCGCTGCAAACGGTCTACGCGTCTTCGTCGGATGCGGCATCCTTCTGTGGCGAAGGCGCGCCGAGCATCGAGACGATCTTCGCTGCGACCCCGTCCGGGTCGCTGAACAGGTCGAAGCTGTGCACGCGGAGGTAGTGCCAGCCAAGCCGACGCAGGACGTCAGGGCGCAGTCTCAGCGACTCGCGCAGCGAATCCGAACCCACCTCGGGGTCGGATTCCACCGCGATCGCCTTGCCGTCGTACGACGCGACGAGCGCGAGTTTGCCGCGGTACCCGACCTCGACCGACAGGCCGCTGCGATACAACCGCTCTGCAAGGTCGAGCAACATCGGCTCAGCGCCATCCGTGGCCGGTGGCGTCGGCTCATGCTGTACCGGCTGCCGCAGGATCTCGGTGAGCGCGGCGATCCCGTGCTGCGAGCGACCGACGTCGATGTCCTCGGGGCGGATACACGACACGATGACCATGGACCTGCGCGCGCGGGTCATCCCGACAGCGAGGAGACGGTCACCGCCCGGCTCGCCGAGGGAGCCGAAGTTCGACAGGACCCGTCCGTGCGGGGTGACGCCGTAGCCCAGAGAGAAGATGACCCGGTCACGGCTCTCGGCGACCGATTGCTCGAGGGTGAGCACGGTGAAGGGCTCGGCTCGCTCCTTGAGGATGAAGTCGGACAGGTCGGATCGCGTCGCGAACGCGGAGATGACCGACTGGTGCACGCGCGTGGCGTGCCGTTCACTCGCGGTAATCACCATGAGCGATTCACGCGGCCGGTTGATGGCGTGCTCGAGAACGAGGTTTACGACGCGAGCGACCTCGGCGTCGACGCTCTCCACTCCCCCGGTCTCCGGGTCGGGCATCCCGTGCCCATTGGGGACGTAGTCGAGGGTGAGGCTGCCGTGCCCGAGGAACGATCCCGCCCACGGAAGCGACTCGATTTCGCCGCCATAGAACCGGTGGTTCACCAGTTCGGCGAGGTCTTCGCCGCCGGCGCGGTAGCTGCGGGTGAGCGTGAGCGTCGGAAGGAGATTCGAGAGGTGAGCGAGCGCGGAATCGGCGTGGCGGGCGTCGACGTCGTCGACGGCATCCGGTTCCGGCGCGTTTCCGATCGCGATCTCGAACGGGGTCGGGCTCTGGGTGACGGGGTCGCCAACCGCGACGATCTGGCGGGCTCGGCGGATTGCCGTGGCGTTCTCGGCGAGGGTCGTCGCGCCAGCGTCGACGAGGAAGACGGCATCGAAGCGCACTCCCTCGGGAAGAACGGGAACCTCATACGGTGACGCGAGCCAGACCGGCGAGAGCACCCGCGACAGGTGCGGCGCCGTCGCCTCGAGCTTCGCCGGAGTGGTGCCATCTCCGCGGAGCAGTTTCTTGAGCGCTGTCGCCTCATCGGGGAAGTCGACGAGGCCGATCTTCCAGGTGTCGGAGAGCATCGCGCCGAGAAGAGCGCCGGATGCTGACGCGTGCGCTTCGTCGACCAGCCGGAAGTCTGCCTCCAGACGGTCGATGACGCTCGTGTTGGCTCCGAGCAGTGCGCGGTCGGTCGCGAGCATGTGCTCGAGCACCGACTGCCACCACGCGAGTTCGAGCTCAGCGGCGACCTGCTCCTCGGGGACGTGCCGCACCGACAGGTCGGTGATCAGCGGGGCCAGGCCCTTCTCACGCAGCTCAGCGATGAGCGTGGTGCGTTCCTGGAGGTTCTCCATCACCTGGGAGTCAGCGGCAAGCCCGGAGAGCAGGCGGACCAGTTCCTTCACAGGCAGGGAGATCAGCGCGGCTGACTTATCGCGGCCGAGGGGAACATCGAGCTTGCCGAGGTCTTCGACGACACGCTGGTAGGCGACCTGGACGTCGGCGATGCCAAGAGGCACCTCCGGGGTCACCCCGGCGGCGACGTAGCGCTGCCAGAGCGTCCGCTGCTGCTGGATGCGACGGAGAGCGGCGTTCATGTCCGCGACGTGGACGCCGGGTCGTACGTATTCGCGGGCGAGTTTCTTCAGCCGGCGACGGTTGGCTCCCGACATGGCGGGGGCGTCCCGCCGGTTGCTCGTCGCGGCGATGAGCTCACCGAGTGAGCGGTCGAAGACGCTCGGCTGGAACTTATCGAGGGTCTCGCGGACGTCGAGAAGCAGCCGGAGGTAGACGCCGAGTTCTTCGACCGACTCGAACGCCCGCATGCGGGTCTGCCCGATGAGTTCGTAGCCACGCTCGAGCAGCCTGGGCAGTTCGGTGCGGTGGAGCTTCTTGGCCAGGTCGTGCGTTGCCTTCGCCTGTTTGGTGCTGGCGAAGTGCGCTCCGTACCAGGGCGAGTCATCCGGTCCGTACTGGAATTCGCCGAGGGCTGCCGCCGTCGCAAGTTGGCGGGCGACGATCTGGCGATTGCCAGCGAGTTTCTCCAGGCTGCCGAGATCGAGCCGGGCGGACGTGGTCGGAGGAACCTGAAGGTTGCCGATCCGAGTGAGCGCTTCGAGCGCATCGATGACGCTGACGCCGAGACCGCTGTCGACGCGGCGGAGCGACCCACGGTAGTCGAGAAGGACCTTGCGCAGGCGAACGAGGGCGTCATCGACCTCGGCCACCTTGGGGGCGACGGCTTTCTCGTTGCGGGAGATCGCCTGGATCAGGTCACGCCGGATGGTCGCCGGGCTCACGGTGAAACCGGGGAGCCCGACCTTGCTGAAGCGGTGACGGATGCCGTCGAGGCTGGAGCGCCGAGCGCTGACGACGAGGACTCGTTTGTGCTGCGAGACGAGGGCACCGATGGCGTTGACGACGGTCTGCGTGCCGCCCGTCCCGGGGAGGGTGGTGACGACGATGGAATGGCCGGCCGAGATCTGCGCGATCACGTTCTCCTGCTCGGTGTCCGCGTCGAGAAGAAGGGTGTCGGTTGTCGGGGGGCGCTCGTCCTGGCCGATGGCATCCACCGGGCTGAACATTCCCTCGACCAGTCGCCGGGCCCCGGGATTTCCGGCGAGCGCGTCGAGGACGGGGTGCTCGAGGTCGCTGGCGTCGCGAACGAGGGCATTGCCGACATCCGCGAAGGACGACACGACGAGCCGTGGCTGAACGCTGAACCATTCAAGATGCTGGGTAAGGCCGCGAAGGCGATCGATGACCGGCTGGGGCTTGAACACGCCGTTCGTGACGGCAAGTGCCTCGAAGGCATCGGCGTCGAGCGTGATTTTGAACTGCTCGTGGAGGGCACGGGCCAGTTCGGGGTTCAAAAATGGAGCGCCCTTGAGCTTGAGCTCGAAGTCACGGCCGTAGCGGCGGATCGCGACGGGGCGGAGAAGTACGGGGGCGGAAAAGTCCTCGCCGTTGTTTCGCCACTGGGCAAGACCGATGGCGAGGTGCACCGACTCGATGCCGCGAACAGTGCGAAGCTCGACGCCCTTGACGGTGATCTGGTCTGCGGCCGCCTTGGCGCTTCGCAGGGCGAGTTCGTCGCGGATCAGGTTCGACAGCAACGTCGAGTGTCCGGTGATGAATTGAGGCAGCCCACCGGGGTGGGTCGAACTCAGCTCGATGCGGGTGCGGGGCTCGTCGACGAAATGGAGCAGGGGCGAACGTCCACCCACCGCTCGGAGCTGGCTGCGCCAGCGCTGCCGTTCGGTTTCTGCCACGTTGCCCACCGCAAAGTTCGGATCGCCGGCGCTCAGGTCAGTCGGGCTGGTGACCGAGAGCGCAAGCGAAGTATTGGCGTCGATATCAAAATCGCGCTCATCTGGTTTCTTGTCTAGCCGCCACACAACCCACACACTAAGCGCTGGACGGGGCAAACGCCGGTAGCACCACCGGGTTTTCGACGAGTTGCCGTGTTTGGGCGCCTCGGCTCGCCTCGAGTCGCCTGAAAAAAGTTCTTGCGCTTCGAACCCGCACTCCAGTACTGTCGTGCCTGCGCCAAAATGACGAAAGGAGTCAGCGTGATGTTCATCGCCAATGCAATCGCATTCCACACCGCCGGCTTCGTCGGCGTCTTCACCGCCTGATCGGCCAGTAGGAAACCCCACCGGCCCAGACGGTGGTGACGCTTCCGAAGCTCGACCAGAAGGACCAGCAGGCACGTTCCGTGCTTCGTCCCCAGGTCACCTCACCCCGTATTGACGCGTTCATGCGTCATTTCCCGGCCGCATCTCTCGCGGCCACAGCTCTCTTCGGCGAGTCCGAACGCGTGTTTCGCACGCCCGGATCCGCCCTCATCAAGGAATCCACCATGAAAACGCAACTGGCGACCACACCGCGTCGCTCTGACCACCCACCCCAACCCACTCCTGTCCTCGAGCAGCGCCCCGTGCGCCGTGTCGGTCTCGTGGACAGGGCCGCCCTCCACCTCGGCGTCGCTCTCGTCACCTGGGGACGCCGACCGATCAGGCCGAGCCGCCGACGCCGAGCGCCCTCGGACCGCGAGCGTCACGAGGCGGAGGTGCAGCGAGAACACCTCCGCAGTCAGCATGAATTGTGGGGTGCCGGCCTCACCCGCCTCCGATGACGGGCTGCAACAAGAAAAGCGGGGTCGTTCCCGGGTTTCCCCCGGGAACGACCCCGTTCTCGTCGTGACGTGCCCCTGGAGGGATTCGAACCCCCAACCAACTCCTTAGGACGGAGGTGCTCTTCCGTTGAGCTACAGAGGCTGACTCTCTGAGTTTAGCGGAGCCGGACCGACGCAACGCACTGCGCGGCACCCGACCGGCTCCCGTTCATCCCTAGGCGGCAACCGCGGGGGTGAGGTATTGGTCCCATGATTCCGTCGCGCGTTCCGCACCGCGCACCGCCCAGGTCGGGCCATACGGCATCCGCGGCTTCGTCCGCAGTGACCAGCCCATCTCAGCCGGCGTCCTGTCACTTTTCGCGTTGTTGCAGCGGAGGCAGCAAGCGACGAGGTTTTCCCAGGTGTCTGCTCCCCCACGCGAGCGCGGGAGAATGTGGTCGATCGTCGACGCGGAGGTACCGCAATAGCCGCACCTGTTGGCATCCCGGCGGAGCACTCCACGCCTGGTCACCGGCACCCGTCGCGAGTTCGGGATCTTCACGTACCGGGTCAGGACGATGACGGATGGCCGGTCATGCGCACCATCGGTCGCCCACACCGGGTGGCCGGTGTCGATCTCGACGATGGATGCCTTCTGATTCATGACGAGCACGAGCGCCCGTCGGAATGAAACGATGGCAAGGGGTTCGTACCCGGCGTTCAACACCAGTGTGCGCATGTCGGTTCCTCTCAAATCGCCGTGACGGCTTCACGGTCATTCGTGTTCTCCGACCTGGGGAGAAGAGAGGATCCGGGCAAACAAAAAGGCGCCGTCTTTACAGACAGCGCCTATTCACAACCGATATGAGGCAGTGACATGTGTGGCCGGCAGGCCCGTGGCCGAGACAACCGCAAGCATCCGTGGTGTGGATACCGGGTATTCGATCCATGAGCTTCCCGCACTTTCCAAAGGTCAGGGCTTTAATGTAACCCACAATCGGCGCACCTTCTCCCGAAGGCACGCCGATTCTCAGCCGGTGCGGTCGCTGTTCATCGAGTGGACAGCAATCCGTCGATCAGATTCCGATCCGGACGATCCACCAGTTGTCTGCATAGATCGGGCCGATGCGCAGCGGTGTTCCTGGCCGCGATGCGTGAAGGATCATGTTGTTGCCAGCGTAGAAGCCGATGTGTCCTGCGCTCACAACGAGGTCGCCGGGGACGGCGTCAGCCACCGAGATGCGGGTTCCCATGTTGCCCTGAGCTGTAGACGAGTGCGGCATATTGATACCGAACTGCGCATAGACGTACTTGACGAAACCGGAGCAGTCGAAACCGGCCGGGGTTGCGCCGCCGTAAACATACGGAACGCCCTGGTACTGCAGCGCGACGGCGAACACCTGGTCGAGGCTGAAGCTGGGGTACGACGGGTTCGCGAGGTGGTCTTCGGCGGAAGGTCCGGCGAAGGTCTTCTGGGTGCTGACGAAGGTGGCGCGACGGGCCTCGGCCTCTGCCGCCGCCCGCGCGGTGGCGAGCTCAGCCTCCGTCGTTGCGGAGTAACCGTCGCGGGCGACGGCATTGGCGGTGACGCCCGCGTCGACAGAAAGCGACTGGGCACCGGATTCCTTGAGCGACTGCAGTGTCGAGCTGCCTGCCGCGTTCTCCTCGATCGGCGAGAAGGCGTATGCCGGGAGGGCGACGGTAGCGAAGAGCCCGGGAACGACGAGAGCCATGATGGCGGTGGAACGCCAGGTCTTCCAGGTGCTGGATTTTGCTGCGGCGCTCGGTCGTGCACTGGAGGCTGCTGCTGCGCCGGCGACGGCGCGGCGCGAGTAGGCGACATCCTGGTTCGAGCCGGTATCGGAGCCCATGGGCTGCAACGAGTCCCCGACAGAGTCAGGATGAGAACGTGTGGCCACGGTGGGAACGTCCGGCGCCTCGCACAGCGGTAGGGCAGAGCTGTCTCGTTCGCAGTGAATATCGGGTTTCACAGCACAGGGGAACGAGCGAATGAGGCGCCCTGTGCCGGGTCCTGCGGTCGGTTTCCGACCTTCGGACATCCCCGAGGTTACGGGACCGTTACCAATTTGTCACCTTCATCCACAGGTTTTTAACAAATTCATAACGGTCGATGACCGGCGGATGCTCCGGGGTCGCGTTCGCGCGAGCGCCGAAGAGAGCCCGAATTCGCGGGGCTACGCGTCCTGAACGAAGATGTGTCCCGCGACCTCGTTGGGCAATTCGAGTCCGTCTCCGCAGCCTTCAACCCGAACCAGAACGTAAGACCCTACGGCAGAGAAGATACCGACGTTTCCCGGCATGACGCCAGCCTGCTTGAGCTGCAGGAGAAGTTCCGGATCGACCTGCGCGGGCTCGCCGAGGCGCCGGATGGTCGCCGTGACCGGGGTGGTGTTGCTGCGGACCAGTTCGACGATGCTTGTCACACCATGGGAGAAGGTGGCCGCGGGCGTATCGCCCAGTTCATCGAGCCCGGAAATCGGGTTGCCGTATGGGGACTCGGTGGGGTGGTCGAGCATCGCGAGGAGCTTGCGCTCCACCTGCTCGCTCATGACATGCTCCCAGCGACAGGCTTCCTCGTGCACGAACTCCCATTCGAGCCCGATGACGTCACTGAGCAGCCGTTCCGCGAGCCGGTGCTTGCGCATGACGTGCACGGCTTTGCGGCGACCGGTGATCGTGAGCTCGAGATGACGATCGCCGGACACGACGACAAGCCCGTCACGTTCCATCCGACCGACCGTCTGAGACACCGTTGGACCCGAGTGGCCGAGCCGTTCAGAGATCCGCGCGCGCAGGGGCACGATGTTCTCTTCCTCCAGCTCGAGGATGGTACGAAGGTACATCTCGGTGGTGTCAATCAGGTCAGTCATTGACGTCTCCCAGGGTTGAGCGCAGTTCCGACCAGCCTAGCGGTCCGGCGCGACGGCACGGTGCCGCACCTGCCTGGCACGGTGCGCAGAGCAGGACACTGCATGCGCAGGCTTCTAGAATCAGAGAATGCCTGAGATTTCTCTTCCCCAAGAACTCCTGCCCGCCGATGGCCGCTTCGGATGCGGACCCTCCAAAGTGCGCGCAGAGCAGGTGGATGCCGTCACGCGCGCCGGCGCCGCCCTCCTCGGCACGTCGCACCGCCAGGCCCCCGTCAAGAATCTGGTCGGCAGCGTCCGCACCGGCCTCGACGCGCTCTTCTCCCTCCCCGACGGGTACGAAGTCGTCCTCGGCAACGGTGGGTCGACCGCGTTCTGGGACGCCGCCGCTTTCGGGCTGATCGAGAAGCGCAGCGAGAACCTGACGTTCGGAGAGTTCGGCCAGAAGTTCGCCAAAGCGGCGGCAGCACCGTGGCTCGACGCACCCCTCGTACGTGACGCCCCCGGTGGGTCCCGAAGCGAGGTGGAGATCGTCGCAGGCATCGACGTTTACGCCTGGCCGCACAACGAAACGTCCACTGGGGTCATGGCCCCCGTGCGCCGGGTCGCCGGCGACGAGGGCGCACTGACCGTGATCGATGCGACGAGTGCCGCAGGCGGCGTGTCGATCGACGCATCCGAAACGGATGTCTACTACTTCGCGCCGCAGAAGAACTTCGCGTCGGACGGCGGTCTGTGGTTCGCGCTGTTCTCTCCCGCCGCGATCGAGCGCGTGGAGCGGGTCGCGGCATCCGGTCGCTACATTCCCGAGTTCCTGAGCCTGAAGAACGCGGTGGACAATTCCCGGCTCAACCAGACACTCAACACTCCCGCGGTGGCGACGCTCGTGATGCTCGACAACCAGATCGAGTGGATGAACGCCAACGGCGGCCTCGACTGGGCCTCAGCACGCACCAGTGAGTCGTCGTCACACCTCTACGACTGGGCAGAGAAGACGTCGTACACGACGCCGTTCGTCACGAACCCCGAGCACCGATCTCAGGTCGTCGTCACCATCGATTTCGATGATGCCATCGATGCCTCCGCTATCGCGAAGGTCCTCCGCGCCAACGGCATCGTCGACACCGAGCCGTACCGCAAGCTCGGACGGAACCAGTTGCGCGTTGCGACGTTCACGGCGATCGAGCCTGACGACGTGCGACAGCTGACGCGGTGCATCGAGTTCGTCGTCGACGCCCTCTAGGACAGAACACGAAAAGAGGCCCCCTCCGAGGAGGGGGCCTTTTTCACGCTCTCACGTGGATCGAGTCTCAGTAGCTGCGCTCCGGACCGTCTTCGTCGTCGTTTGACTCGTCGTCATCATCGTCCGACTCGTCGTCATCGTCGTCCGACTCGTCGTCATCGTCATCTGACTCGTCATCATCTGACTCGTCGTCGTCCGAATCGTCGTCATCAGCGTCTGATTCGTCGGCCTCATCGACGTCCACGCCGTCGACGTCGCCGGCGTGGAGGATGCTGAATTCTTCCTCGTCGTCCTCGTCCTCGTCGTCGCCGAGAAGAGCGGCTGCCTCGGCGAGGGCACGTGCTTCGTTCTCCTGGCCGGCCTGGTAGTCGGCAAGACGCTCGGACCACGGCACCCACTCGGGTGCGAGAAGCGCGTTGTCGCCCGGCATCATCTCTGTTTCGAGCACGGTCACCGGGCCGTCATCGGTCCTGGCCAGCGTGACCGTCCAGTGCCAGCCCGGGTAACCCCGAAGCTTGCTGTCGAAGAAGAGCGAAAGAACATGGTCGTCCTCGGCCACGTGACCGACAGGTTCACCGATCGTCTCGGCCGGAGTGACCTCGAGCAGTGCCGCTCGCGCAATGTCGACGGAGGCGAGCAGAACCTCGTCTGTCACCGGCTCCGGGCGCGCAGCGGGCTCCCCCGCAGGTGCCGGTTCCGCCTCGCTCGTTTCACCGTCCGCACTCTCGCCCTCGGTTGCTGCGACGTCCTGCGCAGGAGCGGATGAGTCCGATCCATTTGGCTCAGGTGCCGTCTCGGTCTTTGCGTCTTCGGCAGCATCCGTCTGGGTCGCAGCGGTTTCGATCACACCGGCGTCTGGGGCACGTTCGGTTGCCGGCGCCGAAGCGTCGCCAACCACTGCCTCGGCCGTCGGTTCGATGGTGGAGTTCTCGGCGTTCGTCATCGGAGTGCTCCTCTGGAAAAGACGGCGGGCCCAGCCTGGCGCGGCGATCACGCGTCCAGTTCGTCGGCCACGCGTCGCAGCAACAGTGCAACCTTGCGGCTGTGGGCATTATCGGGGTAGCGACCCCTGCGGAGATCTCCACCAAGGCCATCGAGCAGCTTGACGAGGTCCTCGACGATGATGGCCATGTCATCAGCAGGCTTGCGCTTCATCTTGACGAGGCTCGGCGGGGCATCGAGCACCCGCACCGACAGTGCCTGCACACCACGCTTACCGTCGGCGATGCCGAACTCAAGCCGGGTACCAGCCTTGACCGAGGTCACTCCTGCGGGCAAAGCCGAGGCGTGCAGAAAGACTTCCTGGCCATCGTCGCTCGAGATAAAGCCGAAGCCCTTCTCGTCGTCGTAGAACTTAACCTTGCCGGTGGGCATGGACGAACCTCGCTGTGAACTGGACACGCCGCCGGTGAGGCGGACATGCGGTGCTGTCGTTGCGGCAAAGACCGCCAACGAACGGGAGGGTACCCGCGCTTCCAGCTTAGAGCGTCGTCGACAAGCCCGGCACCCTTCGTCCGTTCGGTCCGCGAGCACTGTGGCGATACCCTGAGACTGTGACCGATCCCTCAACACACAACGCCAGCCGCTTCGAGCGGATCCTCGCGTTCATGCTGCTCGCCCTGGTCCTGCTCTCCGTCGGCACGTTCGTCGCGATCATGGTCGGCACGGGGCAGGGTATGGGATCCGAGGACTTCGCGACCGGCATCTGGCCCGTCGTCGTGATGGTGCCGTACATCGGCCTTCCGCTGGCGATCGTCCTCCTCATCACCCTGATGATCTCCAGTGCCGTCCGTCGCGCCCGCGAGTCCGGCCGAGAGCAGCCGGGGCGCTGACCGAAAGCTCCCATGACCGATATCCTCACCCTCGCAGGAAATCTCCGGGCGCTCTCCGACACCGCGCTTGAGGAGCTCCTGACGGAGCGCGGAATCACGCCCGCAGCGAGGGCGCAGGATTTTTTCGACCTTGCAGAGCTGCTTCTCGATCCGGCGAACATCCGGGGCGCGCTCCAGCGCCTGGACCGGAACATCCTCGGGGTCATCGCTGCGGCGACGCCCGAGCCCTTGTCGCCCGCGGGGATCGCCGAGCGCCTGGCTGCCTTGGGATCGACGAACGTCGACGTGACCGACGTCGCCAGTCGCGCATCCTCCGCTGCCGACAGGGCGCTTCTCACCCGTGTGGATGACGGATTCAGCTCCATCGACGCGGTTCAGTCCGTCCTGACCACGTGGCCCACGTCAGGTGCCCCGATCGCGGTGCACCTGGCATCCGACCCCGCCCCCTCCCTGCCTCCTGTGCCGTCCGAGGCGTCCGCAGCCCTCACCGACCTCAGCGCGGCGGAACAGGCGTTCGCAACAACATCGGCGAGCGCCGAGTTGCTCAGCGAGCTTCTCGCCAGCCCCGCGCGCGAACTCGGCAAGGGTGGACCGGCGCTGCCGGAACGCAAACGGCTCTCGTTGGCGATGCACGTCGCCGGCTCGAAAATCGACGCATACCTTGACCTCGCCGTCCGCGCCGGACTCGTTCACCACGAGCCCGGACTCTGGCTCACGTCCCCGGCGGGCGAGGCCTGGCTGGTTATGACCGCCGGCGAACGCTGGCGTGTGCTCGCAGCCGCCTGGCTCGACGCGCTTCCGCGGCAGGTGCGCGCTGTCCTCGTCGCCCGCACCCGCTGCACGTGGGGCAACGCTCTCCACGACTTCGCCCGGTGGCTGTACCCCGCGGGCGGTGAGTGGATCTCGAACCAGGTCACCCGTGTGACCGACCAGGCGGCCATGCTCGGAATCACGAGCGGGCCCTCCCCCGACACGCAGGTACCCAGTACAGCCGGGCGCATCCTCCTCGAGACGGATGCCGCGGCAGCCGCGACGTCGATGTCTTCCCATTTCCCCACTCACGTCCGGCAGGTCTACCTCCAGCATGACCTCACGATCATTGCGCCCGGCCCGCTCGAACCCGAACTCGACCTCCGCCTGCGGGGCTTCGCTGACCTCGAGGGCCGAGCGCAGGCGTTCAGCTACCGGCTGTCGGCCGAGAGCGTGAACCGTGCCCTCTCCGCCGGAGAGACGGCACCGGGGATGCTGGGATTTCTCGCCGGTATCTCGCTCACCGGTATCCCACAGCCGGTCGACTACCTCATCGCGCACGCGGCCTCGAGGTTCGGCGCCATCCGTGTCGGAGCGATGCCCGAATCAGAGCGTGATGCCTATCCCAACGCGAGAAGTTACATCCGCTCCGACGATGACGCCCTGCTTGGGTTGCTGCAGGTCGACCAGGCTCTCAGCTCCGTCGCGTTGCGCCCGGACGGACACAAGCGCCTGCTCAGCCGGTTCGAGTTCGAGGTCGTCTTCTGGGCGATCAGCGATGCTCGCTACCCCGTCGCTGCGGAAACCGCCGATGGGACACCCATCAGCCTGCGTCGGCGGCGCGTATCCCCACCGGTCGAACCCGCGCCCCTCCCTGATCACGGAACGCTGATCAGCAGACTCCGCGAGGTCGAGTCAGAGGTGTCAGGCAGCACCGACCTCGCCTGGATCGCCCGCCAGCTCGATGCCGCCATCCGCGCCAAACAGACGGTCACCGTGACCGTCGACGTGCCTCGGTCCGGTCCGATGGACTTCGTGCTCGAGCCCACCGGCGTCGCCGGGGGCAGGCTCCGCGGGCGGGACAAGAAGGCGGACATCGAGCGCACATTGCCTCTGTCCAGCATCCTCGCCCTGAAATAGGCACCGGCATCCGAGCAGGGCTCAAGCGCTGCGATCCTCGACGAATGTGCTCGGCTCAGGCCGGGGTGCGCAGGTAGCGCAGTAGCAGCGTTCCGTCCGAGCTGAGAACCGACGCGAGCGACATTCTCCGCTGGATGCCGTCGGTATCGCCCGCGACGATTCTCCCGGCGCCGGGTCCCTCAGCGAACGGACTGATCGTCAGGCAGATCTCGTCGACCGCGTCGAGTGCCAGGGCGTCGGCGAACAGACGCGGGCCGCCCTCCGAATGGATTTGCGTCAGGCCGCGTTCCGCCAGGACCGATTTCGTCCTGCTGATGTCAACGGTGGTATCGCCGGCAACGACCACATCGGCGACCTCCCCGAGCGCTGACCGCCTGTCACTTGGGGCACTCGCGACCGTCACGACAACCGGCCGCACCGGGGCATCCGTGAAGATGCGGTGCGCGGGATCGAGGTCAAGACTCGCCGAGACGATGCAGAACACGGGTTGTGCGGAAAGCCCGTGTGCCAGCCGCCAGTCGACGCCGGGAGCGTCGAGGCGCATGGGCCCGTAGCCCTCCGCCCGGACGGTGCCCGCCCCGACGAGAACGACATCCGAGAGCCGCCGCAGGATGTCGAACACCCGGCGGTCGGCAGGAGTTCCGAGGCCAGCGGTGAGGCCGTCGTGGGTTCCTGCCCCGTCGATGCTCGACACGAAGTTCACTCGGAACCAGGCGGACGCGCGATCGTCGACGGCATAGACGGCCGTGATGTCGTCGTCGGTGAGGCTGCCCCCGGGCGCGAGGGAGAACACAGCGGGCTCAGTCATTGCTCTCCCCCATGTTGTGACGCAGGTACGCGGGCTGCCGGAACCCGAGGATGGCCTCGGTCATCCTCGCCGCGTCGACGGCAGGGGCCACGTTATGCATCCGGAGGATCCTTGCTCCGTTGAGGATGGAGACCACAGCAGCGGCCAGTGACCCGTAGACGCGCTCCGCCCGATCGCGATCGAGGGTCTCGCCGATGAAGTCCTTGTTCGACACCGCGGCGAGTGCCGGGAATCCCAGCGAGGCGATCTCGCCGAAGCGTCTGGTCAGCGCAAGCGAATGCATCGTGTTCTTGTTCAGGTCGTGGCCGGGGTCCACGATGATCCGCTCGGCCGGAATACCGGCGTCGAGCGCCGCACCAGCGCGCGCGGAGAGGAACGCCCGGACCTCGGCGACGACATCGGCATACTGCGGGCGGGCGAACGGCGACCGGGGCTCGGCGAGGCTGTGCGTGATCACGACACTCGCGCTGCTGTCCGCGACAGCAGCGATCATCGCCGGGTTCCGCAGCCCCGTGGTGTCATTGATGACGTCCGCCCCCGCTGCGATTCCCGCGCGGGCTACCTCGGGCTGGAACGTGTCGATGGAAAGAACGACGTCAGATTCGGCGCGAACCGCCTCCACCACCGGAACAACCCGCTCGATCTCCCGAGCCACGGCAAGTTCGGGGCCCGGTGCGAACGGTGCGCCACCGATGTCGACGATGTCTGCCCCGTCCGCGACGGCCCGCAGGGCTGCGGCCACGGCCTCATCGAGTCCGAAGGTGCTTCCCCGGTCGTAGAACGAGTCCGGTGTCCGGTTCACGACGGCCATCACCGCGACCTGCCGCGAAAAGTCGAAGTTCCGCGATCCCAGGGTGCGAACCGGCAGGGAAGGAACGAGCATCCGATCGTCGAACGCGTCCAGGGGAGCTGTCATCCTCCCATCGTGCCGTACGCGACGCGATCCTGATCTCCTGTCGCCGCGGCTCACGGCATCCTTCCCGGTTCAGCCGTATCAATGACACACCGAAGGCGTTCAGGAAGATCGCAGCCAACTCGCAGAGACTGGGCACATGACTGGACCACGAATTCTCATCGTCGATGACGAACCGAACATCCGCGACCTGCTCACCACCAGCCTCCGCTTCGCCGGCTTCGCCGTGCGAGCCGTCGGAAACGGCGCCCAGGCCATCTCTGCCGTGCTCGAGGAAGAGCCCGACCTCATCATCCTCGACGTCATGCTGCCCGACATGAACGGGTTCGGCGTGACGAAGCGCCTCCGCTCGGCCGGCTACACGGCTCCGATCCTGTTCCTCACCGCGAAGGACGACACCGAGGACAAGATCATGGGCCTCACCGTCGGCGGTGACGACTACGTCACCAAGCCGTTCAGCCTCGACGAAATCGTGGCTCGCATCAAGGCAATCCTCAGACGCACCATGCATGCTGATGAGGATGCCGTCATCCGCGCAGGCGAACTCACCATGGATCAGGACACCCATGAGGTTCTCGTCGGCGAGACGCCCATCGAGTTGAGCCCGACCGAGTTCAAGCTTCTGCGGTACCTCATGCTCAACCCGAACCGGGTGTTGAGCAAGGCGCAAATCCTCGACCACGTCTGGGAGTACGACTTCAATGGGGATGCCGGCATCGTCGAAAGCTACATCTCCTACTTGCGACGCAAGCTGGACCAGTTCTCGACTGAACCGCTCATCCAGACCAAGCGCGGATTCGGCTACATGCTGAAGACAGCGAAGGCGTAAACCGAATACGGGTACATGCACGATCCCATAGCCGAGTGGTGGAACGCGATTTCACTGCGCACGAAGATCACCGGCGTGACCGTGCTCGTCCTCACTTTTGGACTGCTCGTCGCCGGTGTCGGTACCGTCGTGATGCTTCGGCCGGCGCTCGTGGACAAGGTCAACACCGATCTCGTGGCCGCGGCGCAGTCCCCGGTTCCACCCGGGTTCCTCAACGTTGACGAGGAAGAGGCTGACAACGCAGGCGACATGGTCAAGGATGCGATGTCGTCTGACTACTTCACCGCGATCTACGACGCCGACGGCAGATTGCGCGCCGCCACCTGGCAGGATCGCCCGGAGGAGATGCTGCCGAACATCAGCCGCACGTTCGAGCTGTCGGATGCCGTCAAGCAGACCGGCGTCTTCCAGGTCTCGAGCATCGACGGCAAGACGACCTACCACGCCGTCGTCGTCCCCTACCAGTGGGACCACCAGGGCTCCATCGGTGTCGTGCTTGTGGCGATCTCGATGCGGGAGACCGAGACGATCATCGCCACCTACCTGACGATCTTCTTCGGTCTCGGGCTCGGGGTCATCATCATCGGCGCTCTGCTCACACGCCTCCTCGTCACCAGCACCTTCCACCCGTTGCGCGAGGTGGAACACACGGCAGCGGCGATCGCCGATGGTGACTTCAGCCAGCGTCTCGCCGTCGCGACCCCGAACACCGAGGTCGGGCGCTTAAACCGCTCGCTCAACACCATGCTGGCGCGAATCGACAAGGCCTTCGCAGACCGGGCGCGGACCATCGACCAGATGCGGCGCTTCGTCGGCGACGCCAGCCACGAATTGCGGACGCCTCTCGTCACGGTTCGGGGCTACGCCGAGCTGTACCGGATGGGCGCGCTGCAGAACAGCGACGACCTCGCCCAGGCGATGAGCCGAATCGAGAAGGAAGCCATTCGCATGGGCGGCCTCGTCGAGGATCTCCTCGAACTGGCGCGACTCGATGAGACCAAGCCGATGGTACTTACGCCGGTCGACCTCACTCCGATCGCGAGGGACGCGGCGCTCGACGCGAACGCATCGTCGCCACGACGCACGGTGAGCGTCGTCGTGGATTGCCCGCCGACGCCGGTTCTTCCGCCTGCCCCGGTTCAGACGGAATCCGCCCCCGCGGCATCCTCCGTCACTCGCGCCATGCCGACGGACGACGAGTCGACAGCGACGGGATCGATCGCCTTTGCCGGGGCAACGCTCGCCCGGTTGCGCCAGCGACGCCCACGCAAGGCGACCGACACCGGTCCTGCGTTGACGATCCGGTCGAACCTCGCGGTCGCCCCGGACCCCGAGCCCGAGGTTCCGGCGATCGTCATGGGTGAAGAGAATAAACTGCGTCAGGTCGTCACCAACCTCGTCGGGAACGCCCTCCGCTTCACGCCAGACGACAGCCCGCTCGAGATCGGGGTGTCCGCGGACCTCAAGTCGCGCACCGCGACGATCGCCGTGATCGACCACGGCGACGGTGTTCCCCCTCAGATTCGCGAGAAGATCTTCCAGCGCTTCTGGCGAGCCGATTCCTCCCGCACGAGGGAGACCGGTGGCTCCGGCCTCGGGCTCGCCATCGTCTCGTCCATCGTCGCCGCTCACCACGGCACGGTATCCGTTACCGAGACACCGGGAGGCGGAGCCACCTTCCGCGTGAGTTTCCCGCTCGCAGACACCGCGGTTCCCTCCCCTCCGAGCTGAGCCGTTCCTGCCTGACGCTCCTCCCCAGGGCACTGGCCGCCGAACGCCCTCCACCGCTCATGTCCTGCCGTCCGGTGCGCGCTGAGGCGCCCGTACGGTCGGAGAACGGATGCTGCGCCCCGCGCGTCCGTCATCCAGAGGAGGAGTCATGACCAGATACCAGGTGGACAGCGATGTCGTCATGGGAACGACCGGGTCCGTCCGGGCGCGAATCGAGACGATCCAGTCCGAGGTCGACGCCATGATGCGCCAGCTGACCGAGCTCCAGTCGACGTGGACGGGAGAAGCGTCGACCGCGTTCCAGGGGGTCGTCGCCGATTGGCGCGGCACCCAGCGGCGCGTTGAAGAGAGCGCTGTCCACATCAACACCGCGCTCGCGAAGGCGGGAACCCAGTACCAGGAGATCGAGCGGACGAACGCGAACATGTTCCGCGTGTGACGGATGCGATCGGTGCAGCCGTCACGACGACGAAAGCGGGGCGCCTCCCGAAGGAGACGCCCCGCCGATTCGTGCGAGTTGCTCGGACTTAGAAGTCCATGCCACCGGTCGGGTCGCCGGCAGGAGCCGGGTTCTTCTCCGGCTTGTCAGCAACGACTGCCTCGGTGGTGAGGAACAGTCCCGCGATCGACGATGCGTTGAGAAGCGCCGAACGGGTGACCTTCACCGGGTCGTTGATTCCTGCGACGAGCATGTCGACGTACTCACCGGTCGCGGCGTTGAGGCCGTGTCCGACGGGCAGGTTGCGGACCTTGTCTGCAACGACGCCGGGCTCGAGACCCGCGTTGAGGGCGATCTGCTTGAGCGGAGCGTCGATGGCCACCCGGACGATGTTCGCCCCGGTTGCTTCGTCGCCCGTCAGCGACAGCTTCTCGAATGCGGTCTTGCCTGCCTGGATGAGTGCAACGCCACCACCGGCGACGATGCCCTCTTCGACGGCAGCCTTCGCGTTACGGACAGCGTCCTCGATGCGGTGCTTGCGCTCCTTGAGCTCGACCTCGGTCGCGGCACCGGCCTTGATGACTGCAACGCCACCGGCCAGCTTGGCCAGGCGCTCCTGCAGCTTCTCGCGGTCGTAGTCGCTGTCGGTGTTCTCGATCTCCTTGCGGATCTGGGCAACGCGGCCCGCGATCTGCTCGACGTCGCCGGCACCTTCGACGATGGTGGTCTCGTCCTTGGTGATGACGACCTTGCGGGCACGGCCCAGGAGGTCAAGGGTGACGTTCTCGAGCTTGAGACCGACCTCTTCCGAGATGACCTGTCCGCCCGTGAGGATGGCGATGTCCTGGAGCTGAGCCTTGCGGCGGTCCCCGAAGCCAGGAGCCTTGACGGCGACGGACTTGAAGATGCCACGGATCTTGTTCACAACGAGGGTTGCGAGGGCTTCGCCGTCGACATCCTCCGCGATGATGAGGAGCTGCTTGCCCGACTGGATGACCTGGTCAACGATCGGGAGCAGGTCCTTGATGTTGGAGATCTTGGAGTTGGCGATGAGGACGTAGGGGTCCTCGAACACGGCTTCCTGGCGGTCGGGGTCGGTGACGAAGTATGCCGACAGGAAACCCTTGTCGAAGCGCATACCTTCGGTCAGCTCGAGCTCGGTGCCGAACGTGTTCGACTCCTCGACGGTGACAACACCTTCCTTGCCGACCTTGTCGATGGCTTCGGCGATGATGGCGCCGATTTCGGCGTCACCGGCGGAGATGGATGCCGTCGCAGCGATCTCTTCCTTGGTCTCGACCTCTTTCGCGTTGGCGATGAGCTCTTCGATGACCGCAGCGGTTGCCTTCTCGATGCCGCGCTTGAGCGAGATCGGGTCAGCGCCGGCTGCGACGTTGCGCAGGCCTTCGCGGACGAGTGCCTGGGCAAGAACGGTAGCGGTGGTGGTGCCGTCGCCTGCGACGTCGTCAGTCTTCTTGGCGACCTCCTTGACGAGCTCGGCACCGATCTTCTCGTACGGGTCGTCGAGCTCGATCTCCTTGGCGATGGACACACCATCGTTGGTGATCGTGGGCGCGCCCCACTTCTTCTCAAGGACAACGTTGCGACCGCGTGGGCCGAGCGTTACCTTGACGGTGTCGGCCAGAATGTTCAGACCGCGTTCGAGGCCGCGGCGGGCTTCCTCGTCAAAAGCAATGATTTTTGCCATGTGGTTTTTCGTCCCTCCCGGACGTAATGAACGTAGTTAGCACTCTACGAATGCGAGTGCTAACACGATTCTGGCACTCTGCCCCTGCGAGTGCAAGCTCGGCGCCGGTCGTGTGAAGCACAGCGGGGACGCCCCCGACGACCAGGCGCCGCCCACCGATGGTGGACGGCGCCTGGCAGCGCGGCTCAGACCGCGCGGACAGCCTCTGCCTGAGGGCCCTTCGCGCCGGTTCCGATCTCGAAGCTGACCTGCTGGCCTTCTTCGAGTGAGCGATAACCGGTGCTGTCGATCGCGGAATAGTGGACGAAGACGTCCTGCCCATCCCCGTCGACGGTGATGAAGCCGTAGCCTTTTTCAGCGTTGAACCATTTCACGGTTCCGTTCGCCATGTGTAACTCCCATTGCAGTGTTCTCCGTGCAGGCAGGCGCCAGCCCGGGTCCGCCGGCGCCAGGGCCCGGCGATCGTGCCGGCTCGTCAGCCTCTGGCGATGAGAGCACAATCATGACCAGTTCCAGATCCTAGCGAGAAGAACTGTCGCCCGAACAGGGGTTTGACCACGGCACAGGATTGCAGCGGGAACGATCGGGTCGGCGGATCGAGACTGCGGAAGGATCACTCCTGGGCGGCGTAGTCCGATCCGAGCACGACCGTGAGCTGCAGGAGGGGTTCTTCCCCATCGTCGACGGGGATCTGGAACTGCGTCGACAGCTGGATGCTCCCGATGCCGAGTCCCTCTGCGAGTCCGCGAGCAGCCCCTTCCTGCGACGGGTCTTCGTAATAGACGGTGGTCTTTTCGACGTCGGTGGCTGAAGCACTTCCCGGCGTGATGCTCTGGGTCCAGCCCGCAGAATTGAGTTTCTCGATCGCCCGGGTGGCCAGGCCCCTGGTTGTCGTACCGTTCAGCACGGTGACCATCGAGTCCGGGTCGATGGTGGCAACGGCCACCGGCGTCTCCGTCGGCGCGGGGGCAGTCGCTGCGGGTCGAGGGGTCTCGACGAAGTTGACCCGATCACCGAGGAGCGTCAGGCCGAGGATCCCAGCCCCGACGAGGAGAAGAGTCGCCAGTCCCGCCCACAGGAACAGAAACCAGCCCCTGCCGGCCGGCACGGGCGCGCGATGCGCTCCAACCCGTCGAAGGTCTTCAGGGATCTCGTCGAACCTGTCCTTGGCGAAGTTGTGTGCCATGTCGCTGCTGTCAGGTCCTCTGTGCTTGTCGGTTGTGCTTGTCGGTCAGACGGTGTCTCGGTCAGACGGGCTCGGATGCCGATCCGCGATCGGGGCGCGGAACGTTGTTCAGTCTGCGTTCCTCGCTCGGGCACGGCGTGCCGCCTGCCGGGTGTCGCGCAGCCTGTGCAGGCGCTTGACCAGGAGCGGATCGTGAACGAGGGCCGCCGGCGAATCGATGAGCACGCCCAGCAATTGATAGTACCGGGTGGGAGAGAACCCGAACGCGGCACGGACGGCCTCCTCTTTCTGGCCGGCGTGCTGCCACCACCGGCTCTCGAACTCGAGAATCGCGAGATCGCGCTCGCTGAGCTCCTGGGGCGTTCCGTCCGAAGAACCGTTGTCCGCCATATTCACCACCGCTCGAAGTCCTTGTGTCCGCTCGCAGACCGTGCCGCCATCCTAGGGCGTGCGCAACGCGCTTCCGCTTCTCCCGTGGCGCGTCGGACGAGGCGAGCAGGCGATGCTCAGGTGTTGCCCAGCCTGAACGTAAGACGGGAACACCAGAGCCCGGGAAGGGGTTAGATAAGAGGCAAGCATTATCCGTAAGGAGCACTATGAACCAGCCTGTGGACAAGACCCCGGTCACCAAGACCAACGACGAGTGGCGCGAAGAACTGACCAGTGAGCAGTACGCGGTGCTGCGTGAAGCGGCAACGGAGCGCCCGTGGACCGGCGAACTGCTCGACGAGAGCCGCGCGGGTCTGTACACCTGTGCAGCGTGTGGCGCAGAACTGTTCAAGAGCGGAACCAAATTCGATTCCGGGTGCGGCTGGCCGAGCTTCTACGAGTCCGTCCGGCCGGAAGCCGTGCAGCTGATCGAAGACAACTCACTGGGAATGGTACGGACAGAGGTGCGTTGCGCGACGTGCGACTCCCACCTCGGACACGTCTTCGACGATGGATTCGGGACACCGACCGGTGACCGGTACTGCATGAACTCGCTGGCACTCAACTTCGCACCCGTCGAGTAACGTGACCCGCCTGGTCGACGTCGTCGCTGCGCGCCGCTCGTGGTCGCGCGTGACGGCGGATGCCCCGACGCACGAGGACCTGCTTCCCCTCGTCGCGGCATCCGCCCGCGTCGCCGACCACAGTGCCCTGCGGCCGTGGCGGCTACTCGAGTTGCGAGGTTCGGCGCGGGAGAAGCTCGGCAAGGCGATAGCGAAGGCGGAGGGCGACGATTCTCCGTCGTCCAAGCCGCTCCGGGCCTCCCTCCTCATCGCGATCGTCGTCTCGCTCAAGAAGAACTCGAAGGTGCCGGCGTGGGAGCAGGAGGCTGTTGCCTCCGGCGTCGCCCACATGCTCAGCCTGCTGCTGTACGACGCCGGCTGGGGCGTTCTGTGGCGCACAGGGAGCTACACGCGTTCGAAGCCGGTTCGAAAAATGCACAAGCTCGGCAAGAACGAATACCTGCTTGGCTGGCTTTACGTCGGAGGCATCCCTGAGAACGCGAAGACGGGATCGCGCAAGCCCATCGACGCCGAATCACTTATCCGCGAGCTCTAGGCCGCCTGAACGTCGCGACGCCCACGGCGACGAGGGCGAGTGCGGCGCCGCTGACCGTTGTGACGCTGAGGCCGACCCCGCCCGCCGCAAGGGCATCGATGACGACCGACCCGATCAGCTGGCCGGCGACGGTGCCCAGCCCGAGAAGCAGCACACCGGTGTGGGCGACGAGGAACGCGTTCACGCCGATGAACACGCAGCCGATGGCCCCGCCGAGATACAGCATCGGTTGCGCCGGGAGACTCTCCGGCCAGCCGACGAAGATGGACCGGATGAGGAGTACAGCGACGAGGGCGGACGTGCCGACAACGAAGTTCAGGAACGTCGCGGTGAGCGCGCTGTGCGCACGAGCTCGGACCCGGCCGTTGACCGCTGACTGCCAGCCGGTGCCGAAACCGGCGATCAGTGGCATCCCGAGCATCCACAGCGGGACGTCGCCGCCGATCTGCCCCGAGACGGACCACAGCACGGCGATCATCGCGAGAGCCGCGCCGATGAGCCGCGGCCATGTGGTGGCAACCCGCCCGTTGGGTCCGAAACCCACCCGGTCGAGGATCAGTCCCGAGACCGTCTGGCCGGCGACGAGGGCGACGCTGAACAGTGCCACGCCGACGACAGCGCCGGTGATGCCCTGACCGAGGACGAGGAACGCACCCGAGAGACCGCCGAGTACCGTCCACCACGGCATGCTTCCTTCGCGGAGGGCGGCGGTGATCGTCACGAGGCCGGTGCGCCCGCTCCGGACGAACATCAAACAGACGGTGAGGATGACGAGGCCGGATCCGAAAGAGATCACGGCGGCAACGAAGCCGTCACCGATTGCGAGGCCGAGGGCACCGTTGAGCCGGGTCTGCACGGCAACGAGCCCACCGCACGCGGCGGCGATGGTGATGGCGAGCCAGGGCGGGATTCCCGCCCTGGGGTTCACCGCGACCACCGGGGGCGCATCGAGCATTTACACATGAGAGCCGCCTGTCGGATTCGAACCGACGACCTGCGCATTACAAGTGCGCTGCTCTGGCCAACTGAGCTAAGGCGGCGTGGACTCGTCAATCATAACGAACCCTCGAGGCGTGTCCTGCCATGACATCCTTGGAGGACCACCACGACGAGGAACACACGCATGCCCGAGCAGTCCCAGGCGCCCGCAACGACAGAACAAACGGGCAGAGGCATCCTCGATCTCGCCATCCGGTGCGGCGAGGTCATCTTCGCTTCCGGTGCCAGCGCCGAAGATGCGACAGCGACGATGCTCGCCGTCACGCGGGCCTACGGGCTCAAAGGCTGTGAAGCGGATGTGACGCACACGGTCATCACACTGACCTGGGACGATCCGTCGACGAACGACACGGTCACCAGGTCGAGAAACGTCAAGTACCGCACGCTCGACTACACGCGCCTCACGAACACGTCCACCCTCGTCGACGACCTTCTCCACACCCCGATCTCCGTCGGGGAGGCCAGGATCCGCGTCAACACGATCATCGCTGCGCGCCCGATCTACCCGGTGCTGATCCGGCGGCTGGGCTGGAGCCTCGTCGGCGCAGGAGCTGCCCTTCTCCTCGGTGGAGGACCTCTCGTCATCGCCGCCGCGTTCGTAGCCACCTTCTTCGTCGATTCCCTCACAACAGCTCTCGCACGCACCCGGATGAGTGTGTTCTACCAGACTCTCGCCGGGGGCGCCGTCGGACCGATTGTCGCTGCCGTCGTGCACTTTCTCGATCCTGCGGCGAGTTCGTTCCTCGTCGTCGTCGCGACCATCATCGTGCTTCTCGCCGGCGTGACCTCGTTCGGCGCCGTGCAGGACGTCCTGTCCGGGTTCTACGTCACGGGAACAGCGCGCGTGCTCGAAGCTCTCCTCATCACGGGAGGGCTCGTCGCCGGAGTCGCCGGGACGACCACGCTCCTCGCCCGGTTCGGCCTCGTCCTCGACATCGACAATTACGTCCCGCCGTCGTTCGCCAACATCTGGTTGCTGTGCGCAGCATCCGTCATCATCATTCTCGGCTTCGCGCTCGCGGTCGAAGTGCCTGCCAGGGCCATCTGGGCGGTCAGCGCGCTCGGAATTCTCGCCTACCTCGTCTACACGGGCGGGCAGGTAGCCGGATTGGGCGTCGCCTGGTCGGCCGCTGCCGCCGCCGTCGCCGTCGGCGTGCTGTCAGCACTCGCCTCGCGGCTGGTGCGGACTCCTCCCCTGCCGCTCGTGGTTTCGGCGCTCGTCCCGCTGGTTCCCGGGCTCATTCTCTTCCGGGGGCTGCTGGAACTCAGCGCCGGTTCGATCGACGGGCTGCTCAGCATGCTCGAAGCTGCATCGGTCGCCGTCGCCCTCGCGGCGGGCGCAATCCTCGGCCAGTACATCGTTCAGAACGCGCTCGGACCTGCACGCCGGATCCAGCGCAGGTTCGTCGGCCCGCTCATGGGCGTTCAGGTGCGGCTGGGCCGCAAGCGCGACGAAAAGATCTAGCCGCTACTCGGCAGGTGCGGACGGCGAAGGACTCGGGCTCGGGCTCGACTTCGCGTAGGTCTCGCTGGCGACAGACAGCACGAAGGCCTGGAACTCTTCGTCATCGGTGATCGACCCCGTGTACTGCTTGTCGTTCACGAGCACGGTCGGGGTTCCCTTGACCTTGTCGAGCGACGAGTACGGCACCTTCTCGGTGGTGGCGCGGTCCGTCGCGGACTGGACCCACGGGGTGAAGGTGGCATCTGTGATGCAGGAATCGATGTTCGACTGGATCGGTCCGGCAGGCGCCGTACCGGCATCCGTCTGGATCGCCGTGGCCGCGAACTCCATGAGTGCTTCATCCGAGTGCCCCGCTGTTCCGACCTCGGGCTGGTTCTTGAACAGCGAGGAGTTGAAGTCGAAGAAGTCATTCGGCGAGTAGTTGGCGACGCACGCGGCGGCGTTCGCCGCACGCAGGGAGTACTGGGACCCGGCAGACCGCCCGGTGAGCAGCGCGATGGGGTGATACTCGACCGTCGCCGTGCCCTTCTCGGCCCAGGTGGCGAGCTGTTCGGCGTTTGCTCGCTCGAACTCACCGCACACAGGGCACAGGTAGTCGACGTAGATCCGGATGTTCGGAACGTTCGGGTCGACCTTTGTGGCGACGGGCGACGCTCCGGCAGCGAGGGCAGGGGTCTCCACGACTTCGAGTGCTGAACCGACGACGATCCCGTCGCTGGCCATGTTGGCGGGGCCAGGGGCCGGCGGCCGGATGGCACTCGTGATGATGAACGCGACACCGACGATGACGGCGACAACAGCGACGACGATGCCACCCTGGAGGAGCACGCGGTTGCGCTTATCGCGCTTCTTCTGCGACTCCCGCAGCTCCTTCGCCTTCTCGCGGGTCGCCTCGCGACGCTCGTTCTTCGTCGGAAGAACTTCCGGTGCGTCGCTGTCCATAAATCCTCGCTTCGGGGGTGAGTATTCGGTCGGTTTCGGGTCGGGTTGCCGCGGCCAACACCCACCGATCGTAGTTGTGCAGTCTGGGAAATGCCCAAACGGATGCTGCATGCCGCGGGTACGGACACCGCGCGAAACCCGCACCCGGGCCTTCACTTCATGCCATACTGAAGTCTCGCGATCGTGTACCCGCACGACCGCGCGCATGCAACGCAGCAGGCAATGCATGAATCCATTCACTCGGATCGTCCGGCACGTACCTGCCGGTGAAGGAGCACAACATGTCATCCGTAACGTTCGACAACGCCACACGTATGTACCCAGGAGGTACCCGCGCCGCCGTCGACCAGCTGAACCTCGAGGTCGCCGATGGCGAATTCCTCGTCCTGGTCGGCCCGTCCGGTTGTGGTAAGTCCACCTCCCTGCGCATGCTCGCCGGCCTCGAAGAGGTCAACGACGGCCGCATCCTCATCGGTGACCGCGACGTCACCGACGTGCCGCCGAAGGACCGCGACATCGCGATGGTTTTCCAGAACTACGCGCTGTACCCGCACATGACGGTTGCCGAGAACATGGGCTTCGCGCTGAAGATCGCCGGCGTCAACAAGGACGAGCGGGCATCCCGCGTTCTCGAGGCGGCGAAACTGCTCGACCTCGAGGAGTACCTGACCCGCAAGCCGAAGGCTCTCTCCGGTGGTCAGCGTCAGCGCGTTGCAATGGGTCGCGCGATCGTCCGCCAGCCCCAGGTCTTCCTCATGGATGAGCCGCTGTCAAACCTCGATGCGAAGCTCCGCGTGCAGACCCGCACGCAGATCGCGTCGCTTCAGCGCCGGCTCGGTGTCACCACGGTCTACGTCACGCACGACCAGACCGAGGCACTCACCATGGGTGACCGGATCGCCGTGCTGAAGGACGGCATCCTCCAGCAGGTCGGAACCCCGCGTGACCTGTACGAGAAGCCGCAGAACGTCTTCGTCGCCGGATTCATCGGCTCCCCCGCGATGAACCTGCTGACCGCTGACCTCGCAGACGGCGGCATCCAGTTCGGCGCCCGCGTCGTTCCTGTCGACCGCGACATCATCGGTCAGACCAGCGCCAAGCAGGTCACCGTCGGTGTCCGCCCCGAGGACATCGAAGTATCGACAGAGCCAGGCAACGGACTCGAGGTCCACGTCGACCTCGTCGAAGAGCTCGGCGCCGACGGCTACCTGTACGGACACGCTGACATCAACGGCAAGCGCACCGACCTCGTCGCACGCGTCGACGGCCGCACCCACGCGCACGCTGGCGAGAAGGTCTTCCTGATCCCCACGCCGCGCCACGTGCACGTCTTCGACGTCGAGTCGGGCCTGCGCATGAACGCAGCCGTTTCGGCGGACTAACAGCATCGCGCCGGCTGGCGGGGTTTCGCCCCGCCAGCCGGCGCTACTGTTTAACTCACCATGAGCGCATCACTGAACATCACAGCCGCCACCGTCGATCCGGCGCTTCTCGACCTGCCGTGGGACCTGCCGCTGGAGAACTGGCCCAACGAGACCATTGCGTCGCTTCCCAAGGGAATTTCACGCCACCTCGTGCGCTTCGCGAACCTTTCCGGCTACGTCGTCGCTGTGAAGGAAACGACCGCCGAGATGGCCCGCGGCGAATACGACATGTTGCGCACGCTTCAGCGCATGGACATCCCGTGCGTCGACCCGGTCGCCGTCATCACCGGGCGATCCGACGAATCCGGCGATCCCCTGCCGAGCGTGCTCGTCACGCGGCACCTCAAGTTCTCGCTTCCGTATCGCGCGCTGTTCTCGCAGCAATTGCGCCCGGATACGGCCGGTCGGCTTGTCGACGCGCTCGCCGTACTCCTCGCCAGGCTTCACATCGCCGGCTTCTTCTGGGGTGACGTCTCGCTGTCGAACACTCTGTTCCGGCGCGACGCCGGCGCTTTCGCCGCCTACCTCGTCGACGCCGAGACCGGCAAGCTGTACGGCGGCGGCCTGTCGAACGGGCAGAGGGAGAACGACCTCGAGATCGCCCGAGTCAACATCGCCGGCGAGCTCATGGACCTCGAGGCCGGCGGCCGGGTCGACGACGCCCTCGACCCGATCAAGCTCTCGGACGGCATCGTCGCCGCCTACCGCTCACTGTGGACCGAACTCACCGGGTCCGAGTCCTTTTCTTCGAGCGAACGCTGGCGGATCAACGAGCGGGTGCACCGCCTCAACGAACTCGGCTTCGACATCGAAGAGCTCGCGATCAAGACAGACGAGACCGGCTCGCGGGTGCGGATCCAGCCGAAGGTCGTCGATGCCGGCCACCACCAGCGCCGCCTGCTCCGGCTGACCGGGCTCGACGCCGGCGAGAACCAGGCCCGACGGCTGCTCAACGACCTGGACTCGTACGGCGCGACGTTCGCGAAAGCGAACATGGACGAAGAGATGATGGCGCACGAATGGCTGATCCGGGTCTTCGAGCCCGTCATCAAGTCGATTCCGCGCGATCTCAAGGGCAAACTCGAACCGGCCGAGGTCTTCCACCAATTGCTCGAGCACCGCTGGTTCATGTCCCAGAACCAGGCCAGGGATGTACCGCTCGCCGAAGCGCTGACCTCATACATCAACGACATCCTGCGTCACCGCCGCGACGAAGCAACGGTGATCGCTCCCCCGACCGGCGCCATCACGCTGCCGACCGCGGTGATCGACAGCCCGAACGAGAACTGGCGCGACCGGGTCTGAGACCGGGCCGCGCCAGCTGAAAGAACGTCAGGCCCTACTTCTTCTTGGCCTTCTTGCCTGATGCGCGCATCTTCGAGATCTCGTAGAGAGTGACGGATGCCGCGATGCCGGCGTTCAGCGACTCGGTGGCTGCCGAGATCGGGATCGACACGATCGCGTCACAGGTTTCTGTGACGAGGCGCGACAGCCCCTTGCCCTCGCTGCCGACGACGACGACGAGCGGCCGGTCGGCGAGTTCGAGACCGGGAAGGTCGGTCGTGCCGCCCCCATCGAGACCGACGACGAAGACGCCTGCTGCCTTGAACGCCTTGAGCGTCTGGGTCAGGTTCGTCGCCATGGCGACCGGCGTACGCGCTGCGGCACCGGCCGACGTCTTCCAGGCAGACGCTGTCAGTCCGACGGAGCGCCGCTGTGGAACGATGACACCCTGGCCGCCGAACGCCGCGGTCGAGCGGATGATGGCACCGAGGTTACGAGGATCGGTGACGCCGTCAAGCGCGACGAAGAGCGGAACCTGACCGCGCGATACGACCTGCTCGAGCAGTTCGGTGGGGTGGGCGTACGAGTACGGCGGAACCTTGAGCGCGAGTCCCTGGTGCACAGAGTCGAAACCGGCGAGGCGGTCGAGTTCGGGGCGCATGACCTCGAGGATCGGGAGGCCGCGAGCCGTTGCCAGGGCGAGAACTTCCTTCACCCGGTCGTCGAACTCGATCCGGGTCGCCATGTACAGCGCCGAAGCCGGAATTTTGGCGCGGAGGGCTTCGAGTACCGAGTTGCGGCCCGTGACGATCTCGCTGTCGTCGGCCTGCTTCTGCTTGGGCTTGCGGCCGGCGACGGGTGCGGTGCTCGGCCGTCCACCGGACTTGGCCTGAGCCTGGCTCAACCGGTCCTTGGCGATCTTGCGCTTACCTGCGGCGTGATAGGTCCGGTCCTCGGCCTTGGGCGTCGGTCCCTTGCCCTCGAGGGCGCGGCGGCCGAGGCCACCGGTTCCCTTTGCCGGGCCCTTCTTCGTCTTCCGAACCGCCCCTGGGCGGCCATCCTTACTGGCCATCAATACTCCAATGTGCACCCGTTGAGGTGTCTTCAATCGTGATTCCCGCTGTCGTGAGGACATTGCGGATCCTGTCGGCGGCCGCGAAATCGCGTGCCGCCCTGGCCTGCTGGCGCTCGTCGAGCAACGTGTCGACGAGCGTGTCGAGCGCCGCGGATGCTGCTGTGTCCTGACCGCGGGACCATTCGGGCGAGAGAGGGTTGATTCCGAGAACCTCGGTCATGGCCATCACCTGCCCTTGCGCCGCGGCGGCTGAGGCGAGGTCTTCCCCGTCAATGCTCGCGTTGCCTTGCCTTATTGTGTCATGCAATACCGCGAGTGCCTGCGGGATGGACAGATCGTCGTCCATCGCGGCAGCGAAGGCATCCGGAATCTGCTCGGTGCCTGTCCCCGCGAAACGGGTGCCGGTGAGTCGACGGGTGACCCGGTCGAGGAAGCTCTCGATGCGATCGAGCGCTGCCTCTGCTTCGAGGAGCGCGCCATCGTGGTAATCGATGGTCGACCGGTAGTGCGCCTGGCCGAGGTAGTAACGAACGACGATCGGTCGTGCCGCGCCGAGAAGGTCCGCCGCGTACACCGAATTACCCAGCGACTTGGACATTTTCTGACCGTTGACGTTCACGAGCCCGTTGTGCACCCAGTACGACGCGAACGGGTCGCCTGCCGCTGTCGACTGGGCAAGCTCGTTCTCGTGGTGCGGAAAGCGCAGGTCGAGTCCGCCACCGTGAATGTCGAAAGCGGCGCCGAGGTAACGGCTCGCCATCGCAGAGCATTCGATGTGCCAGCCAGGTCTGCCGTCGCCCCAGGGGCTGGGCCACGCCGCCGACGAGGGTTCGTCAGCCTTGTGTCCTTTCCAGAGCGCGAAGTCGCGCGGGTCCCGCTTGCCGCGCGGATCGGCATCCGTCGCTGCGTCCATGCTGTCGATGTTCTGACGGGTCAGAGCACCGTATCCGGGCCAACTGCGGACGTCGAAGTACACGTCGCCCGAACCGTCTTCGGCAACGTAGGCGTGCGCGTTCGCGATCAGCCGTTCGATGATCGCGTGCATCTGCTGGATGCTCGCCGTCGCGCGGGGTTCGTAGGTGGGCGGCAGGATGCCGAGAGCGCGGTAACCGGCGGAGAACTCCAGCTCGGTGCGATAGGCGAGAGCCCACCACTCCTCGTTCCCGGACGCGTTGACGAGGACCTTGTCGTCGATGTCGGTGACGTTGCGCACAAGGGTGACGTCGTATCCCGAGTAGTTCAGCCAGCGGCGCATCTGGTCGTAGACGAGCGCCGATCGCAAGTGGCCGATGTGGGGGGATGACTGGACCGTGGGTCCACAGACATAGACTCCGACCTTGCCGGGGACGAGCGGGGTGAAGTCACGGAGGGCCTGCGCCCGGGAGTCATAGAGTTGGATTGCCACGACTCAAGAGTACTGGCGCGACACCGTCGCGGTCGCGATGGCGCACACGCCCTCTCCGCGACCGGTGAATCCGAGTCCGTCGGTCGTCGTCGCCGCGATACTCACCGGAGCGCCGAGCAGACCTGTGAGGAAGACTTCTGCCTCGTCACGACGGGGCGCGAACCGGGGGCTGTTGCCCATGATCTGCACGGCAACGTTTCCGATGGTGAAGCCGTCGTCGGCCAGCCTCGACCGGGTCGCGGTGAGGAAGGTCTCACCGTGGGCCCCGGCGAATCGCGGGTCACTCGTGCCGAAGACGCTGCCGATGTCGCCGAGGCCGGCGGCTGAGAGCAGCGCATCGGTGATCGCATGGCAGACGGGATCCCCGTCGCTGTGCCCGGAGAGGCCCCGCTCCCCCGGCCACGCCAGACCGGCAAGCCAGAGCTCTGACTCATCGTCATAGGCGTGGACGTCTGTTCCGATCCCGACCCGGATGCTCGCGGGGGCGCTCGCGAGGAGACCTTCCGCGCGCCGCAGGTCCCACGGGGTCGTGATCTTGAACGAGAGCGCGTCTCCGTCGATCACGGACACGGGATGTCCGGCGGCGGCGAACAAGGCCGCATCGTCGGTGTATTCGATCTCGGCATCCGCGTACGCGGCAGCGAGCGACGCTCGCGGGAAGCCCTGCGGTGTCTGGATCGACCGCAATTCGGCGCGGTCGATCGTTTCGACGACCGCATCGTCGTCGTCGACCCGCTTCACGGTGTCCTGCACCGGAACTCCCGGCACGATTCCGGATGCCGTCTGCGCGACACCCGTCACGACGTCGTCGAAGATCGCGGCGGGCGTCAGAGCGCGCGCGGCGTCGTGAACGAGGACGATCCGGATGCCGGCGTCGAGAGCCGCGAGTCCGTTCGACACGGATTGCTGCCGGGTGTCCCCACCGGCGACGACGGAAATCGACGATTCGGCAGCACCTGCCGCCCGGCGTGCGATGTCTTCTGCCTCGGCGACGAGGTCCGCAGGGGCGACGACGACGACCTGCGCTTCACGTTGCATACCGAACACGGAATCGAGGGATCGTTCGAGCACGGTGCGTCCGGCGCAGTCGACGAAAGCTTTGGGGCGGTCGGCGCCGAGGCGCGTCCCACTGCCTGCGGCGACGACGATGACGCCGACGATCGGGGAGCGCGTATTCATGTTCCCGAGCCTACCGACCCGCTGCGCTCGCCCCAGAGCCGCCGAGTGTTCCCCACGCCATACCGGGTCGCACGGCGCCTCAATAACGACAAAAAGCCCGACCACTGAAAACCCGGTGATCGAGCCTGTCGAGATCAACGACAAAAAGCTCGACCACCAGTAAACCCGGTGATCGCACTTCAACAGGCTCAGTAACCAAGCCTGTCGAGATCACACTATGAAGCCAAAACCTCATCAAGCACGTTCGACGCCTTCTCTTCGTCGGTCTTCTCCGCGAGGGCGAGTTCCGAGATGAGAATCTGGCGTGCCTTTGCAAGCATGCGCTTTTCGCCGGCCGAAAGACCGCGGTCCTGGTCCCGGCGCCACAGGTCGCGAACGACCTCGCTCACCTTGATGACGTCGCCCGAGGCGAGCTTCTCAAGGTTGGCCTTGTACCGGCGCGACCAGTTCGTGGGTTCTTCAGTGAACGGCGCACGAAGCACGTCGAAGACGCGCTCAAGACCTTCTTTACCAATAACGTCACGAACGCCGACCAGATCGACGTTCTCAGCGGGCACCTCGATAACGAGGTCACCCTGGGTGACGCGAAGCTTCAGATAAAGCTTCTCTTCTCCCTTGATGACCCGAGTTTTCACTTCCGCAATAGTTGCGGCTCCGTGGTGGGGGTATACGACGGTTTCGCCAACCTCAAAAAGCATGGATGTGTATCCCTTCAGCATCTACCAGAATACCACAGGGGGTATGCACTAAAGTTCGCCCAGCGTTGGGCGGCGCGAGCGACTGGCTAAGCTAAACTCGGACTCGTTCCCGCACGCTGTTTCCGCGTGCGCAGCCCTGTGTTCTTGGAGGACCTGTGAAGGCGCGTTTGATCGCATCCGTCGTGCTGGCGGCCACCGTCGTATTGGGCACCAGCGCGTGCAACCTGGTCGCCCCGCAGGCCACGACGAAGAACTACGACCCGAGCGATGGCGTGTCGGGTCGCGTCGGTGATCTCAAGATCCGCAACGCGCTGATCATCATGGGCGAGGAGGGTACCGACGGGAACCTCATCGCGTCTGTGACCAACGGTGGCTCTGCGCAGTCCCTCGACATCCAGTTCGGTGAGGGCGAAGACGGGACAGTCACCGTCAAGGTTCCCGAAGAGTCGACCGTGTCATTCGGCACCGCCGAGGACGAGCCGATCCTGCTCGCGGGCGTCGACGCCCTGCCCGGCTCGCTCACCACCGTGTTCTTCCAGTACGGCGACGAGACCGGCGTGGAGATACTCGTCCCCGTTCTCGACGGCTCGCTGCCCGAATACAGCGACCTCGTGCCGAGCCCACCGGTGCCGATCCGTTCGGCGAGCCCGACGAGCACACCTGAGGCTACGCCCGAGGGCGAATAGCCGTCGACTTCAAAAAGCGCGACGCCCCGGCAGGGGCGTCGCGCTTTTTTCGATCGATCAGGCTTCGAAACGGTAGCCGAGCCCGCGAACGGTGACGAGCATCCGCGGTTCTGAGGGGTTCTCCTCGATGCGCGAGCGAATCCGCTTGATGTGGACATCGAGCGTCTTGGTGTCGCCGAAGTAATCGCTCCCCCAGACACGATCGATGAGTTGTCCGCGGGTGAGTACGCGGCCGGCATTCCGCAGCAGGAGTTCGAGCAGCTCGAATTCCTTGAGGGGCATAGCCGTCTCGGCGCCATTCACTTCGACGGTGTGGCGCTCGAGATCCATCCGGACGGTCCCGGCCTCGAGTACGGCTTCGTCGACCTCGTCGTCGGTTCCGCGGCGACGGAGGACGGCCCGGATTCGGGCGAGGAGTTCTCGGCTGGAGTACGGCTTCGTCACATAATCGTCTGCACCGAGTTCCAGCCCGACGACGATATCGACTTCGGAGTCCTTCGCTGTGAGCATGATGATCGGCGCCGAGGACACCGCTCGGATCTGCCTGCACACCTCGGTTCCCGGGATCCCGGGAAGCATGAGGTCGAGAAGCACCAGGTCCGGCTCGGTCGCGGAGAATGCCGTCACCGCGCTTGGCCCGTCTTCGACGACGTCGATCTCGTATCCCTCACGACCGAGCAGGTAGGCGAGGGGCTCGCTCAGGGCTGCTTCGTCTTCGACAAGGAGAATGCGGGTCATCTGATGGAGTCCTCACGTTCGGTGTTTGAATCCGATACGGAGTCCGTATCGACAGGGAGCCGAATCTGCCCGGTGAGGGGCTTCTCGGATGCTTCGGGAAGCCGGATGGTGAATGTCGAGCCTTTTCCGACGAGCGACCAGACCTTCACCTCGCCTCCGTGGTTCTGGATCGTGTGCTTCACGATCGAGAGGCCGAGGCCGGTACCGCCGGTGTTCCGCGACCTGGCCTGGTCGATCCGGAAGAACCGTTCGAACACACGCTCGCGGTCTTCCTCGGGGATGCCTGGACCCTGGTCGGTGACGGCGATCTCGATGACGCCGTTCTTGCGGGAGATACCCACACCGACGCGACCGCGCGGCGGTGAGTAGGTGATGGCGTTCGAGATGAGGTTGTGCACAGCGACCACGAGTAGCGCTTCATCTCCGTACACCCGTGCCCCCTCGTCCCCCGCGGACACGAGCGTGACCCCGCCCGCGTCTGCGGCCACACGGTTCTGATCGAGCGCAGCCGCGACGACGCGGTCAACGTCGAGGAGTTCCGGCTGGTTGAGGGCATCGGCGGCCTGGAGTCTTGACAGGTCGATGATCTCACCGGTCAGTCGAGCGAGGCGCGACGCCTCTGTGCCCAGCCGCGCGGCGAACCTGCGTACCTGGTCGGGATCATCGGCCGCCGGCTCGAGCGCTTCGGCGAGCAGACCGACGGCGCCGATGGGGGTTTTGAGTTCATGGCTGATATTCGCGATGAAGTCGCGTCGCACTTCGTCGAGCCGCCTGGACTCGGTGTGATCGGTCGCCAGAAGAAGGACATACCTCGTGCCGAGTCGCGCGCCGCGTACACCGAGGTGGAGGACGACGTCACTGAACCTCCCGCGAACGATGTCGATGTCTTCGGTGACCGGCTCGCCGCCGTCACGAACGCGGTCGGCCAGACTGACGAACTCGGGGTGAGCGAGCATGCCGTCGCGGATCAGGCCGAGAGCGAGGGCCCCAGGGGATGCCTTCACGACGTTCCCCGATGGGTCGACCACGATCCCGGCGCTCTCGAGGGCGTCGAGGACCTGGCTGACCCCGTCGGGAACAGACGGAGCGACGACCGTCGCGATCCGTTCTCCGCGGCGTGCTGCTGCGATGAGTCCGATGGCGAACCCGGAGCCGATGACGAGTCCGAGCAGGAGGGCTGCAAGCACCAGCCAGGGAGAGTCCATACGACTAGGTTAGAGGCATGGCCGCACCACGCCCGCCGGGCGGTGTGCTCTCATCAGGGCATTTGGGCCCCTGTTCAGAAGCACGCCACCAAACGTTAACCTCGGGTGGGCAGAGTTGCGGCGGGGCTTGTTCCCGGGCGCCTGAAATGTGGGCGCCGGACCCCAACATCCGAACGGAGATCAGATGCGTGAAGTATTCCAGCAGGAGCTGGCCGAGGTTCAGGAACGGCTCGTCGCCATCTCCGAGCTCGTGGCGATCTCCATCACGAACGCGGTGCAGGCGTTCAGCGAGTCAGACGTCTCCATCGCCGAGGAAGTGATCGAGAACGACGTACGAATCGACGAACTCACCGTTGCTCTCGACGAACTCGCGATCAACATCCTGGCGCGGCAGCAACCCGTCGCGCGCGATTTGCGGATCGTCGTCAGCGCCCTCCGGATCAGTTCGTCCCTCGAGCGGATGGGTGACATGGCTGAGCACATCGCCCAGCTCGCCCGATACCGCTACCCGGAGCGAGCGGTACCCAAGGGGCTCCGCTCGACCTTCGCGGAGATGGGTCGCCTCGATGTGGAGATCGCGCACAAGCTCACCGAGCTCCTCCGCACCCAGGACGTACGCCTCGCGGAGGAGATCCGCAACGAGGACGACCGAGTCGACGAGTTGCACGTCAAGGTGTTCGACAAGGTTCTCGGCGAGACCTGGAAGGGTAAGCCTGTCGCAACGGTGGACGCGACACTCGCTTCTCGCTATCACGAGCGTTTCGCCGACCACGCCGTGTCGATCTCGAAGAAGGTCCAGTACCTCGCAACCGGCGACTGGACCGCCGAGAGCGACGACTGACACCCGGTTGAGTTGACGAGAAAGGGCGGGAACCGAATCGGTTCCCGCCCTTTCGTATCGGTCTGGGGATTTCGACTACTTCTTACCCTGCGACGCCACCGCTGCGGCACCAGCCGCTGCTGCCTCGGGGTCGAGGTACTCGGCCGGCTCGATCGGCATGAAGTTCTCGTCGAGTTTGTAGACCAGCGGAATTCCGGTCGGGATGTTGAGTGACGCGATCTCGTCGTCAGAGATCCCGTCGAGGTGCTTGACGAGCGCCCGCAGTGAGTTCCCGTGAGCGGTGACGAGGACGGTCTTTCCCTCGGCGAGATCTCCGGTGATGTCGGAGTGCCAGTACGGAAGCATGCGGTCGATGACGTCCTTCAGGCATTCCGTCCTTGGCACGTCACCGTCGATGCCGACGTAACGGGGGTCGTTCGCCTGGGAGTACTCGTTGTCATCGGCGATGGGGGGCGGCGGCACGTCGAACGACCGGCGCCAGGTCTGGAATTGTTCCTGGCCGTACTCGGCGAGGGTCTGGGCCTTGTCCTTGCCCTGGAGGTCGCCGTAGTGGCGTTCGTTGAGACGCCAGGTGCGCTTCACCGGAATCCACGCGCGATCGGCGACGTCGAGGGTGATGTTGGCGGTCTGGATCGCCCGCGTCAGGAGTGAGGTGTACTGGACGTCAGGGAAAAGCCCCGACTCGTTCAGCAGTTCGCCCGCCCGGTGAGCTTCAGCAACGCCCTGTTCGCTGAGTCGGACGTCGACCCAGCCGGTGAACAGGTTCTTCTGATTCCAGTCGCTGTTGCCGTGGCGGAGCAGGATGAGTGTGTATGGCGAAGACATGCCTCCACTCTAGCGATGCCCCGCACGGCGGCGCGGAATGCGTCGTCGGGGTCTACTGGGTGCGCCGGACCGCGCCGAGCCTGGGCAGTCGCGGGACATCGGCGACGGCGCCTGCATCCGAGGGGACGATGACCTGCTGTGCCGCGGCGATGGCTGTTCCATCTTCGTCGACGGTCAGTCGAGCCCCTGGATCGACGTTCCTGCGGACGACGGCGAGCGCGATCGGCCCGAGTTCATGGTGCATCGCCGCGGTCGTCACCGCGCCGACGGCCGTGGGCTCGCCCTTCCTGTCGGCGAAAACAACCGCGCCGTGGCGGGGAAGAACCGAGTCCGAGCCGTCGAGGTGGAGCAGAACGAGCCGCCTGGGCGGGTGACCGAGGTTGTGCACCTTCGCCACGGTCTCCTGGCCGCGGTAGCAGCCCTTGGAGAGGTGGACGGCGCTGCGCAGCCAATCCAGTTCGTGGGGGATGGTCTTCTCGTCGGCTTCCGTCGACGTGCGTGGCCGCCAGGCTGCGACTCGCAGCGCCTCGGCGGCGAGCGACCCGGCAGCGGGGAGTGGGCCTGCGGCGAGCGCCGTCAGCTCGTCACGGAACACGAGCACTTCGGTCCACCGCCACTCGGCAGAGGGATGTTCACCCCGCGCGTACTGGTGGCCGCCTGCGACGACGTCCCTCCACGGGTCTGTCCACACCAGCGGGACCCCGTTCGGCGATGCGACGGCGAGATCGAGCGGCGCCTGGGCAGGCATCATGCCGATTCGGGCGAACTCGGCGGAACGGTCAGCGACCTCCACCCGCATCATGAACTTCATGCGGGTGAGCCAGGCGACCATCGGCGCGACGTCGTCGGCTTCGACGAGCAGCCATGCAGTGACACCGTCGTCGATGATCCCTGCGGCGTATTCGAGCCGGCCGTTGGGGTCCAGGAACAGTGTTTCGCTCGACGCTCCGACGGGGAGCCGGGTGAGTTCCGCGGATGTCATGGAGTTGAGCCAGCTCAGCCGGTCTTCACCCGTGATGGAGACGATCCCACGGGTGGACAGGTCGACGATCGCCTCGCCGGCCACGAGCATCCGCTGTTCGATATTCGGGTTGCCGTAGTGGGACGGAACACCAGGGTCGGCGACATCGGGAAGAACGACGGCTCCCTGACGGGAGAGGAACGGGCTGGGAGCGGTCATCAGTCGGCCTTAGAAAGACGCCCTGAGGCGTGGGTGCGGAGGTTCTGGCCGAGAGCGGCGATGTCCCACGCCCAGAGCAGGTGGCTGTCCACGAGACCGTACAAGCGTGTTGCTGCGGCGTATTCCTTTGCGCCTGCGGTGCGCAACACCGCGTCGGTCGCGAGGTCGATGCGCGGCCCGCGAACCTGACCGAGATACAGTTCGCTCACCCCACCGGGGTGCACGAGCGCCACCTCGATGTCGAATCCACCCGCGCCGTTGCGGAGTGTTTCGACCTCGTCAGCGTTCTGGAACGGGCGGTCGCCGATACTGGGAAGCATCGCAGGGCCCGGGTCACCCGCGCTTTGCGGCCGGTGCAGCCGCCAGTACCCCGTCTCGGCGGTGAGGGCCGTGTGCTCCTCGTCGAGAAGCCAGGAGTTCGACGTGTAGTTCAGGTAGGGCATCCCGTCGTGGCTGAAGCTGACGCGCTGGCCGAACTCCGCGCTCACCGGGCCGTCGGCGCCGGCGTAATCGATGACTCCTGTGCCCTCCCAGACTCCGATCAGCCAGGACAGCGGGACGAGCTCGGCGGGCAGGCCGGTCGGGATTTCGATCATCGGCGCGCCAGGGGTCAGCGCTGGCCGCGGAAGAGGTTGACCAGCACGACGACAGCGATCGCACCGATGGCGAGGCTGGCAAGGGCGAGCAGGCCGACGTAGAAGAGTTCGAGTGCGACGAGATCCATACCGGCAGTCTATCCCGCGAACAGGGCGGCGAGGCCAAGTACAGCAGCGGCAACGGTGAGAATGCCCACGACGCCGACGATCGTGACCGACAACCGGTCGATGAACCCGACCTTTTGATGCGTCCCCAGCTGAAGCACGAACGCAAGCAGGGTGCACGCGGCGAGGGTGAGCGACAGCCAGGTGAAGTGCAATCCGGGAGGAGCGAAGATCGCGACGAGAATCGCGCCGAGGACGGCGACTCCCCAGACACCGAAGATGCTGCGCCAGATGCGCGAGGGTGTCATCGGTACGTCTGTCATTCCCCTATTCTGCCTGAATCCCGCTGCCGTCGTTGGACGCCGGAGCGACCGCGGTCTGATGCGGCCCGTCGCAATAGCTAGTATGAGTCCACGTAATCACTGGAGGACGCTCGTGGCGCAACTGTTGATTCTGACCTCGCAGGTCGACAATGATGTGTTGCCTTCACTCGGGCTGCTCAGTCACCGCGTGCGTCAGATACCTGCTCAGCCTGCCCAGCTCGTCAACGCGCCATCGAGCGATCTGATCCTGATCGACGCGCGCACGGATCTCGCCGGAGCGAAGGCGCTGTGCAAGATCCTCAGGACCACCGGCCTCACCGTTCCCCTCCTCGTCATCCTCACCGAGGGCGGGCTCAGCGCCGTCAGCGCCGACTGGGGAGTCGACGACGTCCTCGTCGACATGGCGGGGCCCGCCGAGATCGACGCCCGCATTCGCCTCGCCATCGGTCGCCAATCGCTCGAAACAACGAACACCAAGATCCAGACGTCGGGCGTCGTCATCGACGAGGCGAGCTATTCCGCGAAGGTCCAGGGCAAACCGCTCGACCTGACCTACAAGGAATTCGAACTTCTTCGATTCCTCGCGGGGCATCCGTCGCGGGTCTTCACCAGGGAACAATTGCTGAGCGAGGTCTGGGGATACGACTACTTCGGTGGCACTCGCACCGTCGACGTCCACGTGCGGCGCCTTCGCGCCAAACTCGGCGACCTCGAACAGCTCATCGGGACCGTCCGCAACGTCGGCTACCGCTTCAACGTCTACGAGGATGACAGTGCGCACACCAGTACTCCGCTCCCGTAATCTCGCGGATGCTGCGCCACGCGCCGCATTCGATCGTCTGGTTCGCCGCGCGGTCGCCGGTGACGGTGCATCCCCGTTCAACGACCAGGCGTTGATCGACGCCGGAGACGGGAGTCGTTCCCTCGTCTTCGCCGTCGCCCCGCCGGAGTCCCCGAGCGCCGCAGAACTGCTCGTCGGCGCCGTACTCATCGGTCAGGGTGAACTCGAACTCGTCGTCGACCCCGAATGGCGCGGAACCGGGGTCGGAACAGCGATGCTCACCGGGATTCTCCTGGACGCTCCTGGTGACCTGCTTGCCTGGGCGCACGGTGACCATCCCGCCTCCCGAGCCCTCGCCACCCGGTTCGGCTTCGAGCGGGTACGCACCCTTCTCCAGCTGCGGATGCCGCTGGAACCTGGCGACGACATCCCTCCGCTCCCGGACGGGATCACCACCTTCCGGCCGGACATCGACGACGCCGAGTGGGTCGAGCTCAACGCGCGGGTGTTCGCGGATCACCCGGAGCAGGGGCGCATCACCGTCGACGACGTGCGGGCGCGACGCGCCGAACCGTGGTTCGACGCCGGGGACTTCCTCCTCGCGCGCGACGACGCCGGCCGGATGATCGGGTACAACTGGCTCAAGATCGATGGTGAGTCCGGAGAGATCTACGTCATCGGCGTCGGGGAACCGGGGAGGGGGCTCGGCAGGCAACTCATGGTGGCCGGGCTGGATCGGCTGCGGGAGCGTGGAGTGACGACGGCGTCACTGTATGTCGAGGGCGACAACGAGCGAGCGGTCGCGCTCTACCGATCCCTCGGCTTCACCGACCACACCGTGGACATCCAGTACCGTAGGGGCGCAACCGCCTGAGCCGTCGCCAACTGTTCGCCTGCGCTGGCTCCATGGCCACGCCCAAGGTGACAAGATGTTGGCATGGCAGCTGACAGTATCGCGCTCGACTCCGGCCTTGGCGGCGACGACGACGACTTCGACCCGGTCTTCGAACGCGACGATCCCGCTCTCCCCGAGGGACGCTACCTCGATCGTGAAGTGAGCTGGCTGGCATTCAACCAACGCGTGCTCGAACTCGCGGAAGACCCGACGGTTCCCGCGCTCGAACGCGCCAACTTCCTCGCGATCTTCGCGTCGAACCTCGACGAGTTCTTCATGGTGCGTGTCGCAGGGCTGAAACGCCGCGTGCTCACCGGTCTCGCCGTACCCACCAACGTCGGCCGTGCTCCCGCCGACGTTCTGAGCGACATCTCGCAGACCGCGCACGAACTCCAGGCGCGGCATGCCAGGGCGTGGTCCGAGCTGGTGAAACCCGACCTCACCGCAGCAGGGGTCAATGTCGTGACGTGGGATTCGCTGACCGACGATGACCATGAACGGTTGCGGGACTACTTCGGTCAGCAGATCTTCCCGGTTCTCATGCCTCTCGCCGTCGACCCGGCACATCCGTTCCCGTACATCTCCGGCCTGTCACTGAACCTCGCGGTCCGCGTCCGGAACTCGAAGACGGGCAGGCAGGAGTTCGCGCGCCTCAAGGTCCCGCAGATGCTCCCCCGTTTCGTGCCGGTCGACCCGACCGCGTCACTCGAGAACGTGCAGTACATCCCGCTCGAGGACCTCATCGCCAATCACCTCGGCGACCTGTTCCCCGGTATGGAGATCATCGAGCACCACGTCTTCCGCGTCACCCGCAACGAAGATGTCGAAATCGAAGAGGACGAGACCGAAAACCTCATTCAGGCCCTCGAGAAGGAGTTGTTGCGCCGCCGGTTCGGGCCGCCGATCCGTCTCGAGATCACCGAGGACATGGACGATGTGACCCTCGACCTGCTCGTTCGCGAACTCGACGTCACCGACCAGGAGGTCTACCGTCTCCCGGCACCGCTCGACCTCGGAGGCCTGTTCAGCCTGTCGGGGATCGACCGCCCCGATTTGCGCTACCCGCCACGCGTGCCGACGACGGTCATGCAGTTCCAGCCGGCAGAGCCGAACACCAAGGCAGACATCTTCGGTGCAATCGCACAGCAGGACGTTCTCGTTCATCACCCGTACGAGTCATTCGCAACGAGCGTGCAGGCGTTCCTCGAGCAGGCGGCCGCGGACCCCCAGGTGCTCGCGATCAAGCAGACCCTGTACCGCACCTCCGGCGACTCCCCCATCGTCGAGGCCCTCATCGATGCGGCCGAGGCGGGAAAACAGGTTCTCGCCCTCGTCGAGATCAAGGCGCGCTTCGACGAGCAGGCCAACATCACCTGGGCTCGCAAGCTGGAGAAGGCCGGAGTGCACGTCGTCTATGGCCTGGTCGGTCTCAAGACGCACTGCAAGCTCGCCCTCGTCATCCGCGAGGAAAAGGGAACACTGCAGCACTACAGCCACATCGGCACCGGCAACTACAACCCGAAGACGAGCCGGATCTACGAAGACCTCGGCCTGTTCACCGCGGACGCCCAGGTCGGCAAGGACCTCACCCGCCTGTTCAATGAGCTCTCCGGATACGCGATCGAGAAGAAGTTCAAACGGCTTCTCGTCGCCCCGCTGCACCTTCGGAAGGGCCTGCTCAAACACATCGACCAGGAACGACGGAACGCGGAGGCCGGCAAGCCGAGCGGCATCCGGATCAAGGTGAATTCGATCGTCGACGAAGCGATCATCGACGGGCTGTACCGGGCAAGCCAGGCCGGGGTCCCCGTCGACATCTGGGTTCGCGGCATCTGCAGCCTGAGGCCGGGCCAGCCCGGGATGAGCGAGAACATCCGGGTGAGGTCCATCCTCGGACGGTTCCTCGAGCACTCGCGCATCTTCTCATTCGTCAACGACGGCGACCCCCGCGTCTTCATCGGCAGCGCCGACATGATGCACCGCAACCTCGACCGCAGGGTCGAGGCACTTGTGCGGCTGACCGCTCCCGCCCACCTCAGCGAGATCGGTGCGTTGTTCGACGTCGCCATGGACGACAAGACGTCGACGTGGCACCTCGGCGCCGACGGAATCTGGGAGAGGCACTCGACAGACGAGTCCGGCGCCGCTCTCGTCGACCTGCAGGACCGCCTGATGCTCAAGTCCAGCCTTCGCCGCCGGCCGAGGACTCGACGGTGACGACGGCCGTGTTTGCCGCTGGCGCCGTGTGCTGGCGAAGGATCGACGGCAAGATTCACGTGCTCGTCATCCACCGCACGAAATATGCTGACGTCTCCCTGCCGAAGGGCAAGGTCGACCCCGGCGAATCACTCCCACAGACCGCTGTCCGTGAGATTCTCGAGGAGACCGGCCTGGCCGTGTCACTCGGTGTTCCGCTGGGGATCTCCCGGTATCCGCTGGCGTCCGGGCGGGAGAAGATCGTTCACTACTGGGCGGCCGAGGTCAGCGACGCCGCCATCCGTTCCTCCACATTCGTTCCCAACGAGGAGGTCGCCGCCCTGGAGTGGGTGACGCCGCGCAAGGCACGCAGCTATCTCAGCCACGCGCCCGACGTCGAGATCCTCTCGACCTTCACGGATCTGCTCGACGACGGCATTTCATCGACCTTCGCCATCATCGCTCTCCGCCACGGCAAAGCTCTCCCGGCATCGTCCTGGGCGGGACCGGATGCCACGCGCCCGCTGACGGCGCGCGGAGTCGAGCAGGCGTCGAGCATCGTCCCCACTTTGCAGGCGTTCGGCGTGAAGCGCATCGTCTCCAGCACCGCCGTTCGGTGCGTGACGACGGCGGCTCCGCTCGCCGCGGCATCCGGCCTGGATCTTCGCCGGACGGATCTCATCAGTCAGGACGCCCATGAACGCGGCGAAGCAGACGTGCGCAAGGTCGTCGGCAAACGCGTGCGGTCGGGAAAAACAGCGGTGTTGTGCAGCCACGGGCCGGTCCTGCCGGAAATTCTCCGGGAGATCGCCCTGGCAACGGGAAGCCTGAGCGGTTCCTACCTCTCCAGCGCCGCGGATCTACCGACCGGTGCGTTCAGCATCGTGCACCTGTCCGCGACGAACCCGAGCTCGGGAATCATCTCGATCGAGACGCACGAACCGCGCGCCTGACCGGCGCCGACGCCATCCGTTCCCCGTCGTTAACCTTCCGTTCACCATTGTGAGGGACTCTCGTAAGGCCGCGAGCCTAACGTTCCTCGTGGGCCTGCACCGGCCCGTCCCGGAATCACAATGAATGGACACAACACGTGAAGTTCTCGAAATTCGGCCGCGTCGCGGCCGTCGCAGCACTCGCCGCCCTCACCCTGACCTCGTGTGCCGCGAATGAGTCGGCAGCAACCGGATCGGAATCCACCGACAGCGAACTCACCGGCACCCTGGTGGGCGGCGGCGCCTCGTCACAGCAGTCGGCTCAGGAGGCCTGGGTTTCCGCATTCCAGAAGGCAAACCCCGATGTGACCGTCGAGTACGACCCCGCCGGATCCGGCGCAGGGCGCGACACCTTCATCGCCGGCGGCAGCTCGTTCGCGGGCTCGGACCGCGCGTTCAAGGATGAGGAAATCGCCGAGGACAACTTCGCCGCGTGCGTACCTGGCACGGGCCTCGTCGAGCTGCCCGCCTACATCTCCCCGATCGCCGTCGTCTTCAACCTCGACGGGATCGAGACACTCAACCTCGACCCCGCCACGGTCGCCGGTATCTTCGCCGGCACCATCACCACCTGGAACGACGAAGCCATCGTCTCGCAGAACCCGGACGCCGAGTTGCCTGACCAGGCGATCACCGCCGTTCACCGTGCCGACGACTCGGGCACCACCGAGAACTTCACCGAGTACCTGCACGCGACGGCTCCCGACGTGTGGACCAGCGAAGCCGACGGCGTCTGGCCTCTCGAAGGCGGAGAAGCCGCCTCGCAGACCTCAGGAGTCATCGACGCTGTGACCTCCGGCACCGGCACCATCGGTTACGCTGACGCCTCCCGCGCCGGTGACCTCGGCACCGTGGCGATCAAGGTCGGCGAAGAGTACGTTCCGTACTCCGCCAAGGCCGCAGCAGCCATCGTCGACGCTTCCCCCGCGGCGGAGGGTCGCAGCGAAGGCGACCTCGCTATCGAACTGGACCGCACGTCGACCGAAGCAGGGGTCTACCCCATCGTTCTCATCAGCTACCTCATCGGCTGCACCGAGTACGAAGACGCTGAAGCAGGCAAGCTCGTCAAGGAGTACTTCAGCTACATTGTGAGTGAAGAAGGCCAGCAGGCAAGCGCGGATGCCGCAGGCTCCGCACCGATCTCAGCGACCATCGCAGACAAGTCGAAGGCAGCCATCGAGCTCATCAAGTAACACCCAGGAGACTCCGGTTGCGCCCGTCAGGCGCAACCGGAGTCGCCACGGTTGCGGCACCTGCCGCAACTCCCCCATCCCCACAGGAGCACACCAGCAGATGTCGACGCCAGCGGTCGCCCAGGCGCCAAATGCCCACCCGAAGCCGGTCCAGCGGCTCGCCGACCGGGTATTCTCGGGCGCGGCACTCACCGCGGGAAGCCTGATCCTCGCCACCCTCGCCGCCGTCGCCGCGTTCCTGGTGATGCAGAGCATCCCCGCCGTCACCACAGACCCGAACGACATCTCGATCCTCTCCGGGCAGAACTTCTGGTCGTATGTCTGGCCCCTGGTCTTCGGCACCGTCTGGTCTGCCGCCATCGCCCTCGTCATGGCCGTCCCCGTCGCGATCGGCATCGCGCTCTTCATCTCGCACTACGCACCCCGGAGACTGGCGCAGGGTCTCGGCTACGTCATCGATCTTCTCGCCGCGGTGCCCTCCGTCGTCTTCGGGTTGTGGGGTGCCAACACTCTGGCGCCAGCGGTCCAGCCGTTCTACAGCTGGCTGACCGAGAACCTCGGCTGGTTCCCGCTGTTCTCCGGGCAGGCCTCAGGCACCGGCCGCACCATCCTCACGGCATCCGTCGTCCTGGCCGTCATGATCCTGCCGATCATCACCGCTCTGTGCCGCGAGATCTTCCTTCAGACCCCGGTCCTCCACGAGGAGGCCGCGCTCGCTCTCGGGGCAACCCGGTGGGAGATGATCCGCATCGCCGTTCTGCCGTTCGGTCGCGCCGGCATCATCTCGGCGGCCATGCTCGGCCTTGGCCGGGCGCTCGGCGAGACGATGGCTGTCGCCATGGTGCTCTCGTCGTCCGGTGCGATCACCGTCGCGCTGCTGACCTCCTCGAACCCGAGCACGATCGCCGCGAACATCGCGCTGAGCTTCCCCGAGGCATACGGCCTCAACGTCAACCTGCTCATCGCCACCGGCCTCATGCTCTTCGCGATCACTCTTGTCATCAACGCCCTCGCGCGGTACATCATCAGCCGCCGCAAAGAATTCTCCGGAGCGAACTAATGGCACAGACAACAGCAGCTCCCGCGGTGCGCCTGAGCTCCCCCACCCCTCCTCCCCGGGGCCAGATGTCGAACGTGTACGCGAGCGGTCGGCTCGGCCGCTGGGTTCCCTGGGCGATCCTCGGGGTATCCCTCATCATCAGCCTGGCCGTGTTCGCACTGTTCCAGGCCGCGTCTGGAGGCGACTTCAACGTCGCCGGCGCCATCGTTCTGACCGGTGTCCTCAACGGGATCCTCATCTATGTCACCGCTCTTCTCGTCGAGGGGATCCGCAAGGCGAAGGACCGTCTGGTCACGACTCTCGTCTCGAGCGCGTTCATCATCGCGCTCGCACCGCTGATCTCCCTCTTCATCACGGTTCTGTCGAGGGGAACTGAACGTTTCGATCTTCAGTTGTTCTCTGAGTCGATGCGGAACGTCGTCGGCCAGGGTGGTGGAGTTCTTCACGCGATCGTCGGAACCCTCATCATGACCGGGATCGCCACCGTCATCTCGGTGCCGGTCGGACTGCTCACCTCGATCTACCTGGTCGAATACGGTCGCGGCGCCCTCGCCAGGGCGATCACGTTCTTCGTCGACGTCATGACCGGCATCCCCTCGATCGTCGCCGGCCTGTTCGCCTACGCGCTGTTCAGCCTCGTCTTCGGTCCCGGCGTCAGGCTCGGGGTGGCGGGCGCCGTCGCGCTCAGTGTGCTGATGATCCCCGTCGTCGTCCGCTCGAGCGAAGAGATGCTGCGGCTCGTTCCCAACGAACTGCGCGAAGCGGCGTTCGCCCTCGGTGTTCCCAAGTGGCTGACAATTCTCAAGGTTGTGCTTCCCACGTCACTCGCCGGGATTACGACCGGTGTGATGCTCGCGATCGCCCGTGTCATCGGTGAGACCGCTCCGCTCCTCGTCGCTGCCGGCTTCACCCAGAACATGAACTACAACCCGTTCGAGGGTCGGATGCAGAGCCTGCCTGTCTTCGTCTACAGCTCGTACGTCAGCCAGGGAACCGACGCCCAGGCGTATCTCGACCGGGCGTGGGCAGCGGCCCTCGCCCTCATCCTCATCGTGATGGCGCTCAACCTCATCGCCCGGATCGTCGCCAGGCTCTTCTCGCCCAAACTGGGCCGCTAGCTCCAAAGGAAAAAATGTCCAAGCGCATCGAAGTCAAAGATCTCAACGTCTACTACAGCAAGTTCCTTGCCGTCGAGGATGTCTCGCTCACCATCGAGCCACGCAGCGTCACCGCGTTCATCGGCCCATCAGGGTGTGGCAAGTCCACATTCCTCCGCACGCTGAACCGCATGCACGAGGTCATCCCCGGTGCCAGGGTCGAGGGCGAAGTGCTCATCGACGGTGACAACCTCTACGGTGCCGGTGTCGACCCGGTCCTCGTTCGCCGCAACATCGGCATGGTGTTCCAGCGGCCCAACCCGTTCCCGACGATGTCGATCCGCGAGAACGTGCTCGCCGGTGTCACGCTCAACAACCGCCGGATCTCGAAGTCGGCCGCTGACGATCTCGCCGAGAAGTCGCTCCGGGGCGCAAACCTCTGGAACGAGGTCAAGGATCGCCTCGACAAGCCGGGTTCCAGCCTCTCCGGCGGCCAGCAGCAGCGCCTCTGTATCGCGAGGGCGATCGCCGTCTCACCGGACATCCTGTTGATGGATGAGCCATGTTCGGCGCTTGACCCGATCTCCACCCTCGCGATCGAGGACCTCATCGAGGAGCTCAAGAGCGAGTACACGATCGTCATCGTGACTCACAACATGCAGCAGGCGTCACGGGTGTCCGACCGCACGGCGTTCTTCAACATCGCCGGTACCGGCAAGCCGGGCAAGCTCATCGAGTACAACGACACGGACACCATCTTCACCCAGCCCACCGTGCAGGCGACGGAGGACTACGTTTCGGGCCGCTTCGGATAACATTCGCTGGCCGGTCCGCGGGCCGGACAGCAAGAAGCAGGAGGAACTCTCGTTCCTCCTGCTTTTGTCGTGGAGGCGCTAAGCCGTTGGGATCACAAGAAGCGGATCGGTCGTCGGCTGTTCAGAACCGCCAGCCGGTTCGACGGTCACACCGACGGCGTCGCCCTCGCCCATCGTTCCGTCGAGGACACGCCAGCTGTCGCCTGATCCGGTGGTGTTGAAGGTCCCGGCCGAGATCGGGCCGTCGTCGCGGATGTACCAGAGCTCGTAGGTCTGCTCTTCGGTGAGCGAAGCGAGACCGTCGACCAGGAGTACGGACTGGCCGAGCCGCCCGGACCAGACGAGGGTGGCGACAACCTGCTCGCCGTCGTTGATGTTCGTAAGCTTGACCGTCTCACGCTGGGCGTCCGGCTGGGCATTGATCTGCGCGAGCTGCAGCGCCTGGGGCAGACCGTTGCCGTTGTTCAACGCCGTCGTGATGCCATTGACTCCGAGCAGGGTCACGACGAGGGCGACGGCGGCGACCGCAGCGGCGAGCGGCTGGGTGTACCAGCGCCTGCTCGCCTTGCGCTGCGCCTTGGTCGACGTCGGCATCGATGCCTTGGTGGTCGGAGTTCTATCCGGTGCGCTCGATGGGACGGCCATCGGTCGCACGGGTTGTTCCTGCTGCCCGCGATTCGAGGCGAGAGCGGCGCGAGGCGTGGCTGGTGCCTCGCCGACGGCATCCGACTTCTGTGCGTCATCACGGGGAAGCTGAGGGGTCGATGCGATCGCCGCGAGCACGCTGGCACGCAGAGCTGCCGACGGCTGAACGGGCGGCGTGTCGAGGGCGAGAGCGGCTGCCGTGTTTTCGAGGCTGTCCGCCTCGAGGCGTGCTTCTCGGGATGTCGCCAGGTAGCGCTCGTATTCGGCGCGATCCTCGGAGCTCAACGCGTTGAGGGCGTACGCTCCGGCGAGTTCGGACGGGTTTCGGTTCTCGGTCATGATGCCACCCCCATTTCGTCTCGTAGTTTCATCATCCCGTCGCGCAGACGGGTTTTCACGGTTCCGAGGGGAACGGAGAGAATCTCCGCGACCTCACTTTGACTGTATCCGCCGTAGTAGGCCAGTGACACAGCTTGTCGCTGAATTTCGGTCAGGGCCGTCATTGCCCGGCTGACTCGTTCGTGTTCGATCGAGATCTCCGCCGACTCGGCGACCTGGTCGAAAGCATCGGGGAAATCGCGGATGCCGATTTTCACGTCACGGTCGCGGCCAGCCTGTGAGGCGCGAACCCTGTCGATTGCCCGGCGGTGGGCGATGGTCATGATCCAGGAGGACGCTGCTCCCCTGCCAGACTCAAACCGTGTCGCGTTTTGCCAGATCTCGAGAAAAACTTCCTGCGCGACTTCTTCGGACTGGGCGTGATCGACGAGGACCCTGCGGATCAGTCCGAGAACCCGGGGAGCTACGGTGTCATACAGCGACGCGAACGCCTGCTGGCTGCCGGCGGCAATCTGCCCGAGCAGGGAATCAAGGTCGCCGGGAGCCACGACGTTGCTCTCGGTACCTGGTGCGTTTTCCACGAGAACTAGCATGTCAGGTTCACCGCCATTCGGGTGACGCCGCTCGGGCGGGCGACGGATGTGATACCGTCGCCCGCCCGAGAACGAAGGATGTTACTGGATTTCCTGGTCCTCAGCGATGGCGCCGGCGATGGCGGTTGCCGTCATCGGCATGTGGCCCGCAGCGTCCTTGAGGAGGGTGTAGTACTCGGGGTCACCGGCGATGTCGGCGTCGATCGCTGCGATCAGCGTCGTCGCGTGCATCTTCAGTTCCTCTTCCACGGCGTCAGCCGGGAGGGTCGGGACAACCGAGTTCAGCAGTTCGCCGAAGGTGGCAGCGTACTCGGTCAGGCTCGCCACTGCGGCGTCCGACTTCGCCTGGTCACCGGTGGCTTCGCCGAGCGTGTAGTCGACGAAGAAGCCGATGTGCTCACGCCATGACTCGAGGAAGGGCTCCTCGGCATCCGGGTAGACCGATCCGACGGACGCGGCGATGTCGACGGAGTTCGCGTCGAGCGCGGCAACGGCTCCGGCGGTCTTGGCCTCGGTCAGGTCTCCACCGGCGGCGAGCGCTGCGTGGATGGCTGCACCGGCGAGGTACACGTGGTCGCTGAACTGCGCGGTGAGTGTTGCGCGGAGGCCTGCACCGTCGCTGTTGACCGTGTCCACCATCTCAGTGCTGGACGACGCAGAGCTGTCGTCTGTGGACATGGATTCGTTCGCAGCTCCCATGCTGCAGCCGGAGAGAAGCAGGGCTGCGGCGAGTGCTGCGCCGACGAGGGGTGTTGCCTTTTTCATGAGGATTCTCCTTGGAAGGTGCCCGGGTGAGGGCGGATGTGACAGGGGTTGGTACGATCACCGACGTCGGCGATCATCCTTCGTCAACGACCACGGTGGCGTTCATGCCGGAGTGGATGTCGCAGAAGTATGGGTAGGTCCCGGCGGTGTCGAAGGTGAACGAGAACGTTCCACCTTTCTCGCCGAGCTCTTCGTCGAAGAGACCATCAGCGGCGTCGCTTCCGCGAAGCCCGGTGGTCTCGTCGACATCGGAGAAGGTGCCGCTCGTGATCGTGTGCGTGATCGACTCTCCGTTGAACCAGGTGACCGTTTCTCCGACCGAAACCGTGATGGTTTCCGGCATGAAGTTCAGGGACACCAGGGTGACGTCGCCCTCGGCAGGCTCTTCAGAGCTCGCCGACGGGCTGGACCCTGCAGTGACGGGGTCGCCGGATGCGCAGCCGGTAAGGCCGAACATCCCCAACGACAACACGAGCGCCGCCGGGAGGGCGAGCCGTGTTCGATACCGAATCTGTGAGGTCATGCAAACGATTCGGCGCCGAGCCGCACATGGTTTGCCCGGGATTGCCGGTCACAGCCAACTGCCAGACTTCGCCGTCGGGGTTCCCGTCCGAGAAAGCCAGCGTGCCCGCGGGCGGGAGGGAGGCGGCGGCGCACGTCAGCACAGTCGCTGGTCGACGCGTGAGAAGAAGATGCGTTAAAAGAAAAGGACCGGGCCGCAAAACGCCTCTCGGCGGAAGGCCGCTCGCAGCGGCAAAAATTGGAGCCCGGGGTTATGCGGCCCGGCCTGATCAAGTGTAACAACCCGCACTCGGTAATGTTCCCTGTTCTCGGGTCGCGAACACGCTTGACTCGAGGGGCAGGTCAGCGGGTATCGTGCGTCAACCGTGCGGTGCGTAGATGCTGAGCCCATCCTCGACGATCCGTAACGTCGACAGGTAGCCGCCCCGTGGCATCCCGCGGTCCCTGACGGAGAGTTCGACTTCTCCATCGTGGGCGAAGCTGGGGGCCTCCCCGTCGCGAGGAGAGACGGCGACATCGAGTTCGGGAGCCGTGAACGACTCGACCGCGGACGTCACCGGCAGGAGGCGCCGCACGAGCGCACTGGTTCTCCGGCCGAACGACAGCGACGCGACGGCGTGAAGGCGACTTCGAGCGTGAAGAATCCGGATGTCGAGGAGCCCGTCGTCGAGACGGCGGCGCTGCAACGGGGCCGGGATGACCGCGTGATTGCGGTTGATCCCGACGAAGATCGACCACGCACGGATCGTCCGGCCGTCGACGACGACCTCGACCGGCTCGCTTCTCCGCAACACCCGGATTGCCGCGAGGATCCCGGCGATCCATTTGCCGAAGGTGCCCTGATGCTTTTCCCGCTCGGCGACGAAGTCCGGATAGATGCCGATGGATGCCGCGTTGAGCACCGTTTCCGGTCCGTCCGCGCCGAGGCGGAGCTCACCCACATCGACCAGGAGCCCTTCACCCGCCTCGAGCGCGGCAATCGCGTCGTCGACCGATTCGATTCCCGCCGTTCGCGCGAAGTGGTTGAAGGTCCCGCCGGGCACGACCAGTAGCGGCAGGGCCTCCGTGCGGGCGACCTGAGCGACTGCCGACACGGTTCCGTCGCCGCCGCACACGCCGATGACGCGGGGCGGGTCCTCCCCCTCGAGTGCATCGGACAGGATTGTGGCGACGTCGTCATTCTCGGTGAGGAGGTGGATGCGGGCGGCAGGGAGACGGTCCCGGAGGACGGGAAGGGGATCCTGGCGCGCAACGACGGCAGCACCGGAGCCGGGGTTCACGAGAAGAAATACCCCTTCGCCGTCTGCCGACGCGGGGAGCACGAGCGCAGTACCGCCTTCGCGAGGTTTCCGGCGAGGTGGAAGCGGCAGCAGCAGCTTTCCCAGCAGGGCGACACCGCCTCCGATCGCGATTCCGCCGAGGACGTCCGAGAGCCAGTGCGCGCCGGTGTGCAGCCGGGAGTACGCCACTGCCCCCGCGACCGGAGCGCTGACGGCGCCGATCGATGGGAACTCCAGCGCCACCCCGGTCGCGAACGCTGCCGCGCTGGCGGAGTGGCCGGACGGGAACGACCCCGATTCCGGATGCCTGGCCAGCCTGCGTCCAACGGGTATGTCCTTGAGGATGGGCCTGTCACCGCCGAAGAGTCGTTTGCCGACAAGATTCGCGATGCCACTCGCGACGGTGAGTGATGCCACACCGCGAAGCGCTGCCCGATGACGGGTGAGGATCAGCAGCACCGCCGCCGCGGTAAACCAGAGCACGCTGCGATCCGCCGAGTGTGACAACCGGACGAAGCCGCGATCGATCAGCGGATGCGTGCGGCGCGCGTTGATCCGGCGCCCGACGGCCGCGTCCATTCTCCGAACCCAGGCGGGCAGGACGCCGACGAGCCGTATGGGATGTGCCGCACCGCTCGGGCTCATGCCCCCACAGTAGCCAGCACCGGGTTCCGGCGGGAAGGGTCAGTCGAGTGACTCGTGCCGCCAGAGCTTGGCGCAGCTGCCGAGCTCATGCGCGAGGGTTGAGAGCCGGAGCGCGCGGGTGGTGAGATCCGCCGATCGTGCCGGCTCGGCGGCATCCGAATCGTCTGCGACGCTCGCCGAACCGGCGGCCGACACCCGGCAGAACGCAGCGGCCCGCTCGAGTGCGACGGCGAAGTCCCCCTCGAAGACCCCGCGCAGGATGCGATCGGCGAGGGTCCGGATCTCGTCGGGCCCGGTCGGCATGGATGCGCCGGCGACGACGGGATCGATCGTGCCGATCACTTCGCTGCCGCGCTGGAACAGGTAACTGGACTCGTGCGGGTCCTCCCGGATCATCAGACGCAGCAGGTAGATCCGCCAGAGCGCGCCGGGCAGGCTCCGTGCCGTCGCCCGCGACCAGAGCTCGGCGATGGTGTCGATGCCGTTTTCGTCGGTGTATGCGATGAGCCGGTCGACGACATCCGGGTCCGGGTCGTGTCGTACCCGCGCGAGCAGCGCGAGCGCCGTCTCGTGGGCGATCCGGCTCGACTCGGCCGGGTCGATCCCGCCCTGGAAGGATTCGAAAATCTTGCCGGGGAACTTGGTGGGCTTGTGGAACTCTTCAGCCATGGCTCTCCCCTCTCGCGTACGCAACGGTTAACGGTACTCCGCGCCCGGCGACGGTGTGTGGTCACATCGTCCAGCGGGAACCGGTAGATTAAGTGTGTTGGGGCCTCTAGCTCAGTTGGTAGAGCATCGGACTTTTAATCCGCGGGTCGCCGGTTCGAGCCCGGCGGGGCCCACCCTCCGCAGTTCCCGTGCGTCCAGGGCGCCCCTCGTTCAGCTCTCGAGAGTGGTGCTCCGGCTGAGTTCCTCCCACGCGTCGAGTTCAGCACGCTGGGCGTCCTCCACCTCGCGGAAGCCGTCGACGGCGTCGTTCCCGAGCAGGAGCAGCCCGGGCGTCGCGGGCGAGTCCACCGCCGCGAGAATCGCCGTTGCCGCCTTCGCCGGGTCACCCGGTTGCGTGCCGTGCACGGTGTCGGCTTCCTTGCGGCGTTTGCCTGCCGTGTCGGCGTAATCCGCGATGGGATCGGCCGACTGTGTCAGGGAACGGCCGGCGAAGTCGGTGCGGAACCCGCCGGGCTCCACCGCCATGACCGCGATCCCCAGCGGCTCGAGTTCTTTCCGGAGCGACGCGCTCATCCCCTCGAGCGCCGCCTTCGACGCCGCGTAGTACCCGGAACCGGGAGGGGAGATCCGCGCTCCGATGGACGAGATGTTGACGATCGCGCCGGAGCGGCGTGCCCGCATCCCCGGGAGGACCTCTTTGATCAGCGCCACCGGCCCGAAGAAGTTCGTCGCGAACAGTCGCTGGACGTCACCGTCGTCACCCTCTTCCACGGCCGCTCGGTAGCCGTAACCCGCATTGTTCACGAGCACGTCGATCGACCCGAACCGTTCCTCCGCCTCCCGCACGGCCGAGGTGACCTGCGTCGCATCCGTCACATCGAGGGGCAGGGCGAGAGCGGAATCGGGGTACGCATCGGCCAGATTCTGGATGCTGCGAAGGTCACGGGCGGTGATGGCGGCCCCGTCGCCTCGCGCGAGGACCGCCTCGGCGAGCGCGCGACCGAGGCCGGTGGAACATCCGGTGAGAAACCAGGTGGTCATGGGCGGATTCCCTTCGATGTGGGGGTTGCGATGTGTCCCGAACCCTAGCGCACCGGCATCCGGAGGATCATCGCTCTTGCGCCCCTGGCCCGATCCGTGGGACGGGTCGATCGAGAACACGAACTCGAGCGGCACGTCGAAGAATTTCGCGATCCGGAGCGCGAGGTCAAGGCTCGGGTTGTATTCGCCGCGTTCGAGGTACCCCACTGTCTGGTAGTGGACGCCGAGAGCTGAGAGAAAGTGCGAGAGACGTGCGCAGGTACGAGGAACGGATGCCCCAGACGGCGTTCAGGGGACGCAAAACGTCGCTAAAACGGCTGGGAACAGCAGTTTGCGTCCCGTGAAGAGTGCTGGGGGCGCGAATGTCAGCGAGCCGCCGGGCGAGGTCCTCTAGCGCTTGGCGAGGACGTGCGCGGGGATGCCGAAGGACAGGCTGATCGAGATGATGCCGGCGAAGAAGATGATGGCCTGAAGGCTTTCGACCGTGAACGCGAAATAGAACAGGAAGATGCCGGCCAGGAACAGCGCGAAGGAGAGGACGAAAGCCATGCGGCCAGTCTAGCGAAGTTCCGGCGATGTCCGGTCCGCGATTGCTGCGGCGATTACTGGAAGTCCCTCGACCGGGTTCGCGCGCTGAGCGGGAGCGGCTCGAGCCGATCGGCGATGACGTTGACGATGCCCTCGGGGGAACGTTCGAGGATGCCGCGCACGATCATCGCGGGCGCCTCCCTCGCTGTCCTCCGGTAGCGCCCCCACACGCCGACGCTGCAGATCACGTTCACGAGCCCCGTCTCATCCTCGAGGTTCACGAAGGTGATCCCACTTACCGTCGCCGGCCGCTGCCGGTGGGTGACGACCCCACCCACTTCGATCCGCCGCCCCGACTCGCAGGTTTTCAGATCGGCGGCGCTCTTCACCCCGCGTTCGGCAAGCGCCGGGCGGACATAGCGGATCGGGTGGTCGTCCGGCGTGACCCCGGTCGACCACAGGTCGTTGATCACCTGCTCCTCCCCGGTGAGCATCGCGAACAACGGCGGTTGCACGGTCAAATGGCTGCCCTGCAACTGGTCTGGGCGCTCCTGTGATGCCTGCTCGGCGTCCCACAGGGCTCCCCGCCTCGACAGACCCAGCGTGTCGAAAGCCCCCGCCGCCGCCAGCGCTTCGAGCTGGGCGGAGTTGAGTCCGACCCGGCGGGCGAGGTCACGCATGTCGCGGTACGCACCGCCGCGTTCCCGCTCGGCGACGATCTGCTCCGCCTTGCGCACCCCGATCGAGGACACAGCGGCGAGACCGAGCCGCACCGCATAGTGACCGTCGCGCCGGTGGTCGGCCGGGTCGAACGGAGCAGAGAGGTCGAACGCTTCCACCTCCGGTTGGTGCGGGTCGAGACACGCGTCCGGTCCCGTGGGCGTCGATTCGCCCGCCGTTCCGTCCACCGGAGCGCCGTCGAGAAGTTCGAGCCCCGCCTCGACACCCGAGAGCTGGATGTCAGGGCGCCGTGTCTCGACGCCGTGCCGCGTGGCATCCGCGACGAGGGATTGCGGCGAATAGAACCCCATCGGCTGTGCACGGAGCAGAGAGGCGAGGAACGCTGCCGGGTAGTGCAGTCGCATCCACGCGCTCGCGTAGACGAGCAGGGCGAAGCTGATGGAGTGGCTCTCGGCGAACCCGAAGTTCGCGAACGCCTGGATCTTCAGATAGATGGTGTCTGCATCCTCGCCGGTGATGCCGTTGGCGGCCATGCCCTCGTAGAGCTTGGTCTTGAGAGACTCGATCTTCTCCTGCCCGCGTTTGGATCCCATCGCCCGGCGGAGCAGATCGGCGTCCTCTCCGGTGCAGCCGCCGACGACCATCGCCATCTGCATGAGCTGTTCCTGGAACAACGGAACACCGAGGGTGCGCTTGAGCACGGGTTCGAGGTCAGGGTGCAGGTAGGTGACCTCTTCTCCCCCGGTGCGCCTGCGGATGTACGGGTGCACCGCACCGCCCTGGATCGGACCAGGCCTCACCATCGCGATCTGGATCACGAGGTCGTAGAAACGGCGGGGCTGGAGCCTCGGCAGCATACCCATCTGTGCCCTGCTCTCAACCTGGAACACCCCCACGGTGTCTGCGCGGCAGAGCTGGTCGTAGACCCCCTGCTCCTCCTTCGGCATGGACTGCAGATCCCACCGTTCACCGCAGTGCTCGGCAGCGAGGTCGAACGAATACTGCAGGGCGGCGAGCATGCCGAGCCCGAGCAGGTCGAACTTGACGAGACCCATCCAGGCGCAGTCATCCTTGTCCCACTGCAGCACCGTCCTGCCGTCCATCCGGGCATGCTCGATCGGGCATACTTCGCCGACGGGCCGGTCGGTGAGGACCATCCCGCCGGAGTGAATCCCGAGATGGCGCGGGAAGGTCAACACCTGCTGGGCGAGATCGACCACCGGTTCAGGGATGTCGTGGTCCTCGCTCGAGGTCACCGAACCCCAGCGTTCCACTTGCTTCGACCACGCGTCCTGCTGCCCGGGGCTGTGCCCGAGCGCCTTGGCCATGTCGCGCACCGCGAACTTGGGCCGATACGTGATGACGTTCGCCACCTGCGCGGCGTTGAACCGGCCATACCTCTCATAGACGTGCTGAATGACTTCTTCGCGCCGGTCGGAGTCGAAGTCGACGTCGATGTCCGGCTCCTCGTCGCGCATGCTCGACAGGAAGCGCTCGAACGGCAGTCCGTAGGCGATCGAATCGACGGCGGTGATGTCGAGCAGGTAGCAGACGGCCGAGTTCGCGGCTGAGCCGCGACCCTGGCAGAGGATGCCGCGGCTGCGGGCGAACTGCACGATCTCGTGCACGATGAGGAAATACCCGGGGAAGTCCTTCTGCTCGATCACGTCGAGTTCACGGGAAATCCGATCGGTGACGGAGGCGTCCGCCCCCGGATAGCGCCGTGCAGCGCCCTGCCAGGTCAGTTCACGCAGCCACGTCATCGGCGTGTGCCCCTCCGGTACCTCCTGGAGCGGAAGACCCGGTTTGACGCTCCGCAACCGGAACGCGAGCTCATCGGCGATCTCAACGGTGCGCTCGACGGCACCCGGATACCGCGCGAACCGGCGAGCCATCTCCGCCCCACTGCGCAGATGGGCGGAACCGGATGCCGGCAGCCAGCCGTCGAGATCGTCGAGACTGCGGCGGGCGCGGACTGCGGCGAGCGCCGACGCGAGCGGATGCTGCGCCGGCGTCGCGTAATGAGCCCCCGTCGTTGCGACGACAGGCAACCCCAGTTCAACGGCCAGATCGGCAAGGGTGTCGTTCGCTGTCGAATCCCCGGGGTTGCCGTGGTCGTACAGTTCGACCACCACGTTGTCGTGCCCGAACAGCCGCACGAGTTCCTCGAGTTCGCGCCGTGCCCCGGCCGCGCCGTCGTGAACGAGAGCTTGACGGACGGCGCCCTTGCGGCATCCGCTCAACACCAGCCAAGTGCCGTCGGCAGCGGAGGCGAGGTCGACGATGTCGTAACGGGGCTTGCCCTTCTCGGCGCCGTGCGCGAGTTGCGCGGCGGTGATCGCTCCGGCGAGCCGGTGGTACCCCTCCTCGCGCCTGGCGAGCACGACGAGGTGGGTGCCCTCAGGGTCGGGTTCACCGTTTTGCGGTTTGCTGAGCCCGAGCGAGAGCTCGGCACCGAAGATCGTGCGAAGCCCTGGGTGCGCCTCGGCCGCTTCGGCCAGCCGGACGATGCCGTACAACCCGTCGTGGTCGGTGAGGGCGAGCCCGTCGAGACCGAGCCTCGCTGCCTCCTCGACGAGTTTCTCGGGCGAGGACGCACCGTCGAGAAAACTGAAGTTGGAGTGGGCGTGCAGTTCGACATAGGGCACGACCTCGTCTGCCTGCGGCGAGTCCTGAGGTTCGGGAACGTATGCCGATCGTTTGCGTGACCAGGCCGGGCTGTCCCCGCCGTCGGCTCCCGGGGGCGGCGAGCCGGGGCGGCTGGCGTCCGAGAGCGCGCGTTCGAACTCGGACCAGGGCACCGGCGGGTTATGCCAGCCCATGAGCCGGTCCTTCCAGGCATCCGGCGATGTCAGTCATAGCGGGCCTCCGCCCACCAGCCCGAGTCATCGAGCACGAGCAGCCACGCTCCCCCTGCGTCGTCGACGAACTGGAACCGGTTCAGCCGCGTGCCTCCCGACTCCCACCAGCGTTCGGTCACCGGCCATGGCCCCGCCCACGCTGCGACCGGGCCGGGTTTCCTGCCCGGCGGCGTGAACTGTACCGGAACATCCGACAGTTCTCCCCTGTCGTCGACGACGACCTCCCTGCCCCCTGCAGCGGCAACGGCGACGCGCTGGCGCTCAGGGAACACGGTGGCAGGTGGAGGGCCGGGAAGCCTGCCCGGCCACGGAAGTTCGCGAGACGCGCGAACGGATGCCTCCCCGCCCGGTGGCAGGTCGCCCCACGGCACGAGAACGCGGCGGCTCGACGGCTGCCTGCCGCCGGAAATGCGCGCGGTGAGTACGCCGGTGTGACCGACCATGCTCTGCACGCGGGACAGGCCGGAGTGGATGTGTTCATCGGTCGCTCCCCCGTACAACCCGGCTTCGTGGCTGCCAGCCGGGTCGACGCTCTCGGGTTCGACGCGGAGCTTCGAGATCGCACTGTTCAGACCGCTCTCGGCGAGCCCCGCTCCCTGCACCTGCCAGCGCACCCGGTCGAGCACATCGCCGGCAGTGAACCAGCGGGGGTGCAGCCAGGTGCGGGACCTGGACTCTCCGCTCTCGGTCGACACCTCGATCCGGATTGCTGTCGCAACGAGCGATGATGACTGCAACCGCGCGACGAACTCCTCGGCCGCGGTGCGGAAGGCGAACGCGATCTGGTCGACACGGTCGAGGGCAGGCTCGAATTCGAGGACGCTCGAGTGATCGGCGGGAGGTACCCGGGCATCGACGTCGCTCGGGTCGAATCCTGAGGCCAGACGGTGCGCGAGCACGCCGTCTGGCCCGAACCGGTCACGCACCTGCATCGGCTCGAGGGCGGCGAAATTCCCGAGGGTGGCGATACCGAGCCGGCGAAGCAGCGTGGCCAGGTCGGGCCGGTCGAGCAATTCGACGGGAAACGGAGCGAGGAACTCGGGCGAGCGCCCGGCGGGAACGATGCGGATGGCATCCGCCGGGGACGACGACCGGAGCTTCGCGGCCTGCCCGGCAGCAAAGGGACCATCGGCGATCCCGACCTGCGCACGCACCCCCAGCCCGGCGAGAGTGTCGAGCAGCGCCTCGGCCGCCTGCTGTTCTCCGCCGTAGTACCGGCTGGGCCCACGCGCCCGCATGACGCACGTGCCGGGGCGGGAGAGCTGCACCCCCGGAACGATCTGCTCCACGGCGGCGATGACCGGTTCGAATGCACGGTGGTCGAGCACCGGGTCGTACGGCAGCGCGACGAGGTCGGTACACCGTGGTGACTGCGCTTCACGGACCCGGAGGCCGCGACGAACGCCGTCGGCGCGGGCGGTGACCGAGCAGGCGAAGACCTCGCCCCGGTCGATCAGTGCGATGGGGGTGTCCGAAGTGAGCCCGTGCTCAGCGGCAACGGCGTTGGTCGGCCAGTCAGGGCACCAGAGCAGGAGGGTACGAACCGGACCGGTCATGAGACGGCCGCCTCGCGACGACGATCGGGCAGGGCGACGGGGACCCCGGCGAGTCCGGCCGGGCGGATCGCCTGCTCGCTGTCCGGGAGCCACAACTGTTTGCGCCGCGGCTTGCCGGTGAGCGTCCGCCCCGTCACCGACACCGTGACCCGGCGGGCGGCGAGATAGCCGTGGCCGTCACCGAGTCCCATCCAGCGGTCGTCGGATACCCGCAACGTCGCCTCGCTTTGCGGCCAGTCGCCGAGAGCGACGAGCGTCGACCCCCTCTGGCGCAACCGGGACGCGAGCCTCGCCACCTCGGCAGCGCTGAGGGATGCCGGTGGCCGGGCGAGCACGACGGTCACGACGTCGGCGAGCGCGGCGGTGACCTGGAGCCACTGTTCCCCCGGCTGCGGCACGAGCACGAGCCGGTCGAGGTCGACACCGGCAGCGGCTGCCGCTTCGACACCGAGCGCAGGCAGCCCGACGACACCGCACCAGTGCCCTGCCGCACTCGGACCCGCCAGCAGGGCGAGGGCGAGGCTCGTCGACTCCTGGACGGAGTAAGCGGCACCGGCGCGGAGCACCCCTCCCGGCAGAAGCTCGGCGACCCCGGGTGATGTCGGTAGCCCGTGCGAATCTATCCGGGTACGTTGCATCCCCCGGATGCGATCCTGCAGTTCAGCAACCTGGCTCGCGGCCGATGCGACAGGCGCATCCGCGAAACCTCTGGCGGAAGCAACGGACAGGGACATGCGTTAATAGTCGAACACATGTTCGATAAAGTCAATCGGGCTGAGCACCCCGGGAGAGTCGCGAAAAAGAGCTCCCCGCCGCTCCCGAAACGGCATCCGGCCGCGCCCATGCGATACTGAAAAACCCCACCGCGAACCGGCAGAGATGCCCTGAAAGCAGCCGCATGTCCGAGAGGACTCCCGCCCAGGAGCCGACCCCAGCCCCCGCTCGCATCGACTGGATCGAGAACTCGACTCCCCGCTCCGCCCTCTGGCGTTCCGAGAGCGGCTGGCCTGCGCCCACCCGCGTCGTTCCCGGCGACGACACCATGACGGCCGCGGTGGCGCTGCGTCTGGCCTCCGCCGGAACAGCGATTCTCTGGACGGACGACTTCCAGAACGCCAAACAGCTGCTCGGCGCGATGGGCAGGCGACTCACCGGTTCCCGCGCGCCCCGGAACGACACCATGCGCGCAGCCTTCGCCCGCTCCCGCGAGGATGCACTGAGGCGGGCGGCGATCCTCGGGATGCTTCTCGTCCCGATCGACGCGGAAGGCACCATCCCCCTCCGCCGGTCCCCCGACATCCGTTCGGCGACAATCCATGCCTGGGGCGTGAGCACCGACGCATCCGTCGTCTCACTGCGTGAACTGCTCGGCGTTCTCGGCGCTGAGGAGTGGCGGACCACCGGCGTCGACGTCCCTGCCCTCGGGGCACGCATCCACCCGCACTACGGAGTGTTCGCTCCTGTCCGCGGCGAGTACCTCGACCTCGTCGCCACCACCCCTCTTCCGGCGGATGCCGTCACCGCGTTCGACATCGGAACCGGTACCGGCGTGCTGTCCGCGATTCTCGCCCGCCGGGGCATCCGCTCGATCACCGCGACGGATCTCGACCCCCGTGCTCTCGCCTGCGCCAGGGAGAACCTCGACCGGCTCGGGTTCGCCGACGCCGCTGCCATGATCAAGGCGGACCTGTTCCCCGACGGCCGCGCCGATCTCATCGTCTGCAATCCACCGTGGATCCCAGCCACCCCGAAGGTCTCGACCGACTATGCGGTCTACGACGAGGACGGGAGGATGCTCGCTGGCTTCCTCTCGGGCCTGGCCGACCACCTCACGCCAGGCGGCGAGGGCTGGCTCGTGATCTCCGACATCGCCGAACGACTCGGGCTGCGGTCGCGGGGTGACCTGCTCGACGCCATCGACGACGCCGGCCTCACGGTGATCGCCCGGATGGACACCCGCCCGACACACACGCGGGCGGCTGACCGCTCCGATCCGCTGCACGCGGCGCGATCGGCCGAGGTCACGTCGCTGTGGCGGCTCGGCGCCGCCTGAATCGGGCGCTGTCGACGTTGCTCGGGCGGTACTGGTCGAACCGACGCGCGCAATCCAGCCGTTATCGACCGAGCACGCTCCGCTGGAGGCTCAGGCCGGCGTGAAACCGTCTGCGCGCACGCCCCAGCTGGCCTCCCAGGTCGCACCGGGAGCGAGCCACCGCAGGCCCGTGCCCGAGTTGAGAGCATCCGCCGGTGCCGTCATCGGTTCGATCGCCACCGCTTTCGACTGGCCAGGGTACAGCTCGGTGGTGAAGACCTGCCAGTAGGCAAAATTGTCGTCGCCCCACACGGTGACACGTCGCCCGTCCGGCGCCGCTATCGAATGCTCGGAGATCCCGTCGTGCATCACCGCTCCACCGAACCCGGTGTCGAGCTCGAGGTCGCCGAGCCTCACTCCCCCGCGGAGATCGTAGCGACCATCGACAGGGACCTCCCCGATCGGCAGTGAGCGATCGTCGGACTCGAAGCGGGTCGTGACGTTCACCCGCACCGTGAGCTCCTCGGGGGCGACGTCGCCGATGGTGAAGAAAGGGTGAGCGCCGATCGCGACGGGCGCCGCGGCATCCGACCCGTTGGTGATCGTGTGGGTGACCTCGATGCCCGTATCGACGAGCCGGTACGTGACGGCGGTGTCGAGAAGGAAGGGGTACCCGGTCTGCGGAAACACCGTCGCTTCGAGCCGCAGCGTCGAGCCGGTGCTGGCGCCGACCGAGTACGGACTGAACCGCAGCAGACCGTGGCTGGCGTTGTTCTTCGCCGGCTCGGTGAGGGCGAGTTGCTGCTGGCTGCCGTCGAGCATCCAGCGCCCGTCGCGGACGCGGTTCGGCCAGGGCACGAGGATCATCCCGCTGCCGAGTGGCCGCGGGCGGCTCTCGTCGTACGGCGGCATGATGTCGACTCCATGCACCCTCAACCGACGGATGCCTGCGGCCACCTGCGTGATCGTTGCCTCGACGGTCCCGCCGGACGACGTCTCCCGTCGAAGGTCGAATTGCTCACCGGTGGCGAAGGTCATGTCGGGCTCCTCGAGACGTTTTCCTCCCGAGCGTAGCCTTTTCACCCGACGCAAGCGACGGCTATCGTTACGCGCCCTCCACGAGCAGAATCGACACAACTCGATCACTCAAGGAGGAGAACATGAGTTCAGTAGCCCGCGTAACCACCATCAGCGCTCGTTCGGAGACCAGTTTCGACGACGCCGTCAGCATCGGGGTCGCTCGCGCAAGCGAGACCCTGCGGAACGTGTCCGGCGCATGGGTCAAGGATCAGAAGGTCGAAGCGCAGGACGGCAAAATCACCGCCTGGCACGTCGTCCTCGAGGTCACCTTCGTGCTGGAGTGACCTTCACGCGGTGAGGACCTCGACGCCGGCCGCCGCCAGGTCGGCGACCAGCGCCGGGTCCGCACCGTCGTTCGTCACGAGCAGGTCGACCCGATCAAGCGGGGCGATGGTGCCGAGGCTGACCCTGCCGAGCTTCGACGCGTCCGCGACGACGATCACCCGCTCCGCCGCCGCCGCCATGAGTTGCTTCACTTCGGCTTCGGGAAGGTTCACGTTCGTCACGCCGCCATCGACGTCGACGCCGTTGCAGCCCAGGATGGCGACATCAGCGTGCACCTGTTCGAGAACCGCGCGCGCGAGCGGCTGCACGAGCGAGTGCTGCAACGGCCGCAGCGCTCCGCCGGTGACGATCACGGTGAACCGGGGAATCTCGGACTCGAGTTCGAGGGCGATGTGCAGTCCGTTGGTGATGATGACTAGATCATCGAGATCGGCGCGCTCCTTGAGCGCCTGCGCGACGGCGAGTGTCGTCGTCCCCACATCGAGCAGGACGCTCTGGCCGGATGCGATCAGGGACGCCGCCAGCCGGCCGATCGCTTTCTTGCCCGGGGCGGATGCCTCGAGCGATTCCTCAAAACTGGACTCCCGGTCGCGCGCCCCGCGTGGCATCCCACCCCCGTGGACGCGGCGGAGGAGACCGTCGTCGTCGAGGGCGGCGAGGTCACTGCGGACCGTGACCTCGCTGACGGCGAATTCGTCGGCGAGTTCGGCGACGCGGACAAAGCCTCGCCGCGTCACGAACTCGGTCATCCGCTGCCGACGGAGAATTGCGGGGACCGCATCTTCTCCCCCCGCGGGTCGTTTCGACAAAGCCATGGCCACATCTTCATTTACTTTCATTTAGTTGTCAATGCCGCGAGCCGGATCTAGGATTGGTTTCGTATTCGAAAGCTTTTGCCGGAAAGGCGCCCCGCATGTCTTCCATCACCTCCCAGTCGGACGTGCTCGCCGACGGCCGTGAGATCATCTACTTCGATGACGCCGACTCGACCCTCGGTCCCGAACGGTCCGCCGATTCCCGCGATCTCCCTGACCGGCCGGCCACAGCGTCCATGCGCCAGGACCCGCTCACCGGCGAGTGGATCTCGATCGCCGCAGCGCGCCAAAGCCGTGCTTTTCTGCCGCCGGCGCACCTCGACCCTCTCGCACCGCAGAGCCCGACGAACCCGTCCGAGGTTCCCAGCAACTACGACGTCGCCGTATTCGAGAACCGGTCGCCCTCCTTCGGCCCGCTGCTCGAAGACGACAATGCTCCTCGCGGGCTCGAGGACCTCACCCGGATCGGCCTCGGCCGCACCCGTACCTCCGTCGGCCGGTGCGAAGTGGTGTGCTTCAGCCCCGAACACGAGGGCTCGTTCGGCTCGCTCAGCCGCTCCCGCGCCCGCACGGTGATCGAAGCGTGGGCGTCGCGGACCGAAGCCCTCTCCGCGCTGCCCGGCATCGAGCAGGTGTTCCCGTTCGAGAACCGCGGCGTGGAGATCGGCGTGACGCTGCATCATCCGCACGGGCAGATCTATTCGTACCCGTACGTGACGCCGCGCACCCAGCGGTTGCTGGCATCCATCGAGAGATACGGACCGACACTCTTCGCCGACATTCTCGCGAGCGAACAGAACAGCGAACGTGTCGTTCTGCGGGGTGAGCACTGGACGGCCTTCGTGCCGTTCGCTGCACGCTGGCCGATCGAGGTGCACCTGCTTCCGCACCGCCACGTGGCCGACTTCGCCGGAACGACAGACGAGGAGCGTGACGAGCTCTCGGTCCTGTATCTACGATTGCTTCGCGGGGTCGACGCACTCTATGAGGCGCCGACACCGTACATCGCCGCCTGGCACCAGGCACCGGTCTCGATCGGTCGCGACGACATCCGCCTGATGCTGCAGCTGACGTCGCCGCGCCGCGCAGCAGACAAACTGAAGTACCTCGCCGGATCGGAAGCGGCGATGGGGGCGTGGATCGGCGACATCCCACCGGAGCAGACCGCAGAACGAGTGCGTGAGGCCATCGCCCGCGCCGATCAGGAGAACCCCGTATGAGCGACGTGAGCAGCACAGCCCGTTCCGGGTTTCGCGAGCGGTTCCAGCGTGAACCAGCCGGTGCCTGGTGCGCGCCCGGCCGCGTGAACCTGATCGGTGAGCACACGGACTACAACGACGGTTTCGTCTTTCCGTTCGCGATCGACCGGTCGACGGTCGTCGCTCTCGCGCCACGCGAGGACCGCACGATCCAGATCACGACAGCGCACACCGATGACATCGTCCGCATCAGCCTCGACGACGTGACCCCGGATGCCGTCTCCGGCTGGTCAGCGTATCCTCTCGGCGTCGTGTGGGCACTCGGGGAATTCGGCGCGGATCTGTCCGCGGCGTCCGGTTTCGACGCGCACATCGACTCGGATGTTCCGATCGGCGCCGGCCTGTCATCCTCCGCGGCAATCGAGTGCGCCGTCTCCGTTGCTCTCACCGAGGTGTGGCAGCTCGGTCTCGACCGGGAGACTCTTGCGCGCGTCGGGCAGCTGGCCGAGAACAAAGCGGTCGGTGCGCCGACGGGCATCATGGACCAGTCGGCTTCCCTCCTCGGCAAGAAGGACGCAGCGGTGTTCCTCGACTGCCGCAGCCTCGATGCCGAAGTGATCCCGCTCGGCTTCGATGCGGCCGGGCTCGTGCTCCTCATCATCAACACCCACGTCTCCCACGCCCACGCCACCGGCGGCTACGCCGACCGTCGCGCGTCGTGCGAGCGCGGGGCCCGGATGATGGGTGTGCAGTCCCTGCGGGACCTCGACGTGGATGATCTTGAACGTGCCCGCGAGGTCCTCGATGACGAGACGTTTCGTCGCATCCGTCACATCCTCACCGAAAACCAGCGCGTCCTCGACACCGTGCGCACCCTGCGGCTCGAGGGCCCTGAGGCCATCGGTGGCCTGCTCACCGCATCGCACGTGTCGATGCGCGACGACTTCGAGATCTCGGTGCCCGAGCTCGACGTCGCCGTGGACACCGCGCTCGACGCCGGTGCGATCGGTGCACGGATGACCGGCGGAGGTTTCGGTGGCGCCGCCATCGCGCTCGTCCGCCTCGCCGACCAGGCCGCCGTGTCGGATGCCGTCCTCGCGGCGTTCGCTGAGCGCGGGTTCGAGACGCCCGACCTGTTCACGGTGACCGCCGCCGACGGAGCCTCCCGCATCGACTGACGCCCGTTCAACAGGCGCGATCGGCGGCGTGTGACGTTCGACAGGCGGATCCGACCGTTCAGCGGGGCCGGCACCTGTTGAGCCGCCCTACTCGTCGCGCGGCTCGACCGCCGTCGGTGTTCCTCCGGTGAGGCGCACGAGTTCGTCGAACGTCGTGGGGAACACCGTGTGCGGATGCCCCGCGGCGGCCCAGACTTCCGGGTACGCGGCGAGCGCGGTGTCGACGTAGGTGCGAACGGGCGCCGGATGCCCGACGGGAGCGACTCCGCCGATCACCTGCCCCGTCGCGGACCGGAGCGTTGCGGCATCCGCTCGTTTCAGCCTGCCGCCGAGTTGCTCGCCCAGCCAGGCGGTGTCGACACGGTGCGAGCCGGAGGTGAGCACGAGGACGGGCTCGCCGTCGAGGGTGAAGATCAGCGAGTTGGCGATCGCGCCCACGTCGACGCCGAGAGCTGCAGCGGCGTGGGCGGCGGTCGGAGTCGCATCGTCGAACCAGCGCACGTCGCCGCCGATCCCGCCCGCACGCAGTTGGGAGACGACGCGGTCGACGGAGGGGTGATTCATTCTGAGAGCCTCAGGGTGTGGCATCGAGAGGCGAGGAGCGGCCCGAAGAAACGCGAGGGTCGGCGCCACTCCTGCACTCTCGGCGCGGCTTACGGGTTCAGTCGCTCGGCTGTGTCCACCACGTTGGTGAGCAGCTGCACGCGCGTCATCGGACCGATTCCGCCGGGGTTCGGTGAGATCCACCCGGCGACCTCGGCAGCAGCGGGGTCGACGTCACCGACGACGCGGCTCTTGCCGGTCTCCGGGTCGGTCTCCCGACTGACGCCGACATCGAGCACGACAGCGCCCGGCTTTACGGCGGACGCTTTCACGATTCCGGGAACACCCGCTGCTGCCACGATCACGTCGGCGCTGCGGAGCAGGTCGTCGAGTCCGACGGTTCCGGTGTGGGTGAGCGTCACCGTCGCGTTGAACTCGCGGCGGGTGAGCAGCGGCCCGATCGCGCGGCCGACCGTGACCCCCCGCCCGACGACGACGACATGCTTGCCGCTGAGCTCGATGCCGTGGCGCTGCATCAGTTCGATCGCGCCACGTGGGGTGCACGGCAACGGCGTGTGAATCGGCCGGTTGACGTTGAGGATGAGTCGCCCGAGGTTCGTCGGGTGCAGACCGTCCGCGTCCTTCTCCGGGTCGACCCGCTCGAGGATCGCATCCGTGTCGATGTGTGCGGGCAACGGCAACTGCACGATGTACCCGGTGCATGCCGGGTCAGCGTTGAGTTCGTCGAGGACCGCTTCGAGCTCTTCCTGGCTGATCGACTCGGGCAGGTCACGGCGAATCGACTCGATGCCGACCTCGGCGCAATCCCTGTGCTTGCCGGCGACGTACCACTGCGAACCGGGATCCGAGCCGACGAGCACCGTTCCGAGCCCCGGGACGACACCTCGCTCACGAAGCGCTGTGACGCGCTCGGTGAGCTCGGACTTGATGACGGATGCGACAGCCTTGCCGTCGAGGATCTGTGCGGTCACTGGGCGAGGCCGGGGTACAGCGGGAACCGGTCGGTGAGGGCCTTCACGCGCGTGCGGAGCGCAGGAATGTCCGCGCCCGGCTTGAGCGCGGTGGCGATGACGTCCGCGACCTCGGTGAACTCGACGTCGTCGAATCCGCGGGTCGCGAGCGCGGGCGTACCGATCCGGAGACCTGAGGTGACCATCGGCGGGCGCGGGTCGAACGGAACCGAGTTGCGGTTCACGGTGATGCCGACCTCGTGGAGGGCGTCCTCGGCCTGCTGGCCGTTGATCTCGGAGTTGCGGAGGTCGGCGAGCACGAGGTGCACGTCGGTGCCGCCGGTGAGCACATCGACGCCTGCTGCCCGCGAGTCGTCAGCGGTGAGCCGCTCGGCGAGGATGTGGGCGCCACGGAGGGTGCGCTCCTGGCGGTCCTTGAACTCCGGTTGTGACGCGAGCAGGAACGCCGTTGCCTTGGCGGCGATGACGTGCATGAGCGGTCCGCCCTGCTGGCCGGGGAACACGTTCGAATTGAGCTTCTTGGCGAGCTCCATGTCGCGGCTGAGGATGATGCCTGAACGCGGTCCGGCGAGGGTCTTGTGCACCGTCGACGACACGACATCCGCGAACGGGATGGGAGACGGGTGGAGGCCGGCAGCGACGAGTCCGGCGAAGTGCGCCATGTCGACCCAGAGCTTGGCGCCGACCTCGTCGGCGATGGCGCGGAAGGCGGCGAAGTCGAGCTGGCGCGGGTACGCAGACCAGCCGGCGATGATGACCTGCGGCTTGTGCTCGAGCGCCTTCTCGCGCACGACGTTCATGTCGACGAGGAAGGTCTCGGGGTCGACGCCGTAGGAGACGGCGTTGTAGAGCTTGCCGGAGAAGTTGAGCTTCATTCCGTGGGTGAGGTGCCCACCGTGCGCGAGTTCGAGGCCGAGGATGGTGTCTCCCGGTGTCGCGATCGCGGAGAGAACGGCGGCGTTGGCTGTGGCACCTGAGTGCGGCTGAACGTTGGCGTACGCGGCGCCGAACAGGCTCTTCGCCCGCTCGATTGCGAGCGACTCGGCGATATCGACGTACTCGCAGCCGCCGTAATACCGGCGACCCGGGTATCCCTCGGCGTATTTGTTGGTGAGAACGCTGCCCTGGGACTGCAGGACGGAGACGGGAACGAAGTTCTCACTCGCGATCATCTCGAGGTAGTCGCGCTGGCGACCGAGTTCCTGTTCGAGGACAGCGGCGATCTCGGGGTCGACCTCGGAGAGAGGCGCGTTGAATGTTGATGACAAAACTGGCTCCTTAAGACAGCGGCGGACAAATTGCAGGTAATCCGTATCAACCCAGGCGTTCGGCCGAATCCGTGTCAGTCGCTCCCCGATGGTGACCATCCGAGGCGGAATCGCCTTCCGCCTGCACGCCAGTTACGACAGACCGATCATAGCAGCGGAGCCGGTCGGGGCTCTCGTGACAGGCAGCGAAAGCTCTCTGCGCCGGCGATGCTTCCGTGCTTGGATGGGCGTAACCCGACCGAGGAAGTTCGCATGAGTCCTACCCGCATCATCCCGCAGCCCACCGAACAGCGCATCGCAGGCAGTGCAGCGCCATTCACGCTGATCGTGTCGTCACGGATTCTCGCGACGGATGCCGCAGCATCCGTCGCCGGTTATCTGGCGGGAATCCTGCGGCCATCGACAGGCTATCCGCTGCCCATCGTGAGCCCGGTCGACGGCGACGTTGCCGGACCCGCTGACATCGCGCTGCACCTCGACCTTGCCGACAGCTCGAGCCTCGGTGCAGAGGGGTACACGCTGGCCACCTCGGAGGCCGGCGCGTCGATCACCGCCGCGACGCCCGCCGGCCTGTTCTACGGTGTCCAGTCGTTCCGCCAGTTGCTCCCGCCCGAGGTGGAGAAGCACTCGGTGCAGAGCGTTGCCTGGCAGGCGACGTCGGCCACGCTGACGGACCGGCCGCGCTTCGCCTGGCGCGGGGCGATGCTCGACGTCGCCAGGCATTTCTTTTCCGTTCCCGCCGTCAAGCGGTACATCGATGAGATCGTGCTGTTCAAGATCAACACCCTCCACCTGCACCTCACAGACGACCAGGGCTGGCGGATCTCCATTCCGGGGCGTCAGGAACTCACCGGGATCGGCGCTTCGACGGCCGTCGGGGGTGGCTCAGGCGGCTTCTACACCGAGGAGGATTTCGCGAGCATCGTGCGCTACGCCGCCGACCGGTTCGTGACGATCGTTCCCGAGATCGATGTTCCCGGGCACACCCAGGCGGCGATCGCCGCCTACCCCGAGATCGGCCTGCCCGGTTCGTCGACGGCCGTGTACACCGGCATGGAGGTCGGATTCTCCAGCCTCGATGTGCACGCGGATGCCACCTGGCAGTTCCTCGACGACGTCTTCCGTTCCGTGGCGTCCCAGACTCCAGGGCCCTACCTGCACATCGGCGGCGACGAATCCCACACCACCCCGCCCGAGGAGTTCCCCGAATTCATCGCCCGCGCCACAGCGCTCGTCGCAGCGCACGGCAAGATCCCGATCGCGTGGCACGAAGCCGGCCGTTCCGAGGGTCTCGCACCGGGCACCATCGGGCAGTACTGGGACTATGCCACTCCGGAGAGAAACGGCGCCGAACTCGCCGCCTCCTTCATCGAGCAGGGTGGCTCGATCATCTTCTCCCCCGCCGATGTCTCCTACCTCGACATCACCTATGACGAATCGACGCCGATCGGGCAGGCCTGGGCCGGTGGCCCGACGACCGTCCAGTCGGCGTATGAGTGGGAACCGACCGACGTCCTTCTCGGGGTGCCGGAGGACCGGATGCTCGGCGTCGAAGCACCCCTCTGGACCGAGACGGTCGTCACGAGCGCTGATATCGACTATCTCGCCTTCCCCCGGCTCGCTGCCGTCGCCGAGATCGGCTGGTCGAACAAGGACAACCGCACCTGGGCCGATTTCTCGGCACGACTGGCCCTGTGGGACCCGCGTTTCACCGCGCTCGGCATCGCCGCTCACCGTGACGACCCCACCGCTGGCCTTGCGCCCGAAACTCTGGAATGATCGAAGCTGCTCGATAAAGCACTCAAACGATCATGATCACTCACCCGGCCGCGACGGCCGACGAACCGGCAGGAGCGTTGTCGATGACCACAGCAGGCGCATGGATGGACGAAGAACTTCGGAGCCAGCCGGAGGTCTGGGCACGGGCAGCCGACCTCGCGACGGAGCGCGAGCTGCTGCCGGCGGCAGGTCAGCGAGTGGCCGTCGTCGGCTGCGGGACCAGCTGGTTCATGGCACAGTCGTACGCGGCTCTCCGCGAGGGATCCGGGCAGGGACACACAGACGCGTTCGCGGCATCCGAAGCGTTCCTCGACCGCGAGTACGACGCTGTGATCGCGATCACCCGTTCGGGAACCACCTCGGAGGTCCTCGAGCTGCTCACCGGCCTCCCAGGCAGGACGCGCACGATCGGCATCGTCGGCGACCTCAGCAGCCCCCTCGTCGACCTCGCCGATGACGTCGTCGGCCTGCCGTTCGCTGATGAGCGAAGTGTCGTGCAGACGCGGTTCGCCACGACGGCACTGACCTTCCTCCGTGCGTCAACAGGAGCGGACGTCTCCGCCTCCATTCGCGACGCCGAAACGGCGCTGTCCGAGGACCTCAGCGACGACCTGCTCTCCGCGGAGCAGGTGACGTTCCTCGGCCGCGGCTGGAGTGTGGGTATCGCCCATGAGGCAGCGCTCAAGATGCGCGAATCGTGCCAGGCGTGGACCGAGTCATATCCAGCCATGGAGTATCGTCACGGCCCGCTCGCGATCGCCGCGCCCGGTCGCGCCGTCTGGATGTTCGGGGATGCCCCGACCGGCCTTGCCGGGGACGTCGCAGCAACCGGCGCCTTCTTCGAGGACTCAGCCCTCGACCCGCTCGCCGACCTCGTCCGGGCCCACCGCGTCGCCCTCGAGCGTTCGCTGCGAGCAGGCCTCAACCCCGACACCCCGCGCAACCTGACCCGTTCCGTCATTCTCGGCGCATGACACCGACCGGAATCCTCGGCGCCGGGTCCCCCGTCCTCGCCTTCGACGTCGGGGGGACGGATACCAAGGCCGGCCTTTTCGACGCCGACGGCACCCTCCGGGAGGTCGTGCGGGTGCCGACGCCATACAGCGTCGACGGCAGCGGAAACGCGGTGCTCGCCCAGCTCGGCGCCCTCGCGCAGGGCTTTGCGGCACGGCATCCCGATCTGGAGCCGGCCGCGGCCGGGCTCATCGTTCCCGGTCTCGTCGACGAGGAAACCGGGACAGGCGTCTACGCCGAGAACCTCGGCTGGCGGGATGTGCCGTTCCGTGACGCGGCGAGCGCCGCGCTCGGCGTTCCGGTCGCATTCACACACGACGTTCGAGCAGCAGGGAAAGCCGAATACCGGCTCGGCGCCGCCGGGAGCTACGGCAACGTGGTCGTCGTGGTCATCGGGACCGGGATCGCGAGCGCGATCTTTCTCGACGGGGTGCCGTATTCGGCTTCCGGTTACGCCGGCGAGATCGGACATGCTGTCATCGACCCGGGTGGGATCGCGTGCGCGTGCGGCGGCAACGGCTGTCTCGAGGCCATCGCTTCCGCTGGCGCCATCGCCCGTCAGTACAACGCCCTGGCGGCCGTTCCCGTCGCCGGCGCGCGTGAGGTCCTCGACCTCGCCCAGGCGGGGGACGACATCGCCGTCTCGGTCTGGAACACCGCGACGGATGCCCTCGGCCTCGCCCTCTCGACGGTCGCCGCTTTGCTCGCCCCGGAAGCGATCGTGCTCGGCGGGGGCCTCGCTCAGGCCGGTCCTGCCCTGTTCGAGCCGGTCGAGCGGCGCATGAACTCTCTCCTCACCTTCCACCGCCGCCCGGTGCTGCTCCCGGCGACGGTCGGAGAGAACGCCGGCCTCGTCGGCGCAGCCCTCGGTGCCCGCGACCGCCTGACCGGAGCACCGGCATGATCCTCACGGTGACCCCGAATCCCGCGCTCGACAGCACCATCACCCTCGGCGAACTCGACGTCGGCGAAAGCCATCGGGTGGCCCCAGCCGTCACCCGCGCAGGAGGCAAGGGCATCAACGTCGCCAGGGTGCTCATGCAACAGGGGTACGACACGCTCGCCGTCGCCCCGGTCGGAAGCGACGACCGGGGCGAATTCGAGCGTGACCTCGGAACGATCCCCGCTCTTCTCGTCCCTGTCCCCGGCCCGGCTCGTCGATCGACCGCGATCGTCGAGAGCGGGACAGGGCGCACGACGGTGCTCAACGAATCCGGCAGGCCCGTGCCGCAGGAGACCTGGACGCACGTGACGGATGCCGTCCGCTCGCGCATCGGCGACACGCGCTGTCTCGTCGTCGCCGGGAGCATTCCGCCCGGCTCCCCCGACTCGCTCGTCGCGGACCTTCTCCGCCTCGCGGCCGACGCCGGAATCCCGAGCGTCGCCGACGCCTCGGGGCCATACCTCCTCAGTGCAGCCGCCGCAGGAGCAACTCTCCTGAAACCGAACCGGCGGGAGCTCGCCGAAGCGACAGGCGAGGCGGATCCGCTCGCCGGGGCGCGAGCGCTCCAGCGGGCAGGGGCGCACCTCGTCCTCGTCTCACTCGGAGAGGACGGAATGATGGCCGTGCCACGGCAGGGCGACGTCCTGTACGCGCGACTGGACTCGGTGCTGGCTGGGAATCCAACCGGGGCCGGTGACGCGGCGGTCGCAGGCGCCGCGTCTCTCCTCGCGGCCGGCGACCGCGACATCCGGACGCTCCTCTCCCGCGCGTGCGCCTGGGGGGCCGCTGCCGTCCTCGAACCCCAGGCGGGCAGTGTGCACCCCGATTGCGATGCGATCGAGCGCCGCATCACCATCACGACCAACTGATCGAGGAACCCATGCCACTCACCCCAACAGGGAACCTCATCCACAGCGCCAGGTCCGCGAACGCCGGTATCGGTGCGTTCAACGTCCTCTCGCTGGAAACGGCTGAAGGAATCGTCTCCGCTGCGGAGACAGCCGGGCTACCCGTGATTCTGCAGATATCCGAGAATTGTGTTCGCTACCACGGCAGTCTCGTACCGCTCGCCGCAGCGACGCTTGCCCTTGCCCACTCGTCCGCCGTCGATGTCGCCGTGCACCTCGACCACGCCACAGACGAATCCCTCGCCCTCGCTGCCATCGACCTCGGTCTCACGTCGGTCATGTTCGACGGCGCAACCCTCGACTACGCGGAGAATGTCGCCGCCACCCGCCGCGTCGTCGTCGCCGCCCACGCCGCCGGGGTCTTCGTCGAGGCTGAACTCGGTGAGATCGGCGGCAAGGACGGCGCCCACGCCCCTGGCGTGCGAACCGATCCGGCCGACGCCGCCGCGTTCGTCGCGGCGACCGGAGTCGACGCTCTCGCCGTCGCTGTCGGCTCGTCACACGCCATGGCGGAAAGGACGGCACGGCTCGACCTCGAGCTCGTCGGCCGTCTCCGTGACGCCGTCCCCGTTCCGCTCGTCCTCCACGGCTCGAGCGGGGTGTCCGACGACGACATCCAGTCGGCCATCCGCGCGGGGATGACGAAGATCAACGTCTCCACCCACCTCAACGGTCACTTCACCCGAGCCGTCCGTGCCGCCCTCGACGCCGATCCCGATCTCGTCGATTCCCGGCGTTACCTCTCCGCAGGCAGGGACGCCCTCGCTCTCGAGGCGGAGCGGCTGCTCACACTCTTCGCCGGGAGCGAGGGGTGAATCGCGCCGAGCGTCTCACCGCGATCCTCGACCTGCTCGCGGAACACGACAGGGTTGACGTCGATGATCTCGTTGGCCGGCTGGCGATCTCACCCGCAACCGCGAGGCGCGACCTCGATTTGCTCGCGGAGCAGCAACTGCTCACGCGAACCCGCGGCGGTGCCGTCGGTCACTCGGTCTCCTACGACCTCCCCCGCCGCTACCGGCCGGACCAGCCCGCCTCCCCCAAGGAACGGATCGCCCGGGCGGCGAGCGCCCTGATTCCCCGGGGCGCCGTCGTCGGCCTGTGTGGTGGAACCACATCGACGGCGATCGCGAGCCTCCTGACGTCCCGCGCCGACCTGACCGAGCCATCCACGGGAGTGAGTCTCACCATCGTCACCAACGCCGTGAACATCGCCGTCCAACTCGCGGTGAGGCCCCAGTTCAAGGTCGTCGTGACGGGAGGGGTCGTGCACCCGCGCTCATACGAACTCGTCGGTCCGTACAGCGACCTCATGCTCCGGGAGGTATCGCTGGATCTCGCCTTCCTCGGGGTGAACGGGATCGATCCTGCCATCGGCGCGACCGTCCATGACGAGGGTGAAGCGCGCATCAACCGGCTCATGGCGGCTCGCTCCGATCGCGCCATCGTCGTCGCAGAATCGTCGAAAATCGGCCATCGCGCGTTCGCGAACGTCGGCGGCGCCGACACGTTCAGCACGCTCATCACCGACGAAGGGATCACCGCAACACAGTCCCGAGCTTTCACCGAAGCGGGCATCGACGTTATCGTGGCGACGTGACCCAGACGCCAGGCAGCACAAACAGCACGGACAGCACAGACCTCGTTCTCCACTCGGCCCGTGTGGTCTCCGGCGGCACGGCGATCGCCGACGGGTTCGTCGCTATCTCTGGCGGTGTCATCACCGCCACGGGCACGGGAGACGACTGGCGAACCTTCAACGCGGCGGAGGTCGTCGACGCTGCAGGCGCGGTCCTCGTTCCCGGGTTCATCGACATCCACGGCCACGGCGGCGGCGGATGTTCCTTCGACAGCGACGCCGATGGCATCCGCACCGCTCTCGCCGTCCACCGCGCACACGGCACCACCCGCTCCGTCCTGTCGCTCGTCACCGGGACGATCGACGAACTCGTCCACCGGGTGGCTCTCGTCGCGGACCTGGCTGACGCCGACCCGACGATCCTCGGCTCCCACCTCGAAGGACCGTTCCTCGACGTCGGGCACAAGGGCGCGCACGACCCAGCACTGCTCCGCGCCCCCGACCCGGTCTCGATCGATCGGCTGATCACCGCGGGGCGAGGCTCGATCCGCCAGGTCACCCTCGCGCCCGAGCTGCCGGGCGGCATGGACGCCATCCGGCAGTTCACCTCAGCAGGTGTCGCCGTTGCTGTCGGTCATACCGATGTCGATTTCGAAGGCGCTCGACGAGCGTTCGAGGCGGGCGCCAGCATCCTGACCCACGCCTTCAACGCGATGAACGGCATCCATCACCGCAACCCCGGCCCGATCACGGCGGCGACGTCGTCGACGTCCGTCATCCTCGAGATCATCAACGATGGCGTTCACGTTCACCCCGACGTGGTGCGGATCGCCTTCGATGCTGCCCCGGGACGCATCGCCCTCATCACGGATGCCATGGCGGCGGCCGGTGCGTCTGACGGCGGCTATCGGCTCGGATCGCTCGACGTCGACGTGGTGGACGGCGTCGCCCGGCTGGCCGGTGGCGGCTCGATCGCGGGATCGACGCTCACGCAGGACGCCGCGCTTCGCCGGGCTGTCACCGAGGTGGGCATCCCGCTCACCGAGGCGATCTCCGCCCTCACCGAGACGCCTTCACGCGCGATCGGCCGGTCAGCCGACCTGGGGCTTCTCGCCCGTGGTTACGCTGCGGATGCCGTGCTCCTCGACGACTCATTCGCGCCGACCGCGATCTGGGCAGCCGGCGTCCGAATCCGGTAGGGCTCAGCGCTTGTCGCCATCCGGGTCCTCGACCGCTGCGCCCTGTTCCACCTGCTCGACGCTGACCGAGAGCTCATCCCGGATCAGCAGGTCACGGCGCAGGTGATCGGATCGATACGCGGCCCTCGCCACCATGTGGGCTGTGATCGGTGCGGTCAGCCCCTGGAAGATGATGATGGCGGTGAGCAGGGCGAAGATCCCGATCCGCGGGTTGTTGACCGCGATGGCGGCGCCGATGGACATCAGCCCGAGGATCTGCGGTTTCGTGGCTGCGTGCAGCCGGGACAGCACGTCCGGGAACCGGATGAGCCCGACCCCGGCGGCAAAACACATGAGCGACGACAACAGAACCAGGCCCATCGTGATGATCTCGCGCACAGCTTCCCAGGTCATGTCTGGTCCTGCTTCGCCATGAAGCGGGCAAAACTGACCGAGCCGAGGAACGCGAATGCGGCGAGGACGAGCAGCACCGGGAGGGTTTCGGTGTGGTGGTTCAACGCCATCTCGGTCGCGAGCACACACATGATCGTCACAACGAAGACGTCGGATGCGATCACCCGATCGAGCAGGCTCGGCCCCTGGATCACGCGATACAGGGCGGCGACGGCGCCGGCGCAGAAGAGCACACCGGCCACGATGAGGGCGATTTGCATTACTTTCTCCTCACGGAGGATCTGGTCAATTCGTTCGGCTGCTGCACGCGCCAGACGTCATCCTTCGAGCCGATACCCATGACGAGTCGCTTCTCGGTGGCGAACACGCTCGAGCGTAACTTCTCGAGATCTTCATCGGTTTTCACGTTGATCACGTGGACGTAGAGCACCGACTCTTCCCGGTCGATGTCGACGACGATGGACCCGGGGACGAGCGAGATCGCCTCGGCCGTGAACATCATGATGATATCGGAGCGGGTGTCGAGCGCGATCGCGAGGATCGCACTCGACGGCTTGTAACGGGGATCGATGACGAGCCAGGCGACGTTGAGCGACGCTCCGATGATGTCGACGATCAGGCGTAGGAAGAAGACGATCGTTCGCCAGATGTTGATGCGCCCGCTGAGGTCGATAGCCGGCAGGTAGAAGACGAGGGAGATGATGACGGCGAGAGCGACCCCACTCACCACGGTGAGAAGGGAGAACTGGCCCCAGACGAGGCACCACAGCAAAACCAGCCCGATCAGCAGGACGATCTGGCTCCGCGCGGTGATGCGGCTTGCGCCGGATTCGGGGCTCATTCGACACCTCCTGGGAAGACAGCGTCGACGTAGGTCGTCGGCGATTCGAAGTCCGCTGCCGTCCTGCTCGCGAAGTCGAAGAGCGGTCCGGCGAAGACCGTGAGGGCAACCGTGAGCGCCACCATTCCGGCTGTAGCAGTGAGCATGAGTTTCGGCACCGTCTTGGTCTTGACCGTCCCGCCCTCGTCTTCAGGCCCCTCGGTCAGCGAATCGAGCAGGGGTGATGAGTAGCCTTCCACGTCGCTTCGTGGTCGCCAGAACACCATGTTCCAGACCCGCACGAGGGCATACAGGGTGAGCAGCGAGGTGGCTGCACCCGCGGCGATGAGCACGTAGGAGAGCGGTGTACCCAGCGTGACACCCGCGTCGAAGAGCCCCACCTTGCCGAGGAAGCCCGAGAACGGAGGGATGCCGCCGAGGTTCATCGCTCCGATGAAGAAGAGGACCGAGACGAACGGGGACGCCCGCAGCATGCCGCCGAGGCGGTTGATCGACGTCGTCCCGCCGACGCGCTCCACCAGTCCTGTCGCAAGGAACAGGGTCGTCTGCACGATGATGTGGTGAATGATGTAGTAAATCGTTGCGGCAAGCGCTGCCTGGCTGCCGATGGCGATCCCGAAGATCATGTACCCGATGTGGCTGACGAGGGTGAACGACAGCAGCCGCTTGATGTCTGCCTGCGCCAGGGCACCGAGAATACCGATCACGAGGGTGAGCAACGCGATCACCATCAGCGGGATGTCGATGTCGACCTCGGTGAACAACACGGTGTCTGTGCGGATGATCGCGTAGACACCCACCTTCGTCAGCAAACCGGCGAAAACGGCCGTGACCGGTGCAGGCGCCGTAGGGTACGAGTCCGGAAGCCAGAACGACATCGGGAACACCGCTGCCTTGATGCAGAACGCGACAAGGAGCGCGATGCAGAGGATGAGCTGCACGTCGGCTGGCAGGTCGCGGACACGCTCCGCAACGAGTGCCATCGTCACGGTTCCCGTCGCGCCGTAGATGAACGCGATGGCCGCGAGGAACAGGATCGATGAGGTGAGGCTCACGATGATGTAGGTGACACCGGCGCGAATCCGCGCTCCGGTACCCGCGAGGGTGAGAAGCACGTAGCTCGCCGAGAGCAGCATCTCGAATCCGACGTACAGGTTGAACAGATCGCCGGCGATGAACGCGTCGAACAGGCCGGCGGCGAGCACGAGGTACGTGGGGTGGAAGATCGACACCGGGGTCTCCCGGTCGCCGTCCGCGATACCCTGCCCGGTGGCGAAGACGAGCACGCCGAGGAGCATGAGCGCTGCGATGAGCACCATGATGACGGCGAGGCGATCGGCGACGAGGACGATCCCGAACGGTGCGTCCCAGCCGCCGACATCGATGACGACCGGACCCTCGCTGTCGACGTGCACCAGCAGGATCGAACTCAGAATCACGACAGCGGTCAGCGTCACCGTGCTGACGAGAACCTGGGCGCGCCGGTAGGCGCCGAGCACGAGGGCCGCCGCTGCCCCGAGTAGCGGCAGAAGAACGAGGAGGGGAACGATGGCGCTCATCGGGTCTCCTCCCTGCCGTGCTCGAGTTCGTCCGGGTGTTCGTCGCTGTCAGCGAGAACCTTCTTGAGAGCTGCATCGTCCAGGTCGACCGGATCGAACGTGGCATCCGTCGATTCTTCCGTGTCTTCCGTGTGCTGGTCAGGGACGGAGTCGCCCTGGTCGCCGAGTTGGGCGAGCCACCAGGAGCGGTAGATCAGCGCGAGGACGAAGGCGGTGATGCCGAAGTTGATGACGATCGCCGTGAGCATGAGCACTTGCGGCACCGGGTCGGCCATGGTGTCGTCGGCCGACGTGCCGGTGACGATGGGGGCTGTGCCGCTCGGTCCGGAGACGATGAGGATGAGGAGGTTCGTCGCGTTGCCGACGAGCATGAATCCGATGAGCACGCGCGTCAGGCTGCGCTCCAGCATCACGGTGATCCCGACGGCGTAGAGCACGGCCATGAGGATGATGAGGGTTGCCGAAGCGGTCATCGCGCTGCCTCGCTTTCGGAGAAATCATCCTGTGACTCGTCTGACAGGTCTGCCTGTTCCTGCTGGCGATCGATTTCGGCACCGAGGCTGCGCAGGATGTCGAGGACGAGCCCGACGACGACGAGGTAGACGCCGAGGTCGAAGATGGTTGACGTACCGAACGACAGGTGACCGAGCAGGAAAACGTCTGCCTCGAAGTAGGCCGATGTGAGCGCCTCGGCCCCGACGAAGAGGGACCCGACGCCTGCTCCCGCGGCGAGCACGATCCCGACACCCAGGATCTTGCCCGCGTCGATGGGAATCGCTTCGGCGAGTTCGTAGCGTCCGCCGGCGAGGTAACGCGCGACGAGGGCGAGCCCGGCGAGCAGCCCGCCGGCGAACCCGCCACCGGGAGCGTTGTGGCCGACGAACAGGAAGTAGACCGAGACGAGGATCGCGGGGTGGAAGAGCAACCGCACGAGGACTTCGAGCAGGATCGAGCGGTGGTCGGGCGCGAGCGTCCGGCCGGCGAGCAGCCAGCTCATCCGGCTGGAGCTGGGCTCGGGACCCGGCGCGAGCGGGTCGACGAGGACACGCCTGCGATTGGAGCCGCGCCGCTGCTGCCGGGAACCGCTGAGCCTCGGGATGGGGCCTGCACGGCCGGTGACGAACAGCAGGCTCGCGATACCGGTGGCGACGACGACAAGGACCGAGATCTCGCCCATGGTGTCCCAGGCACGAATGTCCACGAGGACGGCGTTGACGATGTTGAGACCGTGCGCTTCCTCGGACGCGAGGCGCGGCCACTCGGTGCCGATGCTCTCCGCCTGGCGCGCGCCGAGGGCGATGACGGCGACGACCGCCATTGTCGCTCCGACAGCGATGCCAACAGACGCCCGCAGGATACGTTTCACGGGCTTGTTGCGCTGGGCGATCTTCGTCGGCAGGCGGCGGAGGACGAGGACGAACACCACGAGCGTGACCATCTCGATGAGGGCCTGGGTGAGTGCGAGGTCGGGTGCGCCGTGGAGGGCGAACAACGCGACCATCCCGAAGCCGGTGGTCCCGACGAGGAGCACGGCGCTCATTCGCTGGCGCGCCTGGCCGGCCATGATCGCCGCGACGACGATGGCGACGGCGATGAGCACCTGCTCCGGGTAATCCCACGGGCGGATACTGTCCGGCCACGTGCGGTTCAGCCCGCTCGCGACGCCGAGGGCGAGCACGTACACGATGAGGATCGTTCCCAGGTACTGCGGCAGGCCGCCGCGCTGGGCGAAGATGGTCGTTCGGGCGGCCAGGCGGTCGACGAGACGGACACTGAGCCAGTAGCCACGGGAGGCGTCCATGGTGGACGGAAGCGCGTCCTGGAAGCGCGCAATCCGCATCTTCTGCCAGAACATCACCAGGCCGAGCGCGACGACGAGTGCGGACAGTCCGAGCGCCGGCTCGAACCCGTGCCAGAGAGCCAGGTGGTAGTCCCCCGGACCAGGCATGGTCTCCGCATATGGCCGGAGAGCGGGGTCCACGATCGAGCCTGCGCCGAAACCGAGCACGATCGTTGCTACCCCGAGGATTCCGGGGGCGATGAGGATTCCCCAGCCGTCGGAGTGGAGCTTGGTGGGTGGCACCCCCTTGAGCGTGGCGAAAGCGCCCCAGAAGAACCTGGCGCTGTACGCAACGGTGAGGACCGAGCCGAGCGCCGTTCCGACGAGGGCGACCCAGCCCCACGGGTCACCGGCGAGGCCTGCCTCGAGGAAGGCGGTGAACACGGCCTCCTTGGCGACGAAGCCGAGCAGCGGCGGGATTCCCGCCATCGATGCCACCGCGACAAGGGCGATGGCGGCGAGCATCTTCGACTGCCGTCCGACACCCGAGAGCTTGCGCCAGTCCCGCGTGCCGGCCCGGTGGTCGATGATGCCGACGATGAGGAACAGCGCCGCCTTATACATCGCGTGCGCGAGCAGCAGCGCTGCGCCCGCGAGGCCCGCGTCGTGGCCGCCGAACCCGACGATGACCATGAGGAAGCCCAGCTGGCTGACCGTCCCGTATGCGAGGACGAGTTTGAGGTCGTACTGCCGCAGGGAACGCCACGCGCCGACGAGCATCGCCCACACGCCGAGGCCGACGAGCACGGGAGTCCAGCCGGGTGTTTCTGCGTAGCCGGGGGCGAAGCGCGCGACGAGGTAGATGCCGGCCTTCACCATGGCGGCGGCGTGGAGGTACGCGCTGACCGGGGTCGGAGCGGCCATCGCGGCCGGCAGCCAGAAGTGGAACGGGACGATGGCGGATTTCGACAGTGCGCCGACGAGGAGGAGCAGGATGGCGACAGTGGCCATCGGTCCTTCGAGCCCCTGCTCGACGATCGATGCGATCGACGTGGTCCCCGCCTGGACCGAGATCATGACCACGCCGACGAGCATGACGAGGCCGCCGAACGTCGTCACCAGGAGTGCCTGCAGCGCGGCTCCGCGGCTCTCCTTGCGGTCGACGTAGTGCCCGATGAGCAGGTAGGAGAGCACACTCGTGATCTCCCAGAACATGAACATGACGAGGATGTCATCGGCCGTCACCAGGCCGTACATGGTGCCGGCGAAGGCGAGGAGCAATCCGGCGAATCGGCCGAGACCGGGCTCATCGCGGGAGAAATAACGGGCGCAGTAGACGAGGACGAGACCGCCGATACCCGTCACGACGAGCGCGAGGAGCCAGGCAAGCGTGTCGACCCTGAATGAGAGAGCGATACCGAGTTGAGGGATCCATGGGATGCTCTCCGTCGCAGCCCCTCCGGAGAGAACGACCGGGGTCTGCCAGAGCGTGTAGGCGAATGCGCCGAACGGCAGGAGCGAGAACAGGTAGAAGACCCGCGTCGACAGCCATTTGGTGAGGTATCCCGTGGCGCACGAAACGACGAAGAAGGCCAGCAGGATGAGCACCATGGAGGTCTTTCGGATTGCGTCAGAGAGTTGCTACCCAGTTTAACCGGCTCTCACCGCCGAAATGACCACAGGGGTTTCCCAGCCGCGGGCGGCTAATGGCCGTCACCGGGTCCGGCGACGCCCGGCAAGGAGGGTCGCGACCACAACGGCGAGACCGACGAGCACCAGCACGATCGTCGCGACAGGCAAGGCGCTGAGCCCTCGCCAGTCGAGCAGGAGCGCGCCGACCAAGGCACCTCCGCCGATGCCCATGTTGAACGCCGTCGTGTAGAACGCACTGGCGGTGTCACGAATCCTCGCGCTCGCGGTGTGCAACAGTCGGGTCTGCAGGAGCGGCGGCACGAGCCCGAAGGCGAGTCCCCACAACACGATCCCTCCGAGCGACAGCCAGAGAGTCGACGTCGCGACTGCTGCAACTCCGACGCCGACCGCGGTGGCGACAAGGCCGAGAACCAGCCCGAGCCCGGTCCGCCGGCCGAAGATCGTCCCGGCGAGGACGAGGCCGACGGCGCCTGCGGCTCCGTACGAGAAGAGCACAGCGCTGAGGTACTCGGGTTCGACTCCCATCCCATCGATGAGGAACGGCGCGATGAACGTGTAGAACGTGTAATTACCGATCATGACGATCGCGACGGTGACACAGAGCACGCCGACGGCGAGGACGGTCGGGTCGCGGCGCGACCCGGCGTCAGCGGCCACGGACCGGTCGCGCTCAACGGGCGGCAGCCAGACGAGGACGGCGAGGACGCCGAGGAAAAGCGCCCCCGCGATCGCGGCGAACGCCCAGCGCCACCCGACAGCCTGGCCGAGCGCGGTGCCGAGCGGCACTCCGAGCACGAGGGCGAGCGTGCCGCCTGCGAGGGTGATCGAGACGGCCCTGGCGATGTGTTCCCGGTCGACGAGGTGCGCGGCGTACGCGGGAACCATCGCCCAGAACAGGCCGTGCGCGAGGCCGCCGAACACGCGCGTCGCGACGATCAACTCGTAGGTGGGGGCGAGGGCGGTGAGGAGATTACTCAGTCCGAGCACGGTGAGGATGCCGAGCATGAGGGCGTGCCGCGGAATCCGGACCGTCAGCGCGGTGAGCGGTGCGCTCGAGATCACGACGGTGAACGCGAACACCGTCACGAGGAGCCCGACCTGTGACGGTGAGACTCCGAGCGATGAACTCATCTCCGGGAGGAGGCCCGTCGGAATCATCTCGCTCGACACAGAGAGAAAGACGGTCGCCGACAGGGCGATGAGCCCGATCCACGGGAACGGGAGCGGACCAGCAGGTGGCCGCACGGCGAGCGGCACGACGGGAAGAGGGGAAGTGGTCATCGGGAAGTCCAACGACGGCGTTCACTCGGCCGCCGAAGCGAGAGCCGAGTTCGTCTACGCGCCGATGTGCGCGCCCAGGGCCGAGCGGAATGCGCTGACCGTCGACCAGTCTAACGGAGCGAGCGCCAACAGGGCGTCCGGCAGCATCCGACTGCAATAGCCTAGGAGCGTGACTATCCCCGACGCCCCCCGTGAGCCCCTCAACCACTGGGTTTTGACCTTCGTCTGCGCCGACCGCCCGGGCATCGTTCACGCGATCAGCGGGGCGATCGTCTCTGCTCGAGGCAACATCACCGAGAGCCAGCAGTTCTCCAGCGCTGACACCGGCCGGTTCTTCATGCGACTGCAGGTCGAATCCCCCGGCGATCGAGCCGAGTTCGAGGCGGTCCTCGTTCCGATCGCGGAGGAGTACGAGATGACCTGGCGGCTCGACGACGTGGGCCGCCCGCTGCGTACGCTCGTGCTCGCATCGACGGCGGCGCACTGCGTCAACGACCTGCTGTTCCGGCAGCGTGCGGGGCAGTTGAGCGTCGAGATCCCGCTCGTGCTCTCGAACCACGGAACGCTCCGTGACATTGCCGCGTTCTACGGGGTTCCGTTCGAGTCCCGGCCGGTGACGGATGCCGCGTCGAAGGCCGCATTCGAGCGCCGCATTCTCGAAGTCGTCGACGAGTTCGACATCGAACTGGTCGTGCTCGCCCGGTACATGCAGATCCTCTCCCCCGAGCTGTGTGAACGCCTCGCCGGCCGGGCCATCAACATCCACCATTCCTTCCTCCCCGGTTTCAAGGGCGCAAACCCGTACCGTCAGGCACACGCTCGCGGCGTGAAGCTCATCGGGGCGACGGCGCACTTCGTCACGAGCGACCTCGATGAGGGGCCGATCATCGAGCAGAACGTCGTCCGCGTCGACCATTCCCGAAGCGCTTCAGAACTCGTCGCCATCGGCCAGGACGAAGAGAGCCGCACCCTGACCCAGGCCGTCAAGTGGTTCGCGGAGGATCGCGTGCTTCTCGACGGCGCCCGCACGATCATCTTCAAATGACGAACGTCTACACTGGACCGGTGCCGGAATCCAGCGACAAAGTCAGTGTCACCCCCAATGACATCCTCCGTTTCTTCCTCGAAATCTTCGCGGCGATCAGCCTCGGCATTTGGGGGTTCCTGTCCTGGCCGATGCCCTGGAACATCGTCATCGGCCTCCTGCTGCCCGTCGTCGCGATTCTGCTCTGGGGGCTCTTCCGCTCCCCCAAGGCCGTGTTCTCCGTCGACGTCTACGGAAAGGCGATCGTCGAGATCGCCGTCATGGGTGCCGCAGCCCTCGCCTGGTGGGACCTCGGCGTGCCGGTCGTCGCCGTCGCGTTCGGTCTCCTCGCGACCATCAGCGGAGTGGTGAACGGCAGGCGGGAACTGGCGTGACCGACGTCCTCGCGAGGCTCGTCGCCGAACTCGGCGATGCCGTCGTGACGGATGCCGTGGCGCTCTCGATCGCGCAGGCAGACAAGTCCGGCCACCGGTCGGCATCCGCTCCCCTCGCCCTTGTCTCCGCGCGGTCGATCGCCGATGTGCAGACCGTCCTGCGTATCGCGACGGAAACCGGCACTCCTGTTGTCACCCGCGGGGCGGGCACCGGGCTCGCCGGCGGCGCGATCGCGTCCGGCGGTGAGATCGTGCTTTCCACCATGGCGATGAACCGCGTCCTCGAGATCAACGAAGCCGACCAGCTGGCCGTCGTCGAACCCGGCATCCTCAACGGCCGGTTCAATGAGATCCTCGGCGAGCGCGGCTTCTGGTTCGCGCCTGACCCCGCTTCGAAGGCGATCTCGACGGTCGGAGGCAACATCGCCACCAACGCGGGCGGACTGTTGTGCGCCAAGTACGGCGTCACCCGCGACGCTGTGCTCGGCCTCAAGGTCGTGCTCGCAGACGGCCGTCTGCTCGACCTCGGCCACCGCAGCGTCAAAGGCGTCACCGGGCTCGACCTGACCGCGCTCATGGTCGGTTCGGAGGGGCTTCTCGGTGTCATCGTCGAAGCGACGGTGCGCATCCGCAGGGCCGTCCCCGGCGTCGTCGCGACGATCGCCTCTTATTTCCCCAGCGTGACGGATGCCGCGGCAGCGGCCGCCGCGATCACAGCGGCGGGGATCCAGCCCTCCGTCATGGAACTGATGGACTCCGCCTCGCTCGAGGCGGTCTCGACCCTGCTGTCCCTGCCTGGGATCACGACGGGCGAAGCCCACCTCGTCGTCCAGACCGATGGGCCGGCCGCGCAGCAGGAAGCGGATGCAGCACTCGCGATCCTGCACTCCCTCGGCGGCCGGGCGTCCCTGTCGACCGATCCCGTCGAGGGCGAGCGCCTCCTCGCCGTCCGCCGGTCGATGCACCCGGCGATGGAACGCCTGGGGACGACGCTGATCGAGGACGTGTCCGTGCCGCGCACAGCGCTGCCAGCGATGTTCGCGGAGATCGTCCGGATCGAGCAGCGGTACGGCATCCGCATCCCCACCGTCGCTCACGCCGGAGACGGCAACCTTCACCCGAACTTCATCTTCGAGGGCACCGAAGTCCCCGACATGATCTGGCAGGCGGCAGACGAATTGTTTGCGACGGCGCTCCGGCTCGGCGGAACCCTCACCGGTGAGCACGGGATCGGAATCCTCAAGAAGCGCTGGCTCGGCCTGGAGCTCGGCGATGACCAGCTCGACCTTCAGCGTCAGATCAAGCGAGTCTTCGACCCGCAGGGCATCCTCAACCCCGGCAAGGTGTTCTAGAGAACGCGAGTTGCCCACCTACACGGGTTGCGCCCGCCTGGCACCCGCGAAACCGGGCAACTCGAGCTCAGATGCCCTGCCACTCGGGCTTGTTCGCCCAGGTGTACCGGTAATAGTCCGCGAGCTGCAGCTGAGATGCGGCTGCCTCGTCGAGAACCACGGTGGCGTGCGGGTGCAACTGGATCGCTGACCCGGGAACCATTGCCGTCAGCGGTCCCTCGACGGATGCCGCGACGGCCGCCGCCTTCTTCTCCCCGAACGCGAGCAGTACGAGATGGCGGGCGCGCAGAATCGTTCCGAGTCCCTGCGTGATGCAGTGCATGGGAACCTGGTCCGGGGAGTCGAAGAAGCGCGCGTTGTCGCGGCGGGTCTGCTCCGTCAGAGTCTTCACTCGGGTGAGCGAGGCGAAGGACGAGCCGGGTTCGTTGAATCCGATGTGACCGTCGGTGCCGACACCGAGGATCTGGAGGTCGACGCCACCGGCGGACATGATCGCGCGTTCGTACTCGCTGCCCGCCGACTGGATGGTGTCGACCGCTCCGTCGGGCACGTGGATGAGCTTCGGATCCAGCCCGATCGGCTCGACGACCTCACGGGTGATGACCGAGCGGTAACTCTCCGGGTGCGAGACCGGCAGCCCGACATATTCGTCGAGCGCGAAGCCGGAGACCCGGCCGAGGTCGAGCTGCGCTGCCCTCGCCGCGAGCGCCTGGTAGACCGGCAGCGGTGTGGATCCGGTCGCGAGGCCGAGCACGGCATCCGGCTTCGACGCAATCAGTGAGGCGATCGCATCCGCGACGAGCTCACCAGCCGCCTGTGCGTTCTCGACGATTACGATCTCTGCCATTGCGCCCGCTTTCTTTGCTCCGAACTCCCAGTTTGGCAGAACCTCTCCCCCGGCGTTTTCCAGAGAGCTGCTGATAGTGTGTGTGCCAAATCCCCCGCCGAGAAAACCAGAGGATCTCCTGTGCCCACACTCCGTTCCGCCCGAGTATCCGCTCTCGGCATCCTTGCTGTCGCCGGACTGCTGCTGACGGGTTGCGCCGGCGGCCAGTCGACGGCCGACGCCTGCACCATCGTGCAGACCACCATGGAGAAGGCCCAGGAAGACCTCTCGGAGAGCGTGACGTCGTTCGGCAGCGATCCCGCCGCCGGCGCAGACGCCGTCGACGACCTCGCCGCATCCTTCTCCGGCGCGAACGAGAAGATCAGCAACGAAGAGGTGAAGAAGACGACGAACGCAGCCGAGAAGGCGCTCGATGCCTTCGCGGTCGAGATGCGTGCGGCCGCAGACGACCCCGAGAACATCGAGACGACGGCACTGACCGACGCTCTCGGCGACATCCAGACCACGTTCGCCGACGTCCAGACGGTCTGCAAGCCCTGACCCCGCCCCGTCAACGACGAATGCCCCCGATCTCGTGATCGGGGGCATCCGTTTTTCCGGGCTTAGCCCAGGCGGGTCTTGAGGTTCGCCGTGATCTCGGCGAGGAATTCCTCGGTCGTCTGGAATGCCTGGTCAGGTCCGACGAGGAGCGCGAGGTCCTTCGTCATCTTGCCGGACTCGACCGTCTTGATGACGACGTCCTCGAGCGTCGCGGCGAACTCGATGAGCGCGTCGTTGTTGTCCAGCTTCCCGCGGTGGGCGAGCCCCCGCGTCCAGGCGAAGATCGACGCGATCGGGTTGGTCGACGTCGGCTTGCCCTGCTGGTGCTGGCGGTAGTGGCGGGTCACGGTGCCGTGCGCCGCCTCAGCCTCGACGATCTTGCCGTCCGGCGTGGCCAGAACGCTCGTCATCAGGCCGAGCGAGCCGAAGCCCTGCGCGACGGTGTCTGACTGGACGTCTCCGTCGTAGTTCTTGCAGGCCCAGACGTAGCCGCCCTCCCACTTCATGGCGGATGCCACCATGTCGTCGATGAGGCGGTGCTCGTAGGTCAGACCGGCAGCGTCGAACTGCTCCTTGAACTCGGCGTCGAAGATCTCCTGGAAGATGTCCTTGAACCGGCCGTCGTATGCCTTGAGGATGGTGTTCTTGGTCGAGAGGTACACCGGGTAGTTGCGGGTCAGGCCGTAGTTGAGGCTCGCACGCGCGAAGTCACGGATGGACTCGTCGAGGTTGTACTGCACCTGTGCGATGCCGTCGCCCGGGGACTGGTAGACCTCGAACTTCTGGGGCTCGGAGCCGTCCTCGGGGGTGAACTCGACGGTGAGGGTTCCCTTGCCCTTGAACAGGAAGTCGGTCGCGCGGTACTGGTCGCCGAACGCGTGGCGGCCGATGATGATCGGCTTGTTCCAGCCCGGCACGAGGCGCGGGATGTTCGAGATGATGATCGGCTCGCGGAAGATGACGCCGCCGAGGATGTTGCGGATGGTCCCGTTCGGGCTCCGCCACATCTTCTTGAGGCCGAATTCCTCAACGCGTGCTTCGTCGGGGGTGATGGTCGCGCACTTGACGCCGACGCCGTGCTTCTGGATGGCGTGAGCGGCGTCGATCGTGATCTGATCGTCGGTCTCGTCACGCTTCTGGATGCCGAGGTCGTAGTACTCGAGGTTCACGTCGAGGTACGGGTGGATCAGGGTGTCTTTGATGGACTGCCAGATGATGCGGGTCATCTCGTCGCCGTCGAGTTCGACGACGGTGCCTTCAACCTTAATTTTTGACAATGAAGAGCTCCTAGTCTGTGGGGCCTTACCGGCCGCGGTCCAGCTTACCCGAGGCTCGCAACTATCTTGATATCGAGACATCTTGCCGTGCCACATCCTGCCTGCGATCGCGGGCGTGAACAGCGCGTGAATTGTGTCACGCCCGGTAACCGAGCTACCCGTCCGGCTCTACTTGGCGATACCCTTGGCTGCATGCCTGAGCTCAGACTTGAAGAACTGTCCGCCTCAACCATCGTCGCGGTCAATGCACTGACCCTGAAGCCCGGCCAGGAACAGTTCGTCGCCCCGGTGTCGTATTCGGTGGCCGCAGCGGTCGTGAACCCCGAAACGAGCTGGCAGCGGGTCGTTCTCGACGGTGACGAGGTCGTCGGCTTTGTCCAGGCGAACTTCGACCAGGACAGTGACGACGAGTTCGCGAGCATCCTGTGGCGGATCAACGTCGATGCAGACGACCAGGGTCGCGGCGTCGGCACCTACGCCGTCAAGGCGCTAAGCGAGGAAGCCGCCAAGCGCGGCTTCGACCATGTCAATGTCATCTTCGAGCCCGGCGAATCCGGACCGGAGCAGTTCTTCCTCCACGTCGGATTCGAGCCCGTCGGCGAGACGCAGTATGGCGAGACCATCGCCGTCCGCAAGCTCTGACCCCGACCGGCTCGGGCCGGACGAATTCGTCGACGCCGTCCTCGATGTTGTCGCTGGTATCCCCCCTGGGCGCGTCATGGCTTACGGCCAGGTCGCCGCAACGCTCGGCTCGCGGTCAGCCCGCGGCGTCGGGCGGGTCATGTCCCGGTACGGCGGCGAGGTGCCGTGGTGGCGCGTCGTTCGCGCCGGCGGGCTGCCGCCGTCCTGCCATGACGACGAAGCCCTGCAGCACTACCGCGCTGAGGGGACCCCGCTCGTGACGCGTGCCGACGGGGGTTACCGCGTCGCGGCATCCGCTTTTCTCTGATCGCGCGACGTTCATTAGTTGCATATCTAGCTATCTAGCGATATAGCTAGATACATGGAACAAAGTCAGCTGCCCGTCGCTGAACTCAAGGCAGAGCTCTTCAAAGCGCTCGGCCACCCGGTGCGCATCCAGGTTCTTGAGCAACTTGTCTCCGGCGAGCGTTCGGTCGGATCGATCGCCGAAGCGCTCAATTCCGAGGTGTCGAATCTCTCCCAGCAGCTCGCGGTGCTGCGTCGCGCCGGTGTCGTGAGCACCAGACGCGAGGGGAACACCATCTTCTACGCACTTCGACACCCCGCGATGTCCTCCATCCTGACAACCGCGAGGCAGATGATCCTCGATGGACTCCGTGACCGGGCAGACCTCCTCGCCGGCCTGGACGACTCAGCGAGCCGGCGAGCGTGACGACCGGGCCGACAGATGCCCGGCGCGGGGCGGGCCGATTCGGACGCCTTCTGCCCCGGGTCTCCGACTACACCGCCATGGCGCGGAGTCCGCTCCGTGATCTGCTCGCCGGCGCGACCGTCGCGATCGTCGCTCTCCCGCTCGCGCTCGCCTTCGGGGTGGCATCCGGGCTTGGAGCGGGCGCCGGACTCACGACGGCCATCCTCGCTGGAATCATCGCCGCGATCTTCGGAGGCAGCAACCTGCAGATCTCCGGTCCGACCGGTGCGATGACTGTTGTCCTCGTTCCCGTCGTGCACAACTTCGGCGTCGGCGGTGTTCTGCAGGTCGGCCTGATGGCGGGTGTCCTGCTGATCATCCTCGCGGTGAGCGGGGTCGGAAAGTTCGTTCGCTACCTCCCTGCTTCGCTCATCGAGGGCTTCACCGTGGGAATCGCCGTGGTGATCGCTCTCCAGCAGGTACCCAACATGCTTGGCGTTGCACCCGGTGACCAGGAACAGGTCCTCCCCCTCGCTGCGGACGCCGTCGCTCGGTTTCTCGAAGACCCCAACTGGATCCCGCCCGTCATCACCGTCGTTGTCGCGGCGATGATCCTGATCGTCGCGCGGCTGAAACCGTCGCTTCCCGTGTCGCTGATCGCCGTGATCGCTGTGACGGCGACCGCGGTCGGTGCCGGTTTCGCCCTGCCATCGATCGGCGAGCTCCCCGCACCCATCGGCAGTCCATCCGCTGCGTTCCTCGATTGGGGCAATGCGGCATCCCTGCTGCCCAGCGCGATCGCCGTCGCAGCGCTCGGTGCGCTGGAGAGCCTCCTCTGCGCCACGGTTGCGGATGGCATGCGCGTCGGCGAGGAACACGATCCGGACCGGGAGTTACTCGGTCAGGGCCTCGCGAACATGGTCGTCCCATTCTTCGGTGGCGTGCCTGCGACGGCGGCGATCGCCCGAACCGCCGTGAACGCACGCGCGGGGGCCGCGTCGCGGCTGTCTGCCATCAGCCACTCGGCCATCCTGCTCATCGTCGTGCTGGCGATCAGCCCGCTCGTCGGACTGATTCCGCTCGCCGCCCTCGCCGGCGTTCTCCTGGCGACAACCATCCAGATGGTCCAGGTGGGAGCGGTTCGGGCACTCCTCGCATCGACCCGCTCGGATGCCGTTGTTCTCGTGCTGACCTTTTTGGTCACTGTCCTCGTCGACCTCGTCACCGCCGTCGTTGTCGGCCTCGCCGCCGCTGCGATTCTCGCACTGCGGGCCGTCGCCCAATCGGCCCAGCTCGAACAGGTCCCCCTCGATACCACCGACCACTTCGACGAAGAGCGAGCCCTAGCCGACGAGAACATCGTGGCGTACCGGTTCGACGGCCCGCTCTTCTTCGGTGCCGCGCACCGCTTCCTGCTCGAACTCGCGGACGTGAGTGACGTCTCCGTCGTCATCCTCCGGATGAGTCGCGTGACGACCCTCGACGCGACGGGCGGCCTCATGCTTGATGACGCGATCGCGCGGCTCGAGCGCCGCGGCATCGTCGTGCTCGTCTCCGGGGTCCGGCCGGGTCACGGCGAAATCCTGCGTAGGCTCGGGACCGCCCCTCACCTGCGTGAGCGAGGCAGGATCTTCGAAGACACCCCGGATGCCATCGCGCACGCGAGAGGGATCGTCGCCTCCCCGTGACCGCACGTGAGGGCGCTTGAGCGCGAACGCTAGACCAGTGAATCCCGCCAGGCGGCGTGCAACTGTGCGAACCGTCCCGTTCCCGCGATGAGGTCACGCGGCGTCCCGTCCTCCACGATCCGGCCGTGTTCCATCACGAGCACCCGATCGGCGATGGCAACGGTGGACAGCCGGTGCGCGATGATCACGGCGGTGCGATCGGCGAGGAGGGTTTGCAACGCTTCCTGCACGAGCCGCTCGCTCGGGATGTCGAGCGACGCCGTCGCCTCGTCGAGGATGAGCACAGCCGGGTCAGCGAGGAACGCACGGGCGAACGAGATGAGCTGGCGCTGGCCGGCCGACACCCTCCCTCCGCGCTTGTTGACGTCGGTGTCGTACCCGTTCGGAAGCGAACGGATGAACTCGTCGGCACCGACCGCCTTCGCGGCCGCCGTGATCTCGTCCGCCGTGGCATCCGGTTTGCCGATCGCGATGTTGTCTGCCACCGAACCGGAGAACAGGTAGGCCTCCTGTGTCACCATGACGATCGCGCGCCGAAGATCCTTGGGGTGCAGCTTGCGCAGGTCGACGCCGTCGAGGGTGACGGAGCCTTCCGTCGGATCGTAGAACCGCGAGATGAGCTTCGCGAGCGTGGACTTGCCCGCTCCTGTCGACCCGACAAGGGCGATGGTCTGCCCGGCCGGCATGTCGAGGGTGAAATTCGGGAGCACGACCTGGTCTCCCTTGTATGCGAACGTCACGTTGTCGAAGTTGACGTGACCGCGTGCCTTCCACAGGTCGACGGGTTCGGCCGGGTCAGGCACCGTCGGCTTCTCCTCCAGCACACCCGAGATCTTCTCGAGCGCGGCGGCAGCCGACTGGTAGGAGTTGTAGAACATCGCCATCTCCTCCATCGGGTCGAAGAACCGGCGGGTGTACAGCACGACCGCGAGGAGCGCGCCGATCGCGAGCGAGCCGTCGACGATCCGGAAGGCGCCGACGAGCAGAACAGTGGCGACAGCGACGTTGCCGATGAGGACGAGTCCGGGGTCGAAGACGCCGAAGAGCTGGATCACCCGGGCGTTGACGTCGCGGTAGTTCTCGACGAGCTGCCCGAACTGCTTCTCGTTGCGCTTCTCCTTGCGGAACGCCTTCACGGCACGGATGCCGGTCATCGTCTCCACGAACTGCACGATCACCTTGGCGGATGCCACGCGCGACTGCCGGAACAGCGTCTGGGATCGTTTCTGGAACCAGCGGGTGAGGAAGTACAGCGGGACGAGCGCTCCGAGCAGGACGAGCCCGCTTGTGCCGTCGATGAGGAACAGCGCGATCCCCGTGAAGAGCATGAAGAGGAACCCGGACACGAGCTGGTTGATGCCAGAATCGAGGAGTTCCTTGATGGCGTCGAGGTCGCTCGTCTGGCGCGAGATGATCCGGCCGGAGGTGTAGCTCTCGTGGAACTCGAGGCTCAGGCGCTGGGTGTGCAGGAACACTCGCTTGCGGAGATCGATGAGGATGGCCTGGCTGATCCTCGCGCTGAGGACCGTGTACCAGGCCATGAGCCCGGCACCGATGACACCCGTGATCAGGTAGAGGCCGACGATCAGGGACGCTGGCATCCAGTCATTCCGCTCGAGCACCGCGGGCAGGCCGCGGTCGATGCCGAACGCGATGAGCGCGGGGCCTGCCACTTGCGATGCCGTGGACACCACGACGACGAGCATCGTCAGAACGACACGCAGCCGCAGCGGGAGCAGAAGGGACCCGAGAAGCCGGAGCGACCGGGAACGGATCTGTGCGCTTTCCTGCTTGGTGAAGTCGTCGCGTTCCTCGCCCTCGACTCCAGAAACTGTGCTGGTGCTCATGCTCCCGCCTCCACGGTGTCTGTGTTCGCGGCCTCGTCGAGAGTCTTGTCGATCTTCTCCGCGGCCTCGCGCCGTTCTTCGTCTTCGAGACTCGAGATCACGAATTTGTAGTGCTCGCTGCTCAGGAGAAGCTCACTGTGCCGTCCGACAGCCGTCACCCTGCCGTTCTCGAGGAGCGCCACCCGGTCGGCGAGCATCACCGTCGATGGCCTGTGTGCGACGATGAGCGCTGTCGTCGAGGCGAGAACACGCCGCAGCGCGGCCTCGACGAGCGCTTCGGTGTCGACGTCGAGGGCTGAGAGCGGGTCGTCGAGCACGAGCACGGCAGGTTTCGCCGCGACAGCACGGGCGAGGGCGAGTCGCTGGCGCTGGCCGCCGGAGAGGCTCAGCCCTTCTTCACCGACCGTCGTCTCGACGCCGTCGGGTAGATCGCGCACGAAGTTCGCCTGCGCGATGTCGAGTGCTTCGTCGAGCACGGCGTTCGCTTCTGCACTGTTCGGGTCGAGGTCGCCTCGACCGAGAAGGATGTTCTCGCGAACGGATGCCGAGAACAGCGTCGCGTCCTCGAACGCCATCGCGATGTGCCTGCGGAGTTCATCCCGTGTGAGATCGCGGACGTCGACACCGTCGAGCGTCACAGCGCCACCGGTGACGTCGTACAAGCGGGTGGTGAGCGCGGTCAGCGTGGACTTGCCCGATCCGGTGAGCCCGACAAGCGCCATGGTCTCCCCCGGCTCGAGCGTCAGTGTCACGCCGTTCAGGAGGTCGGGGACATCCGCGGGAGAGTCCTGGTACCGGAAGTGGGTGTTCTCGAAACTGAGACGCCCGCGGACGTCGGCGATCGTCGTGGGGTTCTCGGGATCGGTGATCGTGTTCGGGGTGTCGAGGACCTCGAAGAAACGGTCGGTGGCTGAGCGCGTGTCGAATGTCATCGAAAGGAGGAAACCGATCGACTCGATCGGGAAGCGCAGCACCGTCGCCGTCGCGAAGAACGCGAACAATTGCCCGACGGTGATCTCACCGGTCGAGGCGAGCCAGACGCCGGTCAGCAGACACAGCGCGAAGGCAACGTCGGGCAGCAACAGCAGCCAGAGCCAGATCCCGGCGATCGCCTTGGCTTTCTCGATCTCCGTTCCGCGCAGGCTCTCCGCCTGGGATTCGAAATTGCGCAGGGCGTACGTGCCGCGTCCGAATGCCTTGAGCACCCGGATGCCGTGAACCGATTCCTCGACGGCGGTCGCGAGGTCGCCCGCCTGGTCCTGACTGCGACGGGCGATGATCGAGTACTTCTTCTCGAACACGAAGCCGTAGATCCAGATCGGCACGGCGAGGACGAGGAAGATCAGTCCGAGCAGCCAGTGCCAGTAGAACAGCACGACGGCTCCGATGACGACGGTCACCGCATTCACGACGAGGAGCACGAGACCGAAAGACAGCCAGCGCCGGATCAGGTTGAGGTCGCTGACGGCACGCGACAGCAGCTGGCCGGACTGCCACCGGTCGTGGAACGACACCGGCAGGTCCTGCAGCCTGGCGTAGAGAGCGTTGCGCATTCCGGCTTCGACGTAGGTGCCCGGCTTGAGCACGAACCACCGGCGTAACGCGATCATCGCCGCCTCGAGCACACCGAGACCGAGCACAGCGAGGACCGCCCACCAGATCTGGGAGGTGTCTCCCGTCGAGAGCGGCCCGTCGACGAGGCTCTCGAGGATCAGCGGGATACCGAGAGCCACGAGACCGGCCGCAAGGGCAGCGGCCATGCCGAGCGAGATGCGCGGCAGTGCCTTGCGGGCGTACGGCAGGATCCGCCAGAGCGCTCGAGCGGTCGACAGCTCGGACTGGTGGGACTTCTTGTCGTCAGGGTGACGAGACATGAGAAAACTGGTCTTCCTGCGCGGTCACAGTTGACAGCGCTGCAGATACCCGGAATGGGATGCGTTTCCCCGGGGGAACGCGAAACGAAGAGAGAGGATTCCGACTTTCAGGAATCGAACACGGGGCGTGCCACAGCGCGGGGGTTTACCGGCCTAGGATCCGGCCGGTCGGCGCCCGGAAAAGGCGCTCTGGATTGTGACGCCGGTTCTCGCCGCTACTGGTGTCGGCGTGCTGGAATACGTCATGACAATCCTCCTCGAGCCCGTTGAGCGTGTCCTCAACTGCGTCCGCGACTCGGCAGGAACCGGACCGCGACAGCCCTCAAGCCTATTACCGAGGGCGTGTGGGAGGCAAGAACTTTTCGGGAGCTATCGCACCCGTACGGAGAGGCAGGTCACGCATCCCTCGAGCTTTTCGAACTCGCTGATGTCGACGGGAACAACGGTGTAGCCGCGATCCTCGAGAAGGGCGACCGTTCCCGGCGCTGAAGCTGAGACGAGGAGCGTGTCCTCGCTGAGCACGACGACGGCGACGCCTTCCCGCTCAGGGACCTCGACGAAGTGCGGGAAGAATGCTGGGTCGTCGACCAGATCCCGGTGCCCGAGGATGGTGCCGTCCGGCAGAGCGGTGACCGTTGTCTTGAGATGCAGGGCACGGGTGACCGGAACGACGACGACCGTGTATCCCAGCCCGGTGGCGATGGCGCGCAGTTGACGGATGCCGTCTGCGTTTGTCCTGCTTGACCGGCCGACGTACAGGGTCGAACCGACCTTGAGCACATCGCCGCCCTCGAGGGTGCCTGGGCTCATGATGCGTTCGATCGAGAGCCCGAGGTCCTGGGCGGTCTGCTCTGCGGCGTCGTTTTCTTCCCGGCGGCTCTTGGCTCCCGGGCGCGTCACGACGGCGGTGTTCCCGAGCAGCACGAGGGTGTCTTCGACGAAAACGGAGTCCGGCAGAGTGTCAGCGAACGGTACTTCGCGTGTCGTCCAGCCGTTGTTCTCGAGGGCGGCGACATAGCCGTCCCACTGCTTGTCAGCGAGCTCGGTGTCGACGGCGGTGCGTTCGAGGTGGGTGAGCTGTCCTTCGGCGAGGTTCCCGGCCGGCATCCGGACGAGAGCGATGCGACGCTCGGCGCTCTTCTCGGTTCCGCGCCGGAAGCCGATCACCCGGTTGTAGACGGCGCGGCCGACGGTCGCCGCGAGGATCGATGCGACGACGACGTAGACGCCATTGAGGGTCAGGAACGTGCCCCACAGGTAGGAGATGGTGTCAGCGTCGATCGCGAACCCCTGGGCAACGGTGGAGATCCCGGTGCCGACGAGGCACGCGACGATGCCTGTGAAGAACCCGGAGGCGAGCGCCGTGTACCAGCGAGTGAAGCCGCCGATCAGAGCGAAGACGACGAGCAGGACGATCGAGAACAGCGTGGCGAGGAAGTAGAAGTCGCTGACCTGGGGCAGCGTCGTCGGCTGATACTGCTGCGAGACGAAGAACAGAAAGACGCTCGCGGCGTGGGTGAGGACGGCAACGCTCAGGGCGGCCAGGAACGAGGAAACGAGCCGGCGGCCCCACGAAAGTGTCATGGGCTTCAGCCTAGCGGCCAGTGACTGAAGCCCTTCACCAGCCTCAGTGGAAGAAGTGGCGCTCCCCGGTGAAATACATCGTCACCCCTGCGGCCTGCGCCGCAGCGATGACCTCGGGGTCGCGCACGGATCCACCCGGCTGCACGACGGCGCGCACTCCGGCGTCGAGAAGCACCTGCAATCCGTCGGCGAAGGGGAAGAACGCGTCGGAGGCCGCGACCGAACCGGCAGCCCGGTCACCGGCCCGGGTGACCGCGAGGTGGCAGGAGTCGACCCGGTTGACCTGTCCCATTCCCACACCGACGGATGCCCCGGCGTGAGCGAGCAGGATCGCGTTCGACTTCACGGACCGGCACGCCTTCCAGGCGAAAGCGAGGTCGGCGAGTGTCTCGGCGTCGGCCGGTTCACCGGATGCGAGCGTCCAGGTCGAGCTGACCGATTCGCGGGGGAAGCGGTCAGCCTGCTGCACGAGGATGCCGCCGGAGACCTGCTTGGCCTCGAGCGGTTCGGGAGCGAAACCGTCAGGCAGCTGGAGAAGACGCAGGTTCTTCTTGGTGCGAAGCACGTCGAGCGCGTCTTCGTCGAACCCGGGGGCGACAAGGACCTCGGTGAAGATCTCACGGATGGTTTCGGCCATCTTGAGGGTGACCATGCGGTTCGCCGCGATCACTCCACCGAAGGCCGAGACCGGGTCGCAGGCGTGGGCGCGGCTGTGCGCCGAGGCGATCGCATCCGGTGCCTTGGGTGCCGCAACGGCGATGCCGCAGGGGTTCGCGTGCTTGATGATCGCGACGGCCGGCTCACTGAAGTCGTATGCCGCTCGCACGGCAGCGTCTGCGTCGACGAAGTTGTTGTAGCTCATCTCCTTGCCACCGAGTTGCGTCGCCTGGGCGATGCCCTGCCCGCCCGCACGCAGGTACAGCGCCGCTTCCTGGTGCGAGTTCTCGCCGTAACGGAGCACGTGGGCGATCTCGGCCTGGATGGTGAGCGATGCGCCGAATCCCTCGGCCGTGTCCGTGAACCATCCGGCGACCGCGGTGTCGTACGCGGCCGTGTGCGAGAACGCCCTGGCGGCGAGCTCCCTGCGCTGGGCGAGGCTGGTGCCGCCCGCCTTGACCGCTTCGATGACTTCTCCGTAGCTCTCAGGGGAGACGACGATCGCCACGTTGGGGTGATTCTTCGCGGCAGCGCGCACCATCGCCGGGCCGCCGATGTCGATCTGTTCGACGACATCGTCGTTCTCTGCCCCGCTCGCCACCGTTTCGACGAAGGGGTACAGGTTGACGACAACCAGCTGGAACGGCTCGACCCCGAGGTCGTCGAGCTGCTGTTCGTGTGACTCGAGGCGCAGGTCGGCCAGAAGACCAGCGTGCACGGAGGGGTGAAGCGTCTTCACCCGGCCGTCGAGCGACTCGGGGAACCCGGTGACGGATGCGACGTCGGTGACGTCGAAACCGGCATCCCGGATGGTCTGTGCTGTCGACCCCGTCGACACGATCTCGACGCCAGCGCCCGCGAGCGCGCGTGCCAGATCGATGAGTCCGGTCTTGTCGCTGACCGAGATGAGTGCTCGCTCAATGGGAACGATGTCACGTTCGCGGTAGAGGCTTCTGTCGTGGCTGGGGCCTGCCATGGTCTACTCCTTGATTGATGCGGGAAGAGGTCTCGTCGACAGTGCGCCGAGGTCGAGTCCGTTGGCGATGTCGAGGACCGTCTGCACGAGCAGCCGACGTTCGACGGGTTTGATGCGTTCGTGGAGGTCGTGTTCGGTGTCGCCCGGGAGGACGGCGACCCGTTCCTGGACGATGATCGGGCCCTGGTCGACTCCGTTGTCGACGACGATGATGGATGCCCCGGATTGATCGACCCCTGCGCGAATCGCATCCCGGACGCCGTGTGCTCCCGGGAACTCTGGGAGGTACGCCGGGTGGGTGTTGATCAGGTGCGGAGAAAGCGCGTCGACGACCCCCGGTGGCAGGAGCCGCATGAGCCCGCTGAGGACGACGAGGTCGGGATTCCAGACCCGGACCTGCTCGAGAAGCGCCTCGCCCCACGCTTCCCGCGATTCGTAAGAGCTGTACGGCACGAGGAAGGTCGGAACCCCGAACCCTTCGGCGTGTGACAGTCCCGGCGCTTCACGGTCAGCGCCAACGGCGATCACGCGCGCCGGGTACTCAGCGTCTGCAGAGGCTTCGAGGAGCGCACGGAGGTTGGACCCCGTGCCCGAGATCAGCACGACGATTGAGAGCACGTGCCGATTCTACCGGTGGCGCGGGCCAGGCACCGGCCAGATGTCGGAGCGCTACCGCACTCGTTCCGCGGTCCTCAACGGGGAGGCCGCGGGGGCCGCTTCGCGCCGGGTGTTTCCGGATGCCATGCCGATCGCGGCCGCGATCGCTACCTCGATGGCGCAGAAGGCGCCGACCAGGACCGGGTTCGGGCCGACGACGGCGAGCCGTCCGGGGCCGATCGCACCACCGGAGAACCAGGCCAGGAGTCCGAGAATCACCCCGGCGACCAGGCCGATCCCCGCTGCAGCGATGAGAAGCCGGGCGACGAGCGGCCGCCCCGCGAGAGCCGCGACAAGGCGGGGGCGAACGAGAGATGCCGCGAAGAAACCGATCAGGACCGGGACCAGCAGACCCACGAATCCGAATGCGAAGTCCCCGCTGGGGATCGCACCGAGGATCGGCAGCCCCGGCACAGGCCCGACGACCGTGTTCACCGGTGAGATCGCGCTGCCTGCTCCGAGCGCGAATCCGGGGCCGACGAGCCAGGAGGCGGCCCAGAGTACGAGGTTGGGGATGAACGCCAGTTGCGCGAGCGTCGTCGCCGCTCCACCGATCCCTCCGAGCTGAGACCCCTGGTACAGGCTCGTCACCACACCGAAATTCGCGAGGATCAGAACGGCGAAGAGCACCGCAGAGACGCCGACGATTCCCGTGACAGCGGCGACGCCACCCCGGAGTGCGGCGGCGGCCACGGCCCGGTCGGTGCGGTCGAAGCGTTCGTCGAGGCGATCCTGTATCCCGGCCAGGAACCGCCCGGCCGCTCCTTCGCGGCCAACCGGGATCCGGTGCATTCCTCGGACGACACCGATGGCGAGGCCGAATCCGTAGACGAGCAGCGGCAGGAGAAGCGCCTGCGGGAGCGATGGCCGGAGAAGTTCGCCCTGTGCACTGAATGCCGCGAGCGCGTTGAGGACGAGCACGGTGACGAGTCCGGAGAGAACGGCGGTCTGCCAGTAGCGCGTCGCGGCCGCGCGGATGCCGGCGCGGGCTCCCATGATCACGGTGAACCCGGTGAGGACGAGCGGCGCGATCGTCACGGGAAACGGATCACTCGCCGCAGCGAGACCGGTGGCCGCGACGACCTCGGCAGGCAGAGTCACCGAGAGGTCGACGCCGTTGCTGAGGAGCCAGATGTCGACGGCGCCTTGCCAGAACAGCGTCCAGTCGAGCGAGAACCCCGCTTCGACAGCCCAGAGGATGGTGAGGGGCACGAGGGAGATACCGATGCCGATGGCGACGGTGATGAGCGCCTCGAGCGCGGCGAGCATGGCGACTGTTGTGCGGTTCATTCGACTCGAAGTTTAGCTGGCGTCCCTGTCGCAGCCGGGTTGAACACGACGAAGGGCGGCAGTTTCCTGCCGCCCTTCGGTGATTTTCGTTCGAGCCGGTTACAGTCCGGCGATGATCTCGCGCATCAGTCGTGCGGTTTCGGACGGCGTCTTGCCGACCTTGACGCCTGCTGCTTCGAGAGCCTCCTGCTTGGCGGCTGCTGTCCCGGCGGAGCCCGAGACGATGGCGCCTGCGTGGCCCATGGTCTTGCCCTCAGGAGCGGTGAAGCCTGCGACGTAGCCGACGACGGGCTTGGTCACGTGTGCCTTGATGTAGTCGGCCGCGCGCTCTTCAGCGTCACCGCCGATCTCACCGATCATGACGATGGCCTTGGTCTCAGGGTCCGCCTCGAACGCGGCGAGCGCGTCGATGTGGGTGGTCCCGATGATCGGGTCTCCGCCGATGCCGATGGCGGTCGAGAAGCCGATCTCGCGCAGCTCGTATATCATCTGGTAGGTCAGTGTTCCCGACTTCGAGACGAGGCCGATCGGGCCCTTGCCGGTGATGTTCGCCGGGGTGATCCCGACGAGGGCTTCGCCCGGTGTGATGATGCCGGGGCAGTTGGGGCCGATGATCCGGGTCTTGTTGCCCTTCTTCTGCGCGTAAGCCCAGAATTCGGCCGAGTCTCCGACGGGTACGCCCTCGGTGATGATGACGAGCAGCGGGATCTCGGAATCGATCGCTTCGATGACGGCGTCCTTGGTGAAGGCGGGCGGCACGAAAGCGATCGACACGTCGGCGCCGGTCTTCTCGATCGCCTCAGCCACTGTGCCGAAGACGGGCAGTTCGACGTCACCGTGGAGAACGGTGGTGCCTGCCTTGCGTGCGTTCACGCCGCCGACGACGTTGGTGCCCGCCTTGAGCATGAGGGCGGTGTGCTTGGTTCCTTCGCCGCCGGTGATGCCCTGGACGATGACCTTGGAGTCCTTATTGAGGAAAATTGACATGTTTCGTTCGTCCTTTTACTTCGAAGCCAGCTCGGCGGCCTTGTCGGCGCCTTCGTCCATGGTTGCGGCGAGGGTCACCAGCGGGTGGTTTGCCTCGTTGAGGATGCGTCGGCCTTCTTCGACGTTGTTGCCGTCGAGGCGAACGACGAGGGGCTTGTTGGCCGCTGAGCCGAGTTCGGCGAGCGCGCCGACGATGCCCTTCGCGACCGCGTCGCACGCGGTGATTCCGCCGAACACGTTGACGAAGACACTCTTGACCTGGGGGTCACCGAGGATGACGTCGAGTCCGGCCGCCATGACCTCTGCGGATGCTCCGCCGCCGATGTCGAGGAAGTTCGCCGGCTTCACGCCGCCGTGGTTCTCTCCGGCGTATGCGACGACGTCGAGGGTCGACATGACGAGGCCGGCGCCGTTGCCGATGACGCCCACTTCGCCGTCGAGCTTGACGTAGTTGAGGTCAGCGGCCTTTGCCTTCGCCTCGAGCGGGTCCGCAGCGTCCTTGTCCTCGAGCTTCGCGTGCGAGGCGTGACGGAAGTCGGCGTTCTCATCGAGCGTGACCTTGCCGTCGAGGGCGATGATGTCGCCCTCCTCGGTGAGGACGAGCGGGTTGACCTCGACGAGCGTCGCGTCCTCACCCTTGTAGACGTTGTAGAGCTTGACGAAGACGTCGGCGACCTTGTCGACGAGTTCGGCCGGGAAGTTCGCTGCAACGGCGATCTCGCGCGCCTTCGCGGCGTCGATGCCCTCGAGCGGGTCGATCTCGATGCGAGCGAGCGCTTCGGGCCGCTCGACGGCGAGGACCTCGATCTCGACTCCACCCTCGACGCTCGTGAGCGACAGGTAGGACCGGTTGGCCCGGTCGAGCAGGACCGAGAAGTAGAACTCCTGGGCGATCCGGGCGCCGCCGGCGACCATGACGCGCTTGACGACGTGACCCTTGATGTCGAGGCCAAGGATGGCCTGGGCTGCTTCGAATGCCTCGTCTGGGGTCTTGGCGACCTTGACTCCGCCGGCCTTGCCGCGGCCTCCGACCTTCACCTGGGCTTTGACGACGACGACGCCGCCGAGCTTCTCAGCGGCAGCGCGCACCTCCTCCGCCGTTTCCGCGACGATGCCCGGGAGCACCGGGACCTCGTATTTTTCGAACAGGTCTCGTGCCTGGTACTCGTAAAGATCCACGTGGGTTTCCGTTCCGCTGGGTGTGATGCTGGTGTTCGCGTTGGCGATCCCGGCGTGAGGTATCTCGACGCCGAGAGAAATATGGGCCGCTTCCACTCTACTTCGTTGCGGCGAAGCGCAGGCACGCCTCTGTCGAGCTCGACTACAGTGGCCCGCGTGAGTACCCTGCGCGAGACCGGAGGCGACGCCATCCTTGTCGCCGGCGGCGCTCGCGCCATCCTGCTTCAGATAGCCAACCCCGCCGTCGGCGCCGGCGTCGCCGCCCACAGCGACTTCTCGGCGCGGCCCCTGGACCGGCTGCACGGCACCCTGATGTACTGCTACGCGCAGGCCTACGGCACAGACGCGGACCGCGCGGCCGTCGCCAGGCGTGTCAACACAGCACACGGCCCCGTGTCGGATGCCGCAGGCGCTGCCTCCCCCGCTTATTCCGCTTTCGACCCCGCACTCCAGCTCTGGGTCGCGGCGACGCTCTATGACACAGCGGTGCAGATCCACGATCTCGTCTTCGGCCCGCTTCCCGCCCCGGCAGCAGATGAGCTCTACCGCGAATACGCGGCGCTCGGCACCGGCCTGCAGATGCCCGCCGAGCTCTGGCCGGAGACCCGCTCGGACTTCCGGGCCTGGTTCGACGCAGAGGTCGACCGGCTCGATGTCACACCGGACGCCGCCCGCGTGGCCGCACAGCTGCTCACCCTCGGCCAGGCTCCGCTGTGGCTCCGGGCGTCGCTGCCCGTGGTGCGGCTGGTGACGGCGGGGCTGCTTCCTCCGCGCCTCCGGGAGCCGTTCGGTTTCCGCTGGACCCCCCGGCAGCAGCGCCGCTTCGCCCGGATGCTCCGTGTCGTGCGCGTGATCTGGCCGGCGGTTCCCCGCGGCATCCGCTTTCTGCCCGTGCGTTATTACCTCAGGCGGCTCCGGGGCTGACGCTCTCACGCGTACGTCTGCGGTGGCTGACGTGGTCGGAGACGACGACGGCCACGAGGATCAGGTTGGCGAGCCAGCTCAGGAGCAGAGGAGCGATCGACGAGAACGTGAGCGCGAGTACGAGAAGCGCGGCGGCACCCGCGAGGTGGGACTTCAGCCACCGGAGGCCGACGGCGTGCTTGAACAACAGGTTGCCGAGAAGGTAGACGATGCTCGACCCGCAGATGAGTCCGGCGGTCCAGCGTTCGAGGCCAGGGCCCTCGTCACCGCCGAGCGGATGGACGAGCACGATCTCGTCCGCGACGGCCGTCAGGAGGATGCCGACGACCAGGAGGATCGGGATGTAGGTGTACGCGGCGCGGGCGACGACACCGGGCCGCGACGATTCGCTGATGTAGTCGCTTCCGTGTTCCTGGCCGTGGTTGAAGTAGAGCAGCCACATGAGGACGGTGCTCGTGAACGCAGCGAGAAAGGCGAGCGCATCGAGCGGCCCGAGGTTGCCGTCGGCGAAGGAGCCGCCGGTGATGAGGATGGACTCGCCGAGGACGATGATGAGGAAGAGGCTGACGCGTTCAGCCATGTGTTCACCGGAGACGTTCCACGAGTCGACATCCGATCGCCCGAGTCCCGGAACCGCGAAACGGAGCCGGGGCCCCGCCATGTCGATGATCACGGCCGCCAGCCAGACCCAGAGTCGCGTCTCGTCCGGCACGAACGCGCCGCTGATCCACAGCACACTCGTGCCCAGATTCCAGACGATGATCCGCAGGTAGTTGCGGTAATTGTCCGGCCGGGCACGCCGGAAAGCGAGGGCGGTGAAGACACTCCGGCCGAGTTGGAGGGTCACCATGGTGCCGGCGAAGAGAAGTGCGCGATCCCCGAAGGCTTCGGGGATCGCGCTCGACATCAGCACTCCGAGGAGCATGAGGACGAACAGCATTCCCCGGACCCGGCTGTGCTCGGGGTCGAGCCAGTTGGTCACCCAGGTGGTGTCGACCCAGACCCGCCAGACGGCGCCGATCAGGATGAGTGTCTGCGCGAGGGTGAGTGCGTCCTGGTGTTCGATCAGGGAGTGTGAGATCTGGGTGACCGCGAAGACGAAGACGAGGTCGAAGAACAACTCGACGAAGGTGACCCGATGGGCGGCGTCGCCTTTCTCTGGCCGGAGCAGTCCGCCGCGTGATTTCGTCGAACCGCTCATCGTGTCGAATCCTGCTCTATGCCCGGAGAGCGTGCGGCGGAGACTCAAGCCCGCCGACGACGGCTTCGGCCGGGTCGCTGCCGACGGCGATGATGCGGTTGTTCCCGTCGACGTGGACGACCCGGGGAACGAGGTCGCGGGCTTCGTCAGTGCTCATCTGCCCGTAGGCGATGAGGATGACGGTGTCTCCGACGGCGACGAGTCGCGCGGCTGCCCCGTTGATGCCGATGACGCCGCTGCCGCGCTCCCCCGCGATCGTGTACGTCTCGAGTCGGCTTCCGTTCGTCACGTCGACGATCGACACCAGTTCACCCGGCAGGATGTCTGCCTCGTCGAGCAGGTCGAGGTCGACAGTGATCGAGCCGACGTAGTGCAGGTCGGCGTGGGTGACGGTGGCCCGGTGGATCTTGGCCGTGAACATGGTGCGGAGCATCAGATTTTCTCGATCGGTGCGATTTTGATGAGGAGTTTCTTGAACCCGGCGGCGTCGAAGGCGACATGGGCGATGCGCTTCGCCCCTTCACCGGTGACCGACTGGACCCGCCCTTCACCGAAGTCGGTGTGGCGGATGCGGTCGCCGGACGCGAGCTCGAGGTCTCCGTTGTTGCGGACCTGGTTCGTGATCCGGTTGGGCCAGTCGCGCTTCTCGGTGAGCGGGCGGTTCGACAGTGCGTCACCGGTACCGCCGGTCCACTTGGACCGGTTGGCGTTGAGCGCGCGCGGCTGGCTGCCGCCGCGAGAGTTCGCCATCCCCGGTGACTGTCGCCATTCGATGAGTTCGGCGGGGATCTCCTGCAGGTACCTGCTGGGCATTGCGACGGCGGTCTCGCCGTACTGGGCTCGCGTCATCGCGAGCGAGAGGAAGAGTCGCTTGCGCGCGCGGGTGATGCCGACATAGAACAGTCGTCGTTCTTCAGCGGGTCCGCCCGGTTCGGACGCAGACATCCGGTGCGGCAGGAGGTCTTCTTCGATTCCGGTCAGGAAGACTGCGTCGTATTCGAGGCCCTTCGCCGTGTGCAGAGTCATGAGCGACACGGTTCCGCTGGAGTCGTCGAGGTCATCGGCAGCGGCGACGAGTGACACCTCGGTGAGGAAGTCGACGAGTTCGCCATCGGGGTTGTTCCGCTCGAAGTCCTTCGCCACGGCGATGAGCTCTTCGATGTTCTCTGCGCGAGCCTCGTCCTGAGGATCGCGGGATGCGCGGAGAGCCTCGATCAGGCCGCTCTTGGTCACGAGCAGGGTGAGGACGTCAGAGACCTTGCCTTCCGCGACGAGCTTCTCGCCTTCGTCGAGCAGTGCCGAGAGAGACAGGATGGCGTTCGTCACTTTGGGCCCGAGTCCGAGTCCCGTTGCCTCCCGCATCGCTTCACGGAAGCTCAGGCCGTTGTCCTCGGCGAAGCTGAACAGTGCGGTCTCGGTGGCCGGACCGATGCCGCGCTTCGGGGTGTTGAGGACGCGGCGGAGCGCGAGCATGTCTGCGGGGTTCGCGACCGAGATGAGGTACGCCATGGCATCCTTCACCTCGGCGCGTTCGTAGAACTTGGTGCCACCCATGATCCGGTACGGCAGAGCGGACCGGATGAAGATTTCTTCCAGGGCACGGGTCTGGGAGTTGGTGCGGTAGAACACCGCGATGTCGCTGTACGCGGTTCCCGCGAGGTGGAGTTTCTCGATCTCGTCCGCGACGAACTGGGCTTCGTCGTGCCCGGAGTACCCGGTGTACCCGACGATCTTCTCCCCGTCACCGACGGCGGTCCACAGTTTTTTGTCTTTGCGGTCGAAGTTGTTGGCGATCACCGAGTTCGCGGCGGTGAGGATGTTCTGGGTGGAACGGTAGTTCTGCTCGAGCAGGATGACCTTCGCGCCGGGGAAGTCCCGCTCGAATTCGACGATGTTGCGGATGTCAGCACCACGGAAGGCGTAGATCGACTGGTCCGAGTCACCGACGACGGTGAGGGATGCTCCGTTGCCGGACGCGACGAGGGCGTCGTCTTCGACGGTGGGCGGCCGGGTGAGTTCGCGGATGAGCGCGTACTGCGCGTGGTTGGTGTCCTGGTACTCGTCGACGAGCACGTGAGTGAACCGCTTGCGGTACGCAGCCGCAACCTGCGGGAATGCCCGGAACAGGTAGACGGTCTGGCCGATGAGGTCGTCGAAGTCGAACGCGTTCGCTGCCGTCAGCGCCCGCGTGTATGCCCGGAAGATCTGGAGGAACGCCACCTCGTTGGGGTCGTCCATGTTGGCGTTTCGGGCGTAACTGTCGACATCGGCGAGTTCGTTCTTGAGTTTCGAGATCTTCGCCGACACGTTCGCCGGGGTGAACCCGAGAACGTCTGCACCCTGTTCCTTGATGATCCGTTTGATGAGCACGCGCGAATCGGACGAGTCGTAGATGGTGAAGTTCCGCGTGAAGCCGAAGTTCTCGGCTTCGCGACGCAGGATCCGCACACACGCGGAGTGGAACGTCGAGATCCACATGCCCTCCGCTGCTCCGCCGACGAGGGCACGAACACGCTCCCGCATCTCTGCAGCGGCCTTGTTGGTGAAGGTGATGGCGAGGATCTGGCTCGGCCAGGCCTCGCGGTTCTCGAGCAGTCCCGCGATGCGGCGGGTCAGGACACTCGTCTTGCCTGAGCCGGCACCGGCAACGATGAGGAGCGCCTGCCCGCGGTACTCGACGGCCTCTCGCTGTTGCGGATTGAGTCCGTCGAGAAGCCGGCTCCCAGCGTGCTGCTTCTGGTCACCAGCCCCAGGGATGGCGGCGGTCTTCCACCCGTCCATGATGACCGGGGTCGCTGAGTGCGTGTCTGGGGTAGGAGTGCTCGCCATATCGCTTCCAGTTTAGGCCGGGCATCCGACATCCCTCACCGATCGAGCGCGTCCCTCGCCGCCACGCCGAGATCCGGGTGGTCGCAGAACACACCATCGACACCGGTTCGGAGGATCGCGTCGAACTCCTCCTCCCAGTTCCCGAACGACTCCGGTGGTCCATCGGACCGAAACGGCTTGCGGAGAAACCTGTTTTCCGGCCGGAGGGTCCAGGTGAAGACGGTGAGGCCGCGAGCATGTGCGCGCTCCACGAGGTCGTTGGTCGAGCCGTCGGAGGAGAACAACAGCGACTTGTCCACACTGATCCCGTCGATGACCTGGTCGGCGGCGAGCCCGTCGAGGCCGGGATCGGTCAGCGATTCAGCGTATTTCGGAGCGTCCTTGCCGAGCGCGGCGACGGCGTCGAACGGCCGCCCCTTCTTCTCGAGAAGGTAGATGTATGTCGCTCGCATTCCCCGGGCGGCGAGCTGGTGCAGCACCGTCCGTTCGAACGCTTCGACGATCAGACCGCTTCCGTCGGCGTACCGGGTTCCGGCCAGGTCGGATGCCAGCAACTCGTCGAGCGGAAGGCCGGCGTTCTCGAAATAGGTCGCGTGTTTGATCTCGGCCACCATCCCGATGTCGCGGCCCGACTCCGCCGATGCCCTGTCGAGAATGTCGACCAGGTCCCGCAGCCGCAGGATGCCGGACGACCCGTCGAAACTCGCGCTCGACGGGCGAACCGCAGGGATCCGCTCTTTTACCCGCAGCGTTGCGAGTTCGTCCCAGGTGAAGTCCTCGGTGAACCAACCGGTCATCTCGGCGCCGTCGACGATTTTGGTTGCGCGGAGCGAGCTGAACTCCGGCCGGTCGGCGACATCGGTGGTGCCGGAGATCTCGTTTTCGTGGCGGAGAACGAGAACCCCGTCTTTCGTCGCGACGATATCCGGCTCGACGGCATCCGCCCCGAGCGCGAGGGCGAGATCGTAGGACGACCGTGAGTGCTCCGGACGGTATCCGGGGGCGCCCCTGTGGCCGATGATGAGCGGCGAAGCCTGGCCGGGAGCTGTCATGACCCGAGCCTAGTTCGCGGGGATCCGGATCATAACGATGCGCTTGGAATACCCCTGATGTCCACAGCGTTTTCCAGTAAAGACCGCTAGATTGGACGAAGGTACCGCTTCGCGGTCCGACCACATTCCAGCCGTTACGACTGAGAAGGAAACAACGTACACATGGCATCGAACAACCCGGCGTTCAGAAACCCGGCATTCACGCAGCCAAACGCACTCGCCGTTCAGACCGCGAGCGCGACCGAGCTGCAGGACATGTACAACCGCCCGGCAGCCGGACCCGTTCAGGCCGACCGGATGACCGTCGAAGACACCGTCATGAAGAGCGGGATCGCCTTCGGCGTTCTCGTCGTCGGCGCTGTTGCCGGCTGGGCGCTCGGAGCGGTCATGCCCGCCCTCGTCTTCGGTGCGGCGATCATCGGTTTCATCCTCGCGATGGTCAACATCTTCAAGAAGGAGCCGTCCGCTCCGCTGATCCTCGCCTACGCTGCGGCCCAGGGCGTGTTCGTCGGTGGCATCTCGTACATCTTCGAGAGCATCGCTCCCGGCATCGTCATCCAGGCTGTTCTCGCCACCCTCACCGTCGTCGGTGTGACCCTGGCGCTGTTTGCGAGCGGCAAGATCCGCGCGTCGAAGAAGGCCACCAAGGTCTTCATGATCGCGATGGTCGGGTACCTCATCTTCTCGCTCATCAACGTGGGCATGCAGATGTTCGGCCTGACCGACAACCCGTTCGGTCTCCGTGGCGAAGACATCGCGGGCATCCCGATCGGCCTCATCCTCGGTGTGCTGTGCGTCATCCTCGGTGCTTATTCCCTCGTGCTCGACTTCGACTTCATCCAGAAGGGCGTGCAGAACCGGGCACCGCGCAAGTTCGGCTGGACCGGAGCGTTCGGCATCATGGTCACGGTCATCTGGCTGTACCTCGAGATCCTCCGGATGCTCGCCATCACGCGCGAGTAGTTCCCCTGAATATCCAACCCCCGCCGACCGGCCCAGCCGGCACGGCGGGGGTTTTTCTTCGCCAGCCACGCACGTCAGGACGCACGAATGAAATCCCGCACCCAGCCACCACGGATCGATGCGCTGCGCAGCGTTGTGCGCGAGGAAGGCGACGCGGCATCCGTCGACGCAGACGGAGACCTGGAACTGGAATCGTTCACCGGCGTCGACTTCAGCGGCCGTGACCTCACCGGCCTGACCCTCAGGGAGTGTGCGCTCGACGGCGTCGACTTCGACGACGCAAACCTGCGCGGCGCCCGGTTCATCGAGACGACGCTGACGGGCGTGAACGCCCCCGTGCTCCGGATGTCCCGCTCGAGCCTGCGCGATGTCGTGCTCGAACGGTCACGCCTCGGCTCAGCCGAACTCTTCGATACGACCTGGAACTCCGTCCGGGTCCGCGGGTGCAAGCTCGGCTACGTGAACCTGCGCGGTTCGTCGCTCGCCGACGTGATCTTCGAGGACTGCACGATCGACGAGCTCGATCTCGGTGGTGCGACCCTGACCCGCGTGGCTTTCCCAGCCACCACCGTCAAGACTCTGGATGTCACCAGGGCCTCGCTCAAGCATGTCGACCTGCGCGGTCTCGACTTCCGGGCCGTTCACGGGCTCGAGGGTCTCGCGGGCGCGACGGTCAACGACGTGCAGGTCACGGAGTTGGCACAGCTCTTCGCCGCCCAGCTCGGCATCATCGTCGAGGGCTGAGCGGACTCACGCGCCGCGCAACCGCTGCCGATACGCCGCGACGTTCATCCGGTTGCCGCAATTGCCGACGTCGCAATACCGGCGTGACCGGTTGCGCGACAGGTCGACGACGACGGCGTCGCAATCATCAGCGGCACACAGCCGCAATCGTGAGAGCTCATCGGCTCGCACAAGGTCGATGACCGCCATCGCCGTCTCCACCTGGGTTCGCTGAGCGACCGGGGCGCTGGGAGGCGTCGCATGCAGGTGCCAATCCCAGTCGCCGTGGCGCACGAGTTGCGGCAGCGCATCCGCTTCCCGCAGGAGCTCGTTGATCAGCTCGACGACACCGTCCCTGTCACGGCTCCACAATTGACGCAGGCGTGGTCGCAGTGCACGCATCTCGCCGAGTTCCTGCTCATCGCCGGCCCGGGAACCGGTGAAGCCGAACCTGTCGAGGAAGGCCACCACCTGCTCGGGCGTTGATAGTTCGTCTTCTCCGCTGTGCGAGGCGTGTGGCTCGGTATTGATGAGCGCGGCCGCCGTGGCGAGCGACACTTCGGTGTCATGTGCAAAGAGCATGTTGACTCCTGACGCGATTCGGGTTTACTGTCATGAGCATAACCTTTTTCACTCCTGACATGCACTGTCAGCGTTCCGGGCGGATCCCAGCATGACCACAGCACTGACCGACACGGATGCCGTCCGGCCCGCCTCACGCACGCAAGCGGCGGGAATCGTCGTCGCCCTCGTCTCGGCGTTCACCTTCGCCCTCAGTGGCCCGTTCGCGAAAGCGCTCATGGATGCTGGCTGGTCCCCCGGCGCCGCTGTTCTGGCCCGGGTCGGCGGAGCAGCGCTCGTCCTGCTCATCCCGACCCTGTGGATGATGCGCGGGCGCTGGCGTACCCTCCGCACGAGCGGATCCACGATCGCCCTGTACGGCGCCGTCGCCATCGCCGGTGCGCAGGTCGGCTTCTTCAACGCGGTGTCGTACATGTCCGTCGGCGTCGCCCTCCTCATCGAATACCTGGCACCGGTTCTTCTCGTCCTCCTGGTCTGGGCGCAAACGAGACGCCGCCCCGGCATCCGTACGATTCTCGGCACGATTCTCGCGGTGGTCGGCATGGTGTTCGTGCTGGATCTCACCGGCGCACAGACCGTGCACCCGCTCGGAGTGGCGTGGGCGCTTCTCGCCGCGCTGTCGCTCGCGACCTACTTCGTGCTCGGCACCCGGATCAGCGACGACCTCCCCCCGCTTGTCCTCGCCGGCGGCGGCCTCGTGATCGGCACGATCGTCGTCGCGATCTGCGGAGTGATCGGCCTGCTCCCGATGCAGTTCTCGACGGCGGATGTCACGATGATCGGCATCCGGACGTCCTGGCTCGTTCCCATCCTCGCCCTCGCGCTCATCTCGACGGTCGCCGCGTACGTCACCGGCATCGTCGCGACCGCTCGCCTCGGCACTCGCATCGCGTCGTTCGTCGGACTCTCGGAGGTCGTCTTCGCGGTGCTCGCGTCGTGGCTCCTGCTCGCCGAACTTCCCGGGCCGCTCCAGCTCGTCGGAGGAGTCGGCATCCTCGCCGGCGTCATCCTCGTGCGCGCCGATCGCTACGCGCCCGGTTCCTGACCCGAACGTCGAACCATTACCGGAGATCGCACGATTCGCAGGAGATTTCGGGCGAAACCCGCCTGTGAACCCTAGGATTCCCTGTCAACCGTTCGACCTCAACGCCCGATCGGATGCCGCCGACGCCGTCATGAAGAGGCGGCGGCATCCGTTTCTCGCGTCGCGGATACCGCAGGCATCGCCTGATCCCGGCTCGCTCGCGCTTCGCTGACCAGCACGAGAGCGACTCCGCCACCCGCGAGCGCGAACCCGACGAGGGTCAGGCCGGTCAGCGGCTCACCCAGGAGCAGCGCCCCCTCCGCTGCGGTCACCGGTGCGACGAGGAAGAGCAGGGCGTTGAGTGCGGTGATCCCGACCCGGCGCAGCAGCCACCAGTAGAGACCGTACGCGGCGACGGTCGGGAAGACCGCCGCGAGTGCCGCCTGCAGCCAGAACATCGGCGACGCGGGGGGAATGAGCGTGCCCAGCGCCCCGGCAAGAACGAGAAGGGCGATGGATGTGACGACCACGTGGATCATCAGGGTCACGAGAACCGGCAGCCGGGTCGTCGAACGACGGTCGAGGAACGTGGCGATGATGAGAGAGACCATGGCGAGGGCCGGGAGGGCGTATGCGAACGGATGCGCACCCTCATCACCGAGCTGCGAACGAACCACGAGGACGACCCCCATGGCGCCGAGGACGAGGCCGGCCCACTGGGCAGCGCGCACCCGCAGCCCGAGCAACGGCCCGACGAGCGTCGCGACGACGAGTGGCTGCACGGCATCGACGAGCGCCGTCGTGCCGGATGCGATGCCGCTCGCGATCGCCGCGTAGACGAACACGCAGTAGCCGAACTGGGCGAAGAGCCCGACGATCGCCTGATGCCGAAGGTCCGACCGCCGGACGTCCCCGATAGCACCCGTCGCGAGCACGATCACGACGAGCACGATGGCGACGGGCACGAAGCGCCACACGAGCAGCGTGGTGGCGGGAGTATCGACCGTCACGACCGCGGCGATGAGAAACCCCGAGCTCCACGACGCCACGAAGGCTGCTGCCGCCAGCACCGTGACGACCGCGTGAAGTATACCGATCTGTTTACTAATGGCATCGACTATACAGGTTGGTATACTCAGAGTCATGACCGTCGTGGACCCTCCCCTGACCCCGGCCGCCCTGCGGGTGCTCGAGGCTGCATCTCGCCTGTTCTACGAACGGGGCATTCACGCGGTCGGCGTGGATACCATCGCCGAGGCAGCCGGTGTCACGAAGAAGACGCTCTACGACCGTTTCGGTTCAAAGGAGGCGCTGGTCGTCGCCTATCTGAAGTCGAGGGACGACAACTGGCGGGCGCACCTCGACACGCACCTCGCGCGGGTTCCCGATCCCGGCGCAGCGCGCATCCTGGCGATTTTTGACGCCGCGATCGCCTGGTCGTCCGACAATAGCCCGAAGGGGTGCAGTGCGATCAACGCCCGCGCCGAGATCGGAGTCGACAACGGCGGTTCCCTGTTGCCGGAGGTCTCGCGCCAGAAAGCATGGCTCCTGGGACTCTTCGCTGACCTGAGCCGCGGGGCGGGTACGAACGACCCTGAAGGCACCGCTCGGATGCTCATGCTCCTCTATGAGGGAGCGATCGTCACCCTCGGGATGGGCACCTTCCCGGACCCGTTCGCCCTTGCGCGTGAGATGGCCGAAACCGTCCTCGCCGCCGCGCTCCCCCAACCGCGAACGCTCGAACGGTAATCAGGTAATCGCACGCATAACAGGACAGAATCCGCGAAACCCTCCTGCAAATCGTGCAATCTCCTGTAAATCGAGCAACGAGACAGCGGCGGGCGAGGGGGAGGTGCTTTGCGGGGTGTCGAGTTATGAGTGGGTCGATGGTCCGGAGGCCGCCCACGGCCGGAGGGCCAGCGACCACCCCCGGCGGTGAGGGTCGAGGGTTTTGCGGGGTGTCGAGTTATGAGTGGGTCGATGGTCCGGAGGCCGCCCACGGCCGGAGGGCCGGCGACCTACTCATTGTCTGAGCTGAGGAGCAAAACCCTCGACCCTCACCTCAACTCTCACTCCCACTCAATAGTTCCCGGTGGCTTCGACGTCACGTCGAGGACGACGCGGTTGACGCCATCCACTTCGTTGGTGATCCGGTTCGAGATCTTCGCGAGCACGTCGTACGGGAGGCGCGTCCAGTCCGCTGTCATCGCGTCTTCGGAGCTGACCGGACGCAGCACGATCGGGTGCCCGTAGGTGCGGCCGTCGCCCTGGACTCCAACGGAGCGAACATCGGCAAGCAGCACGACAGGGCACTGCCAGATCTCGTTGTCGAGACCGGCGGCCGTCAGTTCGTGGCGGGCGATGGCATCCGCCTTGCGAAGCAGGTCGAGCCGTTCAGCGGTCACTTCTCCGACGATGCGGATGCCGAGACCGGGGCCCGGGAACGGCTGGCGGCCGACGATGACCTCGGGAAGACCGAGCTCGCGGCCGATCGCGCGGACCTCGTCCTTGAACAGGGTACGGAGCGGTTCGACGAGTTCGAAGGTGAGGTCGTCCGGGAGTCCGCCGACGTTGTGGTGGCTCTTGATGTTGGCGGTACCTGAACCGCCACCGGATTCGACGACGTCGGGGTACAGGGTTCCCTGCACGAGGAACGCGATCGGGTCGCCGTCGTCTTCGAGGGACTCGGCGATGAGGTCGGCCTGGGCCTTCTCGAACGTACGGATGAACTCGCGGCCGATGATCTTGCGCTTGGTCTCAGGATCGCTGACCCCGGCGAGCGCGTTGAGGAACTGCTCACGGGCGTCGACGGTGATGAGGCGCACGCCGGTTGCGGCGACGTAGTCCTCTTCGACCTGACGGCGTTCGTCCTGGCGCAGGAGCCCGTGGTCGACGAAGACGCAGACGAGCTGGTCCCCGACCGCTTCGTGGACGAGGGCAGCCGCAACTGCCGAGTCCACTCCACCTGAGAGACCGCAGATGACCTTGCCCGTGCCGATCTGGGAACGGATGCGACCGACCTGCTCAGCGATGACATTCCCCGGATTCCAGTCGGCGGGGATCCCGGCGGCTCGGTGGAGGAAGTTCTCGAGGACGTCCTGTCCATAAGCGGAGTGCTTCACCTCTGGGTGCCACTGCACTCCGTAGAGCTTGCGCTCGTCGTTACCGAAGGCTGCGACGGGAGTTGATGCCGTCGACGCGAGCACGGTAAATCCCTCCGGCGCCTGCGAGACAGAGTCTCCGTGGCTCATCCACACGGTCTGGTCGGCGGGCTGGCCGGAGAGGAGCACCCCGCCGTCGGTGGAGAGCGCGGCATCCGTCGACCCGTATTCACGGAGGCCGGTGTTCGCGACTTCGCCGCCGAGGGCGCGGGCCATGACCTGGAAGCCGTAGCAGATGCCGAGCGTGGGGACCTCGAGGTCGAAGATCCGCGCGTCGAGCGACGGCGCGCCATCTTCGTACACGCTCGATGGCCCACCGGACAGGACGATGCCGACCGGGTTCTTGTCGGCCACCTCAGCAGCGGTGATCGTGGATGGGACGATCTCGGAGTACACGCCGGCCTCACGCACGCGTCGCGCGATGAGCTGGGCGTACTGGGCGCCGAAGTCGACGACGAGAACGGGGCGGGCGCTGGTTGCCTGCTCGCTAATGGGATGCCTCCACTGATTCTGGGGTGATGCTTGCGGATGCCGTGCGAGACGCGAGATACGCCTTCACTTCGCGGACGATGCGGACTTCGAGGAAGAACGAGAGGAAAGGAATCACGCCACCGAGGGCGATGAGCAGGAACTTCGGGAAGGACCAGCGCATGAGGCTCCAGATCCGGAAGTCGGCGAAAAGGTAGACCACGTAGCCCCAACCGTGGACCATGAGGATCCCGAGCGAGAGGTTGATCGCCTGCAGGCTGTCGCTCGGCACGAAGGCGAGGAACCCGTAGGCCCCGCCGAGCTCGAGTTCGAGACCGAAGAAGTACTTCATGATCATCTCGGCGCACAACAGGAGAAGCAGGACACCGGTGACGATCGACGAGATTTTGTAGAACCTCAGAGCGCCGGGGATTCGCGGCAGGTCTCTTTCACGAGGGGGAAGGGGCATGGCTCTATTCTACGCGTCCGGTTTCGGGGTCGATCCCGGCGGCGAGCAGCTCGCGCTCCTCCTGGTCGCGCTCCCAGGAGTCCTTCACCAGGCGGAACCAGAGGAAGATCGCGAACCCGGCGAAGACGACCCACTCGATCGCGTAGAAGATGTTGAGCCAGTTGACCGTGGTCTCGCCTTCCACCGCGGGCGCGTCGATCGTGACGAGCGCTTCGGGCGCCTCGTCCGCGACGACGTATGCGTTGTATACCGGCCACTCGGCCATGCCCGGCCAGATGTTCACCAGAGCGGCGACCGACATCCGGTTCAGGTCGAACGGGTCCTCCCCGTCGGCGGGCAGCTCTGCCCCCTGGGACGCGTTGAGACGACCGGTGATCTCGACGACGGATGCCGGGGCATCCGTGTTGAGTTCCTCCGCCACGTCCTCGGCGACGGAGCGTTCTTCGGTCCAGCCGAGGGCGATCGCAATCGAGGCCGAGTCGGCATCTGCCCCGGTCGACAGGTGCCCAGCCACCCAATACCCGACCACGTCGAGGTTCACGCGTTCCGTGATGACGAGGAAGTCGCCGGGAACCCAGGAGCCTTCCACCTCGACGAGCTGGCCGATGACGTCGTCGCGAAGCGGCTTTCCGGCTGTCGCGACGCTGTCGAGGGGAACGACGGACTCCGTCGGCCGCTCGGCGTTTTCCGTCGACACCACGGCCCGTTCGAGCTGCCACTGCCCGAGCCAGGCGAATGCACCTGAGACGATCAGAGCGAGCAGGAGCATCGCGATCCAGCGGGGCTGGGCCATCGTCTGCCCGAGGGTGGGGTGCGAGAGCTGTGCCGGGTCGGATGCCTGGGGACTGCTGGAAATGGTGGTCTCGCTTCGCTGTGTTCGCCGCATCACCGGCGCCCGCGCTCCGGCGTTCGACGCGGGCGTTCCGGGCGCGAACCAATACCGGGGCGTGTCACGGACGTACGGCAGGTATCCCCGAGTCTACCGGAGGGCATCCCGCCTCCCGCCGTGATGGCGGGAGGCGGGCAGACGTCACTTCGCGGGAACGACCTCGGGTGCTTCGAGGCGGACCCGGTCGGCTGATTCGTCGTCCGGCTGCTCTTGCGATGCGCGTTCAGCCGCGACGCGCTTGAGGTAGGTCGCGACCTCGTGATCGACGCGTTCCTCGTCCCAGCCGAGCACGTCGGCCATGAGGCGGGCGGCAACGGGCGCCGCAGAGACTCCGCGGTCCCACGACTCGATCGAGATGCGGGTTCGGCGGGCGAGCACGTCTTCGAGGTGGAGTGCCCCCTCGTGCGTCGCCGCGTACACGACCTCCGCACCGATGTAATCGTCGGCACCGGGGAGCGGTTCGCCGAGTTCCGGGCGTTCCCTCAACAGGTCGAGCAGTTCGTCGGTCAGCACACCGTAGCGGTTGAGCAGGTGCTCGATCCGTGCCTTGTGCACACCGAAGGCGCGGGCGATCTTGCCTCGCTTGTTCCACGCCGCCTGGTAGCCCTCCGCCCCGAGAAGGGCGATGTTGTCTGTTGTGGACTGAGGGACCTTACCGTCGAGGGCATCGGCGGCCGCGTCGATGGCATCCTTCGCCATGACCCGATACGTGGTCCACTTGCCACCGGCGATGACGACGAGCCCCGGCACCGAGTGAGCGACGAGGTGTTCGCGTGAGAGCTTCGAGGTCTGGTCCGACTCGCCGGCGAGCAGCGGCCGCAGTCCCGCGTACACCCCTTCGACGTCGTCCCGCGTGAGCGGTATGGCGAGCACCTTGTTCACCTGCTCGAGCAGGTAGTCGATGTCGGCCGCGGTCGCCGCCGGGTGCGCCTTGTCGAGATCCCAGTCGGTGTCCGTCGTCCCGATGATCCAGTGGCGCCCCCACGGGATGACGAAGAGCACGCTCTTCTCCGTGCGGAGCAGGAGGCCCATCGTCGACTGGAATCGGTCGCGGGGAACGAGGAGATGGATGCCCTTGGATGCCCGCACCTTGAACTGGCCGCGTTCGCCGACCATCGCCTGGGTGTCGTCGGTCCAGACACCGGTGGCGTTGACCACCTGTCGTGCGCGGACGTCGAATCGCTCCCCGGTCTGCAGGTCGTGCGCTTTCACGCCGACAACGCGCTGGCCGACCTTGAGGAATCCTTCGACGCGCACCCTGCTCGCGGCGTGTGCGCCGTAGGACGAGGCGGTACGCACGAGGGATGCCACATAGCGGGCGTCGTCGACCTGTGCGTCGTAGTAGGTGAGCCCGCCGACGAAGGCGTTGTTGCGCAGAGACGGGATCGACTTCTGAACCTGTCGCTTCGACAGGTGACGGTGGTGGGGCACACCGGGGGGCCGGCCGCCGGTGTAGCTGAAGAGGTCGTACAGCAGCATGCCTGCGCCGATGTAGAAGCGCTCGAACACCGGGCGGTTGAGCGGGTAGAGGAACTTCACCGGCTTGACGAGGTGAGGGGCGATCCGCTGGAGCAGCAGTCCACGTTCGATGAGCGCTTCGCGCACGAGCCGGAAGTCCAGTTGCTCCAGGTAACGGATGCCACCGTGCACCAGTTTCGACGAGCGGCTCGACGTGCCGCTCGACCAGTCGCGCGCCTCGAGGATGCCTGTGGAGAGTCCGCGAGTGACGGCATCCAGTGCACTGCCGGCGCCGACGATGCCGCCTCCGACGACGAGGATGTCGAGTTCCTTGGTCTTGAGGGCCTCGATCGCCGCCGAGCGTTCCTCCATACCGAGCTTGGTTGAGCGGGAAACGGTGTTTTTATTGGCCATTCTTGCCTCCACCGGGATCGAACCTGTCACGATTCCCGGACTGCCGCTGAGATGGCACCGACAGGCTACGCCACCACATGTCTTTTCGACGCTAACGCACCGGGTCTGGCAGGACAACGGCCTTGCGCCGACGCACGGCGCTCTTACATATCCGCGCGCACTGTGCTGGACTCGAGATGCACATCCACCCCGCCTCGTGAGGAGCAACTATGGGCACGATCGCCGAAAACATGGTCGACACACTGAAAGCGAGCGGGGTGTCACGCATCTACGGGCTCGCCGGTGACTCCCTCAACGGGCTCACCGATGCGCTTCGGGGAGAGCTTGACTGGGTGCACGTCCGGCACGAGGAAGCGGCAGCCCTCGCTGCATCCGCAGAAGCAGCCCTCACCGGTGAGCTCGCGGTGTGTGCGGCCAGTTGCGGACCTGGGAACCTGCACCTCATCAACGGTCTCTTCGACGCCAACCGATCGCGCGTGCCCGTGCTCGCGATCGCGAGCCACATCCCGAGCTCGGAGATCGGTTCCAACTACTTCCAGGAGACGCACCCGCAGGAGTTGTTCCGCGAGTGCAGCGTGTATTGCGAGATGGTCGGTTCGCCCGAGCAGATGCCGCGCATCCTCGAGATCGCCATGCGCACCGCGATCGAGCGCAGGGGTGTCGCCGTCGTCGTGATTCCCGGAGACATTCTGCAGAAGTCGGCGGAGAGCGCGCGCACGGTCGCCATTCGTCCGACGTCGAGCTCCGTCCTCCCCTCGGCCGAAGGACTCGCGGAGGCGGCCCGGCTCCTGAACGACGCTGACAAGGTGACGATCCTGGCCGGCGCCGGTGTGGCCGGGGCTCATTCCGAGGTCCTCGCACTCGCGGACGCGCTCGGCGCCCCGATCGTCCACGCCATGCGCGGCAAGGAACACATCGAATACGACAACCCGTTCGACGTCGGCATGACCGGGTTGCTGGGTTTCGCGTCGGGCTATTCCGCCATGCTGTCGTGCGACACGCTGCTCATGCTCGGCACCGATTTTCCGTACCCGCAGTTCTTCCCGGAGAATGCGAAAGTCATCCAGGTCGACGTGCGAGGCGAACAGCTCGGCCGACGAACGCCGCTCGACCTGGGTCTCGTCGGCACCGTGCGCGACACGGCACAGGTGCTGCTCCCCCTCGTCGAGCGCAAGCAGGACCGCGGGCACCTGGAGCGGTCGGTCAAGCACTACAAAAAGAGCAGGAAAGGACTCGACGACCTCGCCACCAACGACCGCAACCGGGCACCCATCCACCCGCAGTACCTGACCCGCCTGATCGACGAACTGGCCGACGACGACGCGGTCTTCCTCCCGGACGTGGGTTCGCCCGTTGTCTGGGCGAGCAGGTACCTGACCATGAACGGCCGCAGACGGCTGATCGGGTCCTTCAGCCACGGCACGATGGCGAACGCGGTCTCGCAAGGAATCGGAGCGCAGGCATCCCACCCGTCCCGTCAGGTGATCGCGCTCGCCGGAGACGGCGGGCTCACGATGATGCTCGGCGAACTGCTCACCCTCGTGCAGAATCAGCTGCCGGTGAAGGTCGTCGTCTTCAACAACTCATCGCTCAATTTCGTGGAGCTCGAGATGAAGGCGGCCGGCCTCGTGAACTCCGGCACGGAACTGGTCAACCCGAACTTCGCCGACATGGCGAGGGCGATGGGACTCCACGGCGTCAGGGTGGAACGCCCGGACGACCTTCCCTCAGCACTCGCCGACGCGTTCGCCCATGACGGACCCGCGCTCATCGACGTGGTCACCGCGCGACAGGAACTGTCGATCCCGCCGGCGATCACGGCAGAGCAGGCAAAGGGCTTCACCCTCTACGCCATCCGCACCGTCCTGTCCGGACGCGGCGAGGAACTCATCGACCTCGCGAACACGAACGTCCTCCGCCGGATCTTCGACTGAGGACGCCCGCGATCAGCGGGAGTGGTACGGAGCGAGGACGACCTCGACCCGCTGGAATTCCTTGAGGTCCGAGTACCCGGTGGTCGCCATCGATCGGCGGAGGGCGCCGACGAGGTTCGCTTTGCCGTCCGCGACGCTTGCGGGGCCGTAAAGGATCTCCTCGAGCGAGCCGACCTGGCCGACCTCGACCCGGCGGCCGCGCGGCAGCTGGGAGTGGTAGGCCTCCGTGCCCCAGTGGAAACCGCCTCCTGGAGCATCCGTCGCCCGTGCGAGTGTGGTTCCGAGCATGACGGCGTCTGCTCCACAGGCGACAGCCTTGACGATGTCACCCGCCGTGCCGAGACCACCGTCGGCGATGACGTGGACGTACCGTCCGCCTGACTCGTCCATGTAGTCGCGGCGAGCGCCGGCGATGTCTGCGACGGCGGTGGCCATCGGAGCGTGGATGCCGAGGGTCGCGCGCGTGGTCGACGCTGCTCCCCCGCCGAATCCGACGAGAACGCCGGCAGCGCCCGTGCGCATGAGGTGCAGTGCCGCCGTGTAGGTGGCTGCACCGCCAACGATCACGGGGACGTCGAGTTCGTAGATGAACTCCTTGAGGTTGAGCGGTTCCTGGTTCTTGGAGACGTGCTCGGCGGAGACGGTGGTTCCGCGGATGACGAAGAGGTCGACCCCGGCGGCGAGCACCGTCTCGTGAAGCTCCTGCGTGCGCTGCGGTGACAGAGCACCGGCGACGGTGACTCCAGCGGCTCGGATCTCGGCGAGGCGCTGGGTCACAAGCTCGGGTTTGATCGGCTCGGAGTAGATTTCCTGCATCCGGGCCGTGGACTGAGCGTCGGGCAGGGAGCGGATTTCGGCGAGCAGCGGTTCCGGGTCGTCGTACCTGGTCCAGAGTCCCTCGAGGTCGAGCACGCCGACGCCGCCGAGTTTGCCCATCATGATCGCGGTCGTCGGGGAGACCACCGAGTCCATGGGAGCGGCGAGGAAGGGGATGTCGAACTGGTACGCGTCGATCCCCCAGGTGACCGAGACATCCTCGGGGTCACGGGTCCGGCGGGAGGGCACCACAGCGATGTCGTCGAAGGCGTACGCGCGACGTGCACGCTTGGATGCACCGATTTCAGTTTCCATACTCACTCCCCCAGCCTACCCGCGCGGAGCGAAGCTCCGCGAAAACACCCGTCCCGGACGAACTCACCCGGTGTAACGGGTGAAGCGGTCCGGAACGGGTGAGTTCGTGAGGACGAAGCGACTCAGCGGCGGTAGTTCGGCGCCTCGACGACGATCTGCACGTCGTGCGGGTGCGATTCCTTGAGCCCGGCGGAGGTGATCCGCACGAACTTTCCCTTCGACTTGAGCTCGTCGATCGTGCGGGCACCCACGTAGAACATCGACTGGCGGAGGCCGCCGATGAGCTGGTACGCGACGGCGGAGAGCGGACCGCGGTAAGGAACCTGGCCTTCGATGCCCTCTGGGATGAGCTTGTCGTCGCTCGGAACGTCGTTCTGGAAGTAGCGGTCCTTGGAGTACGAGGTCTTCTCGCCGCGCGTCTGGAGTGCGCCGAGCGATCCCATGCCTCGGTAGGTCTTGAATTGCTTGCCGTTGACGAACACGAGCTCTCCCGGGCTCTCGTCACACCCGGCGAGCAGCGAGCCGAGCATGACGGTGTCCGCACCGGCGACGAGCGCTTTGGCGATGTCGCCCGAGTACTGCAGTCCGCCGTCGGCGATCACGGGCACGTCGTACTCGCGGGCGGCGAGGGATGCCTCGTATACGGCGGTCACCTGGGGAACGCCGACGCCGGCGACGACGCGCGTGGTGCAGATGGAACCTGGCCCGACGCCGACCTTCACAGCGTCAGCGCCTGCTTCGGCGATGGCCTTCGCGCCCGAACGGGTCGCGACGTTCCCACCGATGACGTCGACCCCGGCGAATGCCTTGTCCGCCTTGAGCTTTTTGATGATGTCGAGGACTCCCGCCGAGTCACCGTTGGCGGTGTCGACGACGAGCACATCGACGCCGGCGTCAACGAGGGCGCCTGCGCGCTGCCAGGCGTCACCGAAGAATCCGATGGCCGCACCGACACGGAGTCGGCCCTCATCATCCTTCGTCGCGTTCGGGTACTTCTCGCTCTTGTCGAAGTCCTTGACCGTGATGAGGCCCTTGAGCTTGCCCGCCGCGTCGACGAGGGGAAGCTTCTCGATCCGATGCTCGGCGAGGATCGCGATTGCGTCGTCCGGGTCGATTCCGACGGGAGCCGTGATGAGCGGCATCCGGCTCATGACGTCGCGAACGGGCGTGGTCGCCTTCTCGAACGGGGCGACGAAGCGCATGTCGCGGTTGGTGATGATGCCGACGAGAACGCCGTCGTTGTCGATCACGGGGAGTCCAGACACGCGGAACTGGCCGCAGATCGCGTCGACCTCGGCCACCGTGGCATCCGGGGTCGTGGTGACCGGGTTGGTGATCATTCCCGATTCACTGCGCTTGACGAGGTCGACGTGCTCGGCCTGGTCCCCGATGGAAAGGTTGCGGTGCAGGATGCCGATGCCGCCCTGGCGCGCCATGGCGATCGCCATACGCGATTCGGTGACGGTGTCCATCGCGCTCGAGAGGAGCGGGGTTGCCACCGTGATGCGACGGGTGAGTCGCGAGAACGTCTCGGCTTCGCTGGGGATGACATCCGTGTGCCCGGGCAGCAGCAGAACGTCGTCGTACGTCAGTCCGATAAAGCCGAACGGGTCTGAGGTTTCCATTGCTTCCCTTCGCGGTGAAATTACCGGCGTCAGCAGTGCGACGGATGCCCGAAAAACAGGACATCGGACCGGTAGTTAATGCTAACCGCAGAAAGGTAACGATTATGCCCCCAAGCTGGGCACTTTGAGGTGAGGAATACCCATGTTCGAAACATGTAGGTCATAATCGGGTCGTATCGTCTAACAGAGCCGTTTGGCGAAAGATGCTCAGGGGACCTTCCGGTTTCCTGCCCGAGGGACCTGGCGGTCCCGCACTGGAGGTGCAGTGAGTTCCCCTCATTCAGTCCAAGCCCCGCGCCGCGCGCGCTCGATCCTGCTGTTCATCGCACTGCTGTTCGGCGCGCTGATACTGCAGACAGCGACAGCGGCACCCGCTCAGGCTGATGAGGTCGGTGAGGAATACGACTTCTACTTCGCCGGCAACGTGAAGTACGAGAGCAAAGCTCTCGAAGACGTCACGATCACCGTCGACGGCAACGGTTACAACGCCGAGGTCGAGACGGACGCCGAGGGCAAGTGGAAGATCGGCGTCCCCGAGAAGGGCACGTACACCGTCACCCTCGACGAGGAGACACTCCCCGAGGGGGTCATCGTCGCGGAGGGATCGGCATCGGTCGAGTCCGAAATCGCCCTCACCAACTCGAAGATCGTGAACTACTTCCTCGGTGAGGGAGTGCGTGTCACGACGAGTTTCTTCGACCAGCTGGTCGAGCGGACCGTGAACGGCCTCAACTTCGGGCTGCTCCTCGCCCTCGCGGCGATCGGTGCCTCCCTCGTCTTCGGAACGACCGGCCTGTCGAACTTCGCCCACGGTGAGATGGTGACGTTCGGCGCCGTGATGGCGCTCGTATTCACCAACCTCCAGTTGCCCATCTGGGTCGCACTCCCGGCAGCGGTGGTGATGAGCGGAGTGTTCGGGTACGTCCTCGATACCGGGCTCTGGCGCCCGCTGAGGAAGAAGGGCGTCGGCATCGTCCAGGTGATGATCGTCTCGATCGGCCTGTCCCTCCTCGTCCGCTACGTCTTCCTCTACTTCATCGGCGGAGGCACTTTCCAGCTGCCGGGCGCCGGCGGAGCACAGATCGCGCTGTTCGGTTCGGTCACGCTCTCCGTCACCGACATCGTGAGCATGGCGACGTCGATCATCGTCCTCCTCGGAGTCGCGTGGTGGCTCGTCAACACCCGGACCGGCAAGGCGACCCGAGCGATCTCCGACAACCCGTCGCTCGCAGCAGCCAGCGGCATCGACGTCGACAAGGTCATCCGCATCGTGTGGATCCTCGCCGCGGCACTCGCGGGTCTCGCCGGCATCCTCTGGGCCTACTTCCGCCCGGGAATCAAATGGGACATGGGAACGCAGATCCTGCTGCTCGTCTTCGGCGCGATCGTCCTCGGCGGACTGGGGACGGCGTTCGGCGCTCTCCTCGGTGCCATCATCGTCGGGCTCCTCGTCGAGGTCTCGACTCTGTGGATCCCGTCGGACATCAAATACGTGGGGGCACTCGTCGTGCTCATCGCCGTCCTGCTCGTCAAACCCCAGGGCCTTCTCGGCCGTAAAGAACGAATCGGTTAGGAGGACGCCATGGACTGGGAATCAATTCTCTCGAACACCGCCTCCTGGCTGATCAGCCCGGAGACCATCGCCTACGCCCTCGCGGCGCTCGGCCTCGCCGTGCACTTCGGATACGGAGGCCTGCTCAACTTCGGTATGGCAGGATTCATGGCGCTCGGCGCCTACGGGTACGCGATCTCGATCCTGACGTTCGGCCTGCCGTGGTGGGCCGGAATTCTCGTCGGGATGCTGGCATCCGTCGTCTTCGCGTTCATTCTCGGTATACCGACGCTGAGACTTCGAGCCGACTATCTGGCAATCGTGACGATCGCGGCGGCGGAGATCGTGCGTCTGCTCTTCACAACGCAGGTCTTCGACTCTGTCACGAACTCGGCCGACGGCCTCGGCAACTATCACGCCGGTTTCCGTGCGGCCAACCCGTTCCCGGAGGGCACGTACGGGTTCGGCCCGTGGACGTACAACGCCAACGGATGGTGGGTCCGCGTCTTCGGAATCGGCCTGCTGATCATCGCGGCGCTTCTCGTCTTCCTCCTCATGCGCAGCCCGTGGGGCCGCGTGCTCAAGGGAATCCGTGAGGATGAGGATGCCGTGCGCGCGCTCGGCAAGAACGTCTTCGCCTATAAGATGCAGGCTCTCATCGTCGGTGGCCTCTTCGGCGCCCTCGGCGGGGTGGTGTTCGCCTTGCCGTCGGCGGTGGTGCCGAGCGTCTACGTGACGAGTCTCACCTTCTTCATCTGGACGATCCTGTTACTCGGAGGCGCGGCCACCGTGTTCGGGCCGATCCTCGGCGCGGTGATCTTCTGGGTGATCATGGGCTTCCTGTCCAACGTGCTTCCGGCGATGGCCTCCAGCGGGCTGCTTCCGTTCATGTCGACGACCCAGGCGGCGACGCTGCGGTTCATCCTCGTCGGAGCGGCGCTGATGCTCATCGTCATATTCAGGCCCCAGGGCATCCTCGGAAACAAGAAGGAGCTGACCTTTGTCAAGCAATAGCTCAGCGCAATCCCCGGTCAAGAGCACCGGGCTGCACATCGGGGATGCCGCGCCAGGCGTCGCGAAGGTCGACCCGATCATCATCGCCGACAACGTCACTCGGACCTTCGGCGGTCTCAAAGCCGTCGACGTCGACCACCTCGAGGTTCCGCGCGGAGCCATCACCGCGCTCATCGGACCGAACGGTGCAGGCAAGACGACCCTCTTCAACCTGCTCACCGGCTTCGACAAGCCAGACACCGGGACCTGGACCTTCGACGGCAAGCGCCTCAACGGCGTTCCGGCCTTCCGGGTGGCACGGATGGGTCAGGTTCGGACCTTCCAGCTGACGAAGGCACTCGGTCTGCTCACCGTGCTCGAGAACATGAAGCTCGGCGCGCAGAAACAGACCGGCGAAAACATGTTCTCGAGCCTCATCAAGCCGCTCTGGACCAAGCAGGAGAGCGAAATCGAGGAACGGGCGATGGAGATCCTCGCCCGGTTCAAGCTCGACACCAAGAAGGATGACTTTGCGGCGAGCCTGTCCGGTGGCCAGCGCAAGCTTCTCGAAATGGCGCGCGCCCTGATGAGCTCCCCCAAGCTCGTCATGCTCGACGAGCCGATGGCGGGTGTGAACCCGGCCCTCACGCAGTCACTCCTCGATCACATCCTCAACCTCAAACAGGAGGGCATGAGCGTACTCTTCGTCGAGCACGACATGCACATGGTGCGCCACATCGCCGACTGGGTCATCGTCATGGCCGAGGGCCGAGTCGTCGCCGAGGGTGATCCTCACACCGTGATGGAGGACCCCGCCGTCATCGACGCTTACCTCGGCAGCCACCAGGACGTGGACCTCGGGGTGGTGACCGGCCGGATCTCCGGCGAGAAGACCGCTGAAGCCGAAGAACTCCTCGCGGAGATCGACGCCGAAGTCGGCTTGACGGACTCAGCGGCGTACAGTGCCGACCCCGAGAAGAACGAGGACACCAAGTGACCGCAACACTCGCCCCAGAGACTGTCGTCGAAGTGAAGAACCTGACGGCGGGCTACCTTCCCGGCGTCAACATCCTCAACGAGGCGAACCTCGTCGCCGCCAAGGGCGAACTCATCGGCATCATCGGTCCGAACGGTGCGGGCAAGTCGACGCTGCTCAAGGCGATCTTCGGTCAGGTCAAGGTCCGCGGCGGCGAGATCCGGCTGAACGGTGAGGACATCACCGGCCTCAAGGCGGACAAACTCGTCTCCCGCGGCGTCGGTTTCGTTCCGCAGACGAACAACGTCTTCCCGAGCCTGACGATCGAAGAAAACTTGCAGATGGGTCTCTTCCAGAACCCGAAGATCTATTCGGAGCGGCTGGAGTTCGTCACCGGGATCTTCGCGGAGCTCGGTAAGCGGCTCAAGCAGCGCGCCGGGTCCCTGTCCGGCGGTGAACGCCAGATGGTGGCGATGTCGCGCGCCCTCATGATGGACCCGCACGTGCTCCTGCTCGACGAGCCCAGCGCCGGCCTCTCCCCCGTCCGCCAGGACGACGCTTTCATCCGCGTCTCCGACATCAACAAGGCGGGCGTGACGACCATCATGGTCGAGCAGAACGCCCGCAGGTGTCTGCAGATCTGCGACCGCGGGTACGTCCTCGACCAGGGGACGGATGCCTACACCGGCACCGGGCGCGAGCTGCTCAACGATGAGAAGGTCATCGGCCTGTACCTCGGAACACTGGGGCAGGACGAGGACTAGACGACCCCACCGCTCACACGAAAGCCCCGCAGACGGCGTCTGCGGGGCTTTCGCGTGCCCGGTGGGGTTCCTGGGCCCCCGTTACAGAAAAGGTGGCCACGGGACGAATCCCGTGGCCACCTTTCTTATCCTGCGATTGGACTCTTATCCTGCGATTGGACTAGTTGATCCGCTCGTAGGTGTTGTCTTCCTTGTACTGGTGGATGCCGATGGTGGCTTCGGTCGGGTCGCCGTTCTCATCGAACGTGACCGGTCCCGAGTAGCCGTCGAAGTCGATGGCTGTGCCATCGTTGATCAGCTTGGCGCAGTCTTCGAAGGTCTCGCACTTCTCGCCCTTCTCGTCTCCACCACCCGAAACGCTCTGAAGCTCTGCGGCGATGTCGGCGCCTTCGACCGAACCGGCCTGAAGCGCAGCGAGCGCCAGAAGCACGACGGCGTCGTACGACTCAGCGGCGTAGCTGTAGTCGGTCAGCTCGTCGTTGCCTTCGTCCTGCCAGAACGACTGCAGACGGTCGGTGAAGTCACCGAGTTCATCGGTGTCAAGACCGGGCAGTGTTCCCTTGGCACCGGTGAGGGTACCTGCCGGGAAGTCCTTCGAGTAGTCGGCGAGGTTGCCGTCGACGAAGTACATCTTCTCTGCGGGGTAGCCGGACAGACCAGGAACGATCGTCTTGGTCTCCTCGAATGCGATCAGGGCGATCGCGTCGGGGTTGGCTGCCTTCAGCGAGCTGATCTGCGCGTCGAACGTGGTGTCACCAGCGTTGTACGACACTTCTTCGACGACTTCACCGCCGGCGTTCTCGAACGCCTCCTTGGTGAAGTTGGTGAGGCCGGTTCCGTAGGAGTCGTTGAGGTACATGATTCCGAGGGTCTCATTGCCGTCTTCGGCGATCAGGTTGCCGAGGACTTCACCCTGGAGGACGTCGCTGGGGGCTGTTCGCCAGAACAGGTTGTTGTCGTCCCAGGTGGTGAAGTCAGCCGAGGTGTTCGCGGGCGAGAACTGGATGACTCCAGCGCCCGTGACCTCATCGATGACGAGTTTTGTCACACCACTCGACGCTGCGCCGACGATGGCGGAAACGCCTTCACCGAGCAGCTTGGGAACGGTGGTGGCGAACGCCTTGTTGTCTGGGTCTCCTGAGTCGCCGTAGGTGACGTCGATTTCGATGCCAAGGTCAGCGTCGTTGACTTCCTTGACGGCGAGGCCGACACCTGCCTCTTCTGGCGGGCCCAGGAAGGCCAGCTGGCCCGTCTGTGGCAGGAGCGTCCCGATCTTCATCGTCAGGTCGCCTTCCGGCCTTTCATTGTCCCCGCCGTCGCCTCCGCCAGGGCTCGAGCATCCCGTGAGAACCAGCGCGCTGGCTCCGAGGAATGCCAGCCCGCTGAGGGTGGCTGTGCGGGTGCGTGAGCGGGAGGCCGTAGCCCGGGTGAAAACGCCCATGTTGCTCCTTGCTGTGTGTCGTATCCGATCGACAGGCTCTGTACTGTCGTTGTGCCAACCTATTCGAGCATTCGTCAGGGAACAATACATCGGCGTTACATCCGTGTAACGAGGGATGCAATCGTTACAGTTCGTGATGATTCGCTGCGGTCAGGGAGCCGTCGAAGCCATTTTCTTGCGTCGCGCGACCGATCGCCGCGCCGTGATTGCCATATCGGCCGTGAGAATGACGAGAGCGAGCCAGACCAGACTGAACCCCACCCACCGTTCGGGGGGCATTTCCTCGTGCAGGATGAGCACGCCGACGAGGAACTGGATGACCGGCGCGAAGAACTGGATGAAGCCCATCCAGACGAGAGGAAGGCGCCTCGACGCAGCGGCGAAGAAGAGGAGCGGCACGGCGGTGATCACACCGGTCCCGGCGAGGAGGGCGGTGTGCATCAGGCTCACCGTCCCGATCGTCAGCCCGGTCGTCAGTCCGACGACGACCAGCTGGACGATCGCAACCGGCATCAGCCACGCGGTCTCGAGCGTGAGCCCGGCGACGGCGTCCACGCGTGGCCCGACACGCTTCTTGATGTAGCCATAGAAACCGAACGAGAAGGCGAGCACGAGCGCGATCCAGGGCACCCCGCTGCCCGCGAACGTGAGCACGAGGACCGCGACGATACTGATGCCGACCGAGATCCACTGGATGGGTCGCAGCTTCTCCCGGAGGAAGAAGACGCCAAGAAATACGGTGACGATGGGGTTGATGAAGTATCCGAGCGACGCCTCGACGACGTGTCCGGTGAGGACGCCGTAGACATAGGTCTGCCAGTTGACGAAGATCAGCGCGCCGGCGAGCGCCATCGTGAAACTGATCCTGGGGGTCAGGAGCAGGGTGATGAATGGCTTCCACGCCCGCGTGACCGTGAGGAGGAGGGCGCAGAAGACGAGGGAGAAGATCACCCGGGCGGCGACGAGTTCGAACGGTCCCGTCGGCGCGACAAGCAGAAAATACAGGGGCAGGGTGCCCCACAGCACATAAGCGGTGACGGCGGAGGCGAGGCCCGGCCTGCTGAGTCGATCCGAGGGGTCGGTAGCCCCCGGTGAGAGTATGCCGCCTGTTACGACGCCGGTGTCTTGAGGGTCCGAGGCTGTTGGCACCCCTTGATGCTAGTCCTGCCCACCGACGATGCCGTTAACGGACGATATCCCGGACGGTTTTCACCATCCGGGATATCGTTCGAGTGCGTTGCGGTGTTAGCGAACCACCACGGCGAGCACGTCGCGAGCCGAGAGAACCAGGTAGTCCTGCCCGTCGAACTTCACTTCGGTTCCGCCGTACTTGGAGTAGATGACCTTGTCGCCGACGGCGACGTCGAGCGGAACGCGGTTGCCGTTGTCGTCGATGCGGCCGGGGCCTACTGCTTCGACGACGCCCTCCTGGGGCTTCTCCTTAGCGGTGTCAGGGATGACAAGACCGGAAGCAGTTGTCTGCTCCGCATCGACCTGCTTGATGACGATGCGATCTTCGAGCGGCTTGATGGAGACCGACACGGTTGACCTCTTTCTGAAACTAAGACTTGAGTTAGCACCCTCACATCGAGAGTGCTAACGCCAGTCTAGGGATCCGTTGGCACTCTCGCAACGTGAGTGCCAATGGCGCCGGATTCCGGTGCTTTCGCTTGGTAGGTTTGCGGGATGGAGAGAGCCGAACTTGTCGAATTGCTCACGCCGGAGGGGCTGAGGCTCGTCGACGAGGTCGCCGAAACGGATGCTGGGAGCGACGTCGTCGCGACGGTGTCGCGACTACGGGCGGCCGGCCACTCCCCCACCCTCGTCGCGACGGCCCTGACCCAGGGGCGACTGCGGATCAAAGCCCGAGCGAAATTCGGGGACTTCGCCTCACGGATGCTCTTCACCGAGGCAGGACTCGAGCAGGCCACCCGCCTCCGGGTCGCAGCCCTCCACGCCGGACGGTTCCACTCAGCAGGGATCGGCAGGGTCGCGGACCTCGGTTGCGGAATCGGCGGGGACGCCATGGCATTCGCCGCCCTCGGACTCGACGTGACCGCGGTCGACGTCGACGAGGTGACAGCCACTGTCGCGAGCTACAACCTGGCACCGTTCGAGTCGGCGCGGGTGGAGCATGCATCGGCGACCGACGTCGACCTGGACGGGTTCGACGGCCTCTACTTCGACCCGGCGCGGCGAACGGCCGGCCACAGGAACACGTCACGACTGACGGACCCGTCGGATTACACCCCGTCGCTCGACTTCGTCTTCGAGTCGGCGGCCTCCCGCCCCACCGGAGTCAAGCTCGGGCCGGGGTTTGATCGGTCCCAGATCCCGGACGACGCGGAAGCGCAGTGGGTGAGTGCCGACGGCCAGGTGGTGGAGCTTGGCCTGTGGTTCGGCGCTGTCGCTCGCGACGGCATCCGTCGCTCTGCCCTGGTTCTCGACGCCGACGGGAGCCACGAGCTGCACGCGGTGGCAGACAGCGACGATGTCGACACGGTCGAGCTCGGCGAGTACCTCTGGGAGCCGGACGGTGCGATCATCCGTGCCCGTCTCATCGGCGACGTCGCCCGTTCGCTCGGAGCCGGAATGCTCAGCGACGGAATCGCCTATCTCACCGGGAACGATGCCGGCTCCAGTCCGTTCGCGGCCGGGTTCCGGGTGATCGAGCGCTTCCCGCTCGACGAACGCACCCTCAAAAAAGAGCTGCGCGGTCGTGGCATCGGCACCCTCGAGGTGAAGAAACGCGGGGCTGACATCGACCCGGCGGCGTTCCGCACGCGGATGAGCCTCAAGGGCCCCAACAGTGCAACGCTCTTCCTCACCCGGGTGGCAGGAAGGCACGCTGCGCTTCTCTGTGAACGGGTCTGAGCTCATCGGATGGTGCGTGGCACGTCGGGGCACGGCGTCGCAACCCCTCGACATCCCTCTCGGCCGCGTGGTGTCCTGAAGACTCACCACACGAACAGAGAGAAGGATGCCCCATGGCAACTGTCAACTCCGATATCGACGTTTCAGCTCCCATCTCCAGCGTCTACAACCAGTGGACCCAGTTCGAATCCTTCCCGCAGTTCCTCGGCGGCGTGGATGAGGTCGTCCAGAAGTCAGACACCCAGACGCACTGGAAGGTTTCGATCGCAGGGGTCACCCGCGAGTTCGACGCTGAAATCACCGAGCAGATCCCGGATGAGCGGGTTGCCTGGAACAGCACGAGCGGCGAAGAGCACGCCGGTGTTGTCACGTTCCACCGGTTGAGCGACTCCGAGACGCGGATCTCCCTGCGGATGGACTGGACCCCTCAGGGTGTCGTCGAATCCGCCGGCGCGCTGCTCCAGGTCGACGACATGCAGATCAAGAAGGACCTCAAGAAGTTCAAGGAACTGATCGAGTCCAACGGGTTCGAGACCGGCGCATGGCGTGGGTCCGTCGACCGCTCGCCGGACGCGACCGGACGCTAGAACCGACGCAACGCCTCAGGCCGGGTTCCCCGTTTCGACGGGGGTGTCCCACCCGGTCTGGGGCGTTTCGCATGTGCCGCGGAAGACGTATTGCGATGGCAGCTTGCGCTCGTGGCTCGACCAGTCGATCGCGGGCCGGCGTTGTTCCGGCGGCAGGTAACCGAGACGGTATACGGCCATGAGTTCGAGGCTGTCAGGCACCTGCAGGAGGCCTTCGATCTTCGCCCAGTTCCCGGGGACCTCCATCGGGAACGACACGAACTGGATGCCCATGCCCAGTTCGACCGTCGCCAGCCAGACGTTCTCCATCGCGGCACCCATGCTGAACACCGAGTAGAACGACGAGAGCTCCCCTGGCCGGTATTCCGACCGGTCGAGCATGACGCCGAGGAGCAGCGGTGACCCGGCGACGAGCTTGCGGTTCTCCTCACCGAGCTTCTGCGGCACACGCATCGTGTTCATGAGTTTCTGCCCGCGCGCGGTGAACACCTGGCTCGTGAACGGTCGCAGGGCGGCCGGGAGCCGGTCGAACAGCATCCCGTCACGCCTGGTGGCCATCTCTTCTGCGCTGAACCGGAAATATGGTTTGTAGCGCTCGAAGAACGTGCCGTTCGACATCGCCTCCGTCATGCTCTCGCCGCTGATCGCGGCGATCTTCTCGATCGTGTCCTTCTCCTCGACGATCACGAATCGCCACGGCTGGCTGTTGAGCTGGGACGGTGCCCGCCCGGCCAGTTCCATCAGGAGCCGCTGGTGCTCCTCACTCACCGGATCGGGCAGGAACGGCCCGTTGGTGGTCTTGCGGCGGCGGACGACGTCGAGAAAATCCATGGGTTATCTCCAGGCTTTGATGAGGCTCGCCACGAAAAACGGAGCTGCGGACAGCGCGGTGACGATGTGCCTGCGTGAGCGTGAACTGATGGCGGGAATGAGGACGAGCGGGACGGCGGCAGGCAGGAGCAGGAGACCAGCGCGGTTGCGGCTCCAGAAGAGGGAGCTCGCTGCGATCCCCGCGAGGCTTGCCGTCGAGATGTAGAGCGCGTGGTGGATCCAATGGGCGCGACCGGTCCTCAGTGTGCCGGTGGCGACCGCAGCGCCGAGGGCGCAGTTGGCGACGTAGCTCGTCGTTGCGGCGGTGAAGAGGATGGCAGGGTTCACGCTCACGTGCGCTTCCTTTCCTAGGAGCTCGTCAGGGCGAGCCAGGTGATGATGCTGTACGCCAGCCAGCCCGCGGACAGCAGGAGTCCGATGATTCCGGTGACGATGGCGGCGAGGGCGACACCACGGGCATGTGGTTCCCGTGACCGCGCGATGAACCCGAGGACGATGGCGACGATCGACAGCGGCAGGGTCCAGCCGAAGATGATCCCGCCGAGCACTCCGATGCTGCCGAGGACGACCCCGGTGGTACCCAGCCGGGATGCCGGCTGGGCCGGCGTGGACGCGGGGACGGGGGCGGCAGCGGGGTAGGGCTGCTGGTGCGCGGCACCGGCAGCCGGGTACGCGGGCTGGCCGTTGGCCTGCTGCCCGTACTCAGGCTGTGGCTGTGGCTGGGGGTATTGCTGGTGCTGTGGCGGCTGTCCGTACGGTCCCTGCTGGGCTGGTGGCGTCGGCGCGACCGGGGAGCCCTGTGGCCCGAAACCGGGCGAGCTGGGCGGTGCGAACTCGGTGTGGGCGGGTGGCGCCTGGGGGGCGTGCCGTCCGGTCGGAGCCTGGCCGTACGGGTTCGGCGGAGGTGTCTGGGCGGGATACGGTGCCGGTGCGGGCGGCGACTGCTGCTCGCCCGCGCCAGGAGCGGTCCGGGGCGGAAGCGGCGGGCGCTCCGGCAGATCCTCGGGGCGCTGGGGGTCTGTCACTGAGGTTCTCCTGTCGCCGAAGCACTGAGCCGGTGGCACCCCCGACGGCGTCAGCGGGCATCCAGAGTGACACCCTATCGCGAGGATTCGGGTGAATCCGGATGCGCGCCGCATCCGGTATATTGCTCCGTCGGTATTGGCGGATTTCCGGCGGCGGCATCAACCGGTGTCGACCGAGCAACGCCCGATCCGTCGGACGTTCAGTGCACCTGGATCTCGGTGACAGGGAGCGTGGAGTCGGCAGGAAAGTCGAGCGTCGACGGCGCATGGCCCGCCATGATCAGCTGCGCGCCGAGTTCGGCGATCATCGCTCCGTTGTCCGTGCACAGCGACAGCGGCGGGATGCGCAGCGCGACTCCGGCTGCCGCGGCCCGCTCGGCGGCCAGTTCACGCACCCGGGCGTTCGCCACGACGCCACCGCCGAGGAGGAGGCGTGGCACGCCGTGGTCGGCACAGGCCGCTATCGCTTTGGTGAGGAGCACGTCCGCGACCGCTTCGCGGAAGCTCGCCGCGACATCCGCCACCGGCACCTCGTTGCCGAGGTCCTGCTGCTTCTCGACCCACCGCGCGACCGATGTCTTGAGCCCGGAGAAGGAGAAATCGTAGCGGTGCTTCGCCATGTCCTTGGGGTGCGTCAGCCCACGGGGGAACCGGATCGCCGTCTGATTGCCGACGGCGGCGAGCCGGTCGATCTCCGGGCCGCCTGGGTACGGCAGCCCGAGGAGGCGTGCGACCTTGTCGAAAGCCTCCCCCGCCGCGTCGTCGATGGTCTCGCCGAGCAGTTCGACATCGCTGACGAGGTCGCGGACGAGGAGCAGCGAGGTGTGCCCTCCCGACACGAGAAGGGCGATGGTCGGGTACTCGAACGGTGTCCCTGACTCGTCGAGGATGTCTGCACCGACGTGGCCCACGAGGTGGTTCACGGCATAGATCGGTTTGTCGAGAGCCACGCTGAGCGCCTTCGCCGCCCCGACACCGACCATGAGCGCACCGGACAGGCCGGGACCGGATGTCACGGCGATGGCGTCGAGCTCGTCGAGCGTGATTCCCGCCTCGGCTACAGCGGCGGTGAGTGCGGGCACGAGGGCTTCGAGGTGGGCTCGAGCAGCGACCTCGGGGACGACGCCGCCGTACCTGGCGTGTTCGTCCATCGACGACGCGATGGTGTTGCTGAGCAGCGACCGCCCCCTGACGATGCCGATCCCGGTCTCGTCGCATGACGTCTCGATCCCGAGAACGAGCGGGGCAGCTCGGTCGACCCCGTTCACGGTGCTCCGATCGGTGTCGAGGGTCGGGCGAGAACGAGTTTCATCACGATGGCATCCACGTCGTCTGGTTGGTAGTAGCCGGGGCGCACGCCGATGCCGACGAAGCCGAGGGAATCGTAGAGCGCCTGCGCGGCGGCGTTGTCGGCGCGAACTTCGAGGAACACGTCGCGCACACCCGCCTCCCGAGCCTTCCGGATCAGCGTATGCATCAGCACACGGCCAAGCCCCATCCGGCGGGCCTCTGGGGCGACGGCGATGGTCTGGACGTCGGCTTCCGTTGCACCGGGAAGGAGCATGAGCCCGGCGTAGCCCTGCACGATCTCCGGCGCACCGATCGGCGTCGCCACAACGTACGAGGTGTTCGTCGACTCGAGTTCGTCGCGCAGCATCGACTCGGACCAGGCGTCCGTCGCGAAGACGGAGCGCTCGATCTCGAGGATCCGGGACAGGTCGGCCACCACTGCGCGGCGTAACTGCCACGTCATGAGGTCACGCGTTTCCGCGACGAGATGCTGACATCCGGTGACCGGAGATACAGCGGTTCGTCTGCTGCGAAATCGTTGCCGGCAGCCCAGGTCAGCTCGGCGAGCATGCCGAGGGCTCCCGCTGACACCGCTGCGGCCTCGAGCCGCGTACCGGTGGACTCGGGAACATCCTCTGGCCTCGCGAGCCCTGGGCCCCCGACGCGAACCGGCAGGCCGGCAGCAGACAGACCCGCGTACGCCGACCAGTACAGTTCCTTGCGCCGCGCGTCGGTCTCGACGAGAAGGTCCCCTTCGTTGCCTGCCGAGTACCACGCGAAGGCGACGGCATCATGGCTGACGAGTGGCACGACCGGTTTCCCCGCGCCGAACGCGAATGCGCGCGCGGCGGCGATGCCGATCCTCAACCCGGTGAACGGACCGGGTCCCATGCCGCAGGCGACCGCGGAGAGATCGGCGGGGACGACCCCGGCCTCGCGGAGGGTGTCGCCCAGGAGCGCGCCGACGACCTCGGCGTGACTCATGGTGTCATCGATCGCCTGTTCGGCGAGGATGCCGCCAGCCAGGTCGACCACGGCGACGGAGGTGCCGGTGGAGGAATCTATGGCGAGAAGCACGCGGTCAAGCCTACGCGCTCAGGAAGTGCGGCATCACCGGGCCGTTGCCCGGGTGATGCGGATGCGACGGGGCTCGTCCCCGGCATCCGCCACGTCCCCATCCACCTCGCTTTGGGACGCGCCGGTCGGCCGCTCGATTTCGACATCGACCCATCCCGGGGCGATCGCGTCGACGAGCCCCCTGCCCCACTCGACGATGACGACGCTCCTGGCGTAATCGATGTCGAGGTCGTCGAGTTCGATGGCCTCGCTCAGCCGGTACGCGTCGACGTGCACGAGTGGCGGACCTCCGACGAGGTTGGGATGGGTGCGGGCGAGGACGAAGGTGGGACTCGTCACCGGCCCGCGAACACCGAGCCCCTCACCGATACCGCGCGTCAGAGTGGTCTTGCCCGCCCCGAGCGGCCCGGTGAGGACGAGCAGGTCTCCCGCCTGGAGGGAGGCGCCGAGCCGGATCCCGAGTTCGTGCATGTCGTCCGACGTGTCGACCATCGCCTCGAACGGCAGCTCGATCACCGGACGTACCGCCTCTCGACGCGTGCGCCGATCCGGGTGACGATCTCGTAATTGATCGTGCCTGCGGCTTCGGCCCACTCGGTGGCACTCGGGACACCGGAGACCGGGTCGCCGAAGAGGATCACATCGTCTCCCACGGCGACGTCGAGGTCCCCGACGTCGACGACGAACTGGTCCATGGCGATGCGACCGGCGACAGGAAACCGGGAACCGGCGATGACGACGTGCCCGGCGCCGGAGGCCTGGCGTGGGACCCCGTCCGCGTATCCGAGCGGAACGAGCGCGAGGGTGGATTCCCGCTGGGTCCGGTAGGTGTAACTGTACGAGACGCCACTGCCGGCAGGCAGTCGGCGGACCGCCGCGATCCGTCCCATCAGGGTCATCGCGGGCACGAGGCCGAGATCCGCGGAGCTCCGGTCGTCGAACGGCGAGAGACCGTACATGCCGATGCCGATCCGGACCGTGTTGAACCGGGCGTCTGGGAGGTCGATCGCCGCCGCTGTCGCGGCGAGATGGACGAGGTCCGGCCGGAGTCCGGCGTTCTCGGCGAGGGCAAGCCCCCGGCGGAAGACGGCGACTGCCGCCCGGTCGTCCTCGGCCGACGCGTTCGACAGGTGCGAGAAGATTCCGCGGATCGAGAGCGAGCCTGCCTCTTCGAGGCGCCGGGCATGGTCGAAGACGGCAGCCCAGTCGGCCTCCGCGACACCGTTCCTGCTGAGTCCCGTGTCGAGCTTGAGGTGCACGGCAGCGCGCGACGTGCCTGCCGCGCGAGCGACGGCATCCAGCTGGGCGGCCGAGGACGCGCCGAGGTCGATTCCCTCCCTCACGGCCGCGGAGAAGTCCGCCCCCTCCTCGTGCAGCCAGCAGAGCAGGGGCGCGTCGATCCCTGCGGACCGCAGGGCGAGCGCCTCGGTGATGTCGGCGGTTCCGAGCCAGTCCGCTCCGCCCTCGAGAGCGGCACGCGCTACGGGCACAGCACCGTGCCCGTAGGCGTCGGCCTTGACCACCGCGAGGAGGTGATGGGTACCGATTCGAGCGCGCAGGGTGCGGATGTTCGCCGTCACGGCTCCCAGATCGACGAGCGCCTCCCGAAAGGCCGTCATGCGGCATCCGTCCCGGCGTCGCCGAGAGGAGCTTCAGCGCGCTCGGCGAGCACGAAGGCGATCGCCGCCCCAGCGTCGTGGCTCATCGACAGATGCAGTGAGGTGATCCCGCGCGCGGCGACGACGGCTGCCGTCTCGCCGGACAACTCGAACCGCGGGTCGCCCTGCGGGTCGTTGGTCACGATGATCTCGAGCCAGTGCACGCCGTCAGAGCTTCCGAGGGCCTTGATCAGCGCTTCCTTGGCGGCGAACCGGCCGGCGAGGGAGCGAAGCGGCTTGTCCTGTTCGCTGGGAGCGAACAGGCGATCGCGCAACCCGGGAGTCCGGTCCACCGCACGCTCGAAACGTGCCAGGTCGACCAGGTCGACTCCGATGCCGACGATCACGCTGTTCCTCTCTCCCCCGCCGGGAGTCCGGTTACTCGACGGTGACGGACTTGGCCAGGTTGCGGGGCTGGTCGACATCGAGACCCTTCGCGCTCGCCAGTTCCATTGCGAAGATCTGCAGCGGGATGACGGCGAGGAGCGGCTCGAACAGCGGCCCGGCCAGCGGGATGCGAAGCACCACGTCTGTGAACGGCAGAACCGACGCGTCGCCCTCTTCGGCGATGGCGATGACCTTCGCGCCGCGGGCACGGATCTCCTGGATGTTGGAGACGACCTTCGAGTGGATGGTCGCTGACGCGCGCGGGCTTGGAACGACGACGAAGACCGGCTGGCCTGGCTCGATCAGCGCGATCGGGCCGTGCTTGAGCTCGCCGGCGGCGAAGCCTTCGGCGTGGATGTACGCGAGCTCCTTGAGCTTGAGCGCGCCTTCGAGCGCGATCGGGAAGCCGACGTGGCGGCCGAGGAACAGAACGGCGCGGGAGTCGCTCATCCATCGGGCGAGCTGGACGACGACATCCTGCTCACCGAGGATGGTGCGGATCTTCTCCGGGATCGCGAGGAGTTCGGCCGACTGCTCGGCGAGCATCTCGCTCGACTGGCTACCGCGGACGCGCGCGAGATGAAGCGCGAACAGGTACAGAGCGGTGATTTGAGCGACGAATGCCTTCGTCGACGCGACGGCGACCTCCGGGCCGGCGTGGGTGTAGACCACGGCGTCGGATTCACGCGGGATGGTCGCGCCCTGCGTGTTGCAGATGGACAACGTCCTGGCGCCTGCTTCGCTCGCGTACTTCACGGCCATGAGCGTGTCCATGGTCTCACCGGACTGGCTGATGGAGACGACGAGGGTCTGCGGCGTGATGACGGGCTCGCGGTAACGGAACTCGTGGCTGAGCTCGACATCGACCGGGATTCCGGCCCATTTCTCGAGCGCGTACTTGCCGACCTGGCCGGCGTATGCGGCTGTACCGCACGCGATGACCACGATGCGGTTGATGTCGGCGAACAGCTCGTCAAGACCGTTCAGTTCGGGGATGACAACCCGGCCCTCTTCGTCGATGCGGCCGCGCAGGGTGTTGGCGACGGCATCCGGCTCTTCATCGATCTCCTTGGCCATGAAGCTGGACCAGCCGCCCTTCTCGGCAGCGGAGGCATCCCACTGGATCTCGAACGGCTCGACCTCGACGGCCTCGCCGAAGAAGTCCGTCACCGAGACGGCGTCAGGGGTGATGGAGACGATCTGGTCCTGGCCGATGGCGAGGGCGCTCTGGGTGTACTCGACGAATGCGGCGACGTCGGATGCGAGGAAGTTCTCGCCATCGCCGAGGCCGATCACGAGGGGTGAGTTGCGGCGAGCTCCGACGACGAGGCCCGGCTCTTCTTCGTGCACGGCGAGGAGGGTGAACGCGCCCTCGAGCTGCGCGACGACGTGCTGGAAGGCCTCACGGAGGTTCTTGGTCTTGCGGTATTCGCGACCGAGGAGCACCGCGGCGACTTCGGAGTCGGTCTCGCTGATGAACGTGTAACCGTCGGCGACGAGTTCCTTCTTGAGTGGCGCGAAGTTCTCGATGATGCCGTTGTGGATCAGGGCGAGCTTGCCGTCGTCACCGAGGTGGGGGTGAGCGTTCTGGTCGGTCGGAGCGCCGTGGGTCGCCCAGCGGGTGTGCCCGATTCCGGTGTGGCTGGTTTCCATGGCACTCGCCTTGACGTCTCCGGCGAGCACGGCGAGCTTTCCGGCCCGCTTACGGGTGCGGATCGCACCCGTCTCGTCGATGACGGCGACGCCGGCGGAGTCATATCCGCGATACTCCAGACGGCCGAGACCACTGAGAAGAACATTAATACTGTCGTTGTTGCCAACGTAACCGACGATTCCACACATGGGCTCAACGATAGCGGCAATAGACTGGGAACCTTATGTCGGACCCCTCCCACGGCTCAACCGCGACCGCGCAGCCCACTCCGTTCGTGGAAATCGACCGTTCTGACTGGTCGAGACTCGCGCCCACCGCCGAATCCCCCCTCACGGACGCCGAGGTGTTCCAGCTGCGTGGTCTGGGCGACCGGCTGGACCTGCGGGAGGTCGAAGAGGTCTACCTGCCCCTCAGCCGGCTGCTGAGCCTCTACGTCGCCAACGCCAAGAAGCTGCATGAATCGACGAGCGCGTTCCTCGGTGAGAAGACGGAGCGCACGCCGTTCGTCATCGGCGTCGCCGGCTCCGTCGCCGTCGGTAAGTCGACGGTGGCACGCCTCCTCCGTGAGCTCATGTCACGCTGGCCGGACACGCCGCGGGTCGAACTCATCACCACGGACGGGTTCCTCTACCCCAACGCCGAACTCAAGCGCCGCGGGATCATGGACCGCAAGGGATTCCCTGAGTCGTACGACCGTCGCGCCCTGCTCCGTTTCGTGAGCGCTGTCAAGAGCGGTGCGCACGAGGTACGGGCGCCGTTCTACTCGCACCTCAAGTACGACATCGTGCCCGACGCGCAGGTGGTCGTTCGCCGGCCGGACGTCCTCATCGTCGAAGGGCTCAACGTCCTTCAGCCGGCCGGAAACGGGAACCGCCTCACGGTGAGCGACCTCTTCGATTTCAGCGTCTACGTCGACGCCAGGTCCTCCGACATCGCGACCTGGTACGAGGAGCGGTTCATGGCTCTGCAGCGCGGAGCGTTCACGAACCCCAATTCGTTCTTCAACGTGTATGCGTCGTTCACCGAGGATGAGGCCCGGGAGAAGGCGCGGTTCTACTGGCGTGAGGTCAACGAGCCGAACCTGCTCGAAAACATCCGTCCCACCCGCGCACGAGCGAAACTCGTGCTGCGCAAGGCGTCAGACCATACGGTCAGCCAGGTACTTCTCCGCAAGGTGTGAGACAGCAAAACAGCCCCGGTCGCTCGAAGGAGCGGCCGGGGCTGTTTCATGATCAGGGCTGTCAGACGGCGAGGCGCTCCCGCACGACATCCGCCAGGGCATGCGCGAGACGGTCGGCTGTCGGCTGATCGGCCGCTTCGACCATCACCCGAACCAGTTGCTCGGTGCCACTCGGCCGCAGAAGAACCCGGCCGCTCTCACCGAGTTCCTCCTGGGCAGACAGCACCGCTGCCGCGAGGACCTCGTCGGTGTGGATGCCGTTGCGGTCGACGTCCTTGACGTTGACCAGGATCTGCGGGTACACATCCATCACAGCGGCGAGTTCAGCGGCGGTCTTACCGGTGCGCGCCATCTCGCTGACGAGGTGGAGTCCGGTCAGGATGCCGTCACCCGTCGTCGCGAATTCGCTCATGATCACGTGGCCGGACTGCTCGCCCCCGAGGGCGTAACCGTTTTCGTTCATCTCTTCGAGAACGTATCGGTCCCCGACCTTGGTCTTCACGACGGAGATGCCGTGCTCTTCCATGGCGATGGTCAGACCGAGGTTGCTCATCACCGTGGCCACGAGGGTGTTGTCGGTGAGGTGACCCCGCTCCTTCATCGAGACGGCGAGGATGGCCATGATCTGGTCACCGTTGATGACGGTGCCGTTGGCGTCGACAGCGAGGCAGCGGTCGGCGTCGCCATCGTGAGCGATGCCGATGTCTGCACCGTGCTCGAGAACGGCTTTCGCCAGCAGGTCGAGATGGGTCGATCCGACGCCATCGTTGATGTTCATCCCGTCGGGGTCGTTCCCGATGATGGTGAGCGTCGCTCCCGCGTCCCGGAACACTTCGGGCGACACTCCCGCAGCGGCACCGTGGGCACAGTCGAGGACGACGTGGAGCCCGTCGAGGCGATGAGGGAGGCTGCCGAGAAGATGCACGACGTAGCGGTCCTCGGCATCCGCGAACCGGCGGATCCTGCCGACTCCTGGCCCGGTGGGCGCGAGGTTCGGCTCGGTGAGGTAGTGCTCGATCCTGGCTTCGACGTCGTCGGGCAGCTTGCGACCGCCGCGGGCGAAGATCTTGATCCCGTTGTCCGGCGCAGGGTTGTGGCTCGCCGAGATCATGACGCCGAAGTCCGCGTCGATGTCGGCGATGAGGAAGGCCGCGGCGGGGGTCGGGATGACTCCAGCGTCGAGGACGTCGACACCGCTCGACGCCAGGCCTGCGGCGACGGCGGCTGCGAGGAAGTCGCCGGAGACACGGGGGTCGCGGGCGAGCACGGCGACGGGGCGTTTCCCGGCGGCGCGGCGGGCCTCAGCACTACGGCCTTGCCCAAGCACCACTGCGGTGGCTTGGGCAAGGCCGAGAGCGAGGTCTGCCGTCAGGTCGACGTTCGCGAGTCCGCGAACGCCGTCAGTACCAAACAGGCGAGACATGACAAGCAGTCCAGAACCGAGGCGCGATTAGCGCTTCGAGAACTGAGGTGCCTTACGTGCCTTCTTGAGTCCAGCCTTCTTACGCTCCTTGACGCGAGCGTCGCGGGAGAGGAAGCCGGCTGCCTTGAGCGTTGCGCGGTTGTTCTCTTCGTCGATCTGGTTGAGCGCACGCGCGATACCGAGACGAAGGGCTCCCGCCTGGCCCGAGGGGCCTCCGCCGGAGATACGTGCGATGACGTCGTATCCACCTGCGAGGTCGAGAACCGTGAACGGGTCGTTGATGAGCTGCTGGTGCAGCTTGTTCGGGAAGTAGTCTGCGAGCTCACGGCCGTTGACCGTGATGGTGCCCGAGCCGGGAACGAGGCGCACGCGGGCGATGGCCTGCTTGCGACGGCCGACGGCTGCGCCGGGAACGCTCAGCGCCGGGCGAGCTGCCTTGGGGGCTGCTTCGTTGGGCGTCTCGGTGGAGAAGCTCTCCGGGGCCGATGCGATGGAATCTGAAATATTCGCCACTGTAGGAATCCTTATGTCTCTTCGGCGCTTACTGGGCGACCTGGTCGAGGGTGTACGTCTTGGGCTGCTGAGCGGCGTGCGGGTGCTCGGAACCGGTGTAGACCTTCAGCTTGCGCAGCTGCGCAGCGCCGAGGGAGTTCTTGGGGAGCATGCCGCGAACAGCCTTCTCCACCGCGCGGGAAGGGTTCTTCTCGAGCAGTTCGGCGTAGGTCACAGCCTTGATGCCGCCCGGGTAACCCGAGTGGCGGTATGCCTTCTTCTGGAGGAGCTTCTGGCCGGTGAGGGCAACCTTGTCGGCGTTGATGATGATGACGAAGTCACCGGTGTCCATGTGGTTCGCAAAAGTCGCCTTGTGCTTTCCACGGAGGAGGATGGCGACATGGCTGGCCAGGCGGCCGAGCACGATGTTGGTGGCGTCGATGATGAACCAGTCCCGCTGGATCTCAGATGCCTTGGGGGTATAAGTGCGCGTCACAGTAGTGCTGCTTTCTTGTCGTAAGTTGGTTGGTCGTGAATCCCGCTCCGTTGGGAGTTCCAGAACTGGAACGCCGCAGGTGGAGGGCTCAACTTCGGATGCCGCACTGCAGGGAGCGCAGACACCAAGGGGTAAGCCTACCCGGCCTCATCATCAGGGTCAAACTCGGCGAACGGGTCCGGGCCGTCTGCGAGCGACCGGCGCTGCCTGGTCAGCTCGGCGCGCTGCCCGAGGAGGGCATCGGAGGGATAACCGACCTCGGCGAGGGTCAGGCCCCGCGCGGGCATGACGGCGAACTCGTTGGAGCGCTCGAGTTCCGCTCGCAACCGTTCGGCGTCCTGGACGTCGAGCTTCCCCTCCCCCACGGCGACGCAGACTCCGACGAGCGCCCGCACCATGCTGTGACAGAACGCATCGGCTCGCACGTCCGCGACGAGAACGCCGTGCGCATCCCTTCGCCAGCTGAAGCGCTGGAGGGTACGGATGGTCGTTCGCCCTTCCCTGGGACGGCAATAGGTCGCGAAATCCCGCAGCCCGGTGAGACTCGTGGCGGCGGCGTCCATGCGCGCCACGTCGAGCGGGGCAGGATGCCACGTGGTCTGCGCTCGTTCGAGGGGGCTCCTGAACGACAGGCTGTCAGCGATCCGGTACTCGTACCGGCGCCACACGGCGGAGAAACGGGCATCGAAGCCCGGTGCGGCAGGAGCAGCGTTCGTGATCACGACATCGGGATACTGGCCGAGAACACCGTTCACCTTGCGGCGGAGGGCACTGCCCGTCGGGTGCAACCCGTCTCGCGTCGCCCTGCCACGACGGACACGCTCGACGCGGTCGGCGTCGAGATCGAGGTGAGCCACCTGACCGGTGGCGTGAACTCCCGTGTCTGTCCGGCCGGCCACCGCGACGAGGATCTTCTCGCCCTGCTGGCCGAGGATGGTTGCGATCGCATCCTCGAGAACACCCTGGACAGTGCGGAGCCCCGGTTGCTTCGCCCACCCTGCGAACCCGGTCCCGTCGTACGCGATGTCGAGTCGGAATCGCTGGGTCTGGGTCACCCCCACAGTTTACGGTCGCCGTCAGTATTCGATGACGAGGGCGATCTCCTGCGTGGTCGCACGGAATCCGAGCCGTTCATAGAGGCTGTTGGCTCCCGTCGGGCTTGCGGTATCGACGTCGAGGACGGCGCGTTCCAGCCCGGCCTCCCCGAACGACGTCAGCAATCGGGAGATGAGTGCTGGAGCGAGGCGCCGTCCACGCCAGTCTCGGACGACGCCGATCAGCTCGATGTATCCCGAGCTGAAGCCCTGCGCCTCCCAGTCGTGTTCGTTCAGCGAGGTGAGGGCGAACGCGACGACACGGGCATCCGCCCCTGAGCCTTCGAGCGCCACCCACGACAACTCCGGCCGGAACTTCGAGCTGCCCGTGAACTTCGCCCACTCCTCCGGCACCCGTGGCTGGCTCCCCCAGTGATCTCGGAAAGCATCATTGCGCGCCAGTCGGGCCGCTTCGAACAGGTCGGGAGTGCAACGCAAGATTCGGATGCCGTCTGGCGCGGCGATCTCGGGCACAGGCTCCGCCGCCACACGGTTCATGGTGGTGAAGTAGCGCGAGATCACGAAGCCCATGTCCTGGGCGAGAGCGAGAGCCGCGTCGTTCCCGTTCGCCACGTCGATCATCGACCACCCAGGGATCGTCTTCTCCGACGAGGCGAATTGCTGGCGGGATCTGCCGCGCTGCCAGTCGAGCAGGCACCGGCCGACACCTCGCCCGCGGAGGTCGGGTCGCACCGTTCCCGGCAGGTAGGACTGCACGCGGCTGTCCTGACCCGGCCCGAGGATCACGAATCCGTACGCGGCAACAGCGCCGTCGGCGTCGAAGCCGACGAGCGAATCGCGGGACATGTCGATGTGGGCGGCCCGGAAGTCCTCCTCGAGGTCCTCCCTCGTCGTCGTCCACTCGGGGTGATCGAGCCGATCCGAGAGGGCCTGTGTTGCGAGAATCGCGTCGATGTCCTCCGGGGATGCGGGACGCCACCTGGCGACATCCGCGTGGCTCGGAATCGGGAGTTCCTGTGGGGCGTCGACGCGGCTACTGAGGGGAAGCGTTACCGAGGTCATCCCTCCAGCCTATGGGGAGTGCAACGACGAAGCCCCCGGCATCCTCGCGGATGTCGGGGGCTTCGCTGATCGCGAAATGCCTACTTGTCTTCGGCCTTCTCGGCGTCAGCGGCTTCGGTGTCTGCGTCAACGACCTCAGCCTCAGGGGCTTCTTCGACGGCTGCTTCGTCAGCAGCGGTCTCCTCGGCGACGACCGGTGCGGCCTTCTCCGTGGTGGTCTTCGACTTCTTCACCTTGGGGGTGACGGGCTCGAGAACCAGTTCGATCTGAACCATCGACGCGTTGTCACCCTTACGGAAACCGAGCTTCGTGATGCGGGTGTATCCACCCTCACGCTCGGCGACAAGGGGGGCGATCTCGGTGAAGAGCTCGTGCACGACCGAGGTGTCTCCGATCACACGCATGACGCGACGACGGGCGTGGAGGTCTCCACGCTTCGCGAAGGTGATGAGGCGCTCGGCGATCGGACGGAGGCGCTTGGCCTTCGTCTCGGTCGTCTTGATGCTCTTGTGGGTGAACAGGGCTGCGGCCAGGTTGGCGAGCATGAGACGCTCGTGTGCTGGGCCGCCTCCGAGGCGGGGGCCTTTAGTGGGAGTAGGCATTGTCGTTAATCTCCAGTGTCAATAATGAAAAGGCGTCGAGGACGAGCCTTAGTTGCTTGTCTCGTCTTCGTAACCCGAGTAGAAGTGGGCGCCGTCGAATCCGGGGACCGAATCCTTGAGCGAGAGGCCCATTTCCACGAGCTTGTCGCGAACCTCATCGACCGACTTCTGTCCGAAGTTGCGGATGTTCATCAGCTGCGTCTCGCTCAGGGCGACGAGCTCGGACACCGTGTTGATGCCCTCACGCTTGAGGCAGTTGTATGAACGGACCGACAGGTCCAGGTCTTCGATCGGGATCGACAGTTCACTGGAGAGCACGGCGTCGACCGGCGCTGGGCCGATCTCGATGCCTTCAGCGGCGTTGTTGAGCTCACGGGCGAGGCCGAACAGCTCGACGAGCGTCTTACCGGCGGATGCGATGGCGTCGCGAGGCGTGATGGCCGCCTTCGTCTCGACATCGACGACCAGGCGGTCGAAGTCGGTGCGCTCACCGGCACGAGTTGCCTCGACGCGGTAGGTGACCTTGAGAACGGGTGAGTAGATCGAGTCGATCGGGATCTGGCCGGCCTCGGAGAACTCGTTGCGGTTCTGCGTGGCGGAAACGTAGCCACGGCCACGCTCGATGGTCAGTTCCAGTTCGAACTTCGCCTTGTCGTTCAGGGTGGCGATCACGAGGTCCGGGTTGTGCACCTCGACACCGGCAGGAGCCGAGATGTCAGCGGCGGTGACCTGACCGGCACCGGTCTTACGGAGGTAAGCGGTGATCGGCTCGTCGTGCTCGCTCGAGACAACGAGCCCCTTGATGTTCAGGATGATCTCGGTTGCGTCTTCCTTCACACCGGGGATGGTGCTGAACTCGTGCAGTACGCCATCGATGCGGATGCTGGTGACAGCAGCGCCCGGGATGGAAGAAAGCAGGGTGCGGCGAAGTGAGTTACCGAGGGTGTAACCGAAGCCGGGCTCCAGTGGCTCAATCACGAACCGGCTGCGGAACTCTGAGATGTTCTCTTCGGTGAGCGTTGGGCGCTGTGCAATAAGCACTATGTGTTCCTTTCGGCTAAGTGTCCGCTATATGACACTTGCAATGGCGAGGTATGAAGTTGTGTCGTCAACGGTCGATTGAGCAGTGCCTGCCAGGCACTGCTCAATCGACCATGAGTAGAGATTTAGACGCGGCGACGCTTGGGCGGGCGGCAACCGTTGTGCGCCTGCGGGGTGACGTCGTTGATCGAGCCGACCTCGAGGCCAGCGGCCTGAAGTGAACGGATCGCGGTCTCGCGGCCGGAGCCGGGTCCCTTGACGAAGACGTCAACCTTCTTCATGCCGTGTTCCTGCGCCTGACGCGCTGCCGATTCTGCGGCGAGCTGAGCGGCGAACGGGGTCGACTTACGCGAACCCTTGAAGCCGACTCCACCGGAGGAAGCCCAGCTGATGACGGCGCCCGTTGGGTCCGTGATCGAGACGATGGTGTTGTTGAAGGTCGACTTGATGTGGGCCTGGCCCACTGCGATGTTCTTCTTTTCTTTCTTACGCGGCTTGCGAGCAGCCGACTTGGGTGCAGCCATTGATTACTCCTAAATTCTTCTGGCGAGACTCGAGGCCGATGGCCTAGCGAGCCTTCTTCTTGCCGGCTACGGTGCGCTTCGGGCCCTTGCGGGTACGAGCGTTGGTCTTGGTGCGCTGACCACGGACGGGCAGGCCGCGACGGTGGCGGATGCCCTCGTAGCTTCCAATTTCGACCTTGCGGCGGATGTCGGCCTGAACCTCGCGGCGGAGGTCACCCTCCACCTTGTAGTTGCCTTCGATGTAGTCGCGGAGCTGGATCAGCTGGTCGTCGCTGAGGTCCTTCACGCGGATGTTTCCGTCGATTCCGGTGTCCGCGAGGGTCTGTACAGACCGTGTGCGTCCAACACCGTAAATGTACGTCAGTGCGATTTCCACGCGCTTATCGCGGGGAATATCTACGCCGGCGAGACGTGCCATGGTGGCTTCTCCTAGGAGTTAGTGGAGGTGTGGAGCAGTTCCTGTGCCCGGGCCTCCGACCCGAGGTGTCACTCGAATGAGATCTGGAACTGCCGAATATGTTGTGTTGCTGGTCGTGCGGTTCTCCCCGAGAGGAGGATTAGCCCTGGCGCTGCTTGTGGCGCGGGTTGTCGCAGATGACCATGACGCGTCCGTTGCGACGAATGACCTTGCACTTGTCACAGATCTTCTTGACGCTGGGGTTGACCTTCATGTGTTTCTCTCTTTTCGCTGTCGTCGTGCCGTGACGCCCGGTATGGACCTCAGGCCGTTACTTACAGCGCGTCCTACTTGTAGCGGTAAACGATCCGGCCGCGGGTCAGATCGTATGGGCTGAGCTCAACGATCACGCGGTCCTCGGGGAGGATACGGATGTAGTGCTGACGCATCTTGCCGCTAATCGTGGCAAGAACGCGGTGGCCGTTGGTCAGCTCAACACGAAACATCGCGTTGGGCAGAGCTTCGACTACTGCGCCTTCGATCTCAATGACACCGTCTTTTTTGGCCATACACTCACTGTCGCTCAAAGTAGGTCGCACTGGTCGTGCGGATGGATTGTGGTGCTGCTTGCTCCGTTTGGAGAACACACAGAAAGCGTGCACAAAGCACCAACGGACAATCCTATGTTAATTGGCGCCGATTCGCCAATCGATTCTCACGCCAGGGCGGTGGACACAATGCCGACGATTTCCCCGAACAATGGATGCTCCGGCGCCAGTCCGGTGACCTGCTCCACGAAGGCGGGAGCATCGAGTTCTGCGAGCATGCGCCGCATTTCGGCACTCTGCTCATCGTCGGCAACGTCGAACCGCAGCGCCTGCGCAATGGCGTCGAGGAGGGCACTGTGTCCCATCCCCCGTTCGGCGAGTTCGGCCGCCGGGCCGATGAACCGTTCGTGTCGTGACAGCTTGCGGAGCGGCTGGCGCCCGACCCTCTGGACGGTGTCTGGCAGGTGCGGGTTGGCGAACCGCCCGAGGATCTTCTCGCGGTAGGCAGCCTGGGCCTCAGCGTCGATGCCGTGCTTTGCGACGAGGAGTGCGCTCGTCTCTTCGAGAACGCTGCGCACCGCATCCGAGACCGCCGTATCGGCGAGGGCATCGGAGATCTTCTCGATTCCGGCAGCGAACCCGTAGTACGCAGCGGTGGCGTGGCCGGTGTTGACCGTGAACAGCTTTCGCTCGATGTACGGACCGAGCGCGTCGACGAATGTCGCGCCGGGGATGTCCGGCGTGTTCTCCCCGAACGGGCCTGACTCGATGACCCACTCGTAGAAGGTCTCGACCGTGACGTCGATGCCCGCCGAGGCTGCCTGGCCGGGGACGATGCGGTCGACGGCCGTGTTGGCGAAAATCGCGCGGGGACTCAGCGCCTCCCACTCGTCTGGCGCCACGCTCGCCTGCACCTCTGTCTTCAGCACGTCGGTGGCGTTGATGGCGTTTTCACACGCCATCACGGCGAGTGGCGCGAGTCCGGAGTCCCGCAGGGCGAGTGCCCGAGCGATCACAGGGGCGACGAATCTCAGGATGTTCGGACCGACGGCGGTCGTGACGACGTCTGCGGTCTGGATCTCGGAGATCAGCTCGTTCTCGGCGCTGGCACTGTTGATGGCACGGAAGCCGGTGACGGTGCGGATCTGCCCACCCTCACCGACCTCGTGCACGTCATAGCTCGGTGCCGCGTCGAGCTGGTCGATGAGCTCCGCGTTCACATCGGCGAAGACAACCTCGTAACCGGCGTCGTGAAGCAGCAGGCCGACGAATCCGCGACCGATGTTGCCCGCGCCGAAGTGAACGGCCTTCATTCTGCGTTGACCTCCTCGAGCAGCGCGAACAGTTCGTTCGCATCCGCCGCGTTGAGGAGCTTCTCGACCTCGTCCTCATCGGAGAAGACGATGGCGATCTTGGAGAGGATTTCGAGGTGCTCGTTGTTGAGCCCGGCGATACCGACGGCGAACCGGACCTCGTCACCGCTCCAGTCGATCGGTTCGGCGTACCTCACGATCGAGAGCGCCGACCGGGTGATGGAGTCCTTCGCCTCGTTGGTGCCGTGAGGGATGGCGAGGAAGTTCCCCATGTAGGTGGAGACGGATGCCTCGCGCTCGAGCATCGCGTCGACGTAGCCCGGTGTCACGGCTCCCGCCGAGACCAGGAGCTCTCCGGCCTCGCGGATGGCGTCGTCCCTCGTCGTTGCCGAGCCCGATGCCTTGATGTTCTCGGCGGTCAGGATAGTTCCGGTCATGCTGTTCCCCCCTGGTTGTTGCGCTTGACGATCTCGACCACGTCATCGTACTTCGGGCTGTTCATGAAGTTGTCGACGGAGACGTGCTGCGAGTTCGGCGATTTCTCCCTGGCCCGGTCGGTCAGGTCCTGGTGGGTGATCACGAGGTCCGCGTCCCCGGTGAGGTTCGCGATGGCCTGATTTGTCACGGTGATGCCGTCGACACCCGCCTTCTTGATCTTGTTGCGCAGGACGGATGCTCCCATCGCACTCGAGCCCATTCCCGCGTCGCACGCAAAGACGATGTTCTTGACGAGCGTCGTCGTTGCGGTGCCTCCCGCAGAGCCTGTGTCGGTGGTCCCCTCGTTGACGAGGCCGCCGAGCACGGAGCTTGACTTGCCCTTGTTCGCCTCGGTGGCTGCGACAGCGGCGCTCATGTCTCCGGCGTTGCCTGCGGCCAGGTCACGCTTGCGCGATGCCCGCAGGATGATCGCGGCGACGAGGAACGACACGGCGGTTGCGACGAGAACCGAGAGGATCACGCCGAGGTAGCTGTCGTTCGCCGTCTGGATCAGCACGGCGATGATGCTTCCGGGGGACGCCGGCGCGCGGAGTCCGCTCGAGAACAGCACGTTGGTGGCGACACCGGACATTCCACCCGCGATGACGGCGAGGAGGAGAGCCGGCTTCATCAGTACGTACGGGAAGTAGATCTCGTGGATTCCACCGAAGAAGTGGATGATGATCGCGCCGGGCGCGCTCGCGCGGGCGATGCCGAGTCCGAAGAACGAGTAGGCGAGGAGGATTCCGAGTCCGGGGCCGGGGTTGGCCTCGATCAGGAACAGGATGCTCTTTCCGCTTTCTTCCACCTGCTGCACACCGAGTGGGGTGAAGACGCCGTGGTTGATCGCGTTGTTGAGGAAGAGGATCTTGCCCGGTTCGACGAAGATGCTCACGAGCGGGAGGAGCGACAGGCTCACGAGCCAGTTGACCGCCGCCTCGAGCCAGGAGCTCAGTGTTGTGATGATCGGGGCGATTCCGAAGAAGGCGACGACCGCCAGAATGGCGCCGAGGATTCCCGCGGAGAAGTTGTTGACGAGCATCTCGAAGCCGGCCTTGATCTTGCCGTCCCAGATGCTGTCGACCTTCTTCATCAGCCACGCCGCGAGCGGGCCCATGATCATCGCGCCGATGAACATCGGGATCGAGGATCCGACGATCACACCCATCGTCGCGATCGTCCCGACAACGCCACCACGCTCACCGTAGATCATCCGTCCGCCGGTGTTGGCGATGAGGAGAGGGAGCAGGTAGGTGATCATCGGGCCGACCAGTCCGACGTACTGCGGGAAGGTCGTGCCGTCTTCAGCCTGCGCGAGCGTTGTCGCCGCGCCCTGCCAGCCGATGACATCCGCGTTGCCGAACCCGCCGAGGATGCCGTTCGGCATCCAGCCGGTCGCGATGAAGAATGCGGTGATGAGGCCCCACGCGATGAACGCTGCGATGTTGGGCATCACCATGCCGGAGAGGAACGTGCCGAACCGCTGGACGCGGACCCGGGCACCTCCCGGCTTCGTGGGGGTAGACGTCGTCGTCATGATCGTGCCTCTTTCAGGGTGAGTGCAGCGGCGGCAACCGCTGCGCGGGATTCGGCCGCCCCGTCGGCGGCCAGTGCGATTCCGGCGAGGTGTCGTGCCTCGTCGAGGGTGAATGTGAGCAGGGAAGCCCGGACGTCGACGAGCGCCGGGGTGGACATTGAGAGGCTCGTGGCGCCCAGCCCGACGAGCACGACGGCGAGCAGCGGGTCCGCCGCCGCTTCGCCACAGATCCCGACGGGTTTGCCTGCTGCGGCACCGGCTGCGCCGACCTCGCCGACGAGCCGGAGGACGGCGGGGTGCCACGGGTCCTGGAACGCCGCGACGGAACCGAGCATGCGGTCCGCCGCGAGCGTGTACTGGGTGAGGTCGTTCGTTCCGATCGAGGCGAAGTCACTTTCTGCAGCGACCTTGTCGGCGAGCAGGGCGAGCGACGGGACCTCGACCATGACACCGGCGGTCTTGATCCCGAACTCGCGTGCGAGGGCGACGAAGTACCTCGTCTCCTCGACGGTCGACACCATCGGGGCCATGACCCAGAGTTCGGCGTCTGTGGCGGCATCCGCCTCGGCGAGCGCCGTGAGCTGCTCCCGGAGGATGTCTTCGCTGGCGCGGAGGGCGCGGAGACCGCGCAGCCCGAGGGCCGGGTTCTCCTCGTGGGCGTCGTTGAGGAACTGGAGAGGCTTGTCCGCCCCTGCATCGAGCACGCGAACGACGACCTTCTTGCCGCCGAATGCCTCGAGCAAGCGGATGTAGTGCTCCTTCTGCTGCTCGACGGTGGGGGCGGATCCTCCGGCGTCGAGGAAGAGGAACTCGGTGCGGAACAGGCCGACGCCCTCGGCTCCGGCATCGGCCGCTGCCTGCGCGCCTGCGGACGAGCCAAGGTTCGCGAGCAGCGGGATGGCTGTGCCGTCGGCGAGCGCGCCCGGGGTGACCGGCGCGACAGCGGCGGCCTTCCGTTCGGCGATGCGGCGCTCGGCGTCTGCGACCTGCTCGTCGCTCGGGTCGGCGATCACGATGCCAGCGGCGGCGTCGAGAACGACGCGGGTGCCTTCCGCCAGCCCCGTGGCATCCGCTGCGCCGACGACGGCGACGATGGACTTCTCGCGGGCGAGGATCGCGGTGTGCGAGGTGGGGCCGCCGTCACTCGTGATGAGGCCGAGGACCTTGTCGAGGTCGAGCATGGCGGTGTCCGCAGGTGCGAGGTCGCGAGCGACGAGGATGAACGGATGCTCCGGGTTGGGAACGCCAGGCGCGGCCACTCCCCCGAGGTCCGCGATGACACGCTGTGACACGTCATCGAGGTCAGCGGCCCGTTCACCGAGGTAGCCGCCCATGGCGACGAGCTGGTCCCGGAAGGACGCGAACGCCTCGAACACGGCGCGTTCCGCTGTCTTACCCGCCGCGAGCGCTTCGTCGATCGCATCGGAGAGCATCGGATCTTCGGCCATCATGGCCTGGGCTTCGAGGACATCCTTCGCGGCTCCGCCCGCGGACTGGCCTCGGGCTTCGAGCTCCCTCGCGACGACGCCGAGCGATACCCGTGCCCGCTCGGACTCCTCGGCCTGCGACCGCGTACTCGGCGTGTCGGCCGGTTCGGGGAGCGGGTCGGACATGCGGGCGACGACACCGACGGCGACGCCCTGGCCGATGCCGGTCCCGGCGATCGTCCTCTCGAGCTCACTCGTCATGATCGGTCACCAGCAGTTCGACGAGTTCGTCGAGGACGGTTTCGGCGTTGTCGCCGTCGGCGGTCAGCGTGACGTAGTCCCCATGATCGACACCGAGAGAGATCACGCCGAGGATGCTTGCGGCATTCACCGGCTTGCCACTGCCCTTGGCGATGGTGACTTTGGACCCCGACGCACTCGCGGCCTGGGTGAAGAGTTTCGCCGGCCGCGCATGCAGTCCGTGGCTCGATCCGATTCGAACGGTGCGTTCAACCATGGGTGGGTCCTCCGTCGCTGCGTTGTGGTTCCCCCTGCGTCGACAACGCCCCTGCAGCTTCCAGGGCGAGATCGAGGGCTTCGTCACCGGATGGCGACGAGAAGATGGTGGCCGGAAGTACCGCGACGGCGACGCCGGCGGAATCGGCGCTGCGACGGACGTCGTCGAGGCGATTCCCGAGGTGCGGGCCGAGGAGCACGACGCCCGATCCGTCCAGTCGCTGGGGCAGCGAGTCGAGGGGGCAGGCCTCTGCCGTGACGGCCAGCGAGCGAGCGGTGGCGGACGTCCGGATGCGACGGGCAACGAAAGTACTCGACGCGCCCGCGCCACACACCACGAGGATTCTCATCGATCCGCCTCCGTTGCCGTCCCGAACAGTCCTGCGTCCCGCTCCTGGTGGCGGGCTGTCCCCGATTCTCCCGCTCAACCCGGGCCGGTGCCACCATGAACCCTTCCGCCTCCCCGGAAAGCACCCGTTTGCTCCCCCGGCGCCGCCCTTTCGATGGTTGACTCGACATGGACGCACCGCCGGCACCAGACTTCAGCGCCGGCGACAGAAGGAGAGCGCACCATGACCCGCGATCGACAGGACAGGATCCTCGCCTATCTCGCGCGCGCCGGTACCTGGGTGACCGCGGGTGAACTCGCCGACGTCCTCGGGGTGACGCCGCGCAGCATCCGCAGTTATGTCACAGCCATCAAGGCTCGCGCCGCAGGCCAGAGCGTCGTCGAGGCGGGGCCGAACGGTTATCGCGTCGATGCGGATGCGTACGCCGCCTTCCGCTCGGCGGCCGTCGTCGATGTGACGGAGACACCGAGGGACCGGTTGTACGGGATCGTGCGGCGGCTGGTCGACAGCCCGGACGGACTCGACGTCTTCGATCTTGCCGACAGCCTGCACGTGTCGGAATCGACGGTGGAGTCGGACCTCGCCCGGGTGCGCCTGCTGCTCTCCGAAGCCGAACTGTCCCTCACGAGACGGGGCGGGACGGTCGCGCTTGCCGGAACGGAACTCGCCAGGAGGCGCCTGCTGTCGCGGATGTTCCGCGAGGAGACCGAGCGCGGAATGATCGAGCTCGAGGCGATCCAGCGCGAGTTCTCGTTCCAGAGCCTCAGCGAATTCAAGACCGCGCTCATCGACATGCTCACCGAACGCAACTACTCGCTCAACGACTACGGGATCGATAACGTCCTCCTGCACATCGCGATCGCCGTCGACAGGGTGTCGAAGGACCGCCATGTGCCCGAGAGCGACACCGGTGCAGGGGAACCGGCCGACGGCATCCCCTCCGACCTGTCCGCGCTCATCGCCCACCACTTCGACACGGTCCTCGGCGCCGCGGACATCGACTACCTCGCCTACCTGCTCACCACGCGTGCGGTGATGCGGGCGCCGGATGCCACCGACCCCGGCTACCTCAACCGGGCCGACCTCGACGTCGTGCGGAGCATCGTGCAGAACGCGGGCGAGGAGTACCTCGTCGACCTCTCCGATGAGGACTTCATCACCCGGCTCACCCTGCACGTGCAGAACCTGCTTCGTCGTGCGCACGAGCACTCCTACTCCAGGAACCCGATGGCCAGGTCGATCAAGACGTCGTATCCGATGATCTACGAGCTCGCCGTCTACATCGCCAGCAGGTTGCAGCAGCACGGGGCCGTCGAGATCAACGACGACGAGATCGCATACATCGCGATGCACGTCGGCGCACACCTCCAGCAACAGCAGTCCCGCTCGGATGAAGTTCTGCGCTGTGTGCTGGTGTGCCCGAACTACTACGACATGCACCTGCTGCTGCGCGACCGGGTGACGCTCATGCTCGGTGACGCGATCGAGGTGGTGCGGGTGGTGACGCGCTCTGATGTGTCGTGGGCCGGCCTCGACGCCGACATCGTGCTGACCACGATCGAGCCGCCGGTGCCCGACGAGAAGGTTCTCGTCATTCAGCCGTTCTTCACCCAGGGTGACGCTGACCGGGTGCGGCAGGCGGTCAGCAGGATCCGGCGGGTGCACCGGCGGGCGCTGATCAAGGACGAGGTGCTGAAGTACTTCGACGCGTCGCTGTTCCTCCGGAACGAGGGGGCGTCGAGCGAGGCCGCGATGATCCGGCGTCTCGGCGACCTCATGGTCGCGCGGGGCATCATCGACGAGGACTACGTCGACGGGGCGATCGAGCGTGAACGGATGTCATCGACCGCGTTCACCGATTCCCTTGCTGTCCCCCACGCGATGGAGATGACGGCGCGCAGCACCTCGATCGCGATCGCCGTGAACGAGTCGAGCATGCCATGGGGTGAGAACCGGGTGAACGTCGTCGCGCTCATCGCCTTCAGCGCGAGTGAGCGGGCGAACTTCCAGCGGGTGTTCGACCAGTTCGTCGAGGTGTTCTCCGAACGGGAGGACGTGCAGCGGATCGTGAGGCGCTCGACCGACTTCACGGCGTTCATCGACGAACTCGTGCACACGATGGATTCCTGACCCGAGGGTTCGTCTCGCGCGCGAACGGATGCCGCGGCATCCGTCAACCGCTCCCGCCCGGGCGATACTGGTCACAGGGCGCGGCGATTTTCAACCGAAACCGACCGAGCAACGCCGGTGTCCAGCCGAAACCGGCCGAGCAACACGCGTCACCCGAGCAGTGCGGCGTTCATGCGGGCGGTGAGCTCGGGGTCTGTCGCGACATCCGTGCCGTCGACGGCGGTGATCGGGGCGGCCAGGCGCACACTGGAGACGAGCCACGCGGCATCCGATCGCAGCAGTTCCCGCGTGTCGATCCGCCGCGACTCACACGTGAAGCCCTCGGCGGTCAGAACGTCGAACAGGTCGGCCTGGGTCGTCCCCGCGAGGATGCCGTGCTGGATCGCGGGCGTCACGATCCTGTCGCCCTGCCGGAGCAGGAGCGACGACGTCGGCCCTTCGAGCGCGAAACCGTCGGTCGATACGAAGACGGCGTCATCAGCGCCCCGGCGTTTCGCCTCGCGGAGTGCCGCCATGTTGACCGCGTACGACAGGGTTTTCGCGCCAACGAGCAACCACGGGGCGTGCTCTCCCACGTCATTCGCGTATCCACGACTGAGGGTGACGACACGGATGCCGGTGGTCCGCTCGGGGAAGTCCCCGTCGACGATCGAGCCGGTGACCCAGCAGGTCGGCGTTCCTCCGTTCCCCCGGGTGAGCACGAGCCGGATGGACGCCTGGCCCGTGCGAGGAAGCTCGCCGAGAACCCGCTCGATCGCTGCCCGCCACTGCGGAAGATTCGGCTGGGGCAGGTCGAGTTTCGTTGCGGATGCCGCGAAGCGGTCGAGGTGCGCATCGATGCCGCGCGCGCGACCGTCGTTCACCCCGAGCGTCTCGAAGATCCCGTCGCCGCGGCCGGCGCCCGCATCGAACGCAGACAGGATGGGGTCGGATGCCCCCGCGAACCGGAAGGATTCCGCGAGAGCGTCACCGACGGCATCCGCGGGAATCGGGTCGAGAAGGAGCACCACAGGCGTCGTCATGGGAACGACACTAGCGCGGACGACAGTCCGATCAGGCCAACGGCGTGGGTGTGACGCCGAACGGGGCGAGGCCTTTCGCTCCGCCGTCTTCTGCCGTCAGGACCCAGATGCCGTCCTTGTGAACGGCGACGCTGTGCTCCCAGTGCGCTGACGCGAGCCCGTCATCGGTCGCGACGGTCCAGTCGTCGTCCTTGGTGTGGGTGTCGATGCTGCCGAGGACGACCATCGGCTCGATCGCCACGACGAGCCCCGGCTTCACTTCCGGTCCCTTCGGACGCACCCGGTAGTTGAACACCGGAGGCGCTTCGTGCATCGACCGGCCGATCCCGTGCCCGACATAGTCGGTCAGGATGCCGTAGTCGCCGTGCTTCTCGACGTACCCCTGCACCGCATCGCCGACCTCGTTGAGGTACCTGGCCGTGGCGAGCCGCGCGATTCCGGCCCAGAGCGACCCCTCGGTCACATCCGAGAGCTTCTGGCGTTCGGCGACCAGTTCCGGCCGCGCCGGGTCAGGCAGAACCACGCTGAACGCGGCATCCCCGTTCCAGCCTCCGATGATCGCTCCGCTGTCGATGGAGACGAGGTCCCCTGGTTCGAGGGGCCGGTCATTCGGGATGCCGTGCACGACGTCCTCGTTCACGGACGCGCAGACGGTGTGGGAGTATCCGGGCTCGAGCTTGAAGTTCGGCTGCCCGCCGAGGGCGACGATCGCTGCCTCAGCAGCGGCATCGACCTGCAGCGTCGTCGCGCCGACCAGAAGGGTCTGCCTCGCGGCAGCGAGAGAGGCGGCTGTTGCCAGCCCGGGCTCGATCATCAGACGCATCTGAGCCGGAGTTTTGTAGATGGATTTGCGGAGCATTACCGAACTCAGAAGGCGATGCTGACATCGGCGAGAGCGGCGCGGACGCGCTCGCTGACCTCGTCGACCGATCCGAGGCCGTCGACTTCCACGACGATTCCACGAGCCTTGTACGCGGCGATGACCGGTTCGGTCTGCTCGTGGTACACGTCCTGGCGGTGCCGGATGACGGCTTCGGTGTCGTCCGCGCGGCCCTGCTCTTCGGCACGCTTGAGCAGTCGGGTGACGACCTCGTCCGGGTCGGCGACGAGCTGCACGACGGCGTTGAGTTCGGATCCGGTCTCGGCGAGGATGCTGTCGAGCTCGGTGACCTGGTCACGGGTGCGCGGGTAGCCGTCGAGGAGGAATCCATCGATGGCGTCCGGCTGGTGCAGCCGGTCGCGCACGATCGCGTTGGTGAGCGAATCCGGCACATAACCGCCGGACGACACGATCTCCTGGACTTTGAGGCCCAGTTCCGTGCCTTCCTTGATGTTGGCACGGAAGATGTCGCCGGTGGAGATGGCGGGGACTCCGAGAGCGTCCGCGAGGACGGCTGCCTGGGTTCCCTTGCCCGCACCAGGCGGTCCGACGATCAGAAGACGTGCGCTCATCGCAGGAGCCCTTCGTAGTGGCGCTGCTGGAGTTGCGCGTCGATTTGCTTGACGGTCTCGAGTCCGACACCGACGATGATCAGGATGCTCGCGCCGCCGAACGGGAAGTTCTGGTTCGCGCCGACGAGGGCGAGAGCGATCAGCGGGATGAGCGCGACACAGCCGAGGTACAGCGCGCCGGCGAGGGTGATGCGGGTGAGCACGTAGTCGAGGTACTCGGCGGTCGGGCGACCCGCGCGGATGCCGGGGATGAAGCCGCCGTACTTCTTCATGTTGTCGGCCACTTCTTCAGGGTTGAAGGTGATCGCAACGTAGAAGTAGGTGAACCCGACGTTGAGCAGGAAGTACAGCGCCATGTACAGCGGGTGGTCACCGCTCGTGAGGTACGTGGTGATCCAGGTGACCCAGGCTGCCGGCTCCTCGCCAGCGGCCGGTGTGTTGAACTGCGCGATCAGGGCGGGCAGGTACAGCAGCGACGACGCGAAGATCACCGGGATGACGCCGGCCATGTTGACCTTGATCGGGATGTACGTGTTGTTGCCGCCGAACGTCCGGCGTCCAACCATTCGTTTCGCGTACTGCACCGGGATGCGGCGCTGCGACTGCTCGACGAAGACGACGGCCATCATGATGAGCAGGCCGACGCCGAGCACGAGCAGGAAGGTCTCGAAGCCCTTCGACTGCGCGATCGCGACGAGCGAACCGGGGAAGGTCGCGGCGATCGAGGTGAAGATGAGCAGCGACATTCCGTTGCCAATGCCGCGTTCGGTGATCATCTCACCGAACCACATGATGAGCCCGGTTCCTGCTGTCATCGTGATGACCATGAGCAGGACGGCGTACCAGGTGTCGTTCGTCAGCAACTGGCTGCACTCGGCGCTCGTGTTGGTACCGAAGAGGGCGCCGCTTCGCGCCACGGTGATGAGAGTCGTTGACTGCAGGATGCCGAGGAAGATGGTCAGGTAACGCGTGTACTGCGTCAGCTTGCTCTGACCCGCCTGCCCTTCCTTGTGCAGCGTTTCGAAGTGAGGGATGACCACACGCAGCAACTGCGTGATGATCGAGGCCGTGATGTACGGCATGATGCCCAGCGCGAAGATCGACAGCTGGAGCAGTGCGCCACCTGAGAACAGGTTGACGAGTTCATAGAGGCCCGACGTGCCCTGGTTCTGCTCGAGGCAGGCCTGGACGTTGCCGAAGTCGACGAAAGGGGCCGGCACGAACGAGCCGAGCCGGTACAGGGCCATGATGCCCAGGGTGAACCCGATCTTCCGGCGAAGGTCTGGCGTGCGGAAAATCCGCGCAACGGCGCTAAACAAAAAAGGCCTCCTGTTTTCGAGCCGGTTGATGCGGCTCTTGGTGCCGGTCAATGGCCCTGTCGTCAAACAGGCCCGGCAATCGAATCTACTCGATTACCGGGCCTGTCGAACAATCGGCGACCATTCGCTTTCGCGAGGGACAGACCGGCGTCTGTGAAATTACTTGACAGAACCGCCGGCAGCAACGATCTTCTCGGCAGCTGATCCGGAGATCTTGTCAACCGAGATGTTCAGCTTGACGTCGATGTCGCCGTTTCCGAGGACCTTGACCTTCTCGTTCTTGCGAACGGCGCCCTTGGCCACGAGGTCGGAGACGGTGACGTCACCGCCCTTCGGGTAGAGCTCAGCGAGACGCTCGAGGTTGACAACCTGGTACTCGACGCGGAACGGGTTCTTGAACCCGCGCAGCTTCGGAGCACGCATGTGGAGGGGAAGCTGTCCGCCCTGGAAGCCGGGGCGAACCGTGTTCCGAGCCTTCGTTCCCTTGGTACCACGGCCGGCAGTCTTACCCTTGGATCCCTCACCACGACCCACACGGATGCGGGACTTCTTCGCACCCTCAGCGGGGCGGAGGTGGTGGACCTTGAGCACCTGGGCGCGGGGCGCTTCGGCTTCAGCCTTCTTCTTGGCAGGAGCCTTCGCGGCGGCCTTCGGGGCGTCAGCCGCGACGGTCTCAGCCTTGGCGGAGTCCTTCTTGGCGGGAGCCTTCTTGGCAGGAGCCTTGTCGGCGGCGGCCTTGGCCGGAGCCTTCTTGGCAGGAGCCTTGTCGGCCGCAGCCTTCGCAGGCGCCTTCTTCGCGGGAGCCTTCTTGGCGGTCTCCTCGGTGACGTCCTTCTTGTCGTCAGCCATTAGTCGATCTCCTCAACCTTTACGAGGTGAGCAACAGTATTGACGTAGCCACGGTTCTGGGCGTTGTCCTCGCGGACAACCACAGCACCGATGCGACGCAATCCCAGGCTGCGCAACGTGTCGCGCTGGTTCTGCTTCTCACTAATTTTGGACTTGGTCTGCGTGATCTTCAGCTGAGCCATCAGGCACCTACCTTTGCGGAAGCCGCGGCAGCAGCAGCGGCCTGAGCCTCGACCTGCAGCAGCTTGGCAGGAGCGATTTCCGAGTACTCCTTGCCACGGCGAGCGGCAACGGCGCGGGGCTCTTCGAGCATCTTCAGCGCCGTAACGGTGGCGTGAACGATGTTGATCGTGTTCGAGGAACCGAGCGACTTGCTCAGAACATCGTGGATGCCGGCGCACTCGAGTACGGCGCGGACAGGCCCACCGGCGATAACTCCGGTACCTGCAGCGGCCGGACGCAGGAGGACAACTCCGGCTGCGGCTTCACCCTGCACGGGGTGCGGGATGCTGGAGCCGACGCGGGGAACGCGGAAGAAGTTCTTCTTCGCCTCTTCGACGCCCTTGGAGATGGCCAGGGGAACTTCGCGTGCCTTGCCGTAGCCGACGCCAACGAGACCGTTTCCGTCACCGACGACGACGAGAGCGGTGAAGCTGAAGCGACGACCACCCTTGACGACCTTGGAGACGCGGTTGATGGTGACGACCCGCTCGAGGAACTGGTTCTTGTCGGCGTCGCGGCTGTTACGCTCGCGGCCCTGGTTACGCTCGCCACGTCCTCCGCGGCTGCCACGGTCGCCACGGGCGTCAACGCGCCCGGAGCTCTCGGTGCCTGCAGCGGTCTCAACCGGCTTTTCGACTGGCTGGTCCGCGGTAGCGGCCTCAACCTTGCTTGCTTCACTCACAGGTTCAACCCACCCTCTCGAGCACCTTCGGCGATTGCCGCAACGCGACCCGCGTAACGGTTTCCACCTCGGTCAAAAACGACTTCTTCGATACCGGCGCTCTTTGCACGTTCTGCAACGAGCTCGCCGACCTTCCTGGCTTTGGCGGTCTTGTCGCCGTCAAAGGTACGGAGGTCAGCTTCGAGGGTGGATGCCGATGCGAGGGTGAAACCCTTGCTGTCGTCAACGACCTGGACGAATACGTGACGAGCCGAACGGGTCACGACGAGACGGGGGCGAACCGCGGTCCCCTCGATCTTCTTACGGAGGCGCGCGTGACGACGGTCACGGGCAGCCGACTTGGACTTTACGGCCATGGTTACTTACCAGCCTTTCCGGCCTTGCGGCGAACGATCTCGCCGGCGTAACGCACACCCTTGCCCTTGTAGGGCTCAGGCTTGCGAATCTTACGGATGTTGGCAGCAGCTTCGCCGACGGCCTGCTTGTCGATCCCGGACACCGTGAGCTTGTTGTTGCCTTCTACGGTGAGCGTGATGCCAGCGGGCGGCTCGATCAGGACCGGGTGGGAGAAACCGAGGGCGAACTCAACGGAGCTGCCCTTCTGTGCCACTCGGTAACCGGTGCCGACAACTTCAAGGCCCTTGGTGTAGCCCTGTGTGACGCCGATGATCTGGTTGCTGATGAGAGTACGGGTGAGCCCGTGCAGGGAGCGTGATTCGCGCTCGTCGTCGGGGCGGGTAACCAGAACCTGGCCATCCTCCACAGCGACCTCGATGGGCTTGGCGACGGAGAGCGTCAGCTCACCCTTCGGGCCCTTGACGGTGACGACGGAGCTGTCAACCGCAACGGTGACCCCTGCAGGGATCTCAATGGGGAGTCTTCCAATTCGCGACATTTGTGGCTACCACACGTAGGCGAGGACTTCCCCACCCACGCCCTTCTTCTCAGCCTGGCGGTCAGTGAGCAGACCGGAGGAGGTGGACAGGATGGCGACGCCGAGGCCACCGAGAACCTGAGGGATCTCCGTCGACTTTGCGTAGACACGGAGGCCGGGCTTCGAAACACGCTTGATGCCCACGATGGAGCGCTCACGGTTCGGTCCGAACTTGAGGTTCAGCGTCAGGGTCTGGCCGACGCGGGCGTCTGCAACTTCCCAGCCGGAGATGTAGCCCTCAGAAGTGAGGATGTCGGCGATGTGCGACTTGAGCTTCGAGTGCGGCATCGACACGGTTTCGTGGTGTGCCGAGTTCGCGTTGCGCAGTCTGGTCAGCATGTCTGCGACCGGATCTGTCATTGTCATATGTGATGTCCTTCATTTCACCAGGTTTCGTTCACCCGTTACACGAATGACGACCTGTGGTGGTTAGGGGTGAAGCGGATGCTCCGCCCCCCTGATCTCGACGCCGCGATGCGCCGGCCGATCGATTTCGCGGGGAAATCGGTCGACCGGCGCCGCTGGCGATCGAGTTCTTCAGTTGTGTTGCGGCACGAGACCGGCTGCAAGCAACCGACCCAATATACCGTTACTTTGCTGAGTCTTTAACCGGTGCCCCGGCGCTGGCGCATGGCGCCACCGCCGGGGGATCGGAATCTTTGCTACTTGTCGGCCGACTGGAACGGGAAACCGAGCGCCTTGAGCAGCGCACGACCCTGGTCGTCGGACTTCGCGGTCGTGACGACCGTGATGTCCATACCGCGAACACGGTCGATCTTGTCCTGGTCGATTTCGTGGAACATCGACTGCTCGGTGAGACCGAAGGTGTAGTTGCCGGAGCCGTCGAACTGCTTCGGGCTCAGGCCGCGGAAGTCGCGGATACGAGGGAGCGCGAGGCTCAGCAGCCGGTCGAGGAACTCCCACATGCGGTCTCCACGAAGCGTGACGTGGGTTCCAATGGGCTGTCCTTCACGCAGCTTGAACTGCGCGATCGACTTGCGTGCCTTCGTGATCTGTGGCTTCTGACCGGTGATCTTGGTCAGGTCGGCGACGGCGCCATCGATGATCTTGCCGTCGCGTGCTGCCTCGCCGACACCCATGTTCACAACGATCTTGGTGAGCGTCGGAATCTGGTGCACGTTGGTCAGACCGAGTTCCTTGAGCAGCTGCTCCTGGATCTCTGCCTTGTACTTCTCTTTGAGGCGGGGCTGGATTTTGCCAGCCACCACTGCCGTGTCAGTCATTAGAGGTCCTTACCTGACTTCTTGGCGTAACGAACGCGGACCGTCTTGGTGACGCCGTTCTTCGTTACTTGCTCGTTGCGGTGACCGACGCGAGTCGGCTTCTTGGTCTCGGGGTCAACGAGTGCGACGTTCGAGATGTGAATCGGAGCTTCGTGGGTCTCCACGCCGCCCGTCTTCGTCCCGCGCTGGGTCTGACCCTGGCGCACGTGCTTCGTGACGTAGTTGACGCCCTCGACGATGACGCGGTTCTTCTCGACCAGAACCTCGATGACCTTGCCCTGCTTGCCGCGTGAACCGCCGCGAGCCTGGGTCGGGCCAGAGATGACCTGGACGAGGTCGCCCTTTTTGATCTTCGCCATGACTAAATAACCTCCGGTGCCAGCGAGACGATCTTCATGAACTTCTTGTCGCGGAGCTCGCGACCGACCGGTCCGAAGATACGGGTACCGCGGGGGTCGCCGTCGTTCTTCAAAATCACTGCTGCGTTCTCATCGAACTTGATGTAGGAGCCATCCGGACGACGGACTTCCTTCTTGGTACGAACGATGACGGCCTTGACGACGTCACCCTTCTTGACGTTCCCACCGGGGATCGCGTCCTTGACGGTGGCGACGATCGTGTCGCCGAGGCCGGCGTAACGACGGCCAGATCCACCGAGAACACGGATGGTGAGAAGTTCCTTGGCGCCGCTGTTGTCGGCGACCTTGACCCTGGATTCCTGCTGAAGCATTACTTACTCCTTATGACAAGCAAGCCGCGAGGCTTACTTGGCCTTCTCGAGGATCTCGACCAGGCGCCAGCGCTTGGTGGCGCTGAGCGGACGGGTCTCGCTGATCAGAACGAGGTCACCGATGCCGGCGGCGTTGAGCTCGTCGTGCACCTTCCTCTTGGAGGTGCGGCGGATGACCTTGCCGTAAAGCGGGTGCTTTACGCGGTCTTCGACCTCGACGACGATGGTCTTGTCCATGCGGTCGCTGAGGACATAGCCACGTGCGGTCTTGCGGTAGCCACGAACAACGGCCTCGGCCTCTACTGCGGCGACCTCGGGTGCTGCGCCTTTAGCGTCAGACTTAGCCATTACTTGGCCTCCTCAGTCTCGGTTTCGGGTGCTGCGTCAGCCGCAGCATCCTTCTTCTTGGATTTCTTCGCAGCCTTGACGGGCACCTCTGCGGCGACCGGGGTTGCCCGGATGCCGAGCTCGCGCTCACGGATGATCGTGTAGATACGAGAGATGTCGCGCTTCACGGCACGCAGGCGGCCGTGGGTCTCGAGCTGGCCGGTAGCAGCCTGGAAGCGCAGGTTGAACAGCTCTTCCTTGGCCTTGCGCAGCTCGTCGACAAGACGTTCGTCTTCAAATGTGTCGAGCTCAACGGGAGTGAGCTCCTTGGAACCGATCGCCATTATGCGTCGCCCTCCTCGCGCTTGATGATGCGTGCCTTGAGAGGCAGCTTGTGGATTGCACGGGTCAGTGCTTCGCGGGCAAGCGTCTCAGAGACGCCGGCAACCTCGAACAGCACACGGCCGGGCTTGACGTTCGCGACCCACCACTCGGGCGAACCCTTACCGGAACCCATGCGAGTTTCAGCGGGCTTCTTGGTGAGCGGACGGTCGGGGTAGATGTTGATCCACACCTTTCCACCACGCTTGATGTGACGCGTCATGGCAATACGAGCGGACTCGATCTGACGGTTGGTCACGTAAGCGGGTGTGAGGGCCTGGATACCGAACTCGCCGAAGCTGACAACGGTTCCACCGGTGGCCTGGCCAGTGCGGTGGGGACGGTGCTGCTTGCGGTGCTTGACTCGACGTGGAATAAGCATGGTTACGCGCTTGCCCCTTCTGCGACGGGAGCCTCGGCGCGCGGTGCACGACGCGGACGGTCGCTACGCTCGGGGCGGCTCGACTTGGCGTTTGCCTGCTCGCGGGCGAGCTCCTTGTTGGTGATGTCACCCTTGTAGATCCAGACCTTCACGCCGATGCGGCCGAAGGTGGTCTTTGCCTCGTAGAAGCCGTAGTCGATGTTCGCGCGCAGGGTGTGCAGTGGCACACGACCTTCGCGGTAGAACTCCGAACGGCTCATCTCGGCGCCGCCGAGGCGGCCGGAGACCTGGATGCGGACACCCTTGACTGTTGAGGTGCGCTGAGCGCCCTGCAGACCCTTACGCATCGCGCGGCGGAAGGCCACACGTGCTGCGAGCTGCTCGGCGATGCCCTGCGCGACCAGCTGGGCGTCAGCCTCGGGGTTCTTGACCTCGAGGATGTTCAGCTGGATCTGCTTGCCTGTGAGCTTCTCGAGGTCGGTGCGAATACGCTCCGCCTCGGCGCCGCGGCGACCGATCACAATGCCCGGACGGGCGGTGTGGATGTCGACGCGAACGCGGTCACGGGTGCGCTCGATCTCGATGCGTGACACACCGGCGCGGTCAAGCGACTTGCCAAGCAGTCGACGGATCTTGACGTCTTCAGCAACGTAGTCGCTGTAACGCTGGCCCGGCTTGGTGCTGTCGGCAAACCAACGCGACACGTGGTCGGTGGTGATGCCGAGGCGGAAGCCGTACGGGTTTACTTTCTGACCCATTACTTCGTACCCTCCTCAGGAGTGGCGAGCACAACAGTGATGTGGCTGGTGCGCTTCAGAATCTGGAATGCGCGGCCCTGGGCACGCGGCTGGAAACGCTTGAGGGTTGCACCCTCGTCGACGTATGCCTTGGCGATGTACAGGTCCTGCTCGTCCAGGAACTGGTTGTCCTTGTCTGCCTTGACGCGAGCGTTCGCGATAGCAGAGGCAACCAGCTTGTAGACGGGCTCTGACGCGCCCTGCGGCGCGAACTTCAGAATGGCCAGGGCCTCAGCGGCCTGCTTGCCGCGGATCATGTTGACGACGCGGCGGGCCTTCATGGGGGTGACGCGGATGTGACGCAGACGTGCGACTGACTCCACCATTTCTCTCCTCCTTTTCGCCACCGCGTTAGCGGCGACGACCCTTCTTGTCGTCCTTCACGTGTCCACGGAAGGTGCGGGTGGGTGCAAACTCGCCGAGCTTGTGCCCGACCATGGTCTCGGTGACGAACACCGGGATGTGCTTGCGACCGTCGTGCACCGCGATGGTGTGTCCGAGCATTGCCGGGACGATCATCGAACGGCGCGACCAGGTCTTGATGACGTTCTTGCTCTTGGCCTCGTTCGCGCGAACCACCTTGCGGAGCAGGTGGTCATCAACGAAGGGGCCCTTCTTAAGACTGCGTGGCATCTTCTACAACTCCTACTTACGCTTCTTGGTGGCGGTACGGCGACGAACGATGAGCTTGTCGCTTTCCTTGTTCGGGTGGCGAGTGCGGCCTTCTTTCTGGCCCCACGGGCTGACCGGGTGGCGTCCACCGGAGGTCTTGCCCTCACCACCACCGTGTGGGTGGTCGACCGGGTTCATGGCGACACCGCGGACGGTCGGGCGAACGCCCTTCCAGCGCTTGCGGCCGGCCTTTCCCCAGTTGATGTTCGACTGCTCGGCGTTGCCGACCTCGCCGATCGTGGCGCGGCAGCGTGCATCGACGTTGCGGATTTCACCAGACGGCAGGCGGAGCTGCGCGTAGATGCCGTCCTTGGCGACGAGACGAACCGATGCGCCAGCTGAGCGAGCCATCTTGGCGCCTCCACCCGGACGCAATTCGATTGCGTGGATGACGGTACCCGTCGGGATGTTCTTCAGCGGCAGGTTGTTGCCCGGCTTGATGTCCGCGCCTGCACCCGACTCGACAACGTCGCCCTGCGAGAGCTTGTTGGGAGCGAGGATGTAACGCTTGGTGCCGTCAACGAAGTGCAGGAGCGCGATGCGTGCCGTGCGGTTGGGGTCGTACTCGATGTGAGCGACGCGGGCGTTGACGCCGTCCTTGTCATTGCGACGGAAGTCGATGACACGGTACTGGCGCTTGTGGCCACCACCGATGTGACGGGTCGTGATGCGGCCCTGGTTGTTACGGCCACCGGTCTTCGAGAGGGGACGCAGAAGCGACTTCTCGGGGGTCGAACGCGTGATTTCAGCGAAATCAGCGACGCTCGATCCACGGCGACCAGGGGTCGTGGGCTTGTACTTACGAATAGCCATAGTTTTTCCTTACGCTCCTAGCCGACAGCCGTGAAGATGTCGATGGAACCGGATTTGAGCGTCACAATGGCGCGCTTGGTGTCCTTGCGCTTGCCGATGCCGAACTTGGTACGACGGGTCTTGCCGGTGCGGTTCAGTGTGTTGACCGATGCAACCTCGACCTTGAAGATCTTCTCGATAGCGAGCTTGATCTCGGTCTTGTTCGCACGGGGGTCAACGACGAAGGTGTACTTTCCCTCGTCGATCAAGCCGTAGCTCTTCTCTGAAACGACCGGCGAAATGATGACGTCGCGCGGGTCCTTGTTGATGTTGGTCATGGCTAGGCCTCCTCAGTGACGTCAGCGGACGAAGCGACAGCCGTAACCGACTTGCCCTTGGCGGGGCCGGCGACGAAAGCGTCGAAAGCTGCCTTGGTGAAGACGATGTCGTCTGCCACGAGCACGTCGTAGGCGTTCAGCTGGTCATGGTTGATGACGTGAACGGTTGGGATGTTGCGAACCGCCTTGTAGCTCTCGACGTCGGCGCGCTCGAGAACGACGAGGACGTGCGGAGAGGTTGCGATCGTCGCCAGGTAGTCGACGGCGGCCTTGGTGACGCGCTCTTCAGCGATCACGAGGGTTTCGACGACGTGGATCCGCTCGCCGCGGGCCCGGTCGGAAAGAGCTCCGCGCAGGGCGGCAGCAATCATCTTCTTGGGGGTGCGCTGCGAGTAGTCACGCGGCTGCGGTCCGTGGACGATGCCACCACCGGTCATCTGAGGTGCGCGGATCGAGCCCTGACGGGCGCGGCCGGTTCCCTTCTGCTTGAACGGCTTGCGGCCTGCACCGGAAACTTCGCCACGACGCTTGGTCTTGTGGGTTCCCTGGCGTGCCGCAGCGAGCTGCGCGACAACGACCTGGTGGATCAGCGGAACGTTGGTCTGAACGTCGAACAACTCGGCGGGCAGTTCGACAGTGCCGGACTTCTTGCCCTTCGTGTCGAGAACGTCGAGCGTTGCGGTGCTAGTTGCGTTGGCCATCTAACTACGCTCCCTTCACTGCGTTACGGACGAAAACGATGCGGCCACGAGCGCCGGGAACGGCACCCTTGACGAGCAGCAGGCCCTTTTCGGCGTCAACCGAGTGGACGTGCAGGTTCAGCACGGTGACGCGCTCTCCACCCATGCGACCGGCCATGCGCATGCCCTTGAAGACACGGCTCGGGGTCGACGAAGCACCGATTGAACCGGGCTTGCGGTGGTTGCGGTGGGCACCGTGAGATGCGGAAACACCCTTGAAGTTGTGGCGCTTCATCACACCGGCGAAGCCCTTACCCTTGCTGGTTCCGACGACGTCGACCTTCTGGCCGGCTTCGAACGTTCCATCAACGGTGAGCTCCTGGCCGGCCGTGTAGTCGCCGGCGTCAGCGGTGCGAACCTCGGTGAGGTGACGGCGAGGCGTGACGCCCGCCTTGTCGAAGTGTCCGGCGTCAGGCTTGTTCACCTTGCGCGGGTCGATCTGGCCGTAGGCGATCTGAACCGCGTTGTAGCCGTCGACCTCGGGCGTACGGACCTGGGTCACGACGTTCGGGGTGATTTCGATTACGGTCACGGGCACGAGGTTGTTGTTCTCGTCCCAGACCTGAGTCATGCCAAGCTTCTTGCCGAGCAGACCCTTGCTGGTCTTGTTCTGCGTAGACATGCGTTCCCTTAGAGCTTGATCTCGATGTTGACGTCTGCCGGCAGGTCGAGTCGCATGAGCGAGTCGACGGCCTTGGGCGTCGGGTCAATGATGTCGATCAGACGCTTGTGGGTGCGCATTTCGAAGTGCTCCCGGCTGTCCTTGTACTTGTGGGGAGAACGGATGACACACACCACGTTCTTCTCCGTCGGAAGCGGCACCGGGCCGACAACCGTGGCACCCGCGCGGGTTACCGTGTCGACGATCTTCCGCGCCGAGGTGTCAATGACCTCGTGGTCATATGACTTAAGTCGAATGCGGATCTTTTGTCCCGCCATTTGTGACTCGCTCTCTGTCTTGCGTCTTACGAATTCCTTCGCATTGGACGCGCTTCTTAGCGTTGAGAACAACGCTGGGCACTACTTGCTGTCGCACCACTGTTTTACTGTCAAGTCTTTGTCGCGCTCCCCCACAGACCGTCCCGCACACACAGGGATACCCTGCGTGTGCGGCTTTCGCCAGTGTTGGGGATTGTCGACCAAGTCGATGTTCTGCTACCCGCGGCCTAGGTTTACTTGCTCGATATCGAACGTGACCTATGCACTGCCTGGCAGTGATTCCCGCGTGGCACGGTGGCGCGCACGAGAAATGTTGAACTAGATGAGTCTGACAGATAGAACGGCATAGTGCAACCCGGGCGTGTCGCGACCCTGGCCCCTGCCAGCGGCCAGCCCGCCTCTAAGAAAAAACGGGCCCGGCCGAAGAGGCCGGACCCGTTTTTCTTCACTGCTTGGCTCTGCCTGGGCGTCCACAGCGCGCCGTCTGGACTTTCCCCCAGCCGGCGGCCCCTGAGGGGGTGGGGCCGCCGGTGGTCGTGACCGAGGGGGTGTGTCACGGCTGATTCCACCCTGCCAGAACTGAGGATCCTTCACATCATTTTGTCGGTGGTCTCGCTCCCCCAGTTCGGGGAGGCGACGCGGGCGCGAAAAAGGGCCCGGCCTTTCGGCCGGGCCCTCTGACGGAGCTACAGGTTCAGAATTACTTGAGAACCTTGGTGACGGTGCCTGCACCGACGGTGCGGCCACCCTCACGAATCGCGTAGCCGAGGCCCTCTTCCATGGCGATGGGCTGAATCAGCTCAACGGTCATTTCGGTGGTGTCGCCAGGCATGACCATCTCGGTGCCCTCGGGCAGCGTGATGACGCCGGTGACGTCCGTGGTGCGGAAGTAGAACTGCGGGCGGTAGTTCGCGTAGAACGGGTTGTGACGCCCACCCTCGTCCTTGGACAGGATGTAGGCCGTGCCCTCGAAGTTGGTGTGAGGGGTAACGGAACCCGGCTTGACGACGACCTGGCCGCGCTCAACGTCTTCACGCTTGGTGCCGCGGAGCAGGAGACCACAGTTCTCGCCGGCCCATGCCTCGTCGAGCTGCTTGTGGAACATCTCGATACCCGTGACGATGGTCTTCTGCGTCGGGCGGATGCCGACGATCTCGACCTCGGAGTTGATCGGAAGGGTTCCACGCTCGGCGCGACCGGTGACGACGGTTCCACGACCGGTGATCGTGAAGACGTCCTCGATCGGCATAAGGAACGGCTTGTCCTTGTCGCGAACCGGGTCCGGGATGCTGTCGTCAGCGGCCTGGATGAGCTCCAGAACCGAGTTGACCCACTTCTCGTCGCCCTCGAGCGCCTTGAGGCCGGAGACACGAACGACAGGAGCGTCGTCGCCGTCGAAGCCCTGGCTGGACAGAAGTTCGCGAACCTCGAGCTCAACGAGCTCAAGGATCTCTTCGTCTTCGACCATGTCGGACTTGTTGAGCGCGACCATGAGGTACGGAACGCCAACCTGCTTCGCGAGCAGAACGTGCTCGCGAGTCTGGGCCATCGGGCCGTCGGTAGCTGCAACCACGAGGATTGCGCCGTCCATCTGGGCGGCACCGGTGATCATGTTCTTGATGTAGTCGGCGTGGCCGGGTGCATCGACGTGAGCGTAGTGACGGTTGGGCGTCTCGTACTCGACGTGGGAGATGTTGATCGTGATGCCGCGCTGGCGCTCTTCCGGTGCCGAGTCGATCGTTGCGAAGTCACGCTGGACGTTCGTCGCCGAGGGGTACTTGTCAGCAAGCACCTTCGAGATGGCGGCGGTAAGCGTGGTCTTGCCGTGGTCGACGTGACCGATGGTACCGATGTTTACGTGCGGCTTGGTCCGCTCGAACTTGGCCTTAGCCACTATGGTCCTCCTCAGGACTGATGTAGCGAAACCGGGCACTGGTTTGCAACCGGACTGCTACGGGGATTTGTGTGTTTATGTTACTAGGTTGCGGCGAGGGATTGCACAGGAGAGGCTCCCGGCCCTCCCCCGCCACAGGGCGATTACTCGCCCTTGCTCTTCTGGATGATTTCCTCGGCTACTGCCTTCGGAACCTCCGCATAGCTTTCGAATGTCATCGAGTACACGGCGCGGCCCGAGGTCTTGCTCCTCAGGTCACCGATGTAACCGAACATCTCCGACAGCGGGACCTTCGCGGCAATCACCTTGACGCCGGAAGCATCCTCCATCGACTGGATCTGTCCGCGGCGAGAGTTGATGTCGCCGATGACGTCGCCCATGTACTCCTCGGGAGTACGCACTTCGACGGCCATGAGCGGCTCGAGAAGAACCGGGTCGGCCTTGCGTGCGGCTTCCTTGAAGCCCATCGATCCAGCGATCTTGAACGCCATTTCAGACGAGTCAACATCGTGGGCTGCACCATCGAGCAGGATCGCCTTCACACCGACAAGCGGGTAACCGGCGAGGATTCCGACCTGGAGTGCGTCCTGGAATCCGGCATCGATGGAGGGGATGTACTCACGAGGGATGCGGCCACCCGTGACCTTGTTGTCGAACTCGTAGGTCTTCTCCGACGAGATCTCCAGCGGCTCGAGGCCGAACTGGATCTTCGCGAACTGTCCCGATCCACCCGTCTGCTTCTTGTGGGTGTAGTCGTGCTTGACGACGGCCCGACGGATGGTCTCGCGGTAGGCGACCTGGGGCTTGCCCACGTTCGCCTCAACCTTGAATTCGCGCTTCATGCGGTCGACGAGGATGTCGAGGTGCAGCTCGCCCATACCGTGGATGACGGTCTGGCCGGTCTCCTGGTTCTGCTCGACGCGGAACGTCGGGTCCTCTTCGGCAAGCTTCTGGATCGCTGTTCCCAGCTTCTCCTGGTCCTGCTTCGTCTTCGGCTCGATTGCGACCGAGATGACGGGCTCGGGGAACGTCATCGATTCGAGGACGACCGGCTCGTTCGGGTCGCAGAGGGTGTCACCGGTTGTGGTGTCCTTGAGGCCGATGACCGCGTAGATGTGTCCGGCGGTGACGAAGTCGACCGGGTTCTCCTTGTTGGCCTGCATCTGGAAGATCTTCCCGATGCGCTCTTTCTTGCCCTTGGTGGAGTTGATGATCTGCGCACCTGAGTCGAGACGGCCCGAGTACACGCGAATGTACGTCAGTCGCCCGAAGAACGGGTGAACGGCAACCTTGAACGCGAGAGCAGCAAACGGCTCATCCGCGTCCGGGTGGCGCAGGATGACCTTCTCCTCGTCGCGCGGGTCGTGGGCCTCGGTGGCCGGCACGTCGAGCGGGTTGGGGAGGTAGTCGATGACTGCGTCGAGCATCGGCTGGACGCCGCGGTTCTTGAACGCCGAGCCACAGAGGACCGGGTAGATCTCGCTGTTGACGGTGAGCTTGCGGATCGCGGCCTTGATCTCGGCGACGGTCAGGTCTTCACCGCTGAAGTACTTCTCCATCAGTGCGTCATCGGTCTCGGCGACGGTCTCGAGAAGAAGCTTGCGGTACTCTGCAGCCTTCTCGACGAGGTCGGCCGGGATCTCTTCGATGTCGTACTTGGCGCCCATCTGGACGTCACCCTTCGAGTCGCCGCGCCACGTGAGCGCGCGCATCTCGACGAGGTCGACGACGCCCTCGAACTCGCTCTCAGCACCGATGGGGAGCTGGATCACGAGTGGCTTGGCGCCGAGGCGCTTGATGATGGTGTCGACGGTGAAGTAGAAGTCTGCGCCGAGCTTGTCCATCTTGTTGACGAAGCAGATGCGCGGAACGTCGTACTTGTCGGCCTGGCGCCAGACGGTCTCGGACTGGGGCTCAACGCCCTCCTTGCCGTCGAACACTGCGACAGCGCCGTCGAGGACGCGGAGCGAACGCTCCACCTCGACGGTGAAGTCGACGTGACCGGGGGTGTCGATGATGTTGATCTGGTTTTTGTTCCAGAAACAGGTGACTGCTGCAGAGGTGATCGTGATGCCACGCTCCTGCTCCTGCTCCATCCAGTCGGTGGTGGCACCGCCGTCGTGGGTTTCACCGATCTTGTGGTTGACGCCCGTGTAGAACAGGATGCGCTCAGTCGTGGTGGTCTTACCGGCATCGATGTGCGCCATGATGCCGATGTTGCGGACCTTGTTCAGGTCGGTGAGCACGTCAAGTGCCACGGGTTCCTCCAGGAAGTTGAGTGTGGATTGGTCGAACAGGCGGAGCGGATGCTCCGAAGCTGAACTGCGCTCCGGAGCATCCGTTCGCGGCTACCAGCGGTAGTGAGCGAAGGCCTTGTTCGACTCGGCCATCTTGTGGGTGTCCTCGCGGCGCTTGACCGCGGCACCGAGACCGTTTGATGCATCGAGGATCTCGTTGGTGAGACGCTCGGTCATCGTCTTCTCGCGGCGACCCTTGGCGTAGCTGGTGAGCCAGCGAAGCGCGAGGGTGTTGGCGCGGTGAGGCTTGACTTCGACGGGCACCTGGTAGGTGGAGCCACCGACGCGGCGCGAACGGACCTCGAGGGTCGGGCGCACGTTGTCGAGGGCTTTCTTCAGGGTGACGACGGCGTCCTGGCCGTTCTTGGCTGCGACGCCTTCGAGTGCGTTGTAGACAATGCGCTCGGCGAGGCCCTTCTTGCCGTCAACGAGGATCTTGTTGACGAGCTGGCTGACGATCGGTGCGCCGTAGACGGGGTCTGCGACGACGGGGCGCTTTGGTGCTGGTCCCTTACGAGGCATTACTTCTTCTCCATCTTGGCGCCGTAGCGGCTGCGGGCCTGCTTGCGGTTCTTCACGGCCTGCGTGTCGAGCGCGCCGCGGATGATCTTGTAGCGGACACCCGGGAGGTCCTTCACTCGTCCACCACGGACGAGGACCATCGAGTGCTCCTGCAGGTTGTGGCCTTCACCGGGAATGTAGGCGGTGACCTCGGTGCCGTTGGAGAGCTTCACACGAGCGACCTTGCGCATCGCCGAGTTCGGCTTCTTCGGGGTGGTGGTGTACACACGGGTGCATACGCCACGCTGCTGGGGGTTGGCCTTCAGGGCGGGGGCCTTGGTCTTGACGACCTTCGGCGTGCGTCCCTTACGGACCAACTGCTGAATAGTTGGCACTACTTCTCCTTGTTTTTGCTGCACGGTGACAGCTGCAATGTGTTGCTAGCATTCGCGCGAGGCGAGTTCATCTGGACCCACCGGCAGCGCAGAAGAGCGCTGCTGAAAATGATGGGTATGCCGTGGGGGCCGGCGCATGAGCTATCCGGCCCGGTGTGGTGACGTTCTCAAGCCCCTCGACGCACCCGAAGGCTCGCGTTCGAAGCGTGACAAAGCACACACCTCATGAATTCTATCCGCTGGGTAGATCGCGGTCAAATGACATCAGACGGCGGGAACGAAGATCGCCCCGTTGTCCGAGAAGCCTTCGACCACTCCTGCGATGTCGAAGGGCAGCTCACCGCTGGTGGTGGTGCCCGCGCCCTCAGCGGATGCTGTCGCCTTGGCGGTTCCGTCCGAATCGCTCGTGACCGACCAGCCGCCTGCGCTGTACTCACCGACCGTGAACGTCGGCTTCGTGACCGTCCACACGATGTTCGAGAGCTTGTAGTTCCGCGGGTTCGTCGCGAAGAAGGGGCAGTCCTTCGGGGCGAGCTCCTTGGACGCGATGCACGCGTCGAGCCAGGTGTTCACGGCATCCGTTGCTGCCGTTGTCCCGGCTTCGGTGAGCGCCACCGTGAGCGGTTCGGCCTCGACGGTGTCTGCGGTGAACCCGACGACGGAGGCGCTGGCGGGTTCGGCCTCGAAGAACTCGGCGTCTCCACCGAGTGCGACTGAGTATGTGCCGGGAAGCGCGCGAAGCTCGGCTGCGCCCTCACTCAGCGCTGAGGTGGCGTCAAGACCGGCGACCTCGAGAACCGAATCCTCGGGAGCGGCGATGCTTACAGCGACGGTGGCGATGGGTGGCGCGTCGAGCTCCCAGACATCGAACAGCACGGCATCCTTACCCGTTCTGGTGAGGGTGAACTCGGTGTCGTACTTCTCGCCGCCCTGGGTGATCGAGGCTTCGATCGTCGCCGTCTCATCCGAGACGCTCGACTCACCGATGGTGTAGCGGGTGATCTTGTCTTCGGCGTTCTTGTACGCCTCGTTGGTGAGCAACAGGTCGGTCTTCTCGACCGTGACCTTCGCGAGCTTCAACGCACCCTCGGCGTCACCTTTCTTCAGAGCGTCGAGGTAGGCCGCCACAGGAAGATGCGGGGCATGCGCGGCGTTGCCGAGGTTGATGCCGACGATGCCACCGACGATGAGGAGCAGAAGGACGACCCCGCCGGCGATCCAGGGCGCTTTGCTGCGCTTCTTCTTCGGCGGAGTCGGGCCGAGAGGGGGCTGACCACCCATGGGTGGGTATGCCTCTGTCTGCGCCGAGCTTCCCGCGGGATATGCGGCTGTCGGCTGCGCGGACGGCGGATATGCGGCTGTCGGCTGCGCCTGGCTGTACGGGTTCTGCGGCTGGGGCGCCTGCTGGTTCTGCCCGTACGCGCCCTGCGACTGCTGGCCCTGGTTGTACGGATTCGGCGCCACCGGCGGCTGTTCGCCCGTCGGGTGCTCGCCGGATGCGTTCTGGGCGTATGGGTTCGGCGCACCCTGCGTGTAGGGGTTCGGTGGGGTCTGGGGGTATGGCTGCTGCTGCGTGTACGGATTCTCCTGCTCCGGGGCGGCCTGCGGCTGGGAGTACGGGTTCTGAGGAGGCTGCTGCGCCGGTGGCACCTGCGAGAACGGGTTCGGGGGTACCGGCGGTGGGGTGACCGGGGGTTCTCCCCACTGGCCGTTGTGCTGCTGGCCGTCGTTCTCGTTCGTCATGCGGTCCCCCGTTGTTGATGTGCAGGCTGTAGCCATACCCTAGCGACCCGGACGAGCCTCACCATAGGGGCAGAACTACCCACAGACGACAGATGCCGCATGTTACCAGGACGGCGGCGAGTCCAGTTCGAGGGTCAGGTCGGCAAGCAGGGCTTCGATTTGCGGCTCGACGTAGAGGGCGACGGCTGCCTGGATGCGCTCCCGATGCGTCTCCACGGAGATGCACACGAGTTTGCCCGCGTGGATCGCACACTCGTCAGCGAGCCGGATCTCGGTTCGGAGCGCCGCCTTTTCGTCTTCGGTGAGCGGGACGGGCAGTTCTTCGTCGTCGGCTGGTTCGTCACCGGCGAGTCCGGCGAGGGTGAAGAGGTACGGTTCTCCCGGCACGGGCTCGGGGTCGACCGGCAGACCGTCGAATTCGGGGTCGAGTCCTCGTTCGGGGCGGTATTGGCGGGCACGCCGCAGGTCAGCCTCGTGGAGTTCGCGCTGCAGGAGAGGGAGGTTCCGCTGGGTGTAGTCGTCGACGATGTCGTCGACGATTGCTTTGATCCGGGTGGAGAGTCCGTGCTGAACGGCGTGTGGAACATCGTGGTCGAGCCCGACGGCGGCCATGATGGGCGAGCCGAAGCAGCGCCGGCAGAGCCTCGTCCTGCCCCGGTGGGTGGAGGGTTGCCAGCGTGGCAGCCAGCGCAGCCACGCGTCGACTGCCTGGCTCACTCGGGTATCGAGCGACCGGTCCATGACTCTGAGAGTACTCGCCCTATCGCTCCCACGGCCATAAGGGACGCGCCGGATGTTCCCCGCCGCTCGCGAGCACGAGCATGTACAGGGCGGTGATCCCCGCCGCGAGGACGCCGACGGACACGGCATACCAGCTCATCGCCGAGCCGGCCGCGAACATGACGATGGTGAACAGCTGGGCCGTGGCAACCGAGTAGGCGAGAGCTCCAGCGAGAACGTAGACGATGAAGGTGATGAACCCGATCAGAATCGCTCGCCCGAGTGGCAGCCTCGCCGGGTCTCCCGACCGCGACTCGAGGGCGATGCGCTGTTCCCGCTCGAATCGTCGCGCGATCCCCAGCAGGTACAGGAGAACGGTCACCACGGCGGAGACGGTGGCGAAAGGACCGACGAGCGGACCGGCATCCGCCTGGGTCACCACATCCGTGTCCGTCAGGAGGCTGACGAAACCGAACGCGCACACCACCAGGGCAAAGTAGAGGACGCCGGCGAACGCGATCAGAACGTAGGGGAAGGATGCCGGCCGGCCCGGATCGCGTGTTCCCTGGCTGGGACTCGACATGGTCAGTCGAAGCTGATGCGCACGCGATACTCACCGAATCGCACGTCGGCGTTCGCCGGAAGCGGGGTTGCGACTTCGGGAGTGCAGAGCGTCTCCGCGCCGTTCTCGTCGATGAGCACGGTGCCGTTGGTGGAGTTGAGGTCGAGCACCCAGACCCGGCCGTCCGAGAAACCGAGCACCGCGTGGGTCTTGGAGACACTGCGTTCGACGTCGTGGAGCGTCGCCCGTGCCGTGACGCCATAGCCGTCCTGGTGCTGCGGATCCCGGCCGACGATCATGCCGTGATCGAGCGGGAGGACCTGCCCGTCCGGCAGGACGAGACGTGGGTTCCGCTGAGGCGTTGCGACGGGGGCGGGTGCGGTGACAGGAGCGCTCGGCTCAACACGGGTACCGCCGACCGGGACCGGGGTCGGGGCGAGCCCGAATTCCGGTTTGGCGACGGGCACGGGGGCCGCGTGGTCCGACGAGGGAACGGTGTCGAGAGACGGCTCCATGCCCGGCGGCATACCGATCTTCCTGACCGTCGGAGCCGGACGAACCGACGGGGCTGCATCCGGTGCCTGGGCCGGCTCAGGCGCGGCAACGGAGGAAGTCGGGTCGGCCGGCGGAACGGGAAGCGGAGGCCGGGGAGGAACCGCGTGTCCGTTCCATTCGGTGACGCCGTCGTCGGTCATTTCTTCCCTCTGTCCGTCTGGTGTCGCGAACTCGCGCGACGCCGCTGTGTGGTGCCGGGAGCGGTGAGTCGCTCCGTGACCGTTCTCGACGAATGGATCCGGAACTTGCTCTTCTGCCGACGCCACCAGCCTACCGCCGCGGCCGCGGCGCCGGTCGAGGACTCCGTTGTCTGCCACAGCTCGTCAATGTGGCCGTCGGAGGCGTCCCGTCCGGCGAAAACGGCCTCGTCCGCTCCATGAGCGAGGCGGGTGAGCGTGGCGATTCCTCCCGCATTCTCCGCCGGGGCATCCGTGTCAGTGCCTGACGCCCTGAGCGGCTCGACCTGGCCGCCGAGGTTCACGGCGACCATCCGGCGCGTTCCGGTTTCAGGCAGCAGGTACCCCGCCTCCGCATAGCGGTCGAGCAGTTCGTCCCACGCCCCGGCGGCGCGTGCGTCGGCCGTCGGCGCGTCGAGACGACGTCGCATCCGTCGTCTCTTGATCGCGGCCACGATCAGCAGCGGCACGAGATAGAGGAGAAGCGGGATGCCGATGGCGCCGGCGAGGACCCAGACCCAGAGCGGAACGGTGAAGGCGTCGTCATTTTTCTCGTCGTCTTCACTGTCGTTGATGTCGACCTCGGTGAGGAGGTCGTCATCCGGCTTTTCCGCACGTGGCGGCTGGCGCACCTGCGGCTGCGGCTCGGTCTTGGGCTTGGGGTTCTGATCCTGGGGGATCTCCTTCTCGTCGGGAGTAGGGGTGAAACTGACCCAGCCCACTTTCTCGAACGGCACCTCGACCCAGGCGGTGACGTCGTCGCCGGTGACGGTGACCGGTTCACCCTCCTTGGTGTCATCGGGCGCGAAGCCCATCACGACACGGGCCGGGTAGCCGAGCGAGCGCGCCATGAGGGCGAACGCCGCCGCGAACTGCTCCTCGTCACCGATCATCTGGTTGCGGGTGAAAAGCTCCTCGATCCGGTCGGCCCCGTGCCCGGCTCGCGAAGGCACGCTGTCCGAGGCGAGTCCGTGGCTGAGGAACCCGTTGATCTTGATCGCCTGCTCCATGGCGCGCAGCTGATCGATCGGGTTCGCTGCACTGCCGACGTACTCGGCGGCTTTCGCGGCGACGACGTCTGGCACCCGCTCGACGAGGGGCAGCTCGACCGCCGCGACCGGAACATTGCCCAGGTCTTCGTCGCTGAACTCGTCCTGCACGCTGGAGGTGAAACTGTACCCGTAGCCTTTGTCGACACCGGACGTGATGACGGTCGTCGCCGTCTCGGCGTTGTACCGCAGGTCCTGCGTCGTGTCCGTCGGCTCGGTCGGCAGGGTGATCGTCTCCGGATAGCCGACGACCGGCAGCCAGACGCCCGAATAGCCTTCGACGGTGATCGAGACCGATCGGCCGGCGGAGGAGTCGATCAGGTTCGGTGCCGGCAACTCGTCGCCGACGAGCCGGAACGAACCGGAGCCGTCTGTCTGCTGCTCGGCACCGGAGACATCCCACAACCGCCCGTCGTAGCTGTCCATGACGGCGAGACGAATCCGGTCGGATGCGCTCAGTCCCGTCGCCGAGAACAGCTCGGTGTCGCCCAGATCCTTCGTGTACTTGCGGAATCCGCTGAGCGGGCTCGGGTAGTCCTGCGGGTCGAACGGGGGAACGACCTCGTCACGGAGCACAAACCTCGACTCAGGAGCGGGGACCAGGATCGATCCCGCGACCGCAGCGATGAGGATCGCTGCGGTCGCGACGATGGCGCTGCCCACAAGCTTGGTCCGGTTGATGCCGCGGCGCTGCTGAAGACTCGCGTTGGTCGCTGTGCCGCGCCTCCAGCCCAGCCAGAGCAGGGCAAGAATGGCGAAGGCGATCCCCCGCACTGCGGCGAGGAACGGCGTCCCGGTTCCGTAGAGCACGCTCAGCAGATACAGCGTGAGGGGGCCGAGCAGGAGGAGGGCGAGGCGCCCGGCCGAGCGGTCCTTGCGCGGGAGCCAGCGGAGTACGAGCACCGTCGAGACCAGTCCGACGAGCCACGCCGCGGCGTACGGGAGCACCGTGATGTAGTCGGGGGCGCCGACCGGTGCGGCGAGGGTGAGCATGTCGTTCCAGCCGAACACCGCGCCGAGTGCGAGACCGCGAAGGGTGGTGAGGCTCGGCAGCACGGCGAACAACGCATAGCCGGGCATCGCCAGTGCGCTGCCGAAGAGGAAGTAGAGCGCGATCGCGCCGAGCCCGGTGAAGAACGCGTTGAGGCGGAGAAGGTGCGAGAGGTAGGCCGCACCGGTTCCGACGATCAGACCGCCGAGGCCGGCGAGGAGATAGCCGTTGTCGCTGAAGGCGGGCGCGAAGCCCCAGATGCCGATGGCGGAGAGAACCGTGATCACGGCGAGGTCGCGCCAGGTGGCCAGAGTCACGGTGCCGCGTTCGAGTTTCGGGGCCGGCGGATTCGGCTGCCTGGGCGCTGTGGGCTGCTTCGCTTCCGTTTGGGCTTTCGCTGCCTTCGGCCCTGTTGGCCGTCGTGTTGCGCGGGGCGGCTTCTGCCCGGTGGCGTCGCTCATACCGCCCTCGCCATCACTCGCGGCAGGTCGCCGAGCGCGCCGATCGTCACGATCGACAATCCGGCCACGTCCTGCACGCGAGGTCGTGAGCCGTGCTCGATCTTGAGTGCGATGACGTTCGTCTCTCCCCCGAACAACCGCTGGATCGCCCGGTAGTCCGGAGCATCCATCGCCGAACCGGCGACGATGACGACGACACTCGGCGGCGGCAGTCGTTTCGTCGACTCCCGCGCGAACTCGCGTGGTGTCGCGGTCGAACCGACGATCTTCTCGACGCGGCAGCTGTCGTCGAGGAGCGACGTGACCGAGTGGGTTTTCAGGATACGGCCCTCGGTGACGACGCTGATCTGGGTGCCGTCGCGGATGACCTGCGCCCCGATGGATGCCGTGACGGAGACCGCGAGCTCGAACTCGGCGTCGTCGGCGTAATACCGCTCATCGCTCGAGTGGATGATGGTCAGCTGGCTGCGGCGCGACTCTTCGAACTGGCGCACCATGAGCTGTCCGGTGCGGGCCGACGTTCTCCAGTGCACGTACCGCACGTCGTCACCGGTGACGTAGGCGCGGAGGGCGTGGAAGGAGATGTCGTTGTTGGTGATCTTCTTGGTGACCTGGCCCTCGAGGTCGCGGACGAGGCCTGCGGCCGTCGGGTGCAGCCGGGTGGTGACGGGGTGCACGAAGAGTTCGATCTGGTCGGTCCATCGCACGGCACGGCGGAACAGTCCGAGCTGGTCTCCGCGGACCGAGACCGCGGGCCCGGCAAGGATGACGGCACGGCGGTTGGTCGGAACGGCGAAGAGTTCTTCGGTCTCCGCCCCCGGCGAGAGCGCTCCGATCGCGAACTCGGCCAGCCCCTCGCCGACGGGGACCTCGAGGGTGGTGGCCGTCGACGGCTTCTTGCCGGTGTTGGTGACGAGCACGCGCCCGATCGCCCGCTCCCCCACCGTGACCCGTCGCGGGTTGAGGGCGATGTCGACGGCATAGGTCGCGCGCCCGATGAGAAACAGGGCTGCGACCCCGAGGGCGGCAAAGAGGGCGATCGCCACCACGGTGAGCTCGGCCCAACCGAGGATCAGCCCGGCGACGAGCGCGACGATGGCGCTCGTGAGCACGAGGGCGCCGAGCCCGGAGACGACCGCGAGGTACGGCGAAGCCGTTCGCCACAGCCAGCCACCCCACGACGAGACGATGCCCCACAGCCAGACGAACGGCGCACCGGACTTCTGCCCGACCTGCCGCAGACGGGCAGCCCGTGCGGGGCTCCCGGCGGACGGTGTCGCGACCGGCGAGGGCGACGCGGGCGTCGCATCCGTTTCCGGGTCGACAACGAGCGCCTCATCGGGCTCGCTGGTCACTGCAGTAGTGGTCATGTGGCTTTCGGCGCTCGGGCTCAGGCTGCGCGGTATGCGGGTACAGGGAGATCGACGAGGATGCCGGCGACGACGTCCTCGGCACGCACTCCGGCGAATTCGCTCTCGGCGTCGACGATGAGCCGGTGTGCGAGAACGGGGACGGCAAGCTGATTGACGTCGTCGGGGGTGGCGTACGCGCGGCCATGGGCGAGGGCCCAGGTCTTGACCATCCGTGCGAGGGCGAGTCCGCCGCGCATGCTCGAGCCGAGGGCGATGTCCTTGTGCGCACGGGTGGCGTGCACGATGTCTGTGATGTATTCCATCACCGAGCGGTCCACGTGAACGGCGGATGCCAGCTGTGACATGGCGGTGAGGGACGCTCCGCCGATGATCGGGTTGATCTGGGCGGCCCGCGAGCGGTTCGCCGAATCGAGCAGCAGATCCACCGCGGTTGTGCGGTCGGGGTACCCGAGCGAGGTCTTGATGAGGAACCGGTCGAGCTGTGCCTCAGGGAGCTTGTACGTTCCCGCCTGCTCGACCGGGTTCTGGGTTGCGATGACCATGAACGGTTTGCCGACGGGGTAGCTTTCGCCATCGACTGTGACGACACCCTCTTCCATCACTTCGAGAAGAGCTGACTGGGTCTTCGGGCTCGCACGGTTGATCTCATCGGCGAGGACGACGGAGGCGAAGATCGGGCCCTTGTGGAACTCGAACTTGTTCGTCGACTGGTTGTAGATCGTGACACCGGTCACGTCGGACGGCAGCAGGTCGGGAGTGAACTGGATACGCGAGTTCGTTCCCTCGAGAGTGTTCGCGAGTGCCTTCGCGAGGACCGTCTTACCGGTGCCGGGGAAGTCCTCCAGCAGCACGTGGCCTTCGGAGAGCATGGACGCGAGAACGAGCTTGATCGTCTCTTCCTTGCCCAGGATCGCCAGGCCGACGTTCGCCACGAGGGAATCGAATGCCCCGGCGAACCACTCTGTCTGTTCTTGCGTTACTGACACTGCTGTCTCTTTCGTTGGGAAGAAATACCGGTGGATCGGGGGCCGATCACGGGAAGTTGTAGCCCTGGCTCGTATATTTCGGACTTTTCGGGTCGCCGATCACAACTCGGATCCCGCATGAAGGAAGTTCCCTCTGTGCCCATGCGGTGAAGGTGAATTCTCCTTCTCCGCTCATCGAGACGTTGTACGTCGACGAGACGGCTGACCATGATCCGTTCTGGCAGTACTGAGGCGTGACCCGTTCCGGCGAACCCGTGGACTGCCACTCTGCCCACGCAAAGTGCACCAAGTAGGTGTTCTGGATTGTCCTGCCGTACGGATCAACTCGAGGCTTCGGCCCATCGACACCCGAGACACTCGTAACCCTAGGGTTCGGTGGCGGTGGAGGAGGAGGATCGACAACCCTGATCTCGTTCGAGGTCTCCCACGGCCCGCAGGCATCGGCGCCCAGGGTCTGACTGCCGCAGGCTTGCACTGCGACCGTGTATTCACCCTTGCCAACATCAACCGATATGGTTCGGGCTGTCGTGGACTTCGGTGCTCCGCCGTTTAGCTGCCAGTTGTAGCTGGTAACCATCCCGCCAGTGTTGGTGGGGACTTCCCAACTCGCTCGCAAGGTAGTTGGCGCGTCACCACCCGCGTTGCGCAGACGAACATCCGTGGGCTCACTCGGTTTACCGTATGAGGTCGCCGACACCGACGGTGACGTCTCGCTATCCCCAACCTTGTTGGTCGCGCGCACATTGAAGGTGTAGGTCGTCCCGTTGGCGCCCGCGACATTAATTTTCTCGCCCGCTTGCGCAGTTCGCACCACATTCGCGCCACCACCGGAACGCGTGACGGTGTAACCAGTGATCTCCGCGCCGTTGCTCGACTGCGAGGGATTGACCGTGACTTGGATGTTGCCAGGTCCCGGCACCAGCGTCGGTGCCGGTGGCTGATCGGGGGCGCTCGTCACCATGACGTTGGCCCGGCCCTGGACGTGCCGGTTCGGGTCCTGGGTCGCATCCTCGATCTTGTAAATGACGCTGATCTGCTGGGTCTTGTTCGGGCCGGGCGTGATGATGAGGTTCGGCCCGCTGATGCTCACCGTGGCGTTCGCGCCGTTGCTGACATTGGCTTCGATGATCCTGAGCGGCGTGTCCGGGAACGGGTTGAAGTCGTTCTGCAGAACGTTGAGGGTGACGGCCTGGCTTGACCGCCCATCCGGTTCGGAGTCGTCGACGGCTGACGGGAGAGGCTGGGAAGACGACACGACGCGCACGAAGACGGTGCCGGGGATCGTGAACTTCTTGTAGGTGATCGTGAAGCTGAGCGTGGTCGCCGTTCCCGGCTGCACACCGAACGGTGCGGAAACGCTCACGGTCGATCCCGAGAGATTCGCGACGATTCCGCCCGTCGCCGGAGAGAGGCCGCTGTAGCCCAGCGCCGCGAGGACCTCGGGGTTCGGGTGGTCGCTCGACAGCCGCAGGTCGATGGTCTGGGCCGGCTCTCCCGCTTCGATGGTCAGTTCGGGAGGGGTGAACGTCGGGGGAACGTCTTTCTGCTCCGGGTCACCGACCATGATCGGCAGGACGAGCATCGCGACACCAGTACTCGACCCGTCTGTTGCTTCGAAGGTGATGCTTGCCGGGCCGCGGTAGTCGAGGAACGGCGTGAACGTCAGCGTCTGGTCGTCGACGAAGTTCGGAGTTCCGTCGCTCTTGATCGCGCTCACCGTGTTGGCGTCGGTGATCCGGATGTCCTTGCCGGACGGCGACTCGGCGATGTCGGAGAGCTTCCACGCTTTTGTCTCGTTCATGTCGACGTATTGCGTGGGCAGGTTGAGCTTGATCCGAGGCGGAAGGCCATCGGAGAACGGCGGCACGACGATGAAAGCGGCGGTACTGAGGTCGTCTGTGGTGTTGGTGAGCCGGTAGGCGATCGCTGTGCGCGCGTCCCCGAGCGTCACCCTCACGAGTCCGTTGTCGAGCAGCTGCGCACTGCCCTCGTTCGGACCTTCGACGGAGATCTCGAGATCGTCGACGCGCCCGCCGGAGTTGACAGCCCCCTTGGTGACGTCGATGTCGATGGACTTCTCACCGACGACGTCTTCGGGCTCGACGATGTGGTCGATTGCTTTCGGAGGGGCGATGGTCGCGTCCTCGGTGACCCGCACCTGGACGAAAGCCGTGTCGAATCCGCCCTGACCGTTGGTGATCTCGTAACGGACGACGAAACTCGTTTCTTCGTCGGGCGCCTCGATTTCGACGGCGTTCTTGTTGCGGACCTTCGCGACGATGCCGTCCGGCACGTCCTTGAGCTTCTTGCTCACTTCGATCGTGTAGCCGTTGGGGTCGGAGTCGTTGCCGAGCACCGGTACCGTCGCAACCCGGCCGGGCTGGACCTCGATCGTGTCGTCGACCGCGATCGGCGGGGAGTCCTGCTCCGGCCGCTCGATGACGCCGATGCGAACCACCCCGAGCGACGTCGCGCCGTAGACGTCTTTCACTTTGTAGCTGAAGACATCGGTGCCCGCTGACCCCGGAGCCGCCCGATAGGTGAAGCTCGTGCTGTCTGACTCGACGACGCTGCCGTATGCCGGGGCGCTCGCGAGACCGTCGAACACGACCGAGTCCCCATTCGGGTCCAGCCCGTCGAGCGGCACATTGACGGTGACCTGGGAATCGGCGAACACGCGTGCCGTCAGCGTCTTGGGAGCGGGCTCCTGGTTGTCGTCCTCGCTGGCCGCGACGACGGTGAACGTGACGGTCGCGACATCCTTTTGCTTGAAGTCGTCGGTGACGGCGTAGGTGGTGGTGTATACGCCGGTTTCGCGAGGCGCCTGGAACCGCACCCGATCACCGGCAACGAAGGCGAGTCCGCCGGTGACGGGCTCAGCGAGATCAGGGGCGAGCGTCATGACGGCGTTGTCGGGGTGGACGTCGTTGTCGAGCACGGGCACGCTCGCGATGTCTCCGGCCCGAACGGTAACCGAGTCGTCGGAGGCGATGGGAGCCTGGTGGCGCGTCAGCGGCGGCACCGGCACGATGGCGACCGTGGAGACGGTTTCGTTCTCACCGTCGGAGACGGTGTAGCTGAACTGCAACTGGTCGGTCACGGCGGCACTCGACGTCACCCGCACGACGGAGGAGTTGAGCACCTCGATCGAGAGGACACGGGCTTCCTCGGGGATGTCGAGGGAACGGATGGCGAGGACCTTGCCGCTCGGGGAGACGTCGTTGGTGAGCACGTTGATGACGGTCGGCTCATTGGGGCGGAGATAACCGGTGTCGTGGACGGCGATCGGGGGCTGCACCTTCTCGGGGACGTCCTTGACGTCGACCCTGAGCATCCCGATACTCGTGGCCGGCCCGGCGCCGACGGTGTACTGGATGTAATAGGTCCCCGTCTTGCCCGAGACAACCTGCATCGAGTTGGTGTCTGGCTTCAGCGTCACCGAGAGCCCGCCGGCGAGCGCTTCCGCCCCGAGAAGCGAGAGCTGGGCGCCGTTCGTCGACAGGTCGTTCGCGATCGGGAATGCCTCGACCGGTTCGCCGACGAAGGTTTCGACATGGTCGGGGGTACCCACCGGGTTGAGGGTTCCGGCCGGTTTGACGTCGACGGTGAAGGTTCCGGATGCCGTCTCGGTACCGTCGGAGACGACGTAGACGATGTCGCGCGGGCCGGGTTGTCCCGACGTGTGGGTGACGGTGACGAATCCTTCGTGGGAGAAGCGGACCTGGTCACCGGTGTCGGACGCCGCTGACTGCAGGAAGACGTCGTCACCGTCCGGGTCACGCCAGTCGATGAGGGGGTTGTAGGTGATCGACTGGCCGGCCTCGACCGACACGGCCCCCTTGCGCTGCTCCACCGGGGCGCCGTTGGCCTCTGCCGGCATGATGGTAACGCTCACGTTGGCTTCGGCGACTCCACCGGAACGGCCGTCCGAGACGGAGTAGCGGAACGAGACGGTTCCGGCTTTCTGCTCGGGGTTCGGCGTGAACTGGAGGGCGCGGCCGCCGTCGATGAACTCGACGGTCCCGGACTCGGGTGCGAGACCCTGCAGATTGCGGCCGATGGTGAGGACGTCGCCGTCCGGGTCGGTGTCGTTGTCGAGCACGGGCAGGATGGTGCTCTTGCCCGGGCGCGCGCCGAGAACGTCGTCGCGCGCGATCGGCGGACGGTTCTGTTCGGTGCGGTCGGCGAGGGTGTCCTCGAAGGACTGGGTGGATGCCTTCTCGTCGCCCTCTTCGCCGTCTTCCTCCTGCGGTGGAGTGACTTCTTCCCAGTTCTTGACGAGGCGCATGTTGGCGTCGACGAGCCACACTTCACCGGTCTGGAGGTTGTTGAGTGCGATGACGTTGCGGTTGACCCGGAATTCAAGTGTCGCGCCCTCGGCGAGTGGCTCGATCGCCTGCCGCGACGGGGAGGCGTCGCCACAGACCGCGAGGTACGTACTTGCACCTGACCAGGCGCCGTGGGCACAGCCGTTGAGGTTCACGGGTGACGAGATCTCGCGCGGCTTCGTCACGGGGTTGGTGATGTTGGCCTTGATGGTCTGCGGTGTGGGGTTGTTGAGCCGGGCACGCAGGAGCGAGGACCCCGTGGCGACGATCACCTCACCCCCGGTCGCACTCACCTGCTGGATCTTGAGGCCCTGGTCCGGGAGCGTGATGGAGGTTTCGGCATCCGTCACGATGCGGTTCTTATCGACGTCGAGGATGACGGCCTGCTCCCCCGCCGCCGTCAGCTGATACTCCGCGAGTGCGGGCAGATCGGTGATGGTGGGGTCGCCGCCGGCGCGCGGGAAAGCGTAGAGCTTCTTGCGCTCGGCCGAGACGGCGAACAGGGTGCCTTCACTCGACACGACGGCTTTGGCGTTGTCTCCGAGCTTCGCGATCGGCTCGGTGTCGATCGTCGAGAACCGGAGCTCATCGGCCGTCGGCGTCACCCAGAGCTCGCCGCTCTCGGGATCGAGGATGGAGAGGGTGGTGTTGCCGAGCGACAGTTCTGCGTTCGGCGGCAGGTCTGCGCGCTCGATCAGGGTTGTGAACGCCGAGTCGATGCGTTCGACGCTTGACGCCGACCGGTCGTGCAGCAGCACGTTCTCGCCGTTCTGCAGCACGTCGATGTCGTTCGAGACGGTCGCGACCGAGGCGTTGAGCTCTTCGATCTGCCGGTTGAGACGCCCGGCCATGAGTTCGGTGCCGTTGGTGACCCAGACATCCCTCGCGCTGAGGTCGACGTCGGTGACGGGGAACCCCTCGTGAAGCACGGCGACGGTCACGGGAACGGCTACGAGGACGGAGAGTGCGACGACGGATGCCGTGACCTTGCGCCCCTTGAGCCAGCTCAGCACGCTGTCGTCCCCCCACGAGTACTCCACAGAAAAAACGGACACCCCAGTCCGGCGCTCTACGCTAACACGCCCGGGTAACGGGTATTTCATGGCAATGCATGGGATCGGCGCCCATCGAGATTGCGGTTCGGACCCGAAAGAACCACCATCTGGCGACCCTTGGGGTCCCACGTGCAATTTCGTCGACGAACCCGGGTCAGTTCGTGGGCGGCGCAGGTGCCTCGCGGTCGAGGAGCACGAGGTCAGCGGCATCGACGAGGCGCGAGGAGACCGCGTACTCGACCAGCCGGGCGCGGCGACCGGTGGCGAGTTTGCCGCGACCGCCCCGGAGTCCGCGGACGCCGATGCGGTCGAGCTTGTCGCACACGTTGTCGAGCTTGCGGTTGAAGGCGGTCTGCGTCCAGCCGAGCCGCGCCGCGGCATCCGCTGATGCAGGGATCTCTCCCCTGCCCGGCGAGTCCTGCTTGAGGACGTTTTCGGCGAGCGCGACGATGAGCAGGCGCTGGCTGCTCGTGAGGTGGACGGGCCCGACCGTGGTTGTTCCCGCCTGCATCGTCGTCAGTGAGGTCGTGCCGAAGTACTCGGACTCCGAGTGGATGGTGAACTCGTACGTGGTCGACCCAGCGCTGAACATGACCTGCAGTTCGGGGAAGACGACGGGAAGTCTGGCGCCGGGTGCCAGCCATGCCTGCACCTGTCCGGTGGTGTCTGTGACGGTTGCCGCGAGCAGGTTGCCGACGTTCGAGAGCCACCACAGCCCGTTCTCCTGACTGATGGAGAGGAACCGGCGGTGCAGGAACGGGTTCTCGTCGATCACGAGGTCGGATTCGCGGCCGACGAAGAACGGCTCGCCCGGCGTGAGGTCGTACCATTCGCCGCAGAACTCGATGCGGGGAGCTTTCATCGGCTGCACATCTCCAGTGGCTCGGTGGACGTCTTCCCTGAACTGCGGCGGATCGATACCTCGATGCAGACGTCATCGCCGTTCGTGACGCCGTCGATGGTCACCGACTCGTCCTCGGTCGACACCGGGTTGCCGGTGTCCGACCCGTCGCTGCGGTGCCACATGTAGCGGTCACCGTCCTGCGGGTCCGGGTTCGCCCAGGTGAAGGTGAAGCTGGTGCCGGCGTCGTTCGGGGTGACGGAGACCGAGTCCGGTGTCGGTACACCAACGGTGATGATGTCGGATGTCGCGGTCGGCGTCGGTTGGGGATCCTCATTTTCCGGCGCGAAGACGAGGGCAGCGGCGACGACTCCCCCGATCACGAGAACGCCAGCTGCTCCGGTGAGGATCGGCCAGAGCTTTCGGCGGGGTGCAGGAGCGGCCTCGCCGGGTGACGCGGCGTCGGCGGGTCCTGCTTCCGCTTGGCCGGACGTCCGCGGCCGGAGAACCGTGTTCTCCGCCACCGGAGAAGCGGCGGGCGACTCATGGGGCTGGACCGAGGGCATCCGCCGGATGACGGTGGGATCCGCACCAGCGGTCGGCGCCGAGACCGGGGCGGTGGTCGGAGCAGGCGCGAGTGGCTGCGCGTGGACGGTGGAGACGCCGCGGATGCGTGTGACGTCGCCGGCGTCTGCTGCTTCTTCGTCATGCACCCGCTCGAGCACGGTGAGGTTCGGAACGTCGATCGCGGTGGGCGCGTAGGAGAGCTCCATCTCGACTCGCTGCAGCGCACGAGCGAAGTCCACCGCGGTGGCGAAGCGGTCATCGGCGGAGACCGCCATGCCCTTGTTGAGGATCGCGACGAGCGAGCGAGGGATGTCCGCGCGCGTGATCGGGGTGATCGTTCCGCGTTCGATCCGGCCGATGAGGTCGACGGTGCCGTTGGGCTTGCCCGGCACTTCGAATGGGGTGTGCCCCTCGAGAAGCGTGTACAGCGTCGCCGCGAGGGAGAAAACGTCGCTGCGGACGTCCGGCTGCGGGTGATCGTCGAACATCTCGGGCGGTGACCACGGGATCGACATGCCGATGCTGCCCGTCGCCGTCGCTCCCCCGGCGTTGTTCGCCGCGCGTGTGGCCGCGTTCACGGGCAGTTCGATGTCGACGGCGCTCGAGATGCCGAAGTCGGTGAGGGCGGGCCAGCCGTAACTGTTGGTGAGGACGTTGGCCGGTTTGATGTCGCGGTGCAGGATGCCTGCCGCGTGCGCTGTCGCGACGGCGCTCGATACCCGCACCCCGGTACGGAGTGCGTCGGCGACGTTGAACTGCGAGCGCTTGTATTGCTCGGCGAGGCTCGGCCCCGAGCAGTACTCCATGACGAAGTACGGACGACCGTCAGGGGCGACCGCTGCGTGGTAGATCGTGACGATGTACGGGTGTGCCGACAGCTGCGCCATGAGGTTTGCTTCGGCGACGAACGCGGCACGCGAGCTGTCGCTCAGATCGTCGGACGCGAGGACCTTGACGGCGACAAGGCGCTTCGGGAGCTCCTGCTCGTAGAGGTACACGTCGCTGAACCCGCCCGAGCCGAGCAGCCGGGAGTATCGCAGACCGGGCAGTTCGGGGGGTGTTGCGACACCGCGTGCAGCCACGCTTACGCCTCTGTGACGTGCAGGAGCACGTCGCTGCCGAGGTCGATCGTCGTTCCCGTGATGACGGGGGTCGGCTCACCGGCGCGAAGCAGCTGGGGCAGCTTGCCGGGGGCGATCACGTGCGTGCCGTTGGACGAGTGCAGGTCGGTGACGACGACGGTGTCTCCCTCGACGGCGACGCGCACGTGGCTCCGGGAAATGTCGTCTCCGGTGAGCGTGACGAGGTGAGGAAGAACGGATGCCGGCACGTTCGACACGCTCGGCGCGCGCCCCAGGATCACCGGTGCGGTCAGCGCTTGCGTCGACCCGTCGGGAAGTCGCAGCGTGTAGCTGTGTGCGGGTGGCGGAGCCGGCGTCTGTGATCCGGTCTGACTGTCACGAGCCTGTCGACGAGCAGCGCTGATCTCAGACGCGAGGACGGTCCGACCGTCGTGATCGCCCTTGGTCTCCGCTTCGGGAGCGCTCTCGGGCTTCGGTGCTATCCCGGCCGCTGCGCCCACCGGGCGGAAGACGGTCGCTCCGAAGAGGTAGTCGTACCCGTCAGGCTCCGATGCTGCGTTCGGGTCCGGTGATTCAGCTGGCTCCTGGGCCGCGCGGGTCGATGTGTGGAAGACCCGGGTCTCTTCGACGCTGGCTGCCTTCGCGTCGCCGGGCTCAGGGATGGATGTCGGTGCTGACGCCGTCTCAGGCGTCGCGACAGGTGCAGCCACGCGCGCGTGAGCATCCGTGGCGGAATCAGCGTCTCCCGAAAGCGTGATCCGTGACACCCACACCGCCCCCGCCGTCAACGGAAGCGCCGAGCTTTGCTGAGCACCATCGCCCAGTTCAACGGTGAACCCTGATGCGCCCTCGATGACCTGCTCGGTCCACGTCGTGACACCGCGGGATGAGACGCCGACCGGCCCGTCGGCCGTGGTGACGCTCACGTGCGCGTCTCCGCGCACGATTACTCCGAGACCCTGGCCCGTCAGATCTCCATCCACCCAGAAGAGAAGAGCGAAAGGTCCGGTGGCGGAGAGGCCGTGCGCGGTGAGGACCTCGAGCACCTGCTGGACAGACATCTCGGGTGCGGCGGTCGCGGCGAGCGCCGCAACGGAGTCGGCGTCGTCGGAGGTTCTCGCGACAAGCAGGCGACCGGCGGTCGCTACGGCCAGCCAGTCGTGCTCCTGTGCAGGCGCATAGGAATACCCGCTCATGCCACCCCTCATACTCTCGGCAGTGTCTGCTCGAGGTACCCGAGCGACTGGTGTTCATGATAGCCCGGGCGAGGCGGGGTGGTGTCGAGGGTGCGCGAGTCGACGACCAGCACCGTGACGTTGTCGTGTGCACCGGCCGCGAGAGCGAGTTCGACGAGCTGCTCCGCCGGATCGTCCACCCCGGATCGGAGCACCCCTTCGATCTGCTCCTGAGAAACCTCTCGGGTCAGGCCATCGGAGCAGAGAAGGAACACCTGGTGTTCCGATGCCGGGAGGAGCCAGACATCCGGATCAGCATCGGTTTCGACCCCGACGGCCCGAGTAACGACGTTCCGCTCGGGATGAGTGACCGCTTCGGCTGGCGTTATCGTTCCGGCGTCGATGAGCTCCTGGGTGACCGAATGGTCGACGGTCACCTGACGCAGCACGTCGTTTTCCCAGACGTACACGCGCGAATCGCCGATGTTGAAAGCCATCCAGTGGCAGTCAGCCTGGCTGGATAGCGAGACGAGCGCGAGACCGGCGACAGTCGTTCCTGCGATCCCGGATTGTTCCGCCCAACTCATGATGAAGGAGTTCGCCGCCGTGATCGCGGTGAAAACGGCTTCGGGTGTCGTTGGCTGGCCCGGCCGGATGCTGTGGGACAGCTGGTGAACCATCGCCTGGCTCGCGAGGTCACCCCGAGTGTGTCCGCCCATCCCGTCAGCGACGGCGAAGATGGGCGACGAGGCGATGAGACTGTCTTCGTTGTGTTGCCGAACGTGGCCGGTTTCCGTCCGCCCTGTCACGGCGATCGTCACCGCCGACCGGGATGTCGTGATGGTTTCGATGTGAGCAGTCATGCCAGCCAATCGGGAGTTCGTGTGGGTTACAGTGCGACGTCGTAGCGGAGTTCGCCACGACAGCTCGTTCGAAGTTCTCTGATCGCGGCGGCCTCGAGGACCCCGCGCTTCTCGACAGCTGCGACACCGGCGGCCACTGCCGTGTCGAGAGCGACCCGTTTCTCGGCGTCCAGCGGAGCCACGATTGCCTCCGCTTCGGAACGGCAGGTGGAGATCAGCTCGGTCAGCTGGGTACGCAGGTCGGCACGCAATGCTGCTTCCCGATCTCGCCTGGCGGTGAGCTCGCGCGCTTCGGCAGCACGAGCGCCGTTGCCGCGGATCGCAAGGACCAGCACGAATACACCGGCCGAGATCAGCACACCCAGGGAAGCGGCAGCGACCACGAAGGCAGCGTGAGGATCGATCGAGAATCTCCAGTAACCTGCTGCTGTCGCTGCAAAGAGGAGTCCCGTGGACATCAGGAGGAAATACCAGCTTCCGGTCCCGCTTCGTCGGGTCCGCAACGCCCCGACAAAACTGGCGGCGTGGAATGCCGCTGCAGCGACGCCGAGGCCGGCAGCACCCGCGAGCGCTGCATCCGTGGACACGGAGGGTCCTCCTCGCCCACCCGCGAGGAGGAGCGCAATGCCGACGGAAGCACAGAGAAACGCCCAAACATCAAGGGTGACAGGATGCCTCGGTCGCTGCGAATTCTGCGGAGCAGCATCCTGACGTCTCGCGAGTTCGGAGGCCAGCTTCGACGTCCCCCGGGCGAAACGCCGGTCGAGATCGGTCATGCGCCGCGCTGCGAGCACATCGAGTTCGGTGAGGGATACGTTCTCCAGCTGGCGCATCACGTCGGATGCCGGGCTCACCTCGGTGAGCTCCAGTCCCGCGCCCGTGCCGATGGCGGCGGCCCGCGCGCGCCCGGAGGGGGTGTGATCCGGGCCGGCTGCGATCTTCATCAGGCCTCGAGCCGGATTCCGTGGACGAGAATGTCGAGGAACGGCTGCATGAGCGCCGCTTCCTGCAGTCCATCCGCTGTTCCGCTGACCGTGACGATGCATCCGTCCCTGTCGAAGGCGTAGTTGTAGCGGCCTGCCGCGGAGGCCTGATCACTCGCGCCCAGAACGACGGCAGCGCGCCGCCCCTCGCCGAGATTCTCGGTGGCGAAGTCCTCGACGAGCGGCGGTAACTGTGCGAGCTCGTCGGCAGAGGATTCGTGGTCCAGATCGACGGGCACGTCGGAGGTTCCGATGAAGACGCTGGCGACACCCAGAACCGGGAGCGTTCGCGGGCAGAAGAGAAAGTACGCGGATGTTCCTGGTATGCGTGCGCTCCGTGCTGCGGTGGCGAATTCGTGAACGGCAGCGTGGGCATCCGTCGTGAGACTGCCGACGTCGGTCTCGAAGTCGGCGACGAGGCTCTCCAGCCACGCCCCCTCCGTCTGCCAGTTCTCAGCGGGGAACGTCGCGGGGACGGGAAACCAGGCTGCTGAGTCGTACTCGATCGTGTACCTCATGAGGCGCTGGGCTCCCACGCGAACGTGCTGATGATGGTGTCGCTGAGCAGGGTGATGTCGTCGAGGAGATCCTCGGTTTCGGCGTCGTCTCCGGTCGGATAGGGAATCGTCGTCGTGAACTGAACGGCCGATCGGCGCTGTGTCCCGGGGATGGGGACGAGGTAGCTCAGATTTCGTGACGACGACCCGCTGAGCCTGCCAGTGTGTTCGACGTCGGATTGCCAGTGCACGATGGTGTGGTCGTCGGTGAGGAACTGGGCGCTCTGCTCTCGAAAGAGCGCGGAGACCTGACGGTCGAGTGTGCCACCGAGCTGGCCGTGCGCAAGGGCAGCGGTGATCGACAGCGGGAGGACCTTGTCAGCAGGAACGGCCGTCTGCAAGTAGAGCGCGAACACCCCGGCTTGCTTCATCTTCCGCAGCGACAGGCCCATCAGCTGGCTGAACTCGCTGTCGAGATCCGGCCGGTGTTGTGATTTGAAGACCGCGCGACCTCGTTCGATGAGAGCAGCCACGCTTTCGCCGTCTGCCGGGCTCTCCTCCCAGCCGGCCGGGAGGATGAGCCGGAACGGGGGTATGTCTGTGAAATCCATCGGTGCAGCCTGTCCGTTCGGGGTATCTCGGTCTCGATTCACGGAAGCCTAACGGCTGAGTTCAGCGCGCCAGGCGTCGACCGGGTCTGGTGCGGCCCATCCGCTGATGTCGTTGACCCTCGCCTCGACCTGGCGCTCCTTCTTGACGGCGAATTCGGCGACGTTGATGATCGCTTCACTCACCGGAACGCTTCTCCCGCCGCTCGCAATGACGTCGGACAGGACACCGAGGTGAGGCGTGACAATGCTCCGATGATGCGCGGAGAGGTTGGCGAAGTTTTCGGCGAACGCCATTGAATAGCCGCGGCTCGACCCACCGATGATCCGATTCAGGATGTTGCGGGGACCTGCCCCGCTGAAGTTCGTGAACTCGGTACCGAACTGCGCGGCGAGTCCGTTCGCGGCACGCTGGCTCATGCCCCCTGCCCGGAAACCCGCGGCATTGTCGGCCAGGCCGGACAACGCACGCATTCTGCGGAACGGCGTGACGGCATCCACGAACGGCCCGGTGAAGAATTCGGTCAGTCCGGTGAGTCTCTTGCCCTTCTGGAAGAGCTTGCCGAGCTTGCCGAATGGCAGGATTCCGACGATGGCCCAGACGACGTCGCCCGTCCCGCGCCTTCCCTTCATGGCGAGGAAGATGGTTCCGATGAGGGCGATGATCCCGACGACGGCTGCGATTGCGGCGATGAGGGGCCCGCCGATCACGAGAGCCGCGATCGCGAGCGCGACGCCTACCCAGCTGAGCACTTCGAGAACCACTTCGACGACTCCCGCGAGATCGTCGGTCCAGTCGTCGGTGACGTTGCCCTCTGTGGCGTCGTTGACGGCAGTCAACGCCGCATCGTAGGCAGCATCCCAGGTGTCCCACTCGACGTCGAACAGCCGAAACTGTTCGTTGAGCTCATCCTGGGCGGGACCGACGGCATTCGTGGCTGTTGTCGCCGTCGACTCGAGGTCCGCTGCTCTCTCCACGGCGGCGGCGTCGTCGTCGGCGGGATCCGCGGCGGCATCCGCTGCCGATGTCGCCGTGGCGGCTGCCGCGAGTTTCGCGTCGAGCACCTCCTTCGCCTGTTCAGCGTCGAGGACGATGCGGCGCATAGCCGTCTGAACGGACTCGAGCGTGTTGCCGTAGGCCTTCATCGCTGTACCGGTGGGCTTGTACCGGTCGCCGGCAAGCCTCAGCTCCTCGTGGACGTCACCCACTTCTTTCTGGATTCGCTCGATCGAACGGCCTCTCTCCTCGGTCGCTCCATCCCCGATCTCACGCAGGATGTCGGACGCTCCGAGCATCTGTTCTCCGAGGTCCTCGATTTCGCGCCCCCGGTCGCGGATTCCAGCGGCGTCGCCGACGATGACGGCGACTTCATGTCCATTGTTCGTGTGCATGTGCTGAACTCCGCGTTCTATCGGGTGGGCAGGAAGTCGCCGGTGTATTCGCTCACCGTGAGTTGTTGAGCCGCTTCCGCGTCGAACTCCTGCCATCCGGAGCAGGTGCTCTCCACCGCGGACTGGATGCCAGTGAGCTTCTCGATGAGAGCGCTGCGGCGGTCGTCCCAGCCGCCTTCGAAATCGTGTGTCTTGTCGCGGAGGCCGGATCTGCCGTCCGGCCGGTCGATCATGTCCTGGAGTGCGTTGGTGCGCTCCGCGGCGTCGGTGAACTCAACGATGATCTGCTTAAGCGAGCCGTTCAACCGGTTGAGGTGATCGACTTTGATGTACACGTCGGGCATGGCGGCTTCCTATACGACGGTGTGGCGCGGAGAAGAGGTGTGGAGAGACCAATGGGGAGGCGCATTCGCGCCTCCCCATTGAAAGTGAAGGGTTGCTACTACATGCCGGCGAGCGACGAGTCCGTGTCCTTGATCGCCTGCTGCATCTTGCGGAGCGACTCACCCATGTCGCGGATGCCGTCGATGGCAGTCTCGAGACCGTTGGTGAGCTCGGTGTAGCCCTCGCCGAACTTGCCGGAAGCGTGCTCGGTCTTGAAGTCGTCGCCGAGGAGCGTGTCTACGCCCTGCTTGAGCGTGGTGAGAATTCCGGAGATGTCCTCGCGGCCCTGTTCGAGCTTGCCCGCCATGCTTTCCATCTCGCCGTATGTCGCTTTGAAGTCAGCCATGATCGACCTTTCCTGTTTCGGTTACGGCCCCCAGCGGACCTCGTAGCACTCACGTTACTGAAGGCCGGACGAATTGCTCAATGGGGAGAAGTCCCCACCTCCATGTTGCCCAGTTCGGCGCTCGTTCCAATGCGGATTGATGCGAAGAGATCGGCGAGGTGGCTTTCCATCGCGCCGAGTACTGCGAGGTCGGTGCCGGTGACGTCGAGCATGACGATGATCCCCTTGGACTCACCGATGAATCGCATGTGCCCGACGGGAACCTCCCCGTAACCGTCCTGCGGGACCACCGAGAGCAGGATGACCCTCGCGGCATCCTCGAAACCGTCGAAGGAGACGCGGTCGGCGCGTTGTGGTTCGGGTTCACCTCGTCCGCCTGCGGCGATCTCGGTCAGTGTCAGGTCGTCCACCGCCTGCCGGGTGGTGGCGTACAGATGGGCGATATGCATCACACCGCCGCCGACCGGGAAGTACCAGAACCGTCCTTCGGCTTCGGGGAGCGGCGAGTCGCTCTGCGCGATCGTCAGTGCGAGGTCCTGCAGTTCCTGTGCCAGGCCCTCCGGAACCTCCATCCCATCCAGGAGCCGCTCGGTCGTGACGCGTGCCCACTGGGTAGCGTCCGTCCAGGGCTCTGATGGGAACGCGAGGGGCACCGGGATCCATAGCGTCGGATCCAGATCGACGGAGTAGCCGATGTCGTTCACGGAGGGTCTCATTTCCATCGGAAGGTCTCGGCAATCGAGTCGGAGAGGACGGTGAGGTTCTCGAGCATCTGCTCGGTGACCTCGGAATCGAGGTGGAGGATGCTCGTGGCGATGAGCATCCCGCGTGTGGGTTGCTTCCCGGGGACGGGGTACAGATAGGAGATGGAGCGAGCGTACGCCCCCTGTTCACCGTTGACGGAGGCCTGGGTCTCGACCCAGCGGTACACCCGGCCGAACGGCAGATCGGTGGCTTCCACCGGCCCGCCGGCACGTGAGCGGATGTCAGCGTCGATGGTCTTCCCTGCGGTGACGGTGTACGGCACGGCGATGATCGTCATCGGTACGGGAACCTCGGTGTCTTCGGTCGGCATGTACAGCGCGACCGCTCCCATGCGGGTCATCGCCGTCCACTGCCGGTTGACCATGAAGGTCAGTTTCACTTCGACGTCAGGACGCCCCGCTTGCTTGAAACGTGACCGGATGCTGTCGGTCAGCTGTTTCCGTCCGCTCTCGTTCGGCTGGTGTTGCGTCCAGCCGGGAGGAAGGAGAACCCGGAAGCTGGACGGTGGCGCCGGCTGCCGGAGTTCGTCTGCGAGTGACGTCATGAGGCGCCTTTCTGGAGTCGGCGGTGTTCGGCGTTGTACCGGGGAGCCACCATGGCGAATCGGATCCCGAGGATGATCAGGGTCACCGGCTGCAGCACGGCACCCCACCAGTGCTGCCCGAGGCCGAGTTGGGGGTAGGCGTCATCGAAAGGCGCACCTCCCGGATCCGGGTACATCCGCGACATCCCGACGGGCAGCAGGATGAAGAAGATGACGGTCGCGAACAGCAGGAAGAGCAGTTCAGGCGCCTGGACCCAGGTCACCGGCCCGGCGAGTATTGCGGCGCCGACGACGGGAAGCACGCACAGTGAGATGACCACCCACGCCGGTATTGACACGATCGGCCAGGGCGCGACGGCATCCCATTTGACGTCATCCGTCGGGCCGAACTGCCCGCCCGCGAGCATCGCGGTTCCGAACCACACGAGCACGACGATGAGCATCCCGAACGCGCCGGCCATGAATATGCCACGGCCAACGAGATACCGGCGGGGAACGTCGGAGGGTACCGCGAGCGGATTGAACGGAATCATCAGGTCAGACTAACGCGCGGCGCGCGTCAGCCGAACTTGGGCAGGAACCCGAACGTCGACCCCACCGAGGCGGTCGTTCCGGTTCCCCACAGCGCGGTTTGCGCCGCCTGGAACCCGAGTCCGCGGCTCGCGAGCCCCTGCTGCTGCAGGATCCACGTGTGAACGCCGGTGTACTGCGACGGCACGTTCCTGCCCATGTTGGCCAGGAAGTTCTGGATGCGGACGGTATCGGTCGATCCGGTCACGATGGAACGGGCCGGGTTGACCAGCCAGCCGGGTTTCTGGGTTCCCGCCCGGGCGATACCCCGTGCCGTCGACCAGTTGCCGATGTTCCTGAACGGCGTGAACCAACGGGCGCGCGGCAGTGTTGCGCGTGCGGCCTGGTACAGCGTGCTCCGCCCGGCTGAGAAGACACGCCCGAACGTCGCCCCCTTGGAGGCAATCTTGGCGAGGGCGCCTCCCGCTCCGAAGGTGACGAGGCCGATGGCACTCCACACCACGTTGTCCCACGTGGTGTGACCGGTCATCGCGCTTGCCAGCGTCCCGACGAAATGAATGACGCTCATGACGGCGATCAGACCCATGAGCAAGAGAGCGAACGGCCCCGAGACGAAGAGCGCGACGATGGCCAGCACCATGATGACGGCACCGAGTACCGCGAGGAAGTCGTTGAGGTTCTCCCAGAAGCCGTCGTTGTTCCCGGCGGTCTCCATCGCTTTCTCCAGGTTGGCGACGGCGTCGTCGTAGCCGTCGGACCACGTGGTGAATGTCGTCTCGAATTCGGTCCAGAGGGTATCGCGGTCGGTCTTCGCTGTCGTGAGCGCGCCTGTGGCGGCTCCGAGTGCTTCCGCAGCGTTCTCCCGGTCGGCAGGGGTCGGCTCTTCTTCCCAGATCCAGGTGCGGTCGAGGTCGTCGGCAGCGCTCTGCGCTTCGCTCTTCGCGTCGAGCGCGTTCTGGTAGGTCTCCTCGGCTGCGGTGATCGTTTCGATTCTCGGGTGAATCCAGTTCTGGGCAGTCTCGAGCACGCCCGCGTAGGTGACGAGGACGTCACCGGTGAGCTCATATCGAACTCCGGCCTTGTCGAGGTCCTCGTGGGTTTCGCTCGCGGCTTCGGCGAGCTTGTCGGTTCCGAGGCTCTTGTGCAAACTCGAGTCGGCGATGTCCTTGAGCGCTTCGGCCGTGGACGCCATCTGCTGCCCGAGTGTGACGAGGTCGTTTCCGCGTTTGTCGATGTCGCCGGCGTTGCCTTCAAGCCGCCGGAGTTGATAACCCTTGGTCGGAGATGTCAGTGCCATTCGTTACCTCACCTGCGAGTGGACGGTGGTCGGAGTTGCTGAGCTGAGGCTCGCTGCGGCTTCGGTGTCCATCGTTTCCCAGCCGTCGATGATCCCCTGCAGGTGTTCCTGAATCTTCGTGAGGTTCTCGAGAAGCGCTTCACGCTTGTCATTCCACGAGCTTTCGAAGTCGCTCGCCTTGTCGCGCAGGGACCCGCGGTCGTCCGGACGGTCGATGCTGTTCTCGAGATCGTCGTTGTTTTTCGCCGCGTTCTCGAATTCCGTGATCGCGGCCTTCAGACCCTCGTTCGCGGTGCGGAGCCGCTCGCGGTCAAGCATGATGTCAGGCAATTCATCCCCCGTTCCAATTTCGGCTTCAGCTTATCGATGGGCCGTCACGCTCGCGATGGGGACTCCTCCCCATCCGGACGCTACTTCTCGGGCACGAGCGGCATCTGAACGGTGACTGCCCGACCATTTTCGACGAACAGACCACGGCCCTCGGGAAATTCGTGGCGCTGCACCCGTGGGAACGGAACCTTGAACAGGGAGTCACCGTCGTAGGTGTCCGGTTTGAGCACGATTCCGCGCCTGCCCCCCTTGAAGTCACCGATGAAGCCGTAACCGGAGCCGAGCTGGGTCACATCGCCGTCTCCCATCAGGAAGTGGTCGCTGCGGTTGAGCGCCTGGAACATCTCCTTGAGCGGCCGTTCGGCGTCTGAATCGGCGAACTCGGTGACGTTCTCGAGCACGATGACGATCCGTCCTGGGATCGTTTCGTCCGGGATGATTCCGGTGAGTTCCTTGGCGAGTGCGCGAACGTCCTCGACGGAGGCCGCCGACCGCACCCAGGGTCGGAAGTTCCGCAGCACGGCTCGTCTGCCGCCGATGTGGAAGAACTTCGCTTCGGGGTCGAGGCGCGCCATCGCGAGGATGAGCGCGCGCAGGGCGTTCGATTTTCCACTCTGGGGCGGACCGGCGACGACGAATGTCCCGATCGGTTCGAACCCTTTGGGTCCGAGCACGTCATCGGAGATTCCGATGACCGGGAGGCCGTCGACGGAGTCCGGCAGATCGGTGACCGAGAGCGCGGTCGGCAGCGCGCCGATCTCCCCCACGTCGACCGCACCACGGGCACGGAGCTGGTCGGCGAAATCGTGGAGTGCCGCGGTCTGCTTGGCGACGTTCGATGTGCCGCCCATCACCGCGAGTTGCGTCTCGAAGCCATCGACGATGGCTCGACCTGGCGCGCTGCGCTCGTTGAGGACGTCCTTCGGTGCTCCGAGAATCGAGTAGCTGTTGTCGTCGGACAACCGCAGCACGATGCGCTTCGACACGTTGGCGCTCACCGCGGTGGGAACAGAGCCGTATCGGTCGGCGGATGCCACGGCGTGGATCCCGAGCGGACGGCCTTCGCCGAGGATGCGCATGAAGATGTTGTAGTACGGCGAACGGGCGCTGGTGGTTTCCCACTCCTGCTTGAAGGTGCCGAAGCCGTCGATGAGCAGGAGCACCCGTGGCTCCGCTGCGCGCCCGCTCAGCTCGCGGTACTCGGTCAAACTCGCCGCGTTGACCTCCGAGTACCGTTTCGCCCGGTCGTCGAGCATCGCCCGCAGGTTGCGCAGAAGCCGCTGCACCCGTTCGGCGTCATCACCGGAGACGATCGAGCCGACGTGAGGCAGCACTTCCACCGAACGGAGTGACCCGGTGCCGAAGTCGATGCCGTACACCTGCGCTCCTCCGGACTCGGGGTGAGCGCCGATCGCCGTCGCGATCGAGCGCAGCGCGGCCGACTTGCCCGCCCCGCCCGTGCCGTAGAGGAGCATGTGCCCGTCGGTATCCGGTTCGAAGAACACCGGTTCCTGGAGCTGGCGTTCGGGGATGTCGGCGAGGCCGAGAGGGATCCGGCTGTCGCCGACGAGCGGCAACTCGCGGAGGTCGACCTCCACCCGCAGGTCGTCGAGCCAGGGCCGTCTGGGCGCGGGGATCCTCGCCTGTTTCGTGGCCTCGACCAGGTTCTTCACGATGCGCTTCTGATCGTTCGGACCGAGGTCTTCGGTGTGGGAATCCGACTCGGGCCCGGCATCCGTCTCCCACACCACGATGGAGCCGAAGCGGAGCTCCGCGATGCGGACCTGCGCTTCGTCCGGTTCGTCGCTTGTCCAGCCGCCGGCGTAGCCGGACTGGAAAGGCACGAGGCGGCCGGGGCCGGTCTTGGCGATACCGCGACCGGGGATGGACGGGTCGAAGGTCCCGGCGATCGGGTCGCCGACGACGTCGTTCGAGTCGGAAACATCGGCCATCCGCAGCGCCACCCGCAGGTTGGTGTTCGCACGCAGGTTGTCCTTGATCACCCCGGCGGGTCGCTGTGTCGCCATGATGAGGTGGATGCCGAGCGAACGGCCGCGCTGTGCAATGTCGACGACGCCGTCGACGAACTCGGGAACCTCGCCTGCGAGCGCGGCGAACTCGTCGATGACGAGCACGAGGGCGGGCGGGGTTTCCGGATCCCGACGCTTCTCGAGTTCGAGAAGATCCTTGGCTTTCTTGCGGTTGAACAGATGTTCGCGATGGTGGAGTTCCGCCCGGAGGCTGGTCAACGCGCGGCGCACGAGGTGCGGGCTGAGGTCGGTGACGAGGCCGACGCAATGCGGAAGCTCGACACAGTCCGCGAACGCGGACCCGCCCTTGTAGTCGACGAAGAGAAAGGTCACCCGGTCGGGGCTGTATTCCGCAGCCATCCCGAGTACCCATGCCTGCAGGAACTCGGATTTACCCGAGCCGGTTGTTCCACCGACGAGAGCGTGCGGTCCCTGCGTTCGCAGATCGAGCGACATGGCATCCGGACTGGCCTGCCCGATGTACGCCTTGAGGGTCCCCGCCCGCTTGAGCCGACCGAGCTGCGCACCGGAGCGGTCGATGATGGAATTGTTCTGCTCCCAGCGTTCGAGTGCCGCGGCTGGCTGGGTGGCGAGGTCGGAACCGACGAGCTTGAGCAGCGAGACGCTGCGCGGGAGGTCGCTCGAGTCAGCGGTGACGGTGCTGGAGTCGACGACGGGAGCGAGTCGCTTGGCGAACAGGTGCGCGTAAGCGTTGGACACGCCCTCGACCGTGACATCCGTGTAGTCCTCACCCGCACGCACATAGCCGACGCGGGCAGCGTCGAGCCCGGCGGTCGCGTCGACGAAGGTGCGGCACGCGGCCGGAAGCGACTCGACGGTCGGGCCGACGAAGATCGTGTAGATGCCGGCGTCTGGTCCGCGCTCGATCACCTGGGTGAGCCGTGGCCGGTCGACGGGAGCGTCGCTCGAGACGATGAGCAACAGCGCGACGTCGCCTTCGAGCGCTCCGCTGCCGGCTCCGGTCTCGCCGACTCGTGAGCCGAGCACCATCGACGTCTCGCTGTCGCGGAGGGGTCCGAGCCGCGTCGGGGTTCCGGAGAGCCGGCCGAGGATCGCTTCTTCCAGTCCGTTCAGCAGCGCGGTCCCTGCTGACTGGCTGTCGGCGAGTGACATCTCGGCGAATGGTGACTTCGGGCTCGTGGTGTGCGGCAGCCATTTCATCCACTCGAGCTCGCTCGTCCACGATGGGTCGACGATGGCGGCGGTGACGAGTTCGTTGGGGGCATGCAATCCGAACAGTTGCACACCAAAACCGCGGAGGATGTCCGCGGCGACTTCACGGGACCCGGCGATTCCGATCGCACCGGCACTCGGCAGCAACTCGACGACGGGGACGTCGTCGACCCACTCGTAGCTCGATGTCAGTTCTTCGACACGCCTCGAGTACTCGGGAATCCCGGCGTCGTTCGCACCGTTGGCGACGCTGTTTCGACTCTTGGCACGGCCGACACCGAGCCGGATCGAGAGGAAGTTCCAGTGTTCCGGACGTCGCGTCCACAGCATCCCGCCGAGTCGCATTGCCTGTTCATAGACGGTAGCGGTTGCGGGTGCCTCGGCGTGTCTCCGCTCCTTCTCGACGGCGACCTGGCCGACGAGGTCGTCCTCGAGCTTCTCGATCTGCTGCTCGAAGGTGTCGATTTCTCGCTTGAGTTTCTTGCCGCTCTGCGCGCGCTGCCCGACGAAGTTGCCGAGCATCATAAGTGGCGACATGAAGACGAGAAGCAGAGCGGTCGGTCGCTCGAAGATGAAGAACATCGCGAAACCGAGAATGGCGGGAGCGACCACCATCGGCCACGGGAACATCCGCGGATCGGCTTCCGACGGCACCTTCGGGTGCGGATACTCGACTCCCGGGTATCGCACTTCGACCCTGGGCGAACGGTTGAACATCAGACCGCCACCACGCTCGAGGACCACGTCGGAGCCGGAGAGCGCAGCACCGACCGGGGTGATGCTGATCTCACTGTCACCGAGGATGATGCGCTGGCCGGGGATCACTTTCACCCGCTGTACGAGTCCCCCGTCAACGAGAACGCCGTTGGCGGAGTTGAGGTCGACGAGTTCGAGTCCGCCGGAGACTTCGAGGCGGGAGTGTCTCTTGGAGACGAGCGGATCGTTGAGGATGATGTCCGCGTCGGCTCCACGACCGATGGTGCTGTGCCCCTGCGGCACATGGAAGTCCTTGCCGGCGTCCGGGCCCGAGTGAACCCTGACGACCGCGGCAACGGGACTCGACTCGAGATCCTGGGCGCTTCGACGCGCACTCGATCCCAGGGAGATGACGGATGCCTGGAACCCGGACCCGAGCGGAGCCTCACCGATGAGCACGTCAGGGTGCAGCGGCACCATCGTTGTCGACGTGGGAGGAGCGACCGAGAGGGTGAGCATGTGCTCGCCGGGGCGGGAAAGGTGGGAGGTCAGCGGGTCGGTCTCAGCGATGGACCTGGCGATGTCCTGCACGGTGGCGGTGGAGTCTGCGGTGATGATGATGTCGACCGCTGTGCCGGAATCGCGCTGGAGCGTGAGCTTGACCTTCATTCGCCATCTTTCTTCGAGTGCTGTCGGGCGCGGGGAGTCATGAGGTGGACGAGAGTTCCACGGTGAAGCGGCGACCGCCGATCAGAACGGCGGTTCCCGGTGCGAGGTGCAGGCGCTGACCGACGGCGAGGTCGACGGGGTCTCCAGACGGCGGAATCACCGTCGTACCGTTGCTCGAATTGCGATCTGACACCCAGAAACCCTGCTCATCGAACCCGAAACTGGCGTGCGTCTTCGAAATCTGGAGCGTCGCATCCGCCACGGGGATGAGGTGGTCGATGTGCTCGCCCGGGCGCGGGTCCGGGTTACGGCCGAGCAAGCCGGAACCGTGGACGGGCACGCGGATGCCATCGTCGAATCGGAGTTCAGCAGAGAAGCTTCCCCGTGCGGGGGCGGCGGCCGGTACGGCGCGTGCAGGTGACTCGGCCAGAGGTGTCGACGCAGGTGGTGTCGACGCAGTCGGTACCGGGTGCGCGGACTCGGTCACGCGCGATGTCGGCACGGGGGAAGCGGGCGCAGCGGGGGGAACGGCCGTTGAACTGGCTGGCGGCGGCGAGCCCGGCGCCTCCGGGCTGCCGATGACCGGCGCTTCCCAGGGTTCGAGCGGCGCCAGCGGAACACTGGGCTCGCGGGAGGCATGGGCGGCGATCACGCCAGAGCTCGAGCGTGCACTCGGGACGAAGTCGACGTCAGCCGCATGCCCCGCCCGTGTTGCCAGGGATGGAAGAGGTGCCAGATCAGCGACCGGGGTGGATGTTGCGGCCTTGCGCGCGAGGCGCAGCGCCTTGGCGTCGGTCGGATCCAATCCCTTTTTGGTGTCGATCATCCACGCTCCGACGAAGCGGTCGTGCCAGCCGCGACCACGCCCTTGCGGGTCCCAGACCGGGGAGATCAGGAAGACCACGGCACCGAGGAACGGCACGACGACCGCGGCGAGATACATCACGAGTGCGCGGGCGACGATGCGCCAGAAACCCGGCTTGGCGAAGGTGGTCACCCGCACGGTGCGGAGTTTGAAGATCATCTTGCCGAAAGTGACACCGCGGATGCCGTGCATGATCAGCTGTACAAGACCGAGGACGGTCAGAAGACCCTGGCTGACGACGTAGAAGATGATCGCCGTGCCGAAAGCGTCGTTTCGCACGATCGCCGACAACGCGTCTGGGTCGGGGCGGATGTCTCCCCACAGCGGCATCGTGCCGAAAATTCCGATCGAAGCGATCGTCAGCCACAGGATCGCATCGAAAGCGAAAGCGAGTGAACGGCGCCCCTTCCCAGCCGCGAGCAACCCCAGCTCGCGAGCGTACTCCGAATCCGGTTTACCGTCGGGGAGGAACCCAGGCTCGAGGGAGGCGTCGCGGGAGACGGTCACAGTCGCTCCTTGGGTCTGACCGCGCAAAGCAGGGCCGTAGGCAGTGGTGGCCTGAAGCGGCCGATCGTCGAGAGCGGGCATCCGCTCGGCCTTCAGCTTAGCCAAGCGACCTCGAATGCGCGGCGGGGAGAACTACCCATCCTCCGCCACGCACCTCATTACGAGGCGAGGACGGGACCCTGGTCGAGGATGCGCTGGTACTCGCGCTGAGCTTCGGCGTTGCGCTCCCTGACCTTGCGTCCGCGGGAGGCAACCCAGGCGCCGAACCAGATCGGAACCTCGCGGGCGATGACGAAGGAGATGACTGCTGCCGGCGAGAGCAGGGCACGCTGCACGACCCCTCCGACCTGGCTTGGAGCGATCTCGGCTGCCTGTTCGATCAGGACGCCGCCGAGGTACGAGCCGTAGACGATCGCGGCGACCACGAAACCACCGAGAACGTACGCCCACCAGCCGCCACGGTTGACCACCGAGACGAGGAGCACCATGCCGAGGAAGAAGAAGATGACCGGGATCCAGAACGGAGCCTGGACGAGAACGTCTCCGACGATATCGACGTTTCCCAGGTTGACGAGAAGCAGCAGCGCGAGGACGGCGGCGTAGAGAACGGCGAAGACGACGGTCGCGAGAAGCGACACGAGGATGCCGAAACCGCGGTTCCCCTTGGGCTTCGGTTCGCTCGGCGCCTGGACGTAGACCGGCTGCCGCATCGGCGCCGGTGGCGCCTGCGGTTCTGGCGCTCGCTCGGGCTCGGATGTCTGGCGCTCTCCTGCCGCCGGGGCAGGCACGACGGGAGCGCTCGAGTCGGAGTACACGGCCCTGTCGGCCTCTTCGGCACGGACCTGTTCTTCGCGCAGGTCGGCCTGCGTGAGGACCGTCGGCTCGGAAGACGAGACGACATGGGTGTCTGCGGGCTCAGAGTATGCCTCGTCGGCGATCTCTGGCACGTGGTGGTGCTCGGCTGAAGCGCTGTCGGTGTCGGCGGTCGCGTCGGAGAAGACCGGTTCGGCGGGCGCGCGGTCAGGGGCCGTGTCCTCGGCGGGAACGGAGTCGCGGAACGCGTCGGGGTCGAATTCCTCGGAGACGGGAGCGGCGGCATCCGTACGCGAGTCATCGGATGGTGCGTACTCGTCAGCCGGGATCGCCGGGGCGAGTGGGGCGTCATACTCGCGAGTGGTGTTCTGCGAGGAGTCCTCGTTCGCGGCGGGATTCGTCGGCTCGGTGCCGTCGATGTGCTCTTCGCCAGGGCCGGGGGTGGTGTTGCTCATGGTGACACTCCTCGTCGATTGAGGCCTGGTCCGGCCCCGTTCGAGTCACGATACCGGCGAGCGCTCGCATTTCTGCGCAAGCTGGCGGCGCGTGAGCCGACCGTTTCCGGCGGGTGTTCAGTCGAGGGGCGAGAGGATCCGGCGCAGGAACTGCTTGGTGCGTTCCTGCTTCGGCGCGGTGAAGATGTCACGCGGGGCGCCGCGTTCGACGATGACGCCACCGTCCATGAAGAGCACTTCGTCAGCGACCTGGCGAGCGAAGGCGAGCTCGTGGGTGACGACGACCATGGTCCAGCCTTCGTCGGCGAGTTCCTTCATCACGGCGAGCACTTCTCCGACGAGTTCGGGGTCGAGCGCGCTTGTCGGCTCGTCGAAGAGCAGTAGCTGCGGTTTGAGCGCGAGCGCGCGGACGATCCCGACTCGCTGTGCCTGTCCGCCGGAGAGCTGGAAGGGGTAGGCGTCGCGTTTTTCAGCGAGACCGACGCGACCGAGCAGCTCGACGGCATCCGCTGTCGCGTCCTTCTTGCTGATGCCCTTGACCTGGACCGGGCCCTCGATGATGTTCTCGAGCACGGTCATGTGCGGGAACAGGTTGTTGTGCTGGAACACCATCGCGGTGCGGTCGCGCAGGGCGAGGATGTCTTTGCGCGGCGGATTCGCGGCGTAATCGACGCGGATGCCGTCCGTCGCGGTGACAACACCGGCATCCGGAATCTCGAGACCGTTGATCGAGCGCAGAACCGTCGTCTTGCCGGAGCCCGACGGCCCGATCAGCACGAGGACCTTGCCCGGGTCGACGGACAGGTCGATGCCGCGGAGGACTTCATGGTCGCCGAAGGCCTTGTGCAGGCCGGTCACGCTGAGGAGTGGTTCGGTTGTTGCGTGCGGGTCAGTGGGCGACATAGCGGTCCAGCCTCTTCTCGATGACGCTCTGTCCTGAGGACAGGACGAGGCAGATGATCCAGTAGATCAGGGCAGCCTCGATGTAGACGAGCATGAATTCACTCGAGAACGCTGCGATCTTCTGCGCCTGTTTGAACATTTCGGTCACGAGGATGAGCGACGCGAGTGAGGTGTCCTTGACGAGGCTGATGAACGTGTTCGACAGCGGAGGAACGGAGACACGTGCGGCCTGAGGCAGGATGATGCGGCTAAGAGCCCGTGTTCGTGACATTCCGATCGTGTACGCGGCTTCCCACTGGCCCTTGGGTACCGAGAGGATCGCCGCTCGGATGACTTCGGCGGCGTAACCGCCGACGTTGAGGGAGAACGCGATGATCGCGCTGGGCCATGGGTCGAGTTTGACGCCGATCGATGGCAGGCCGTAGAAGATCACGAAAAGCTGAACGAGCAGCGGCGTTCCGCGGATCACGGACACGTACGCACGCGCGATACCGGACACGATCCTGTTGCGTGAGAGCCGCATCAGGGCGACGACGAGCGCAAGCACGAGCCCGAGCGCGAACGAACTCAGTGCGAGCGGGATCGTGCCCATGATCGCGCCGGAGATGAGCGGCCAGAGCGAGCTGAGGGCAAGCTCCCAATTGGTGCCTGCTCCGTCAGCCGACGCGCTCACCGCCGTCGGAAGGAGATGCCACTCGGTCATGAGGGCAGTATCTCAGCCGGAGCCCTACTTGCTGACGTCCTCACCGAAGTACTTCTCGGAAATCTCGGCGAGCGTGCCGTCTTCGCTCAGTTCGGCGAGTGCTTCGTTGATGGCTTCGGCGAGGTCGTCGCTGCCCTTCTTCAGTGCGAAGGCGCTGTGCGATGCTTCCTCGGTCTCGGCGACGACTTTGATGCCGGCATCCGGCGTGGTCTTGAGGTAGTCGAGGTAGGTCAGCTGGTCGTTGACAGTGGCGTCGACACGGCCCTGTTCGAGCAGTTCGACGGCCTGTGCCCAGCCTTCGACGGCTTCGACGGTCGCGCCGGCTTCTTCTGCGACGCCGTACCAGTTGCTCGTGTTTGACTGAGCGGTGGTTTTGCCCTCGAGGTCGTCGAGCGAGGTGATGTCGGTGTTGTCCTTGGCGACGATGAGCACACCAGGTGAGACCGTGTATGGATCGGTCAGTGTGTACTGCTCCTGCCGCTTTTCGTTGATCGAGACCTGGTTGGCGATGATGTCAAAGCGTTCTGCTTCAAGACCGGCGAAGATGCCGTCCCACTGGGTCTCCTGGAACTCGAGCTCGAGGTCGAGCTTTTCGGCAACTGCTGTGACGACGTCGATGTCGTATCCGGTCAGCTTCCCTGCACCACCCTCGTGGTAGCTGAACGGCTTGTACGTGCCTTCCGTTCCGACGACGAGCACCCCGGCTTCGGTGACACGCTCGAGCGCACTCGTCGGCGTCTCTTCTCCTCCGGTTTCGGATGCTGTCGCGCACCCGGCAAGGGTGACGGCGAGTCCGGCTGCAACGGTAGCTGCGACGATTTTGGAGAGGCGTGAAGACATAGGTGGGTTTCCTTTTTCGATCTGGAGCGTGGCATCCGGGTCGATCGGACCTCTGCGAATGCCTCAGTGAGCGTAAGCCGCCTGTGGGCACGCCCCAAACTTGGTGACGCACGGTTACGGTTCTTCTAACGCCTGGGTGTGTCTCTTTATGCCGATTCAGGCTGAATTAGGCGACCTCTTTCCTTGTCCGGGTCTGGCCGCTCCCCGGCTTGTCGAATGCCGAGCGCCTCCTCGTCGGTCGAGTAGCGACCGAGCGAAGCGAGAACGCGTATCGAGACCCCTCTCGACACGCTCCCGCTTGACTACTCGATCAGTACTCGCCGCTCCCTTTGCGGCGGCGGGTAGACGGAGCTCTCCCCCGGAACCCAAGGCTCGAGATTTCGCAGGACCTCATTGGTCGATTCCGATCGAGCACGAGCGGCAGCCCGCTCGGCGGCCTCCGCAACCTCGACCGCCTTGCGACGCAGCCGCTCCTTCTCAAGTGGCGACTTCGACGGCATCCGAATCGGTTTTCGCTCACCGTCGACTCGTGGCGGCGGAACCACGTAGTACTCACCCTCCATTCGCACGACCCGGTGCCCCGAATTGTGAACGAGATGGTGGTGGAACGGGCAGAGAAGCACCCCGGCGGCGAGGTCCGTGAGCCCGTCGTGGGCGACCCATTCGTCGATGTGGTGGGCTTCACACTGTGACGGCGGCGCCTCGCATTCTTCGATGCGACAACCGCCGTCTCGAATCGACATCGCAATTCGCTGCTTTGTCGTGAACAGTCGCTGTTCCCGACCTACATCGAGCGGCGAGCCTGACGTGTCCATCAACACCGGACGAATACCGCTGACACAGATCTGTTTCTCGACCATGCCTGTGGGAACGGCATCCTTGCCGTCTTCGAAATAGCCGGTGCCGACCGGACCATCGACATCGACATCGTCTGCGGTCCGTGTGTCCAGTTGCTCCTGAGTGATGACCAGTCGCACACCCGGCTGCCGGGAACCGAAAGTGGTCGATGGATCGGCCTGAACACCGGTGCGCAGCGCGCCCATCAGGGTGTCGTAGACGATCTGATCGTTCGTCCGCGGATCGAGCCGGAGCTTCTCAGCTCGTTCTGCCTCGATGGGATCCACCATTCGGGGACCTCCTCGGCGAGCCCGCATCGCCGCACCGACGATTGACTCCATCCACGCCGCTCCTTCGTCTTCGAAGGTCACGTACGCGGTCTTTGTTCCGTCTTCGGTACGCCCGAAGCGCCACTTTCGGTTGGCATGGCGTTCATCCCACCTCAGCTGCACACCGGCCGGATCGATGCGGTCACGGATCTGGCGCGCACGGAAGCCGAGTTCGTCAGCGTGCACGCCGGCGGCATCCGCCACGATCTCTTCGGCAGCCGCCCGCAGCGTCCCCGCGCCAACACGCTCGTTGGGCGCGCCGAGTCCGCGCATGATGATGGTCACCGCTTCGGAGCGGATGACCCCCTCACGCGCCGCACGCGTCAGCGGTTGGTGCCAGGGAACGACCGGGGCAGGGCGTACCGGCTCTCCACCGGCGTGCTCGCTTGCACCGCCGAGACGATCGGGGTCGAGCCCCTCGTCGAGCAACCGGTTCGGATCGAGCAGATCACTCCCCGACGGATCGGGCGGGAACGCGACGGGGTGAGCCGCGGCATCCGCTTCTCCCATCGCCTCACCGAGCCGCACCTGCCGAAACGCCTCTGTCTTGGTCGACCCGGTCAGCCGCTGAACGAGGTTGACGGCCGTTCGATCGCCCGTCGACTGCGCCCACCCCGCGTAACCCAACTCTCGCGTCGAGCGCTTCGCGACGACGCCGGCACCCGCGGCGATCACCTCGTCGAATTCAGACTTCACTCGAGCCGCGTCTCGCAGCAGCGCTTCGAGATCGGCGTTTGCTGCCTGATCGAGCACGATCGACAACGGTGCGGCAACCAACGAATCTTGCCCGCCCGGCAGTCCCGTCGCTTCACCGCTCGCGTTGGCAGCCAGTCCGAGCTTTGACGAATGCCCTCGAAACGACGAACCGGCACCGCTGTATTCAGCGATGCCGGTCGGTGACTCCTGGCGAGACCCGGTTTCATGACCGGGCCGGGCACCCGAGCTCGCCGCTTCAGCGGCCGCAATGGCATCTTCGTATCGAGCGAGCTGATCGCACACGCGGAGGGCGACCTCTCGAATCTGCTCGGATACTTTAGCCATGCTTCATTCTACCAAAATGTACGAATCTCAAAGGAGTTATCCACAGTGGAATTAGAAACTATTTTCACCCGAGAACACACTGCAAAACAGCACGTGACCCGCGTAATTCCCTCTTCACTGAACTGCCTATCCATAGCTCAAGTGAACACCCGACCACCGACATTCACCGGCGCCGGTTGAGCGCGAAGAACGAGCTACTTCTGAAGCAGCACGTACACATACCCGGTGACCTGAGTCGTGAAGATTCCGGGTCGCTCCTCGATCGGCATGATGGCAATCGAGGTCGCCATGAACAAACGCGGCCCATGCTGGAGTTTGTCGATGAACGACCGTGCGGCATCCCGCTCGCCCTCCACCGTGACATCCACCGGGATTGCGACGAAGTTCTCAGGAGTGATGCGCGGATCAGTGATCGTCGTCGGAACGGCAGGACCCTCCGGCGCGACCGGTTCCGCGACAGGATCAGCCTCCGGCTCAGCACTCTCCTCACCGTCGACCGGCGCCGCAACCGGCGGCACGGCCGTTGCGGGCACCGTATAGGGAATCGCCTCGGAGACCGTCAACGAAATCACCTTGGTCTTGCTGCCAGCGGCGAGGTTGTCCAGCTGCGTCAGGAAATCGGGAAGTTCACCAGCCGCGGGAATGGATGAGCGAAGACCGGCGAGTTCGGTCTTGAGCTCGTCGATCGACTCGAAGTCCTTCTTGAGCTTGACGATGGCGAGCTCGGTTGCCGTGTTCTGCGCTTCGACGGAGACACGCTGCTCGTCAGTGGATGCTTTCGCCTTCAGCTGCGGGTCCACACCAACGAACCAGCCGAGGGCGAGGATGCCGACCATCACGATGGCAGAGGCGAGGATCCAGATCTTTGTCTTGTCCATGATCAGTCCTCTTCCTTCGCCACAGCGTCTTTTTCGGCGTCCGCGGCTTCCTTCTTGGCTTCCTTCTTGGCTGCCTTCTCCTCGTCGGAGATGAAGCGTTCCGACCACGCCCGCTCGTCGATGTGCATCGTGACGTAGGTTTCGTAGAGCCGGGTGTCGTCGTCAAATTCAATGGAGTCAGGGTTCGCATCGGCGTGCCCGGGCAGCGCACTCAAGGCGACCAGCCAGGCATCCGTGTCGGGCAGAGCAGATGTCCACGCTCCGAATCTCAGCGTGGCGACGCGCATCCCGAGGAGTGGAGCGTCAGGTTGTTCGTAATCGGTGAGGGGGGATGCCGCGTCAATCGTCACTTCCATGATCAACACGTTGTCGGGCAGGCTCGCCTCGATCTTGTCGATGTAGGCCTTCCAGTCCACCTCGGTCGCCGCGCCGACACGCTGACCCGCTTCGACGGACGCGAGTTCGTCCTGCACCACCCGCACTTCGGTGTATTTCTGTTGCTCGACAAGCAGCTCGTTGGTGCGCTCCTGCGCGGCAACAAGCTGAATCGCCGACGTCAGGGACAGGTAGTAACTCGCGCCCGTTCCGACGAACACGAGCAGCACAACCCCGAGGACTCCCCAGATGAGTTTGCGGCGAGTGCGCTTGCCCTTGTGCTCCTGGCGGATCTCCGGCGGCAGGAGATCTGCTCGTGGCGCACCCCCGACGATCAGACTCTCGTTGATCTTGCTCATGCCGCACTTCCTAAGGCGAGGCCGAGCGCGACGAGGATGCTCGACTTGTTCTGACCAAGCTGCTCGGGCCTGAATGATTTCGCCAGCCCGAGGCTGGCGAACGGATCCGCGGGGACAACCGGGGTTCGCGTCAACTCAGCGAGAGCATCCGGCAAACCGCTCAGTTGCGCTCCACCTCCGGTGAGCAGGATGCGTTCGACACGGGCATCCGGTCGGGCCTGGCTGAAATAGTCGAGCGTGTTGCGTGCGCTGCTAAGGAGCTCGCTCGTCACCTCATTGATGATCTCCATCGGGCGCTGGAACTGTGGGTCGTCGACTCGCGTCCGCAGGCCGACACCGCGCTTGATTCCTTCTGCCTGCAGTGAGTCGATTTCCAGCCGCTGCGCGAGCGCCGTGGTGAGGTCATCCCCACCGGCCGGAATGATTCGGAGGAATTGCGGCACGCCATTCGATGCAATCACGATCGTCGTGGCGCTCGCGCCGATGTCGACGATCGCGACGGTCCCCGCCCCTGCACCTTCGCGCAGGAGAGCGCGGGTCAGGGCGAACGGGATGAGGTCGACCCCCAACGTCGTCAGGCCGGACTTCTCCACAGCTCGAACGTTCCCGAGCACCGCCTCCTTGATGGCGGCAATCAGGAGTCCGTGGACGACAGGACCGCCCTCGGTCTGTTCTTCCGACACCGGATAGAAGTCGAGCATCGCCTCCGTCACCGGGACCGGCAACAGTTCCTGAACCTGGTACGGCAGCGCCTCACGAATGCGTGTCTGCGACATCTTCGGGAGAGTGAGGTCACGGGCCAGAACCCGCTGGTTGCCCATCCCGATGACGACGTTCTTACTGGTGAATCCACCGGTGGACCACAACTGCTTGAGAACCGACGAGACGGTATTCGGCTCGATCACTTCACCGCGGTTGACAGCGCCAGCGGGCAGCGGCAGCTCCGAATACCGCATCACGGTCGGTTTGGCTTTGTCCGGGTCCCGGAGCTCGACCGCCCGGATGGCGGCGCTCCCGATATCGATACCCACAACGTTGGTAGACATGTTTCTCCTCGTGCTTTCCCGTACCTAGGCCACGCCGAGCAGCGAGAGATAGGAAGTCCATAGTGTGTTGCCGGCGAAAATTCCGGTCCAGGCCCCGACGAGCATCCAGGGTCCGAAGGGGATACCGCTCTTCCGGCCCGCCTTCTTGAGAATCACGAGCGCGATGGCGTAAATACCGCCGAAGAAGAACGCCGCGAACGCGCCCACAAGAAGCGCACCCCAACCGACGAAGCCGAGGTAGATACCGAGAACACCCGCGAGCTTGACGTCGCCGAAGCCCATGCCGCCCGGGTAGAGCATCGCCATCAGGAAGTATGCGAACCACATCGCCCCCATCCCGATCCCGGCACGGACGAGAGCATCCACATCACCGTTGAGGATGCCGGCGGCCGCCAGCAACACTCCCCCGACGACGTAGCTCGGCAGAACGATCGCATTGGGAAGCTTGTGCGTGTCGAGGTCGATCAAAGCGAGTGCAACGCTGACGCCGGCGAGCCACAGAAATGCGACCAACACAAGCACAGATCCGGTGATTGAGCCTGTCGAAATCTCGGACCCCGAGAGAGCGTCAGCTCCCCCCGCTACAACCCACCACCAGACGCCGACAATCCCGAAGAAGACGCCAACGCCCGCTTCAACCAGGGGATACCTCTTGGAAATTGGCTCACGGCAGGAACGACACTTGCCGCCAAGCACGAGCCACGACAGGACGGGCACGTTGTCATAGGCCTTGATTTCGCTGTCACACCCGGGGCACGCGCTCGGCGGCGAGACCACCGACAGGCCATTCGGAACGCGGTACACGACGACGTTGAGAAAGGAGCCGATCAGCAGCCCGAAGACTCCGATGAACACCGTCCCGGTGATGAGTACGACGTTCTGCTCGAGGCCGGTCACGGTGCCGACCCGTCCGCGTTGTAAGCGTTCCCGACACTTCCGATCTGGCTCACGCCATACGTGGTGGAGGTGGGAGAGAGGAACTTGGGAGGCGCTGTCACCCGAAGCCGGAGATCGTAGTTGTAACTCTTGTCGTACCCGGTGCTCCCCGTTGTGGCGACGGGCCCACGGAACACTTGCGCAATCGCGCCGTTTACGGTCAACGTGCCGCGCTTGCTTGATCCTTTGTCGTAATTTTGGACCGAAAAGGAGTGAGCAACGGCGAGGATTGCCGCGTTGATCGTGCGGTTAGCATCAAGCTCAAATTCAGAGCGGTCACATGTCGTCGTCGGGTTACCCCGCCAATCCGTGTCGTATCTTGTGCATTTGATTGGATTCCAGACCCAAACCGAGTTGCCGCCAACGAGCCCGAGGATGTTGGTCCCGGCGTCCTTGTAGAGAAGATCATTGACGACGTAAACATAGTTCTGAGCCGCGATCGTCATCGTGCCCTTCAACGTTCCCTCGACATATGCATCGCCCTTGCGGCAGCCGTAGTGAGCTGGGGTCACGGCAGCGGGCGCTACCTCGTCCCTCATCGGGTACCGCGATGCAGCGGCGCCCGACGAGAAGACCCAGCCGCCCTTCGTAGCGTTCGAGTCTCCGTTGGTGCAGGAGAACGAGGTCGGATAGACGCCGGTGGCGGTGTAATTTTTGTCCACTGACGTCGTCGGCACGTCCTGAACGTAGACGAGGTTCTCGTTGATGACGTCGATTTCAGCACCGCCCGGTGACCCGAGATTCCCGTTCGTCGTCCCCGGTTGACCACATTTAGCGGGATTTGTGCCGGAAGACGAGTTGTTCCCAGCCACATTGGTGAATTTCGTGTACGGCGAAATCACCCGCATCTTGCCTGTGTCGAGAAGGGTTATTTGGGTTGGGCCCGTGTACAAACACCCCGGTCGCGGTACGTCCTGCGGCAGGTCGGAGCGCGTTTCACGCTTCATCTCTGCATTGGTCGGTGGCATTCCGATTGTTTGACTTGTCTTAGGTTGACCGGCTTCGAATACAGGACTTGTGCACGCTTTTTCGAAGTTCGGTGATTTGTTGTTAGCCGTGGTTACTTCGCCTTTGAACCGGCCGCACAGGCTCAGAGTGTCATTGGAGTGCATGGGGCCGTTCATCTCATCGGACGGCGCGAATTGAATCTTGGTGCAGGAGTTGGCCTTCTCCCAACTCCAAGAAGGTGTGCACGATGCGCCACCCTGGCTCGGATCCCTCACCTCGTAGTTCGTGAAGTAGAGAAAATCAATGAAGCCCTTTTGCTTCAGGTCGGCGACGACTGTGCGAGTAGTCGTTCCCACCCTCCCCGTCGATCGAAGAGTCAGCACTCCCTTTGCGGAGTATTTAGAGTTATCGACCTCGTATCGGAAGTTCGCTCTCGCGTCGCTTCCCGGGACAGAGGCCCACGTTCCTGCCTTACCGACACCAAAAGCGGGGTTCGCAGGCGCGGTTGGAAGCGAAACGGAACTGCCCGAGGCGGCCGAGAACGACGAAGCTGGATTGCCGTACTTGCTGTAGGTGCTGTCGTTCGCGAGCCGGTTCTGGTATTCCTCGACCCCGGCATACGCAGCGGCCAGAGCCGCGTTCCAGTCTTCACTGGATTTGGAACTCCTCGTTCCGCTGACGGCTATCGTCACCGCTGTCGTAGCTACCATCATCATGACGGCGCCGAGAACGATGACCATGACGAGAGCTGCACCCTCCTCGCCACGCCACCGCAAGAATCGCGACACTGAATACCTCATTCGGTCCTGACCTCTCCGAGGTTGGGCACGCCGACCGTATTGACCAGTTCAACGATTTCGCCCGCCGCACCACCTTCGGCTTCGACACGCATGGTGATGATGACCGATCGAACTTTCTCCAGATTTGCCGCGATGATCTTGTTGCCCGCACCCATGGGTATCGGGGTTCCGGTGCTGTCGAGATACGTGAAGAGCGAGGTGCCCCCCGCCTCCGGAATGAGAAGCGAGCCGCTGAGGTTTCGGGTCGAGACAGTCGCACTGGCTGGCCAGGAGTAATACCCGTCCGATACGGAAGCGGTCCAACGCTGCTCGATCAGCTGCCGTTGTGCGTTGACCGTGAAACCGACTTTCACCGGGGCCAGCACAGATCCGGTTGACGACAGAACTGAGTGAATGGTCATGGACTCTGGCGAGGCGGCGGCAAAGGCCGCCAGCGGCACGATGTTATTTCTCACCGGAACGGATGCTCCGTTGCGAATAACCAGGGCCAACTCGTTCATAGCGTTCGAGGCTGTCTTGCTGCTGGCGTCGATTCCCTGGCTCATGCTCGCCGCCTTCGTGAGACTGCTCAGTAGTGCGATCACGACGGTCATGACGATCGACAGCAGGAGCATCGCAACGAGCAACTCAACCATTGTGATGCCCCGTTCGGTTCCCGTTCGCGCCCGCGCGACGCGAGTTCGAACGGCCATCACGGGGTCACCGAGCGAGGATCAAGTGTGAAGACGGAGGACCCTGGCGCAGGTTGCGCGGAGGTCTGCACGGTCACTCGGCTCGTGTTGAGCCAGAGCGGGGAGCGCCCGTCGGCGTGGGTGCTCGAGTAGAACTTCCACGCGCCGAACGGGAGACCCACTGTCACGGTATTTCCTACGCCGCTCGGTATCACCGCGCTCCCAAATTTGTGCGTGACCGGCTGCATACAAGCGGGGCGTCCAGATGATGGATCCGCTCCTGAGATCACCCGCTCAGCGAAGAGCCAACGGGCGGCCGTGGTGTCGCCTTTGATCGTTACGACTCCCACTGGAACTGAGATGTCAACCGGCGTGGGAGGAACCGTACCCACCAGGCTCGGCAGATGTCCTATCTTCGGCGGGGTAACGGACACATCGTCGAGCCAGGAGGTCGGATCGACGACCGTGCAAGGTTTTGTCGCGGTTTCAACAGCAAACGCTCCTGTCACCATCTGGTAGCCCGCAGTCTGTGGGTAGAGCTTCAACGTCGACGAAAGATCCCTCACGACGGGAGTGTCACCGCCGAAAATGCTCACATCCATGGTGGACGGCACGATAATCGGACCGGGGAGTGGCGATACCGGTGTCGGCATGGCTGCGTACTTGACGTTGTATGTCGCCGCGGTGTCGTAGGCGAACAGCACGGCTGTTGATTGGCCAGCAAGAACGGTCACCGGCTGCGTCGGTGAGGGATTGTGGAGGTTGTCGACGTGATCAGCTTTGGACAGCGAGACGTTGTACGTCCCGGGAACCACTTTAAGGAGATAGCTGCAGCCGTCCGAGTCGGTCTTCGGAGCTGTTGTCGTCACCGGTCCGCCTCCTGCGGTGGCCGCCGCGCTCACGACGACGCCAGGGGTTCCCTCCCCGGACGCCCCTTTTACAGACACGAGAATCGTTCCTGTCGTCGGTTCGTTGATGCGGCTGCCGGGCGTCAGAATGGTGTCCGATCGAACCTTGGCCGACGTGTTGCCCGGCCAGGTCACCGTCACATTGACGCGCTTGTACTGGAGGGCGCCGCCGGCAGTGCTGCAGCTCACATCGGTGCCCGCGGTGGAGACCCATGAGATGGAGCGCTTCACCGTGAACGGGGTGTTGTCCACTGTTTTTGTTTCAGTCCTGGACAGAACCTTGAAGACGTCGTCGTACGAGCGAGCGAGGTCGATCTCGCTGGCGGCGAGATTGGTAGCCGCAACCCGGGCGCGGGAATCGGATGTCATGGTGAGAACACCCGTGATCGACATGGAGACACCGACAGCGATCATTGCGAAAACCATCATGGCGACCACGAGTTCGATGAGGGTGAGACCGCCGTCGTGGTTGTCTTGCCCGATTTTCGAGGAAGCATGCTGCACTGGGTGCCACCTCCTTCCGGTGCGACGGGCTGGCGGTCTATGCCCTTAGATTTCGACCCCGCTGCTGGAACTGGTAGGGCACCGCCTGACCAGGCGGCGCCCTACCAGCGCGATCAATGACTACGGCGAGCTCTTGCTATGAGCATGCTCCGGGCTTGACGCCACCATCAGAGTTGATGTGGAAGAACTTGGTCGTCTCGTCCTTACGAGCAGCCTCAATACAGAAGTTCTCGGCTGCGGTCGTTGTACCTCCGAAAGCGATGGATCCAGGAGCAGTGTTGTCTCCCTCAGTGAATCCGAGAGTTCCGAGGGTCGCCTTGTCCAGAGTCGGCATAGCGTTTTCCTGTGTGTAGTACGCGACTACGGCGATTTTGGCGTTGGTGAGGTCCGACTGCACCGCGCTGTCCTTGGCGTTGTTCTGGACGCCGATGTAGATCGGGATCGCAATCGCGGCGAGAACGCCGATGATGATGACGACGACGAGAAGCTCGATCAGGGTGAAGCCCTTTTCCTTCTCCTGGATGGTCTTGTAACGAGCCGCGAGAGCAGCGGTGAGGCGAGAAACCATGAGGCTTTCCTTCTGATTGAGGGGGTACTGGCTGGTGCAGGGGAGAGCCAGACCGGCCCACCGATCTATGACTTTATGGGAGCCAGCCCCTTCGTGAAGACACGCCTATGGGGGTATATTGGGCATTTCTCGCCCCCAGAGCGGGGGCTGTTGAGCATATAGCTGAGGGAATCTCAGGTTATTGCATCAAAGTGGCGATGTTGAAGACCGGCAGGTAGAGCGCCACGATCATGCCACCGACGACGATGCCGAGGAACGCGATCAGCAGCGGCTCGATCAGCGACGTGAGCTGGTCGGTCATCGTCTTGACCTCCTGGTCGTAGAAGTCGGCGATCTTGTCGAGCATCTGCTGCAACGCACCCGAGTCCTCACCAACGGCGACCATCTGGATCACCATGGGCGGGAACACCGCTTCCTCGGCCAGCGGCGCAGCAATGGACTTGCCCTGGCGCACCGAGTCCTGCACCTTCACCAATGAGCGCTCGATGACGTAGTTGCCCGACGTCTCGCCGACGATCTGAAGAGACTGCAGGATGGGTACGCCGGCCCCGATCATGTCGGCGAAGTTCCGAGAGAACCGTGCGACGGCGAGCTTGGTCATGAGCATCCCGAACACGGGCATCTTGAGCTTGAGCGGATCGAGCGCCTTGCGAACACCTTCGGTGTGCTTGTTTTTCTTCCACCAGATCGACCCGACGATCGAGACCACGAGGATGAGCGGCCCGAGCCAGATCATCTGCTCCGACAGCGTCACGAGGATCTGCGTCGGCAACGGCAAGCTGCCGCCCATCCCCTCGAACATGTCCTTGAACACGGGCACGATGAAGATGAGCATGCCGGCAACCGCAAGCACCACCATCCCAACAACGACGATCGGGTAGGTCATCGCGCTCTTGATGCTGTTCTTGAGCTCCGACTCCTTCTCGAAGTTCTTCGCGACCGTGTCGAGCGCCTTGTCGAGGAACCCGCCCGTCTCCCCCGCCTTGACCATGTTGATCATGATTGGCGGGAAGTCCCGGTCGTGCTTGCGCATGGCATCCGACAGGGAGACACCGGTCTCGACGTCGTCGCGCACCGTCACCAGGATCTTCGCCAGCGGCTTCGACTCCGTCTGCTCGGCCAGAATCGACAGGGTGCGCATGAGCGACAACCCGGCGCTCGTCATGGTCGACATCTGCCGGCTCATGATCGCAAGGTCCTTGAGCGTCACACCCTTGGAGAAACCGGGGATCGTGATCTCACGGCTCAGTCCGGTACCGTCTGGCGCCGCATCGATCGACACGGGTGAGAGCCCCATCGTGCGCAGGCGAGCCGCAACGGCCGCCTCGCTCGAGGCATCCAGCTTGCCCTTGACGATCTTGCCTGCAGCGTCGCGTCCCTTGTACGCGTAACCGACGGTGGTTGCCATCTATCGCTCCAGTCTCGCGGAGTAGGTGTCGCCGAAGTCGATCCCGGACTGCTGCATGGCTCGCGTCGACTGCTCGGTCGGCGATTGCACGCCGTTCAGCATGCGCGTGAAGCCCTCGGGGTCGTGGGCTTTCGCCTCCGCAGCCTGCCGGGTCACCCGGCCGCTGTTCACGAGTTCAGCGAGGTGCTGGTCCATCGTGTGCATGCCCAGCTCCTTGCCTGCCTGCATGGCGGAGAGGATCTGGTACGTCTTGCCCTCCCGGATGAGGTTCGACAGCGCCGGTGTGATTACCATGACCTCGGTGGCGACGACGCGGCCGGAACCACTCGCCTTCGGTACGAGCGTCTGGCTCACAACCCCCTGCAACGTACCGGCGAGCTGCACGCGAACCTGATCCTGCTGGTGCGACGGGAACACGTCGATGACACGGTCGATCGTCTGCGCGGCATCCTGCGTGTGCAGCGTGGCGAACACGAGGTGACCGGTCTCCGCCGCGGTGAGGGCGACCGAGATCGTCTCGAGGTCGCGGAGCTCACCGATGAGGATGACATCGGGGTCCTGCCGCAGCACGTGCTTGAGCGCGTTCGCGAAGCTGTGCGTATCCGCACCCACCTCACGCTGGTTGACGATCGACTTCTGGTTCTTGTGCATGAACTCGATCGGGTCCTCGACCGTCACGATGTGGTCGGCGCGCGTACGGTTCACGAGGTCGATCAGCCCGGCGAGCGTGGTGGACTTACCCGAGCCGGTCGGACCGGTGACGAGCACGAGCCCACGGGGCAGCGCAGCGAACCGGCTGACCGAATCGGGCACACCGAGGTCGCTCAGTCGCTTGATCTCGGTCGGGATGAGACGGAACGCCGCCCCGATGACGCCCCGCTGCATGTAGTAGTTCACACGGAAGCGGCTCTCCTCCGTCAGCGTGTGCGCGAAGTCGAGCTCGAGCACCTCGTAGAACAGCTCGCGCTGTTTGTCGTTGACGATCGCGGCGAGCTCAGCCGTCATCTTCTCGCGCGACCACGGCGCGGCGCCGTCGATCGCACGCAGGCCACCGTTCACGCGGACCATCGGCGGAGCATCCGCCGTCACATGCAGGTCGGACGCACCGAGCCGAACGACCGTGTGCAGCGCCTCGGCGAGCGAGATCTCGTGCAGCTCGGCGGGTTCCGGTTCGGCCTGCCCGTACGAGGAACGACCAGCGGATGCCGCCGCCTCCTGCGCGAGCCGGTTCAGTTCGCTTCTGCTCATGGGCTGCCCGGTCGGGTCGGGGTATGCGGCAACAGACGGGGTGGGTGCGGCATACGCCATGGTGGCTGCAGCGGGGGCGGGTGCGGCATACGCCATGGTGGGTGCAGCGGGAGCGGGCGGCGCAGCCGCAGGCACGACCTCGGGCGGTGCCGCCGCGAAACCGGCGTCGAACTCGGGCGGAAGGGCAGCCGAGGCTTCGGCGCGGCTCCGACGACGGATGCCCGGGGTCCAGCCGTCGACATTTGCTCCCGGCGGCAGAACCGGAATCTCGTAAATTGGGTCGCTCAAGCGTCCACTCCCTCTGTGTGCTTTTTGCTGTGTGTGCAGTTGTGCTGTGTGTTGGCAGAAATGTGTAGCTGGCAGATACGTCTGAATGCAGAAAACTGTGGGCTAGACGACGACGCGGAGGATCTCCTCGAGCGACGTGAGCCCCATCGTCGCTTTGGTGAAGCCGTCCTCGCGGAGCGTGAGCATCCCCTGCTCACGCGCGACCCGGCCGATCTCGGCGCTCGACTTGCGGGCGACAGCGAGCCGCTCGATCTCCTCGGTCACCGTCATGACCTCGTGCAGCGCGATCCGGCCACGGTAGCCGGTCATCGAGCACTGCTGGCAGCCCATCGGCTTGAACAGCCCGGGCATGCGCCGGCTGATCTGCACCTGTGGGAACTTCAATCGAGCGAGGTCCTCGTCCGTGTACTCGGCGGGCTCCTTGCAGCGATCGCAGAGCCTGCGGGCGAGACGCTGGGCGACGACACAGTCGAGCGCCGACCCGACGAGGAACGGCTCGATGTCCATCTCGGTCAGCCGCACGACAGCACTCGGTGCGTCGTTGGTGTGCAGGGTCGAGAGCACGAGGTGGCCGGTGAGCGAGGCTTCAATCGCGATCTGCGCGGTCTCGTGGTCACGGATCTCACCGAGCAGGACGACATCCGGGTCCGATCGCAGGATCGACCGCAGTGCGCTCGCAAAGGTGAGCCCCGCTTTCGGGTTCACCTGCACCTGGTTGATGCCCTTCATGCGGTACTCGACCGGGTCCTCGACGGTGATCACATTGATCTCCGGCCGGGCGACCGAGTTGAGCGTCGTGTAGAGCGTCGTCGACTTGCCCGACCCTGTCGGACCGGTGACGAGGATCATGCCGTACGGCTTGGAGTATGAGGCCTTGTACGCCTCGAAGTTCCGGTCGAGCAACTGCAGGTCGCGCAGGTCGAGGCTCGTGTTCGAGTTGTCGAGGATTCGCATGACGACTTTCTCGCCCCACACGGTCGGCAGCGTCGCGACGCGGAGGTCGATCTTGCGACCGCCGTGCATGACAGACATCCGGCCGTCCTGCGGCTTGCGCCGCTCGGCGATGTCGATGTCGCTCATGATCTTGAGCCGCGAGATGACACCGTTCTGGATGCTCTTCGGTGCGCTCTGCATCTCGTGCAGCACCCCGTCGATGCGGTACCGCACGCGGAGTTCGTACTCCCCCGGCTCGATGTGGATGTCCGACGCGTTGTCCTGGATCGCCTGCGACACGAGCAGGTTCACGAACCGGACGATCGGGGCCTCATCGTCGTGCGCGTCGCCGATGGCGAGGTCAGACTCCTGGGGTCCTGACTCCTCCTCGAGCGTCGTCGTGAGATCGCTGAGTTCACCGTCGGCGCGGAGGTAACGGTCGATCGCAGCGAGCAGGTCAGCCTTCTCCGCGAGCACGGGCTCCACGCGGAGGTGGGTGGCGGCGCGGATGTCGTCGATCGCGAACACGTTGCCCGGGTCGACCATGGCGAGCTTCAGCACTTTGCCGTCGAGCGTGATCGGCAGCACGTCGTGCCGTCGGCACAGCATCGCGGGCACGAGGCTCACGGCGGTGCGGTCGACGGGGTACTCGAGAAGCTCAACGAATCCGATGCCCGCCTGGGTCGCGCGGGCGCGGGCGAGCTGAACCGGAGTGACGAGGCCCTGCGTGACCAGGCCGGACAGCGCCGTCTCGTCGTCGGCCTGGCTGCGGCTGACTCGATCGAGCTGGTCGAACGGCAGGATGCCCTGAAGGATCAGGGTTTCCATGATGGATGCCATATCGATCACCTCCGGGTACAGGCAGCCTTGCAAAGCTACTTGGGCGTCGGCACCCCGGCACAGTCCCCCGTTGGGGATTGGACAGCCCCCATTCGCGTGACGCGACACGAAACACGAGGGCGGATGCCGCGGCATCCGCCCTCGTGTTTCCCTCGGTCAGCCCCAGAGAGCGTCGACCATGTCGGAGGTGTATCCGCGGGGTGCGATGTTCGCCCAGAACGTGCAGAGCCAGACGTTGCCGCGAAGGAAGTGGGTTTCACCCCACGCTTCGCCCTCCTCGGTGTCGCTCGTGACGCAGCGAGTGCCGCCGTCGCGGTCTTCGCAGGCGAAGCCGACGGAACGAAGAGTCTGTTCAGCGGCGTCGGCTTGTTCCGCAGAGACCTCGTTCACCTGAGTCAGCAGCCCGAAGTGCCCGGCAGACCCCCACGTACAGGCCAGCCCGGGCAGCCCCTCCTGCAGCGCGGCGACCGGCGCGATCTTCGAGAACGGGGGGTCGAGCGTCGTGCCGTCGTTGAGCGGCAGCTCCTCGTCGACCGAGAGGTACTCGAACATGGACGCGCTGTAGAGATCGACGCACTCGTCGGGAATCTCGATCGTCTCCAGGTCGACGGGCAGCACGGGGACTGGCGTCATTTCTGAGTCGCGAGGTGGGGCAGGAATGGGAAGATCTTCGCGCGGCTGCTCCGCCACCGGGAGCCGATCCTCCGCGACGGGCGGCAACGGGATGGCTGGGTCGGATACGACTCGCTCCTCTGCCGCAGGCGTTGCCACCGGCGGCGGCGCGGCCGCGGTACCGAAAGCGTAGGCCGCGGTCATACTTCCGAGAAGAAGGGCGGAGACGACGGCTCCGGTCAGTATCGCCCGGCGGCGGCGCTTCGGAGAATCCCCGATCGGTTGAGATGGTGGGAACGCTCCGTCCCGGCCGTCGTGTGACATGAGGTTTCCTCCGCTTGCCTGATATTGCTCAAGCTATCGAAGGGAGTCGGGCGGCGATAGGAGCACCAGATCACGATCCGGTGTCGTTCCCGCGGCGGGATCGCAGGAGGGTGCGCCCGACACCTGCTTACGCCCACATGGTTGCGATGATGTCCTCGGTGTAGCCGGTGATGTCGGCGTTGATCCAGAAGGTCGACACCCAGATGCCATCGCGGAGAAAGTGCGACTCTCCCAGGAGGAACTCCTTCTCTCCCTCGCTCCTGAACTCGCATTTGGTTCCGCCACTCTCGTCACCGCACGCAAACGCACTCGAGGTCAGCATCTCCAGAACGGCAGCGGACTGTTCCGCCGTGACGGCGGCGACCCCGGTGACGATTCCGACCGGTCCGGCCACTCCCCACGTGCACCGCAGCGGGTCGAGCGTGCGGAGGAGTTCCTCGACACCCTCCGTGTTCGAATAGTTCGGGTCCGCCATGCTCGCGTCGTTGAGGGGTGCGTGCTTGCTCGACAGCGCCGCGATCAGTTCGCCGCTGTAGATCTCCTCGCACGACGTCGGAACGGTCACGGGCTCCGGCGTAGGCGTGGGTACCGGCGTTGCTGCCGGTGTCCGGTCCTCGTCCGAGGCGGGAGGGGGCGCAGCATCCGGCGGTGACGACGCGCCGCACGACGTGAGGAACAGTGAAACCAGGAGCACGGTCGCACAGACACCGGCACGAGCGGATGCCGTTCGCCGGGTTGACGGGGACGCTGCGGCGGTGCGCATGAGGAGCCTCTCTCGAAACGATCCCCTCGCCCCGCCAGCGTATCCCCGCGACCGGGAAAGCGGAAGGGTCACAGGGACGCCGGCTGATGGCATCCGTGCGGGTAAGAACGCACTACATTGGCGCGCGCGGAGGTTCGAGCTAGCCCCAGATCGCGTTGACGATGTTCTCGGTGTACCCGCGGATCGGCGCGTTCACCCACAGGGTCGACAGCCAGACGTCCTCGCGGAGAAAGTGGGATTCGCCCACGGTGTTGCCCTCGAGCTCTTCGCGGTTGACGCAACGCGTTCCCTGGAGTTGCTGGTAGCAGTCGTATCCGTTCGACTCCATGATGGCCTGGGCTTCGGTCGACTGCTCTTCGGAGACCTTGGCGACCGCGGTCACGATGCCCATCTCACCGGCTCCGCCCCATGTGCACTGCAGGTACTCGACCGACCGCACCAGCTCTTCGAGCTCGTCGACGTTGGAGAAGTTCGGGTCCGCCATGGACGGGTCGTTGAGCGGAGGCATGTCGTCCTGGAGGCCCGCGAACATGTCGGGACCGTAGATGTCCTCGCACTCGCCGGGGATGATCGTGCCGACCGGCGTGGGTTCCGCAACGGCGGACGGCGTGGGGCGGGGCCCCTCCTCCGTCGCGGTGGGAGTCGGGGCGGAGGCGTCGTCTGGGGGTGTTGCGCCGGAGCATCCGCTCACGAATGCGACGGTGAGGAACGCTGCGGCTCCCGCCGTCGCGATGCGGCGCATGACACGCCCGCGCACGGTCGAGGGTGATGCTGCTTGACGCATGTCTCTCCACTTTCAGTACTGGTGTTCGCCCGCGAGCCTACCCGTGCGGCGCCGTGCTCGCGAAGTCGTCGACGCCGCAGTCGGGTAACGATTAATGACAGAAAGGCCCCGGCCGAAGCCGGGGCCTTTCGTGCTCAGCTACTCAGTAGCCGTGCCGGGAGAACAACTTAGTTGTAGGTTCCCGGGGTGAAATCGTCGTTCGAGAAGGTGTCGAAGTCGACGAATCCGAGGTCGGACTCGTCGAACACACCATCCGTTGCGAAGATGCGGTTCGGGTAGCGCTCAGCCTTCGCCTCTTCCGTCGCCTCAACGGTGACGTTGCGGTACTTGCCGAGGCCGGTACCAGCGGGGATGAGCTTACCGATGATGACGTTTTCCTTGAGGCCGAGCAGAGGATCGCTCTTGCCTTCCATGGCGGCCTGCGTCAGAACGCGGGTCGTCTCCTGGAACGAGGCGGCGGACAGCCACGACTCGGTCGCAAGAGAAGCCTTGGTGATACCCATGACTTCCTGGCGGGCGGATGCGGTCTTCTTGCCCTCGGTGAGAGCAGCGCGGTTCAGCTCGTTGTACTTCATCCGGTCGACAAGCTCACCCGGCAGGAGTCCGGTGTCACCGTGGTCAACCACGGTCACCTTGCGGAGCATCTGGCGGACGATGACTTCGATGTGCTTGTCGTGGATCGGCACACCCTGCGAGCGGTAGACGCCCTGGACGCCACCGACGAGGTGCTTCTGAACTTCGCGGACACCGAGAACCCGGAGAACTTCCTTCGGGTCGACGGCACCGAGGTGCAGCGGCTGACCGAGCTCGACGTGCTGCCCGTCCTCGATGAGGAGAGTTGCACGCTTGAGCACCGGGTAGATCACTGCCTCGTCGCCGTTGTCCGGCGTGAGGATGACCTTGCGGCTCCGGTCGGTGTCTTCGATCGTGACGCGGCCGGGGGCCTCGGCGATCGGAGTCGCACCCTTGGGGGTACGAGCCTCGAAGAGCTCCTGCACACGGGGAAGACCCTGCGTGATGTCATCAGCGGATGCCGATCCACCGGTGTGGAACGTACGCATCGTGAGCTGGGTTCCCGGCTCACCGATCGACTGGGCCGCGATGATGCCGACGGCCTCTCCGATGTCGACGAGCTGTCCGGTGGCGAGTGAACGGCCGTAGCAGGCTGCACACACTCCGACGGAGGACTCACAGGTCAGGACCGAGCGCACCTTGATGCTCTCGACACCGGCCTCGACGAGCTTGTCGATGAGAACGTCTCCGACGTCAGCACCGGCCTCGGCGACAACGGTGCCCTTCGGGTCGACGGCCTCAGCGGCGAGCGAACGGGCGAACACGGAGTTCTCCACGTTTGCGTCACGCACGAGGGTTCCGGTGGAGTCGACAGCGGCGATCGCGAGCTCGAGGCCCTTGGTCGTTCCACAGTCTTCTTCGCGGATGATGACGTCCTGCGACACGTCGACGAGTCGACGTGTGAGGTAACCCGAGTCGGCCGTACGAAGCGCCGTGTCTGCCAGTCCCTTACGAGCACCGTGGGTTGCGATGAAGTACTCCGCAACACTCAGGCCCTCGCGGTACGAGGAGATGATCGGGCGAGGGATGATCTCACCCTTCGGGTTGTTCACCAGGCCTCGCATACCCGCGATGTTGCGGATCTGCAGCCAGTTACCACGAGCACCGGATGTCACCATGCGGTTGATCGTGTTGTCCTGGGGGAAGTTCGCCCGCATGGCCTCTGCGACCTTTTCGGTTGCTTCGGTCCAGATCTTGATGAGCTCCTGGCGACGCTCGGCGTCGGTCGTGAGTCCCTTCTCGAACTGGCCCTGAACCTTCGCGGCCAGCTTCTCGTAGCCCTGGACGATCTCGCGCTTGTTCGGCGGGGTGAGAACGTCGCTCAGTGCGACGGTGACGCCGGAGCGGGTTGCCCAGTGGAAACCGGCATCCTTGATGTTGTCCAGCGTTGCTGCGACGACGGTCTTCGGGTACCGCTCGGCGAGGTCGTTGACGATCGACGAGAGCTTGCCCTTGTCTGCAACGTCCTCGACGTACGGGTAGTCCGCCGGGAGCGCCTCGTTGAAGAGAGCGCGGCCGAGGGTCGTCGTGACAAGTGCCACTCCGCTGCCGTCGTAACCTTCGGGGCCTTCGCCCTTGCCGAAGGTGATGTCGTGCAGGCGGATCCGCACCTTGGCGTTGAGGTCGAGCGTCTTCTGGTCGAACGCGAGAATTGCTTCCGCGATCGAGGAGAACGCACGGCCTTCGCCCTCGACACCCTCCTTGAGGGTGGTGAGGTGGTGCAGGCCGATGATCATGTCCTGCGTGGGCAGGGTGACCGGGCGGCCGTCGGACGGCTTGAGGATGTTGTTCGACGCGAGCATCAGGATGCGGGCTTCGGCCTGTGCCTCAACGGAGAGCGGCAGGTGGACAGCCATCTGGTCACCGTCGAAGTCTGCGTTGAACGCAGCACAGACGAGCGGGTGCAGCTGGATGGCCTTACCTTCGACGAGCTGAGGCTCGAAGGCCTGGATGCCCAGGCGGTGCAGCGTTGGAGCGCGGTTCAGCATGACCGGGCGCTCGCGGATGATCTCTTCGAGAACGTCCCAGACCTCGGGACGGCTGCGCTCGACCATGCGCTTCGCGGCCTTGATGTTCTGAGCGTGGCTCAGGTCGATCAGGCGCTTGATCACGAACGGCTTGAACAGCTCGAGAGCCATCTGCTTCGGAAGACCACACTGGTGCAGCTTGAGCTGCGGACCGACGATGATGACCGAACGACCGGAGTAGTCGACGCGCTTTCCGAGCAGGTTCTGGCGGAAACGACCCTGCTTACCCTTGAGCATGTCGCTCAGGGACTTGAGGGCACGGTTTCCCGTTCCTGTGACCGGACGACCGCGGCGGCCGTTGTCGAACAGTGCGTCGACGGCCTCCTGAAGCATGCGCTTCTCGTTGTTGACGATGATCTCGGGGGCACCGAGGTCAAGAAGCCGACGAAGACGGTTGTTGCGGTTGATCACACGACGGTAGAGGTCGTTGAGGTCGGAGGTCGCGAAGCGGCCACCGTCGAGCTGCACCATCGGGCGCAGTTCGGGCGGGATCACCGGGACGACATCGAGAACCATGGCGGCCGGCGAGTTGCCGGTCGACAGGAACGAGTTGACGACACGGAGTCGCTTGATGGCACGGATCTTCTTCTGACCCTTGCCCTCGGCGATCTGCGTGTGCAGCAGTTCGCTCTCGGCGGCCAGGTCGAAGCTCAGGAGACGCTTCTTGATGGCCTCTGCACCCATGAACGCTTCGAAGTACAGGCCGAACCGGTCCTGCAGTTCGTGGAAGACGGCATCCTCAGGCTTGAGGTCGCCGACCTTGAGGGTGCGGAAGTCTTCCCACACACGCTCGAGGTGAGCGATCTGCTCGTCGTACGACTTGCGGGCCTGGCTCATCTCCTTTTCGGCGGCGTCCTTGGTGCGACGCTTCTGGTCGGCCTTGGCACCTTCGGCTTCGAGGGCGACGAGGTCGTCTTCGAGCTTCTTCAGCCGGTCGGCGATGCGGGAGTCCCGCTGGTCGCCGAGCGTCTTGATTTCAAGGCGGATCTCGTTCTCGAGTCCTGGCATGTCCTGGTGACGAGCATCCTCGTCAACGGAGATGACCATGTATGCAGCGAAGTAGATGACCTTTTCGAGGTCCTTCGGTGCCATGTCGAGCAGGTATCCCAAGCGCGACGGAACGCCCTTGAAGTACCAGATGTGGGTGACGGGCGCAGCCAGCTCAATGTGCCCCATGCGCTCACGGCGCACGGAGGACTTGGTGACCTCAACGCCACAGCGCTCGCACACGATGCCCTTGAAGCGGACACGCTTGTACTTGCCGCAGGAGCATTCCCAGTCACGGCTCGGTCCGAAGATCTGTTCGCCGAACAGACCATCCTTCTCGGGCTTCAGCGTGCGGTAGTTGATTGTCTCGGGCTTCTTGACCTCACCGTACGACCAACGACGGATGTCGTCAGCGGTAGCCAGGCCAATGCGAAGCTCGTCAAATGTTGTTACGTCGAGCAATTTCTCTCCTAAAGAAAGGTCTCTGAAGTCTTCGGTTGGCCAGGCTTAGATCTCGTCGATTGACGAGGACTCGAACCTGGAGGAAATGTTGATTCCGAGTTCTTCCGCTGCGCGGAAGGCGTCGTCGTCGGTGTCCTTGAGGCTGACCGCGGTGCCGTCGGCAGACAGCACTTCCACGTTCAGGCAGAGGGACTGCATTTCCTTGATCAGAACCTTGAAGGACTCGGGGATACCCGGCTCCTGGATGTTCTCACCCTTGACGATGGCCTCGTACACCTTCACGCGGCCGAGGATGTCGTCCGACTTGATGGTGAGGAGTTCCTGGAGCGCGTACGCCGCGCCGTAGGCCTCGAGGGCCCACACTTCCATCTCTCCGAACCGCTGGCCACCGAACTGTGCCTTACCACCGAGCGGCTGCTGGGTGATCATCGAGTACGGTCCGGTCGAACGAGCGTGGATCTTGTCGTCGACGAGGTGGTGCAGCTTCAGGATGTACATGTAACCGACTGAGATCGGCTCCGGGAACGGCTCGCCGGAACGGCCGTCGAACAGGTTGGCCTTTCCGCTTGAGCCGATGAGGCGGTCGCCGTCACGGGTGACCGTGGTCGAGTCGAGGAGACCTGCGATCTCGATCTCGGACGCACCGTCGAACACCGGCGTTGCAACCTTCGTGCCAGGGGCAGCTTCGAGCGCTTCGGCCGGGAGACCCTTTGCCCACGCCGGCTTTCCTTCGACCTTCCAGCCCTGCTGAGCGATCCAGCCGAGGTGGAGTTCGAGGACCTGGCCGAAGTTCATTCGACCCGGAATACCGAGCGGGTTGAGGATGATGTCGACCGGGGTTCCGTCTTCGAGGAACGGCATGTCCTCGATCGGCAGAATCTTCGAGATGACACCCTTGTTGCCGTGACGACCGGAGAGCTTGTCACCCTCGGTGATCTTGCGCTTCTGGGCGATGTAGACAACGACGCGGCGGTTGACGCCCGAGCCGAGCTCGTCGTCGCCGTCTTCGGCGTTGAACTCCTTGACGGCGATGATCGTGCCGCGCTCACCGTGGGGAACCTTCAGGGACGTGTCGCGAACTTCGCGGCTCTTCTCGTTGAAGATCGCGCGGAGCAGGCGCTCTTCGGCGGAAAGCTCGGTCTCGCCCTTCGGCGTGACCTTTCCGACGAGGATGTCACCGGGGCGGACTTCGGCGCCGATGCGGATGATTCCGCGCTCGTCGAGGTCCTTCAGGAGCTCAGGGCTGACGTTCGGAAGGTCACGCGTGATCTCTTCCTTACCCAGCTTGGTGTCGCGGGAGTCGACCTCGTACTCCTCGATGTGAATCGAGGAGAGGGTGTCGTCCTTCACCAGGTTCTGGCTCAGGATGATCGCGTCCTCGAAGTTGTGGCCTTCCCATGACATGAATGCCACGAGGAGGTTCTTTCCGAGTGCGAGCTCGCCGTTCTCCGTTGCTGGACCGTCTGCGATGACCTCGCCGGCCTCGATGCGGTCGCCCGCTGAGACGATGACGCGGTTGTTGAAGCTCGTGCCCTGGTTGGAGCGGTCGAACTTGCGCAGGTAGTAGTCCTGTGTTCCACCCTCGTCGAGCTGGACGGTGACGACCTCGGCCGACACCTCCATGACGACACCGGGCTTGTCGGCGGTGATCACGTCGCCGGCGTCGATGGCTGCGTAGCCCTCCATACCGGTTCCGACGATCGGCGACTCCGAGCGGAGCAGCGGGACAGCCTGACGCTGCATGTTCGCACCCATGAGCGCGCGGTTTGCGTCGTCGTGCTCGAGGAACGGGATGAGGCTCGTCGCGACCGACACCATCTGGCGAGGCGAAACATCCATGTAGCCGATGTCCTCAGCCGGGAACAGGTCGACCTCTCCGCCCTTACGGCGGGCGAGAACGCGGTCCTCGGTGAAGCGGCCATCGTCCTTCAGCGGTGCGTTGGCCTGGGCGACGATGTAGTCGTCCTCTTCCATTGCCGTGAGGTAGTCGATGTCCTTCGTGACCAGTCCGTCGACGACGCGACGGTACGGGGTCTCGATGAAACCGAATGCGTTGATGCGAGCGAACGACGCGAGCGAACCGATCAGACCGATGTTGGGGCCTTCAGGGGTTTCGATCGGGCACATGCGGCCGTAGTGGGACGGGTGAACGTCTCGAACCTCGACACCTGCACGCTCACGTGACAGTCCACCGGGGCCAAGAGCCGACAGGCGGCGCTTGTGGGTGAGGCCCGCGAGCGGGTTGTTCTGGTCCATGAACTGCGACAGCTGCGAGGTACCGAAGAATTCCTTGATCGCGGCGACGACGGGGCGCACGTTGATCAGGGTCTGCGGGGTGATCGCTTCGATGTCCTGCGTGGTCATGCGCTCGCGAACGACGCGCTCCATGCGGGACAGACCGGTGCGGACCTGGTTCTGGATGAGCTCGCCGACGGCGCGGATACGACGGTTTCCGAAGTTGTCGATGTCGTCGATGTCGAGGCGGATCTCAGCCTTCTTGCCGTCGCGCAGACCGGTGAAGCTGGTCTCACCCGAGTGCAGGCGAACGAGGTACTTGATCGTCTCGACGATGTCGTCGACGGTCAGGACCGAGTCGCTCAGCGGAGCGTCGAGGCCGAGCTTCTTGTTGATCTTGTAACGGCCGACCTTCGCGAGGTCGTAGCGCTTGCCGTTGAAGTAGAAGTTGTCGAGGAGCGCGCGGGCAGCCTCAGCGGCGACCTGCTCTCCCGGACGGAGCTTGCGGTAGATGTCGCGAAGCGCGTCTTCCTTGGTGAGGATTGTGTCCTTCTCGAGGGTGAGCTCGATCGACTCGAAGCCCTTGAACTTCTCGAGGATGTCTTCGCTCGTCAGGCCGAGGGCCTTGAGGAACACGGTGACCGACTGCTTGCGCTTGCGGTCGATGCGAACGCCGACCTGGTCGCGCTTGTCGATCTCGAACTCGAGCCATGCACCACGGCTCGGGATGATGCGAGCAGAGAAGATGTCCTTGTCGGAGGTCTTCTCCTGGGCGCGGTCGAAGTAGACGCCGGGGCTACGAACGAGCTGGGACACGACGACACGCTCGGTGCCGTTGATGATGAACGTTCCCTTTTCGGTCATGAGCGGAAAGTCGCCCATGAACACGGTCTGAGTCTTGATCTCACCGGTGAGGTGGTTCATGAACTCTGCCTCGACGTAGAGAGGAGCGGCGTAGGTCTTGCCACGCTCCTTGCACTCGTCGATCGAGTACTTCTCCGGCTCCAGGAAGGGGCTGGTGAAGCTCAGCTGCATCGTCTCGCCGAGGTCCTCGATGGGTGAGATCTCCTCGAAGATCTCGTCGAGTCCGGAGTGAGTCGGCAGGTCCTGGCGTCCGGCCTTCGTGGCTTCTTCGACGCGTGATTTCCACACGTCGTTGCCCACGAGCCAGTCAAAGCTCTCGGTCTGCAAAGCAAGCAGATCCGGAACCGTCAGGGTGTCGGTGATCTTCGCGAACGACAGACGCGATGCGTCGCGGCCGTTCTTGGGTGAGTTGGTGGATGCGTTGCGCGCAGCAGCCAAGGAAATAACCTCCGTGGGCCCTCGTACAGGCTCTAGTTACTGGTAGTAATGGAGAACTCGTCAAACGCCATCAAAAATGGTGCGTCTTTCTTGAGAAAGAAACACTGGGCCGACCGCAATATGAAGGCATAGGGAACGTCTGGGAGCGCAAAGATCAATCATAGGTCTTCTGACGCGCCGTGTCCAGCACGTTCCTTGACGAGTTCCGCTCCCTGCGGTATAACCGTGGGCTCGAGTTGCCCACTCTCGCGAGTGTGGGGCGCGGATTACCCGTGAATCCGGGCAACTCGCGAGATGCTGGGTTCCTCACAGGTCCCGCAACCGCCCGGCGGATTCACAGTATCCGTACCGGCATCCGCGCGAAGCGGTATGCGTCGCACGCTGACGGTATGACCCGACGAACCCCTCTCCCCGCTGACCTCACCGACCGACCGTTCTCCACGACGGAGGCTCGCGCTCACGGTGTCAGCCCCGGCCGCCTTTCGGCCAACGACCTCGTCACTCCTTTCTCGCGGGTGCGGATGCCGGCTTCGCACCCGCAGGAAGGACGTAATGTCTTCGAGACTCACCGCGACCTCACGCGACAACTGTGCAGGGCGTACGCGCTGCGGATGCCGCAGGACGCTTTCTTCTGCGGGCCGACAGCGGCGCTCCTCCACGGCATCCCCATACCCACCATGCCGGCGGAAATACCGGCCCTGCACGTCGGGCTACCGAAAAACACGCGTGCCGTCCATATCGTCGGAGTGTCCGGCCATAGCTACGACATCCACCCCGACGAGGTCATCGTCAGGGACGGCTGCCGACTCACCTCCCTCGAGCGCACCGGTGTGACCTGGCTCGAACGCTTGCGCTCGGCGACCTGGTCGCAGCGGGCGACTGGCTGATCTATTGGCGGTCCGCTCGGACGAATCTCGCGCGGCTCGCGGCTGCCGTCGCTGGATACTCCTCGCAGCGGGGCGTCAAAAAGCTACGACTCGCCTTCACCCTGCTGAACGGCCATGCCGAGTCGCCACGTGAGTCACGACTGCGGGTCGAGATCGTGCTCGCGGGCCTGCCGAACCCGGAAGTGAACGTCGAATTGTTCGACTCCCACGGTGTTTTCCTTGCCCGCGCGGACCTCCTCTTTCGAGCATTCGGGCTCATTCTCGAATACGAGGGCCTCCAGCACCTCACAGATCGGGCGCAATGGCAACGGGATATCGACCGAACTCACGCACTCGAGGACGAGGGGTGGCGCATTATTCGCGTCACCGCCGAAGACCTGCGCGATCCTCGCCGCCTGATCGAGCGCATCCGTCGCCACATCGCTTCGCGAGTTGCCCAGTCTCGCGGGTTGTGAGCGGCGAACACCCGCGAAAGTGGGCAACTCGCGGGTCAGAGCGGGCGCGCGTGCCGAAAACGCACGCGCTGGCCGGGGCGCAGTTGCGCGAACACGTCAAGGGCAGCGGATGCCACGGCTCCGATCACCGGATAACCACCGGTCGTCGGGTGGTCGGCAAGCAGCACCGTCGGCTGCCCCGACGGCGGCACCTGCAGCGCCCCGGCGACCATGCCCTCGCTCGGCAGCTCGCCTTCGCCGGCGGCGGAGCGTTCGAGCACCGGCCCCTCCAGTCGCGCACCGACCCGGTTCGACGCCGAACCGAGCGTCCAGGGTTCGGAGAACAGGAGGTCGAGTGACGCGGGCGTGAACCACGACTCCCGCGGCCCGGCGTGCAGCGGGACGGTCACGGTCTCAGGGTCCGGCGGGCTCCACGGCGCGACATCGAGGGCGGGGATCGCTCCCGTTCGCGGCGAGCCGATCGGCACTGTGTCGCCGTCCAGGAGCGGAGGCGGCCCGATTCCGGAGAGGATGTCGCGCGACCGCGAGCCGAGGACGGAAGGGACCGCAACGCCCCCGCTCACCGCGAGGTAGTACCGCAGCCCGAAGGTGGCGACTCCGATCTCGATCGGAGTTCCCGCGGCGGCGAAGACCGGATGGTTCGGGTCGATTGCCCGGTTCCCGAGCGTCACGGGACCCCACGCCCCGGTCCCCGCGATCCAGACGTCACGGTCGACGACCCCGGAGAAACCACCCACGGTGATCTCGAGCGCGGCGGCACCCTCGTCGTTCCCGACGAGCCGGTTGCCGAGGCGAAGCGCCCCACGATCAAGCGCGCCAGAGCCACTGACGCCGAGCGCAGCCAGACCCGGCCGGCCGAGGTCCTGCACCGTCGTCAGGGGGCCGGCGCGCAGCACGGCCAAGGCGGTCATGATGCTTCCCGGAAGCACACGACCCTGCCGGGGGTGAGGAGAGCGGGAGGTGAGGCATCCGCATTCCAGAGCGGAGCATCCGTTCGCCCGATCAGCTGCCAGCCACCGGGCGACGACCGCGGGTACACGCCCGTGTACTCCCCCGCGAGGCCGACGGCACCGGCGGGAACGCTCGTCCGCGGGCTCGACCGCCTGGGAACGGCAAGGCGGGTGGAGTCGGTCACGAGATAGCCGAACCCCGGTGCGAAGCCGACGAAGGCAACCCGCCAGACGGATGCCGTGTGCAGGTCGACGACCTCCCGTTCGGTGAGGGAGAGAAGGGAGGCGACCTCGCCAAGGTCCTCCCCCGAATACTCCACGTCGAGGACGAGGGCATCGCCGGCGTCGCCGAGCGCGCCCGGGCGCACCGGCGGCGTCGAACGGATCCACCCCGCGACCCGATCCCCCGCGAGGATCGACGGGTCAAAGGTGACGAGCACCGTGCGCGCCGCAGGCACGAGGTCGATCACACCGTCGGGCGGCGAGGCGGCGAGCGCGGCGTGCAGGGCGAGAACCGCCTCGAGATCGGCGCAATCGACGATCACCGCGCGATCGCCGACGGCCCGCAGCGTAGTCATACCGCCGCCAACACGTCGATGCCGGCTGCGGCGAGCGCCCGCCGGACCTCCGTCGCCATCGCAACGGACCCCGGGGTGTCGCCGTGCACGCACAGCGAGTCGACCTCGAGCCGCAGCATCGTGCCGTCGAGCGCTCGCACCGTACCTTCCGTCACCATCCGCACAGCACGATCCGCGACCTCGTCGACGCTGTGCAGAACGGCACCCGGCCACTTCCGCGGCGCGAGGGATCCATTGTGCTGGTACGCCCGGTCGACGAACGCCTCCCGCAGGAACGGAAGCCCATGCTTCGCGGCGGCCGCCTCCACCCGCGACCCGGCAAGGCCCATGAGGGGAAGACCGGGCGAGAACCGTGCGACGGCACTCGCGACGGCATCCGCTTTTCGATCGTCGTGGACGATGCGGTTGTAGAGGGCACCGTGCGGTTTCACGTAACGGATGCCGGCGCCCGCCTTCTCCGCGATGCTCGCGAGGGCAGTGAGCTGCTCGACCACGTCGTCAGCGAGAACGGCCGGCAACACCTCGAGGTCGGACCGCCCGAAGTGGGCGCGGTCACGGTAGGAGACGTGGGCACCGACGCTCACACCGTGCTGCACGGCGAGGAGGCAGGACGCGAGCATCGAGTCGGCGTCGCCTGCGTGGAATCCGCAGGCGACGTTCGCACTCGAGATGAGGGGAAAAAGGGCCGCGTCGTCGGCGGTCGGACGGCCGTCCACCGTCTCGCCGAGATCGCAGTTGAGATCGACGCGCATACGCTCAGGCTACCGCCGAAGGTAGGCTCGACGCATGGCAACGCGAGAGACAGACAACCCCCGGATCCGTCTCGCGTCGAGCGGCCAGGTGGCGGTCATCGAAGCGGACAAGTGGGTGCAGGGGAGCTTTCAGCTCGTTGTCGACGGGACACCACAGTCGCACGTCAATGTCGATGACCCGACGAGCCTGTTCTTCGAATACATCCAGCGGATCGGCCACGTCATCGATGAGGTCCGTGCGCCGGGCGAACCGATCACCGCCGTGCACCTCGGCGCAGGTGCTCTCACCCTCCCCCGTTACATCGATGCCACTCGCCCGGGAAGCCGGCAGCAGGTCGTCGAACTGGAGAAGGACCTCATCGACTTCGTTCGCGAGCACCTTCCGTGGTCCAAGCGTGCAGCGATCCGGGTCCGCTACGGCGACGCCCGCGAAGTACTCGGCCGGTTCCCCGCCGGGCTCGCCGGTAGCGTCGACCTCGTCGTCGTCGACATCTTCTCCGGCGCCCGAACGCCCGCCCACGTCACGAGTGTCGAGTTCTACCGGCAGGCGGCAGCCCTGCTCGCACCGGACGGCATCCTCGTCGTCAACATCGCCGACGGCCCCGGTCTCGCGTTCGCCCGCGGCCAGGCAGCAACCGTGCAGGACGTGCTCGGCCATGCCGCCGTGCTCGCCGAGGCCCAGATCCTCAAGGGCAGGCGCTTCGGGAACGTCGTGCTGATCGGCTCACCCTCCGAGCTGCCCATGCACTTCATTCCGCGATTGCTCGCCGGCGGCCCCCATCCGGCCAAGGCCGTGACCGGGAAGGAGCTGCGTCAGTTCGTCGCCGGCGCAGCGGTCGTCACCGATGACACCGCGGTGCCCTCACCGACCCCAGCCCAAACCATCTTCCAGCTCCGATCAGGGAAGTAGTGATGTCGAGGCGCATCCCGGTACTCGTGGCTCTCACCGCCGTTCTGCTCCTGGCCGGCTGCACCGCGTCAGCCCCGTTGCCGAGCGAACGACCGGCGGGGCCTGACACTCCAGCGCCCGCACCGTCGGGAGCGCCACCGGTGTACCCGACCGGGGAGACGACCGTTCTCGCGACGGGCCTCGAGGCTCCATGGTCGATCCTCCCCCTCGGCGACAGCACGCTGCTCAGCTACCGCGACACCGGCCAGATCATGGAGCTCACCCCCGCAGACGAACTCCGTGAGGCCACCGTCGTGCCGGGCGTCGACGCCGGAGGCGAGGGTGGGCTGCTCGGACTCGCCGCACGCGCCGAGGGTGAGCAGCACTGGATCTATGCCTACTTCACGGCGAGCGACGACAACCGGGTCGTGCGGATGCCGCTCGGCGGCTCCCCGGGGAGCCTCACCCTGGGCACACCCCAGGTCGTTCTCGACGGGCTCGCGAAAGCGGGCAACCACAACGGGGGCCGGATCGCGTTCGGGCCGGATGGGATGCTCTACGTCACCGTCGGCGACGCGAGCGACGCCGATTCCGCGCAGGACCCGGGCTCTCTCAACGGGAAGATCCTCCGCGTCACGGCGACCGGGGATGTTCCGCAGGACAATCCCGTCGACGGCTCCGCCGTGTTCTCGCTGGGGCACCGCAATCCGCAGGGCCTCGCCTGGGACGCAGACGGGCGACTCTGGGCGAGTGAGTTCGGCCAGAACACCTGGGATGAGCTGAACCTCATCGAGCCGGGCGGGAACTACGGCTGGCCGGTCGTCGAGGGACAGGCAGGCAACGCCGACTTCGTGGATCCCGCCTACCAGTGGTCGACGAGCGAGGCGAGCCCGAGCGGCCTCACGATGGTGAACAACACCCTGTTCATGGCCGCCCTGCGCGGCGAGCGCCTGTGGGGGATTCTCGACGGCATCCATGTTCCGGAGGGCAGCCACGGCCTCGAAGGTGTCGTCTCGGCATCCGCTTATTTCGAGGGTGAATTCGGTCGGATCCGCGACGTGGCTCCCGGGCCGGACGGCACCCTGTGGCTGATCACGAACAACACAGACGGTCGCGGGTCTGCCGGCCCGGATGACGACCGGCTCATCCAGGTCGAACTCGCTCCCCTCGTCGAAGGCTGAGATTTCGATTCGCGAAAGACGACAGGCGCGCGCGGCTGACTCGCCTTGCCCGGAGCGCGGGTTAAAGTCGAGGAGAGCCCGGGTTCGAATCACCTTCCGGGCTCCCGACATCGTTGGAGTACACCCTGAGCATCATCCTTGGCTATGACGCCGGAACCCTGCGCGAGAAAGTCGACCTCAAGGCTGTTGGGGATCGGCTCTCTGAGCTGGGCGACATGCGCAGCCTGAGCGCCCTCTGCGAGAAGGCGTGGCTGCTCAAGGTCGCCGGCCAGCTCGACGAAGCCCTCGACGTGGCCAACCAGTGCGTGCGGCTCGCCCGGTTCACCGGCGACCGCAAGGGACTCATGCAGCCCCGGATGCTTCGTGCCCAGGTTCTGCAATTCCGGGGCGCATATGACGAAGCCCTGCACGAGCTCTCGTCCCTCGCCAACGAAGCCCACACCCACGAGTGGACCCTGCTCGAAGCTCTCGCACTGCAGCACCGCGGCCGGGTGTACTTCGACCAGGGCGAGTATGGTCCAGCGCTCGCCGACTTCCGTACCGCTGTCCGGCTCCGGACCGATCTCGGCGCGACAGACGAGCAGCTCGAATCCGCCCTCATCGCGGTCGCCGTCACGGAGTCGTTCGTCGGCCGCTGAGCGCGGTTCCGGGCGAATGTCGGGGGCACGCGCTAGCGTATTGCCATGTCCGATCTGGTTCGAGTCCGGTTGTGGGCCGACTCACTGATTAAGTTGCACCTCGATCCTTCCGTGTGGTCGTTCGGGTTCGACAACGCGAAGCGGCGTGCCGGGCTGTGCAATTTCACGACCAAACGGATCACGGTGTCGCGGTACCTTGCATCCCGCTTCGACGACGACGAGATCCACCAGATTCTTCTGCACGAGGTCGCCCACGCCCTCGCCGGCCCCCGCGCAGGCCACGGCCAGGCGTGGAAGCGCATCGCCGCCGACCTCGGTTACGAGGGTTCCCGGGTGCACCACGGCGAGACGGCAGACGAACTCGCCCCCTGGGTCGGGTCCTGCCCGAACGGCCACACGCTGTACCGGTATCGCCAACCCAAGAACCACACCTCATGCGGCGTGTGCTCGCGCCGTTTCGACCCCCGATTCGCGCTCTCCTGGGAGCACCGCGTCATCACCCCGGCGATGCGGCAGCGGGCGGCAGCACGAGCCTCATGAGTTCCACGAACCTCAGCATCGCGCTCCTCCGCGGCGTCAACGTGGGAGGAGTGACGGTGAAGTCGCAGGCCCTCGCCGACGTGTTCCGCGGGCTCGGCTTCTCCGACGTCAAAACGGTGCTCGCGAGCGGCAACGTGCTCTTTTCCGGGTCCGGCAGCCGCACCGAGCAGACGACGGCGATCGAGAAGGCGCTCTCGGCAGAGTTCGGCTATACCGCCCGCGTGATCCTCACCGACCAGGCCGCGGTGCGACAGATCGTCGAGGCCTATCCTTTCGACGAGATCGACGACCGGCAACCGTACGTCGTCTTCGTATCGGAACCGGGTGACATCCGTTCACTCGCCGATCAAGCCGTTGACCTCGACGAGAGCATCGAGCGCGTGCGGGCCGGTGACGGCGTCCTCTACTGGGAGGTGAAGAAGGGGCTGTCGACCGACAGCACGTTCTCGAAGCGCACGGCGAAGTCGACACCGGTGCTCACGACCACCCGGAATCTGCGCACACTGCGCAAACTGCTCTGAACGGGTGACCTCCGGGCGTCACTGGCCTTCGCGCCCGAACACATACAGTTGAAGGCATGAGTGACGTGACCGGGTGGAGCCCTGCAACCGGCCAGGAATTCGTCTCGGTCGAAGGAACTCGCTGGTGGTTCGACTCCGGCTCGCTCGCGCTCGACTTCGCCTGGACAGGACCCGTCGGCGGCGAAATCCCCTCGGGGCATTCCGGCGACACGCTCCGCGACGCCGCAGGGCTGACCGAGTGGCTCGGCGCCCGTCATCCGAGCACACCGGCAACCGACCGGGACCTTGCGGACGCCATCACCCTCCGCACTGCGATCGGCAATCTTTCGCTCGCAGCGTTGACCGGCACGCCAGGCGATGGCCGCGACGTCGACCTGCTCAACCTGTATGCGGCGACCCCGGACATCCCGCCCCGGCTCGCCGGCGGCAGCCTGCAGGCGGGTCGCACCGAACCGCGGGCAGCGCAGGCCCTGTCGACGATCGCCCGGGATGCTGTCGCCCTGTTCTCGGGGACGAGCGGCGGCCGCATCCGCGGCTGTGACGCCGAGGACTGCAATCTCATCTACCTCGATACGTCGCGCGCAGCCAACCGCCGCTGGTGCTCGATGCAGCGTTGCGGCAACCGGCACAAGGTGCGCTCGCACCGGGCGCGGGCGAGCCGCGACGACGGCGCCGCTAATCCGTGATGGTCACCGACCGGTCGAACGCGACGTAACCGGAGAAGTCCTTGCCGACCCGGTCGAATGCGGTGGGGTACGGCGTCGGATAGCTCCAGGCCAGGTCCTTCTGGGGTTCTCCGCCGGTCGTCACCGTGAAGTACTGCGCCTCGCCCTTCCACGGGCAGGTGTAGGGAGTCGGGCTCTCGGTGAACAGTTCACTGGAGAGGCTCGACGGCGGGAAGTACCAGTTGCCCTCGATCTTGATGAGATCGCTCTCGGGCGCTTCCGCGAGAACCGTGTCGTGATGTGTGGCTTTCATGGCTGCAGCATACGCGCGCAATCCTCGAGTGCCCACAGAATCCGATCGCGGACGAGTCAGTCGCGGAGAACGGCCACCTCGGTGGTGGAGTCCACTCGAGCGGCTGCGACGACGCGGTCCCGGTCGCCTGCCGCGATCAGCGCCTGACCGTCGACGGATGCCGTGAACAGGTGCCCGACTGCGTTCCGCAGGCTGTCGAATGCCGCACACGCGACCGCGGCTTCCGGTGACGTGAAGTCGATGCCACGGACGACGAGCGCGTCGATGACGGCGCCGGCGGCTAGGGAATCGGCAGCACCTGTCCCTCCGGCGACGACGGCGATAGAGACCCGGCGGCCCAGGCGTACCTGGTGCTCGAGAGCCCACGCGGCGACGGCGCTCCGGTTGGTGAGGTTGGCTGCAACAACGGTGGCTGCCGGCGTGTCGAGGGCGGCGCTGGCATCGGCGAGCGCGAGCGCATCCACCCAGATCAGCAGGTCCACGTCGGCGACCCGGTCGAGCCCGGCAACGCCGGCGTCGAAGCGGACCTGGTACTTCGACTGGGCGGCCGGCGTGGCGACGGGTGGGGCTGACGGGGCAGTGCTGTTCGACATGGTTCCAGCGTAACGAGGGCTCGTTCGCGTTCCCTGTCGTGTTACAGCCAGTGACGTTCCTCCGGGTACCGGCGGTCGTCGGGAGAGGGGCGACGCATGGCATCCCGAACGATCTCGAAATCATGCCGCGAGAGCTCGATGAGGCCACCGCGCAACTGGTAGCCCCAGTTCGGCGCGTTGCGCGTGAAATCGAGAGCACCCAGTAGCGGCCGGATCGGCGCGGGTTCGGCGGACAGGTCCCAGTCGACCTTGCGCCGCCACGGCCGGCGGTCGAGCGACAGCGCCTGGTACAGCTCATTGCTCGCGATCCGGCCGATCGCGGTGAAGTGTTTGAGCGGTTCGCCGTCGGGGTATTCGGTCTTCGGCGAATAGTAGACCAGCCCATCGGACTCGCCCATCGAGTCGAGCCCCGCACGTGATCCATGGTTGACCTGCGCGATCCCCTGGTCGACGGCGCTGCGCACATGGTCGCGTGAGGCCACCGCCAGCCAGAATCGAATCGCCATGCTCCCTGTCTAGCGCACCCGGTGTTCCGAACGTCGCAGGAGTCGGCCCACTGCTGAAATCCGATGCTGTTTGCGGGGAGTTCGGTCCGAATTCCCGCATTTCGGCACACCGCCCTGTTTCGCGCGGAAGACTGGGAGCATGCGCGTGCAACTCAAGATGATCCTCGACTGCGATCCGTTCGATGCCTGGCGAGCGCTCCGCTCCCCCGCCGTGCTGCGCGAGCTCTACTCGCCGCTGCTCGAGCTCGACCCCGGTGGACCGGTGCCGACACTGTGGGAGCCGGGCAGCATGGACGTCACCGTGCGCGGCGCGGGCGTCGTCCCGGTGGGGCGGCAGCGCATCGACCTCGACTTCGACCTGACCCGGATGCCGGGGGTGCGGATCCTCGTCGACTCCGGTCGCCCGCTCTCCGGTCCGCTCAGCCTGCTCGACAACTGGAAACACCAGATGGCCGTCGCTCCGGCGCCGGGGAACCCGGCACGCACCCTGTACCGTGACCGGCTCGACTTCGGGGGCCCGGCTGCCGCCGCCCTGTGGATGCCGATGTGGACGATGTGGCAGTGGCGCGGCGTCCGTCTGAAGGAGATGGCACCGAACTGGGGCTTCGACCCTCGACCGCCGGCCGACAAGGTCGACGCCGGCGCCGACGTCCTCTAACCACAACACCAGGAGAACGCACAACGCCCGCCCCGCGACATACACGGGACGGGCGTTGACGGCGAAGGAGCCTCAGCCAGCAGCGACCTTGCGGCGCCAGGCCTCGGTCTCGAACACCTCGGGGTTGAGAACCGAGTCCGGCATTGCCCCTTCGGCGATCGCGACGATGGCATCAAGCGCCGCCGTCGACGTGAACTGATCGGTCCAGCCGAGAGCGTGCGGGCTCAGCAGCACGTTGTCGAGCCCGAGGATCGGGTCGTCCGCCAGCAACGGTTCGGGGTCGAACACGTCGAGCCCGGCTCCAGCGATCTCCCCGGTGAGCAGGGCATCACGGAGAGCATCGGTGTCGACGAGCTTTCCCCGCCCAACGTTGACGAGAAAAGCGGATGCCTTCATCTTCGCGAGCGCGGACGCATCGATCATGCCCGTCGTCTCCGGGGTGAGGGCCGCGGTGAGCAGCACGACGTCCGAACGCTCCAGCAGCTCGTCGAGCGACACGAGGTCGACCCCGAGCCGGTCGGCCGCTTCGCTCGTGCCGCTGCGGTTGGTGCCGAGAATCGTCATGTCGAAGTTCTGCATCAGCAGAGCGACATCCGCTCCGACGCTGCCGAAGCCGACGATACCGAGCGTCCGCCCCTCGAGGCCGACACCCCGGAAGTGTTCCCGGTCTTCCCAACGCGACTCGCGCACCATCCGGTCCTTGGGAACAACATTGTGCAGAAGGCCGAGAATCATCGTGACTGCAGCCGTCGACAACGTCCGCTTGATCGCGGTCGGCGTGTTGGTCACGACGACACCGGCCCGGGTGCACGCGTCAAGATCGACGGTTTCGAAACCCGCTCCGAAGCGTGCAATGTGCCGCAGCCGCGGAGTGCGGTCCACCGTCTCGGCGTCGAAGTGCGTGTGCCCCATCACGAGCACGGCGTCGACGTCGTCGAAGTACGCGGGCGGGAGCACCGGGGCGTCACCGGGAAGCACAGACCAGTCGATTCCCCGCTTCGTCAGACGGTCGAAGCCGAGATCACCGTGAACGGACGACCCGTCTGGCCGAACGACATCCGCCGTCACGGCAACCAGGTAGCCGGTGGCCGCGCTCACGCGGTGACCGTCTTCGACGCGGTGATCGGCTTGCGGACGAGCACGGTGTACGCCACAGCTGCGAGCGACGCGATGATGCCACCGATGACGAACGATGGCGTGTACGAACCAGTCGCGTCATAGAGAACACCGGTGAGCAGCGGGGCGAACGCTCCGCCGAAGTAACCACCGAAGTTCTGGATGGCTCCGACGGATGCGATCTGGCTGCGCGGAACGATGTCGCCGGGCATCGCCCAGGCGGCCGCCTGCATGGTCGCCACGAAACCGAGTGCGAGCGTCATGACGCCGAGAGCAAGCGGAAGCGTCGGGAGGAACGGGATGAGAACAACGAGGATGCCGGCCACGATCGCGGCACCAGACATGAAGTAGCGCTTCGCCGTGAGGGCGTCGCGACCCGACCGCTTGGTGTAGCGGGTCATCAGCCAGCCGCCGGTGATACCGAGGATGGCGGCGCCGACGTATGGGATGGCCGCGAGGATGCCGGTGCCGGCGATGGTCACGCCGTGTGCGTCCTGCAGGTAGAGGGGCATGAAGACGATGAAGATGTTCCAGATCCAGATGACACAGAAGAATCCGGCCATCATTCCCCACACCTGGCGGTGCTTGAACAGGCCGATCCAGGACGCCTTCGTGGTGCCGGCCTCTTCGATGTCACGCTCGGACTTGATGTGAGCGAACTCTTCTTCAGACACCCGACGGTGCTCTTCCGGCATCCGGTAGAACATGTAGAACGCGACGGCGAGGACGATTCCGATGACACCGAGGAAGACGAAGATCGACTGCCAACCGAACGTGATCAGGAAGAAGGTGAGCACGGGAGGCGCGACCGCAGGGCCCCACTTGGATCCGCTGTCCCAGATCGCCGTTGCCTGGCCGCGCTCCGAGCGCGGGAACCAGTCTGCGGTGAGCTTGGCAGATGCAGGACCGTTCGGGGACTCCATCAGGCCGAGGAGGGCACGGAAAGTGACGAAGTGCCACAGCTTGGTGCCGAACGCCATGAGCGCGGTCGCGATGCTCCAGCCGGCGATCGCGATGAAGTACATCTTGCGGGCGCCGAGCTTGTCGACGAGGAACCCGGCGGGCAGCTGCGAGAACGCGTAGGTCATCGCTTACTCCTTTGTAAAACGGGCGGTGCACGGGTTCGAATGCTGTCACGAAGCCGTCGATCGTCGATCCTCTATGAGACACGATTCAAAAGGCGAATGCCGAAGACAACGGGGTTCAGGGGATGCCGTTGGTGCCGCGTTTCGCCGCGCAGACGAGCGCTGTCAGGCAGCGCGGAGACTTGTGGGCTAGGCTGGGGGTACTTGCGGGCCCATCATTGTGCCCCTTGCGTCGTAGAACGCTTCCTCTCTCCCCGGCATATCCGATAAGGATTTCGGGTCGATGACTCTTCATACGGCGAACGGATGTGGCCTTTGCCACCTTCGCCACTCTCTCCCGCTCCAGCGATTTCGCCTGTCGAGATCCGTACGGGATGCTGATGCCCCGAAAGGCACCACTTTGTCAGAAACACTCCCAGAAACCACGTTCGCCGATCTCGGCGTTCCCGCCGCCCTCGTCTCGGCCCTCGCCGCAGACGGTAAAACGCTCGCCTTCCCGATCCAGGTCGACACTCTCCCGGACACCCTCGGCGGACGTGACGTGCTCGGCCGCGGCAAGACGGGCTCGGGCAAGACGCTCGCGTTCAGCATTCCGATGGCTGCCCGCCTCGGGGGCAAGCTCGCCGGCGGAAAGCGCCGCCCGGGTCGCCCGCTCGGCCTGGTCCTCGCTCCGACTCGTGAACTCGCCACGCAGATCTCCGCTGTGCTCACACCGCTCGCGGCTGCATACGGCCTCAACACCACGACCATCTTCGGTGGCGTCAACCAGACCCGCCAGGTCACCGCACTGAAGGCAGGCGTCGACATCGTCGTTGCCTGCCCTGGTCGTCTCGAGGACCTCATGAAGCAGGGCTTCGTCAACCTCGACGCCGTCGAGATCACCGTGCTCGACGAGGCCGACCACATGGCCGACCTCGGGTTCCTCCCCGTCGTCACCCGCATCCTGGACAAGACGCCGTCCAACGGACAGCGTCTCCTCTTCTCGGCAACCCTCGACAACGGTGTGGACAAGCTCGTTAAGCGCTTCCTTCACAACGAGGTCCTGCACTCCGTCGACGAGGCCACGAGCCACGTCTCGGCCATGACCCACCACGTGTTCGAGGTCAACGGCCCCGACTCCAAGAAGCAGCTCATCGAGGCCCTCGCGTCAGGAACCGGCCGCCGGATCCTCTTCATGCGCACCAAGCACCACGCGAAGAAGCTCGCCAAGCAGCTCACCGACTCGGGCATCCCGTCCGTCGACCTGCACGGCAACCTGTCCCAGCCGCAGCGTGACCGCAACCTCGCCGCGTTCAGCGACGGCTCGGCTCGCGTTCTGGTGGCAACGGATGTCGCGGCTCGCGGCGTGCACGTCGACGACGTCGAACTCGTCATCCACGTCGACCCGCCCATGGAGCACAAGGCGTACCTGCACCGCTCGGGCCGTACGGCACGCGCCGGCAGCGCCGGTGACGTCGTAACCATCTGCCTCCCGACCCAGAAGAAGGACCTCGCCGTTCTTCTCCGCAAGGCCGAGATCAAGGTGACCCCGGTCTCCGTCACAGCGACGTCTCCCGAAGTCACCGCTCTCATCGGCGAGGTCGCCGCATACGTCAAGCCGGTCCCCCGCGTTGTGCAGGCTCAGGGTGGCGGACGCTCACAGGGCGCCAACGCCCAGCGCAAGCGTGCAGCCCGCGACGGCCAGGGCGGTGGACGGACCCGTTCGAGTTCCGGATCGCGGAACTACTCGACCTCGACCGCAGGCTCCTCAACCCGTCACCACGAGGGTGCACCCTCCGGCCGTCCCGCACAGGGACGCCCCGTTCAGGGACGCCCCGAGCGCTCGGCTCGTCCGGCCACGTCCGGCGGCGCTTCAACGGGCGGACAGCGGACCAACCGCCGCGTCTCCACCGGACGCTAGACACCCCTCGGAAACAGCCACCGGTTCGCGCCGGCTCATCTTCGGATGCGCCGGCCGGGCGGTGGCTTTTTTCGCGCGGTCGCGCGGTTTCGCGCGCAGGTGTCAAGGGGCAGTTCCGCCGATTTCACACCCCGCCACACCCGGGGGTATGGTCACGGTATGGACACCGATGTTGCAGCTCCCTCCGTTTCAGAGATCATTGTTCGCCCCGTGCGCGATGTTGACGCAGAGTCGCTCGGCCGCGTTCACGCGCAGTGCTGGCACGAAAGCTACGACGAGCTCATCTCGAAGGCCGCACTGGAGCGGCTCTCCCCGCGCCGGATGGCTGAGCTCTGGACACACTGGATGAACCAGGGCCCCGCGTACCGCCAGTTCGCTGCTGTCAGGGATGGCGAGATCGTCGGCTTCTCCGGTTCCGGCCCCGCCCGCGACGCCGATGCGCCGCGCGATCGCGAGTTGTACTTCATCAACATGCTGGCCGAGTTCCGCAGCACGGGTACCGGCCAGAAGCTCTTCGACGCCGCCATCGATAAGGACGAGCCCGCCTACCTGTGGGTGTCATCGGCGAACGGCCGCGCCCGTCACTTCTACGAAAAGAACGGGTTCGTTGCTGACGGCGCCGAGCACACAGAGCCGTTCCTCGGTGAAGAGATCCACGAAGTCCGCTACGTTCGCTAGCGTTCGACGAACGATCGGAGAAGGCGGATGCACCGGCATCCGCCTTCTTCGTCGTTAACGCAACCGGCCGACCGAGGCGAGGGCGAGGCGCAGAAGCGTTCCCCGCCCGCCCTCCATCTCTGCACTGAGAGCATCCGACTGGGCCTCTTCGGGCGACATCCACGTGATCTCGAGGGCATCCTGCCGCGGATCGCACGTTCCGGTCACGGGGACGACGTAGGCGAGCGCGACGGCGTGCTGGCGGTCGTCCGTGTAGGCGGAGATGCCGGGCATCGGGAAGTACTCGGCGACGTGGAACGGAGTCGGAGACGCCGGCAGCAGCGGGAAGGCCATCGGACCGAGGTCCTTCTCGAGGTGCCGGAACAGCGCGTCGCGCAGCGTTTCGCCGTACATCACCCGACCCGAGACGAGGGTGCGGGTCATCTGACCCGTCGCTGTCGCCCGCAGCAGGATGCCCACTTCGGTGACGACGCCGAGTCCATCCACGCGCACCGGGACCGCTTCGACGTACAGGAGCGGAAGCCGCCTCCGCACTTCTTCCAGCTCGATGTCGCTCAGCCAGCCGGGGGTGGGGTCTGGTGTCGGGTCCTGCGGCTGGTCGGGGTCTGGGGTGCGAACGCTCATGCTCCATTCTTACCCGGTTCCCTGACACCGGTCACGGCGGACACCCGGTTTGGCGTCGGTAGGCTGGTCGCTGGCCGGAAACCAGGGAGACGGATACATGATCACGCACACCATCGATGAGGATGCCGTCCTGTGGTCGGCATCAGGCGATGACCGTGAGGGGCGATCGCTGCTGATTGTTCTGCATGGCTATGGATCGAATGAAGCCGATCTGTTCCAGCTCGCGCCGTTCCTGCCTCTCGAGCCGGTCATCGCCGCGCTCCGCGCTCCGCTGGTCGCGCCGTTCCCGATCGACGGCTGGTCCTGGTATCCGATCGACCAGCCCGGCCACCCGGAAGAGACTGGACTTGCCGCGTCGACCGCGGCAGTGCTCAGCTGGCTCGACAGCCTTCCGTACACGCCGGACTCCGTCGGCCTGCTCGGGTTCTCGCAGGGAGGCGCGATGTCGATCGAGCTGTTGCGTGCCGCTCCCGAGCGGTTCTCGTTCGCGGTGAACCTCTCCGGCTACAGCGCGATCAACTCCCATCCAGGCGACGAAGCTCTCGCCGAGCGCCGCCCGCCGGTGTTCTGGGGCCGCGGAACCCTCGACGACGTCATCCCCGCACGGGCGATCGCACACACCACCGAGTGGCTGCCCGCCCACTCCCGACTCGTCGGCCGGGTGTACGAGGGGCTCAGCCACGCGATCTCCCAGCAGGAGCTCGCCGATGTGCGCGCGTTCATCGAACGCCAGCTCTAGCACCGGCAGCATCCGCTACCCCTGATCGATGTCGGTGGCGTGCGGCAGGATGGGAACGTGAGCGACGTTCTCGAGCGGTTCTCCCCCGCGACCCGCGATTGGTTCCAGGGTGCGTTCGCCGCGCCGACCGACGCCCAGACCGGGGCGTGGGATGCCATCTCCCGCGGCTCACACGCGCTCGTCGTCGCTCCGACCGGGTCCGGCAAGACGCTCTCGGCCTTTCTCTGGTCGATTGATCGGCTCATCGCCGAACCGCGGCCGGAGGAGACGGGCACTCGCGTGCTCTACATCTCCCCGCTCAAGGCGCTCGGCGTCGACGTCGAGCGAAATCTCCGGGCACCCCTTGTCGGCATCACGCAAACAGCTCTCCGTCACGGGTCCAGCGTCCCCAACGTCACCGTCGGCGTCCGTTCCGGCGACACCCCCGCCGCCGACCGGCGGAATCTCGCCAAGAATCCGCCAGACATCCTCATCACGACCCCCGAGTCACTGTTCCTCATGCTCACCTCAGCGGCACGCGAGACCCTGCGGTCTGTGGAGACGGTGATCATCGACGAGGTCCACGCCGTCGCAGCAACCAAGCGCGGCGCCCACCTGGCGCTGTCGCTGGAACGGCTCGACGCGCTGCTCGAGAAACCGGCACAACGAATCGGGCTCTCCGCCACCGTTCGACCACGCGAGGAGGTCGCCCGGTTCCTCGGCGGTACCGCCCCCGTCGAGATCGTCGCCCCTCCGGCATCGAAGCGGTTCGATCTGCGCGTCGTCGTTCCCGTCGACGACATGACCGACCTCGCATCGGCCGCCCAGCCCCGCGAAGGATCGGCAGCCGGCGCTGTCGTCGAAGACGGTGAACGGGCCGGCTCGATCTGGCCCCACGTCGAGGAGGCGATCGTCGACCGGATCCTCGAACACCGCTCCACGATCGTGTTCAGCAACTCCCGGCGACTCGCCGAACGCCTCACCGCGCGGTTCAACGAAATCTACGACGAGCGCATGGCCGAGCAGCAGCCGGCCGACGACCTCATCTCGGTGGGCGGCGGTGCATCGAGCAGCCCGCGGCCGCCGGCGGCCCTTCTCGGCGCAAGCGGTCAGACGGCCGCGCGCGACGACTCAGCCCCGCAACTCGCCCGAGCCCACCACGGATCGGTGTCGAAAGAGCAGAGGGCATTCATCGAGGACGACCTCAAGTCCGGTCGGCTCCGCTGCGTCGTTGCGACCTCGAGCCTCGAACTCGGCATCGACATGGGCGAGGTCGACCTCGTCGTGCAGGTCGAGTCGCCTCCCTCCGTCGCGAGCGGGCTCCAACGAGTCGGCCGGGCGGGCCACCAGGTCGGCGAGATCTCCCGTGGAGTCCTGTTTCCCAAGCACCGGGCCGACCTCGTCAATTCGGCCGTGGCATCCGAACGCATGGTGTCCGGGCAGATCGAATCCCTCGCCGTTCCCACGAACCCGCTCGACATCCTCGCGCAGCAGACTGTCGCGGCGACCGCGCTCGAACCCATCGACGTCGAGGTCTGGTTCGAACAGGTTCAACGCAGTGCTCCGTTCACCCGGCTCCCGCGCTCGGCTTTCGAGGCGACCCTCGACCTGCTCGCCGGCCGTTACCCGAGCGACGAGTTCGCCGAACTCCGTCCCCGCATCGTGTGGGATCGCGACGCAGGCACCCTCACCGGCCGACCCGGTGCTCAGCGACTCGCGGTGACGAGCGGCGGAACGATCCCCGATCGCGGCCTTTTCGCCGTATACATGGCGTCTGGCGATGCGTCAGGGGCCGGCTCCCGAGTCGGTGAACTCGACGAGGAGATGGTTTACGAGTCGCGCGTCGGCGACGTCTTCGCCCTCGGGGCGACGAGCTGGAAGATCCAGGAGATCACACACGACCGCGTCATCGTGACGCCCGCGTACGGTCAACCCGGACGACTGCCGTTCTGGAAGGGCGACGGACTCGGCCGCCCCGCCGAGCTCGGCGAAGCGGTCGGAGCGTTCAGGCGAGACATCGACACCGCGACAACGACGGATGCCGCCGACCGGCTCACCAGGGCCGGCCTCGATTCCCGCGCCGCAACCAACCTTCTCGCGTACCTGACCGAGCAGCGCACCGCGACCGGGCACATCCCGAGCGACAAGGTGCTCGTCGTCGAACGCTCGCGTGACGAACTCGGAGACTGGCGGGTCATCCTTCATTCCCCGTACGGCATGCAGGTGCATGCGCCATGGGCCCTCGCCGTCGGCGCGCGCGTGCAGGAGCGGTTCGGCATCGATGGAGCGTCGATTGCGAGCGACGACGGAATCATCGTGCGGATTCCCGACACGGAGCTCGAGCCACCGGGCGCCGAACTGTTCGTCTTCGACGCCGACGAACTCGAAGCCGTCGTCACCGAGCAGGTCGGTGGGTCCGCGTTGTTTGCTTCACGGTTCAGGGAGTGCGCCGCTCGCGCGCTCCTCCTGCCCAACTACTCGCCCGGCAAACGTGCCCCGCTCTGGCAACAGCGCCAGCGGTCGGCGCAGCTGCTCGACGTCGCCCGCAAATATCCTGCGTTCCCGATCATCCTCGAGACGGTCCGTGAATGCCTGCAGGATGCCTACGATCTTCCCGCCCTCCTCGGCATCGCGAAGAAGCTCGCGAGTCGCGGCATCCGCATCGTTGAAACCACGACGGATACGCCGTCGCCGTTCGCCAAGTCGCTCCTCTTCGGGTATGTCGGGGCGTTCATGTACGAGGGCGACAGCCCGATCGCCGAACGCAAGGCTGCCGCGCTCACGATCGACTCCGCTCTGCTCGCCGAGCTGCTCGGCCAGGTCGAGCTGCGGGAACTGCTCGACCCCGGTGTCATCACCCAGACCGAGAGCGAGCTGCAGCGCCTTGCGGAATCCCGCAAGGCCCGCGGCGTCGAAGGGGTCGCCGACCTGTTGCGGATGCTCGGTCCGCTCACGCTCGAAGAGACGGCCGAGCGGCTCGAGTCGGAGCATCCGCTCGAGGACGCCACGGTGCACCTCGCCGAACTGGTACGCACGAAACGCGTCCTCAACGTGGCTTTTGCGGGCCGCGACTGGTGGGCGGCGATCGAAGACGCCTCCCGTCTGCGTGACGCGCTCGGGGTTCCGCTGCCGATCGGCGTTCCCGACGCATTCATCGAGCCCGTCGCCGACCCGCTTGGCGACCTCATCGCGCGGTACGCCCGCACCCATGGGCCGTTCACGACGCAGGAGGCAGCCGACCGGTTCGGGCTGGGCAGCGCCATTGCTCAGCACACTCTGGTTCGCCTCGCCGATGCCCGCCGGGTGATGCGCGGCGAGTTCCTCGCCACCGGCCGCGAGTCGATCGGCGACAACACCGAGTGGTGTGACTCCGAAGTTCTCCGCCGCCTCCGGGTCCGCTCCCTCGCGGCTCTCCGGCACGAAGTCGAACCGGTGGAGCAACATGCCTTCGCACGGTTCCTGCCGAGCTGGCAGAACGTGGGCAGCCGTTTGCGAGGGGTCGACGGTGTGGCATCCGTCATCGACCAGCTCGCCGGAGTCCACATTCCGGCATCGGCGTGGGAGTCGCTGATTCTCCCGCAGCGAGTCCACGACTATTCACCCGCGATGCTCGACGAGCTCACGGCGACCGGAGAGGTCCTCTGGTCCGGCGCAGGATCGCTGCCGGGCAACGACGGCTGGGTCGCGATGCATCTCGCTGAGACCGCGCACCTCACCCTTCCGCTCGTGCCCGAGCACCAGCCAGACGAACTGCAGCGCGAGGTTCTCCTCGCCCTCGGTGGCGGAGGCGCGTTCTTCTTCCCGCAACTCGCCGAAGCGACCGGCGCTGCCGACGACGCATCGCTCGTCTCCGCCCTCTGGGAACTGGTGTGGGCAGGCCTCATCACCAACGACACCCTCGCTCCGTTGCGAACGCTCACCGGTCACGGCGGCGGAGCGCACCGGACCCAGCGCGCTGCACCCCGGTCGCGGATGTACCGCGGACGTCCGCTCAGCCGCCCCAGCATGAAGACACGAGTCGCTCCCGCCCTCGGCGGACGCTGGTCGATCCTCCCCCTCGCCGAACAGGATGCCACGGTGCGCACCGCGGCGACGGCCGAAACCCTGCTCGAACGCTACGGCGTCGTGACCCGCGGCTCGGTGATGAGCGAGGGCGTTCCGGGCGGCTTCGCCCTCACCTATCGTGTGCTGAGCACGTTCGAAGACACCGGCAGGGCCCGGCGCGGGTACTTCATCGACGGACTTGGCGCCGCCCAGTTCGCAACCGCGGGCACGATCGACCGGTTGCGGTCCTTCGCGCGCAGTGACGGCAACGACGTCCCTGACGCAGCAGACAGGGTCGTTGTGAGCCTCGCCGCCACCGACCCGGCCAACCCCTACGGCGCCGCACTGGGCTGGCCGGCGGTCGACAGCCCGGGCACGAAGCACCGCCCCGGCCGCAAAGCGGGAAGCCTCGTCACGCTCGTCGACGGCGCGCTCATCCTCTACGTCGAGCGCGGAGGAAAGACGCTGCTCGCGTTCACCGATGATGAGGCTGTTCTCGGGGTTGCCGCGGCATCCCTCGCCGGCCTGGTCCGCCAGGGCCGGGTCGACAAACTCGCCGTCGAGAAGGTGAACGGCGGCTTCGTGCTCGGCACGCCAGCGGGCGCTGCTCTCCGCGAAGCGGGGTTCACCGAAACTCCGCGCGGGCTGAGGATGCGGCATGCCTGAGGGCGATACGGTCTGGCGAGCTGCCCGCCATCTCAACGAGGTGCTCGCCGGTGCCGTCGTCACGACCTGGGATATCCGGGTCCCTGCGTTCGCCACGAGTGATCTCACCGGAGAGCGAATCGACGGAGTCGTCAGCCGCGGCAAGCACCTCCTTCACCGCGTCGGGGACTTCAGCCTCCACAGTCATCTCAAGATGGAGGGTTCGTGGCACCTCTACCAGCCGGGTTCGCGCTGGAAACGTCCGGCGTTCCAGGCCCGAGCGCTCGTGGGTTCTGCCGAGTGGCTCAGCGTCGGGTTCGACCTGGGAGTCGTCGAGCTCATCGCCCGTGAGGAAGAACACACCGTCGTCGGTCATCTGGGACCCGATCTGCTCGGCGAGGACTGGGACGCTGCCGAAGCTCTCACCCGGCTCAAAGCTGCACCGGAGCGTCCAGCGGCCGTCGCCCTCCTCGACCAGCGGAACCTTGCCGGGCTCGGGAATGTCTACGCCAACGAAATCTGTTTCGTCCGTGGGATCCTTCCGACCCATCCGATCGGTGAGACGGATGCCTCAGCGCTCGTTGCACTGTCGGCTCGCCTCATCCTCGCCAATCGCGACAGGACCGAGCGCACGACGACGGGAGATACCCGGCCAGGACGACGCACCTGGGTGTACGGACGAGCAGGACAACCGTGCCGTCGATGCGGCACCCGCATCCGGACAGGCGAGCTTGGCCCGACCGACCTGCAGGAGCGGGTCACCTATTGGTGCCCACGCTGCCAGACCTGATCCGGCGCTATCTGGGGCGCTGAACGTCGGCCACGAAGCGATCGAGGCGCTCGAGCAACTGCGTCCTGCTGCCGCGCAGGATCGTCGAAGCCGTCGTCGGGATCGGTGCTGCTATCGGCTGCGCCCGCACGTGGGCCGAGCAGGTCAGCTCGGCGCAGATGTAGGTCCCAACGGTGCTGCCGTTGCGTCCGGCGACCCCGGCAAGCGGCGCGGTGAACAACGCGACCTCGCCAGACGGCTGAGAGGTGTGGCAGAAACTGCACATGTGGATCTGCGGTCGACGAGACGTCCGGCGGTCGGCACGGCGGAGCACGATGCCCACCGGCCGGTTACCGCGCCAGTACACGAGGGAGAAACGCCCCGGCGTGTTCGGATCGCCCCAGCCGAAATAGTCGAGTTCGTCCCACGGGGCGAACGCGAGTCCTGACGGCACGAACAGGGCGGATGCTTCCTGGCGGGAACAGTTCACCATCGCTTCCCGGATCTGCGCCTCCGTCAGTTGTTCCATATCGCCTCCCTCGTACGAACGGTTTCCCAGCCTAGAGACGGATGCCGCCTCCTTCAACTCCCGTCAGACGCCCGCTTTCACAGCGGTCAGCAGTTCCGACAGGGTTGCCTTCGCGTCTCCGAGCGCGATCGACACCTTCGGATCGAAGAACAGCTCGTTCTCGATTCCCGCGAACCCGGGCTTGAGACTGCGTTTGAGGAAGATGACCTGCTGAGCTTCGGCGACGTGGAGGATGGGCATCCCGTAGATCGGCGAACCCGGCGACGACTGCGCCGCCGGGTTGACGACGTCGTTGGCTCCGATGACGAGCACCAGGTCGGTGGACTTGAACTGTCCGTTCACGACATCCATCTCCACGAGCGACTCGTACGGCACGTTCGCCTCGGCGAGCAAGACGTTCATGTGGCCGGGCATCCGGCCGGCGACGGGGTGGATCCCGAAGACGACGTCGGCACCTCTCGCCGTGAGGATCTCGGCGAGCTCGGCTGCGGCGTGGTGAGCCTGGGCGACCGCGAGACCGTAGCCGGGCACGATCACGATTCTGCTGGAGTACTCGAGGAGGATCGCGACGTCCGCAGCGCTCACGGTGCGCACCGGACGATCGGGGCCACCGGCATCCACCCCACCGGATGACGTGGAACGGAAGGCGCCGAACACGATGCCGGGAACGCTGCGGCCCATTGCGGTAGCCATCGACACCGTGAGGATGGTTCCGCTGGCACCGACGAGTGTGCCGGCGATGAGCAGGAGAACATTGGAGAGCACCAGCCCGGAGCCCGCGACGGCGAGCCCGGTGAAGGCGTTCAGCAGGGAGATGACGATCGGGACGTCGGCACCGCCGATCGGAAGCACGAACAGAACCCCGACGACGAGCCCGAGGGCCAGCAGGACGATCGCGTAGAGCATGCTTCCCGTGAGGACCATCGCGACGGCGGATGCCACGGCACCCGCAACGAGGACGGCAAGGAGAACGCCGAGCCCGGGGAACATCACCGCCCGCGATGTGATGATGCCCTGGAGCTTGCCGAAGGTGACGAATGACCCGGTCAGCGACAGTCCGCCGATGAACACCGTGAACGCGATGACCGAACGTGCCCATCCGTCCGGTCCGTGGGTGAACTCGACGACGGCGACGAGCGCAGCTGCGCCACCACCCACCCCGTTGAACGCGGCCACCAGCTGCGGCATTTGCGTCATCTGGACCCGCCGGGCAGCGGGGACGGCGACGAGAATGCCGACGAGAACCGCGCCGGCGATCCATGCCGCGTTGGCGATGTCGTGGCCGAGCACATAGACGGCGATCGCCACGATCGCGCCGGCGGCACCAAGCCGGTTCGCCCGCCGGGCGCGCCGCGGCGAGCTGAGACCCTTGAGCGCGAGGATGAAGAGCACGGCTGCAATGAGGTAGCCGGCGAGAACCGCTGACTCGTCGAGGAGCTTCATGAGGCGTCGTCCTTGCGGGCACGACGGGGTTTGGCTGCAAACATCACAAGCATGCGGTCCGTGACCACGAAGCCTCCGACGATGTTGATGGTCGCGAGTACCACCGCGAGAAGGGAGACCGCGAGGATGAGGGGGTCGTCCGCTTGCCCTGCAACCATGATGGCGCCGAGAAGAATGATGCCGTGGATGGCATTCGCCTCGGACATGAGCGGCGTGTGCAGCGTACTCGAGACCTTGGAGACCACCTCGAAGCCGAGGAAGACCGCGAGAACGGTGATCGTCACGAGCCCGAAGAGATCCATCAGCTGCTCACCTCCTCCGCGAGCAGGTCGGCCAGGCGGGGATGGACGATGGCTCCTCCCCGAGTGAGGCACGAACCGCTCACGAGTTCATCGCTGAAGTCGGGATCGATGGAGCCGTTGACCGTGAGCACCGCGACAAAGTTCGCGACGTTCATCGCGAGAAGTTTGGAAGCGTCGACCGCGAGTTCGGAGTGGACGTCCCGGATCCCGATCACTGTGACCGTCCCGCCGTCCACAGCGAACGGCACCCGCTCGCCTGGGACGGATGCCTCGACGTTGCCCCCGGATTCGGCGGCGAGATCCACGACGACCGAGCCCGCTCGCATCCCCGTCATCATCGCCGACGTGATCAACCGGGGGGCGGCACGTCCGGGGACCGCCGCCGTTGTGATGATGATGTCGGCTGCTTCCACATGCGGCGTCAGGAGTTCCCGCTGCCGTTGGGACCGCTCCTCACCGAGCTCCCTCGCATACCCGCCGCCGGCGTCCGCCGACTCAAGGTCGAGGGTGAGAAACGTTCCTCCAACCGAACGGACCTCCTCGGCCGATGACGACCGAACGTCGTAGGCGCTGACGACACCTCCGAGCCGTTTCGCGGTGGCGATCGCCTGCAGCCCGGCGACACCGGCGCCGAGCACGAGGACCCGGGCGGGGGCGAGCGTTCCTGCGGCCGTCATGGTCATCGGGAACATGCGCTCGAAGGCGTCCGCCGCGATCAGCGCACACCTGTAGCCGGCAATGAGGGCCTGCGACGACAACACGTCCATCGACTGGGCGCGGGAGATCCGGGGCAGGAGGTCCAGGGCGAATGCGGTGACTCCTGTGACGGCGGATGCCTTCACCACGTCCGGGTGCTGGAACGGGTCGGCGGTGCCGACGGTGAGTACGCCCCCCGGCAGGGCGCGAACCTCCTCCACCGACAACGGCCGGACATGGACAAACACGTCGCCGGCTGTCAGAGCAGATCGAGCTTCGACGTCGGCCCCCGCAGCCAGGTAACTGGCGTCGGGAATGCCGGCGTGGCGACCGGCACCCGTCTCGACCCGGACCTCGAGGCCGGATCCTCGCAGCTTCCTGACGCTTTCGGGCGTGGCGGCGACGCGCTTTTCGCCGGGTGCTCTCTCGGCACGGATGACAACCCTGCTGGCCACGGAACTCCTTCGTTCGTGAGCGTTGGTGTCTCCGAGAGTAGCCGTTCCTCGCCCGCACGTGAAGAATCGCACGTTAACGCAGAAAAGCCACCCCGAAGGGTGGCTTTTCTGGTTTTACTAAGTTAAGTCCGGCGGTGTCCTACTCTCCCACAGGGTCCCCCCTGCAGTACCATCGGCGCAAAGAGTCTT
>NZ_RCUV01000005.1 GCF_003667545.1 Mycetocola manganoxydans | reverse complement strand
GGCCGGCGCCGGAGCGGCCGGCGCCGGAGCGGCGGGCGCCGGAGCGGCGGGCGCCTCGGCCGCTGGAGCGGGCTCCGGTGCTGCCGGAGCGGGGGGAGCGACATCGGGTGTCGACTCCGAGGCGGCGGGAGCTTCTGCTTCCTCCGACACTTCGGTCGACGGCTTGACCGTGTCAGCTTCTTCTTCCTGCGCCTCGGCGGCAGGATCTTCGCCAGCCGGTTCTTCAGCGGGTGCCTCTTCGACGGGTTCTTCAGCGGCTGGCTCCTCAGCGGGAGCGTCACCGCCAGACGATGAGCCGTCTCCGATCTTCACGAGTGCCGTGCCGACCTCGACCGTCTCATCCTCCTGGACGAGAATCTCTTCGATCACCCCGGCGACGGGGGACGGGATCTCGGTGTCAACCTTGTCGGTTGATACCTCGAGCAACGGCTCGTCGACCTCGACCCGGTCTCCAACGTTTTTCAGCCAACGGGTGACCGTGCCCTCGGTGACACTCTCACCGAGCGCCGGAAGGCTTACGGATTCTGCCATGACCTTGTCTCCTTTGAAACCAGTTCTTTACGTATGTAGCTTAGATTGATCGCGCCCGGGTGGGTGCGGCCTAAAGTGCGTGGAGCGGCTTGCCTGCCAGGTGGAGGAAGGCCTCGCCGAGCGCTTCGCTCTGCGTCGGGTGCGCGTGGATCAGAGGAGCGAGGTCCTCCGGGTACGCTTCCCAGTTCACCGCGAGCTGACCCTCGGTGATGAGTTCGCCGACCCGGGCGCCGATCATGTGCACGCCGATGACGGGACCGTCGTTGACGCGGATGACCTTGATGTTGCCCGTGGTCCCGATGATCTCGCTCTTGCCGTTGCCGGCGAGGTTGAACTCGTATGAGGTGATCTTGTCTGCACCGTACTCTTCGGCTGCTTTCGCCTCGGTGAGTCCGACGGATGCGACCTCGGGGTCGCTGTAGGTCACCTTGGGGATGTTGACGTCGGGGATGAGCACCGGCTTGAGCCCGGCGATCTCCTCGACGGCAAAGATGCCCTGCTGGAAGCCCCGGTGGGCGAGCTGGAGGCCGGGGACGATGTCGCCGACAGCGTAGAGGCCCGGAATGTTGGTTTCGAGGCGGTCGTTGGTGATGACGAAGCCGCGGTCGATGGTGACGCCGACCTCTTCGTAGCCGAGGTTGGCTGTTGACGGTCCACGTCCGACGGCGACGAGCAGAAGTTCTGCTTCGATCGTTGTGCCGTTCTCGAGCGTGATGACCACGCCGTTCTCATCCTGGGTCACGCCCTGGAATCGCACGCCGAGCGAGTAGTTGATGCCGCGCTTGCGGAACGCACGTTCGAGGCCCTTGCTCATGGCCTCATCCTCGTTGGGGACGAGGTGGGGGAGCGCTTCGATGATCGTGACGTCAGATCCGAAGGACTTCCAGACACTCGCGAATTCGACGCCGATGACGCCGCCGCCGAGGACAGCGACCTTCTTCGGCACGAAGTCGAGCTGAAGTGCCTGCTCGCTCGTGATGACGCGTCCGCCGATGTCGAGACCGGGGAGGGAGCGGCTGTACGAACCCGTTGCGAGAATGACGTTCTTGCCGGTGACCGTCTGGTCGCCGACCTGGACGGTCGTCGGAGAGGTGAGCTTTCCTTCGCCCTCGATGACGGTGATGCCCCGCGCCTTGATGAGACCCTGAAGGCCCTTGTACTTTTTGGCGACGATCCCCTCGCGATACGCGGTGACGCCGGCGATGTCGATGCTGTCGAAGGTGGCCTTGACGCCATACTTCGCGGAGTCCCGCGCGACATCGGCAACCTCGGCCGAGTGCAGGAGTGCCTTGGTGGGGATGCAGCCGCGGTGGAGGCAGGTGCCACCGAGCTTGTCCTTCTCTACAAGTCCGACGGTGAAGCCGAGTTCGGATGCGCGCAGTGCTGCTGCGTATCCGCCACTTCCGCCACCGAGGATTACGATGTCAAAATTCTGCTCCGACACTGAGCTTCTCCCTCGTGCATCTGGGTTCGTGCTTAAGCCGCCGACACGGGTTCGAGCTGGCGACGATGGGGGCTGACTAGCCCATACGACCTTACTACGGGCGACCAATCTGTTCGGCCACCTTGACGAGAGTCCGAACTCCAACCCCACTGGGGCCGCCGGCGGTAAATCCGTACGGTGCGTCCGGGTTGTTTGCCGGCCCGGCGATATCGAGGTGCGCCCACGGAATCGTCTCCGCTCCCTCGTCCTCGCTCTGCTTGCCGATGAACTCGCGGAGGAAGATCCCGGCGAGGAGCATTCCACCCGCGGTATTCCCCACCTTGGCGTTCGCCAGGTCGGCCACGTCCGAGCGCAGCAGCGACCGGAGCTCGCCCGGGAACGGCATCGCCCACATCGGTTCGCCCGCGGTCCTTGCCGCGGAGAGCACATCCGAGACGAGGTCGTCGTCGCCCATCACAGCCGTGTAACGCTTGCCCAGTGCCACGAGTGCAGCGCCGGTCAGTGTCGCGATGTCGATGATGGCATCCGGGTGTTCCTCGCTCGCGGCGACGAGACCGTCGGCCATCACGAGGCGGCCCTCGGCGTCCGTGTTGGTTACTTCGACGGTGCGACCACCCTTCATCGTCAGCACGTCGTTCGGGCGGATGGCCGTGCCGGACGGCATGTTCTCCGCGATGCAGAGCCACCCCGTGAGCCGGACCGGGAGTTCGAGACGCGCAGCGGCGATGATGACACCGAGCACGGACGCCGCTCCGGTCATGTCGTACTTCATCCCGACCATGGAGGCGGCCGGCTTCAGCGACAGCCCGCCGGTATCGAAGGTGATGCCCTTGCCGATGAGAGCGAGGTGCTTCGCTGCGCCGGCGGGGGAGTACGACAGCTTCACGAGGCGCGGGCCTCGGCTCGATCCCTGGCCGACACCGAGGATGCCGCCGAAACCGTCGGCTTCGAGCGCTTTCTCATCCCACGTGGTGACCTCGACGGAGAGTCCGGCGACAGCGGACTCGGCTGCGGCGGCGAGCGTGGCCGGGTACAGGTCTCCGGGAGGTGTGTTCACCAGATCCTTGACCTGGGCGATCGCATCGGCGAGGACTTCGGCCCGGGTGACGGCAGCGTCGAACGACCCCTCGTCAGCCAGGGAACCGTCGAGGTGGACCGTCACGGATGCCACGCCCTGCTTGATCGAATCGAGCGATGTGTTCCGGTAGGCAGTGAAGGTGTACCCGCCGAGCGCGGCACCCTCGAGGATCGCATCCACATCGGTCGCGGATGCCGTGGGGAACGCAAACGCGACGGATCCGGCACCGGCCAGCTGGCGTACAGCGGAGCCGGCGGCATCCCTCAGGCTGTCGGCAGTGACGTCCGTTCCGATACCGATGATCGCGATACTCCTCGCTGAGCCGATCGTCGCAGGGATCCGCACGAGCTGGTCGGCGCTCCCGCTGACCCCGATGGCGTCGAGCGACTCACCGAGAGCCGAGAAGTCTTCGACCGCGTGGAGCGACGCCGACGATCCGGAGCTCACGGCTCCGATAACGAGGACGTCGACGGATGACTCGACGGCGGGGGAGGTGGACACGGAAAGCACGGGAACAGACATGCCCTTCATGCTAGACGCTGGCTCACGCGGAGCCGGCTCCGTGTTCGCTGAGCGCGTCGCGCGGCACGGTCTGCGCCCGGGCACGCCGATTAGAGTGGGAGCATGAGTTTCCCCGGAGAACTGTTCGAGTTGACGGCGTTGGCCGCCGACGTGCCCGACGGGCTCGACCTCGTCGTCGCGCTGACAGGCTTCTCCGACGCCGGTGGCGCGGCCGGGCAATTCAACGACTATTCCCGCGGAGCCTTCGAGAGCGAACCGGTCGCGGTCTTCGACAACGACCTGTTGCTCGATTACCGTGCGCGTCGGCCGATCATCTATTTCGACCAGGACCACCTGACCGAGTACTCGCCGCCCAAGCTCCAGCTCTCGCTCGCTTACGACGACCTGCGCCACCCGTTCCTGCTGCTCACCGGATATGAACCCGACTTCCTCTGGGAACGGTTCGTCCGCGACGTCATCGGCCTCATCGACCACTTCCGGGTAGCCCGAACGACGTGGGTGCACGCGATCCCGATGCCCGTTCCGCACACACGCCCGATCGGCGTGACTGTCAGCGGTACGCGCGAAGAGCTGATCGAGTCGATGAGCGTGTGGCGCCCACACACCCAGGTCCCGTCGAACGTGCTCCATCTGCTTGAGTACCGGCTGACCGAGCGCGGGGCGGGGGTCGCCGGGTTTGCACTGCTCATCCCGCACTACCTGGCTGACACCGAGTTCCCGACCGCGGCGATTGCGGCGATCGACAGCATCAGCGCGGCGACCGGCCTCATTCTCCCGACCGATGAGTTGCGCGAGGAAGGCCGTGAATTCGTCTCCCGCATCGACGAACAGGTGGGCGGGAACGAGGAGCTCAAGCGGCTCGTCGGCACCCTCGAGGAACGGTACGACACCTACATGGAGGGAAGCGCCCTCAAGTCTCCCTTGATGGACTCCGACGGGACGCTTCCGTCTGCCGACGACATCGCCGCGGAACTCGAGAAATTCCTCGCCGGCCGCAAAGGCCCGGACGACGGCCGCCGGCCGGGATCGGACGAGTAGCCCCCTCTAAGCTGGGAGGATGAATTCCGCGAAGTCCTGGCTGGTGTTCTGGGTCGGTGTCTTCGCTTACGTTGCAGCGGTCATGCAGCGGTCGACGCTCGGAGTCGCCGGCGTCAGCGCGGTCGACAGGTTCGACGCGACCGCATCCGCACTGTCCACACTCGCCGTGCTGCAACTGGTCGTGTATGCGGCGATGCAGGTCCCCGTCGGGGTTCTCATCGACAGGCTCGGACCCCGCGTCCTGATCGCCGCGGGACTCGCCTTCCTCGTTGCGGGGCAACTCGTCCTCGCTTTTGCTCCCTCCATCTCGATCGCCGTACTCGGCAGGATCCTCGTCGGTGCCGGCGACGCCGCGATCTTCGTCTCCGTGATGCGCCTGGTCACGTCCTGGTTCTCCGGTCCCGTGGTACCCCAGCTGTCACAGTGGATGGGAAACCTCGGCCAGGCCGGTCAGATCCTCTCGGCGATCCCTTTCGCATGGCTCCTGAACGCCTTCGGCTGGACGCCGGCGTTCGTCGCCGCAGCGTCGTTCGTCGCCCTTGCCCTCGTGCTCGCCCTCGCCGTCATCCGGGACCGGCCGGCAGGGACAGGGGGTGATGACCGGGCGGAGAGTTTCCGGGAGGCGCTCGGCTCCCTGAAGGCAAGTTTCCAACGGCCGGGCACCAGGCTTGGTTTCTGGTCGCACTACGTGACGCAGTCGTCCGGGACGGTGTTCGCCCTTCTCTGGGGTTACCCCTTCATGGTCTACGCACTGGACATCTCGGAAACGACGGCGGCCTCGATGCTTCTCGTCATCGTCGCCTCCGGTGTCGTGATCGGGCCGCTTCTCGGCATCCTCTCTGCCAGGTACCCCTACCGCAGAAGCAACCTCGTCCTCGGGATTGTCGCCGCGATCGGAGCCGCGTGGACGCTGCTTCTGCTGTGGCCAGGAACTCCGCCTCTCTGGGTCCTCGTGCTGCTGCTCGTCGTTCTCGGTGCCGGTGGACCTGGGTCGCTCATCGGATTCGACTTCGCGCGTACCTTCAATCCCGTTCGGGTCCTCGGTTCGGCCAACGGCGTGGTGAATGTCGGGGGGTTCCTGGCCAGTTTCGTGATGATGTTCTTCATCGGCCTGATCCTCGACTCGCAGGCGCCCGCAGGAACTGCTCCGGAGGAGTTGTACACACTGGACTCGTTCCGGCTGGCTTTCGTCGTGCAGTACCTGGTCATCGGTTTCGGCGTGGTGATGCTCATGATCGCCAGGCGCCGGACGCGCAGGCGCATCGTCGAAGAAGAGGGAATACAGGTGGGCCCCCTCTGGGTTGCAGCTCTTGAGGCAATTCGACGCCGCCGCCGCTGACGGCGAATGGGAAAATGGAAAGTTCTCCCAGCAAAACGTGACATAATGTGGACTAAGGACCCGTTCAAGTCCGTGCAGGCCGTGTCTTCCGACGCGATCCCAGCGCCAGGGCTTGACATGGGTCTTAGTAATGTCCGAAAACAATCTGGGCCCATGAGCGGGTGTCCGTGACAAACACGCTCCCGGGACTGAAAGGTGCTCCTATGGCCAGCAAGGCCGCACAAACTTCGGCAACGGAAGACAAGAAGACGGCAACGAAGGCCGCAACAGAAACAGCGGTCGCAGACAAGGCGACCACGACCAAGGCTCCGGCCAAGAAGGCGCCTGCGAAGACCGCGGCGGCGAAGGCCCCAACGAAGACAGCAGCCGCCAAGAAGGCTGAGGCAGCCGCAAAGGCTCCAGCCGCGAAGGCGCCGGCAAAAGCTCCCGCGAAGCGCGCGGCCGCCAAGAAGAAGACGGACGAGCCCGAAGAGGTTCACGTCGACCAGACGGACGCCGAGCGTGAAGAGGCTGAGGAAGCCCGCAAGAAGAAGGCAGCGGAGGCGGAGGCCCTCCCACAGGGTGCACTCGTGCTGTCGCTCGTCGACGACGAGGACGAAGTTCCCGTCTACTCTTCGGCGATCACCGGTGCGACCGCCGACCCCGTCAAGGACTACCTCAAGCAGATCGGAAAGGTCGCACTTCTCAACGCGGCCGAAGAAGTCGAACTCGCGATGCGCATCGAGGCCGGCCTGTTCGCTGAGGACAAGCTGTCACAGATGGACGACACCGAGAAGCGCACGCAGCTCGGCCGCGAACTTCAGTGGGTAGCGAAGGACGGCGCTCGGGCGAAGAGTCACCTGCTCGGCGCGAACCTCCGCCTCGTGGTGTCGCTCGCGAAGCGCTACACGGGTCGTGGGATGCAGTTCCTCGACCTCATCCAGGAGGGAAACCTCGGTCTCATCCGTGCGGTCGAGAAGTTCGACTACACCAAGGGCTTCAAGTTCTCAACGTACGCGACCTGGTGGATCCGTCAGGCAATCACCCGCGCCATGGCAGACCAGGCCCGCACCATCCGTATCCCGGTACACATGGTCGAGGTCATCAACAAGCTCGCCCGCGTCCAGCGGCAGATGCTTCAGGACCTCGGTCGCGAGCCGACGCCTGAGGAACTCAGCCGTGAACTCGACATGACACCCGAGAAGGTCATCGAGGTCCAGAAGTACGGCCGCGAGCCGATCTCGCTGCACACGCCGCTCGGTGAAGACGGAGACAGCGAGTTCGGTGACCTCATCGAAGACACCGAGGCCGTCGTCCCTGCCGATGCTGTTGGCTTCACGATGCTGCAGAAGCAGCTCGAGAGCCTGCTCGACTCGCTCAGTGAGCGCGAAGCCGGCGTCATCCGCATGCGCTTCGGACTTGGTGACGGTATGCCGAAGACTCTCGACCAGATCGGTGACACGTTCGGCGTGACGCGTGAGCGGATCCGTCAGATCGAGTCCAAGACGATGGCGAAGCTGCGTCACCCGTCACGGTCGCAGTCGCTCCGGGACTACCTTGAGTAAATCGACCGGCCTGCACTATGTCCTCCCGATTCTCGCTGGCCGCCTGACGCGTTTTGCGACGCGCCTGCGCGGCGGCGGGAGCGCACTGCCAGGCGTTGTCGTGCAGAAGCTGGCCCCGAATGTGATGCGCGACGTGGCGTCGCAGCTTCCGTACGGTGTCGTCTTCGTTCTCGGTTCCAACGGCAAGTCCACGACGACGAACCTGCTCTCCGCTGTCATGCGCGAGCACGGTCTCAGAGTCTTCACGAACCCGTCCGGCGCGAACATGCCGCAGGGCATCGCCTCGGCGATCCTTGCCGAGACGTCGCTGACCGGCCGGATGGACGCCGACATCGCCATTCTCGAGATCGACGAGGGTTACGGGGCCGTCATTGCGCGGCAGCTCAAGCCGGACACGGCAGTCATTCTGAACCTCCTCGTCGACCAGATCTACCGTTTCGGCGAACCAGACAAGGTTGCCGCGATGTTCCGGGGGATCGCCGCCGAGATCGGCTCGTCGATCGTGCTGAACCGCGACGACAACTTCCTCGGAACGCTGGGAACCGAACTGGAAGCCGAAGGCAGGCTCAACGTCGAATACTTCGGGGTCACGCCCGAGGTCCAGGCATCAGCGCCCCATGGCCAGGTTTCCGCCCGTGACTTCTCCGGCGCGGCGGCCACAGCCCTCCGGTCTGCTGTCGCCGAGGTCGTCCAGGCTGACGGTTACGACGCGAAGATCAGCTTCGCTGGAACCGTTCACGATGTGCGGATGCCGTCCCGCGGCATCCACTACGCCGTCGACATCGCCGCGGCATTCACTCTCGCCGCTCGCAACCTCGGCGACAGGTTCGACATCGCGAAGGCGGTGTCCGCCGTCCAGACCACGAAGACGGTCTACGGCCGGGGTGAGGTCCTGCACGTCAACGGGCGCGAGATCGAGATTCTCATGCTCAAGAACCTGGCGAGCCTGCAGCTCAACCTCGACTACCTCGAGGGCACACCGGATTCGGTGCTCTTCGCGTACGACGAGTCGAGCAAGGACCCGTCCTGGCTCTATGCGGCCGACCTCAGCAAACTCGACCACGTCGACGTCATCTCCGGGCCGAAGGGAGCGTTCGTCGCCCTGCGCCTCGCCTACGAGGGCAAGGACTTCGGTGTCATCGAACCCGACGTCACGAAGGCCGTGCAGCGGATGCTCGACGGCCCCCGGCCGAAGAGCGGAAAGCACACGTTCTTCCTCGACTACGACCAGATGATGGCGACGCGCCGTTACCTCGGCTACAAGGACCTGGAAGCGGGTGCAGCATGAGTGTTCGTGTTCTCGAACTGTACCCCGCAGATCTGTCGCTCAACGGTGACGTCGGCAACCGCACCGCGCTCGTCCGCCGGATGCGCCTCGCCGGGATCGCGGTCGAGGAGCTCAGCTATTCGGCGGGAGATGAACTCCCCGAGACGGCAGACATCGTCCTGATCGGGACGGGTTCCTCAAGCGCGGTTCGCTCGATCGCCGTTGACGTCGACCGCATCGCGCCGACCCTTCGCGCCTGGTCTGAAGCAGGTGTCGTGATCGTCGGTGCGGGAGCGGGCTTCCACCTCCTCTCCACGTCGATCCGGCTCAGCGCGACCGAGGTCATCCCCGGTGCTGGCGTCTTCGCCGGTTCGGTCGACAACAGCTCGAAGCGGATCATCACCGAGGCGTTTGCACTCGACAGCGACTTCGGGCTGATCATCGGCACGGAGAACCACACGTCGGTGTACACCGGGCGCCCGGATCAGAAAGCTCTCGGACGGGTCCGCAACGGCTTCGGAAACGGTGACGGTACCGACGGGGTCCGGGTGCACAACAGCATCGGGACACACTGTCACGGACCGTTCCTCGTTCTCAATCCGATCGTGACGGACGCACTGATCACCATCGCTGCCGAGCGCGCGGGACTGTCATACCAGCCGGGGCCGGCACACGCCGATCTCGACCAGGTCGTCGACCTCGCCCGCAACATCCTCATCGCCAAGCTTCCGTCCTGACCGAAGCCAGCGCGTGACAGAAGCCGCCCCCGGGTTCCCGGGTGGCGGCTTCTCCTTTGTCACAAGCGTTACCAGCCGCTCCGGGTCGGGGTGTGTCCGCCGCGCGCGTCATCTGGCATTGCCATCTCGGCTCGGAAGCCGAGCAGACGGATCGGCCGATTGGCGTCGATTCGTCCGACGAGTTCCATCGCCCTCTCGAGGACCACACCGGCATCCGCGGTTTCCGGGATCTTCTTCGTAAATACCTTGGTCGAAAAGGGCGCGTACCGAACCTTGAGGGTCAGACCGACAACCGGTCGCGCTTCGGCCTCGATGTCCTCCTGAACGCGGGCGACGAGTTCGCGCGCGGCTTCTTCCACCTCCGCGGGTGTCACGAGGTCGGTCTGATACGTCGTCTCACGGCTGTGCCCGCGCGCCACCCACGGGGTGTCATCGACCTCGCGCGCACCCTCACCCCGTCCAAGCTGGCCATACCAGGGCCCCATTTTGGGTCCGAACTCGGCGATCAGGGGCTCGTTGTCCGCTGCCGCCAGCTCGGATACGGTCGTGATTCCGAGCGCGGCGAGGCGCCGGGATACTTTGGCGCCAACACCCCAGAGATCGATGGTCGGCCTGTCACCCATGACCTCGATCCAGTTCGCCTCGGTCAGCCGGAATACGCCGCGGGGTTTACCGAAGCCGGTGGCGACCTTCGCGCGGACGAGGGTGTCTCCGATGCCCACGCTGCAGTGCAGCCGCGTGCGTTCGAGGACCGCGCGCTGGATGTCCCTCGCGTACGCCTCGGGGTCGCCGGTCGCGATACCGATGAAGGCTTCGTCCCAGCCGAGCACCTGCACGACGGCACCCGGCTGTTCCTTGAGAGTCGCCATCACGTCGTGCGATGCGGCAGTGTAGGCGTCCGCGTCGACCGGGAGCAGAACGGCATCCGGTGCCTTCCTGGCGGCGATGCGTAACGGCATCCCCGAGCCGACCCCGAAGGCGCGTGCCTCGTAGGAGGCCGTGGAGACGACGGCGCGTTCAGTCGGGTCACCCCGCCCACCGACGATGATGGGCTTGCCGGCGAGTTCAGGGTGTCTGAGCACTTCGACGGCCGCGATGAACTGGTCGAGGTCGACGTGCAACACCCATGGATCACGCGCGAAGTTCACGCGACCAGTCTGGTCGCCGGTCGATGGTTTGCCTAGCGGCCGGCTGCAGGCAGCACGAAAAAACCGCCACCTGGGTTGCAGGTGACGGTTTCTGGTTTTCCGGCTCGTGCCGGCGAAATCAGCGGGGGTCGGTGAGCAGCCGACTCGACTCGTCGTGCCAGCTGTGGGCGATGGCCGACAGCTTCTCCTCGTACTTCTTTCCGTGGTGAGCACAGAACAGCAGTTCGCCGCTCTTCACCACGACCCGGATGTAGGCCTGTGCTCCGCAGCTGTCGCAGCGGTCTGCGGCGGTCAGCTGTGGCTCGAGGGTGTCGACACTACCGTTCGTGACTCGTCCGGTACCGTGTTCTCCTGTTGACATGAGCTCCTCCTGACCTTGGTGTTCGAGCATGTGCTGTCACACAATGAAACCACGCGTGGCTGGATATCTTCCCACCGCGCCTGCCGTTTCGCTCAGCGCGTACGGCCACCGGGTTGCAATCGTGTCACTTCCGGCGCTTTCCCGCTTCCTCGGTAGGCTTGAATACTGTGAGTTCCGACTATTCCGCCCGCCATCTTTCCGTTCTCGAAGGCCTTGAGGCGGTCCGCAAGCGCCCAGGAATGTACATCGGTTCCACCGATTCCCGTGGACTCATGCACTGCCTCTGGGAGATCATCGACAACTCGGTCGATGAAGCGCTCGGCGGTCACGGCGACCGGATCGAGGTCGTCCTCCACGATGACGGAAGTGTCGAAGTACGCGACCGTGCCCGCGGCATCCCCGTCGATATCGAACCCAAGACCGGACTCAGCGGTGTTGAAGTGGTGTTCACGAAGCTGCACGCCGGCGGCAAGTTCGGTTCGGGTTCCTACGCGGCGTCTGGTGGACTCCACGGCGTCGGAGCATCCGTCGTCAACGCCCTCAGCGAGCGACTCGACGTCGAGGTCGACCGGAACGGCAAGACCTGGGCGATGTCGTTCCACCGCGGTGAGCCCGGGATCTTCACCGACTCCGGCGAGCCCAGCCCTGACGCTCCGTTCACTCCATTCGAATTCGGCAGCGAGCTGCGCGTGGTCGGCAAGGTCAAGAAGGGTGTCACCGGATCACGCGTTCGGTACTGGGCCGACCGCCAGATCTTCACCAAGGGTGCTGCATTCCAACTCGAGGACCTCGTCTCGCGCGCGCGTCAGACCGCGTTCCTCATCCCCGGTCTTGCGCTCACGATCGAGGACCGTCGTGCCGGTGAGACAGCGGATGCCGACACGCACCTCTTCGAATACGAGGGCGGTATCTCGGAATTCGTCGAGCACCTCGCGACCGACACCCCGGTGACCGACATCTGGCGTCTCACCGGCAGCGGAACCTTCACCGAGACCGTGCCGGTGCTGAGCGAATCAGGTGCCATGCTCGCAACCGAACTCGAGCGCACCTGTGAAGTCGATATCGCGCTGCGCTGGGGGACCGGGTACGACACCATCACCAAGAGCTTCGTCAACATCATCGCCACTCCGAAGGGTGGCACCCACCAGCTCGGCTTCGAGCAGGCGCTCCTCAAGCACCTGCGGCAGCAGGTCGAGCAGAATGCCCGCCGGCTCAAGGCGGGGTCGGACAAACTCGAGAAGGACGACGTTCTCGCCGGACTGACAGCGGTGCTGACGGTGCGTCTGCCCGAGCCGCAGTTCGAGGGACAGACCAAGGAGATCCTCGGTACCCCTGCCGCGCGGAGCATTGTCGCGAGTGTCGTCACGAAAGCACTCAAGGAACGGTTCAGCTCGACCAAGCGCGACGACAAGGCGCAGACCTCGCTCGTGCTCGACAAGGTCGTCTCCGAGATGAAATCCCGCATCTCGGCGCGTGCCCACAAGGAGACCCAGCGCCGCAAGAATGCGCTCGAGAGCTCGTCCCTCCCCGCGAAGCTCGTCGATTGCCGCAGCAACGATGTCGCCAACAGCGAACTGATGATCGTCGAGGGTGACTCGGCGCTCGGCACGGCCAAAAATGCCCGCGACAGCGAGTTCCAGGCGCTGCTGCCGATCCGGGGCAAGATCCTCAACGTGCAGAAGGCGTCCGTCTCCGACATGCTCTCGAACGCCGAGTGCGCGGCCATCATCCAGGTGATCGGGGCGGGCTCCGGCCGCAGCTTCGACATCTCGACGGCGCGCTACGGCAAGGTCATCATCATGAGCGATGCGGATGTCGACGGTGCCCACATCCGGACCCTGCTGCTGACCCTGTTCTTCCGCTACATGAGGCCCATGATCACGGAGGGGCGCGTGTTCGCCGCTGTCCCGCCGTTGCACCGCGTTGTCGTCATCAACAACGGTTCCAAACCCAACGAAACGATCTACACGTACTCGGAGCAGGAGCTGCAGGCGCTTCTTTCCAAGCTCAAGAGGTCCAACAAGCGCTACAAGGAACCGATCCAGCGGTACAAGGGACTCGGCGAGATGGATGCCGACCAGCTGGCGACGACGACGATGGACCGCAGGCATCGCACCCTCCGGCGTGTGCAGATGCACGACGCCGAGCAGGCCGCCCAGGTGTTCGAGTTGCTGATGGGCAACGATGTCGCACCTCGCAAGGAGTTCATCGTCGACAGCTCCGACCGCCTGAACCGCGACCGCATCGACGCGTGATCGGACGGGGCGCGTGCCCCGTGGCATCCGCGGGTTCGTTCGCCCGAGCGCCGCGGTGTTCGATTGTCGCTAACGCTCGCAAAGCCGCCGTTTGCGGTGCGTTAGCGACCACCAAACCCTGCCCGGATCCGTTCAGTTGTCACAAACGCACGGTTACGCGTCGTTTGCGGTGCTGGAGCGACCACCGAAGCCGGCACCGTGGTGTGTGCGGCGCCCATCGGTCCCGAATGTCCGGTTCTTTCGCCTGAACCCGGCATTCGGGACCGACGAGTCCAGCGGGCGCGACCGATCGGGGGTCGCCGGGGCGGCATCCGCTCGTCAGTCGGTCGTGATCTCGCGGCCGAACGAGCCGATCACGGAGTCGATCGCTGTACCGGAGCCGTCGCGTTTCGCTCCCGCGTCTGGAAGGACGCGAGACGACCCGTCCGGACCGACAGCATGCACGGGGGCAGGGCCTGCCCAGGCAAGAGACAGACCGTCCTCGCCCTTGAGGAATGCGTGGGCGCGAACACCGCCCGTCGCGCGTCCCTTGGCGGGGAACTCCGAGAAGAACGACACCTTGACGCGACCGGGATCCGTGCCCGGAAGCGCAGCGGATGTCACCGAAACGGTTGCGACGACGTTCTCGGCAGTCGGGTCGATCGCTCCGAAGAAGACGATGTGCGCGTCCGACGGGAGGTTCATCCCGGCAACACCGCCGGCGGGCCTGCCCTGCGGGCGAACCGCAGACGCGGGGAAGTGCAGCAGTTGCGCCGCCGAGCTGATGAAGACGAGCTCGGTGCTGTCTGGAGCCTGGGCGGCACCGACCACTTCGTCGGACGGTTTGAGGCCGATGAGTTCGAAGTCCGGCTTGTTCGGCCAGTCACCGGGGGTGACCCGTTTGACCGTGCCGAGCTTCGTGCCGAGGGCGATGGGGTCCGTGCTCTCGAGCGAGACGAGGGCGAGGATGCGTTCCGCCTTGTTGGGCAGCGCCAGATAGTCCGCAATCCTGGTGCCGGCGGCGAGCTGCAATGAATTCGCCGGGACGACGGGCAGGTCCACGGCGGTGAACTTAATAAGCCTGCCGAGGGACGTCACCGCACCGATCTCTGTACGTGCCGTCGTATCGAGGAACGACCGAACGGCATCGTGCTTGCTGCGCCGCCGGGCCCTGGGCTGGGCATCCGCTGCTGCGACGGCTTCGGCGTCGCTGAGGTCGATCCGTACGGCACGGCCGGTGGTACTCAGGAAGACACGACACGGGGTGTCTGCGACCTCGAGCTGGGCGGCCTGACGCTTCGACGACGTCGCGATACTCGGGCGTGCTTCGGTGAGAAGGGTGCGTCGTGGGGTGCCGAAGCGCTCGGCGACATCGGCGAGTTCATCGCCGACCTGCTTGCGGATGAGCGCCTGGCTGCCGAGAAGCCGTTCCAGGGCGGCGATCTCGGCGATGAGCTTGTCCCGCTCACTCTCGAGTTCGACGCGCGAGAACTTCGTGAGCCGGCGCAACCGGAGTTCGAGGATGTATTCGGCCTGCAGCTGGGACAGGTCGAACACCTCCATCAGTTTGGTGCGGGCCTGGTCGCTGTCGTCGCTGGCACGGATGACCTGGATGACCTCATCGATGTCGAGGATCGCGACAAGCAGCCCCTCCACGAGGTGCAGTCGTTCCTTGCGGCGGGCGAGCCGGTATGCCGAGCGACGGGTGACGACCTCGATACGGTGGTCGACGTAGACCTGCAGAAGCTCACGCAGCCCGAGGGTCTGCGGTCCGCCGCCGACGAGGGCGACGTTGTTGATGCTGAACCCGTCCTCGAGCGGCGTGTAACGGTACAACTGCTCGAGCACCGCTTGCGGGCTGAATCCGGTCTTGATCCCGATCACGAGTCTGAGCCCGTGTTTGCGGTCCGTGAGGTCCGTGACATCCGAAATGCCGCTGAGCTTCTTGTTGGTGACGCCGTCCTTGATCTTTTCGATCACGCGTTCCGGGCCGACGAGGTACGGCAGTTCGGTGACGACGAGGCCGGTCTTGCGGGCGGTCAGACTTTCGATGCTGACCTTGGCGCGGGTCTTGAAGCTGCCGCGCCCGGTCGCGTACGCGTCCTTGATGCCGTCGAGGCCGACGATCGTCCCGCCGGTCGGCAGGTCGGGCCCCGGAACGTATTCCATGAGCTCGTCGAGAGTGGCGTTCGGGTGTGAAAGCAGATGCCTGGCGGCACCGACGACCTCTATGAGGTTGTGCGGGGCCATGTTCGTCGCCATTCCGACAGCGATACCGCTCGCGCCGTTGACGAGGAGGTTGGGGAACGCTGCGGGGAGAACGTCGGGCTGGGTGAGCTGGTTGTCGTAGTTCGGGACGAAGTCGACGACATCCTCGTCGAGCCCCTCCGTCATCGCGAGAGAGGCTGCGTCGAGCCGCGCCTCGGTGTACCTGGCGGCAGCGGGTCCGTCGTCGAGGGAGCCGAAGTTGCCGTGTCCGTCGATGAGCGGCACGCGAAGAGTGAACGGCTGGGCGAGCCGCACCAGCGTGTCGTAGATCGCAGAGTCGCCGTGCGGGTGCAGTTTTCCCATCACCTCACCGACGACACGAGCGGATTTGACGTGGCCGCGCTCCGGGCGGAGCCCCATCTCGCTCATCATGTACAGGATGCGACGCTGCACCGGCTTCAGGCCGTCCCTGGCGTCAGGAAGGGCCCGCGAATAGATCACCGAGTAGGCGTACTCCAGGAACGACCCCTGCATCTCGACGGAGACATCGACGTCCTCGATGCGTTCGGTGAAGTCATCGGCCGGGGGAGGAGTGTGTGTGCGGGACATCCGGGATTTCTGGGGAAGGGGCAGGGACCGAACGATCGGCGGCCGCGTCGCGGTTGTGCCAGAATTGCCCGGATGGCCACCATGCTACCCACCGAGAAACCCGGCGCCCGGAGCCTTGCCGATGTTCTGCCGAATTCGGTGAGCGCACTGGCAGGCGAATCCAACGCTCTCGACCTGCCGGCCGTTCACTCCGTCGTCGTGATCGTCGTCGACGGGCTCGGCCGATCGCAACTGTCCGCTCGCGCAGGGCATGCCCGGTTCCTCGCAGCGCGTCCTCGCGACCCGATCACCTCGGTGTTTCCGACGACGACTGCGGCGGCTCTCGCAACGCTCACCACGGGTGTTTCACCCGGGCAGCACGGGCTGGTGGGGTACCGAACGCTCGACGCGGCAAATGACCGTCTCGTCAATCAGCTCACCGGGTGGGACGACAAGATGGTGCCTGACGTGTGGCAGCCCGAACCGACGGTGTTCGAGCGGGCCGCGGCAGGCAGCATCCGCAGTTTCGCTGTCGGGCCGGCGAAGTTCCGGTCATCCGGGTTCACGAAGGCCGTGCTGCGCGGGGCGGACTACCGCAGCGCCAACAGCCTCAGCGACAGGTTCGCCGCGGCCTCGAAAATCCTGTCGACGGGCGAACCGTCGCTGACGTACCTGTACATCCCCGAACTCGACAAGGCATCGCACCAATACGGGTGGGAGTCCGACCAGTGGCTCGGCGCGCTCGAGGCCGTCGACGCCGAAGTGCAGTCCTTCGCGAGAACGCTCCCCCCACGAGTCGGTGTCCTTGTGACCGCCGATCACGGCTCCGTCGACGTCCCTCAGCACTCGCAGGTCCTGTTCGACCAGGCGCCGGAGCTCGTCACCGGCGTTCGTCATGTCGGCGGAGAGCCGCGCTGCCTCCACCTCTACCTTGAACCGGGGGCGACGGATGCCGACCGGCTCGCGCTCGCGACGGTGTGGGAACAGAGCGAGGGCGAGAGGTCCTGGGTGGCGTCACGGCAGGATGCCGTCGCCAACGGCCTGTTCGGGACGGTGCGACCCGAGGTGCTTTCCCGCATCGGTGATGTGATCGTCGCCGCGCGCAAACGCATCGTCTACTACGACTCCCGGCCGACCGACCAGACCGCCCGCAGCATGATCGGGCAGCATGGTTCTCTCACAGCCGACGAGCGCATCGTCCCGCTCGTGCGCCTGGGTGCGTTCGAGCGCTGACGCGATCGACGAACCGAGCAGCGCTTCAGCGGATCAGTCGTCCTCGGACTTGGCGCCGAACACGATCTCGTCCCAGGACGGCATCGCAGCGCGGCCACGCTTGGGTCTCGCGGACGACGTCGGCTCCACGGGAGCCGGGGTCGGCAGATCGTCGCCGATTCCTTCGATCTCCAGCGGCACGTCGACGAGACGGGGAGCTGACCGCGACTCTTCCTCGGGGCGGTGCGCCGATTCGCGCTCACCGCGGCGTTTGCGGAGCGCCTCGAGCAGGTCGGCCGTCTGGTTGGACTGCCCGCTGGCATCCTCGGCCCTGTTGATCGCCGCGGCAGCAGCCGCCTTCGATGACGACTGGGGACGGGTGAGGATCTCGATGTGCGGGGAGACGTCACCGCTGTCGTCGGTGGTGCGGAAGTTGAACGCACCACTGTCGAACCGACTGTCGTCCGGGTGGGCGTCGTCGCGCTCGACCGCGCGCAGGCGCGGGATGAGCGCCGTCGGGAGTTCGCCCTGCTTCGACAGGGTCACGGCTTCACCGTTGAGCGGAGCGAGGGCCTGCTTCTTGGGCTCGAAGCTCCAGCGGGCGTCGTGGTCGACGTTCGCAGCTGTGAACGACAGCTTGACCGTCCATCCGCCGCCCGCTTCCTTCCAGCTGGTCCAGCGCTCGTCGCTTGCCCCGAGCGACTCGAGGCGAGCACGGATCGCTGCTCCGAAGGTGGAGTCGTCGTCGTCCGTCGTCGGCTCGATCGCCGTGAGCACGTGAACGCTCAGGGCAGCGCCGACGATGTGTTCGCGTTCAGCGAGCACAGGACCCTCGAAGCGCTGGATGTACTCGAGGTCGGCGCCGGTGAGGTTCGCAACCTCCTCGGCGGACATACCGGAACGGATGTGCGCCTGAACCTCGCGCGGGCTCGGCTTGGGGCCGTTCGTCGGCTCCTGGCGGCTGCGTCGCACGTGCGACTGCAGCACGTCGTCGATGAGGAGGCGGAAACGCTCTCCGTTTTCCGTCGCCGCGATAAGCGCGCCGTCCTCGACGCCAATGACTTTCAAGTCGTGCATGATCAACTGCCTCTCAGGCTGTGATTTGTTCCTCAAATCGTGCCACGGCTTGCCCGAATCGGTGGGAATACCGTGGGCGTGCCGCGGGTTCTGCTGTGCGGAACCTCGAGCGAACCTTTCCCGGTTTGCTATTCAGGTGGGAATCATGCAAACTGTCGCCGCCGCACAGCGAGCGGCTGACAACATTAGAAGTGGATGGACATGGCAACGGACTACGACGCCCCCCGCAAGACCGACGATGATTCAGAGTCGATCGAGGCCCTCAAGGAGCGCGTGCCGGACAAACTGTCCGGATCCGTCGACGCCGAAGACGCCGACAACCCCGGTGGTTTTGACCTCCCGGGAGCCGACCTCTCGGATCTCGACCTCGACGTCGTTGTGCTGCCGCCGCAGGCTGACGAGTTCACCTGCGTGAGCTGCTTCCTCGTGAAGCACCGGTCGCAGATCGACCACGAATCCAAGCTCGGCCCCGTTTGTGCGGAGTGCGCAGCTTAACGATTCCCTGAAGCATCAGCTGGCCGTCGTGATCCCTGGATCGCGGCGGCCAGTTCTGTTGGGTGCCGCGTCGAGACGAGCCAGTAGGGCGTCGGATCGGCAGGGTCGTTCAGTTCGACCCGCACGACGGCATCGATAGATCCCCGGATCATCAGCCATGCCCGGGCGTCGAGCCGTGGGCCGCGTTCCTGGCGCGCCTCTTCACCGGAGAAAGCCTGAGACGATCCGATCAGCTCGAGCGGGATGCGTGCGCGACCCGCGCGGAGCATCCGCTCGCCGACCTCGATCGTCGGAGCCCCGAGAACGAACAGGGCGACACAACCGGCGTACAGGATGACTGCCGTGACGATCCCCGCCAGCAGCGAGATCGGCGCAAGTACCAGCATGCTCGCCGGGATCACGAGCGCTGCAGCGATCAGGAGCCAGGGCGCAGGCCACAAACGTTCGCGATATCGGGTCATGGGCTCATCTCATTCATACTTCTGCACTACCCTCGACACGTGATCGAAAGCGTTGACGTACTCATTATCGCCCCCGAGCTGCCCGTGTACTCCCACCCTGGTGACGCTGGTGCTGACCTCATCTCGACGGATGCCGTCACTCTCGCTCCCGGGGAACGCGCGGTGATCGGTACCGGCGTCTCGATCGCGCTCCCGGACGGCTACGTCGCCTTCGTCGTTCCACGGTCCGGCCTCGCGGCCAAGCACGGGATCACCGTCGTGAACGCGCCTGGCACCGTCGACGCCGGATACCGGGGCGAGATCAAGGTCACACTCCTCAACACCGACACATCGAACCCGTACGAGATCGTCCCGGGCGACCGAATCGCCCAGATGATCGTGATGCCGGTCAGCAAGGCACGCTTTGTGCCGGTCGAGACGCTGCCGGGCAGCCTCCGCGGCGAAGGCGGCTTCGGCTCCACCGGCTACAACACTTCGAAGACAGGACCCCAGGCATGAGCAGGAAGAGCAAACAGAAGAAGCAGGACGAGATCGACCTCACCGAATCGACCGTCGGAACCGACGTCGACGCCGTCGATGCCACCACCGAGCTCGACTCGGTCGAGCCGGAAGAGCTGGGCACCGACCTCTCCAAGTCAGCACCGGAGGATCGCGAAATAGAGGGCCCGCTCGACGAGGCCGAGGCCAACTCCGTCCGCCCGTACATCGACCTCGGCGGTGTGAAGATCCTTCCCCGTGAGGGCCTCAACCTCCGACTCGAGATCGAAGAGAGCACGAAGCGCATCGTCGCCGTCGGCCTCGACTACGCCGGTTCCACGCTGCAGGTGCAGCCGTTCGCAGCCCCACGCAGCACAGGCCTCTGGAACGAAACCCGCGTTCAGATCCAGGAGCAGATCGCCAAGCAGGGCGGGACCGCGACCGAGCGGGACGGTGTCTTCGGACCCGAACTCGTTGCTGAGGTTCCCGTCGTGCAGGGAACGGACGGCGCAGCAGGCATGCGGATCGCCCGGTTCGTCGGCGTCGACGGTCCTCGCTGGTTCCTCCGCGGAGTCATTGCGGGAGAGGGTGCAACGAACCCCGAAGCTGCGGCCAAGGTCGAGGATCTTTTCCGCAGCATCGTGGTGGTGCGCGGGTCCGCTCCGATGCCTCCGCGCGACCTGATCCCTCTCAAGATGCCTGCATCCGCGACTCCCACCGCCTGATCGCGCGATGAGCGCGCCCAGCGAACCAGAGAACACGAGCGACCCCGGGAAAAACACGGAGCCCGAGACCGCTGATGCGATAGCCCAGGCTCTCGGAACCGCAGCCGCACGGTCGGGTCTTGGCGCCCTCGCGCAGGCCGACCAGCCGAACGGCAAGGTCCTGCTCGAGGCGATGGGCGGCATCCGGGGCATTTTCGAAGCTGTGCTGCCCGGCCTCCTCTTCCTCGTCGTCTACACGATCGACCAGAACCTGCCACTCGCGCTCGGCATCTCGGTGGGCGTCGCCGCGATCTTCACCGTGCTCCGGCTGGTGCAGAAGACTCCGGTGTCGTCCGCGCTCGGAGGCCTCATTGCGGCGGGAGCATCTGCCGTCCTTGCCCTCGTGACCAATCGGCCCGAGGACAATTTCGTGCTCGGCTTCGTCACGAACGGTGTGTACGCGGCAGCTCTCCTCATTTCCATCGCCGTTCGCTGGCCGGTCATCGGACTGATCGCCGGTTACCTGATGAACGAGGGAACCGCCTGGAAGCGCAACGCGACCAAGCGGCGGGTGTTCGCGATCCTCACCTTCTGCTGGGCGGGTATGTTTCTCCTGCGACTCGCGGTACAGCTTCCGCTCTACCTCTCCGGGAACGTCGAATGGCTCGCGGCGACCAAACTGATCATGGGTATTCCGCTCTACGCGCCCCTGTTGATCCTCACCTGGCTCGTCGTCCGCGCCCTCTACCGGAAGATCCCCTCCGAGGCCTGATAGAGTTATCTCGACATCAAGATAAATCGGGTCGGTTTCCCCGGCGGATGCGACGTGGCTGGTTAGGTTCGCCTTGCTAGCCACGCACGGGGTCGGGAAACCACTATTGACCTATGGCAGGCGTGAGCGTGCCTGTGCCAACGAAGGAGAAGGCCAGTGTCTACCGTAAACAGCTTTGGGGCGAAACAAACGCTCTCAGTCGGGGGTACCGACTACGAGATCTTCCGGCTTGACGCCGTCGAAGGATCCGCCAAACTTCCATTCAGCCTCAAGGTGCTGCTCGAGAACCTCCTGCGCACCGAAGATGGCAAGAACGTCACGGCTGAGCAGATCCAGAAGCTTGCCGGCTGGGTTCCCAGCGCTGACCCCGACACCGAGATCCAGTTCACTCCGGCGCGCGTGGTCATGCAGGACTTCACCGGGGTGCCGTGCATCGTCGACCTCGCCACCATGCGCGAAGCCGTCGCCGAGCTCGGGGGAGACCCGACAAAGATCAACCCGCTCGCCCCGGCTGAGCTCGTGATCGACCACTCGGTCATCGCCGACCTCTTCGGCACCGAGGGCGCCCTGGAGCGCAACGTCGAGATCGAATACGAGCGCAATGGTGAGCGCTACCAGTTCCTTCGCTGGGGCCAGACGGCGTTCGAAGACTTCAAGGTCGTCCCACCGGGAACCGGCATCGTGCACCAGGTCAACATCGAATACCTGGCTCGCGTCACCTACACGCGTACCGTGAATGGCGCCCTTCAGGCGTACCCGGACACGCTCGTCGGAACCGACTCCCACACCACGATGGTCAACGGCCTCGGTGTGCTCGGCTGGGGTGTCGGCGGAATCGAGGCCGAGGCTGCAATGCTCGGCCAGCCCGTCTCCATGCTCATCCCGAAGGTCGTCGGCTTCAAGCTCTCCGGCTCGATCCCGACCGGCGTCACCGCAACCGACGTCGTTCTCACCATCACCCAGAAGCTGCGCCAGCACGGCGTCGTCGGCAAGTTCGTCGAATTCTACGGTGAAGGCGTTGCCGAGGTTCCCCTCGCGAACCGGGCCACGATCGGAAACATGAGCCCCGAGTTCGGCTCCACCGCCGCCATGTTCCCCATCGACGACGTCACCCTCGGCTACCTGCGCCTCACCGGCCGCAGCGAAGAGCAGGTCAAGCTCGTCGAGGAGTACTCGAAGACCCAGGGACTCTGGCACGACCCGGCCGTCGAGCCCAACTTCAGCGAGTACCTCGAACTCGACCTGTCGACCGTCGTCCCCTCCATCGCCGGCCCGAAGCGGCCGCAGGACCGGATCGAACTGACGCTCGCGAAGAGCCAGTTCGAGTCGGACCTCGTCAACTACGCGACCGTCGAGCACGACCTCGTCGACCTCGAGACGTCCGAGTCCTTCCCGGCTTCGGACCCGCCAGGCAACACCCCGGAGAGTGAGCACAACAGTCACACCCACTCGCACAGGAGCCACGCACCCCAGGCTGTGTCGAAACCGACGTCCGTCACTCTCGATGACGGCCAGTCGTTCACGCTCGACCACGGTGCTGTGACCATTGCGGCCATCACGTCGTGCACGAACACGTCGAACCCGTCGGTCATGCTGGCCGCGGGTCTCCTCGCCCGCAACGCGGCGAAGAAGGGCCTGACCTCGAAGCCGTGGGTCAAGACGACTCTGGCTCCCGGATCCAAGGTCGTCACCGACTACTACGCAAAGGCCGGCCTCACCGACGACCTCGAGTCGCTTGGCTTCCACACCGTCGGATACGGCTGCACCACCTGCATCGGTAACTCCGGTCCGCTGATCGAAGAAGTCTCGACAGCGATCAACGAGAATGACCTCGCCGTCACGGCTGTCCTCTCCGGAAACCGCAACTTCGAGGGCCGGATCAACCCGGACGTCAAGATGAACTACCTCGCGAGCCCTCCGCTCGTCATCGCGTACGCCCTCGCAGGGTCGATGAACTTCGACTTCGAGACGGATGCCCTGGGCAAGGACCAGGACGGCAACGACGTGTTCCTCAAGGACATCTGGCCGGACGCCGCAGAGGTGCAGCACACCATCGACACCTCCATCGACACCGAGATGTTCACGCACGAGTATGCATCGGTGTTCGAAGGCGACGAGCGCTGGCGTTCACTTCCGACGCCGGCAGGCAACACGTTCGACTGGGATCCTGAGTCGACCTATGTGCGGAAGCCCCCGTACTTCGAGGGAATGACGATGGAGACGACCCCGGTGGCGAACATCACCGGCGCCCGCGTCCTCGCCAAGCTCGGCGATTCGGTCACCACCGACCACATCAGCCCGGCTGGTTCCATCAAGGCCGACAGCCCGGCCGGTCACTACCTGACCGACCACGGCATCGACCGCAAGGACTTCAACTCCTACGGCTCGCGCCGCGGGAACCACGAAGTGATGATCCGCGGCACCTTCGCGAACATTCGACTCAAGAACCAGCTGCTCGATGGCGTCGAGGGCGGGTACACCCGCGACTTCAGCCAGCCGGATGCTCCGCAGTCGTTCATCTACGACGCCTCGCAGAACTACCAGGCGCAGGGAACACCGCTGGTGATTCTCGGCGGCAAGGAGTACGGCTCCGGTTCCTCCCGTGACTGGGCTGCGAAGGGCACGAGCCTCCTCGGAGTCAAGGCCGTCATCACCGAGAGCTTCGAGCGGATCCACCGCTCGAACCTCATCGGCATGGGGGTCGTGCCGCTTCAGTTCCCCGCGGGCGAGAGCTGGGAAAGCCTCGGCCTCGACGGCACCGAGTCCATCAGCATCGCCGGGCTCGACGCGCTCAACGAGGGCACGACGCCCAAGACGGTCCACGTCGTCGCCGAACCGACTGAGCACTCGCCGGAGGGCAAGGCCACAGTCGAGTTCGACGCTGTCGTCCGCATCGACACCCCGGGCGAAGCGGATTATTACCGTAACGGCGGCATCCTGCAGTACGTCCTGCGGAGCCTCGTCTAAACAGCACTACCACAACGGCACCCCTCCGCGATTCGCCAGGAATCGCGGAGGGGTGCCGCGTAGAGTGGCAGGGTCGGCACTCGCCGGTTGCAGAATCCGAACAGGGAGTAGTACGCGATGGGTCTTCTTGAGACGATCAGAGATCCACGGGACCTCGACGCCCTCTCAGGAGAACAGCTCATCCAACTGGCAGCAGAGATTCGCACCTTCCTCGTCAGCGAGGTCTCCCGGACCGGGGGACACCTCGGACCGAACCTCGGCGTCATCGAACTGACCCTTGCGATCCACCGTGTGTTCCAGTCACCCACCGATGCAATCGTCTTCGACACCGGCCATCAGTCGTACGTTCACAAGCTTCTGACCGGACGCCAGGACTTCAGTAAGCTGCGTGAGCGCGGCGGCCTCGCTGGCTACCCGCAGCGGAGCGAATCGCCTCACGACATCGTGGAAAGTTCCCACGCCTCCAGTTCGCTGAGTTGGGCAGACGGAATCTCGCGTGCGTTCGAGATGACGGGACAGACGGACCGTCATGTCGTCGCGGTTGTCGGGGATGGCGCACTGACCGGTGGGATGACCTGGGAGGCGCTGAACAACATCAGCGACGACAACACCCGCAACCTGGTCATCGTCGTCAACGACAACGGACGATCGTACGCTCCCACGATCGGCGGCATGGCCCGGTTCCTCAACACGGTACGCACCCGCAGAACGTACCGGGACCTCTACCTCACCAGCCAGAAGGCTTTCGACCGACTCGGCGGCCCCGGTCGCGCCGTCTACCGCGGCGTTCGCGGCGGGATGCACGGCTTCCTCAGTCGCCTCACCAACAACGAAGCGCTGTATTCGAACCTGGATATCAAATACCTCGGCCCCGTCGACGGGCACGATGTGCAGGCGATGGAGGAGGCACTCACCCAGGCGAAGAACTACGGCGCTCCCGTCATCGTGCACGCGATCACCCAGAAGGGTAAAGGCTACGCGCCCGCGGTGCACGACGAAGCGGACCAGTTCCACGCCGTCGGAAAGATCGATCCCGTGACCGGCGAACCGATCTCCACGAGCACAACCCCCACCTGGACGGGTGTGTTCAGCGACAAGCTCGTGGAACTCGCAGAGCAGAATTCCCGCATCGTCGGGATCACGGCGGCGATGCTCCGCCCCACCGGCCTCAACAAGCTCGCGGAACGCTTCCCCGATCGCGTCCACGATGTCGGAATCGCTGAGCAGCACGCCGCGACGTCAGCGGCAGGCCTCGCCTTCGGGGGACTGCATCCCGTCGTCGCGATCTATGCGACGTTCATCAACCGTGCCTTCGACCAGGTCCTCATGGACATCGCCCTGCACAAGGCCGGTGTGACCTTCGTGCTCGACCGTGCGGGTGTCACCGGTCCGGACGGACCGTCTCACCACGGGATCTGGGACCTGTCGATCCTCCAGGTGGTGCCTGGGATCCGTCTCGCGGCCCCCCGAGACGCAGCTCGGCTCGAAGAAGAACTCGCCGAAGCCGTCGTCGTCGACGATGCCCCCACCGTCATCCGGTTCCCCAAGGGCGGCGTCAATGCCGACCTCCCTGCCCTCCGGCGCACGGCCGACGGCGTCGATGTCCTCCATGAGCACGGGGCAAAAGACGTTCTTCTCGTCACCGTCGGTCCGATGGCTGAGCTGGGCCTCGACGTCGCGGGGCGGCTCGCGGCTGCCGGTGTCGGCTGCACCGTCGTCGACCCGCGTTGGGTGGTTCCCGTCGCGAACAGCATCGTGGAACTCGCCGACGCGCACCGCCTGGTGATCACCATCGAGGACGGTCTTCGGGTCGGCGGCATCGGCACCCGTATCCGTCAGGACCTCCGCGCCGCGGGAGTGGACACCGGTGTCGACGAACTCGGACTTCCTGACGAGTTCCTCCAGCACGCCACCCGTGAGCAAATTCTCGAGGATGCCGGTCTCACCGGTGAGAGAATCGCCAACGATATCCTCGCCCAGATCTCCGGGACGCGCATTCCCGTTGCACGCCCCGCGACAGCGCCGATTTCCACCGCCAAGCAAAGCTGATCTTCCACCGGTTGCTCCCTGTGGCCGGTCCATCTCGAGGGAGTACCGATGACCGCCACTTCGCCACCAGCATCCGATCGAGCTCTCAGGCTCGGGGTGCTCGCAACCTCCAGGAAGAAGCACGAGCGTCGTCTTCCGATCCACCCGCACCACCTCAACCGGATCGAGCCGCATCTGCGTGATCGGATGATACTCGAGATCGGCTACGGGGAGCGGTTCGGGATTTCCGATGAACAGCTGTCGCCGCTGATCGGGCGCATCGCCGGCCGCGACGAGCTCATCCGGGACAGCAACATCATCCTGCTGCCGAAACCGCAGGCTGAGGACCTCGCCGAGCTTCGCGATGGACAGGTCTTGTGGGGCTGGCCGCACTGTGTTCAGGACGCAGAGCTCACGCAGGTCGCTATCGACAAGCGCCTCACCCTCATCGCTTTCGAGGTCATGAACCACTGGAGCCCCGAGGGTGGCTTCGCGCTCCATGTCTTTCATAAGAACAACGAACTGGCCGGGTATGCCTCTGTCCTTCACGCCCTCGAATTGATCGGATCCACCGGCGACTACGGCCGCCGGCTCAGCGCCGTGGTCATCGGATTCGGCGCGACAGCGCGCGGAGCGGTCACGTCCCTCAACGCTCTTGGCGTGCACGACGTCACCGTGCTCACCAGCCGGGGCCGTGCCGCGGTTGGTTCACCGATCCACTCGGCGACGATCGTCCAGTTCGATCAGGACGAGGACGGCCCCTTCCTCGCCAATGACATCGCCGAGGACGGTCGCAAACCGCTTGCGCCGTTCCTCGCCGGGCACGACATCGTTGTGAACTGTACGCTGCAGGATCCCAACGACCCCGTCATCTACGTGAACACCGCCGATCTGTCGCTGTTCCGACCCGGCAGCCTCATCGTCGACGTCTCCTGTGACGAAGGCATGGGCTTCGAATGGGCTCGTCCGACGACATTCGATGACCCGATGTTCGAGGTGGGCGACCACGTCCGCTACTACGCGGTCGACCACACCCCGTCACATCTCTGGGACTCAGCGACGTGGGAAATCAGCGAGGCGCTGCTCCCGTTCCTCGAAACAGTGATGGACGGCGTGACAGACGAAGACCGCAACGAGACGATTCGCCGTGCGGTCGAGATCCGGGACGGGGTCATCCAGAACCCGGCCATCCTCACTTTCCAGAACCGATCACCGGAGTATCCGCACCCCGTCCGGTAACCCAGGCAACAAAAAACGGGGTGCGAGGCTGGAAAGCCTCGCACCCCGTTCGTCGTTCTCGCTGTCAGTCGCGAATTCCGCGGATCTGCGGGTCATGGAACGTCCCGCCGAAAACACGCTCGCTCGCGCCCTCACGGTCGAGGTACGGCGTTACACCGCCCATGTGGAACGGCCAGCCGGCACCGAGGATCATGCAGAGATCGATGTCTTCAGGACCTTCGACGACGGAATCCTCGAGCATGCGGTGGATTTCGTCGGCGAGGCCGTCGACGAGCCGTACGAGGATCTCATCTGCCGTCAACGGCTCTTTGCCCCCGGAGACGATTTTGAGCGCTCCCCTGTCGAAGCCCTTGACCTTGCCCTTGGAGTCCTTCTCGAGCAGGGTGCCGTACTCGGCGAGCTTGTGCAGGTTGTCGCTGCGGTAGAACCGATCTGGGAACGCGTTGTGGTGGGTGTCGAGCACGTGCGCGCCGACCTTGAGCCCAACCAGATCGAGAAGCTGCGACGGCGGCATCGGCAATCCCAGGGGAGCCATGGCCTGGTCGACGACCTCGAACGATGTTCCATGGTCGACGGCGTACATCGCCTCACCGAGGAGCTTCGCGAGCACCCGGTTGACGACGAACCCTGGGGTGTCGCGGGTGATGACGGCGTTCTTGCGCAGCTTGGCCGCCGTTGCCATCGCCGTCGCGAGAGCCTCGGGGGTGGTCTGAGGGGTCTTCACAACTTCGATCAGGGGCATGACTGCCACCGGGTTGAAGAAGTGGAACCCAACGAGCCGCTCGGGGTGTGCGAGCTTTTCACCGATCTTCTCGACCGAGAGCGATGACGTGTTCGTCGCGAGAATCGTCGTGTCCGAGATGTACTGTTCGACATCGGCGAAGACGTCCTGCTTCACACCCAGTTCCTCGAAGACCGCCTCGATGACGAAGTCACAGTCGGCGAAGTCCCTCTTGTCCGTGGTGCCGGACACGAGCGCGTTGAGCCGGTTCGCCTCATCGGGGGAGATGCGCTTCTTCGACAGGAGCGCGTCGATCTCGTTACGGATGTAGTCGAGTCCCTTGTCGACACGGGCCTGGTCGAGGTCCGTGATGACGACGGGGACCTGCAGCCGGCGCACGAAGAGCAGGGCGAACTGGCTGGCCATGAGGCCGGCTCCGATCACACCGACCTTGGTGACCTTCTGTGCGAGCGCCTTGTCCGGCGCACCCGCCGGGCGCTTCGCGCGCTTCTGGACGAGGTTGAACGCGTACACGCTTGCCTGGAACTGGTCGCCGGTGGCGAGCCGAGCAAGCGCTTCGTCCTCGCGCTCGAATCCTTCTGCTTTCGTTCCGCTCTTCGCTGCCTTGAGCAGGTCAAGGGCGAGGTACGGAGCGACAGGGACGGTTCCGATCTTCGACTCGAGCATCTTGCGGGCGATGCCAATGGCGACATCCCATTTGACGAGCCGCTCCACCTTGCCCGGCGTGTTCTTGCGTTCGACCTTGGTCTTGCCTGCAAGGACCTTACCGGCCCAGGCGAGCGAGTCCTCGAGGAAGGAAGCCGCCGGGAAGATCGCATCTGCGATGCCGAGCTCGAACGCTTCGCGGCCCTTGAGCATCCGGTTCATCTTCAGCGGGTTCTCGATGACGACCTTGAGGGCGTTCTCGATGCCGATGAGGTTCGGAAGCAGATACGCGCCACCCCAGCCAGGGATGAGCCCGAGGAAGACCTCGGGAAGAGCGATTCCGGGAGCGGATGCATCGACGGTCCGGTAGGTCGCGTTGAGCGCGATCTCCAGACCGCCGCCGAGGGCGAGGCCGTTGATGAAGACGAATGACGGAACGCCGAGCGTGTCGAGCTTGCCATACACGTGGTGACCGAGCTGGCCGAGGAGCACGGCTGACTCGCGAGAGTCCACCTCGCTCACCTTGCTGAGGTCTGCGCCGGCGGCGAGGATGAACGGTTTGCCTGTGATGGCGACCGCCGAGATCTCCTTCGACCCCGCACGATCACGCTGGGCGTCGAGGATGTCGCCCAGCTCGAGGAGCGTGACGGGGCCGAGCGTGTTCGGGCGGGTGTGGTCCCGACCGTTGTCGAGGGTGATGAGGGCGATCACGGTGCCGTCAGGCAGGGTGACGTCGCGGACGAAGGAGTGGGTGACGACCTCGTCCTGCGCGTGGGCGAGAAGCGGGCTGAAATCGATGGTGGAGTAGTCAGTCATTGGAGTTACTTCCTGCCCTTCCAGTTCGGGTTTTCCCAGATGACACTGCCGCCCTGGCCGAGGCCGACGCACATGGCGGTGAGGCCGTACCGTACGTCGGGGCGCTCGGCGAACTGGGCTGCCAGCTGGGTCATCAGGCGAACGCCGGACGCTGCAAGGGGGTGACCGACGGCGATGGCGCCGCCCCACTGGTTGACGCGGGGGTCGTCATCATCGATGCCGAAGTGGTCGAGCAACGAAAGCACCTGGATGGCGAACGCTTCGTTGAGCTCGAACAGGCCGATGTCGTCGATGGTCAGGCCGGCCTTGCGCAGCGCCTTCTCCGTCGACGGGACCGGGCCGATGCCCATGATCTCCGGCTCGACGCCGGCGAAAGCAAAGCTCACCATGCGCATCTTCGGCTTGAGCTTGAATTCCTTGACCGCTGCGCCTCCGGCGAGCAGGCTCACCGTTGCACCGTCGGTGAGGGGAGAAGCAGTTCCGGCGGTGACGCGACCGTGGGGGCGGAACGGCGTCTTGAGGTTCGCCAGCCCCTCCATGGTGGTCTCCGGGCGGGTGCCCTCGTCACGCGTGGCGAGCCCCCAGCCCGATTCGCTCTTGATCGCGACCGGGATCAGGTCCGGCTGGATCTTGCCGGCGTCGTAAGCGGCCTGCAGTTTCTGCTGGCTGCGCATTCCGAAACGGTCGGCGCGTTCCTTGGTCAGGTGGGGGAACCGGTCGTGGATGCGCTCCGCCGTCTTTCCCATGTCGAGGGCGTCGGCGGAGACGAGCTTCTCGGACAGGAACCGCGGGTTCGGGTCAGCATCAGCACCGAGCGGGTGACGACCCATGTGCTCCACGCCACCGGCGATCGCGAAGTCGTACGCACCGAAGGCAATCGCACTTCCGACCTGGGTGACAGCGGTCATCGCGCCGGCACACATGCGGTCGATGGCATAACCGGGGACGGACTGCGGCAGACCGGCGAGGAGCGCGGTCGTGCGGCCGAGGGTGAGGCCCTGGTCGCCCTGCTGTGTCGTCGCCGCGATGGCAACCTCGTCGATTCGGTCCTTCGGAACGTCCGGGTTCCGCTCGAGAAGTCCAATCATCGCCTTGACGACGAGGTCATCTGCGCGGGTGTTCCAGTACTGGCCTTTTTCTCCGGCGCGACCAAACGGGGTCCGCACACCATCAACAAAAAAGACGTCGGCTATTTCGGCCACTTTGCCTCCCAATCATCGGATACCTATTGATCCTAGGAGAGGCAGGATTTTGGCCCGGAATCCTTTGATTCTTCCTACGAATCGGCTTTCTGCGCCTCACTCAGCGTTTGGTGAGACTCTACAAACGCGGAGGCGATTGACTGTGCAGTAGCTTCAATCTGCCACGGGCGAGCCGAAAGCGACGCCAGAGCATCACTCACTGATTCTGCGGTCACAGATTCGGGGGGATTCCATGCCACGCGCCGCAGGATCTCGGGGGTGAGAAGGTTCTCGACCGGGATGGCAAGCTCCTCGGAAATCTCGGTGATGGCCTGCCGCGCGGCCTTGAGGCGGGCATCCGCTTCTGGATTTCGCTCCGACCAGCTGCGCGGGGGAGGAAGGGCGTCGGTCGAGGACGCCCGAACGGGCGGAAGCTCGTCGGTCGTGCGGCCGCGTTCGATCGCGGCCCACCACCGTGGCAGCTCGCTTCGTGATGCCCTGCCCTTGAATTCCCGGAGGGCGGCGAGGGCAGAACGGGTGCGCGGCTCCGCTTTGACGGCGGCCACGAGGGAGGAGTCGGGGACAAGCCGACCGGGAGCGGTGTCGATCTCGCGAGCGAGAGCATCCCGCTCCATCCACAGCTCACGGGCGACCGCGAGGTTCCGTGCCCCACGGACCGTGTTGAGCCCGGAAAGCCTGCGCCACGGGTCCTTGCGCTGGACCTTCGACTGACGGGCAAGGGTCGCCTGGAATTCCTGGGAGGCGATTTCGCGTTTGCCGCCATCGTCGAGCAGGGCAGCGAGCTTGTCGCGGACGTCGACGAGCAGTTCGACGTCGAGGGCCGCGTACTCGAGCCAGGTGTCAGGGAGTGGCCGGGTGGACCAATCAGCGGCGGAATGTTCCTTGGCGAGGTGGATGCCGAGGAGTTCCTCGACGACGGTGCCGAGTCCCACTCGCGGCATGCCGAGGAGGCGCGCTGCGAGTTCGGTGTCGAAGATGCGTTGGGGATCGAGGCCCACTTCGCGAAGGCAGGGGAGGTCCTGGCTGGCGGCATGGAGGACCCACTCCGCGGGGACGATCGCCTCGTTCAACTCGTCGAACCGACCGACCGCTGGAGGGTCGAACAGGAAGAGCCCTGCGCCACGACGATAGAGCTGGATGAGATAGGCGCGCTGCGAGTACCGGTAACCGGATGCCCGTTCGGCGTCGACCGCGATGGGGCCGCTGCCGGCCGCGATGATCTTTACGGCGTCGAGGTATTCGTCCCTCGACTCGATGACGTGGCGTTCAGTCACGCGCCGTCCTGCGGCTAGACAACAGAGTGACACCTTCAGTTGTTGGTGGAAGCCCGGCAAGCATGCAGAGCAATTCACTCCAGCCTTCCACATGTGACGAGATGTCGTCCTCGCGCGGCGTCCAGGACGCCCGCAGCTCGATCTGCGCGCCGTCGCCCTGGGCAGCGAGTTCGCCGAATCCGGTCGAGAGGATCTTCGTCGCCGTGCCGGATGCAGAGTCGTATTTCGCCGAGCGCGCGTTGAGGGCGTCGACGAGCCAGGACCATGCGACCTCGGCGAGGAACGGATCAAGACCGATCTCCGTTTCGAGCGGAGCCTGGGCGAAGCAGACCACACGGAACGGACCGCCCCACGCCTCGGGCTCAGCCGGGTCGTACAGCAGGATAAAGCGGCCGGTGCCGAGCTCGGAGTCGGCCCCGTGCCTCGTCGGCGTGACGTCGGCCGCAAGGGCGACGCTGAACGGAGCGAGGTTACCCGGTGCGGGAATTTCGGTCACCGCGAGCTCCGGTCGCGCAGAGGCACGGCGCACCGAATCCAGTGCTCGCTGGAACTCTGCCGGCACGTCAGTACCTATCGGGATATCAGCCACGTTTGCAGACTAGAGTTACTTGCCAATGAAACGTCACAGCCACGCCGACCAGCCCGTCCCCCGCTCGTCGGCCCGCCGGAGGCGCATCGCCATCACCCTGGGTGGCATCCTTCTCACCCTCACCGGAAGTGCGATCCTCGCTGTCGGCACCGTGGCCAGGCGCGTTGTCACGCCGGCTCGTACCCGGTTCAGGGAAAGTGACGTGCTCGCCATCGATTCCTCGAACGGCACCATCACCCTCGCGAAGAACCCCGACACCGTTCTGCCCGGCCGGTACGGACTGTTCTTCGGCACGCCCGAGAGGTACCTGCGCCTCGGCGGGCTACTCGAATCGAACGGAACCACCGTCACCCGCGAGCTCGAGTCACCGAGCGACGGGCTACCCGAGCGCGGGCCGGCGACCTTCAGCGGCTGGTATTACTCCCGACCCGACGAACTCGGAATCGACTACCGGGACATCGCCGTTCCGACGCCAGCGGGAAACGCCCCGGCGTGGCTTTTCCCCGCGTCGGACGATACCGGCCGCTGGGTTGTCATCGTGCACGGTCGTGGAACGACGCGGAGTGAATGTCTCCGCGCCGTCCCGGTCTGGCGTGAGGCCGGGTATTCATCGCTCCTCGTCTCGTATCGCAACGACGGTGACGCACCCCGCAGTTCTGACGGGCTGTACGGCCTCGGCGACACCGAATGGCAGGACGTCGACGCCGCCATCACCGTCGCTGCGGAACATGGGGCAACCGAGATCGTGCTCATGGGCTGGTCGATGGGTGGGACGATCGCTGTGCAGACGACGTTGAGGACGAGCCGCCCGGATCTCCTCCGCGGCATCGTCCTCGAATCCCCGGTTCTCGATTGGGGTCGCGTTCTGGAATTCCAGGCGGATGCCACGCGCATCCCTGTTCCTCTTCGACTGGCAGCCATCGGGGCGATCTCAAATTCGTGGGGACGCGCTCTTACCGGTCTCGACGCAGCCGTCGACTTCCCAGGACTCGACGTCGTCAGCCGCGCAGACGAACTGCACCTCCCGATGCTCGTCCTCCACAGTGATGACGATGGATTCGTTCCGTCGTCAGGGTCGCACGACCTGGCCGCGGTGCGGCCGGACATCGTGACGTTCGAGCGCTTCACCGTCGCGCGGCATACGAAGCTCTGGAACTACGACGAGAAGCGGTGGACGAGCGCGATCCGCGACTGGGCTGCGACGCTCGACTGAGATCAGACCGAGGCTCGCGCGGCGAGCTGTCGTTTCGCTCGCTGCAGCATCCCGTTCATCCCGTTGAGGCGCAGCGGAGAGACCGCCTTGCCGAGCCCGAGCATCTGCGGGAAGTCGGCGGGAATCGCAAGCACCTCGTCGACGCTCAACCCGTCGATTGCCTGCGCCAGGATGCTCGCGAACCCACGGGTGGTCGGCGCCTCCTCCGGTGCCGTCGCGTGGAGGTGGACGCCGTCGTCTGCAACCTCGACGAAGATGAAGATGGGGGACTGGCACTCCACGACCCGTTCGAGCAGGTCGGGGTGGTCAGCGTAACGCTGGGGAAGCGCAGGCAGCTCCCGGGAGAACTCGAGCAGGAGCTGAAGCCTCGTCCGTTCGTCGACGGCGAGGAACTCGTCGCGGATCTCGGCAAGCTGGTTCGGAAGAGTTTCAGTCATGGTGTCCCTATTCTCCCACGACCGGATGCCGCGCGGCCGGGTCAGCGACGGAGCTCGCCCGGCTCGGTTCCGATCGCGATCGGGACGCGAACAGCGCTGCCCCACTCGGTCCACGATCCGTCATAGTTGCGCACGTTCTCGAAACCGAGCAGGTAGGACAGCACGAACCAGGTGTGGCTGGACCGCTCACCGATCCGGCAGTACGCGACGACCTCGTCGCCGTCACGGAGTCCGGCTCCGTCGCGGTAGATCGAGTCGAGATCGGTGACCGGCCGGAATGTTCCGTCATCGGCCACGGCCTTCGACCAGGGCACGCTCCTCGCCGTGGGAATGTGGCCGGAGCGCAGTGCGCCTTCCTCCGGGTACGCCGGGGCAGTGTTGCGCTCCCCGCTGTACTCCTCGGGGGAGCGCACGTCGATGAGCGGCTTGCCGAGGTGCGCGAGCACATCCTCCTTGTACGCGCGGATCCCGGAATCGTCGCGCTCGACGACGGGATAGTCCGTGCGTGGCCGCCCCGGAGCATCCGTCGTCATCGGGCGTCCTTCGGCGATCCACTTGTCACGCCCGCCATCGAGGAGACGGACGTCACTGTGGCCGAACAGGGTGAAGACCCAGAGCGTGTACGCCGCCCACCAGTTGCTCTTGTCGCCGTAGAGAACGATCGTGTCGTCGCGGGAGATGCCGCGGCTGGAGAGAAGTTCGGCGAAAGCGGCACCATCGATGTAGTCGCGTTCGACCGGGTCGTTGAGGTCGGTGTGCCAGTCGATCTTCACGGCGCCCGGGATGTGTCCGATCTCGTAGAGCAGGACGTCCTCATCGGATTCGACGACGACGAGCCCGTCGGTACCGAGCCGTTCCTCGAGCCAGGCCGTGCTGACGAGGCGTTCCGGGTGTGCGAAGTCCGCGAAGGCGGGGGAGTTGTCGGTTTCGATGGGCATGCTCTACCTCCGGAGTGGGCCGCTTCGCGGCACGGCTGGTGCATCGAAAAGGCTTAGGCTGGGGACCGTTCTTTCCTGCGAAATCCGACCCTGTCCCGACTTCCGGGGAGGCGCCGGACAACTTCGACACACGAGGTATTCTCCCATGAGCCAGACCGCTGAGACGGCCCGCACCCGCATCTCCGACCGATCGCCGTCGATCACCGGAGACGAGATCGCCGCAAGCCTCGTACCTCCGCGCCAGTTCACGGATGCCAGCTTCGCGAGCTACCGGCCCGACCCCGAGTTCACGTCCCAGCAGGAAGCCGTCGAACTGCTCGAGGCATTCTCCACCGGGTGGACACCGGCGAAGTCATCGGGATTCTTCGGACGCAAGAAGAAGGAGCCGGAGGTGAAGCCGGGTGTGTACCTCGACGGCGGCTTCGGTGTCGGCAAGACCCATCTGCTCGCGGCGTTGTGGCACGCCGCTCCCGGCCCCCGCAAGTACTTCGGCACCTTCATCGAATACACCGCACTCGTCGGCGCGCTCGGCTACGCGAAGGCCGTCGAAGCGCTCACCGGATCGACCCTGCTGTGCATCGACGAGTTCGAACTCGACGACCCGGGCGACACCATGATGATGACCAGGCTGCTGACCGACCTGGTCGGTAAGGGGACCCGCGTTGCCGCGACCTCGAACACCCCGCCGAACGCGCTGGGGGAGGGCCGGTTCGCCGCCCAGGACTTCCTTCGCGAGATCCATGCCATGTCGAGCAATTTCACCACGCTGCGCATCGACGGCAACGACTTCCGCCGACGCTCCACGGAGGGTCACGCCGCAACAGTCGATCCTGCCGACTATTCCCAGACTCTCGCGTCTGCCGATGCAGCGGGGGAGCGGATGTCGGATGACACGTTCGACGACCTCATCGCCCACCTCGCCACCGTGCACCCGTCGAAGTACATCAAACTCATCGACGGACTCGACCGGATCGGGCTGCGCGACGTTCACGAGCTGCACTCGCAGACCGAGGCGCTCCGGCTCGTGGCGTTCATCGACCGGGTGTACGACGCGCAGATTCCGATCACCGCGACCGGAGTCCCTCTCGACCAGGTCTTCGCCGGCGACATGCTCTCGGGCGGCTACCGCAAGAAGTACCTGCGGTCGATGTCGCGAATGATCGCCCTCACCGAAACGTCCTAGTCCCGCGAAACGTGCTTTTTACACAAGCACGTCCGGTGTAACCAACCCGAAACATCGGGCGCACCGCTCTCGAAACGTCCGGCATCCAAGCTGGCTTCACACCGACAGGCACCTTGTGTTCCTCGTCGGCGGCCCGATGCACTTCGAGAGAACTAAGGACACGATATGGACACCGGCAGCATTGCCTGGGGAATCACAGCAACCGCGCTCGTGCTGTTGATGACCCCTGGCGTCGCATTCTTCTACGGCGGCCTTGTGAAGGCCAAGAGCGTCATCAGCATGATGATGATGAGCTTCGGCGCACTGGGCCTCATCACCGTGCTGTGGATTCTCTACGGCTTCAACATGAGCGCGGTCGCGAGCCCCACCGACTTCGCTGGCAACCCGTTCGCCGACTTCGGGCTCACCGCCCTCGCGCAGGGTGAGGATGCCAACACCAACCTCCTCGGCGCGACCTACGGTGCCACCTTCGCCATCATCACCATCGCCCTGATCTCCGGTGCGATCGCCGACCGGGCGAAGTTCGGGTCCTGGATGCTCTTCGCCGGCATCTTCGCGACCATCGGATACTTCCCCATCGCGGCATGGGTGTGGGGTGGCGGCTGGATCATGAACCTCGGCACGACGCTCTTCGGTGAAGAATCAGGCATCGCCGTCATCGACTACGCCGGTGGTACCGCCGTCCACATCAACGCCGGTGCCGCAGCACTCGCACTCGCCCTTGTCCTGGGCAAGCGGGTCGGCTTCCAGAAGGGCATCCAGAAGCCCCACAATGTTCCGCTCACCCTCCTCGGCGCGTCGATCCTCTGGTTCGGCTGGTTCGGTTTCAACGCCGGAGCGGAATGGCTCAACGGCCTGGCGAACACCGGACTCATCGTCATCAACACGCTCGGCGCGACGGCGGCAGCGATCATCGGCTGGCTGATCATCGAGAAGCTCAAGGATGGCAAGGCCACCTCCGTCGGAGCAGCATCGGGAGCTGTCGCCGGCCTCGTCGCCATCACACCGGCCTGCGCGAACCTCACTCCTGGCTGGGCCCTCCTCCTCGGTGTCGTCACCGGTGCGGTCTGCGCCCTCGCGGTCGAGCTCAAGTTCAAGCTCGGCTTCGATGACTCACTCGACGTCGTCGGCATCCACCTCGTCGGTGGCCTCGTCGGAACGGTCTACCTCGGCTTCTTCGCCACCGGCACCGGCCTCTTCCTCGGTGGCGGGTTCGAACAGCTCGCCGTCCAGGTCATCGCGGCAGCAGCTGTCCTCGTCTACGCCTTCCTCGTCGCCGGGATCATCGGCTTCGCGATCCAGAAGACCCTCGGCTTCCGGGTCAGGAACGAAGACGAAATCGCCGGCGTCGACACCTCGGTGCACGGCGAAGAGGGATACGCGCTCGAGGTCGTCTGACCTTCGAAGCACACCGACAGATCGGGATGCCGCCTTCGGGTGGCATCCCGTTCCGTCGTTCACGGGGTGCTGTTGCGGCGGGGTTAGGATGAGCGGCGTCCGACCGCGTGCGTGACGGCGCGTCCCCGTGGACAGAAAGAGGCGACACCATGGCATCCGTCGGCAAAATGGTCCGCTCAGTTCTGACGGCGCTGCTGCGCTCGGGACAAACATCGACGCCGCGCGATGCTCAGCACTCTCCGTCGACAGCGAGCGACGCTGAGGCTGGTCGCTCCGGCTCTCACGCGACTCGGGAGATCGAACCTGGCACGGTCGGCCGGGTCCGGATGTCCTATGTCCCGTCGACGGATGGAAACCCGGATCCCGGCGAGATCGTCTGGACCTGGGTCCCGTACGAGGAGAAGGATGGCAGAGGCAAGGACCGCCCGGTGCTCATCGTCGCCACCCGACCGAACGGCTCGTGTGTCGCCGTGCAACTGACGAGTAAACCGCACGGGACCGAGGACGTGGACTTCGTGTCGATCGGCAGTGGGAACTGGGACGTTCAGGGCCGCCCGAGCTGGGTGGGCATCGATCGTATTTTCGAGGTGCATCCCGACGGCATGCGTCGGGAGGCAGCCGCCCTCGGTGAAGCTCAATTCGCCCGCGTCGCGCACGCTCTGGGACGTCGATACGGTTGGCGCTGATCCACAACGGGCCGGAGCGGCGGTAGAATTTCGGAATCGACTGTTCGGACGGGGAGTCCTCATCAGAATCATCAGCTACAACCTGCGCAAGCACGCAGCAAGCGCCGAACTCACCGGTCTGGAAACCCTCTACGAGGCCGATGTCCTGTGCCTCCAGGAAGCCGACAGTGAGCTTCTGCCCGAGACCGTCGGCAACCTGCGGCTGGCCGACTCGACCCGCGCCAACCGCCTGGGGCTCGCGATCTACTACAACCAGGACCGGTTCGACGCCATCACGACGACGGCTTTCGAACTGAAGAAATCCATGCACGACATGCTTTTCTCGCCCGCGAACGAACGACTCATCGCCACGAAACTGTTCGATAGGGAAGCGGGGCGCGAGATGCTCGTCGCCTCGTTCCACGCCGCACCCCTCACAGCGCTGAATTCGCTTCGTCGCAAGCAGATCAAGACGGCGCACAGTGAGCTGCACAGCCTCGCGGAAGGCATCCCAACCGTCATGGTGGGTGACTTCAATTACCCGATCTTCAAGAACAACCTGCGACGCAGGATCACCGAGATGGGCTACGAGCTCTCCCTGAGCAACGAGCGCACGTACTCGAGGTACAAGATTTTCCGGGGTCACTTCGACTTCGTGACGAGCGTCAACATGGGCATGGACGACGTCAAGACGCTGCCGCGCGGCGCGTCCGACCACCGGGCGATTCTCGTCACCACGACCTACATCGACTGAATCCGCTCTGATTTCCTCCTTGGCGGGGCTCGACAGGTCCGGCATTCCTGAGTAGCGTGCTGCAAACCTGAGGAATCCTCATGCTTGGTCCACGGGAAATCTCCTCTGCGGTGCGGTAGATACCGCAGGACGCGGGCGGCAGCATCCTGACTCCTCTGTCCAATTCATCTGACAAAGGAGTACAGAGTGAAAAGCACGACCCTGTCGGCGACGGTGTGCGCAGCCGTGATCGCGACCGTCGCGATCGCAGCGCCGGCATCCGCCCACGGTGGAAAACCACCGGTCAGCATCAGCGAACGAGTGATCGCAGACGGACTACTCAGCCCCCTGTCGCTCGACGTCGATCACCGCGGAAACGCCTATGTGACCCAGAACTTCTCCGGCGTCCTGACCAAGGTCCCTCCGCGCGGCTCGTCCACGACCATCGCGAGCGGGAACGGCGACGAGATCGGCGCGGTCAGCACCCGAGGCGACACCGTCTATTACGTGCAGGCATCACAGGATGAAGCACACTCGCGCGCGACGCTGATGAGGATCACGAAGCGCGGCGCTCCGACGGCGGTGGCAGATCTCCGCGCCTTTGAAGACCGCGTGAACCCTGACGGCGTCAACACGTATGGATTCACCGACCTGCCGGAGTCGTGCGCATCTCAGTTCGATCCCAACGGGCCATTCGGCGCTGCCAGTTACACCGGCATCCTCGATACCCACGCGTATGCGTCCCTGGCACTCAAGGACGGGGTCTACATCGCAGACGCCGGGATGAACGCCATCATCAAGGTCGGGCACAAGGGCAGGATCTCGACTGTCGCCGTGCTTCCGCCGATGCCACCGATCACCATCAGCGCTGAACTCGCTGAGCAGGCGGGATTCCCCGAGTGCGCCGTCGGGTATGGTTACCGGTTCGAACCAGTGCCGACGGATGTCGAGGTGGGACCAGGTGGGTGGCTGTATGTCACCGCGCTCCCTGGCGGTCCTGAAGACGCGAGCCTCGGAATGCGTGGCATGGTCTACAAGGTCAACCCGTGGAACGGCAAGGTTGTGACCCATGCGACCGGATTCGTGGGTGCGACAGGTCTCGCTGTCTCGCAGAAGACCGGCGTGGTGTTCGTGGCGGAGATGTTCGGCGGCCCCGACGGCACCGGTCAGGTCTCGGTGGTCCTGCCGTGGAGCAAACAGGCTGTGGCATCGTTCCCGGTGACCTCGCCCGCCGCGATCGAGCTGTCGGGCAGGTCGATCTATCTGACGAAGGATGCCTTCGTCATGGGCGCGGAGGGCCCACAGGCGATCGGCAAGGTCGTGAAGGTCAGCCTCAAGGGCAAATGGATGAAGTCCTACCTGGGTTGACAGTGACGTTCGGGGAAACGTCGAATCCAACACAGCGACACCGGGCCGCGCAGAGGTACTGACGGATGCAGACAGCCGCGTCGCGATCGACGAAGCGCTCGAGCGTAAGTACGGGCTCCGCTACAAGGCGATCCGGGCGGCCAGCCGGTTGCGCGGTGCGGCCTCGAATTCCGTCGTCGTGAAGATCTCGACCGGCGCCTGAGAGCCCGTACCGAGCCGGGAACGGCGAAAGGCCCGCAGGTGCCTGCGGGCCTTCATGGTGGGCGATACCGGACTCGAACCGATGACCTCTTCCGTGTGAAGGAAGCGCGCTACCAACTGCGCCAATCGCCCATCCGTCGAGAACCGAAAACGGTTCACAACGACGTCTCATCGTACCGGAACCGGAGAGGCCTCGCGAACCACGTGGCATCCGTTTTCGCGTCTTTCCGGCGATGAATGACACGGCCGTAACTCGATTTTGTTTCTCAGCAGTTCATCAAGTAGAGTCTTTCAAGCACGCAGGAATGCGAGCAAATGCGGATGTGGCGCAGTGGTAGCGCATCACCTTGCCAAGGTGAGGGTCGCGAGTTCGAATCTCGTCATCCGCTCGAGTGTTGGGGTTAGCCTTAGGGTTGACCACGGCATGTGGGCAACCACACGCGGTGGCGTGGCCGAGAGGCGAGGCAGCGGCCTGCAAAGCCGTCCACACGGGTTCGAATCCCGTCGCCACCTCACACTCAAAACTGAATTAGCATGGCACGTAGCATGAGCGATTGGCGCAGCGGTAGCGCGCTTCCCTGACACGGAAGAGGTCGCTGGTTCGATCCCAGTATCGCTCACAGAAAGAAGCCCGGACTGAAGAGTCCGGGCTTCTGTCGTTAAGCCCGCTCGGCGGGACGCGGCTGCAGCCGAGCGACGAGCTCACCTCTGCTTCGGACACCGACCTTCGCGAATGCAGACTTCAGATGGTCCTGCACGGTGTTCTGCGAGACGAAGAGATTGCCGGCGATGTCCGCGGTGGAATGCCCAGCGATCACTTCGCGGCAGACATCCCGTTCCCGAGGCGACAGCCCATATGCTGCGAACAACAGGGTGGTGAGCTGCTCACCGGCCGCAGGATCGATGGAGACCGCGACCGCGTCGGCGCCACCGCCGATGAGTGCGCTGGCTTGGAGGAGCGCCCACTGCCCCCGACCGTCGCGGATCCGCGCCCGGAAGACACCAGCGTGCGTGTTCCGCACTCCTGCGACCATGACGTGCATCATCGCGACGAACCACCCTGGCTCCAGGGCGTTCAACCGCTCCTGCCACTCCCTCGCAGAGCCAGTGGCGGAACGGATGTTCCCGGAGTCACTGACGATGACGATCGCCGGCTGCCCCGTTGCCAGTCTGTTCGAGATCTCGGAGCGAACGGCCAGCCGGGTTGCAGCACCAATGGCCGGCGCAACGGCGCCGAGATACTCCACCTCCCGGTCTGAGAAGACCAGGCCTGACCGCACTAGCCCAGCGGCACCCCAGGTGGTGCCATCCGCTGTGAAGAGCACGCGAACTTCCTGCTCGACACCGAGAGGACGCCACACGTTCCGGTATCGCCTGCTCCGGTCCCGATCGTTCCGGGGATAGTCGGAGAACCGGGTCAGCAGTTCCGCACGTCGAGCCATCGCGGCGAAGCTGTGCGTCTCGTCAGGCGAGAGTTCCGCGTTCGCGAGCAGCGGTTCGTATTCGACAGGAACCCGGACCTCACTGCTGGTCATCGCACTGATGACGAGCGACTCCGGATCCAGCGTCGCCCAGCAGGTCAACTCCGTTTTCACGTCGCGGTCGATGACCCGGATGGCCTCGGCGTGCAGGTCGCTCACGCCCAGTCCGGATGCTGCCAGGCCCGCGATTTCCCGGCGTGCTGCGTAGGCTCGTTCCTCCCACATGACGAAAGTATCCCACCGCGGCACGTCGCCGTCATTCCCCGATTTCTGGGATCGACGCCTGCGCATCCCGCTTCTAACGTTGCGGCCATGAACCACACGACCCACTTCAGGCACGCGGGTACCGGCAGGCAATTGCACGCTCCGGATGCCACGCTGACCGTTGTCGTCGGCGGCGAGCACACCGACGACGGATACGAGATCTTCGAGATCATCGCGCCGAAAATGGATCCCACTCCGCTGCATCGGACGGGCTGGGGCAAGAGCTACTACGTGCTTGACGGACGCATGCTCGTATTCGTCGATGGGGAGAGTTTCGAATTGGATCCAGGCTCGTCGGTCGCGATCCCTCCCCGTGCACTGCACACCTTCACCGTGCTCACCCCGACGGTCAGGTTCCTCGTGTTCAGCCTCACCGGCGGAATGGGCCGCTTCCACGCCGACCTCGACGCATCGGTGCCGCGCGGCAAGCCGGTCGATGAGGTCCTCCGTGACATCGGAGACGTGCTCGGACGTCACGACGTCACCCTCGAGAACATGAAGGCCGTGCCATGATCGTCGTCGTCTGGGCGTTCGCCCTGCTGACCGCGGGCCTGCACGTTCTCGTCTTCGTCTGGGAGTCGCTGCTGATCAGCCGCCCCGCCGTTCACTCGCGCATCTTCGCGATACCGGCAGCCGACGTTCCCGCGATCCGGCTCTGGGCGTTCGGCGTCGGTTTCTACAACCTTTTCCTCGCCTGCGGTCTCATCGCTGGAGTCTTCCTGTGGGCCACAGGTTCGGTCGACGTCGGGCGGGCACTGGTTTTTTACCTGTGCACCATCCTCTTCCTGTCCGGGGTCGTTCTCCTCATCGCGGACCGGATGTCACTGGGTCGCGAACGCGGATCCGGTATCGGGGGAGCGCTGTCGCAGGGCATCCCGCCGCTCATCGCCCTCATTGCGATGGCCTTCACCTGACGAGTTCACTCACTGCGGTCGGATTCACGCGGCATACCGGGTGAATCCGACCGCAACGGATGAAAACGCGGCCAGTTACGGCTTGAGCACCACCTTGATGCAGCCGTTCTCCTTCTTCTGGAACAGGTCGTACATCTCGGGCGCCTTGTCGAGCGGCACCCTGTGTGAGACGAGATCCTCGACGCCGAGCGGATCGGACGGGTCCTCGACGAGGGGGAGCAGCTCGTCGCGCCAGCGCTGGACGTTGCACTGGCCCATCCGGATCGACACTTGCTTGTCGAACAGGGACTTCATGGGGATCGGGTCAGCCTCGCCGGCGTACACGCCGCTCAGGGACACCGTTCCGCCCCGGCGGACCGAATCGAACGAGTTGTACAGGGCCTCGAGGCGGTCGACACCGGCGGTGTTCATGAGCTTCTTCGCGATGCCGTCCGGCAGCAGGCCGACAGCGTTCTGGGCGAGAGTCGCCCCGGGGCTTCCGTGGGCTTCCATTCCCACCGCCTCGACGACGGAGTCCGCTCCACGGCCGTCGGTGGCGTCGCGCAACCGTTCGACGACGTCGTCGGTCAGGTCGAACGTCTCGATGCCGTAACGCTCGGCCATTTCACGACGCTCGGCGACGGGTTCGACGGCGAGCACGCGATGCCCGAGGTGTCGCCCGATCCTGCTCGCGAACTGACCGACAGGCCCAAGTCCCATCACGATCAGGGTCCCATCATCGGGAAGATCGGCGTACTGCACACCCTGCCAGGCCGTGGGCAGGATGTCACTGAGGAACAGGTAGCGGTCGTCAGGCAGTTCGTGTCCGACCTTGGTCGCGTTGAAGTCCGCCAGCGGGACCCGCATCCGCTCCGCCTGACCACCAGGAACAGAGCCGTACAGTTCACTGAAACCGTAGAGAGTGGCGCCCGTTCCCTGATCGGTGTTCTGCGTCGTCTCGCACTGGGAGTGGAGACCCCGCGAGCACATGTAGCAGTCGCCGCAGGCGATGACGAACGGAATGACGACCCGGTCGCCTGGGGCGAGGCGCGTGACCTGTGAGCCGACCTCTTCGACCACGCCCATCGTCTCGTGACCGAGCACGTCGCCCTTGTTGAGGAACGGGCCCAGAGTTTCGTACAGGTGAAGGTCTGACCCGCAGATCGCGGCAGATGTCACGCGGATGACGACATCCGTGGGCTTCTCGATCGTCGGGTCAGGGACGGTATTGACGGAGACGGAGCGTTTTCCTTGCCAGGTGAGTGCTTTCATGTGCTCTGTCTACGCGTTCGGCCGCGTCACCGTCGACCGCCTTGACGCTCAGCCGCACGGCAAGTACCGTGCGCCGCGGTCGACCGCAACCATCCCGACCCGACTCGGTGAAGAAACTAGGCTGAGCGCATGAGCGCCGACATCGAGCCACAGCACACCACCGAGAAACCGTCACCGCGAAAGCTCTGGACAGACAGGATCGGCTACCTCGGGACACGAAGCATCCAGCTTCTCGTGATCATTCTCCTCGCCGGTGTCGTCATCTACGGGATGGTGCAACTGAAGCTCGTGGTCATCCCCGTGCTCATCGCGCTCATCGTCGCGGCAGCTGCGTCCCCCGTCATCCTCTGGCTTCGCCGGTTCATGTCCAACCTGCTCGCCGCGTGGGCAGCGCTTCTCACCGGCTTCGTGGTCTTTGGGGGAGTCGTCACCCTCATCGTCTTCGCGGTCCGCGGCCAGTCGGAAGAGCTCGCCGACTCAGCGATCCGCGGGATCGACCAGCTCCAGACCTGGCTTCTCGAGGGTCCGCTTCCGATCGATGCGCAGCAGATCGAGGATGCCAGGGACGCTGTCGTCGACTTCCTCACGAGCAGCCAGTTCGGCACTGGCGCCCTCGCCGGAGTTTCGGCAGCAGCGAACCTCGTCACAGGCCTCGTTCTCGCGATCGTCATCCTGTTCTTCTTCCTGAAGGACGGCGACGCGATGTGGCGCTTCTTCCTCAGCCCGCTTCACGGGGAACGTCTGGAACGCGGGCGCCGGATCGGGCACACCGCCGTCCGCGTCCTCGGTGGCTACGTTCGGGGGACCGCCCTCATCGCGTTCGTCGACGCGTTCTTCATCGGGCTCGGTCTCTTCATCCTCGGCGTGCCCCTCGCATTGCCGCTCACCGTCATCGTGTTCCTCGGCGGCTTCATCCCGATCGTCGGGGCGACGGCCGCAAGCATCCTCGCTGCTCTCGTTGCGCTTGTCGGAACCGAGAACGGCCCGATCGTCGCCCTCATCGTCATCGGTATTGCGGTTCTCGTGAACCAGCTCGAGGGCAACTTCCTGCAGCCGATCGTCATGGCGCAGTCGCTCAAGCTCCACCCGCTGGTCATCCTCGTCGCCCTCGCCGCCGGAACGATCCTGGGCGGAATCACCGGAGCCGTGCTCGCTGTGCCGATCACGGCCGTCGCCTGGGCGATCCTCAAGGTGTGGAACGGGCCAAACCTGCCCGTTCACAACCCTCAGACCCGCAAGGCGCAACGCAAAGCTGTACCGGCTAAGGCTGACGATTCCGCTGCGCCGGAGGCAACGACTCCCGCGTAACGTTCACGGGGGCCGTTGTCTGCTTGGCCTCGCGCGCGAAGGCAGCCAGGATCGACGCCGTCCGCTCCGGTTCAACATGCTGGACGACGTGGGCTGCGCCATCGACTTCGATCATCCGCCCGTCTCGAGCCGTCCGGGCCAGGCGAGCCGCCCATCCCCGCGGCGCGATGGGGTCCCTGCTTCCGCGAAGAACAAGAACGGGAACCGAGACGAGGGGGAGCCGCTCCTCGGTGCGGTATCCGAGCATGACCGGGAGTTCGGTGAGGTACCAGCGGATGCCGCTGCGCAGGTAATCCGTCGCGACGATCCAGTTCGCCGTCGGCGACTCCCGCAGCATGTCACGGCTCAGCCGCATCCCCTGCTGCCACGGCATCGGCGCCCGCTCGTCGACGACGGGACCGGCGAGCACCAGGCCCGCGAGCCGGTTCGGGTGCACAGCGGCGAGCTCTACGACGAACTGGGTGCCCATCGAATGGCCGACGAGAACAGCACCGTCGAGCTGTTCCGACCGCAGGAAGTCCGCGAGCAGCGCGGCTCCCTCTTCGATGGTCAACTGCCGCGGTGGGCGAGGAGCGGAACCGAAACCGGGCAGATCGACAGCGAAAACGGTCCCGTGGGCCCTGAGCTCGCCGGCCAGCCGCTCGAAGTAGCGAGAGGACACTCCGATTCCGTGGACGAGAACGAAGGTGTCCGTCCCGCCTCCCGCCACTCTTTCCCAGCGCCGGACGAGCATCGTGAGATCACCGGAGATGAAACGGCGTGGAGCGGGCAACGTCATCGTGTGTCGCTCCCGACCGCCACCGGTTCCGTGCGTCGCGCGGAGCCGAGCAGCCGCACGATCCCGATGGCGATGAAGCCCTGGCCGGAAAGATACGTGAGCATGACGAGGAAGCCGGCGACGGGAATGTCTGCGGCATCGACGAACGCGTTCACGGCGAGGATCGAGTCCGAGAGCAGGAAGAGAGCAGCACCGAGGCTCACCATCCAGCCACAGCGGGTGGCGATCGCAGCCATGGTGCAGATCACGAGTCCGTAGCCGACGACCGGCGCCAGCATCCCACCGAGGTGCGGAACGAGGATGACGAGCAGCAACGCGAACCACGCGGCGTAGACGACACTCCACACCGCCGGCTTGCCGGACCCCACGCGAGAGGAGAACAGCGCGACATAGCCCAGATGAGCGACCAGGAAGCATCCGAGTCCGATGAGGAACCAGGAGTCTCCATCGCCGAGGAGAGCAAGATCACCGAGCCAGCTGAAGAGCAGGGCGGCGAGAAGAAGGATGACACCCGACGACCTGCGGCCGCGTGAGAGCCAGAGGACCGCACCGGCGAGGAGGGGAATGAGCAGCGGCTTCGTCGCCAGCGCCAGGGGTTCGAACGATGCGAGGTGGCCGGCGAGATGCACTCCGCTCACGATCAAGAACGGGATCAGCGCTGGCAGGGGGGAACGGTTCTCGGATGGGGGCACGTCCGGGTCCTCTCGCATTCTCGGGTGCATTCACTCTAGAGGCGAGCACCCGGCTCCGGGCGGCGGCACGGGTGGCCGGGCCGACGGCGCTAAAGTTGAAGAGTCTTTCCAACAAGAGGAGCAAACCAGGTGTCTGACGGATTCGAACGATTCTCTGACCGTTCCGTTGTCGCGATGCGCGTCAACGGCGAACTGAAGGATCTCGCGACGACCCTCACGGACACCGACGAGGTCGAGGCGGTGACGATCGATTCCGCAGACGGGCTCAGCATCCTCCGCCACTCGGCCGCCCACGTCCTCGCGCAGGCTGTGCAGAAGGTCAACCCGGATGCGAAGCTCGGTATCGGTCCTCCCGTCACAGACGGTTTCTACTACGACTTCGAAGTGCCGGAGTCGTTCACGCCCGAGGACCTCAAAGCCCTGTCCAAGGAGATGGACCGGATCATCCGATCGGGCCAGCGCTTCGTGCGCCGGGTCGTCACGGACGCCGAAGCGCGTGAAGAGCTCGCGAACGAGCCGTTCAAGCTCGAACTGATCGGCCTCAAAGGCGGATCAGCGGATGGCCAGGACAACGAGAACGTCGAGGTCGGCGGCGGCGAGCTCACCATCTACGACAACGTCAACCCGAAGACAGGCGAGACGGAGTGGAAGGACCTCTGCCGCGGACCACACCTGCCGAACACCCGCATGATCGGCAACGGCTACGCCCTCACCCGGGTGGCCGCAGCGTACTGGCGCGGCTCGGAGAAAAACCCGCAGCTGCAGCGCATCTACGGAACGGCCTGGCCGACCAAGGACGAACTGCGCGCGTACCAGTCACGTCTCGAGGAGGCAGCCAAGCGCGACCACCGCAAGCTCGGCGCCGAACTCGACCTGTTCAGCTTCCCCGACGAGATCGGATCCGGCCTCGCCGTGTTCCACCCCAAGGGCGGGATCATCCGCTCCGAGATCGAAAACTACCTGCGCGAGCAGCTGATCGAGAACGACTACGAGCTCGTCAACACGCCCCACATCACGAAAGCGCAGCTGTTCGAGACCAGCGGGCACCTCAACTGGTATCGCGACGGCATGTTCCCTGCCATGCACCTCGACGAAGAGACGGATGCCGATGGCAACGTCACGAGGCAGGGCCAGGACTACTACCTCAAGCCGATGAACTGCCCGATGCACAACCTGATCTTCCGTGCACGGGGACGCAGCTATCGGGAGCTTCCCCTCCGCCTCGCGGAGTTCGGGACCGTGTACCGGTACGAGAAGAGCGGAACGCTTTCCGGCCTGACGCGCGTGCGCGGCCTCACGCAGGATGACGCCCACATCTACGTCACCCAGGACCAGATCAAGGACGAGGTGGGGCGCCAGCTCCAGTTCGTGCTCGAGACGCTCCGCGGTTACGGCCTCAACGACTTCTACCTCGAATTGTCGACGAAGGACCCCGTTAAGTTCGTCGGCAGCGATGAGATCTGGGAGAGCGCCACGCAGACACTCCGGGACGTCGCCGTCGATTCCGGGCTCGAACTCGTCGACGACCCGGGCGGAGCGGCGTTCTACGGCCCGAAGATCTCGGTGCAGGCGCGCGACGCGATCGGCAGGACCTGGCAACTCTCGACCGTGCAGCTCGACTTCAACCAGCCGGAGCTGTTCGAGCTCGAATACACGGCCGCCGACGGCACCCGCCAGCGCCCCGCGATGATCCACCGCGCACTCCTCGGGTCGGTTGAGCGGTTCTTCGCGATCCTGCTCGAACACTATGCCGGCGCCTTCCCGGTCTGGCTCTCCCCGATCCAGGCCATCGGCATCCCGGTCGCCGAGGAGTACGCTGCCTACCTCGACGACATCGCCGCGAAGCTCAAAGCCCGTGGGGTCCGGGTTCAGGTCGACCACAGCGACGACCGGATGCCGAAGAAGATCCGCACACACACCAAGGCGAAAATCCCGTTCCAGCTCATCGCCGGGGAGGACGACCGCGCCAACGGTGCGGTGAGCTTCCGATTCCGGGACGGAACCCAGCTCAACGGCATCCCCGTCGATGAGGCGATCGAGAAGATCGTCGATTCGATCTCGTCACACGCACAGGTATCGACGGCATGGCTCGACTAGGCCTCGACGACCACCGGGAACCGAACGAGCAGGACGCGCCGGTGGCGGACTCGGTGGAATCCGGGGCGCACCTCGCCGGGGTGCCGGACGAATTCCAGCGGCTGTGGACACCTCACCGTCTTGTCTACATCCAGCACGGCCAGCAACCGCACCAGGACGACTGTCCGTTCTGTCATGCACCTCAGATGAGCGACGAAGACGGCCTCATCGTCGCCAGGGGAAAACACGCCTACGTGCTGCTCAACCTGTTCCCGTACAACAGCGGTCACCTGCTCGTCTGCCCGTACCGCCACATTCCGACCTACGACCAGGCCACACCGGAAGAGGTGGCCGAGATCGGTGAACTCACCCAGACCGCCATGCGGGTCGTCCGGAGTGTGTCGAAGAATGACGGCTTCAACATCGGAATGAACCAGGGCATCGTCGCCGGCGCGGGAATCGCTGGCCACCTGCACCAGCACGTCGTGCCGCGATGGGCGCAGGACTCCAACTTCCTGCCGATCATCGCGAAGACCAAAGCGCTTCCGCAACTGCTCGGTGACGTCCGCGCGGCCATCGCAGACGCCTGGCCGGCCTCCTAGAACTCACGCGCGCGTCCGGCGTGTCCTCCAGCAACGATCTAAGATTGAGAATTATGACTAACAGCACCAGCACCGCCGAACAGGGTTCCAACCGCGTCAAGCGCGGTCTTGCAGAAATGCTCAAGGGTGGCGTCATCATGGACGTCGTCACAGCCGAGCAGGCACGCATCGCCGAAGACGCCGGAGCCGTAGCCGTCATGGCCCTCGAGCGGGTCCCGGCTGACATCCGCTCCCAAGGTGGTGTCGCCCGCATGAGTGACCCAGACCTGATCGAGTCGATCATCGCCGAGGTCTCCATCCCCGTCATGGCGAAGGCTCGCATCGGACACTTCGTCGAAGCGCAGGTGCTCCAGGCGCTCAAGGTCGACTACATCGACGAGTCAGAGGTGCTCAGCCCCGCCGACTACGTCAACCACATCGACAAGTGGAACTACGACGTTCCCTTCGTCTGCGGCGCCACCAACCTCGGTGAGGCACTTCGCCGCATCACAGAGGGTGCTGCCATGATCCGCTCGAAGGGCGAGGCCGGAACCGGCGACGTCTCCGAAGCCACCAAGCACATCCGCAAGATCAAGAGCGAGATCGCCTCGCTGTCGTCGATGTCCAGGGACGAACTGTACGTCGCTGCCAAGGAACTGCAGGCTCCGTACGAACTCGTCGCCGAGATCGCGGAAACCGGCAAGCTCCCCGTCGTCCTGTTCACCGCCGGTGGTGTCGCCACTCCGGCCGACGCAGCGATGATGATGCAGCTCGGCGCAGACGGTGTCTTCGTCGGCTCGGGCATCTTCAAGTCGGGGAACCCCGAGAAGCGTGCCGCGGCCGTGGTCAAGGCGACGACGTTCTTCGACGACCCGAAGGTCATCGCCGAGGTCTCCCGCGGTCTCGGTGAAGCAATGGTCGGCATCAACGTTTCCGACCTCGCGGCGCCGCACCGCCTTGCCGAGCGTGGCTGGTAGTCACAGGCCTCAGGTCGGCGTCCTCGCCCTCCAGGGCGACTTCCGTGAACACGCGGCGGTTCTCCGTGGGCTTGGCGCAGACGTCGTTGCCGTCCGCAGGCCGGAAGAACTCACCGACGTCGACGGCATCGTCCTCCCCGGGGGAGAGTCGAGCGTGCAGGACAAGCTGTCGCGAACGTTCGGGATGGCTGAACCGCTCAAGCAGGCCATCGCCGGCGGACTGCCCGTGTACGGGACGTGCGCCGGGCTGATTCTGCTCGCAGACAGCATCCTCGACGGCATCGCGGGTCAGCAGACTCTCGGTGGTCTCGACGTGGTGGTACGGAGAAACGCTTTCGGCTCGCAGCTCGATTCGTTCGAGACCGACATCGACATCCCGGAACTGGGGGAGGAGCCGATGCACGCGGTCTTCATCCGTGCGCCGATCGTCGAAAGCGTCGGCACGAAGGCGACCGCGATCGCGTCGCTTTCGGACGGTCGCGTCGTCGCCGTCGAACAGGGCAACCTGCTCGGCACCTCCTTCCACCCCGAGATGACCGGGGACATCCGGTTCCACGCCTACTTCCTCGAGAAGGTTCGGGCACACGCAGGCTGAACCGGCCCGATCAGCGCCCGGTGAATTAGACTGGCGCGGTTAGACATCCAGTAAGGGAGCACATGTCCGGACACTCCAAGTGGGCGACGACGAAGCACAAGAAGGCGATCACAGACTCGCGCCGTGCCAAAGCGTTCGCGAAGCTCATCAAGAACATCGAAGTCGCCGCGAAGATGGGCGGCGCAGACCTGTCAGGCAACCCGACCCTCGTCGACGCCATCCAGAAGGCGAAGAAGACGTCGGTCCCGAACGACAACATCGACCGCGCCGTCAAGCGCGGAGCGGGGCTTTCCGGTGAATCGGTCAGCTACACGACGATCATGTACGAGGGCTATGCGCAGCACGGCGTCGCCCTGCTGATCGAATGTCTCACCGACAACAAGAACCGTGCCGCGGCAGACGTCCGCACCATCATGAGCCGCAACGGCGGAACGATGGGCGACCCCGGCAGCGTCGCATACAACTTCGCGCGCAAGGGCATCGTCGTCGTCCCCGCCGCTGACACCACCGAGGACGACATCCTCGCCGCTGTGCTCGACGCCGGCGCCGAAGAAGTCGTCAACGAGGGTGAGACCTTCGAGATCATCACGGAGCCGACCGACCTCGTCGCCACCCGTCAGGCACTGCAGGACGCCGGGATCGACTACGACTCGGCCGACGCCGCTTTCGTGCCGAACCTCAAGGTCGAAGTCGACGCTGAAACCGCGCGAAAGATCTTCAAACTCATCGATGCGCTCGAGGACTCCGATGACGTCCAGAACATCTACAGCAACTACGACCTGTCGCCAGAGGTCCAGGCCGAGCTGCACGCGCAGGACGACTGACCGGTGACGCTCCGGGTGCTCGGCGTCGACCCCGGCCTGACCCGCTGCGGGATCGGAATCGTGGACGTCGAACCCAACCGGAAGGCTCGGCTCGTCCACTACACGGTCGTTCGGAGTCCGATCGACGCGACGATCGACCAGCGGCTCCTCGTGATCGGGCGCGGACTCGACGAGGCCCTCGACGAATTCCTGCCCCAGGCGGTCGCGGTGGAGCGGGTCTTCGCCCAGCACAACCTTCGCACGGTGATGGGCACCGCCCAGGTGTCAGGGCTCGCCCTGCACGCCGCCGCGAAGCGCGACCTCCGGGTCGGGCTGCACACGCCGTCCGAAGTGAAGGCCGCCGTCACCGGTTATGGTTCCGCCGACAAGAAGCAGGTGGCCACCATGGTCGCTCGTGTTCTCGGCCTCGCCGAGCCGCCGCAGCCGGCGGATGCCGCCGATGCGCTCGCCCTCGCGATCTGCCACGCGTGGCGAAACGGGGTGCAGGCGACCGGGGGAGAAACATCCGCTCTCACTCCCGCACAGCGGGCGTGGGCGAACGCCGAACGGGCCGCCCGCGGCGGTTCGTAGGCACCGCGCACCTCGCCAGACAGCGTGGCTCCACCCAACTGTCGGATGCCCCACGTAGGCTGACGGAGTGATCTCAAGCGTACGTGGAACAGTGCTCTCAGCCGTCGGCGGGAACATCGTCATCGAGGTCGGCGGGATCGGTTATGCGATCCAGGTCACCCCTGAACATGCCCTCGCATTGAGGGTCGGTGACTCGGCCTTCGTGCACACCGCATTCATCGTGCGCGAGGACGCGATGAGTCTCTTCGGCTTCGAGACCCGAGAACAACTCGCCGTCTTCGAACTGCTGACAGGTGTCACAGGCGTCGGCCCGAAGTCCGCGCTCGGCGTGCTCTCCGTTCTCGGCCCCGGTCAGATCGCCACGGCGGTCGCCGCCGAAGACGACGCCGCGTTCCGCAAGGTATCCGGTATCGGACCCAAGACCGCCAAACTCATCGTCGTCTCGCTCGCAGGCAAGCTCATCGCCCACGCCGAGCCCGCCGCCCGCCCCGCTGTGACGCCCGCTGGCGACCAGGTCGTCGTCGCCCTCGTCGGGCTCGGCTGGTCCGAGAAGATCGCCGCGTCGGCCGTCGAAGGGGTCATTGCAGCGAATCCGGATGCCGCTGCATTCCCCGTGCAGACGCTTCTGCGACTTGCCCTCGCCCAGCTCGGACCCGCCCAGCACAGTGCAGTCGCTGCGGGTGCGGAATCATGAGTGATTTCGATCTGACCGACCCCGAACCGCAGTCGGACTCCGAGCTCGTCTTCGAGGGAGCGCTCCGCCCGCAGAGCCTTGACGAGTTCGTCGGGCAGACCAAGGTCCGTGGGCAGCTCGAACTCCTGCTCAAGGCTGCAGCCATCCAGGGTCGTACCGCTGACCACATCCTGCTCTCCGGTCCTCCAGGACTCGGCAAGACGACGCTGGCCATGATCGTCGCCCATGAGAGCGACAAACCACTCCGGATGTCGAGTGGGCCGGCGATCCAGCATGCGGGTGACCTGGCTGCAGTGCTGTCGAGCCTCGTCCCTGGCGAGGTCCTCTTCATCGACGAGATCCACCGGATGGCACGCTCGGCCGAAGAGATGCTCTATCTCGCCATGGAGGACTTCCGCATCGACATCATGGTCGGCAAAGGCCAGGGCGCCACCTCCGTGCCGCTCGACCTCGCACCGTTCACCCTCGTCGGGGCGACGACGAGATCCGGAATGCTTCCCAACCCGCTCCGGGACCGCTTCGGCTTCACGGCACATCTGGAGTTCTACGACGCGCCCGAGCTCGAGCAAGTGCTGCAACGCGCGGCCCGGATGCTCAACTTCCCGATCGCCGACGACGCCCTCGCCGAGATCGCCGGCAGGTGCCGGGGCACACCGCGGATCGCGAACCGGCTGCTTCGCCGGGTGCGTGACTATGTCCTGGTGCACCGGACAGACGCAGACAAGGCATCGGTTCGTGCCGCGCTCACGCTCTACGACGTCGATGAACTCGGTCTTGACCGGCTCGACCGTGCGGTGATGGACATCATGCTCACCCGATTCGGGGGAGGGCCGGTCGGCCTCAACACCCTGGCGGTTTCCGTCGGTGAGGAAGCCGAAACGGTCGAGAGCGTCGTCGAACCGTTCCTCGTCCGGATCGGCCTCATCACGCGCACCCCGCGCGGTAGGGTTGCGACACCTCAGGCGTTTGCCCACTTCGGGGTACCCCACGCTCAGGGTTCCCTGCTGCCCGATGTTCTATAATTTGAACCTGGCCTCTCGGCCTGCTCCCTAACCTTGCGGTGAGACCACCGCGGAAGGCTTCACAAAACTCATGATTCTTGATCCACTCAGCATCGGCATGCTTGCCATCCTCGCCGTCCTCATCTTCTTCATGTTCCGCAACGGACAGAAGCGCAAGAAAGACATCGAGGAAAAGCAGACGAAGATCGTTCCTGGTGCAGAGGTGATGACGAACTTCGGTGTATTCGGCACCATCCTCAGCGTCAACGAAGAGAAGGTCCAGGTTGAAACCAGCCCCGGCAACGTTCTCACCGTGCACAAGCAGACCATCGTTCGCTTCCTCGACGAGGAAGTCGCCCCCGAGGTCGAGGAAGACGTCGTCGCGGACGACGAGCAGATCAACGAGGACCACCCGTCGTTCACGACGGAGCCTGAGTTCGGCGAGGTCGCGGACGGCACGGACACCAAGCCTGCCTCCGATTCACGTGAGAAGAACTCAGACCAGTAGTCTTCCTGAGGGGCGCGGCCGACCCGTGCCGCTCCTCTCCACTGCAACACCCTCGTAGCGCTCGTCCCATCCTCGTGTGGGACGAGCGGTCATTAGAAAGCTGAGTACGTCGTTGGCACAGTCGAAGTTGACGCCCACCCGGATGGCGGGACGTTCCCTGACCTGGCTCGGTGTGATCACCCTTGCCCTCCTCGGCATCCTTGTCGGAGGCATCATCTGGTCGAGCGCGAGCTGGGCACCGAAGCTCGCCCTCGACCTCGAGGGTGGCACGCAGATGATCCTCAAGCCGAACCTCGAGGGTGGTGAGCAGGCGACGCCCGAGCAACTCGCCCAGGCCGTTTCCATCATCCGCCAGCGCGTCGACGCGTCCGGCGTGTCCGAGGCAGAGGTCAACACCGAGGGCAACAACGTCGTCGTTTCCATCCCGGGTGAAGCCGACGAGGAGACCCGCAAGCGCATCGAAGCATCCGCGAAGCTCGAATTCCGTGCTGTCCTGGTTGCCGGCCAGCCGTCGAACACCTTCGTCGGCGAAGACGGCACCGAGACCCCGTACCCCAGCCCCGACCCTGCCCTCCCGAACACTCCGACGGCAGAACCGACCAGCCCGAGCGACCTCAGCCAGATCACCCCGGCACTCGAGGCGCAGTTCCAGGCATTCGACTGCAACGAACCCGTCGAGCCCGGTGTCGTCCAGCCTGCGGACGAACCGATCATCGCGTGTGAGGCTGACGGCAGCGTGAAGTACATCCTCGGACCCGTTGAGGTCGAGGGATCGAAGATCACCGACGCCACCAACGGCATGCGGACCACCCAGACCGGCGCGACGACCGGGGAGTGGGCGGTGAACCTCGTCTTCAACGGACAGGGAACCGACCAGTTCGCCGAGGTCACCAGTCGGCTCAACGGCCTCGAAAGCCCGCAGAACCAGTTCGCGATCGTTCTCGACAACCAGGTCATTTCGGCCCCGCAGACTCTCGCTGTGATCAGTGACGGCAAGCCCGAAATCTCCGGTAACTTCACGCAGGAGTCGTCGAAGACTCTTGCCGACCAGTTGAAGTACGGCGCACTTCCCATCAGCTTCGTGGTGCAGAGTTCCGACCAGATCTCAGCAACACTCGGCTCCAGCCAGCTCGAGATCGGAATCATCGCCGGGCTCATCGGGCTTGCGCTTGTCGCCGTCTACACCCTCTTCCAGTACCGGCTCCTCGGAACGGTGACCCTCGCGTCGCTCGTCGTCGCGGCGGTCCTCACCTACCTCGTGATCGCGATCCTCTCCTGGCGCAACGGGTACCGCTTGTCACTCGCCGGTGTCGCCGGGCTCATCGTTGCGATCGGATTCACCGCGGACTCGTTCATCGTGTACTTCGAACGTATCCGCGATGAGCTCCGTGACGGACGTGGACTGGAATCTGCGGTCGAAGCCGGCTGGAAGCGAGCGAAGCGGACGATTTACGCGTCCAAGGGCGTCAACCTGCTCGCCGCGATCGTTCTCTACGTTCTCGCCGTCGGCAACGTCAAGGGCTTCGCATTCACCCTCGGTGTGACCACCGTGATCGACGTCATCGTCGTGTTGCTCTTCACTCACCCCACCCTGCAGTTGCTGGCGCGGACGAAGTTCTTCTCCAGCGGCCACCCGCTCTCGGGCCTCGACCCCACCGCTCTCGGTGCCGTGTACCGTGGCCGCGCTCAGTTCCGCCAGCCGGTCGACGTGTCGAAAACCAAAGCAGCAAAGTCCAGCCGTGAGGCAACAAAGCGCCAGACCATCGCGGAGCGCAAGCAGGCCGAGCTCATCGCCGCTGGCGGAAGCACGAGCCAGGAGAAGGATTCCTAATGGCAAGCCTGACCACTTTCGGCAACGACCTCTACACGGGGAAACGATCCTTCAACTTTGTGGGCAACCGCAGGGTCTGGTTCACCGTCGCCATTCTTCTCGTCCTGGCATCGATCCTCGTGCCCGTCGTCAAGGGCGGATTCAACCTGAGCTTCGAGTTCACCGGCGGGTCGCAGTTCACGGTGTCACCCGTGGCCTCCGCCGATCAGGACCTGGCGACGGATGCTGTTGCAAGCGTCGTCCCTGACGCGGTCTCCAAGGTCAGCACCGTCGGAGACGACTCGGTGCGGATCCAGACCAACCAGCTGACGAGCGATGAGACCAACGACGTGACCGCGGCTCTCGCCGAGGCGTTCGACGTCGAGGAGAATGCCGTTGCCACCTCGTTCATCGGCGCGTCCTGGGGTCAGGACGTCACCCGTCAGGCGATCACCGGGCTCGTCATCTTCCTCGCTCTCGCTTTCATCACCATGGCGCTGTACTTCCGCACCTGGAAGATGTCCGCGGCGGCGATGCTCGGTCTGCTCGACGTCCTCGTCATCTCGCTCGGCGTGTACGCGCTCAGTGGCTTCGAGGTCAGCCCGGCGGCGGTGATCGGATTCCTCACCATTCTCGGATACTCCCTCTACGACACCGTCGTCGTCTTCGACAAGATCCGCGAGAACACAACCGAGGACGGTGACAACTCTCCGAGGACCTTCGGAGAGTCCGTGAACCTCGCCGTCAACCAGACGCTCGTGCGGTCGATCAACACGTCCGTCGTCGCCGCGCTGCCCGTGGCATCCATCCTCGTCATCGGGAACTTCGTTCTCGGAGCCGAGACGCTCCGTGACATCTCGCTGTCCCTCTTCGTCGGTATCCTCATCGCGACGTACTCGACGATCTTTGTCGCTGCGCCGTTGTATGCGCTGTTCCGCCAGAACGAGCCTGAGATCAGGAAGCGCGACGAGAGGATCCTCGAGGCACGCAAGCGCTCCACGGAATCACCCGTCGTCGCTCCAGCGGTCTGAATCGCGTCCGCCACGCGGGATAATGGAGAGAGGGAGGTTGTCCGATGACTGAAACACAATCGTCAAGTGCCTCCCTGCGCCGCCTTGTACCGCGTATTTTCTCGAAGGCGCAGCCCGTCGGCGCGGTCGAGCGGTTGATCCGCACTGCGCGAATGCACCACCCGAAGTCTGACCTCTCGATCATCGAGCGCGCGTATACCGTCGCCGAGAAAGCGCATCGCGGGCAGAAGCGTCAAAGCGGCGAGCCGTACATCACCCACCCCGTCGCTGTCGCGCAGATCCTCGCGGACCTCGGGATCGGCCCAAAGACACTCGCCGCTGCCCTCCTCCACGACACCGTGGAAGACACGGGATACCCGCTCGACGAGCTGCGCGCCGAATTCGGTGACGAGGTCGCGATGCTCGTCGACGGCGTGACGAAGCTCGACAAGGTCAAGTACGGCGAAAGCGCCCAGGCCGAGACTGTCCGGAAGATGATCGTCGCGATGTCGAAGGACATCCGCGTCCTCGTCATCAAACTCGCCGACCGGCTGCACAACGCGAGAACCTGGGGATTCGTTCCTCCGGAGAAGGCAGCCCGCAAGGCCACCGAAACCCTTGAGATCTACACCCCGCTCGCTCACCGCCTCGGAATCCAGACCATCAAGTGGGAGCTCGAAGACCTCTCGTTCGCTGTGCTGTACCCGAAGCTCTACGCCGAGATCGAGAGCCTCGTCAAGCAGCGCACGCCCCAGCGGGAAGAACTCGTCCACCAGGTCATCGACTCGGTCAACGAGGATCTGAAGGCTGCGAAGATCCGGGGCAAGGTCGTCGGCCGGCCGAAGCAGTATTACTCGATCTACCAGAAGATGATCGTGCGCGGCCGGGACTTCGACGAGATCTACGACCTCATCGGTATCCGGATCCTGGTGAACTCGGTCCGCGACTGCTACGCCGTGCTCGGTGCCATCCACGCGCGCTGGACGCCGATCCCCGGGCGGTTCAAGGACTACATCGCCACCCCGAAGTTCAACCTGTACCAGTCGCTTCACACGACGGTGATCGGTCCAGGCGGCAAGAGCGTCGAGATCCAGATCCGTACCCACGAGATGCATCAGCACGCCGAATACGGAGTTGCCGCTCACTGGAAGTACAAGGAAAACGTCAACGGCAAGAACGCTGGCGCCAAGGCCAATGAGAACGACATGGTCTGGCTCGCCCACATCTCAGACTGGCAGGCGGAGACCGCCGATCCGGGGGAGTTCCTCGACTCGCTCCGGTTCGAAATCGGCGCGAAAGAGGTCTACGTCTTCACGCCGAAGGGCCGCGTGATCGGGCTGCCAGCCGGCGCAACACCTGTCGATTTCGCGTACGCCGTCCACACCGAGGTGGGACACCGCACGATGGGCGCCAAAGTGAACGGTCGCCTCGTCCCGCTCGAGACCGAGCTCAACAGCGGTGAGGTCGTCGAGGTGTTCACCTCGAAGAACCCGGACTCTGGGCCGAGCCAGGACTGGCTCAGCTTCGTCAAGAGCACCCGCGCGCGCAACAAGATCCGGCAGTGGTTCACGAAGGAACGCCGCGACGAAGCGATCGAGCAGGGCAAGGATGCGATCGCCCGCGCGATGCGCAAACAGAACCTGCCCCTTCAAAAACTCATGAGCCAGGACTCCTTCGCCGAGGTCGCCGCGCAGATGCGATACGAGGACGTCTCTGCGCTCTACGCAGCGGTCGGTGAGGGTCACGTATCGACCCAGTCCGTGCTCGAGAAGGTTGCCGCGCTCCTGCAGGGCGACAGCGAGGCTGAAGCCGAGGCCATCGACTTCCCGGTGCGTGGACGCACCCGTAAGCTTCCGCACAGCGACTCAGGAGTCCTCGTCCGCGGCGCCCCGGACATCCTCGTGAAGATGTCGAAATGCTGCACCCCCGTCCCGGGAGACGACATCGTCGGCTTCGTCACCCGCGGATCCGGCGTCTCCGTCCACAGGAGCGACTGCCACAACGTGCAGGAGCTGCTCAAGGAACCCGAGCGGATGATCGACGTCGAATGGGCGCCGACGTCGAAGAGCGTGTTCCTCGTCAACATCCAGGTCGAGGCTCTCGACCGGGCGGGCCTTCTCAGCGACGTCACGCGGGTGCTCAGCGAACACCACGTCAACATTCTCTCCGCCACCGTGTCGACATCGACGAACCGTCTCGCCATCAGCCGGTTCGTGTTCGAGATGGGCGACACCACGCACCTCGACCGAGTGCTCAACGCCGTGCGGCGAATCGACGCGGTCTACGACGTTTACCGGGTCAACGGCGGCTGATTCCATAGCGCCGCGATCCGTTCGATCGCGAGCCGCGCTCCCGGCAGAGTCGCACGGATGCCGTCCGTCGCGTCGGCAGGACAGACCCCATGGTCGCCCACAAGCGTGGCGAGTGCCCTGAGTTCCGGTGCAGACAGCGTCGTTCGCCGAGCAAGGTCGAAGGCGGTGCGTACGGGCGTCGTCACACGGACCGGACCGATCCGTTCGACGTCCGCGTCGGCGAGGAGGAGTTCGCGCAACACAAACCTCCTCGTGAGCATCGGGGTCGACCGTTCTCCGAGTCGCGAGCAGGCCTCGTGACGCGGGGGAGGAACATCCGTCGCCGCGTGCAACCAGGCAGCACTGATTCCCATCACGATCAGGCGATCGGAGGAGGGCGGGAGAAGGCGGCTCAGCGCCTCAGCCCTGATCTCGCTGCCATCGGGCTCATCGGCACAGACCCAGCACTCGTCGACCGCAAACAGGTCGCCGTCGAGCCGGGCGGCGGACAACTCCGCCAGAGGGAGAATGCCGGGGGCCATCACCGGCGGAATCCGAAACACGGGTTACAGCCTGCCCGGATGCGCTCAGACGAAACCGGCGCCCGTCCCTGCTGTGCAGAGTCGGGCGCCGGTGGCGACGGTGTGGAGAAGCTCCGGTCTCAGGAGAGTGCGTTGAGCCAGAGCTTGCGTGCTTCAAGAGCCTCGGTCGCCTCGGCGATCCGCGCTTCGTCCCCGGATGCCTTCGCGTCGTCGAGTTCCCGCTCGAGCTTCGCGATAGCGGCGTTCAGCTGCCCGGCGAGGCCCTCGGTGCGAGCCTTGGTCTCCGGGTTGTTCCGCTTCCAGTGATCGTCGTCGAGGGTTCGCAGGTGCTGCTCGACCTTGCGCAACCGGTCCTCGACGTTCTTGACCTGGTCCCGGGGAACCTTTCCGATCTCGTCCCAGCGTCGCTGGATATCGGCGAGCGAAGAACGCAGCTTGTCGCGGTCCTTCTCAGCGAGGAGCGGCTCTGCTTCGTTCAGAAGGGCCAGCTTGAGTTCGAGGTTGCCGGAGAATTCGGCGTGGTCCCTGGCGTCTACTTCGGACTTCGCCGCGTAGATCGCATCGCCTGCCGCTTTGAAGCGAGCCCACAGCGCGTCGTCGTGGCGCTTGCCCGCTCGACCGGACTGCTTCCACTCGTCGAGGAGCGCGCGGTATCCGGGGATGCCGTCCACACCCTTTTCAATGAGCGCTTCGGCCTTCTCGATGAGCGCCTGCTTGCGGCTCTTGGCGTCACGGTGCACGGAGTCGAGTTCAGCGAAGAACGCACGCCGGTTCTGTTCGATCGTGGACTTGGCGGTGCGGAATCGCTTCCAGAGGTCGTTGGCCTCTCCCTTGGGAAGCTTCGGACCTTCCTGCTGGTGGGTCTGCCACTGGGCGAACAACGCGTTGATCTGCTCAGTGGTGTTCTTCCACTGCGCCTTCGCCGGGTCCTGTGCGGCCAGTTTCTCCGCTTCCGTGACGATCGCCGTCCGTGTCGCAAGTGCCTCGGCGACGGCCGCCTTCGCTTCTTCGCCCTGCTGCTCGGTGAGTTCGCCGACAGTGGAGTCGAGTGCGGCGACGCGGGCCTTCAGGCTCTCGAGGTCACCAACCGCATTGGCGCCCTCGAGGTTCTTCGCCAGGCGGGCGACGGCGGTCGCGACATCGGCGGCGGGGGCTCCCCGCTTGACGCGCTGCTCGAGCAGCGTCACCTGACCGGCGAGGTCGACGAACTTGCGCTCGAAGTATGCCAGTGCTTCTTCCGGCGTACCGTCTGGGTACTGGCCAACCTCGCGCCAGTTCTCACCCTCGCGGACGAAGACGGCGCCGGAATCGCCGACGCGACCCCATGGTTGCTGCTCTGAATTGGACACGTGCCTCACCTTGCTGTGGGTGCCGCACTGCTGTGCGACCGGAAACTCTGCTCAAGCCTATTACGTCGGCGCTTCCGCGCGGCAATGGCTACTCGACGGTGACACCGGTGATGACAACGGGAACCGCTGGCGGACCGTCAGTGACGCCACCCTCGATGCCCTCGTCGATCACTTGAGCCTTCAGTTCGTCGAGCCCGCTCGTGACCGACCCGAGAACGGTGTAACCACCAGCGGCATCCGACGGGATCGTGGTGTCCTCGTAGACGATGAAGAACTGGCTGCCGTTGCTGTACGCGTCGCCACCCTGCCTCGCCATGGCGATCGTCCCTGCCGGGTAGACGTCGTCCGTCGGCGCATTCTCGATCGGTCCGTAACTGTAACCGGGGCCGCCGCTTCCGTCGCCCTCCGGGTCTCCGCACTGGAGAACGAAGAATCCGTCGTTGGTCAGGCGGTGGCAGGAGACATCGGCGTAGAACCCCTTCTGGGAGAGGGAGACGAAGGATGCGACGCCCTGAGGGGCGGTCGCACCGTCGAGTTCGATGCCGAGCGGCACGTCATTGATCGAGAGAGTGCCTGTCCAGGTGCGCGCTTCGGCGAGGGCTGGATCCGGGACGTCACCGACGTTTTCGCCCTCGGCTGGGAGGGTCTCGGTCGGTTCCGGTTCCGGTTCCGCCGTTGCAGCCGGTTTTCCGGGGCCGGCGGAGAAATAGGCCAGTTGAGCGAAGGTGGCACCGATCGCGACGACGACGATGGCGACAACCGCAATCCAGTTGTCGCGCTTTCTGCGACGGATCCGAAACGCGTGCATCGCCTGGCGGGCTTTATATCCTTTGAGCCGTTCGCGATTCGCGCGTGCAGCGCGGTCTTCGATCTTGCTGGGTGCCACGTGGATCCTCCATGGGTGCCTGTGCGCAGTCGCGCCGGGGAGTCGCCTGCGGCTTCCTCACCCCGTGAAACCTTACGGTCCTGTGACGGCGGGTACCAAATGCCCAGGCGTGATTTAGGTTAGCCATGCCATACTTAGGTAATGCTTACTCTGAGCCCCGTCGCCGTCAAGGACTCCCGTCCCGCGTATCGCCCGTACGAGGCAACCGTGGTCGCCGTGCGCAAACTGAGCCCGCACTTCGTTCGCGTCACGTTCACCGGGGATGATCTCGGCGGCTTCGGCATCGACCGTCTTGACCAGCGGCTGAAAATCGTGTTTCCACTCGAAGGCACCGGGATATCGGAGTTCGGAGCGGCACATCCTGGGACGATTTCCGATGGCAGCTGGTACACACGGTGGCGTGCCCTGCCTGACGCCGAGCGCAACCCGTTCCGCACCTACACGGTACGCGCGGTCCGCCCGCACGACCGGGAGGTCGACGTCGACATGGTCGCGCACGGAGACGGTGGGCCGGCCTCGCGCTGGCTGAATCGCGCCGAGCCCGGAGACGAAGTCGTCCTCATCGGTCCAGACGCGGCGAGCGAGAACTCGGCTATCGGGATCGACTGGCACCCCGGTGATGCGCGGTGCGTGCTGCTCGTGGGCGACGAGACAGCGGCACCCGCGATCTGCAGCGTGATCGAATCGCTGCCAGCGTGGCGCAAGGCCAGGGCATTCATCGAGGTGCCAAGTGCAGCCGACATCCTGCCCCTCGATGTACCGGAAGGCTCCGAGGTCACCTGGCTTCCCCGGGAGGATCTCCAGCCTGGTGCTGTCCTCGATCCCGCGGTTCGAGAGTGGGTCGCCAGGAACCGACCGATGTATCGCGCGGCCCTCGCGAGTTCGGTTCAGCTCGTCGAAGACGTGGATGTCGACACCGAGCTCCTCTGGGATTCTCCCGAGGCCCAGCACAACGGTGACTTCTACGCCTGGCTCGCGGGGGAGGCCGGAGTGATCAAGACATTGCGCCGGTTCCTCGTCAGCGAAACCGGTATCGACCGTAAGCGGATCGCGTTCATGGGGTATTGGCGCACAGGGAAAGCCGAAGCGCAGTAATGGCCGCCGGCCTCATCGAGGCGACGGCAACGGCGACTCCGCTTGCGTCGCGGACGCGACGACGACTGGGACTGCTCGCCGCTGTGGGCGTGCTCGTCGTTGTCGTGGCACTCAGCCTCACCCTCGGAACCCGGGCCACATCGATCGACACGGTATTCGCCGCGTTGTTCGACCCTGTCGCCGGAAACACCGATCACTCCGTCGTGCGCGACCTGCGCGTCCCCCGCACCGTCATCGGCCTCGTCGTCGGGTCGGCCCTCGCCGTCGCGGGAACCATCATGCAGGGCATCACGCGGAACCCTCTTGCTGATCCGGGGCTTCTCGGAGTGAACGCAGGCGCGTCCCTATTCGTCGTCGTTGCGATCACCTTTTTCGGCGTCACAAGCCCGGCAGGCTACGTCTGGTTCGCTTTCGCCGGAGCCGCGGTCGCCGCGGCGATCGTCTACCTCGTCGGGTCGCTCGCACGCGGCGGCTCGACCCCCGTCACTCTTGCCCTTGCCGGGACGGCCATGACCGCGGGGATCACATCGATCATCACGCTGCTTCTCATCACCGACATCGACACGTTGAGCAATTACCGGTTCTGGTCGGTCGGTTCGCTCGTCAACCGGGACCTCGACGCCGCCGTGTCGCTCCTTCCTTTCCTGCTCGCGGGGGGAGTGCTCGCCGCCACGATCGGTTCCACCCTCAATGTCCTCTCACTCGGTGATGACCTCGCGAAAGGTCTCGGTCAGGGTGTGGGCGTGTCGCGGGCGATCGCTGCGGCAGCCATCGTTCTTCTCTGCGGTACGGCGACGGCACTTGCCGGGCCCATTGTGTTCGTGGGTCTCGTGATCCCGCACCTCGTTCGACCGTTCACGGGACCGGACTATCGCTGGATCCTGGTTTACTCCGCCGTTCTCGGCCCCGTCCTCGTGCTCGCGGCGGACACTCTCGGGCGGCTTCTCGCCTACCCGGGCGAAATCGAGGCCGGACTCCTCGTCGCTCTCCTCGGAGCTCCCGTGCTCATCGTCATCGTCCGTCGTTCGAGGATGGCCGGGCTATGACCGTTGTGAAACACACGGATGCCGATACACGGTCATCCCGCGCACCCTCGGCCCCGGCAACCTCTCGCCGGCGCATCGTCATCGCGTTGCTCGGCCTTCTCGTCGTCGTGCTCGCAGCGCTGAGTGTCTCTGTCGGTGCATACACGCTGACTCCGAGTGACCTCGTCCTCACCCTGATCGGGCAGGGCTCAGGGAGCGACAACGTCATCGTCTTCCGTTTGCGTCTGCCGCGCGTTGTTCTCGGGATCCTGGCCGGGGCCGCTTTCGCCATCGCCGGTGCCCTGTTCCAGACAATTCTGAGGAACGACCTCGCGAGCCCGGACATCATCGGCATCTCCGGGGGCGCGAGCGTCTCCGCCGCGACGGCGATCCTCGTTTTCGGGGCCAGCGGCGCGATCGTGTCGCTGAGTGCTTTCGCCGGGGCACTCGTCGTCGCCGCTGCCATCTACCTCCTGTCCTGGCGCGACGGAGTGAGTGGGTACCGGTTCGTTCTCATCGGTGTCGGTGTCGCCTTCCTGATCCAGTCGGCGCTCGGATACCTTCTCACGCGCGGCGAAGTGAAGGAGGTATCGCAGGCGCTCGTCTGGATGGTCGGCGGCGTCGGCGGGGCGAAGTGGCCCGACATCGCGGTGCTCGCAGGAACGCTCGTCGTCCTTCTCCCTCTGGTCGCCGCACTCGCCCCTCGCCTGCGCGTCCTCCAGCTCGGCGATGACACCGCCGGGGGTCTCGGTGTACCTGTCGAAGCGACCCGGCTCGCGCTTGTCGGCATCGCTGTCGCGCTGTGCGCCACGGCGACGGCGTTCGTGGGACCCATCGCGTTCGTCGCCTTCGTCTCTGCGCCCATCGCCCGTCGCGTCGTCCGCGACGGTTCTCTCGCTCTCGTGCCGAGCGCTCTCGTCGGCGCAGCACTCGTGGTCGCCGCCGACTTCCTCGCGCAGCACGCGCTTCCCGGCGAGCTTCAGGTTCCCGCCGGGATCCTCACCGGCGTCCTCGGGGCCCCCTACCTGCTGTGGCTGCTCGCCACCACGAACAAAGGAGACCGCAGCGCATGAGCCGAGAACGACTGCAGGGCGCGGAGCCCGCACATACCCTCGAAGCTGACGGGCTCAGCCTCGCCTACGACGGTCGGGAGGTGATCGGCGACCTCGACCTCACCATTCCCGACGGAGACGTCACCGTCATCGTCGGGGCGAACGCATGCGGTAAGTCGACGTTGCTGCGCGGGATCGCGCGACTTCTCCGCCCATCCGCCGGTATCGTCCGCCTGGACGACCGGCAGATTTCGACCTACCCGGCCAAGGAATTCGCCCGGGTCGTCGGGATCCTGCCTCAGTCCCCGATCGCGCCGGACGGAATCACCGTCGCCGACCTCGTCGGGAGGGGACGGCATCCGCACCAGGGGCTTTTCCGTTCCTGGTCGAGCGCTGACGGCGCCATCGTCGCTGATGCGATGGCCGCGACGTCGACGACCGAACTGGCAGGCAGGCGAGTGGGGGAGCTCTCCGGTGGGCAGCGGCAGCGGGTGTGGGTCGCCATGGCCCTGGCCCAGGACACCGACATCCTGCTGCTCGACGAGCCCACTACGTTCCTCGACGTGACTCACCAGATCGAGTTGCTCGATCTCCTCGCCGAACTGAACCACACCCGGAAGAAGACCATCGTGATGGTCCTGCACGACCTCAACCTCGCCGCGCGCTACGCCCATCACCTCGTCGTGATGGCTCATGGCGAGGTCGTCGCCACCGGCGCTCCGGCCGACGTGCTCACCCCGGAACTGGTGCAGCGCGCCTTCGGCCTGGAGTCTCACATCATTCCCGACCCCGTGTGCGGTACACCGATGGTGATTCCCATCGGTCGTTTTCACCGCCCGGCACCCATCTCGTATTAGGATAGGCTCACCTAACATCCCAAACTGAACCTGGAGCACCTGTGCCATCTCGACCCCGACTCGCGTTAATCGCGACCGCCGCCGTCACCCTGCTTGCCCTCAGCGGCTGCGCGCCGGCGTCCGCCGACAAAACCGCTCCCGCAGACGACACCGGCGCCTCATCGTTCCCCGTCTCGATCGAGCACGCCTTCGGCGACACGAAGATTGAAGAGGCCCCGGAGCGGGTCGTCACCCTCGGCTGGGGATCGACGGATGCCGCGATCGCCGTCGGGGTCGTCCCGGTCGGAATGGAAGCACAGAGCTATGGCGGAGACGAGAATGGCGTGCTGCCCTGGGTTGCCGAAGCGCTCGAGGATCTCGACGCCGACACCCCCGCGATCATCCCATCGACGGTCGAAGAACCCGCGTACGAAGACATCGCGGAGCAGTCACCCGACCTGATCCTCGCGGTGTACTCCGGGATCACCGAGGAACAGTACGACCTCCTGAGCGAGATCGCGCCGACCGTCGCCTACCCGGACGCCCCGTGGTCGACCCCGTGGACCGACGTCGTCACGACCGTCGGCGAAGCGCTCGGCAAAACCGCGGAAGCCGAAACCGTGCTCAACGATATTGCCGCGATCACCGCTGAACAGGCGGAGGCCCACCCCGAGCTGGCCGGCAAGACCGTCGCCGCCGTCGCCGACTTCGGAGGCAAGTTCTATGTCTACAAGGGCGCGGACTCCCGCGTCGACTTCCTCTTCGACCTCGGGCTCGTCGACGCCCCCGCCGTCGAGGAACTCTCCACCGGCGACTCAAGCTTCTACTACGAGCTGAGTTACGAAGAGGTCGACAAGCTCGAGAGCGACATCCTCGTCAGCTACTCGGACACTGCGGAAGCGGAATCCGCATTCCTGTCGTCGAGCTATGCGAAGACGATCCCCGCTGTCGCGAGCGGCGCTGTCGCATCGGTCGTCGGCGTCGAACTGATCGCCGCGGTGTCTCCGCCGAGTGCACTGTCGCTGACCTGGGGACTCGAAGACTACGTAGCCCTCCTCTCCACGGCCGCATCGGCGGTCGAATAGGACTCCTGGCCGCACCCGCCGCGATTGTCGGCGGGTGCGGCTAGCCTTGCACCATGGCAAATACGACAGCGGCGCTGCATTCGGGTAGCGTTCCGCTCGCCGTGCGCATGAGGCCCAAGAGCCTCGACGAGGTCGCCGGGCAAAAGCATCTCCTCAAGCCCGGTTCACCGCTTGTCAGCCTCGCCACGAGCAAATCCGGCGACAAAGGATCGGTGTCCGTCATCCTCTGGGGCCCGCCGGGAACGGGCAAGACGACGATCGCCCAATCGATCGCCCACAGTTCCGGCCGACGATTCGTCGAACTGTCCGCCGTCTCGGCAGGCGTCAAAGACGTCCGCCAGGTCATGGACGAAGCGATGACGAGCAGGGATCTGTACGGCCTGTCCACCGTTCTCTTCCTCGACGAGATCCACCGCTTCACCAAGGCGCAGCAGGATGCTCTCCTCCCCGGAGTTGAGAACGGCTGGGTCATTCTCGTGGCTGCGACGACCGAGAACCCCTCGTTCTCCGTCATCTCACCTCTGCTCTCGCGGTCGCTTCTCCTGACCCTGGAACAGCTCACCGACGACGACCTCCGGATCGTCCTCGATCGGGCGATCGAGGACCCTCGCGGACTCGGCGGCCGGTTCGATGTGACCGACGACGCCCGCGACACGATCATCCGGCTCGCCTCGGGCGACGCTCGGCGCGCCCTGACAGCGCTTGAAGCGGCATCCGTCAGCGCCGATTCGCTCGACGCAGGAGAGTCGGCCGACGACGACAGGAACACCGCCGACCTCGATCCTGACAACGACGACGACGAGAGCCCTGACGACGACGACGAGGAGAGCGAAGACTCGCCAGGGTCCGCCACCTCCAGAGCGCACGCCCCGGCAGCGGAACGACGCCCGGTGATCACCGCCGACATCGTCTCTTCCGCGGTCGATCGAGCACTGCTCCGCTACGACAGGAACGGTGATGAGCACTACGACGTCATCAGTGCCTTCATCAAGTCCATTCGCGGTTCAGACGTCGACGCAGCACTTCACTACCTGGCCCGGATGATAGAGGCGGGGGAGGACCCGCGTTTCATCTCCCGCCGCATCATCGTGTCTGCCGCAGAGGACATCGGGATGGCGGATCCGAACGCCCTGGTCATCGCTGTCGCGGCTGCCGACTCCGTGCAGTTCATCGGCATGCCCGAGGGACGCATCCCCCTCGCGGAGGCCGTCGTCTATCTCGCGACGGCTGCGAAGTCGAATGCCTCGTACGTCGCGATCGATCGTGCCATCGCCGACGTGCGGGCCGGCAAGTTCGGTCGCGTTCCCAAGCCGATGCGCGATGCCCATTACGCCGGCGCCAAACGGCTCGGGCACGGCAAGGGCTACCGCTATCCCCACGACGCCGACGTCGGTGTCGTGGAGCAGCAGTATCTCCCCGACGAACTGCAGGGCGTGCGCTATTACCAGCCGACCCAGCACGGCAACGAGAGGGATGTCTCATCACGGCTGGCGAAGCTTCTCCGCATCGTGCGCGGCGGGCGCGTCTGAGGCAGCCGGCGTGTTAGGATTGCTGCTGGCCTAGGCCCGGTTAACTGTATGGCTGCACTGAACCGGGTTGACGGACATGTTCTTTAGCCGAACTGTTCCGGCTCACCCCTCTAACTTTCCGGTTCGCCTCCGCGCGCACCGGCACATCCAGTTTGAGATTCCACCGAAAGGAACCCGTGTCTACCAAGTCACGTACACGTAGCAAGACCCGCCTCTCGCGGGCACTGGGCATTGCCCTCACCCCCAAGGCAGCGAAGTACCTCGAGAAGCGTCCATACGCTCCGGGTGAGCACGGCCGCACCAAGCGCAAGACCGACTCCGACTACGCTGTGCGTCTTCGCGAGAAGCAGCGCCTGCGCGCCCAGTACGGCATCCGCGAGAAGCAGCTGAAGATCGCCTTCGAAGAGGCTCGCCGCATCAAGGGCCTGACGGGTGAAAACCTCGTCGAGATCCTCGAGACCCGTCTCGACGCTCTCCTCGTTCGCTCGGCCATCGCCCGCACCACGGCGCAGGCTCGCCAGATGGTTGTGCACCGTCACATCCTCGTCGACGGCCAGCTCGTCGACCGCCCGTCCTTCCGCGTGAAGCCGGGCCAGCTCATCCACGTCAAGGCCAGGAGCGAAGGCACCGAGCCTTTCCAGGTAGCAGCGGCCGGCGGACACGTCGACGTTCTTCCTAAGCTTCCGCCGTACCTCGAGGTCGAACTCGACAAGCTCCAGGCTCGCCTCGTGCGCGCCCCGAAGCGTGCCGAAGTTCCCGTGACCTGTGAAGTGCAGTTCGTCGTGGAGTACTACGCAGCTCGCTAGTACATCCTTGCGTCGTTCGAACGGGGTCGCGGCTTATGCCGCGGCCCCGTTCTTCGTTGCAGCGGCGGGACGAGAGGTTCCGCCCGATAGGATGAATAGCTTGGAAGCATCCGCCCCACCGTTATGGAGGCCCCTATGAAGAACCTGCTCTGGCTGATCACAGGCATCGGCGCGGGTTTTGTTGTCGCTCACGAGATCAACAAGACCCAGCGCGGCAAGGAATTCTTTGCCGACCTGGACCTCAAGCTCAAAGAGTTCAGCGACACCGTCGCAGACGCATACAAGGAGCGCGAGGCCGAGCTTCGCGACGCCATCGACGACATCGCCCGAAACGCTGAAGACACGCTCGGCGACCTCAGCAACAAGAACTGACCAGCGCCGCCAGGCGCCACCGACTCCCTCGAACGGACCCATGAAGACCGCTGATATCCGCCAGCGCTGGCTAGATTTTTTTGCCGAGCGTGGCCACACCGTCGTCCCCTCCGCCTCACTGGTCTCCGACGACCCGTCACTGCTCTTCACCGTGGCCGGAATGGTCCCGTTCGTGCCGTACCTCACCGGCCTCGTCCCAGCGCCTTACCCGCGCGCGACCAGCGTGCAGAAGTGCATCCGAACGAACGACATCGAGGAAGTGGGCAAGACCCCGCGTCACGGCACCTTCTTCCAGATGAACGGCAACTTCTCGTTCGGTGACTACTTCAAAGAGGGCGCGATCAGCTACGCGTGGGAGCTTCTGACCTCTGCCGAAAGCGCCGGTGGTTACGGATTCGACGAGAAAGACCTCTGGGTCACCGTCTATAAGGATGACGACGAAGCCATCGCGCTGTGGAAGAAGATCGCCGGTCTCCCCGACGAACGGATCCAGCGCCTCGGCGAAGACACCAATTATTGGCACACCGGACAGCCGGGACCGGCCGGGCCCTGCTCGGAGATCTTCTTCGACAGAGGACCGGCATACGGCGCCGACGGAGGCCCCGCCACCGACGACGACCGGTACGTCGAAATCTGGAACCTCGTCTTCATGCAGTACCTCATCGGCGACGTCCGCTCCAAGACGGACTTCCAGATCGTGAGCGACCTGCCGAAGCAGAACATCGACACCGGAATGGGACTCGAGCGGGTCGCCTTCCTCAAGCAGGGCGTCGAAAACATGTACGAGATCGACCAGATCCGTCCTGTCCTCGACCGCGCCGCCGACCTTTCCGGCCGCCGCTACGGGGCCGACCACACCGACGACGTACGGATGCGCGTCATCGCCGACCACGTGCGCAGCTCGCTCATGCTCATGAGCGACGGCGTCACCCCGTCCAACGAAGGGCGCGGCTACATCCTGCGCCGCCTGATGCGGCGCACCGTCCGCGCCATGCGCCTGCTCGGCGTCGACGCCCCGTCGTTCCCCGAGCTGTTCGCCGTCTCCCGCGACGCCATGAAGTCCTCCTACCCCGAGGTCGAGCACGACTACGGGCGGATCTCGCAGGCCGCATTCGGCGAGGAGGAGACGTTCCTCCGCACGCTCGCAGGCGGCACGACGATCCTCGACCTAGCCGTCACCAAGTCGAAGGACACCGGAAGCACCCGGCTGCCGGGGGACACGGCGTTCCTCCTGCACGACACGTACGGCTTCCCGATCGACCTCACTCTCGAGATCGCCGAAGAAGCCGGGCTGTCCGTCGACCGCACCGCATTCGACGCCCTCATGACGAAGCAGCGCACGATGGCGAAGGCGGACGCGAAGGCGAAGAAGACCGCCCTCGCCGACCTCTCTGTCTACAGCGGATTCCGTGCCCAGGGCGAAACGGTCTTCACCGGCTACACCGAACTCGAAACCGAGTCCCGGATCCTGGGCCTCATCGTGGGCGGACACTCGGTGACCACCGCCGTCGCCGGTGACATCGCCGAAGTGATCCTCGCGGAGACGTCGCTCTACGCCGAATCCGGTGGTCAGGAAGCCGACCAGGGACTCATCGTCGGAAACGGGTTCGAACTCGAGGTCCTCGACGTCCAGAAACCGGTCAAGGGACTCATCAGCCACAAGGTCCAGGTCGCCCGCGGAGAAGTCGGAGTCGGGAACCTCGCCCGAAGCGTGGTCGACTCCGACTACCGCCGTGGAGCGAAGCAGGCCCACTCCGGCACCCACATCATCCACGCTGCGCTGCGCCAGATCCTCGGCCCAAACGCGCACCAGTCGGGCTCATACAACAAGGCCGGATACCTGCGGCTCGACTTCACCTGGAACTCCGGACTGTCAGCCGAGACGCGATCGGAGATCGAAGAGGTCTCGAACAACGCCATCCGGAACAACCTCGAGGTCGTCACACGCGAACTCCCGCTCGACGAAGCAAAGTCACTCGGCGCCATGGCCCTGTTCGGCGAGAAGTACGGCGACGTCGTCCGCGTCGTCGACATCGGTGGGCCATGGTCGCGCGAACTCTGCGCAGGGACCCACGTGGCATCCAGCTCCGAAATCGGCATGATCAACCTGGTCAGCGAGTCGAGTGTCGGTTCGACGAACCGCCGAGTGGAATCCCTCGTCGGCCTCGAAGCCTTCCGTGAACTCGCCGCAGAACGCGCGATCGTGTCGCAGCTGACGTCGTCTCTGAAGACACCAAGGGAGCAGCTTCCCGAGCGAATCGCCGAGCTCGTCGCCAGCCTCAAACAGGCCGAGAAGAAGATCCAGTCATTCGAGGCACGCCAGCTGAGCGAACGAATCCCGTCCCTCGTTTCGAAAGCCCGTGACGGCGGTCAGTACCGGATCGTGGCCGAAGACCTCGGCACCCTTGCATCCGCAGACGACCTGCGCCAGCTCGTGACCGGTGTGCGGGAGCGACTCGGCTCGAACGCGTCCGTCGTCGCCCTCGCCGCCACCGTCAAGGACCGGCCGATCGTCATCGTTGGAACCAACGATTCCGCCAGGACGCTCGGAGCGAAGGCGGGCCAACTCGCCCGTATCGCCGCAGGAATTCTTGGTGGAGGCGGTGGAGGCAAGGACGACCTGGCCCAGGGTGGCGGGTCGGATGCCGCCGCCGTTCCTGCAGCGCTTTCCGCCGTCGTCGACGCGGTCGCCCGCGAGGCGTGACCGGCGTGCGCACGGGAGTCCGCCTCGGCATCGACGTGGGTAAAGCCCGCGTCGGTGTCGCGAGGTCGGACTTTCACGCGATGCTCGCGACGCCGGTCGAGACGGTTCCCCGCGCAGCGACCGGGGACGCGGACATCCGTCGCATCCTCGACATCGCAGCCGACCTCGAGCCGGTCGAGATCGTCGTCGGCCTTCCCCTCGCGCTGTCCGGCGCGAACACGGCGTCCACAGCGGATGCCGTCGCGTTCGCGGACGCGCTGGCTGCAGCATCCGCCATCCCGGTCCGGCTCGTCGATGAACGCCTCTCGACGGTCTCCGCGCATTCCGCGCTCCGGACCTCCGGTCGGAAGCAAAAAGGGTCGAGGGACATTGTCGACCAAATCGCAGCCGTCATAATCTTGCAACATGCCCTCGATGCCGAGCGCGGGAGCGCGCTGCCGCCCGGCAGGCTCGTCGGCACGAACGAAGGACTCTAGGACGTGACTGATAAGACGCCGCGCGATGATGCGTTCGACGCCATCTTCGGATCCGAGCCGGCAACGCCGGAACAGGGCGCGCCGCCCGCGTCCGGCGCCGAGCCCGGACCGGTTCCCTCCTCCAGGCGCGAAGCGCGACAGCGCGCTGCGAAGACCGCTGGTGAGCCGACCGACGCCCAGGAACCGGCGATCCCCGCGGAATCCTCAACCCCGGGAAAGGATGAGCCCTCCGCGAAGCCGAGCCGTGCCGCGAGGCGGGCAGCGGCGGCGGATTACCCACCCCGTGAGAAACGCAAGAAGTCGGGCTGGCTCGCCGCGCTCCTCGTTCTCGTGCTCGTCGGAGGTATCGGAGGCGGCGGGTTCTATGTCTGGAAGACGTTCGAACCGCAGATCCGCTCGGTGATGGGCTGGCAGGAACCCATCGACTACGAGGGTGACGGCTCAGGCGAAGCTCTCGTGTCGATCTCCGAGGGTGACACGGGGACCGACATCGCACGAACCCTCAAGAACAGCGGGGTGACGAAAACCACCGAGGCGTTCTATGAGCTGCTCATCACGCAGCCGTCCGAACCGGTCTTCCACCCTGGCGTCTATCAACTGGCGAAGAAGATGAGCGCTCAGTCCGCTCTCACCGCCCTGCTCGACCCCAAGAACAAGATCGAACGCACTGTGCTGCTCCGCGAGGGCATCACCGGTCCGGAGATCCTGGCTGAATTGTCTGCAGGAACAGAGATCCCGGTGGAGGAGTTCCAAGCCGCCGTCGCTGACCCGACGATCTACGGCGTCCCCGCCGAGGCTGTATCGATCGAGGGCTGGCTGTTCCCGGCGCTCTATACCTTCGATCCGGGACTCAGCGCCCAGCAGGTCATCCAGATCCTCGTCGACCGCACGATCACGTCGCTGGACGACGCGGGCGTGCCTCCCGCTGACCGCGAACGCATCCTCACCATCGCGTCGATCATCGAACGCGAGGCCAGGCTCGAGGACGACTTCTACAAGGTCAGCCGCGTCATCCAGAACCGCCTCGCGATCGACATGAAGCTCGAGATGGATTCGACGGCGCAATACACCGACACCGCCAAGTCCGGCTCGGTGTGGTCGTCGAAGGAAGCACTCGAGTCCGACAACCCCTGGAACACCTACCAGAGGACCGGGCTGCCGGTCGGCCCGATCGCAAGCCCGGGGGATACCGCGATCAAAGCTGCGATGTCACCGGCAGACGGCCCGTGGCTGTTCTTCGTCACCGTCAACCTCGACACGGGTGAAACCATCTTCACGACGACGGTCAACGAACACGACGCCGCGGTGAAGCAACTGCGGACCTGGTGCGCGGAGAACCCAGACAAGGGCTGCTGATGTCCGATCACCTCGCGGTCTTCGGTTCGCCGATCGCGCATTCGAAATCCCCGGTACTTCACCGCACCGCGTATCGGATTCTCGGACTCGACTGGGAGTACGGCTCGCGAGACGTCGTCGCGAGCGACCTGCCCGGAACAGTGTCGGGGCTGGGGGAGGAATGGCGTGGACTGTCCCTCACGATGCCGTTGAAGTCCGCGGCGTGGGAACTGGCTGACAGCCGCGACGCCATGGCCGAACTCACCGGCGCCGTCAACACGCTGCGGTTCACGGGCAGCGGTGACGATCGCACACTGTTCGGTTACAACACCGATGTGGCCGGAATCACCCGGGCCCTCGCCGCCGTCGGCGTGACCGAAGCGACACACGTGCACATTCTCGGCGGGGGAGCGACGGCAGCCAGCGCTCTCGTCGCTGCCGCTGAACTCGGCGCGTTATCCGTCACGATCCTCGCGCGCAGTCCCGGAAAATCATCGGCGCTGACGGACCTCGGCCACCTGGCAGGCCTCGCCGTCGACATTGCCCACTTCGACCGAGTCCACAACCTCCCGGCACCCGAGCTCGTCATCAGCACGCTCCCGGGCGGTTCGCCCGCCCCTGTCGCCTATCCGGCGAGCGTCCTGGCTACGTCAGCACTGCTCGACGTCGCATACGATCCCTGGCCGAGCGACCTCGCCACCAGGTGGACGGATGCCGGTGGTCCAGTCGCGAACGGACTCTCGATGCTCGTGCACCAGGCGCTCATCCAGATCAGGATCTTCGCCACCAACGACCCGCACACCCCTCTCGAGGGTGAGGACGCCGTCCTCGCGGCGATGCAGGCATCCGTCGGTCTCGACGACAGCGGCCAGCCGGCCGTCTGACACAAAGCACCGGTCGTCCGAGCGGGGCCGGGGGCTGTGGAAGGATAGAGCCATGCTTCGTTGGCTCACTGCCGGAGAGTCTCACGGCCCGGAACTCATTGCAATCGTCGAGGGTCTTCCCGCCGGCGTCCCCGTCTCTCTCGACGCCATTCGCGCCGACCTCGCCCGCCGGAAGCTCGGCTATGGCCGCGGCTCACGCATGAAGTTCGAGCAGGACGAGCTGAACATCTCCGGCGGCGTACGCCACGGTTACAGCCTCGGAAGCCCGGTCGCCGTTCGCATCGGGAACACCGAGTGGCCGAAGTGGGTCGAGGTGATGAACCCGGAACCCGTCGAGGAAACCGAGAAGTCACGCGGCCGCAGCGCCCCGCTGACCCGACCCCGGCCAGGACACGCCGACCTCGTCGGGATGCAGAAGTACAACTTCGATGAGGCACGGCCCATCCTCGAACGGGCAAGCGCCCGCGAGACCGCCGCGCGGGTGGCGCTCGGCGCCGTCGCGCGGGGATTCCTCGCCGAACTCGGCATCACCCTCGTCAGCCACACCCTCTCCATCGGACCCATCAGGGTTCCGGAGGACGCCGCACTCCCCACCCCGGCAGACGTCGACGTCCTGGATACCGACCCGTTGCGTTGCTTCGACCCGGCCACGTCTGAACGCATGGTCGCCGAGGTCGACGCTGCCAAGAAGGACGGTGACACGCTCGGGGGCATCGTCGAGGTCCTCGCCTACGGCCTGCCGCCCGGGCTCGGTTCCCACGTGCACTGGGACCGTCGCCTCGACGGCCAGCTCGCCCAGGCGCTCATGGGTATCCAGGCCATCAAGGGTGTCGAAGTCGGTGACGGATTCCTCACCACGACCCGCCGCGGGTCGGCCGCCCACGACGAACTCTTCGCCATCAACGACGAGATCGTCCGCTCGAGCGACAAAGCAGGAGGCACCGAGGGCGGCATGAGCACCGGGACGGTCCTGAGGGTCCGCGCAGGCATGAAGCCGATCGCCACGGTTCCCCACTCCCTGCGAACGATCGACGTCACGACGGGTGAAGCCGCCGGTGCCCACCATCAGCGTTCAGACGTCTGCGCCGTTCCGGCCGCGGGAGTCGTCGCAGAAGCGATGGTCGCCCTCGTGCTCGCCAACAGCGTGCTGGAGAAGTTCGGCGGAGACTCGATCGATGAGACCCGGCGCAACCTGCAGTCGTACCTCGCCGCCATTCCGGCCGGGCTGCGAACCGCAACCGAATCGACGTCGCAATTCTCGTGAGCGCTCCCTCGGTGCCGCTTCCCCTCGTCCTGATCGGGCCGATGGGGGCAGGCAAAACCAAGATCGGTCGCCGGGTCGCGCGATCGCTTGCGGTTCCATTCGTCGACACCGACAAACGGATCGTCGCCGAATACGGGCCCATCACCGGCATTTTCGCCGAGCAGGGTGAACCGGCATTCCGTCGGCTCGAGCGTGACGCCGTGCAGGCTGCCCTCGCCGAGGACGCCGTGGTCTCGCTCGGAGGAGGCGCCGTACTTCACCCGGACACCCAGCGCGATCTCGCAGACCGAACCGTCGTCCTGCTGACCGTCACCGCAGCAGCGGTCGCCGCCCGGATTCGCACTGACAAACGCCCGCTGCTCGCCAACGGAACGGGCGACTGGCAGCGCATCTACGACGACCGCCGCCCGATCTACGAACGCCTGGCGACCGTCAGCTTCGACACATCGAGCGAACCCATCGAACGCATCGCCGAACGAATCGCCGACTGGGCGAGAGGACACTCATGACCGAGATCACGACCGTCCGGGTCACCGGAACCGACGCATACGACATCGAGATCGGCCGTGGCATCCTCGACCGGTTGCCCGCGATGCTCGGCGACAACGTCGCGAAGATCCTGCTCGTGCACCCGCCGACGTTGGCCGAGAAGGCAGAACGGCTGCGGGAGAGCCTCGCCGGCCGGTACCAGGTGCTCCTCGCCGAGATCCCCGACGCCGAGACAGGCAAAAGGGTCGAGGTCGCCGCGTTCTGCTGGCAGATCATGGGCCAGGCCGATTTCACCCGGACGGATGCCGTGATCGGCTTCGGTGGGGGAGCGACGACCGACGTCGCCGGTTTCGTCGCGGCGACGTGGTTGCGCGGTGTCCGCCTCGTCCAGGTCCCGACCTCCGTCGCCGGGATGGTCGACGCGGCCGTCGGAGGCAAGACCGGCATCAACACCAACGAGGGCAAGAACCTCGTCGGCGCGTTCTACGCTCCCGCCGGAGTCCTCGTCGACCTCGAGCTGCTCGACTCGCTGCCGAGGAACGAGATCCTCGCCGGATTCGCGGAGATCGTGAAGTGCGGATTCATCGCCGAACCCGAGATCCTCGACATCATCGAAGCCGATGTCGACGCGGTGACGAACCCGGCAACCGACGCGTTCCGCCGGGTGGTCGAACTGTCCATCGCCCTGAAGGCCCGGGTGGTCAGCGAAGATTTCAAGGAGGGCGGACTCCGCGAGATCCTCAACTACGGACACACCCTCGGTCACGCGATCGAGCATGCGGAACGCTACCAGTGGCGCCACGGTGCCGCCGTCGCGGTCGGGATGATGTTCGCCGCGGAACTGTCGCGACTGGCCGGGCGGCTCCCGGACGACGTCGCCGACCGGCACCGGAGCATCCTCGATTCGCTCGACCTGCCCACCGAATACCCGGTTGGCCGCTGGAACACCCTGCTCGCAACGATGCAGCGCGACAAGAAGGCGCGGGCCGGAATGCTGCGCTTCATCGTTCTCGACGACATCGCCAAGCCGACGGTCCTCGCCGGCCCCGAAACCGCGCTGTTGTTCGCGGCATACCAGGAGATCGGCTCATGACCTCGGCATCGGTTCTCGTCCTCAACGGCCCCAACCTCGGCAGACTGGGTTCTCGTGAGCCGGACGTGTACGGGAGCGGCACCCTCGACGATCTCCGCAGCATTCTCGAGGCGGACGCTCCCGACGGTACGACGATCGACCTGCGCCAGACCAACGACGAAGCCGAACTGATCTCCTGGCTCTACGAGGCGGTGGATTCCGGCACACCGGTGATCCTCAATCCAGCGGCGTTCACCCACTACAGCTATGCACTGAGGGATGCCGCAGCGCTCGTTCCGAAGGCCGGCCTCGCGCTCGTCGAAGTGCACATCTCGAATCCTCACGCGCGCGAGGCGTTCCGGCACACGAGCGTCATCTCCGGCGTCGCAACCGGAGTCATCGCCGGCTTCGGATTCGATTCCTACCGGCTCGCTCTGACGGCGATCACCCGCCTCGACTGACCTCCGGGGCAGCCGCGCCTTTGGTGAGCGCCGGTGCGGCAGGTAAACTCTCTCCGATGGCCCCGTCGGGCCAACCCTCTTCCCACTGAAATGGAACCCCCTCTTCATGGCATCTACCGCCGACATCCGCAACGGAATCGTCCTCAACATCGACGGCCAGCTCTGGAACGTCATCGAATTCCAGCACGTCAAGCCGGGCAAGGGCGGCGCGTTCGTTCGCACCAAACTGAAGAACGTCGTCTCTGGCAAGACCGTCGACCGCACCTACAACGCGGGCACGAAGATCGACATCGAGAACGTCGACCGCCGCGACTTCACCTACCTCTACAACGACGGTGACTCGTACGTCTTCATGGACGTCGCCGACTACGACCAGCTCACCGTCCCAGGCACCATCGTCGGCGACGCGGCGAACTTCATGCTCGAGAACCAGGCCGTCACGATCGCGCTCAACAACGGCAACCCGCTCTACGTCGAACTTCCGGCATCCGTCGTCCTCGAGATCACGTACACCGAGCCCGGCCTCCAGGGAGACCGCTCGACCGGCGGAACCAAGCCCGCGACCGTCGAGACCGGCTACGAGATCCAGGTTCCGCTGTTCCTCGAACAGGGCACCAAGGTCAAGGTCGACACCCGCACCGGTGACTACATGGGCCGCGTCAACGACTAGTGAGCGCCCGCAGCAAAGCCCGTAAACGGGCTCTCGACATCCTCTATGGTGCCGACCTCCGCGACCTTTCCCTGCGCGACGCCCTGACGGTCGAAGCCCAGCGCGCATCGAGCGAACCGCAGCGCGAGGCATCCTGGCTCTACGCCCGCGACATCGTCGACGGCATCATCGACAACGCCGAAGAGATCGACGAGCAGATCGAGACCTATGCGCAGGGCTGGACCCTCGCGCGGATGCCTGCCGTCGATCGGGCGATTCTCCGGATCGGCGTCTGGGAGGTCCTGTTCAACGACGAGATCCCCGCGGCCGTCGCCATCGACGAAGCGGTTGAATCAGCCAAGACGCTGTCGACCGATGACTCGGCCGGCTTCGTCAACGGACTCCTCGGAAAGATCGCTCAGGCTAACGGCTGACGAGCTGTCGACCGCACGACGCCCGCTAACGCACCCCCGTGCCGGCGGGCGTTTTTGCGTCCGCGGCATCAAGCAGCCGGATGATCCCCGAAACCGCCGCACGCCCCGCCCGGTTCGCTCCGATCGTCGACGACGACGGACCGTACCCGACGAGGTGCACGCGCGGTTCTGCGGCGACAGCGGTGCCGTCCATGACGATGCCGCCCCCGGGGGAGCGCACATGCAGCGGAGCGAGGTGGTCGAGCGCCGCGCGAAACCCGGTCGCCCAGAGGATCACGTCGGCGGCCTGGAATCCGCCGTCGGCCAGTCGCACCCCGGTCGGCTCGATCGCCGTGAACATCGGATGCCGCTCCAGCACGCCGCGATCCGCCGCGGCACGGAGCGCCGGCGTCCAGATCAACCCCGTGACGGAGACGACGCTGGCGGGCGGCAGGCCCTTCCGCACCCTCTCCTCGACGAGCGCCACCGCGGCGGACCCCGCCGCCGCATCGAACTCGGCATCCCGCCAGACCGGTTCGCGCCGGGTGAACCACGTCGTCGTGGTTTCGCGGGAGATCTCATCGAGCAGTTGGACGGCGGAGATTCCGCCACCGACGACGACGACGTGTTCGCCCCGAAACTCCCCAGCCGAGACGTAGTCGGCGACGTGCAGCTGTCTGCCGGTGAACGCCGACTGCCCGGGATACAGCGGCCAGAACGGTCGGGTCCAGGTGCCCGTGGCGTTGACGACAGCACGGGTGGACCAGCTTCCGGCGTCCGATTCCACCAGCAGTCGCCCAGCCGGGTTCGCGTCTTCCCGGGAAACGGTCCTGACCCGCACGGGCCGGACGATGGCGAAACCGAGGTCCCGCTCGTACGCGCCGAAGTACCCGGTGAGGAACTCGGAGCTCGGCTGAGCCGGGTCCACGTCCGGCTTGGGGATGCCGGGCAGGTCGCTGATCCCGTTCACCGTCGACATCACGAGGCTCTTCCAGCGATGCCGCCAGGCCCCTCCGGGTCCGTCCTCGGCATCGAGGACGACGTAGCTGGGCGCATCCGTTCGTGATGCACCAGCGGGCACGAAACCCCTGCGCTGCAGGTGATAGGCGGTGGACAGTCCGGCCTGGCCGGCACCGATCACGACGACATCGACCGTGACAGGAGAGGGCGTGAGGGTCGAGGCAGGGGAGTCCGGGGTCACATCGCACTGTAACGCGGTGAGCGCCGAAGTCCTTCCCGCGGGTCGACGACCCGCCGGCTGGTAGGCTCGAACAAATCGACAACCTTTAACGCCGTCCAGAGAGACGGAGAAGGGAGTCAGCATGAGTGCGCGAGTCGTACTTCAGCAGGCTGATATCACCAGGGCTCTGACTCGCATCTCACACGAGATCATCGAATCCAACCGAGGTGCAGAGAACCTCGTTCTCCTGGGTATCCCCACTCGCGGCGTGATCCTCGCCGACCGGATCGCCGCCATCATCTCCGGCATCACGGAGACCCCGATCGAAGCGGGATCGCTCGACGTGACGATGTACCGCGATGATCTCGCGAAGCATCCGACCCGCACTCCGTCCCCGACGCGGATTCCCGCCTCAGGGGTCGACGGGAAGACGGTCGTACTCGTCGACGACGTGCTGTACTCGGGTCGAACCATCCGCGCCGCCCTCGACGCCATCGGTGACTTCGGTCGGCCGCGGGCCGTCCGGCTCGCAGCTCTCGTCGACCGCGGCCACCGGGAACTTCCCATCCGCCCGGACTTCGTCGGCAAGAATCTTCCCAGCGCGCAGACCGAGCGCATCAACGTGCGGCTGGCGGAGCTCGACGGCGCCGACCTCGTCTCGATCGATTCGGCGGCCGGCTGATGCGTCACCTGCTTTCCACCCGCGACCTCGGCAGGGAGGGGGCCATCCGGCTCCTCGACGTCGCCGAAGACATGGCAGACACGCAGCAGCGCGAAGTCAAGAAACTCCCGACGCTGCGGGGCAAGACGGTCGTCAACCTGTTCTTCGAGGACTCCACCCGCACGCGGATCTCGTTCGAGGCGGCAGCGAAGCGGCTCTCCGCCGATGTCATCAACTTCAGCGCGAAAGGGTCAAGCGTCTCCAAGGGCGAAAGCCTCAAGGACACGGCCCAGACTCTCCAGGCGATGGGAGCGGATGCGGTCGTCATCCGCCACCCCGCATCCGGAGCTCCGCAGACCCTCGCGACGAGCGGCTGGATCGACGCCGGAATCCTCAACGCGGGCGACGGGACCCACGAGCATCCGACGCAGGCCCTCCTCGACGCCTTCACGATCCGCAAGCGCGTGCACGGTGACGCGTCCCGCGGCCGAGGCCTCGACGGCCTGTCGGTCACCATCGTCGGAGACATCCTGCACTCGCGGGTCGCCCGCTCGAACGTGTGGCTCCTCACCACACTCGGAGCGACGGTCACCCTCGTCGCCCCGCCGACCCTCGTCCCTGTCGACACGCGCCTGTGGCCGGTAACCGTCGGGTATGACCTCGACGAGGCCATCACGGCGGGACCCGACGTGGTCATGATGCTCCGCATCCAGGCAGAACGGATGCATGACGCCTTCTTCCCGAACACCCGGGAGTACGCGAGACGGTGGGGACTCGGCGACGGGCGACTCGCACGTCTGGAGCCGACTACCATTGTTATGCACCCCGGGCCCATGAACCGGGGCCTCGAAATATCCGCTGCTGCCGCAGACTCGCCCATGTCAACCGTGCGCGAACAGGTCACCAACGGTGTTTCCGTGCGGATGGCCGCACTGTACCTGCTGCTTTCCGGCGATCGGGAGAACTGAGAAATGTCCACGACAACGTACCTGATTTCAGGCGCCGCGCTTCCCGACGGGAGCCGAACGGACATCCTGCTGAAGGACGGTCTCATCGCCGAACTCGGCACAGGACTGTCCGCTGCGGGTGCCGAGCGAATCGACGCGAACGGCCTCGTTGCACTTCCCGGCCTCGTCGACCTGCACACCCACCTCCGTGAACCCGGCTACGAGCAGAGCGAAACCGTGCTCAGCGGAACGCGGGCAGCCGCCGCCGGCGGCTTCACCGCCGTGTTCGCCATGGCGAACACCTCCCCGGTTGCCGACACCGCAGGCGTCGTCGAACAGGTTCTCTCGCTCGGTGAACAATCGGGCTACGCCACCGTTCAACCGATCGGAGCCGTCACCGTCGGACTCGGCGGCGAACGTCTCGCCGAACTCGGCGCCATGGCCGCCTCCCGAGCCCGCGTCCGGGTCTTCTCCGACGACGGCTCGTGCGTCTGGGACCCGGTGCTCATGCGCCGTGCCCTCGAATACGTGAAGTCGTTCGACGGCGTCATCGCGCAGCACGCACAGGAGCCCAGGCTCACCGTCGGCGCCCAGATGAACGAGGGCGCTGTTTCGGGAGAACTCGGACTCACCGGGTGGCCCGCCGTCGCCGAAGAATCGATCATCGCGCGCGACGTTCTTCTCGCCGAGCACGTCGGCAGCAGACTGCACATCTGTCACGTCTCGACCGCAGGCTCCGTCGACGTCCTGCGCTGGGCGAAGGCCCGTGGCATCCGCGTCACCGCCGAGGTCACCCCGCACCATCTGCTGCTCGACGAGGAACTGGTCCGCAGCTTCGACGCCAGGTACAAAGTCAACCCGCCGCTCCGTCGTCGGGAGGACGTTCTCGCCCTGCGCGAGGCCCTCGCGGACGGAACCATCGACATCGTCGCCACCGACCACGCTCCGCATCCGGTCGAGAGCAAGGATTGCGAGTGGGATGCGGCAGCGAACGGCATGGTCGGCCTCGAGTCTGCGCTCAGCGTCGTCCACGCCTCCGTCGTCGAAACCGATCAGCTCGGCTGGGCCGATGTCGCGCGCGTCTTGTCGAGTGCACCGGCAGCGATCGGCCGGATCTCAAGCCACGGCCAGGGGATCGTCGCCGGCGCCAGCGCTCAGGTGACCCTCTACGACCCGAACGCGAGCCGCGATTTCAGCACGGCGGATCTTGCCGGTCAGGGTGTCAATTCTCCCTACATCGGCCGCACCCTTCCCGGCCGGGTTCTCGCCACCTTCCACAATGGCGCGGCAACTGTCCTCGACGGGATGCTCCGCCCCTCAGACGAGGTCGGGGCAGCGTCGCAGAAGGCAGCGCATGTCTGATCGGCTCGTCCCCACGGTGGTCGTCCTGACGATCCTCGTCGTCGCGCTCCTCGGGATGTGGATCGCCTGGCGTGCCCGCTCGAGACGGGACGCAGGTGTCGCCGGCTCCCCGCTTCCCGCCGAAGGAATCCATCCCACCCTCACGACGGGTGTTCTGTACGTGGCGACAACGCGCGCCGGACAGCCACTCGAACGGCTCGCGATCCGCGGCCTCGGATTCCGCGCCAACGCCGACCTGACCGTCGCCGAGGAAGGCGTTGTCCTGGCGATCCCCGCCCAGGACCCCGTTTTCCTCCCGGCCGCGAGCCTGCGGTCAGCATCGACGGCGACCTGGACCATCGATCGCGTCGTCGAATCCGACGGCCTCATCGCCCTGCAGTGGCGTTGGGGCGACATCGACGTCGACAGTTACTTCCGCGTCATCGACCCCACCCGGAACCGGTCGGTCCTCTCGGCCCTGACCTCCCTGACAGCCCCGGCTCCGGCCGGGCACTCCGACTCCACCACTGAGAGTGAGAAATAATGAGCAGCTCGACGTTTGGCGATGCAACCCCAGCGGTCCTCGTCCTCGAGGACGGAAGCCGTTACCGGGGCCGCGCATACGGCGCCGCCGGCAGGACCCTCGGCGAGGCTGTGTTCTCCACCGGCATGACCGGATACCAGGAGACCCTCACCGACCCGTCCTACGCCGGTCAGATCGTCTTGATGACCGCCCCGCACATCGGCAACACCGGCGTCAACGCCGATGACATGGAGTCGAAGAAGATCTGGGTCGCCGGATTCGTGGTGCGCGACCCCTCCCGCGTGGTTTCGAACTTCCGCGCCGAGGACAGTCTCGACAACGACCTCACCACCAACGGAATCGTCGGGATCAGCAACATCGACACGCGCGCCGTCACGCGGCACATCCGCTCGAAGGGCGCCATGCGAGCCGGCATCTTCTCCGGTGAATACGTCGACCTTTCCGATGGCGAGCAGCTGGATCAGGTCCGTCAGGGTCAGGGGATGGCGGGCAGGAACCTCTCCCACGACGTCTCGACGATCGACCCGTACGAGGTCCCCGCCCAGGGTGAGCGGATCGGCCGCGTGGCCGTGCTCGACCTCGGCATCAAGACCTCGACAGTGAAGTACCTGTCCGAGCGTGGTTTCGACGTCCTCGTTCTGCCGCAGAACGTCACGGCGGAACACGTACTCTCACTCAACCCGGACGCCCTGTTCTTCTCGAACGGACCCGGCGACCCCGCTGCATCCGACGCTCACGTCACCCTGCTCCGCGAGGCCCTCCGGGCCGACCTGCCGTACTTCGGGATCTGCTTCGGAAACCAGCTTCTCGGCCGCGCACTCGGCTTCGGAACATACAAGCTGCCGTTCGGCCACCGCGGCATCAACCAACCCGTCCTCGAGAAGGCGACAGGGCGGGTGGAGATCACCTCCCAGAACCACGGCTTCGCCGTCGACCTGCCGATCGAGGGCGAGCACGACTCGCCCGAGGGATTCGGCCGTGTCACCGTCAGCCACTACAGCCTCAACGACCAGGTCGTCGAAGGCCTCGCCTGCCTCGACATCCCGGCATTCAGCGTGCAGTACCACCCGGAGTCGGCCGCAGGCCCGAACGACGCCAACCACCTCTTCGATCGCTTCCGCGACCTGGTGATCTCGAACAAGGCCAACCGAGCAGGAGACAACAACTAATGCCCAAGCGCGACGACATTTCCAGTGTCCTTGTCATCGGCTCAGGCCCGATCGTCATCGGCCAGGCGGCCGAATTCGACTACTCGGGCACGCAGGCCTGCCGCGTCCTCCGCGAAGAGGGCGTCCGCGTCATCCTCGTGAACTCGAACCCGGCGACGATCATGACCGATCCCGATTTCGCCGATGCCACCTACATCGAACCGATCACCTGGGAGGTCCTCGAGACGATCATCGCGAAGGAGAAACCGGATGCCATTCTGCCGACCCTGGGCGGGCAGACGGCCCTCAACGCAGCGATCGAGCTGCATGAGCACGGCATCCTCGAAAAGTACGGCGTCGAACTGATCGGCGCGAACTTCGAGGCCATCAACAAGGGCGAAGACCGCCAGATCTTCAAGGAACTCGTGCTCGAATGCGGCGCAGACGTGGCGAAGTCGTTCATCGCCCACACCGTCGACGAGGCCATCGACTTCGCTGAGCAGCTCGGCTACCCGCTCGTCATCCGGCCGTCCTTCACCATGGGCGGTCTCGGCTCCGGTTTTGCATACACGCGCGAAGAACTCATCCGTATGGTCACCGATGGTCTGCACCAGAGCCCGACGACCGAGGTCCTTCTCGAGGAGTCGATCACCGGCTGGAAGGAATACGAGCTCGAACTCATGCGCGACACCGCTGACAACACGGTCGTCGTCTGCTCGATCGAAAACGTCGACCCGGTCGGCGTGCACACGGGCGACTCCATCACTGTCGCGCCCGCACTCACACTCACGGACCGCGAATACCAGAAGCTCCGCGACATCGGAATCGACATCATCCGCGCCGTCGGCGTCGACACCGGCGGCTGCAACATCCAGTTCGCCATCGACCCGGCGAACGGCCGCATCATCGTCATCGAGATGAACCCGCGGGTGTCTCGTTCGAGCGCGCTCGCGTCGAAGGCGACCGGATTCCCGATCGCGAAGATCGCCGCGAAGCTCGCTATCGGTTACCACCTCGACGAGATCCCCAACGACATCACCAAGGTGACGCCGGCAAGCTTCGAGCCGACGCTGGACTACGTCGTCGTCAAGGTTCCCCGGTTCGCTTTCGAGAAGTTCCCTGCGGCGGATGCCACACTCACGACGACCATGAAATCGGTCGGCGAGGCGATGGCCATCGGCCGTAACTTCTCGACCGCTCTCCAGAAAGCGCTGCGGTCGCTCGAGAAGCGGGGATCGAGCTTCCACTGGGGCGAAGAGACCCGTTCGGTCGACGAGCTCCTCGAAATCGCCGCGGTTCCCACCGACGGGCGCATCGTTGTCGTCCAGCAGGCGCTGCGTCTCGGCGCGACCCCTGAGCAGCTGTTCGCCGCCACGAAGATCGATCCCTGGTTCCTCGACCAGATCGTGCTCATCAACGACGTCGCGGAATACATCCGCACCGCCGACCGCCTCGACACCGACGTCCTCACGACGGCGAAGGACCACGGTTTCTCCGACGTCCAGATCGGTCAGCTGCGCGGCTTCGGCGAGGCCGAAGTCCGCGAAGTCCGCCACATCCTCGATGTGCGTCCTGTCTTCAAGACCGTCGACACCTGCGCGGGCGAGTTCCCCGCGCTCACTCCGTACCACTACTCGAGCTACGACGAGGAGACCGAGGTCGTTCCGTCCGATCGCCGCAAGGTCGTCATCCTGGGGTCAGGCCCGAACCGGATCGGTCAGGGAATCGAGTTCGACTACTCGTGCGTCCACGCATCGTTCGCCCTCCGCGACGCCGGGTTCGAGACGATCATGATCAACTGCAACCCGGAGACGGTCTCGACCGACTACGACACGAGCGACCGGCTGTACTTCGAGCCGCTGACGCTCGAGGACGTTCTCGAGATCATCCACGCGGAAAGCCAGGCGGGCGAACTCGTCGGCGTCGTCGTCCAGCTCGGCGGCCAGACCGCCCTCGGGCTCGCCGCCGGCCTCAAGGCCGCCGGAATTCCCATTCTCGGAACCAGTCCCGAGGCGATCAACCTCGCCGAGGAGCGCGGGGAGTTCTCACAGATCCTCGACAATGCCGGTCTCCTCGCGCCGAAGAACGGCACGGCGACCGAGGTCACGGGTGCCGTCACGATCGCCGAGGACATCGGCTACCCGGTCCTCGTCCGCCCGAGCTTCGTGCTCGGCGGCCGCGGAATGGAGATCGTCTACGACAGCGCATCGCTCAGGGACTACTTCGACCGGATGGCAGGACAGGGCATCATCGGCCCCCAGCATCCGCTTCTCGTCGACCGGTTCCTCGACGACGCGATCGAGATCGACGTCGACGCGCTCTACGACGGCACCGAGCTCTACATCGGCGGCGTGATGGAGCACATCGAAGAGGCCGGCATCCACTCCGGCGACTCGAGCTGTACCCTCCCGCCCATCTCGCTCGGCCGCGCCCAGATCGACCGGGTCCGTGAGGCGACGCTCGCCATCGCACAGGGCATCGGCGTACAGGGGCTCCTCAACGTCCAGTTCGCGATCGGCGCAGGCATCCTGTACGTGCTCGAGGCGAACCCGCGGGCGTCACGCACCGTTCCCTTCGTGTCGAAGGCGCTCGGAATCCCGCTCGCGAAGGCCGCGGCGCTCGTCATGACGGGCTCCACCCTCGCGGAGCTCAAGGATTCCGGACTGCTCCCGCCGGTCGACGGATCACGCGTGCCGATGGACTCACCGGTCTCCGTCAAGGAAGCCGTGCTGCCGTTCAAGCGGTTCCGCACCAAGGACGGCCGGATCGTCGACTCGATCCTCGGCCCCGAAATGCGTTCCACCGGAGAAGTGATGGGAATCGACCATGACTTCCCCCGCGCCTTCGCGAAAAGCCAGACCGCCGCATACGGAGGCATCCCGCAGACCGGGACCGTGTTCGTTTCGGTCTCCGACCGTGACAAGCGGTCGATCGTGTTGCCGATCCTGCGTTTCCAGGAGCTCGGGTACGACATCCTCGCGACGGAAGGCACCGCCGAGATCCTCAACCGGAACGGGATCTCCGCCCGCACGGTCCGCAAGTTCAGCGAGGGCAACGAGTCAGAACTCGGCGAGCCGTCGATCGTCGAACTGATCAACCGTCACGAGGTCGACATCGTCATCAACACGCCATCGGGGCGTTCTGGCCGGGCCGACGGGTACGAGATCCGAGCGGCAGCCGTCGCCGAAGACAAACCGCTGTTCACGACGATCGCCGAGCTCACGGCCGCCGTGGCCTCGATCGAGGCCGTCCGCAACGGGTTCACCGTTCGCTCACTCCAGGAGTACGCCGGAGACCGGGCGCTGCGGGCATGACCGCCAGCTTCGCCGACCGTCTGGCCGGGGTCTTCGCTGGCCCCGGCCGGCTGTGCGTCGGCATCGACCCCCACTCGTGGCTGCTGAGCGAGTGGGGGCTCGACGACACCGCCGCCGGCACCCGCGAGTTCGGTCTCCGCGTCGTCGACGCTGCGGCAGGACAGGCAGGGATCGTCAAACCACAGGTCGCGTTCTTCGAACGCTTCGGATCCCGCGGATTCGAGGCGCTTGAAACAGTGATCCGTTCCGCCCGCGATGCGGGAATCCTCGTCATCGCCGACGCGAAGCGGGGAGACGTCGGCTCGAGCGTCGACGCGTACGGCGAGACGTGGCTCGCGGAGGGCTCACCACTCGAATCCGATGCCGTCACCCTCAATCCGTTCCAGGGCGTCGGAGCCCTGAGCGGACCGATGGAACTCGCTCACCGCACCGGGAAAGGAATCTTCGTCCTTGCTGCCACATCCAATCCTGAAGGTGTCGCCGGTCAGCAGGCAAAATTGGCCTCCGGCGCGACCCTCTCGCGGAGTATTCTCGACGACGTGACCACGTGGAACAAAGCGCACGCGGACGGCCCGCTCGGGAGCGTCGGTGTCGTTCTCGGGGCCACGCTCGACCTCGACGGATTCGGGCTCGGTCCCGTCCCCGTTCCCGCGCCTCCGGTCCTTGCACCCGGTTTCGGCCACCAGGGAGCGTCCATCGACGACCTCGCTCGAATCTACGGGGATCTCGCCGACGGCGTCATCGTCTCCGAATCGCGTGCGATCCTCGCCACAGGGCCGGACGGCATCCGCCAGGCCATCACCGCCCGAGCAGAAGAAGTGAGACGGGCCAGTGCCTGAACCAACCGACCGCACACCCCCAGAGGTCGACCGCGTCGCCGCATCCCGTGCCGCCGTCGAAGCCCGCCGCGCACGAGCAGCGCTGAAGAACGCCATCGCCGCCGGAGAAGCGACAGCGCTGTCCGTTCTCGATGACGGACTCGACCACCCCGACGGCGTCGCAGGCAGGATGCGGGTCACCGATTTCCTGCTCAGCGTGCCGGCGATCGGGCGAACCAAGCTCACCCGGATCCTCGAAGACCTCGGCATTTCTCCGGCGAAGCGCATCGGAGGACTCGGCCACAACCAGCGTGTGCGGCTGCGGAGCTTCATCATCGAGCGAGAGGCACGCAACCGAGGCAGGCGCAAGAGCAGGCTCGTTGTGCTTGCCGGTCCCACGGCCGTCGGCAAGGGGACCGTCGCCACCTACATCCGGGAGAACTACCCGGACGTTCTGCTCTCGGTTTCCGCAACCACCCGTCGGCCGCGACCGGGTGAAGTCGAAGGTGTGAACTATTTCTTCGTCGACGACGCCGAATTCGACCGGCTCGTCGATGCGAACGAACTGCTCGAGTACGCCACCGTTCATAACGCCTACCGTTACGGAACGCCGCGCAAACCGATCGACGAGGCCCTCCGTCGTGGACACAGCGTTCTTCTCGAGATCGACATCCAGGGCGCCCGCCAGGTGCGTCAGGTCATGCCCGAGGCGACTCTCGTGTTCCTGCTGCCGCCGACCTGGGACGAACTCGTCCGCCGGCTCGTCGGGCGGGGGACCGAAGACGAGGAGGAGCGCGAGCGGCGCCTGCGCACCGCAAAGCTCGAATTGGCGGCCCAGAATGAGTTCGATTACCGGGTCGTTAACGGCTCCGTGGCTGAAGCAGCCCGGGAGGTCGTAGACTTGATGCAGACTCGTGGCCCGTCCGACGCCGTTCCGGTGTAACCAGCGGCCGCAAACAGACCTCTATTCTCCAATCCGCAACACACGAGGAGTGTGACTTCAGTATGGCTGAGAAGCCCAAGGGAATCATTGACCCGCCCATCGACGACCTGCTTTCCAAGGTCGACTCCAAGTACGCCCTGGTGATCTTCGCCTCCAAGCGCGCGCGCCAGATCAACGACTACTACTCCGATCTGCACGAGGGAAGCCTCTTCGACAACGTGGGCCCGCTGGTCGACTCTCACGTCGAGGACAAGCCGCTCTCCGTCGCACTCCACGAAATCAACGAGGACAAGCTCGTCCTGCGTCCCATCGTCGAGTAACACAGCACCTCCCCGATGACAGGTTCTCTGAATGTCGTTGTCGGCATAACGGGTGGCATCGCCGCGTACAAAGCGGTCGGTGTCATCCGTTCTTTCGTTCTCGCGGGGCATTCCGTGCAGGTGGTCGCCACCGCCGGCGCCCTGAAGTTCGTCGGCCGGCCCACCCTCGAAGCGATCTCACGCAACCCGGTACACACCGAACTGTATGAAGGTGTCGCCGAAGTCCGCCACGTCGCCATCGGTCAGGCCGCCGACCTCATCGTCATCGCACCGGCGACCGCGAACACGATCGCCAAAATAGCCGGTGGCCTCGCAGACGACCTGCTGGGCAACACCGTCCTCGCCAGCACAGCGCCCGTCGTCATCGCCCCGGCGATGCACACCGAGATGTGGCAGAACCCGGCGACCCAGGCCAACATCGCCACCCTGGTCTCCCGGGGCGTCACCGTTGTCGGGCCTGCGAGCGGTCAGCTCACCGGAGCGGATTCCGGCCCCGGCAGGATGGAAGAGCCGGATGCCATCGCGCACGCAGCGCTTGCCGCCCACGCCGCCGCCTCAACGCCAGGCGACCTGTCCGGCACCCGCATCGTGATCACCGCTGGCGGCACGCGCGAACCGCTCGATCCCGTCCGGTTCATCGGCAACCGCTCGAGCGGCAAACAGGGAGTCGCCCTCGCGACCGCCGCGCTTCGACGCGGTGCAACCGTGACTCTCATCGCCTCCCATCTCGACGTCCCCGTTCCCGCCGGTCTCACCGTCGTCGACGCGCCCAGCGCGGCGGAACTGCACGACGCCGTGACGGATGCCGCTGAGGAGGCCGACGTCGTCATCATGGCGGCTGCGGTCTCCGACTATCGGCCAGCCGAGGTGCAGGACGCGAAGATCAAGAAGGAAGACGTGGGCGATGAGCTCACCCTCCGCCTCGTCAAGAATCCCGACATCCTCGCCGGCCTGGCGGCAGCGGCCAGGGACGGACAGGTCATCGTCGGCTTCGCCGCCGAGACCGCGAGAAGTGACGACGATCTCCTGTCGATCGGCCGGGCGAAGCTCGAACGCAAGGGCTGCGACTTCCTCGTGGTCAATCGCGTGGGCTGGACGGAGGGCTTCGCGCTCGACACGAACAGTGTGCTCGTGCTCGAACGCGGCGGAAACGTGACGGCCGAAGCATCCGGCACCAAGTTCGCCGTCGCCGATCGCATCCTCGATGCTGTCACTGCGCCTGCGCGCGCTTCGTGACCGAACCGGGCCGGACGGCCCGGAGATATAGTGAACACGGCTCCCGCGCCGTCTCCTGTCGGTGGTGACACCGATACTTGACCACGGGCGGCCCTCTCGAACCCCTGTTTTTCGCCCCGTACCTTTGGAGTTGGTATGACGCATCTGCGCCTGTTTACCTCGGAATCCGTGACAGAAGGCCACCCGGACAAGGTCTGTGACCAGATCTCGGACAGCATCCTCGACGCCATGCTCGAACAGGACCCGGAGAGCCGTGTCGCCGTCGAAACGCTCGTGACCACCGGACTCGTCCACGTTGCAGGCGAGGTCACGACCGAGGCGTACGTCGAGATCCCCGCGCTGATCCGCGAGCTCGTCACCTCGATCGGGTACAACCACTCCGACGTCGGCTTCGACGGCGCATCCTGCGGCGTCTCCGTCTCCATCGGCCAGCAGTCCCCGGACATCGCGCAGGGCGTCGACGACGCCTTCGAAGCCCGCGAGCAGGCGAGCGTCGACGCGCTCGACTCCCAGGGCGCCGGTGACCAGGGCATCATGTTCGGCTTCGCCACCACCGAGACGCCGCAACTCATGCCCGTGCCCGGGTGGATCGCGCATCGGCTGGCCGAGCGTCTCTCCGCCGTCCGCAAGACTGGGGAACTCGACTACCTGCGCCCGGACGGCAAGACCCAGGTCACGATCGGTTACGACGGAAACACTCCGCGAACCGTCGAAACCGTGGTTCTGTCGACACAGCACGAGGACGGGATCACCCTCGATCGGCTCCGCAAGGACGTGGGTGAGCTCGTCATCCGTCCCGTTCTCGACTCCGTCGACCTCGACACCTCCGACGTCAACTTCCTGATCAACCCCACCGGCCGCTTCGTCATCGGCGGCCCGGCCGGCGACGCCGGCCTCACCGGACGCAAGATCATCATCGACACCTATGGGGGAGCCGCCCGCCACGGCGGCGGTGCCTTCAGCGGCAAGGATCCCTCGAAGGTCGACCGTTCTGCCGCCTACGCCATGCGCTGGGTCGCCAAGAACGCCGTCGCAGCCGGATTCGCTGACAAGCTCGAGGTGCAGATCGCCTATGCCATCGGCAAGGCAGCACCGGTCGGCCTGTACGTCGAGACGTTCGGGACGGCGAAGGTCTCCGAGGAGACCATCGTCGACGCCATCCGCGACGTCTTCGACCTCCGTCCTGCAGCCATCGTTCGCGACCTCGACCTCAAACGCCCGATCTACGCAGCGACGGCGGCGTACGGCCACTTCGGCCGTGAACTCCCGGACTTCACGTGGGAGCGGCTCGACAAGGTCGCCGACCTGCAAAGCGCCGCCGGACTCTGAAGCGTGAGAGCACGGCCATGACCGATGGCGTCGTTCCGGACCAGGCCGCACAGGCCGGTCCGGGCGCGCGGCGCGCGACAACGGCGCGCGTGGTGCTCGATTCGCCGCTGCCGCAGCTCGATCACCTTTTCGATTACCGGATCCCACCCGAACTCGCCGACTCCGCCACACCTGGCGTTCGGGTGACCGTTCCACTCCGGTCCGCCGGGCGGGTCGCCCGTGGCTACATCGTGGAGACCGTCGACGAGGCCGACGGGTTCGAGGGGGAGCTGAGCCCACTCGACTCGGTCGTCTCGCCGGTGCCCGTGCTCACTCCGGAGGTATGGGCTCTTGCACGGCGGGCTGCGGATCGCGCCGCCGGCGGAGCATCCGACATCCTCCGCCTCGCGATCCCCGGAAGACAGGTGCGCGTCGAGAAGGCGTGGCAGGCGGCTCAATCGACTCCGGTTCGGCCCGACCCGGTCGATTCGCCCGGCATCACCGGCTATGCGGGCGACCTCGCCCAACGCATCGCCGCGCACGAACGACTCGCCGTCGACGCCATCCCCGCCGTCGTCCAGGTCGATGGCGACAGCTGGGTGGGCGCCTGGGCGCTCTCCCTCGCGCAGATGGCGGCTCGAACGGTAGCTGCGGGGGAGAGCGCGATCATCGTCGTCCCGACCTATCGTGACGTCGACCAGATGCTCGCTGCCCTCTCCGGTTTCCTCCCCGCCGACAGGATCACGCGTGTGGACGCATCCCAGCCCAATGCTGAGCGCTACCGCGGTTTTCTCGACTGCCTCAGCGAGATCCCGCGCGTCATCGTCGGCAACCGGTCAGCCGTGTACGCTCCCGCGTCCAGGCTCGGCCTGATCGTCGTGTTCGATGACGGCGACCCACTGTATTCGGAGCCACTCACCCCGTACGTGCACGCCCGCGACGCCGCACTCATTCGGCAGGAGCAGTCGGGGGCAGCACTCGTTCTGGCCGGGCACACCCGAAGCGTGGACGTCCAGCGACTCGTCGACATCGGCTGGGTCACCGCGATCGGTCCGGAGCGCGCCACGAGCCCCCGGGTCCTCGTCACCGCGACAGCCGACCACGACGACCAGGCAGCGACAGCCCGGATCCCCTCGATGGCGTGGCGCCAGGCCAAGGAAGCCATCGCGACCGGCCCCGTCCTCGTCCAGGTTGCCCGCCCCGGGTACGCTCCCGTGACCGCGTGCGCCACCTGTTCGTCTGCCGCGAGGTGCACCGTGTGCGCCGGCCCTCTGGGCATCGCCCGCGCAGGCGCCGCACCGTCGTGCACCCTGTGCGGTGCGATCGCCGCGGGCTGGGCCTGCCCCACGTGTGAGGGAACAAACTTACGCCTGGTGACCCGGGGAACCGGCCGAACGGCGGAAGAGCTCGGCCGGGCGTTCCCCGGCGTCCCGGTGATCATCGCGGACGGTGAACGACAGGTCACCGCGGTCGACGCGCGACCGGCCCTCGTCATCGCAACACGGGGAGCCGAGCCGATCGCGGCCGGTGGCTACGCCGCCGTTCTCCTCCTCGACGGCGACAGGATGCTCGCTGCCGAACATCTCCGGATCGGCGAAGACTGCCTGCGCTGGTGGTCGAATGCCGCAGCTCTCGCCCGCCGGGGCGCTCCCGTGGTACTCACCGGCGTCACCGGGGACCTTGCACGCGCCCTCGCCACCTGGACCCAGCAGGCGTTCGCCTCAGCCGAACTGCTCGACCGCCGCGCGCTGCGGTTCCCGCCCGCCGTCCGAGCGGCATCCGTCTTCGGCGATGCCACAGCCGTTGCTGATGCCATCGCCGAGGTTCGCGACCTGCCGGGGGCGAACATCCTCGGTCCGACACCGGCCGAGGAGGGCGTCAGGGCGATTCTCCGGATCGACTACGCCCACGCCGGGAACGCAGCCCGGTTGCTGCGGGGAGCGGTGATCCGCAACGCGACGAAACGCCGCAAGGCCCCACCGGGCAAGGCGGGCTACCGGCCGCCACCTACACTGAAAGTCCGCTTCGACGACCCGGAGATCCTGTCATGACCGCCGCTCTTTCCCGACTCGAATTCGCATGAAGCTTCTTTTCGCCGGTACCCCCGACGTGGCCGTACCCAGTCTCGATCTGCTCCTGGCGGGAAGGCACGACGTCGTTGCCGTCCTGACCCGGGAGGATGCCCCTCTCGGGCGCAAACGCATACTCACCCCCTCACCCGTCGCGCTGGCCGCCGAGAGGGCGGGAATCCCGGTCATCAAAGCCAACCGCCTGACCCCGGAGATCGTCCAGGCGATCACCGAGCTCGAGGCCGACCTCGGCGTGATCGTCGCATACGGCGGACTGCTGCGGGAGCCTCTGCTCTCTGCTCCGAGGTACGGCTGGACCAATCTGCACTTCTCCCGGCTTCCCGAGTGGCGCGGCGCTGCGCCGGTGCAGCACGCCCTCATCGCCGGCGACACGGTCGCAGGCGCGAGTGTCTTCCAGCTCGTCCGTGAGCTCGACGCCGGTGACGTGTTCGGCGTGCTCGAGCACCCGATCGAGCCGAACGCCACGGCAGGAACACTCCTCGCCGAACTGTCAACGATCGGGGCCGGCTTCCTCGCGGGAATCGTCGACGACATCGACGACGGTACCGCGCGAGCGGTAGGCCAGCATGGGACGGTCACCCTCGCCCCGAAGCTGACCATCGAGGATGGTCGCCTGGACTGGCGGGACCCGGCGGAACAGGTCTACAACCGGTTCCGCGGGGTCACTCCAGAACCCGGCGCCCACACGAGCATCGCCGGCACCCGTTTCAAAATCCTCGAGGCTCGACCCGCCGCCGGGCATACTCTTCCCTCCGGCGTGCTCGACCGCGTCGACGGGCTCGTCCTCATCGGCACAGGCACGACCGCGCTCGAGCTCGTCCGGGTCCAGCCGTCGGGAAAACCGGCGATGGCGGCATCCGACTGGTGGCGGGGACTTCATCACGACCAGCCCATCCGGGCAGAGTAGGTTTCTCATGACCGCAGCACCTTCACGCTCCCCGTCGACCGTTCAACCGGCCAGGCGAATCGCCTACGACGTCCTCTCGGCGGTGAGCACCGACGACGCCTATGCGAACCTTCTGCTGCCGACGCTCATCGCGCGCGCGTCGCTCAACACCGCTGACGCCGGTCTGGCCACCGAACTCACCTACGGCACCCTGAGACTCCGCGGCTACTACGACCTCGTGATCGCTCTCGCGGCAGGCCGGGACATCCGTGAGATCGACCCGGCCATCCTCGACGTGCTCCGACTCGGTGCCCACCAGCTCCTCGCGACCCGTGTCGCCCAGCACGCGGCGGTGAACGAATCCGTCGTCCTCGCGCGCATGGTCGGTTCCCGTTCAGCCGTCGGCTTCACGAACGGCGTCCTCCGGGCCATCTCCCGGTCGACGCCGGACGAATGGCGGGAACGCGTGCTCGCCGGTGCAAAGAACGCCGATGACAGGCTCGCCGCAGACACCGCCCATCCGGCGTGGATCCTGCGCGCGTTCCGGCAGGCACTCGCGGCTGAAGGCAGGGCAGACGAGCTGGAAACGCTTCTCGCCGCAGACAACCAGGCACCGCGCGTCAACCTCGTCGCACTGCCCGGCCTCACCGCCATCCCCGAGGACGCGGACGCCAACCACTATTCCCCGTTCGGTTTCACCCTCGCCGGAGGTGACCCGGATTCCGTCATCCGGCACGAAAACGGACGGCTCAGGGTTCAGGATGAGGGCTCCCAGCTCGCTGCCCTGGCTCTCAGCAGGGCACGGCCCGTCGAGGCAGGGGAGCGCTGGCTCGACCTCTGCGCCGGCCCGGGCGGGAAGACCGCCATGCTCGGCGCCGAAGCCGCCCTGGCCGGTGCGCTGGTCACCGCAAACGAGATCGTCCCGGCCCGGGCACAACTGGTGCGCCGAGCGGTCGCGCCCGTCCCCGGCGACATCCGCGTGACCGAACTCGACGGAACCGACATCGGAGACCTCCAGCCAGAAGCGTGGGACAGGATCCTCGTCGACGCTCCCTGCACCGGACTCGGCGCCCTCCGCAGGCGTCCAGAAGCCCGCTGGCGGAAAACAACGAAAGACGTCGCCGACCTCACCATTCTCCAGCAGAAGCTGCTCCTCTCGGCCTTCGAAGCGCTGAAGCCAGGGGGAGTCGTCGCCTATGTGACCTGTTCGCCCCACGTCGCAGAAACCCGCGGTGTTGTCGCTGATGCGCTCCGTCGGCTGGGCGACACCGCGGAACTGCTCGACACCGCGAGCGTGCTGCAGTCGATCGTCTCCGAACCCCTCGACCTCCCTGAAGCACCGACAGCCGACGGCGCCGCCGGGACCACGGTGCAACTGTGGCCTCACCGGCACGGAACCGACGCCATGTTCATCGCCCTCATCGCCAAATCGCCGTCGGCGATTCGTTAGGCTGAACGGATGTCGATCCGAATCTCCCCGAGCATCCTGGCCGCCGATTTCGTCAACATGGAGCGAGACCTCGGCCGGATCGGCACCGCGGACCTCGTCCACGTCGACGTGATGGACAACCACTTCGTACCGAACCTGACGTTCGGCCCGCAAATGGTCGATCGGATCCAGCAGGTTTCTTCCCTGCCGCTCGACGTTCACCTGATGATCGACGACCCCGACCGCTGGGCTCCCGGGTACGCCGAACTGGGCGCTTACAGTGTCACCTTCCACGCGGAGGCGACGGCGGAACCGGTCGCACTCGCGCGAAGGCTGCGGCAGATCGGCTCACGAGCCGGCATCGCCCTCAAACCGGGCACCCCCGTGGAACCGTATCTCGACCTTCTCGCCGAGTTCGACCAGGTTCTCGTGATGACCGTCGAACCCGGTTTCGGTGGGCAATCGTTCATGTCGGAGACGATGCCGAAGCTCACCTCACTTCGCCAGACGCTGTCGAGGACCGGGGGAGATGTCTGGCTCCAGGTCGATGGCGGCATCAATGAAGACACCATCAGCATCGCGGCAGAAGCCGGAGCAGACACCTTCGTCGCCGGCTCGAGCGTGTTCGGGTCTGACAACCCCGAACTCCGGATCAGTGCGCTGCGCGAGGCAGCGGCATCCGGTCACGCGCACGGGGCTTTCGCCGGGAACTAGTACCCTGATACCTGTGAAGACATTCGACGACCTGTTCGCGGAACTCAGCCTCAAAGCCGCCGCACGCCCCGAGGGCAGCGGCACGGTTCGCGAACTCGACGCCGGCGTGCACGCGATCGGCAAGAAAATCGTCGAAGAAGCCGCAGAAGTGTGGATGGCAGCCGAGTACCAGAGCGACACCGAGACCGCTGAGGAAATCTCGCAGCTGCTCTACCACCTGCAGGTCCTCATGCTCGCGAAGGGCCTCTCGCCGGAGGACGTGTACCGACATCTGTGACGCTCGCGTCACTCCTGTCGACCCCTCCGTTTTCCCCACCAAGAGAGACTTCCGCATGTTGAGAATTGCAGTGCCCAACAAGGGCTCACTGAGCGAAACAGCCGCACAGATGCTGTCAGAGGCCGGATACGCCGGCCGTCGCGACCCGAAGGAACTCCACCTTCTCGACGCCCCTAACGGTGTCGAGTTCTTCTTCCTCCGGCCCCGTGACATCGCGACCTACGTCGGATCGGGGGCTCTCGACGTGGGCGTCACCGGTCGCGACCTGCTCCTGGACTCCGGCTCAGAAGCATCCGAGATCGAGAGCCTCGGTTTCGGTGACTCCACCTTCCGCTTCGCCGGGCCCACCGGCCGATTCGCCGACCTCTCGGACCTCGCCGGTCACCGCGTCGCCACCAGCTACCCCGGCCTGGTCGGGCGCTTCCTCGCGGAGCACAACGTCGACGTGACCCTCGTCTCCCTCGACGGTGCCGTGGAATCCGCCGTGCAGCTCGGGGTCGCGGATGCCGTCGCCGACGTCGTCTCCACCGGCACGACACTCCGCAAAGCCGGGCTCGACATCTTCGGTCCCGTCATCCTCGAATCCACCGCCGTGCTCATCGGGGCTCCCGAGGAGAAGCCGGGGCTCGAGACTCTTCGCCGTCGTCTGCAGGGTGTTCTCGTCGCCCGCCGTTTCGTGATCATGGACTACGACCTGCCTGCGCACCTCCTCGACGAGGCGACGGCCATCGCCGGGGGCATCGAGTCACCGACCGTGTCGCCGCTGAGAGACAAGGACTGGGTCGCCGTTCGCGTCATGATCCCGCGTGAGCGCACGAACCAGATCATGGACGCGCTCTACGAGATCGGCGCCCGAGCGATCCTCGTCAGCGCCATCCACGCGGCGAGACTCTGACCGGGAGCGCACATCATGTCCGTTGCCTGCCGTGTCATTCCCTGCCTCGACGTCGCCGGCGGCCGCGTCGTCAAGGGCATCAATTTCCAGAACCTCCGCGACGCCGGGGATCCGGTCGAACTGGCTCGGCGCTACTACGAACAGGGCGCTGACGAACTGACGTTCCTCGATGTGACCGCGACCGTCGACAACAGGGAGACGACATACGATGTCGTGACCCGCACAGCGGAACAGGTCTTCATCCCGCTCACCGTCGGAGGGGGCGTCCGCAGCGTCGATGACGTTGCCCGCCTGCTCGGAAGCGGAGCGGACAAGGTCGGGGTCAACAGCGCCGCGATCGCCCGACCGGCGCTGCTCGGCGAGATCGCCGACCGCTTCGGGGCTCAGGTACTCGTGCTGTCGCTCGACGTCAAGCGTGGCGGCAACACCGCATCCGGTTTCGTCGTCACCACCCACGGCGGCCGCACGGAGACCCGCATCGACGCCCTCGACTGGGCGCGCGAAGCAATCGAGCGTGGAGCAGGCGAACTCCTGGTCAACTCGATCGATGCCGACGGCACGAAGGAAGGCTTCGACACCGAGCTGATCTCGCTCATGCGCGAGGTCAGCAGCGTGCCGGTCATCGCTTCGGGTGGAGCCGGAGCAGTGACAGACTTCCCGCCGGCGATCGCCGCCGGCGCCGACGCCGTCCTGGCCGCGAGCGTTTTCCACTCCGGCGCGCTGACCATCGGCGACGTCAAGCGGGAACTGATCCACGAAGGGGTACTGGTGCGCTGATGAGTGTTTCCTCGACCATCGAACAGATTCAGTTCGACGGGAACGGACTCGTTCCCGCGATCGTCCAGCAGTGGGACACCGGTGAAGTGCTCATGCTGGGTTACATGAACGACGAGGCGGTCCGGCGCACCCTCACCGAGGGCCGCGTCACGTTCTGGTCCAGGTCCCGCCAGGAGTACTGGCGGAAAGGCGACACGTCCGGAAACGCGCAATACGTCAAGGGTGCCTCACTCGACTGTGACGCCGACACCCTCCTGCTCCAGGTGGAACAGGTCGGCGTCGCCTGCCACACCGGGACGAGGACCTGCTTTGACGCACACGTGCTCAGCCCCACCATCGGCGACCAGCCCGACGAGGACACCCATGTCACAGAGTGAAGGGGGCGGCACAACGAGCCGCGCCGAGTTCAGTGCGCTCGCCCGCGAGCACCGCGTCATTCCCGTTCTCCGCGAACTCTTCGCCGACGGTGAAACCCCCGTGGGGATCTACCGCAAGCTGGCCATCGGCAAGCCGGGGAGCTTTCTCCTCGAGTCCGCCGAACAGGGCGGGATCTGGTCGCGGTTCTCCTTCGTCGGGGTCTCCTCCTTCGGAGTCCTGACGCAGTCGAACGATACGGTGCAGTGGATCGACTACGGGCTCAGCCGCCAGCGCGCCCTCGGTGACGTGTCCGGACTCCGGCCGCTGCAGGCAATCGCCGAACTGCACCGTCGATGGGAGACCCCGCACATCGACGGGCATCCGCCCCTCACCGGCGGCCTCGTCGGTTTCATCGGGTGGGAAGCGATCCGCCAAATCGAGAAGCTGCCGCACCGACCGCCGAAAGAGTTCGACGTTCCTGGGCAGGCGATGTGTTTCGTCGCGGACCTGGTCGTCCTCGATCACCGCCGCGGCACCGTCCAACTCATCGCCAACGTGCTCAACGACGGTCTCGATGATGAAGCGACACTGTGGCGATCCGCCCAGGACCGACTCGATGCCATGCAGTCCCGGCTGGCAAGGCCCGCCGAGGCGTGGCTCGCGGACGTCGACCTGATGACCGCGCCGACGCCTCGGAACCGCACAGAGAAGGCCGACTTCCTCGACGCCGTCGTGACGGCGAAGGAACGGATCCGCGACGGCGACATCTTCCAGGTGGTCGTCTCACAGCGGTTCGACCAGGAGTGCACGGCAGAGCCGATCGACGTCTACCGGATTCTGCGGAGCCTCAACCCGAGCCCGTACATGTACCTGCTGACGCTGTCCGGCGTCGACGGTACGCCGTACTCGATCGTCGGCTCGAGCCCGGAGGCGCTCGTCAAGGTGCAGGACAAACGGGTGCTCACCCACCCGATCGCCGGCTCGAAGCCCCGCGGAGACACCCCCGAACACGACATCGAGCTCGCGACGGAGCTCGCGGGCGACCAGAAGGAACGCGCCGAGCACCTCATGCTCGTCGACCTCGCCCGCAATGACCTGCTCAAGGTCTGCACGGCGGGCAGCGTCGAGGTCACCGAGTTCATGCGGATCGAGCGGTTCAGCCACATCATGCACCTCGTGTCGACGGTCGAAGGAACGCTGAGTGACTCGGCGACCCCGATCGACGTGTTCACCGCGACGTTCCCCGCCGGCACCCTCTCCGGAGCACCCAAACCGCGGGCGCTCGAGATCATCGACGAACTCGAACCCGCCCAGCGCGGTGTGTACGGGGGAGTGGTAGGCTATTTCGCCTTCTCCGGCGATATCGACCTCGCGATCGCGATCCGCACCGCCACCATCGTGAACGGCGTCGCCCACGTACAGGCCGGGGGCGGGCTCGTCGCGGATTCCGACCCGGAAAGCGAATATCTCGAATCGCAGAACAAGGCAGCGGCGCCCCTGCGTGCCGTGGCCGTCGCCAACGCGATGAAACGGGTGCGATGACATCCCCTTCCGGTGCTTCGCGCACCAAGTACGTCCTCATCCTCGCCTCTCTTCTGCTGAGTGGCCTTGCGCTGATCGCGTGGACACAGACCTGGCTGACCGTCGAGCTGCAGCCAGGAGCTCCGACCACGTCCGTCGCCGTCGACGGCACCGTCGCCGCACCGGCGCTGGCGGCCCTCGCCCTCGCCGGCCTTGCCCTTGCGGCAGCACTCGCGATCGCCGGCGTTGTGTTCCGGATCCTGCTCGGAGTCCTCAACGTCGTTCTCGGCGCCTGCATCGTGCTGTCATCGGTCCTCGCGCTGACAGCGCCCGTCGGCGCCAGTGAAGCCGCTGTCACCGAAGCCACCGGTGTTGCAGGCTCGAACTCCATCGCCGACATCGTCACCTCGAGCTCGCTGACCGTCTGGCCCGTCATCGCTCTTCTGGCGGGCGTCCTGCTCGCGATCGCCGGGGTCGCGATCGTCGTCAGTGCGAGAAGCTGGCCGTCGTCCTCACGCAAATATTCAGCCGTCCGCCTCGAACCGGCCGACGGCGACGCCACACCGGATGCCGTCGACAGCTGGGACGACCTCACCCGCGGCGACGACCCGACCCGCTGAACCGCCGTACCCGCCCGGCCGCCGAGAGTCCGTCGCGACAACCGATAGACTGAGGCCGCACTGAATTACTGGAGGAAACCCATGAGCGCAGAGTCGACAGAACTAGGACACGGCCACTCACCGGCCGCCTGGACGGCGGTAACGGTGATGCTGATCGCGTTCCTCATCGGAACGATCGCATTCTGGCTGGACTGGGCCTGGCTCGTCTGGGCTGCTGCAGGGTTGCTCGTCGTCGGCGCACTTCTCGGCTGGATCCTCGCCAAGGTCGGCTACGGCGTCAACGGCCCCAAGTCTGCTCCGAAGGAGCACTAGCGCCGTGCTGGCAGACCTCACCGCTGGCGCGCTCTCCGATGCCCGCCAGCGCGAGATCCTGCGCCCACTCGCGCAGGTCGAAGCCGCAGCGACGGATGCCCCTCCCGCCCTCGACGCCCTGTCCGCGCTGGCTCCGGCCGACCGGGTGAAGATCATCGCCGAGGTCAAGCGGGCCAGCCCGTCGCGCGGGGACCTCGCAGACATCCCTGACCCCGCCCAGCTCGCCGTGTCCTACGAGCGCGGCGGCGCGAGCGCCATCAGCGTGCTCACCGAAGGCCGCAAATTCAAGGGCTCACTCGACGACCTCGTGAATGTGCGCGAATCCGTCGGAATCCCGGTTCTCCGCAAAGACTTCATCTCGATTCCGTACCAGGTGTTCGAGGCGCGTGCGGCCGGCGCAGATCTCGCTCTCCTCATCGTCGCGGCACTCGATACGAAGACTCTCACTGAGCTCTACGGTCTCATCACCGACCTCGGAATGACGGCCCTCGTCGAGACCCACAGCGCTGACGAACTCGAACGCGCGCTCGACCTCGGTGCCGGCCTCATCGGCGTCAACGCCCGCAACCTCTCCACGTTCGAACTCGACCGCGACCTCTTCGGCCGGCTCGCACCCCAGATCCCGTCCGGAGTCATCCGTGTCGCTGAATCCGCGGTCCTCGCCCCAGCCGATGTGGCGCACTACCGCGAAGCAGGGGCGGACGTCGTCCTCATCGGCGAAGCACTCGTGACGAACGATCCCATACTCACCCTCGGCGAATTTCTGGCGGTCTGAACACCATGGCACTACGCGACGAAACCGGTCCATACTTCGGAGACTTCGGCGGACGTTTCGTCCCCGAATCCCTCATTGCCGCCCTCGACGAGCTCTCCGAGGCATGGGAACTGGCGAAGCAGGACCCCGGGTACGCGGCCGAACTCTCCGAGCTCCACGCGACCTACACCGGCAGGCCGTCCATCATCACCGAGGTGCCCCGGTTCGCCGAGCACGCCGGGGGAGCGCGGATCATCCTCAAACGCGAGGACCTCAACCACACCGGTTCCCACAAGATCAACAACGTTCTCGGACAGGCCCTGCTCACCAAGCGCATCGGCAAGACCCGCGTGATCGCCGAGACCGGCGCCGGGCAGCACGGCGTCGCCACCGCGACCGCCGCGGCGCTGTTCGGTCTCGACTGCGTGATCTACATGGGCGAGGTGGATACCGAACGCCAGGCACTCAACGTGGCACGGATGCGGCTCCTCGGCGCCGAAGTCATCGCCGTGAAGACGGGCTCCCGTACCCTCAAGGACGCCATCAACGACGCCATGCGCGACTGGGTGACGAACGTCGAGAGCACCAATTACATCTTCGGAACCGTCGCAGGGCCTCACCCGTTCCCCGCCATGGTCCGTGACCTCCAGAAGATCATCGGAGAAGAAGCACGCCAGCAGGTACTCGACCTCACCGGCAAGCTTCCGGATGCCGTCGCGGCGTGCGTCGGCGGCGGCTCGAACGCCATGGGCATCTTCCACGCTTTCCTCGACGACCCGGATGTCGCCCTGTACGGTTTCGAGGCGGCGGGCGAAGGCGTCGACACGCCACGCCACGCAGCGACCATCTCGAAGGGCCGCCCCGGTGTCCTCCACGGCGCGAAGAGCTTCCTGCTGCAGGACGACGACGGGCAGACGATCGAGTCGCACTCGATCTCAGCCGGCCTCGACTACCCCGGCGTCGGCCCCGAACACTCCTGGTTGTCGAGCATCGGCCGTGCCACGTACCGGCCGGTAACGGATGCCGCAGCGATGAGCGCCCTGCGTCTGCTGAGCCGGACCGAGGGCATCATCCCGGCGATCGAAAGCGCCCACGCCCTCGCCGGCGCGCTCGAACTCGGCAAGGAACTGGGCGCCGAAGCGACGATCCTCATCAACCTCTCCGGCCGCGGAGACAAGGACATGGAGACCGCCGGTCGATACTTCGACCTGATCGACCAGGGAGCAGAACAATCGTGAGCAGTGTGGCATCCGTCCTCGCCGAACGCAAAGAAGCGGGAAGCGGTGCCCTGATCGGTTACCTCCCGGTCGGCTTCCCGACATTCGACGAGAGCGTCGACGCCGCCGTTGCCATCGCTCGGAACGGTGTCGACATCATCGAACTCGGCCTGCCGTACTCCGACCCGGTCATGGACGGCCCCGTGATCCAGAAGGCGACGCAGCACGCCCTCGCGAACGGGTTCAAGCTGAGCCACGGCTTCGACGCGGTTCGCGCCATCACCTCCAGAGTCGACGTCCCCGTCCTTCTCATGACCTACTGGAACCCTGTGGTGCAGTACGGCGTCGAGCGGTTCGCCGACGACCTCGCCGCTGCCGGTGGTGCCGGGCTCATCACTCCGGACCTCATCCCCGACGAGGGGGCGGACTGGCTCGCGGCGTCCGAACGTTCCGGCCTCGACCGGGTCTTCCTCGCTGCGCCGTCATCGAGTGACGCCCGGCTCCGCCAGGCCGTCGACGCCAGCAGGGGATTCGTCTACGCCGTCTCCACGATGGGCATCACCGGCGCGCGCGGCGACGTCGACAAGGCCGCCCAGATTCTCGTGTCTCGTCTCCGCGAGGCGGGTTGCGAGAACGCGTGCGTCGGTCTCGGCATCTCGACCGCCGAGCAGGTGCGCGAGATCCTCGCCTACGCCGACGGCGCCATCGTCGGCTCGGCACTCGTCAAGGCTCTCGCCGACGGGGGAGTCGACCGCGTCGCCGCCGTGGCCCGCGAATTGGCACAGGGAACAGCCCGCGCGAACTAGAGTTAACCGCGCACCTCGACAGCAACCCCAGAAAGGCATGGAACCACGTGTCCATCCACCTGAGCATTCCGAGCCCGGAAATCAATTCCATCCAACTCGGTAACTTCACGATCTACTTCTATGCCATCTGCATTCTCGTAGGCATCGTTGCTGCCGCGTTCCTCACGAACGCCCGGCTCACCCGTCGCGGCGCCGAACCGGGCATCGTGCTCGACATCATCCTCTGGGCCGTTCCGCTCGGTATCGTCGGTGCCCGGATCTTCCACGTGCTGACCCACCCCAACGACTACTTCTACCCGGGCGCCGACCTGCTCCGCACCCTGTATGTCTGGGAGGGCGGCATCGCCATCTTCGGTGCCCTGATCGGTGGAGCCGTCGGCGCGTGGATCGGCTGCCGGATGACCGGCATCCGCTTCTGGACCTTCGCGGATGCCGTTGCTCCCGCTCTCCTTCTCGCCCAGGCGTTCGGCCGGTTCGGGAACTGGTTCAACCAGGAATTGTTCGGCATCCCAACCACCCTGCCGTGGGGCCTCGAGATCGAGCAGTCGAACCCGGCATGGCCTGTCGGCCTGCCCGCGGGCACCCTGTTCCACCCGACCTTCCTCTACGAAGTTCTCTGGAACCTCGCCGGCGTCGCCGTGCTCCTCATCCTCGAGCGACGGTTCCGCCTGCAGTGGGGCAAGGTCCTCGGCCTCTACCTGCTCTGGTACGGAATCGGCCGAACGGTCTGGGAAAGCATCCGGATCGACCCGAGCGAAGTGTTCCTCGGGCTGCGCGTCAATGTCTGGGCCGCTCTCCTCGCGATCGTGGTCGGCCTTCTCATCCTCGCCGTCCAGTCCCGCAGGCACACCGGGTTCGAGCCGAGCCCGTACGTTGCGGGTCGCGAGTGGAACGGGTCCGGCGCTGGGGTACACTCGTCACACACCGATTCGGACTATGTGGATCTCGGCGAGCCCGAAGAGACACCATCTGAATCAGGGGATGCCCTCGCCACAAGCGACACTGCCCCCAAATCCTAGGTCTGCCTGAACCGTACGGCTTCAACCGACCACTCCTTCGCCTCGTGTGACACGTCACACAGTCCGCTGACGGGCGGCGAAAACGCTTCACCCTCCCGGGCCATCGTCGTCCCACCGCCCAGATTCTTCCGTGAGGACGGTTTTCTGATGGAGCCTCGACCCACCTTTTCCCAGTTCAGCCTCGTTCCAGAGGCGCAAGGACTGTACAACCCTGCCCGCGAAAAGGACGCATGCGGTCTGGCGATGGTCGCCACCCTGCGGGGCACCGCCGGGCACGACATCATCGTCTCCGCGCTCGACGCCCTGCGGAACCTCGAACACCGCGGTGCGATCGGATCCGACGCGGGAACGGGTGACGGTGCAGGCATCCTGACCCAGATCCCCGATGAGTTCCTCCGCGCTGTCAGCGGTTTCGATCTGCCGGCAGCCGGCCAGTACGCGGTCGGAATGGCGTTCCTCCCGCACGATGAGACCGAGCGGGCCGAGCTCAAGGCCGGCATCGAGCGGCTCGCCGACGACGAGGACCTCACCGTTCTCGGGTGGCGCGTCGTTCCCACCGACGACGAGCACCTCGGGCGTCTCGCCCGCGACGCCATGCCCGCGTTCGAGCAATTGTTCGTCTCGAGCACCACGACGACGGATGCCGGTGAGCCGGTCTCCGGAATCGTCCTCGACCGGCAGGCGTTCCGCTTCCGCAAGCGTGTCGAACGCGAGCTCAACGGTTACTTCATCTCGTTCTCGTGCCGCACCCTCGTCTACAAGGGAATGGTCACGACGCTGCAGCTCGAGCCGTTCTACCCCGACCTCAGCGACGAACGTTTCGCGTCGAAGCTCGCGATCGTGCACTCGCGGTACTCGACGAACACCTTCCCGTCGTGGCCGCTGGCGCAGCCGCTCCGGATGATGGCCCACAACGGCGAGATCAACACGGTCGAGGGAAACCGCAACTGGATGCGAGCGCGCCAGTCGCAGCTCGAGTCGGAGCTGCTCGGAGACATCCGGCCCCTGCTCCCGATCATCACCCCCGGCGCGAGCGACTCCGCGTCGTTCGACGAGGTTCTCGAACTTCTCACGCTCACCGGCAGGACACTGCCACACGCGATGATGATGATGGTGCCGGAAGCCTGGGAGAAGCAGACCGGGCTGTCACAGGAACTCCGCGATTTCTACGAGTTCAACTCGATGCAGATGGAACCGTGGGACGGCCCTGCCGCCCTGACCTTCACCGACGGTACCCTCGTCGGCGCAACGCTCGACCGCAACGGGCTCCGCCCCGGCCGCTGGCTCGAGACGACAGACGGCCTCATCGTTCTCGGCAGCGAGATCGGAGTCCTCGACATCGCTCCCGAGCGCGTGAAGCGGAAGGGCAGGCTGCGCCCAGGCAAAATGTTCCTCGTCGACACCGAAGGCCAGCGCCTCATCGAAGACGACGAGATCAAGGCCGAACTCGCGGCATCCCGGCCATGGGGTGAATGGCTCGAGGCCGGCAGGATCAACCTGTCCGACCTCCCCGAGCGCGAACACATCGTTCACACGCCGGCATCGGTGACCCGCCGCCAGCGCACCTTCGGCTACACCGAAGAAGAGGTGCGCATCCTCCTGCGGCCGATGGGCCAGACCGGTGCGGAACCGCTCGGTGCGATGGGTTCAGACACTCCGATCGCCGCGCTGTCCAAGCGTCCTCGCCTGCTGTTCGACTACTTCACCCAGCAGTTCGCCCAGGTCACCAACCCGCCGCTGGACTCGATCCGCGAAGAGGTCGTGACGTCGCTCAAACTCGGACTCGGCCCCGAGCGCAACCTGCTCAGCTCCGGTCCGGAACACGCGAGGCAGGTCGTTCTCGATTTCCCCGTCATCGACAACGACGAGCTCGCGAAAATCCAGCACATCGACCCGGCGCACGGTTCGAAGACCACGACGACCATCCGCGGCCTGTACCGGTTCGACGAAGGTCCCGATGCGCTGCGCAACCGCCTCACCGCGATCTGTGCCGAAGTCGATGACGCCATCGAGGCCGGCGCCCACTTCCTCGTGCTGAGCGACCGCGACTCGAACAAGGACCTGGCACCGATCCCGTCGCTGTTGCTCGTCGCCACCGTCCACCACCACCTGATTCGAGCGCAGAACCGGCTCAAGGTCGGACTCGTCGTCGAGGCCGGCGACGTGCGCGAGGTGCATCACGTCGCGACGCTCATCGGGTACGGAGCTTCGGCGATCAACCCGTACCTCGCGATGGAAACCTGCGAAGACCTCGTGCGCAGCGGCGTCATCGAGGGAGTGAGCGCCGAGAAGGCAGTTCGCAACGTGATCTACGCCCTCGGCAAGGGTGTGCTCAAGATCATGTCGAAGATGGGCATCTCGACGGTTTCCTCATACGCAGGCGCCCAGTGCTTCGAAGCCGTCGGGCTCAGCCAGGAGTTCGTCGACGAGTTCTTCACCGGCACCGAATCGAAGCTCGGCGGGGTCGGCATCGAGGTCATCCAGGCGGAAAACCTCAAGCGCCACCGGTCAGCCTTCCCGCTGAACACGGCCGAGGTCGCCCACGAACGGCTCGAGACAGGGGGCGAGTACTCCTGGCGTCGAGACGGAAGCCCGCACCTGTTCAACCCGGACACGGTGTTCCGCCTGCAGCACTCGACCCGCAACCGGCGCTACGACATCTTCCGTGAGTACACGCGCCTCGTCGACGACCAGGCCGAGAACCTGATGACTCTCCGCGGGCTGTTCACTCTCAAAACGGCCGAGCGCGAGAGCATCCCGATCGACGAGGTCGAATCGGTCGCCTCGATCGTCAAGCGCTTCTCGACGGGTGCGATGAGCTACGGCTCGATCTCGCAGGAAGCACACGAGACCCTCGCGATCGCGATGAACCGTCTCGGCGCGAAGTCGAACACCGGTGAAGGCGGCGAGGACATCGATCGCCTGCTCGACCCGGAGCGTCGGAGCTCCATCAAGCAGGTCGCCTCCGGCCGTTTCGGTGTCACGAGCATGTACCTCACCCACGCCGATGACATCCAGATCAAACTCGCGCAGGGTGCGAAGCCCGGCGAGGGCGGTCAGTTGCCGCCGACGAAGGTGTACCCGTGGGTGGCCAGGACGCGTCACGCGACAGCGGGTGTCGGTCTCATCTCGCCGCCGCCGCACCACGACATCTACTCGATCGAGGACCTCAAACAGCTGATCTTCGACCTCAAGCGCGCCAACCCGTCCGCCCGCATCCACACGAAACTGGTCAGCCAGTCCGGAATCGGCGCGGTCGCCGCTGGCGTCGCTAAGGCGCTGTCGGACGTCATCCTCGTTTCCGGCCACGACGGCGGGACCGGCGCAAGCCCGCTGAACTCGCTCAAACACGCGGGAACCCCGTGGGAACTGGGCCTTGCAGAGACCCAGCAGACGCTCATGCTCAACGGCATGCGGGATCGCGTCGTCGTGCAGGTCGACGGTCAGCTCAAGACCGGTCGGGATGTCATCATCGGCGCTCTGCTCGGTGCCGAAGAATTCGGATTCGCCACGGCCCCTCTCGTCGTCTCCGGGTGCATCATGATGCGGGTCTGCCACCTCGACACCTGTCCGGTCGGCGTCGCCACGCAGAACCCCGTGCTCCGCGAGCGGTTCACCGGAAAGCCGGAATTCGTCGTCAACTTCTTCGAGTTCATCGCCCAGGAAGTCCGTGAATACCTTGCCGAGCTCGGCTTCCGCACGCTCGAAGAGGCCATCGGCCACAACGAGCTGATCGACACGAACACAGCGATCGCCCATTGGAAGGCGTCAGGGCTCAACCTCGAACCGATCCTCGTCGGACCGGAATTCCGTCAGGGAGAACCTCGCACCCACGCGCGTGAGCAGGAACACGAACTCGACAAGCACTTCGACGTCGAACTCATCAAGCGCAGTCACAACGTCCTCGCGCACGGCGGCCAGGTCCGCATCGACCTGCCGATTCGCAACACCGAGCGCGCCGTTGGCACCATGCTCGGTCACGAGGTCACGGTGCGCCACGGCGAGAACGGCCTTGCGAATGGCTCCATCGACGTTCACCTGACCGGCTCGGCCGGGCAGTCCTTCGGCGCCTTCCTGCCGAGCGGAATCACGCTCCGCCTCGAGGGCGACTCCAACGACTACGTCGGCAAGGGACTCTCCGGCGGCCAGATCATTGTTCGGCCCCCGGTGTCCTCGACCTTCGAGGCCTCCGAGAATGTCATCGCGGGAAACGTCATCGGTTACGGCGCCACCAGGGGGAGCATGTTCATCTCCGGGACCGTCGGTGAACGTTTCCTCGTGCGCAACTCCGGTGCCACCGCCGTCGTCGAGGGCGTCGGAGATCACGCGCTCGAGTACATGACCGGCGGGCTCGCGCTCATCCTCGGGGCAACGGGCCGCAACCTGGGTGCAGGCATGTCGGGCGGAACCGCATACGTCCAGAACCTGTCGACCGATTCAGTCAACCGCGAAGCGCTCGCGACCGGCGAACTGCAGCTCACCGAGCTGGGCAGCGCAGACTCCGAGATCGTCCGCGATCTGCTCGAACGGCACCTCGCCGAGACCGGGTCCGAACTCGCCGCACGACTGCTCTCGACCTTCGACGAGAGCATCCGCACATTCGTAAAAGTACTGCCCCGGGACTACGCAGCCGTGCTGCAGACCCGCAGCGACGCAGTCTCCGAGGGGCTCGACCCCGACGGCGACATCGTCTGGGGCCGAATTCTGGAGGTAACCGGTGGCTGATCCCAAGGGATTCCTGAAAGTCACGGAACGTGAACTGCCAAAAAGGCGCCCCGTTCCGATCCGGCTGATGGACTGGAAAGAAGTCTACGAACAGGGCGACCCGACGCAATTGCGTCGACAGGCCGGCCGCTGCATGGACTGTGGCGTTCCGTTCTGCCACCAGGGCTGCCCGCTCGGGAACCTCATCCCCGAGTGGAACGACCTGACCTGGCGCGGTGAGGGCAGGCAGGCGATCGAACGGCTGCACGCCACGAACAACTTCCCCGAGTTCACCGGTCGGTTGTGCCCGGCCCCGTGCGAGAGTTCGTGCGTCCTCGGTATCAACCAGCCCGCTGTCACCATCAAGCAGGTCGAGGTGTCCATCATCGACCAGGCGTTCGCGAACGGGTGGGTCGATTCCCACCCGCCGGAGAGCCTCACCGGCAAGACGGTCGCCGTTGTCGGCTCCGGCCCTGCGGGACTCGCGGCGGCACAACAGCTGACCCGCGCGGGACACACCGTTGCCGTCTTCGAGCGCGACGACCGCATCGGCGGATTGCTGCGCTACGGCATCCCCGACTTCAAGATGGAAAAGAAGCACATCGACGCGCGGCTCAAGCAGATGGCAGACGAAGGCACGCGATTCCGTGCCGGAGTTCACATCGGCGTCGACATCAGCTGGAGCGACCTGCGTTCGCGGTACGACGCTGTCGTCATCGCGACCGGCGCGATGGTTCCGCGTGATCTTCCCATTCCCGGTCGCGACCTCGCCGGCGTTCACTTCGCCATGGACTATCTCGTCCCGCAGAACAAGGCGGGGGCCGGCGACGACGTCCCCGGCCAGATCACCGCCGAAGACAAGCACGTCGTCGTCCTCGGCGGCGGTGACACCGGTGCCGACTGCATCGGTACCGCCCACCGCCAGGGTGCTGCATCCGTCACCAACCTGGCGATCGGCAAGCAGCCACCACCGGCGCGGACCGACGCGCAGCCGTGGCCGATGATGCCGACACTCTTCGAGATGCAGAGCGCGCACGAAGAGGGCGGCGAGCGGCAGTACCTCGTCTCGACCGTCGAGTTCCTTTCCAACGAGTCAGGCGAAGTGCGGGCGATCCGGGTGGCCGAAACCGAATTCCTCGACGGCCGGCGTGTGCCGAAGAGCGGTACCGAGCGGGAGATCCCAGCCGATCTGGTTTTGCTCGCCCTTGGCTTCACCGGGCCGGAGACGGACTCGCTCGCGCCGCAGCTCGGAGTGCCGTTCGACGACCGAGGGAACGTCGAGCGCGACAACGATTACCAGACCAGCGAACCCGGTGTCTTCGTCGCCGGTGACGCCGGCCGCGGCCAGTCCCTCATCGTCTGGGCCATCGCCGAAGGACGTGCGGCAGCAGCCGCCGTTGACCGCTACCTCGAAGGCGAGACCAGCCTCCCGGCACCGGTTCGCCCGACCGATCGCGCGATCTCGCTCTAGACTCGAAGGGCGCGGCCACCGTCCGCCCTCATTCCATCCCTCCGCAATCCCGCCAGCGCAACCCTGCGCAGAACATGGAGCAGCATCAATGAGACGTGCAAAAATCGTCGCGACCCTCGGCCCAGCCACCTCGAGCTATGAGGACATCCGCGCGATCATCGACGCCGGTGTCAACGTGGCCCGAATGAACCTCAGCCACGGCACCTACGACGTGCACGAGGGCGTCTACGCCAACGTCCGTAAGGCCGCCGCGGATGCCGGCAAGCCCGTCGCCGTCCTCGTCGACCTTCAGGGCCCGAAGATCCGCCTCGGCAAGTTCGAGGGCGGCCCGTACCACCTCGCCGAAGGCGACATCTTCAAGATCACCACCGAGGATGTCCTCGGCACCCGTGAGCTGTCCGGCACCACCTTCAAGGGACTGCCGAACGATGTGAAGCCAGGAGACTTCCTGCTCATCGACGACGGCAAGGTCAAGGTCAAGGTTCTCGAGACCGACGGCGTCGTCGTGACCACGGAGGTCGTCGTCGCCGGCGCTGTCTCCCACAACAAGGGCATCAACCTCCCGGGTGTCGCCGTCAACGTTCCCGCCCTGAGCGACAAGGACGAGGCCGACCTGCGCTGGGGTCTCAAGCTCGGTGCCGACTTCATCGCCCTGTCCTTCGTGCGGAACGCTGAAGACATCCAGCGGGTGCACGAGATCATGGACGAGGAAGGAACGCGTCTTCCCGTCATCGCAAAGATCGAGAAGCCGCAGGCTGTCGACAACCTCGAGGAAATCATCGACGCGTTCGACGGCATCATGGTCGCCCGAGGCGACCTCGGTGTCGAACTCCCGCTCGAGGCCGTCCCGATCGTCCAGAAGCGCGCCGTTGAACTCTGCCGCCGCATGGCCAAGCCGGTCATCGTCGCGACGCAGATGCTCGAATCGATGATCTCCAGCCCGATTCCGACGCGCGCCGAGACATCCGACGTCGCCAACGCCGTCCTCGACGGTGCCGACGCCGTCATGCTCAGTGGCGAGACGAGCGTGGGGGAGTACCCCGTCATCACCGTGCAGACCATGGCGCGGATCATCGAATCGACCGAGGACCACGGCCTCGACCGGATCGCCCCCCTCGGTACCAAGCCACGCACGCAGGGCGGCGCTATCACGCTCGCCGCGAGCGAGGTTGCCGACTTCGTCGAGGCGAAATTCCTCTGCGTCTTCAGCGAGTCAGGCGACTCTGTCCGTCGGATGGCGCGCCTGCGCACACAGATTCCCGTACTCGGATTCACCCCCGACGAAGGCATCCGCCGCCGGATGCAGCTCAACTGGGGTGTCGAAGCGTTCCTCGTCGACCGGGTCACCCACACCGACGCCATGTTCGGTCAGGTCGACGATGTGCTCCTCGGCATGAAGATGGCAGAAATCGGAGACAAGGTCGTCGTGATCTCTGGGTCCCCTCCCGGAATCTCCGGCTCGACCAACGACCTCCGGGTTCACAAGGTCGGCGACGCCCACCAGGGCGCTGCGCCTGCGTACCAGAACTAGGTCGCGGAAGCACTCAGCGCGGGCACCGGTAAACCGGGGCCCGCGCCGAGTCGTTAACGCTCGAGGTCGTCCGGGTCGAGGTCGTCGTCCGATTCGAACTCGAGTTCGTCGATGGGTCTCTCCTCATCCGGGAGGGCGGCGACATCGAAGTCGAGTTCCTCGTCGTCATCAGGAAGGACCGCGAGGTCTTCGTCTTCGTTGTACTCCACCGGGTCTTCGTCCGGAATTCGGTTCATCATGATTCGAGTTCCTCCCGTCCTGGCCAGGCCGCGAGCCCGTGGCCGCGCTCAAACACTAAGCTGGCCATTCGAGCCGCTCAAGGCCTTGACCCGGTTCCGCGGGCGGTGTTAACACGGAGTAGAAGGACGCCGTCGTCCTGGGCTGAAGGCGAGATCATGTCAACCGGTAACCCGAACACCGGCACGGAGCGTCTGCTTGCAGGACACGGCCGTGACGAAACCGAACTGGAGCGCTCCGACCGCAACTGGGCCGATGTGCTCCAGGAATTGCGGGTGCTGCAGGCGGGGACGCAGATCCTGACCGCGTTCCTCCTCGCGATCGCGTTTCAGCCCCGATTCGTCGAACTGGATGAGTTCCAGCTCGTCCTGTACCTCACGCTGGTCTCCGTCTCGATCACGACAACCGTTCTCAGCCTGCTCCCGGTCAGCGCCCACCGCATCCTGTTCCGCCACCTTGTGAAGGACACAACGGTGAAAATCGGGCATCGGATGATCCGGGCGGTTCTCGTCGGCGTCTCCCTGTCGATGGTCGGAACCGCGATGCTCGTCTTCGACTTCGTCGTCAGCCGCGAGGCGGGAATCCTTGCCGCCGCCGCCGTCGGCACGATCGTTCTTCTGCTGGGACTCGTCGTCCCGCTCGTGGTCCGCACTACCATGTCGCGCCGCGAATCCCGGGACACCGGCAAGGGCTAGGCATCGGTATCGGCTCTGGTGTTCACTGGGGTGCATGAGAGCAATTTGGAAGGGCGCGATCACCTTCGGGCTCGTCAACGTGCCCGTCAAGGTTTACAGCGCCACCGAAGATCACGACCTGCCGCTGCACCAGGTGCACGACAAGGACGGCGGTCGCATCCGGTACCAGCGCCGCTGTGAGATCTGCGGAAAGATCGTCAAGTACGAGAACATCGACAAGGCGTACCAGGACGGGGATCAGACGGTGATCCTGAACGCTGACGACATGGCATCCCTCCCCGAGGAGAAGAGCCGCGAAATCGAGGTGGTCGAGTTCGTGCCGAGCGACCAGGTCGACCCCATCATGTACGACAGGAGCTACTTCCTCGAACCCGACTCGTCGTCGGCGAAGGCGTATGTCCTTCTGCGCAAGACGCTCGAGTCCACGGACCGCACGGCCATCGTCCAGTTCGCACTCCGCCAGAAGACCAGGCTCGCCGCCTTGCGGTCCCGTGATGGAGTTCTGCTGATCCAGACGCTCCTGTGGGAGGACGAAGTACGCAAGGCGGAATTTCCGTCCCTCGAGGAGAAGGTACGGATTTCGGCGAAGGAACTGGAACTGTCGTCGTCACTTGTCGACAGCTTCGCCGACGACTTTGCGCCGGGCAAGTACCGCGACGAGTACCAGGAGCAGCTCCGCAAACTCATCGAGGCGAAACTCGAACAGGGCGACGCCGTCGACACGGATGCCACGTTCGGCGAGTCAGGCGAGGACGCGGGGGAAAGCGGCGAGGTCATCGACCTCATGGAGGCGTTGCGGCGGAGCGTGGAGAAGTCCCGCGACGCGAAGAAGTCCGCAAAGAAATCGACGAAGAAGACCCCGGCGAAGAAGGCGCGCAAGCCGGCATAGTCCGGTGTGACCGCTCTCAGTCGGCGAGGGTCTTCACCGCTGGCCCCTCGAGGACGGTGCCGTCCGGAGCGAATCGCGACCCGTGCAGCGGGCAATCCCACGACGACTCGGCATCGTTCCACGTCACGATACCGCCGAGGTGGGTGCAGACGGCGGAACGTCGTCGGGTGATCCCGTCGACCGTGCAGACAGCGACGGGAACGACTCCGTCGCGAACGACGATGCCCGTCCCTTCGGCCGGCGCGTCTTTCGGATCCGCCGACAGTTCCGCGCCGAGCCAGCCCTGCGCGAGGTCGCCCGCGACCTTCGCTCCCGCTCCCAGGGTGCTTCCGACGGCGGTGAACGCGGGTGGCCTGCCCTCCAGCGTCTCGGCCCATGCCGGGCGGGTTCCTGTGATGCGGGAGGAGATCGCGATTGCAGCGGCGATTCCGTTGGTGAGGCCCCACTTGGCATATCCGGTGGCGACGAGAATCCGGTCGTCACCGGCAGTGACCGGACCGAAGTGAGGCAGTTCGTCCGTCGACCGGTAGTCCTGCGCCGACCAGCGATGTGAAGCGACGGCTTGCGGGAATTCTGCTGCCGTCCACCGGACCAGGTCGTCGACATTCTCGGTCGTGGGCGTGTCCTTGCCGACCCGGTGGCCGTTTCCCCCGATGACAAGGTAGGTGCCGTCTGCTCGGTGGGCGTCCCGGATGGTGCGGGACGGCTCGTCGACGGACAGGTACATTCCCTCGAGGGGTCGGCCCGGCCACCGGAAGGCGACAGCATATGACCGCTGAGGCTCCAGGGTGGTGAAGTGACCGCCGCGCTTGAGGAACGGTGACCCTGTCGCGACGACGACCCGGTCGGCTCGCACATCACCTCGCGTGGTGGAGACAACGCACGGGTCGCCTGAGTCGATCTTCGTCGCCCGGACACCCTCGATCACCAGTCCGCCGTGCCGCCGGACAGTGCCGACGAGTGACTCGAGCACGTCGACGGCATCGAGCTGAAACTGGCCGGCAAGGGCCACGGCGGCCGTCACCGAAAACGGAAGATCGAGCGTGCGCCTGGCCGTGACCGGCAACCCGAGATCGGATGCCGCGTCCAGCTCCGCTTCGACGGTCGGGGCTCCGGCATCCGTCGACGCGTACGTGACCGCCGTGCGCTCGTCGAACGCGACACCGTGGTCGCGCACGTGCCGCAGGAGCCAGTCCTGACCGGCGCGGTTCGCGCCGACGTAAGCTTCCGCGAGGTCGCGGGAGACGGCATCCCGGATCTGGGACAACCGTGACCCCTGCAGCAGTGTCACCTTGCCTGTCGTGTTCCCGGTCGTCACGGCTCCGACGGAACGCGCCTCGAGCACGACCACCGAGCGGCCCTCCTCGGCGAGCATCGCAGCGGTGGCAAGACCCGAAATCCCGGCCCCGAGCACCAGCACATCTACGGTGTCGAGTGGGCGCCACTCGTCGGTTTCGACCGGTGATGGCCGGTCAAGCCAGAGGGACCGGTGGAGCGGTGAGGCCGTCATGAGGAGCACCCTTCGTTGTCGTGGCGTTCGCGGCCGGGCCGCAGCCGCCCAACGCTACTGGGGATGCCACTCGAGCCGCCACCCCCTTCCACCTCGAACATCACGCGGCGTATGGTTCTACGCATCGTTCGCCGGACGCGGCACTCCCGCCGTTCCTGACCCATTCCTGAGACCGAGAGGGGCCTGCCGTGACCGCTGGAAACATCGACCCGACGTCGAAGTACACCTCCGAAGACTTTCCCCGCCAGGAACAGGACCAGCCGGGCCTCACCTCGAAGACGGACCCACGCCCCGACCACGGTGAAGAGAGCTATGTCGGGACGGGAAAGCTCGACGGCCAGGTCGCGCTCATCACCGGAGGTGACTCGGGGATCGGGCGGGCGGTCGCGATCGCATTCGCACGCGAGGGAGCGGATGTCGCACTCTCCTACCTCCCCGAGGAACAGGATGACGCGGAGGACACCGCGGGATGGATCGAGAAAGCGGGCAGGAGAGCACTCCTGCTGCCCGGCGACGCTCGCGAAGAACAGTTCAGCACCGACATCGTCGAACTCACGGTCGAAGAGTTCGGCCGGCTCGACGTTCTCGTGCTCAACGCCGCGTACCAGGAGAACCGCAGCGGCCTCGAGAATCTGCCGACGGCGGAGTTCGACCGCGTGTTCAAGACGAACCTGTACGCCCCGATGTGGACGGCACGCGCAGCGATCCCACACCTCAAGCCCGGGGCTTCCATCATCACGACGTCGTCGATCCAGGCGTTCCAGCCGTCGCCGCAGCTTATCGACTACGCGATGACCAAGGCTGCGCAGGTGGCATTCACTCGAGCCCTCGCTGCCCAGCTCGGAGAGAAGGGTGTCCGGGTGAACGCGGTTGCCCCCGGCCCGATCTGGACTCCGTTGATCCCGGCGACGTCCTGGCCGGACAAGGTCGAAACGTTCGGGCAGGACACGCCGCTCGGTCGTGCCGGGCAGCCCGCCGAACTCGCTCCCGCCTACGTGTACCTCGCTTCGGAACACGCCTCGTACGTCTCCGGTGCCGTCCTTCCGGTCACCGGCGGCAAGAATCTCTGACACCGAATACGCCAGGAAAAAAGATGCCGCAGAAGAAAAATCCCAGCCTCAAGGACCCGGACCTCTACGAAGAGCTCCGGGAGGACGGCGCCTCAAAACAGAAGGCTGCCCGCATCTCGAACGCCGCCGCACAGCGCGGTCGGAGCGAGGTCGGCCGCTCTGGCGGCGAATCGGGAAGCTACGAGGACTGGACGGTAGCCGACCTGAAGAAACGAGCGAAGGAGATCGGCCTGACCGGGTACTCTCACAAACGCAAGGGCGACCTGATCTCGGAGTTGAGAAATTCCTGAGTTCTCGCGGCGGGGTGATGCCTGATGCCGCGCCTGCGCAGAAGTGACACAACGGCTCCAGGACTCGGCAGGAGGAGAACCCGCTCCGGATTCCGCTATGTCGATGAGGGCGGGCACCCGCTCCACGACGAAGCGACCATCGGACGGATCACCGCGCTCGTCATTCCACCCGCATGGACGGATGTCTGGATCGCCCCGCACCCGAACGCCCACATCCAGGCGGTGGGCACCGATGGAGCCGGGCGACGACAGTACCTGTACCACGAGGCATGGTCGCGCAAGCAGGCGGAACGGAAGTTCGACCGTGCCCTTGAGCTGGCATCCGCCCTGCCGTCTGCTCGCCGTCTCGTCACCCTCGATCTGCGCAGCGTACCCGGGTCTCGGGAGCGAGCGCTTGCGGCCGGGTTCCGATTGCTCGACTCCGCACGGCTCCGGGTCGGAACGGAGCGGTTTGCGCTCGAGCACGGCAGCCACGGCCTCACCACGCTTCTCAACGCCCACGCGACCGTGAGCGGCGACACCGTGTTGCTCGACTTTCCCGGGAAAAGCGGGCAGGCCTGGTCGAGCGAGACAGAAGATGCGGACCTCGCCGCCGTGATCCGATCGCTCAAGACCCGCGGGCCACGGGCACGTCTCCTCGCCTGGAAGAGCGGTGACAGCTGGCGTCCTCTCCGACCGCAGGAGGTCAACGACTACGTTCGCGAACGAACCAGGGGAGACTTCACCGCGAAGGATTTCCGGACGCTGCACGGCAGCATCATCGCGGCGACCGCTCTGCGGCGCCTCGGCGTCGCGCCCAACGCAACCCGGTGTGCACGGAACGTCGTGACCGCTGTCAAGGAGACAGCGGAAGCCCTCGGCAATACGCCCGCCGTCGCCCGCAGCAGCTACATCGACCCGCGCGTCCTGGACCGCTATCAGTCCGGTGAGGTCCTGAACGGCAGGGGAGTGGCTCCGGAGACGGCGCTGCGTCGCCTGATCCTCGGCGACTGAGCCGGGGAGGGTGTCAAGCCCCTGTGGCCATTTCTCTCCCGCGGCAAGAATTCTGACATGACATCTTCTGACCCCAGCATTGCCCAGGCCATCGCCCTCGCCGAGGAGATCGCCGGAGCTGTCGAAGGGACACATCTCAAGATCGCGGTGGCTGAGTCGCTGACCAGCGGGCAGATCGCCGCCCGGCTCGGAGCCGCCCCCAATTCATCGGCCTGGTTCGCCGGTGGGGTGGTCGCGTACATGAGCGAGACCAAGCACCGGGTGCTCGATGTGGCTCCCGGCCCCGTCGTCTCTGCCCGGGCAGCCGAGGAGATGGCGACGGGAGTCGCCCGCCTCTTCGGTGCGAATCTGGCGCTGTCGGTCACCGGTGTGGGCGGTCCGGACGAACAGGACGGTCAGGAGGTCGGTACTGTCTTCATCGGACTCCGTTCCCCGCGGGGTGAGTTGCACGTCGTCGAACGGCAGCTCGGTGGCAGCCCGGAGGAGATCGTCGAATCGACGGTCGTCGCGGCGTTACGCCTGCTCACGTCGCGGGTGCAGGCTCTCGTGCAGCATTACGCCGGAACTCACTGAACCGATTGCGCACGTCGGCGCCGACGCAGACGGAGAAGAAATCCGTCAGCGAGGACGGCGACGACGGCACCGAGCGCGCCGGTGATCAGATCTGTCCAGACGAACGTCGTTCCGAGCACGTAGCGGACCGGTGGCAGTGCGGCGCCGAGCGAACTCGGGAGCCCTGTCAGTTGGAGCAACTCGACAGCGGTGCAGACGATGGCGGCGCCAATCCCGATGTGCGCCGCAGGCGCGGCGGGCGCGAGCATCGCGATGACGGCGTAGACGAGGACCGCGTAGAGGATGCCTCCTGCACCGTCTCCGAGAGGACCGGGAACACCCCGCACGGAGAGCCCGACCACCACGACGAGAACGATGACGCCGACGAGCACCGGGCGCCGACGGGGTGGTGTTCGTCGCACAAGGATCGCCGCACGGGAATTCGTCGTCACCGCCCCAGTCTGACTCACGCCGCAGCGCCAGGGAGCGCGGCGCGGCGTCCCGCGTATCCTGATTCGATGACGACGAAGCCGGAGACCGAGCTGAGTGAGGTGCTCCAGGACCTCTACCTGCGCACGCCGACGGAGTTCGTCTCGGTTCGAAAATCACGCGCGCGATCGGCGAAGGATGGCGGGAACGCCGAACTCGCCCGGCAGATCTCGCGCCTGCAGAAGCCGGCAACCGGTGCCTGGCTCGTCAACCTTCTCGTGGCACGCCGAGCCGACGACATCGACCGGATCCTCGAGCTGGGCGCTTCGCTGCGGGATGCCGAGAAGAATCTCGACGGCGACGACCTGCGCCAGCTGGGCAAGCAGCGACTCCAGTTGTTGCGGGCACTGGCACGCCAGGGCAGGGATCTTGCCGAGAAAGACGGCCAGAAGGTCAGCGCAGCCGCCATCTCCGATGTCGAACGGACGCTCCAGGCGGCCATGACGGACCCGCAGGCAGCCGACGCGGTACTGAGCGGCCGGCTCGTGCGCGCGCTGTCCTCGAACGGGATCGAACCCGTCGACCTCGATGGTGCCGTCGCCGAGCCCTCCGTGAGCACGCCCCGGTCGCGCCGACCCGCGCTCCGGGTTGTCGAGAACAAGAAATCCGCTGAACAGATCGCGGAAGCCGAGCGCAAAGCGACCGAAGCGCTGGCCAGGGCGGCGGATGCCGATTCCGAACGTGACGCGGTGAGGAAGAAGCGGACCGCCCTGTCCGAGCACCGGATCGAACTGGGGAAGCGACGCCAGGCGCTCGAAGACGAGATCGCAGAGCTCGCCCGGGACATCGCCGCGACCGAGAGGGAAGACGAGTCGCTTGGCCGCACCGCAGCATCCGCTGATCACGCTGCCGAGGTCGCCGGCCGTGCCGCCGAGCGGGCGTCGGAAAGGCTGCGGAGGCTTCGGGAGAGTTGACCCGATGCCGCCGATTCGAAATCATTCCCGCTCCCGGGCGCGTTCGGAGACTATCGTGCTTAGTGGAGGCGTCCTGCGCTCGCGAAAGGTAAATCATGGCAAAGCTGCTGTACGGAATTCCGGCCGTCGAGATCGACACGACCGACCGGGAACTGGCGCACCTGAAGGTCGTCATCGTGACAAAGCTCCGGCGGGGAGAAGTGTTCACCCTCGCTGTGAACGGCCGGATCAACGACGCGGGACCCGGACGCAGGATCCTGTGGGTGCATCCGTCCATTCCGATCCAGTTCCAGTTCGATGGCACTGCCGAGGAGAAGCTCAACCGCGAATGGCTCGAGGAGCTGATGGCTGCGGTGAACGCCGGCGGTAACCTGCAGATCACCCCGGAGCCGGCCGCTCACGGCTGACGCGGCGTCCGGCGTCGTTTTTATCCTCGCCCAGCGGTCAGCGGTCTGACATCCAGACCCCTAGGCGCCGGTCTCGCTCGCGGGAAAAGCTTCGTGGTGGCGGCTGCCATGCGTGCGGCGGTCCTCCTTCATTTCCGCTTCGAAGAGGTGCCGCCGACCGCCGACGAGCTGGCTTCGAGCATCCGCCTCCGCGTCGACGAAGGGACGGTAGTAGTTCTCGTCGTAGTCTTCGACGATCTGGAACGTCCACCGGCCTTCGATGACGTTCCGGCCGACGATCCGCTTTTCGAGGTCCTCCGCGAGGTCCTCATGCCCGGCCTTCCGCAGCAGCTCGACCGCTTCGCCGAGAGCGAGGTCTGCCGTCCCGGTCAGTCGGTGGAATCCGTAGAGCAGGCCGCGGGCGTGTTCCACGACTTCCAGTGCTTCGGAAAGCTTGCCGAGCGCTTCGACTGTGGCGTCGCTCACACCCTCGGGTCGGCGGTGGGCGGCATCTGGTCCTGAGTTCGACGGTGCGTTCATGAAGCCCGATTATGTCGTGGCCGTCGCGTCGAGCGCCATCCTCTTGCACGATCGACCGTCGACGAACGCGCCCCCGACCAAAAGAAGGAACCCCCGATCCTTCCAGCGCTAACGCTGACAGAATCGGGGGTCTTCATGCTGTACCGGTGGTGGGACTCGAACCCACACGTCCTTTCGAACAAAGCATTTTGAGTGCTCCGCGTCTACCATTCCGCCACACCGGCGCGTAACAACGTGCACAAGAGTACCGTAGGATTAGGGCGTGACCGAGCCAAACGTAACACCCCCAGCCCCTCGTCGAGTCGTCGTAGCCGAGGATGAGTCGCTCATCCGACTCGACATCGTCGAGATCCTCCGAGACAACGGCTTCGAGGTCGTTGGAGAGGCCGGAGACGGTGAGACCGCCGTTGCGCTCGCGACCGAGTTGCGCCCCGACCTCGTCATCATGGACGTGAAGATGCCGCAGCTCGACGGCATCTCCGCTGCGGAACGGCTCAACAAGGCACAGATCGCCCCCGTGGTACTGCTCACCGCGTTCAGCCAGAAAGAGCTGGTGGAGCGCGCGAGCGAGGCCGGCGCCCTCGCCTACGTCGTCAAACCGTTCACGCCGAACGACCTGCTCCCAGCAATCGAGATCGCACTCAGCCGGTACCAGCAGATCATCACCCTAGAAGCCGAGGTCGCCGACATGGTCGAGCGCTTCGAGACCCGCAAGCTCGTCGACCGGGCGAAGGGGCTGCTCAACGAGAAGATGGGCCTCACCGAGCCCGAGGCCTTCCGTTGGATCCAGAAGGCGTCCATGGACCGCCGCCTGACCATGCACGATGTCGCCCAGGCGATCGTCGAACAGCTCACAGCGAAGAAGTAACCCACCGCACGAACGGGCCGGTTGATTCGGCCCGTTTTGCGTTTAACCGGGTGCGGCCGGGCGGATGCCGTCAGCGGGCTGGCGCGTCCTTGATGAGATTCGTGATCCGGATGGTGGAACACCGCCGGCCCTGGTCATCAGTCACCACGATCTCGTGCACCGTCATCGAGCGGCCGAGGTGGATCGGCGTGCAGACACCGGTGACGATGCCTGACGTCGCCGAACGGGTATGGGTCGCGTTGATGTCGACGCCGACGGCGAGTTTCCCCGCGCCGGCCCAGAGGTTCGCTGCCATCGACCCGAGCGACTCACCGAGGACGACGTACGCGCCCCCGTGGAGGAGCATCGCCGGCTGGGTGTTGCCGTCGACCGGCATTGTCGCGACCGCCCGCTGCACCGTGAATTCGGTGAACTCGATGCCCATCTTGGCGGCGAGGGCACCGCTCCCGCGCTCCAGGACGTAGTCGAGCGCGTTCTCTGTCGTGTCGGTCATCGTCGCCTTTGCTCGTTCGGAAGCCACCGTCGGATGTCGCTTGTAGGCTGGGGTGGTGTCGGACAACGAAAAGCCTACCCTCCTCGTCATTGACGGTCATTCCCTCGCATTCCGGGCGTTCTACGCCCTGCCGGTGGACAGTTTCTCGACCAAGGACGGGCAACACACCAACGCGATCCATGGCTTCCTCGCCATGCTCATCAACCTGATCCGCGACCACAAACCGACCCACATCGCTGTGGCGTTCGACATTTCCCGCTTCAGCTTCCGCACCAGGGAGTACCCCGAGTACAAGGGAACCCGGGGCGAGACGCCGCCGGAGTTCATCGGCCAGGTTCCGCTTCTGCAGGACGCACTCGCCGCGATGAACATCACGACCATCTCGATCGAGGACTACGAAGCCGACGATATCCTCGCCACCCTGTCCGTGCAGGGCAGGGAACAGGGGTACCGGGTTCTCGTCGTGTCCGGCGACCGTGACACGATCCAGCTCGTGAACGACGACGTGACTCTGCTCTACCCCTCCCGCATGGGAGTCTCCGACCTCACGATGTACGACGCCGCGAAGGTGATGGAGCGGTACGGCATCCAGCCCCACCAGTACCCCGAGGTTGCTGCCCTCGTCGGAGAGACGAGCGACAACCTTCCCGGCGTGCCCAAGGTCGGCGAGAAGACCGCTGTGAAGTGGCTCAACCTGTACGGGAGCCTCGACGGGATCCTCGAGAACGCCGACAAGATCACCGGCAAAGTGGGGGAGAGCCTCCGCGAGCACAAAGAGAACGCGATCCGGAACCGCAAACTCAACCACTTGCTCACCGATGTCGAACTGCCAGTGACGATCGCGTCACTGGAGAAGAAGCCGATCGACGAGCAGGCCGTGCGCGAGATCTTCGCCCGACTTGAGTTCCGCACGATGCTCGACCGGCTGTTCAAGGCCGAGGGCATCGGCGAGAACGGTGATGGCTCCGGTGCGACCACCACCGCGACAGGCGCTGCCGCCGAAACAGCCCCCACCCCGCAGAACCTGCTCGACGAAGAGCTGGGAGCGTGGCTGACCCGCGCGGTCGCCGCCCACCCCGACGGCCTCGGCTTCACCGTCGACGTGCTCGACGGCAAACCGGCGGGCATGGGCATCTCCACCCCGACCGAGTCGGTCTCGGTCGCATGGCAACCCGGCCGCGCCGACTACGCGCCGTTCGAGGAGTGGCTCGCGAGTCCCGCGGCGAAACTCATGACCGACGCCAAACGGCAGCTCAAGGCGCTCAAGAACGCCGGACTGCCCTTCGCCGGCATCGCATACGACACCCACATCGCCGGCTGGCTGCTCCGCCCGAGCGGGCAGGAGAAGACGCTGTCGGACCTCGTCAGCCGCTACCTCGGCGAGACGCTCCCGGTCTCCGACCCTAACCAGCTCGTGCCCGTCAATGAGCCGGCCTCCGCCCCGGTCGAAGCCTGGTACACCGTCCGCCTCGTCGATGCCCTCAACGACGCACTCGACCCGGGATCGCTCCACGTTCTCACGTCGATCGAGATTCCGACGTTGCTCACGCTCGTCGACATCGAACTCCGCGGGGTCACCGTCAACCACGCGCAACTGACGGAGCTTTCCGCCGAACTGGCCGCCAAGGCCGCCGACCTGGCATCCCGCGCGTACGCCATCATCGGCCACGAGGTGAATCTCGGGTCACCGAAGCAGTTGCAGGAAGTCCTGTTCAACGAACTCGACATGCCGAAGACCCGCGCCAACAAGACCGGCTATTCGACGGATGCCGGAGCGCTGGCCGATCTGCAGGCGTCGAACCCGCACCCGTTCCTCGGCCTGCTGCTCGAACACCGTGACGCCACCAAACTGAGGCAGATCGTCGAGACCGTCGACAAGTCCATTGCCTCTGACGGGCGCGTGCACACCAGTTATGTGCAGACAGGGACCACGACCGGCCGGATCTCGTCGACCGACCCGAACCTGCAGAACATCCCGGTACGCACCGAAGAAGGACGTCGCATCCGCGAGTCGTTCGAAGCGGGCGCCGGCTATGAGACGCTCCTGACCGCCGACTACTCCCAGATCGAGATGCGGATCATGGCGCACCTCTCCGGCGATGAAGGACTGATCGAAGCATTCCGGTCGGGCGAGGACCTTCACCGGTTCGTCGGTGCTCGGATCTTCGGTGTCGCACCCGCGGACGTGACCAACGAGATGCGCACGAAGGTCAAGGCGATGTCTTACGGCCTGGCATACGGTCTCAGCGCCTTCGGCCTGTCGAAACAGCTTCGGATCGATTCGTCCGAGGCCAAAAAGCTCATGACGGACTACTTCGCGCGGTTCGGCGCGGTTCGCGACTACCTGCGCAACGTCGTCGAGCAGGCGGTCGATGACGGCTACACGACCACCATCTTCGGCCGCCGCCGCCCGTTCCCCGATTTGAAGAGCCCCAACCGGGTGCTGCGCGACAATGCCCAGCGAGCCGCGCTCAACGCACCCATCCAGGGCTCTGCCGCCGACATCATGAAGATCGCCATGGTCAACATCGAGGCCGACGTAGCATCCAGGAAGCTGGGTTCCCGCATGCTCATGCAGGTGCACGACGAATTGATCTTCGAGGTCGTGCCGGGGGAGTGGGACGCTCTCGAGGCGATCGTGCGCAACCGGATGGCGAACGCGGCAGAGCTGGCGGTTCCCCTCGACGTCCAGGTGGGCCGCGGACACAACTGGGATGCCGCCGCGCACTGATCCGTGACGGGCGGGGCGGTGCTGTCGTAGGCTTCTGCGCATGACTGAACCCACGCGCCCTCCGTCTGCCATCGACGCCATCGCCGAGAACTGGGTGGACACGCTCGTCGACCTCGATCCGCTCGTCGGCACGTATATCGGCCGCACCGACGCGAACAGCAGATTCGGCGACTTCTCACCGGCGGGCCACGAGAGGTACGTCGACGAGGCGAAGCGGGCGCTCAGTGCGCTCGAGGCGGCGAGCCCGGTGGATGACATCGACGCGGTCACCCGGACCGACCTCGCCGCAGAACTGCGGCTCGACCTCGAAAGCGCCGACGCGGGTCTGCATTTGCGGGACCTGAACGTCATCGCCTCGCCTGCCCAGGGCATCCGGGAGATCTTCGATATCATGCCGACAGCGACCGTCGACGACTGGGCGGATGTCTCCACGCGGCTGAAAGCGCTGCCCGCTGCGGTGTCCGGCTATATCGAGACGCTGCGGCTCGGGATCGAACGGGGGATCACCCCGGCGAAGCGCCAGGTCCGCGAGGTCTTCGAACAGGCCAAGAAGTACTCCGCCGACGAGGGCTTCTTCGTCGAACTCGGAGCGACCGCTAGTCCGGTCGAAGGTCAGCTCCCGGCGTCGCTCGCGTCTGACCTGTCCGCCAACGCCGGACAGGCAGCCGTTGCCTACCGCGCACTCGCTGACTTCCTCGCCCATGAACTCGAGCCGGTCGCCCAGGAACAGGATGCCGTCGGCCGGGAGCACTATGCCCTCCAGTCCCGCAGATTCCTCGGGGCAACGATCGACCTCGACGAGACCTACGAGTGGGGCATCGAGGAGCTCGCCCGCATGGTCGAGGAGCAGGAGCGGATAGCCCGGGAGATCAAGCCGGGTGCGAGCGTGGAAGAAGCCATCGCCTTCCTCGACGGCGATTCCAGCCGGAAGCTCCATGGCACCGATGCGCTGCAGAAATGGATGCAGGAGACCAGTGACCGCGCCGTCGCTGAACTAGGCAGGAGCCACTTCGACATCCCCGAGGAGATCCGCACCATCGAGTGCATGATCGCTCCCACCCAGGAGGGTGGGATCTACTACACAGGTCCCACCGACGACTTCTCGCGCCCCGGGCGGATGTGGTGGTCGGTGCCCGAGGGAGTGACCGAGTTCGACACCTGGCGGGAACTGACGACGGTCTACCACGAGGGGGTCCCCGGCCACCACCTGCAGATCGGGCAGGCCGTCTACAACCGGGCCAAGCTCAACACCTGGCGCAGGCAGCTCGCCGGCACCTCCGGCCACGCTGAGGGCTGGGCCCTGTATGCGGAACGGCTGATGGAGAACCTGGGCTACCTCGACGACCCGGCCGACCGGCTCGGGATGCTCGACGGCCAGCGGATGCGCGCAGCCCGCGTCGTGCTCGACATCGGAGTGCACCTCGGCAAAAAGCACCCCGACGGCACCGGCACCTGGACGTCCGAGGACGCCTTCTCTTTCCTGGCCAGGAACGTGAACATGAACGACGGTTTCGTGCGGTTCGAGGTCAACCGCTACCTCGGCTGGCCCGGGCAGGCTCCGTCCTACAAGGTCGGTCAGCGCATCTGGGAACAGCTCCGTGACGAGTGCGCCCGCCGGGAAGGCGACGCTTTCGACATCAAGGAGTTCCACCGCCGCGCACTCGATCTCGGCGGTGTTGGTCTTGACACGCTCAAGCGCACCCTCCTTGCCGGTGAGACGGCGTGAGCACCCAGACCGTTCCCTGCTTTTTGGCGGCCCCCTGCGGCGGAGCAGCAGCGTGAGCGCGATCGCACTCGTCAGCCACGGTATTACCGACCCTGCCTACCGCGATGATGATCTTCCGCTGCTCGTCGACGGTCTCACGGCCGCGGGGCTCTCCGCAGCTGTCGTGCTGTGGAATGACCCAACGGTCTCATGGGGAGACTTCGACCTCGTCCTCATCCGGTCGCCATGGGACTATCCGGACCACGCTGCCGCGTTCCTCGACTGGCTGGACTCGGTGGCATCCGTCACTCGTGTGCTCAACAGTCCGGACCTCATCCGCTGGAACATCGACAAGACCTATCTCAGGGACATCGCCGGCGTTTCGGATGTGCCCCTCGTGCCGACGACGTTCTGCGCCAGCGCCGCTGAGGTGGCCGTCGCGGTGGAGCGCGTGCAGTCGCGCCGACTCGTCGTGAAACCGACGGTGTCGGCAGGATCCATGAATACCGGACTGTTCGACGTGGGCGACCCGGCCGCACCGGCGCTGGCGGAACACATCCTGTCCCTGGGCAAAACGGTGATGGTCCAGCCCGCGATCGACGGTGTGCAGGAACACGGGGAGCGAGCCCTCCTCTACTTCAACGGCCGGTTCAGCCACGCGGTGTCCAAGGGGCCGTTGCTCGCCGTCGGAGGCGGGTTGCGCGGCGGGGTCTACGTCGAGGAGATCACGCCGGTGCAACCGGGGGAGCGGGAGCTCGGCGTCGGTGCGGCACTCATCGGGGCCGTGCAAACGGTGCTGGCGGCGAGAGGGCTGCCGGAATCCGACGCCCTGCCGCTCTTCGCGAGAGTCGACATCGTCGACGACGCAGATCGCGGCCCTCTCGTCCTCGAGGCGGAACTGTTCGAACCGTCGCTGTTTCTTCCGTTCTCGCCGGATGCCGTCGGTAACGTGGTGACGGCGGTGCTGGAGCGTCTCAGCACGCCCGGTTGAGTCGAGCGGTCGGCCCGGAATTCGCCATTTGCGGGGGGTCCCTGTTTATCGGTAGACTGACATGTCACTTTTGTGACGTTCTATCCGTTCGCCGTGCACGGAAACTCTCCTGACACTTCACAGCAGTCAGGGTCGTGCCGGCCTGATATCAGTCCTTACTGGAGCAACCACTACATGACAACCGCAACGACCGCCAAGCAGGTCGCTATCAACGACATCGGATCGGCTGAAGACTTCCTGGCCGCGGTCGAGAAAACACTGAAGTTCTTCAACGACGGAGACCTCATCGAGGGTACCGTCGTCAAGATCGATCGCGACGAGGTTCTCCTCGATGTCGGTTACAAGACCGAGGGTGTCATCCCCTCGCGCGAACTTTCCATCAAGCACGACGTCGACCCGAGCGAGGTCGTTCAGGTCGGCGACATGGTTGAAGCCCTCGTCCTCCAGAAGGAAGACAAAGAAGGCCGCCTCATCCTCTCCAAGAAGCGTGCTCAGTACGAGCGTGCGTGGGGCGACGTCGAGAAGATCAAGGACACCGATGGCGTCGTGACCGGTTCGGTCATCGAGGTCGTCAAGGGTGGACTCATCGTCGACATCGGCCTCCGTGGCTTCCTGCCCGCATCGCTCATCGAGCTGCGCCGGGTCCGCGACCTCACGCCGTACCTCGGCCAGGAGATCGAGGCGAAGATCCTCGAGCTCGACAAGAACCGCAACAACGTTGTGCTTTCTCGTCGTGCACTGCTCGAGCAGACCCAGTCCGAGAGCCGCACGACCTTCCTCAACAACCTCCAGAAGGGGCAGGTCCGCAAGGGCATCGTCTCGTCGATCGTCAACTTCGGTGCGTTCGTCGACCTCGGTGGCGTTGACGGTCTCGTCCACGTCTCGGAGCTCAGCTGGAAGCACATCGAGCACGCGTCCGAGGTCGTTGAAGTCGGCCAGGAAGTCACCGTCGAGATCCTCGAGGTCGACCTGGACCGCGAGCGTGTCTCCCTGTCGCTCAAGGCGACGCAGGAAGACCCGTGGCAGGTCTTCGCCCGCACCCACGCCATCGGCCAGGTTGCACCGGGCAAGGTCACGAAGCTCGTTCCGTTCGGTGCGTTCGTCCGCGTCGCAGACGGCATCGAAGGTCTCGTGCACATCTCCGAGCTCAGCGGCAAGCACGTCGAGCTCGCCGAGCAGGTTGTCTCGGTCGGCGACGAGGTCTTCGTCAAGGTCATCGACATCGACCTCGAGCGTCGCCGCATCTCGCTGAGCCTCAAGCAGGCCAACGAGGGCGTCGACCCCGAGGGCACCGAGTTCGACCCGGCTCTCTACGGAATGCTCACCGAGTACGACGACCAGGGGAACTACAAGTACCCCGAGGGCTTCGACCCGGAGACCAACGAGTGGAAAGAGGGCTTCGACACCCAGCGCGAGAAGTGGGAGCAGGACTACGCTGCAGCCCAGGCTCGCTGGGAAGCTCACAAGAAGCAGGTTGCCACCGCTGCGACGGAAGAGGCAACTGCCGCTGCCGCTCCCGCAGCAGGTTCGACCTTCTCAAGCGAGACCGCCGGCGCTGGCACGCTCGCTGACGACGAGTCGCTCGCGGCTCTTCGCGAGAAGCTGACCAGCAACTCCTAAGCACGACAGTTCGGCGGCTGGCCGGTCCCGTTTTCGGGGCCGGCCAGCCGCTGTCTTGCGTCCACGCACGCACTCGGGCCCCGCAAGTGGGGGCACTGGGCACCGTTTCCCGACTGATAACGTTGGAGAACTGCTGCGGGGGCGGCTCCCCACTTTTCACTGACAACTTAAGGCGCGATGTGGACGTTAGTTCTCTGAGGCACTATCTGGCGACAGACATTTCGAATGAAAAATCGCTGCGCAACAACCCCCAGCAGGAGCGAAGCCGCCAGAGTCTCGGCGCCATCCTCCGGGTCTGCGGCGAGATCATCGACGAGTCGGGTCACGCTGGCGTGACGACCGCGGAAGTCGCGAAACGTGCCGAGATGGCCATCGGTACCGTGTACCGGTTCTTTCCCGACCGAATCGCCCTCATGCTCGGCGTCTACCAGTACATGCAGGACCAGTACGTCGCGTTGTGCATCGAGAACCTGCTCGAGGTGGAACCGGAGACCTGGCAGGAGACGCTTCGCGTCATGATCGACACGTCTGTCGGAGCCCGCCGCAGCATCCCGGGTTACAAGGCGACGCAATACCGGATCCTCGGTGACGACGAGAGCCAGGAACAGTACCTGCGCGGATCGCGCGAGTATGTCGCCGCCCTCGCCGGCCTGCTGGAACAATTCGACTTCCCGCGCGACGAGCGCTGGCTGGTGCACCTCAGCGTCGCCGTCGAACTCTCGCGGGCCCTGCAGCGGCTCGCATTCGACGCGTCGCCCGAGGGAGACCCCTGGCTTCTCGCTGAGGCGCGTTCTGTGCCCGTCGCCTATCTCGAGGGTCATCTCGTCCCGAGCGCCTCGGCCTGATCCCGACATGCAACTGATCGGCCTCACCGGCGGTATCGCGTCAGGCAAGTCGACGATCGCGAAGCGACTTGCCGAGCTCGGTGCCGTTCACATCGACGCCGACCAGCTGTCCCGCGAAGTCGTGGAACCGGGCACGCCCGGCCTTGAAGCGATCGCCGAGAGGTTCGGAAACGACGTCATCGCCGAGGACGGCAGCCTCGATCGGGCTGCGCTCGGTGCCGTCATCTTCGCCGACCGCGCGGCCCGCGAGGACCTCAACGCGATCGTGCACCCGGCCGTGAGGGAACTCGGGCAGAAACGAATCGCTGCTGCCCGCGACGCGGACGCCGACGCCATCATCGTCTACGACGTGCCTCTCCTCGTCGAGTCCAGGAATCCGTATTCCTTCGACCGGATCGTCGTGGCCAGCGCCTCACGCGAGACACGGCTCGGCCGGCTCATCGACGCCAGGGGGATGGACCCGGATGAGGCCGCCAGACGGATCGATGCCCAGGCAACTGAGGATGAGCGTCTCGCCATCGCCGATGTCGTGATCGATACAGACGGCACGCTGGAGCACACGCTCGCCCAAGCCTACACGCTGTGGCAGAGCCTGACGACAGAGCGGCGAGCATAGCCCCGCAGGTCGATGTCAGTGGTCGCACCTAAACTTGAGGTATGCAACCCACCCGCTCCGTGCACCCGTTCGAGGTCATCAGCGAATACACCCCCAGCGGCGACCAGCCCAAAGCGATCGCGGAACTCAGCGCCCGCATCAACGCCGGCGAGACGGATGTCGTTCTGCTCGGTGCAACGGGTACGGGCAAGTCCGCGACGACCGCGTGGCTCGTCGAGGCCGTCCAGCGCCCCACACTCGTTCTCGCACACAACAAGACGCTCGCTGCCCAGCTGGCCAACGAGTTCCGCGAACTTCTGCCGAATAACGCCGTCGAGTACTTCGTCTCGTACTACGACTACTACCAGCCAGAGGCGTACGTCCCGCAGACCGACACCTTCATCGAGAAGGACTCGTCGGTCAACGCCGAGGTCGAACGTCTCCGGCACTCCACAACGAACGCGCTGTTGAGCAGGCGCGACGTCATCGTCGTCTCCACGGTGTCATGCATCTATGGTCTCGGTAAGCCGGAGGAGTACCTCAACGCGATGATGGCGCTGCAGGTCGGCCAGCGGGTCGACCGCGACTGGCTCATCCGCAAGTTCATCTCGATGCAGTACAACCGCAACGACGTCGACTTCTCCCGCGGCAACTTCCGTGTGCGGGGCGACACGATCGAGATCATCCCCGTCTATGAAGAGCTCGCCATCCGGATCGAGATGTTCGGCGACGAGATCGAAGGACTGTATTCACTGCATCCGCTCACCGGTGATGTCGTCCGCAAGCTGGAGTCGGTTTCGGTGTTCCCCGGCTCGCACTACGTGGCCAGCACCGACGTCATGCAGCGGGCGATCGTCACCATCCAGGAAGAACTCGAGGAGCGCCTCGCGGACCTGGAGCGGCAGGGCAAATTGCTCGAGGCCCAGCGGCTGCGGATGCGCACGACGTTCGACCTCGAGATGATGCAGCAGATCGGGTTCTGCTCGGGCATCGAGAACTACTCGCGTCACATGGACGGCCGGGCGCCCGGTCAGGCACCTCACTGCCTCATCGACTACTTCCCCGACGATTTCCTCGTCGTCATCGACGAGTCCCACGTCACCGTCCCGCAAATCGGCGCGATGTACGAGGGCGACTCGTCGCGGAAGCGCACCCTCGTCGAGCACGGCTTTCGCCTCCCGAGCGCACTCGACAACCGGCCGCTCAAGTGGAACGAGTTCAAGGACCGGGTCGGCCAGACGGTGTACCTGTCCGCTACTCCCGGCCGATACGAGATGGGCGTCGCCGACGGCGTCGTCGAGCAGATCATCCGCCCGACCGGCCTCGTCGATCCCGAGATCGTCGTCAAACCCTCGAAGGGCCAGATCGACGACCTGCTCGAAGAGATCCGGCTGCGGTCCTCCCGTGACGAACGTGTCCTCGTCACGACGCTCACGAAGAAGATGGCCGAAGAACTCACCGACTTCCTCACCGAGGCCGGGGTGCGCGTGCGCTATCTACACTCGGACGTCGACACCCTGCGCCGGGTGGAGCTACTCAGCGAACTGCGGTCAGGGCTGTACGACGTCCTCGTCGGAATCAACCTGCTTCGAGAAGGCCTCGACCTTCCCGAAGTGTCCCTCGTCGCCATCCTCGACGCCGACAAAGAGGGTTTCCTGCGATCGTCGACATCGCTCATTCAGACGATCGGTCGCGCGGCACGAAACGTGTCTGGCGAAGTACACATGTACGCGGATGTCCTCACCGATTCCATGAAGAAGGCCATCGACGAAACGACGCGGCGTCGCGAGACCCAGGTCGCGTACAACCTGGAGCACGGAATCGATCCGACCCCGTTGCGTAAGAAGATCGCTGACATCACCGATGCTCTCGCCCGCGAGGGCGCCGATACCGCGCAGATGCTGGCGAATCGAGACGGCAGGAAGAAGAGCCCGACGCCACGGCTGCGCAAGGAGGGCATCGCGTCCGAAGGCGCCGCCGAGCTCGAGTCGATCATCGCCGATCTCAACGCCCAGATGTTGTCGGCCGCTGCCGAACTCAAGTTCGAGCTTGCAGGTCGTCTGCGAGACGAACTGTCCGACCTCAAACGCGACCTGAGACAGATGGAGAAAGCCGGTCACCTCGGCTGACGCTCAGCCGCCGAATCGGTCAGGTTCCGTACCGAACGCCCCGATCAGTGGGACGAACGTGACCCCACCGAGGTCCTCGAATCGCGGATCCCGGTCGGGGCCGAGGGTGATTCGCTTCAGCGATTGACCGAGCCCCGGCTTGCCGATGGGCATCACCAGCCTGCCTCCGTCGGCAAGCTCCTGCAACCACGGATCCGGGATCCGCGGTGCGGCTGCGGCCACGACGATCGCGTCATACGGTGCGCCATCCGGCCAGCCGAGCGTTCCATCCCCGGTCACGACGGTGACGTTGGCGTAGCCGAGCCGGTCGAGGACCTCCCTGGCCCCATCAGCGAGGGAGGGATGACGTTCGATCGTCACGACGTCCGCGGCGATCTCGGCGAGAACGGCGGCCGCATACCCTGAGCCCGTACCGATGTCGAGCACGCGACTGGACGAATCGATGTGAGCGGCTTCGACGGTGAGCGCGACGATATACGGTTGCGAAATCGTCTGTCCGTGCGAGATCGGGAGCGGATGATCCTCGTACGCGACCGACCGTGACGATGGTCGAACGAATTCTTCCCGCGGGACCCTCCGCATGGCATCGAGGACCTGTTCGTCGCGGATCCCGCGGGCGGCGATGTGTTCGGCGACCATCCGTTCCCGACCTACCACAAACGAGTCCATGCCGCCCATTGTGCACCCCTCGGACGGCGATGTCAGTGGGTCGACGTAGACTCGTGGGGTGTCAATCTCGAAGGTAAATTCCACGTCAAAACTCAGCGTTCGCGGCGCCCGCGTGCACAATCTGCACAACGTCGACCTCGACATCCCCCGTGACTCGCTCGTCGTCTTCACCGGGCTCTCCGGGTCGGGCAAGTCATCGCTGGCTTTCGACACCATCTTCGCCGAAGGGCAGCGACGCTACGTCGAATCGCTGTCTGCGTACGCCCGCCAGTTCCTCGGACAGGTGGATCGCCCCGACGTTGACTTCATCGAAGGGCTCAGCCCGGCGGTTTCGATCGACCAGAAGTCGACGAACCGCAACCCCCGGTCGACGGTGGGGACCATCACCGAGGTCTACGACTACATGCGCCTGCTCTGGGCCCGTATCGGGGTCCCTCACTGTCCCGAGTGCGGCGAACCGATCGAGCGTCAGACGGTCCAGCAGATCGCCGACCAGCTGATGGAGCTCGAGACGGGCACCCGCTACATGGTGATGAGCCCCATCGTGTCCCAGAAGAAGGGTGAGTTCGTCGACCTGTTCAAGGAACTCGCCGCCAAGGGATACGCCCGTGCCCTCGTCGATGGGGAGCAGATCCAGCTCAACGAGCCGCCGAAACTCAAGAAGTCCTACAAGCACGACATCTCCGTCGTAGTTGACCGGCTGGTTGCGGGGCCTGATGCGCTGAGCCGCCTGACCGATTCGCTCGAGACCGCGCTCGGCCTCACTGACGGCCTCGTCCAGGTGAAGCTCGTCGACGAAGAAGGGCCGGATTCGATTCGCTCCTACAGCGAAAAACTCTCCTGCCCGAACAACCATCCGGTCCAGCTGACCGAGATCGAGCCGCGCACCTTCAGCTTCAACGCGCCGTTCGGTGCCTGCCCGGAGTGCTCGGGCCTTGGCACTCGGATGTCGGTCGACCAGGATCTCCTCATCGGCGACGAAGACCTCAGCATCAACGACGGTGTGATCATCCCGTGGACGACGCAGGGCAAGGGCCTGTACCAGTACTACGAGAAGCTTCTCGAGGGCCTCGCCCGCGACCTCGACTTCTCGCTCAGGACCCCGTGGAAGAAACTCCCCGCCAAGGTGCAGGAGGCCGTGCTCCGCGGCGAGAATTTCAAAGTCAAGGTCAAGTGGAAGAACCGGTACGGCCGTGAGGTCAGCTACACCTCGGGCTTCGAGGGTGTGATGCCGTACATCGAACGTCAGTACAGCCAGGCCGAGACCGATGTCCAGCGCGCACGCTGGGGCGAATATTTGCGCGAGATTCCGTGCCCGGTCTGTGACGGCAAGCGGCTGAAGCCCGAGGTTCTCAGCGTTCTCATCCACGGGTCGAACATCGCCGACATCGCCGAGCTGAGCCTCACCGACGCACGCGAGTTCATGGACACGATGCACCTCACCGATCGCGAGGGCATGATCGGGGCGCAGGTTCTCCGCGAGATCAAGGTGCGATTGGACTTCCTCATCCAGGTCGGCCTCAACTACCTCAACCTGTCGCGCACCGCAGGCTCCCTGTCGGGTGGAGAGGCACAACGGATCCGGCTGGCGACCCAGATCGGCTCCGGACTGACCGGGGTTCTCTATGTCCTCGACGAACCCAGCATCGGGTTGCACCAGCGCGACAATCGACGCCTGATCCAGACCCTCGTCACGCTTCGCGACCTCGGTAACACCCTCATCGTCGTCGAACACGACGAAGACACCATCCGCACCGCCGACTGGGTCGTCGACATCGGACCCGGCGCCGGCGTCAACGGCGGCACCGTCGTGCACTCCGGCTCGTATGACGATCTCCTCTCGAACACGCGATCTCTCACCGGCGACTACCTCTCCGGCCGCAAGCAGATCGCCGTTCCCGAGAAACGCCGGCCCGTCGACCCGAACCGGATGATCACCGTCGTCGGCGCGCAGGCGAACAACCTCCGCAAGGTGACCGTCGACTTCCCCCTCGGGGTTTTCACCGCCGTCACCGGCGTGAGCGGCTCGGGTAAATCATCCCTCGTCAACGACGTCCTGTACCGGGTGCTCGCCAACAAGCTCAACGGTGCCAGGAAGGTTCCCGGAAAGCACACCCGCGTGACCGGGGTCGAACAACTCGACAAGGTGATTCACGTCGACCAGGCGCCGATCGGCCGCACTCCGCGCTCGAACCCCGCCACCTACACCGGGGTCTTCGACCGCATCCGGAACCTGTTCTCCGAGACCATCGAGGCGAAGACCCGTGGCTACCTGCCCGGCCGGTTCAGCTTCAACGTCAAGGGCGGCCGCTGTGAGGCGTGCTCGGGTGACGGCACCATCAAGATCGAAATGAACTTCCTTCCCGATGTGTACGTGGCCTGTGAAGTGTGCGGGGGAGCGCGGTACAACCGCGACACCCTCTCCGTCCACTACAAGGGCAAGAACATCGCCGAAGTTCTCGACATGCCGATTGCCGAGGCCGCCGAATTCTTCGAGCCGATCACGTCGATCCACCGATTCCTCAAGACCCTCGTCGAGGTCGGGCTCGGCTACGTCCGGCTCGGCCAGAGTGCAACGACGCTGTCCGGTGGGGAGGCTCAGCGCGTGAAGCTCGCGACCGAGCTGCAGCGCCGGACCAACGGGCGGAGCATCTACGTTCTCGACGAACCCACCACCGGGCTGCACTTCGAGGACGTCCGCAAACTCCTCCTCGTGCTGAACAGCCTCGTCGACAAGGGCAACACCGTCATCGTGATCGAACACAACCTCGACGTCATCAAATCGGCGGACTGGCTGATCGACATCGGTCCAGAGGGTGGCGCTGGCGGCGGAAAGATCCTCGCGACGGGAACGCCTGAGAAGATCGCCACCGTGAAGAAGAGCCACACCGGGTACTACCTCAAGGAAGTTCTCGAGGCTGACGCGATCGTCGCCCGTAAGGCGGGCTAGATGAGCGGTACGCTCAGCTACCGGCCACGCCCGGGGGAGATCCCGACGAGCCCGGGCGTGTACCGTTTCCGCGATGAGAACGCACGCGTCCTCTATGTCGGGAAGGCGAAGAACCTCCGGGCGCGGCTCAGCAATTACTTCGCGCCGCTTCCGAGCCTTCACGAGCGAACCCGCCGCATGGTCACGACGGCGAAGAGCGTCGAATGGACGGTCGTCGGCAGCGACATCGACGCCCTGCAGCTCGAATACACCTGGATCAAGGAGTTCGAGCCGCCGTTCAACGTCAAATTCCGCGACGACAAGACGTACCCGTACCTCGCCGTCACGCTCGGCGACGAAGCACCGCGGGTCCTCGTCACCCGGAACCCGCGAATCCGTGGGGCGAAGTACTTCGGTCCGTATCCCAAGATCTGGGCCGTGCACGAAACCATCGACCTGATGATCAAGGCCTTCCCGATCCGCACCTGCTCGGATTCGAGTTACAAGCGCGCCATGCAGTCCGGTCGACCATGCTTCCCGGGGCAGATCGGACGCTGCGGTGGGCCATGCTCCGGCCGGGTCACGATCGAGGAACACCGGGCGATGGTCAACGACTTCGTCAGCTTCCTCAACGGCAACGACAAGCGATTCGTCACCGAGGCGACGAAACAGATGCGCGAAGCGGCTGCGGTCCAGGACTACGAGTCGGCAGCCCGCTACCGCGACCGCCTGCAGGCGCTCGAGGCAGTCCTCGACAAGAGCGCTGTCGTACTCAAGGATTCGGTCGATGCCGACCTCTTCGGTCTCGCACACGACGAATTGTCCGCGGCCGTGCAGCAGTTCCTCGTGCGTGGCGGACGAATCCGAGGAGTACGCTCCTGGACCGTCGATAAGGAGCTGGATCTGTCGACGGCCGAACTCATCGACAGCGTGCTGCAGCGCGCATACGACTCAGGGAGCGTCGTCGACATTCCCCGTGAGATCCTCGTTCCCGAGCTGCCGGACGACGCGGCCGAACTCGAGACCTGGCTCGCCGGCATCCGTGGAAAAGGAAAGGTCCGCCTGCGCACGGCGCAGCGCGGAGAGAAGGCTGCCCTCATGCAGACGGCCGAGATCAACGCGAAGGGTTCGCTCATGGTCTACAAGACCAGGCGGAGCGCCGACTTCGTGGCACGGTCGCAGGCGCTCACCGACATCCAGTCCGCCATCGGGATGGATGTCGCACCACTCCGGATCGAGTGCTTCGATGTGTCCCACCTCTCCGGCACGAACATCGTCGCCTCGATGGTGGTGTTCGAGGACGGCCTGCCCCGCAAGGATCAGTACCGCCGGTTCAGCATCGCGGAGTCCACAGACGACACGGAGTCGATCTATCAGGTGCTGTCGCGGCGTCTCGCCTACCTGACGCAACCCGAAGCGGATGCGACGGCACAGGGAGAGACGGACGAGGACGCAGCGAAGCCGCGCAAGTTCGCGTACCCACCGCAGTTGCTCATCGTCGATGGCGGGCAACCGCAGGTCCAGGCGGCCCGGCGTGCCCTGCAGGAATCAGGGCAGACCGACATCCAGCTCGTCGGAATGGCGAAGCGACTCGAGGAGATCTGGCTTCCGGACAGCGACTACCCGGTCATTCTTCCCCGCAATTCGGAGGCGCTTTTCCTGCTCCAGCGGATCCGTGACGAAGCGCACCGCTTCGCGATCACCTACCAGCGAACGAAACGTCGCAAGGACATTTCGAGCGTGCTTGCCGACATCCCGGGCCTCGGACCAGCCAGGGTGAAAGCACTGCTTCGGCATTTCGGCTCCGTCGCGAAGCTCAGGCAGGCCAAGCCGGAGGCGATCACCGAGGTCGCCGGTATCGGGCCGGCGTTGGCGTCCGCCATCCACGCCCAGTTGAACAGTCGGTAGGCTGGGAGGGTGGCCGGATTCCATCGGCCGCACAACGGAAAGCGCAGGAAACCGGTGGAGCAGCCGACCCCTCAGCAGGAAGTCCTCATCGTCACGGGCATGTCGGGAGCCGGCAGGTCAACGGTCGCCAACGCCCTCGAAGACCTCGACTGGTACGTCGTCGACAACCTTCCTCCGCAGATGCTGCGTCCCCTCATCGACCTCGCCGAACGGGCCGGGGGAGCGCTTCCGCGAATCGCCGCCGTCGTCGACGTCCGCGGACGTGATTTCTTCGGCGACCTCCAGCAGATGATCCAGTCGCTGCGGTCGGGCACGAAGCTTCGCGTCGTCTTCCTCGACGCAACGGATGCCGCCCTGGTTCGCCGCTTCGACGCCGTCCGTCGCCCGCACCCGCTGCAGGGCGGTGGAACCATCCTCGACGGCATCGTCAGCGAACGAGCCAGGCTGTCAACCATTCGTGAGTCCAGCGACATCGTCATCGACACGTCCGACCTGAACGTGCACCAGCTCGCCACGAAGACGGCAGAGCTCTTCGCCGCCGAGGGGACGCCGGGCGTGAAGCTCACCGTCATGAGCTTCGGATTCAAATACGGCCTCCCTTCCGACGCCGACACCGTCGCGGACGCCCGCTTCCTGCCCAACCCGTTTTGGGTTCCCGAGCTCCGGGCGCATACTGGACTGGACGCCGAAGTCAGCGACTTCGTGCTCGACCAGCCAGGCGCCAGGGAATTCCTGGACAGCTATGCGACTGCACTCGCCCCGGTCCTGGCCGGGTATCAGCGGGAGAACAAACGATTCGCCACCTTCGCCATCGGCTGCACGGGCGGAAAGCACCGCTCCGTCGCCATGGCGCTTCAGCTCGCCGACAAACTCTCGGAGTTGCCCGGCGTTGCTGCGACCGTCAAACACCGCGACCTCGGCCGCGAATGACAGCGGCCTGAACGACATTCGATTCACCACACGAGATAGGACAACGATTGGCACTGACTGCTGAAGTCAAAGAAGAACTGGCCGGAATCGTTGAACCGAAAACGGCGGTCCGCGCTGCTGAACTGACCTCGATCCTTCGCTTCAGCGGAGGCCTCCACCTGATCTCGAGCCGCATCGCGATCGAATCGGAGCTCGACACACCACAGCTGGCCCGCCGTATCCGCAAGGACCTGGCCGAACTCTACGGAGTGCGCAGTGAGGTCAGTATGATCAGCGGGTCCGGCACGCGCAGGGGCGAGTCCTATCTCGTCCGCGTCCAGGACGGCGGCGAGACACTCGCACGGCAAACCGGGCTTCTCGACGCCAGGAGACGCCCGATCCGGGGGCTCCCGAACCGGCTGACCACCGGCACCAAGACGGAACTGGCCGCCGTGTGGCGCGGGGCGTTCCTCGCAGCCGGTTCGCTCACCGATCCCGGACGCTCAGCAGCCCTCGAGATCACCTGCCCAGGCAACGAGTCCGCAATGGCACTCGTCGGGGCAGCAGGCCGGCTCGGTGTCGCTGCCAAGGCGCGCGAGGTCCGCGGTGTCCACCGCGTCGTCATCCGCGAGGGTGAAGCGATCAGCGCCATGCTCGTCCTGATGGGCGCCCATGGAACCGTCAAGGCGTGGGAAGAACTCCGCCAGCGCCGCGAGGTGCGGGCAACCGCCAACCGGCTCGTGAATTTCGACGACGCCAACCTGCGCCGCTCGGCGCAGGCCGCTGTCGCCGCCTGCGCACGGGTGGAACGCGCGATGGAGATCCTGAGCGACGACATCCCCGAGCACTTGCGATACGCAGGCGAGTTGCGTCTCAACCACCGTGAGGCGAGCCTTGACGAGCTCGGGCACCACGCGGACCCGCCGATGACGAAGGATGCCATTGCCGGTCGGATCCGGCGCCTGCTCGCCATGGCGGACAAACGAGCCCAGGACCTTGGACTGCCGGGAACGGACGCGAACCTGCCGCCCGACCTCGACGACGCCTGATCTCCCGCAAGGGCCTCCGGCCGGGAAGTCGACCTGACTAGACTGGAAAAGTCGCCCTGCGCCGCACCACCAGCGGCCGGCGTCACAAGAAGAGGAGAGATAAACAATGGCTGAATACACCCTCCCTGACCTTCCCTATGACTACGCGGCGCTCGAGCCGAGTATCTCGGGGGCCATCATGGAACTGCACCATTCGAAGCATCACCAGACCTACGTGACCGGCGCGAACACCGCTCTGGCACAGCTGGCCGAGGCCCGCGATTCCGACAACCTTGCCAACGTGAACAAACTCGAGAAGGACCTCGCCTTCAACCTCGGCGGTCACGTCAACCACTCGATCTTCTGGACCAACCTCTCGCCAAACGGCGGCGACAAGCCGACCGGCGAGCTCGCCGCAGCGATCGACGAGTTCTTCGGCTCGTTCGACAAGTTCCGCGCCCACTTCACCGCCGCCGCTCTCGGTGTGCAGGGGTCCGGCTGGGCTGTCCTCGCCTGGGACTCGATCGGCCAGAAGCTGATCGTGCAGCAGTTCTTCGACCAGCAGTCCAACTTCGCAGCAGGTACGGTTCCCGTGCTCATGCTCGACGTCTGGGAGCACGCGTACTACCTCGACTACAAGAACGTACGCGCTGATTACGTCAGGGCGTTCTGGAACATCACCAACTGGGAGAACGTCGAGCAGCGCTTCGTAACAGCCCGCGAGAAGACCGCCGGGCTACTGCTACTGTCATAACCGACATGGTCGTCCGGGGTTCCCGGACGACCATTTCCATCTTCCACAACACTGTTCAACAAAAATCGCGCTCCGGCGCCACAGAAACAGGAGAGATCCTTGTCCGTAAAGATCGGTATCAACGGGTTCGGCCGCATTGGCCGCAACTACTTCCGCGCCGCCCTCGCCAAAGGCAGCGACCTCGAAATTGTCGCGGTCAACGACCTCACCGACAACAAGACTCTGGCCCACCTGCTGAAGTACGACTCCATCACCGGCCGCCTCGACGCGACTGTCGAGTTCGACGGTGAGCAGATCGTCGTCGACGGCAAGGCCATCAAGGTGTTCGCTGAGCGCGACCCCGCCAACCTGCCCTGGGGCGAGCTCGGTGTCGACATCGTCATCGAGTCGACCGGTTTCTTCACGAACGCGGACGACGCACGCAAGCACATCACGGCCGGCGCGAAGAAGGTTCTCATCTCGGCTCCGGCCAAGGGTGAAGACGCCACCTTCGTCATGGGCGTGAATGAAGACCTGTACGACCCGGAGAACCACCACATCATCTCCAACGCTTCGTGCACCACGAACTGCCTCGCGCCACTCGCCAAGGTGTTCAACGACGAGTTCGGCATCGAACGCGGTCTGATGACCACGGTCCACGCGTACACCGCAGACCAGAACCTCCAGGATGGCCCCCACAGCGACCTTCGTCGTGCTCGTGCTGCTGCCGTCAACATCGTCCCGACCTCCACCGGTGCGGCCAAGGCCATCGGTCTCGTCCTGCCCGAGCTGAAGGGCAAGCTCGACGGCTTCGCGCTTCGGGTTCCTGTTCCGACCGGTTCGATCACCGACCTCACGGTCGAGTCCTCCCGCCCGGTCACGGTCGACGAGGTCAAGGCTGCATACAAGGCCGCTGCTGAAGGGCCGCTCAAGGGCATCCTGCTGTACACCGAAGACGAGATCGTCTCGAGCGACATCGTCACCGACCCGCACTCGTCCATCTTCGACGCCGGCCTGCTGCGCGTCATGGGCAACCAGGTCAAGCTCGTCAGCTGGTACGACAACGAGTGGGGTTACTCCAACCGTCTCGTCGACCTCACCGAGTACGTCGCAGACCGTCTCTAGGGACGGAGAGCTCCCCGTGTCGCTTCGTACACTCGAATCGCTGGGCTCGCTCGCCGGCACGCGCATCGTCGTTCGGTGTGACCTCAATGTTCCTCTCAAGGACGGGGTCATCACCGACGACGGGCGCGTGCGCGCGTCACTGCCCACACTGAAGAAACTGCTCGACGGAGGCGCCCGCGTCGTCGTCATCTCTCACCTCGGTCGCCCTGATGGCGCCCCGGACGCCAAATACAGCCTCGAGCCTGTCGCAGTCCGTCTCGGTGAGCTGCTCGGGACACCTGTCGCTTTCGCCTCGGACACCGTCGGCGATTCCGCGAAATCAGCTGTCGACGCGCTCGAGAACGGCGAGATCGTGGTCCTCGAAAACCTCCGGTTCAACCCGGGGGAGACCAGCAAGAACGAGTCGGAGCGCACTGCATTCGCCGAGAAGATCGCGGGCTTCGGCGACGCGTTCGTCTCGGACGGGTTCGGTGTCGTCCACCGCAAGCAGGCGAGCGTTTACGAGCTGCCCACCATCCTGCCGAGCGCCGGTGGCCTGTTGATCTCCGCGGAGCTCGAAGTTCTCGACCGCCTCACCGAGTCGCCTGAACGCCCATACACGGTCGTCCTCGGCGGTTCCAAGGTGTCGGACAAGCTCGGCGTCATCGGTCATCTCCTGCCGCGGGTCAACACCCTGCTCATCGGAGGAGGGATGCTCTTCACCTTCCTCGCCGCGCAGGGCCACAAGGTGGGCTCGAGCCTCCTCGAGGAAGACCAGCTCGAAACAGTCAGGGGATACCTCGCGGAAGCGGAAAAACTCGGTGTCGAGATCGTTCTGCCGACGGATGTCGTCGTCGCGGCGTCATTCAGCGCCGATGCCGAGCACCAGGTGCAGCCGGCCGACGCGATCGAGGACACCGCTTTCGGTTCGTCAGGGCTCGGCCTGGACATCGGACCCGAGACGTCCGCCCGCTTCGCCGAGATCATCCGCTCATCGAAGACAGTGTTCTGGAACGGCCCGATGGGCGTTTTCGAACTCGCTCCGTTCGCTCTTGGCACCCAGGCCGTCGCGCAGGCGCTCACCGAGGTCGACGGCCTCAGTGTCGTCGGCGGTGGCGACTCTGCCGCTGCGGTTCGCGCCCTCGGATTCACGGACGACCAGTTCGGACACATATCGACCGGAGGTGGCGCGAGTCTCGAATTCCTCGAGGGCAAGCGGCTTCCAGGACTTGAAATTCTAGGATGGCAACAGTGAGCACATCAGTACGCAGGACCCCGCTGATCGCGGGCAACTGGAAGATGAACCTGGATCACCTCCAGGCCATCGCATTCGTCCAGAAGCTGGCATGGAGCCTCGCTGATGCCAAGCACGACGAGGCGAGCGTCGAGGTCGCGGTGTTCCCGCCTTTCACCGATCTGCGCAGTGTCCAGACGCTGGTGGCGGCGGACAAACTGCCGATCGCTTTCGGTGCTCAGGACCTGTCCGAGCACGATTCGGGCGCATACACCGGCGAGATCTCCGGCGCGTTCCTCTCTGCGCTCGACTGCGGTTACGTCCTCATCGGACACTCCGAGCGGCGCACCATGCACGCGGAATCAGATGAGCAGGTGGCCGGAAAGGTCCGTGCCGCCCTCAAGCACAACCTGGTCCCGATCATTTGCGTGGGAGAGACGGCCGAGGACCTCGAGAAGCATGGGCCGAGCGCTGTTCCCGTCGGTCAGTTGAAGGCGGCACTCGCCGGCATCAGCTCGACGGTCGACATCGTCGTTGCGTACGAACCTGTCTGGGCAATCGGTTCGGGACAGGCGGCAACGCCGGAACAGGCCGAGCAGGTCGCGGCAGCGCTGCGTGCGGTTCTCGTCGATGCGCTCGGCGAGGACGTCGCGCAGAAAACCCGTATTCTGTACGGCGGTTCTGTGAAGGCTGCGAACATCGCCGGATTCATGCGGGAACCGAACGTCGACGGAGCTCTTGTCGGCGGCGCGAGCCTTGACCTCAACGAGTTCTCGAGCATCGTGCGGTACCAGAAGCACGTGGGACTCTGACCCCGCGCGCTCACGCTATAATTGGGGATGGTTCATGGAACTCCATGTCCGCCTCATGAAAGGTCCTTTGTGGAGATTCTTCAGGTAGTTCTGCAGGTGTTGCTCGGAATCACGAGCCTCCTGCTCACATTCCTCATCCTCTTGCACAAGGGGCGCGGCGGTGGACTTTCGGATATGTTCGGCGGCGGCATGGGGTCGAGTCTCGGCTCGTCGGGTGTCGCTGAACGGAACCTCAACCGCTTCACCGTTGTACTTGCTCTTGTTTGGTTCAGCTCGATCGTTGCGCTTGGTCTCATCACCAAGTTCTCCGCGGGCGTGTAGGAGGAACATATGGCTGCCGGAGGTAGCGCAATTCGTGGTTCACGCGTGGGTGCAGGACCCATGGGTGAGCAAGACCATGGTTTCCATGCAGATCGGGTGGCGGTCTCGTACTGGGACATCCTCGGAAATGAAACGGTTCGGCACTTCTCTGCCAGCCTTCCGGACGAGGAAATCCCCGAGACGATCGACAGCCCGTCGTCAGGGCTGCCAGCGGGCCGCGACCGGGCCAACCCGCCCGAGGTGGCAAAGCTCGAGCCGTACAAGACGCACCTTGCCTATGTGAAGGAACGTCGCACGGAAGAAGAAGCCGAGGCGCTCCTCGATGAGGCACTTCAGCAGCTTCGCGCCCGCCGCGGAACCGCAACCGCGTCGTAGGACTGAAACCGCCTGAAGCACTCCAGGCACGCGAAAGAGCCCCTGTCGAAACCGACAGGGGCTCTTCTCGTGTAGCAGGGAACTCAGTAGCTGCGCGCGATGAGATTCTCGGGAACCTCAGACGCGGCATCCGCATCGACGAAGAAGACCGTACGCTTACGACCCTTCATCCCGGCGATGGGAACCTCCGTGTACGCGGCGCCGGCGAGGGCAAGCCCGAGGACGGACGCCTTGTCAGCACCGGAGAGGCTCACCCAGATCCGATGCGACGAGTTGATCGCCGGGCGCGTGAGGCTGATGCGTTCCGCAGGAGGCTTCGGCGAGTTGCGGACAGCGACGACCGTGGCGTCCCGCTCGAGAACCTCTTTGCGGTCCGGGAACAACGACGCCGTGTGACCGTCGGGGCCGACACCGAGGAACGTGATGTCGAATCGCGGCAGGTTTCCCTCACCGTCGGCGTGCTCCGCGAGCTCGGCTGCATAGGCGGCGGCCGCGGCGTCGAGGTCGAGGCCCCCATCGGAGGCGGGGCAGGAGTGGATGTTCTCCCCAGGAATCTCGATGTGGTCAAGCAGGGCTTCCCGTGCTTTCCTGTCGTTCCGCTCGGGATCACCGGCGGGAAGCCAGCGTTCGTCACCCCACCAGAAATGCACCCGCTCCCAGTCGACGCTGTCGCGCGCGGGGGAGGCGTTGATTGCGGCGAGGACCTTGAGCGCGACGCGGCCGCCCTCGAGGACGACGTTGATACGGTCGTTCTCGTCGAGCAGGTCGACACTCTTGGTCAGGAACCTGGCGGTCATCGAAGCTGCCAGGGCATCGCTGTCGGCGTGGACGAGAACACGGCGTTCGTTGGTCATCGAGTTTTACCTTCCCCGGTGGCGAGCTCGACTTCGAGCTGACGCACACCCTTGGTGATCACTTCACCGTACAACGGATCCGGGTCGAGCCTGCGCAGCTCCTCAGCGAGACAGTCGCGAAGGCTCCTGCGGGGAAGCGTCAGTTCGTGTGTCGGCTGGTTCGGCTGCGTCAGCTTGGCGATGGCGTCGAACGGGCGCTCGAGCACGATGTCGCCACTGGCACGCGTCAACCGCACGCCGTGGATGCCAGTGTCGCCCGAGCCGCGCTCGGTGAGTTCCTGGGTGACGGGCACCTGGAGCTGCATCTGCAGCCACGCTGCCAGCAGCACGGTCGACGCTGAATCAGCGGCGCCGGCCACGGTCACGGCCGTCACCTGCTCATACGGCGGCTGGTCCAGTACTGCGGCAAGCTGGGCCCGCCACAGCGTCAGTCGTGTCCAGGCGAAGTCGGTGTCACCGGGGGAGTGCGACCGGGAGAGCTCGAGAAGCGCCGCGTGCGGATCATCGTGCTCGGAGGCATCCGTGATTCTGCGTTGCGCGATGTGACCGATGGCCGTATTCGCGACGTCAGCAGGAGCCTCGACGGGCCACCAGGCCACGACGGGGGCATCGGGAAGAAGCAGCCCGTTGACGAGGCTTTCCTCGTTGCCCGCGGCTTCACCGTAAGCCCGGAGGATGATGACCTCGCTCGCTCCTGCATCCCCTCCGACGCGGATCTGCGCGTCGATCCGGGGAGCAACTCCGGCTCCGTCCGGGATTCGGGAGAGAACGAGGACGCGCATCGGATGCTCGCGTGACGCGTCATTCGCCGCTTCGATCGCTTCCTCCTCCTCGCCGAGCTGGGAGACGATGACGAGAGTGAGCACGCGCCCGAGGGCAACGGCGCCGCCGTCTTCGCGCAGGGTGACCAGTCGCTTGGACAGCTTGCTGACGGTGGTGTCGGGCAGATCGACAATCATGGTCGCCTCCAGGTGCGTCCGTCACGCGCAAGGAGCGCGTCGGCGGAATCGGGGCCCCACGAGCCCGGGCGGTACTGTTCGAGAGGACCGCCTTGAGCGGCCCAGTATTCTTCGATCGGATCGAGGATCTTCCACGACAATTCGACCTCCGCGTGGCGGGGGAAGAGGGGCGGGTCCCCGAGCAGCACGTCGAGAATGAGACGCTCGTAGGCTTCCGGGCTCGCTTCGGTGAACGCGTGACCGTAGCCGAAGTCCATCGTGACGTCACGGACCTGGGTGCCGGCTCCCGGAACCTTCGATCCGAACCGGATCGTCACTCCTTCGTCCGGCTGCACCCGGATGACGAGCGCGTTCTGCCCGAGCTCCGAGGTTTGGCTCTCCGCGAAAAGGAACTGCGGCGCGCGCTTGAACACGACGGCGATTTCGGTGACCCTGCGGCCGAGGCGTTTTCCTGCCCTCAGGTAGAACGGCACGCCGTCCCAGCGCCGTGTTTTGATGTCGAGCCGCATCGCCGCGTAGGTCTCGGTCGTCGAGTCGGGTGACATGCCGTCTTCATCGAGGAAGCCGGGCACCTTCTCTCCACCCTGCCAGCCGCCCGCGTACTGTCCGCGGGCGGTCGCGGTTCCCAGGTCCTCGGGAAGGGTCACAGCAGCGAGCACCTTCTCTTTCTCTGCCCGCAGGTCCTTCGCGTCGAACGAGAGGGGTTCCTCCATCGCGGTCAGGGCGAGGAGCTGCAGGATGTGGTTCTGGATGACGTCGCGGGCCGCACCGATACCGTCGTAGTACCCGGCTCGCCCACCGACTCCGATGTCTTCCGCCATGCTGATTTGCACGTGGTCGACGTAGTGCGAGTTCCAGATGGGCTCGAACATCTGGTTGGCGAAGCGCAACGCCAGGATGTTCTGAACCGTCTCTTTGCCGAGGTAGTGATCGATCCTGAACACCGAGTCCGGAGGGAACACCGATTCGACGACGGTGTTGAGTTCACGAGCCGTCTTGAGGTCGGATCCGAACGGCTTCTCGATGACAACGCGACGCCACTGGCCTTCGCTCGCATCCGCGAGACCTGACCGGCGCAGCTGCTCGGTCACCTCGGGGAACGCCTTCGGCGGGATCGACAGGTAGAACGCGTGGTTCCCCATCGTTCCGCGTTCCGCGTCGAGCTTGTCGACGGTCTCCTTGAGGTTCTCGAAGGCCGCATCGTCGCCGAATTCACCGGACACGAAACGGATGCCCTGGGCCAGCTGGTTCCAGACATCCTCACGGTATTCGGTGCGGGCGTAAGACTTCACCGCCTCGTGTACGACCTCCATGAAGTCCTGGTCCTCCCAATCCCTGCGGGCGAACCCGACGAGGGAGAACCCGGGAGGAAGAAGACCCCGGTTCGCGAGGTCGTACACGGCGGGCATCAATTTCTTGCGCGACAGGTCGCCCGTCACTCCGAAAATGATGAGACCGCTCGGACCGGCGATGCGGTTCAGTCGGCGGTCAGAGTCCAAGCGCAGGGGATTGGACTCGGGGGTGATATCCGCGGGGGACATACAACTCCTCGGTTACGGCCAGCCAGCGAGAGCTAGTTGATGGCCTCAAAAAGGGACACAATGTTGTTTTCCGGGTCCGTCAGGTTGAGCGTGACCACGGGACGTCCCGCATCGGCGAGCACACTGGCATCGCCCTGGGCCTGCGCCTGGATCAGCTGACCGAACGTGAACGGACGGCCGGGAACCTCGAGGTCCGTCGGCTGTTCCTGCGTGATCTGGAGGAAAACGCCGACGGCGGGGCCGCCCTTGTGGAACTGTCCCGTCGAGTGGAGGAATCGCGGGCCCCATCCGAACGTCACGGGACGATCGGTGATGCCGGCGAGCATCGCGCGGATGCCCTCCAGCTGGGGGAGCGAGACGCGATCGACGTACGCCTGAACCGCCAGGTAGCCGTTGTCGGGCAACTGGGCGATGAGGGTGTCGATGGCCTGCTTCACCGTCGACGTGCCTGCCAGTACCGATCGGTCTCCGCGGACCTCGATGCCGTTCTCGGCAAAGAGGGGAGCGGTCTGCTCCGGGCGAGCATCGAGGAGCCCGCGCGTTGCGATCTTGGCGGATTCGACGTCTGGCTGGTCGAACGGGTTGATGCCGAGAATGCGTCCGGCGACAACGGTCGCGTACTCCCAGACCATCATCTGCGCGCCGAGCGTTCCCGAGACGAGGATCTCGCCTTCGTGCCGGTCGCGGGGGAACAGGTGCAGCTGGTCGGCGTCATCGACAAGGCGCACGAGCTGCACGTCCGGGTAATCACCGGAGAGCTCGGGTGCGAGCGCATCGACGACGACGGGGAGCAGTCCTGTTCCCTGCTTGCCTGTTGATTCGGCGATCAGTTGCTCTGCCCAGTCGGGGAATCCGACGATGTGGGTTCCATCGGCAACGATCACCAGTTTGTCCCGAAGCGGCGACGTTCCTGCGATGGCTGCGCCGAGGATGAGACCCGGATTGTGCTTGTCGTCGATCGACAGTTCGACGGCGACCGAGTCGGCCTCGTCGAGCAGGGCTCCGACATCGACACCGGCAAGACCGGATGGCACGAGCCCGAATGCGGTGAGGGCAGAGTACCGGCCCCCGACGTTCGGGTCGGCGTTGAAGACCCGGTAGCCGGCTTCGCGGGCGGATGCGTCGAGCGGCGACCCGGGGTCGGTCACGACGATGATGCGTCCGCGCGGGTCGATGCCGACGTCCGTGAAGGCCTTCTCATACGCGCGACGCTGGCTGTCGGTCTCGACCGTGGAGCCGGACTTGGAGGACACGACGAGGGCCGATGCCTCCAGGCGGTCGGCGAGTGCGGCAAGAACCTGTCCCGGAGCGGTGGAATCGAGGACGGTGAGGTTGCCTCCGAGGGTGCGGGTGATGACCTCTGGTGCGAGCGAGGAACCGCCCATGCCGGCGAGGACGATGTGCTCCACCCCGGCATCGGCGAGCTCAGCGCGGAGCGCCTCGATCTGCGGCACGAGCGGCCGGGAGACCGTTGTCGCCTCGGTCCAGCCCAGGCGCTTTGACGCTTCCTCTTCGGCCGACGGGCCCCACAGGGCTGAGTTCAGCCCTGTGATGCCCGACGCGACCATGTCGCCGACGAGCGTCGGGACGACCGCGTCAACGGCGTCCTTGGCTGCGCCGCTGACGTGGATCCTGAAGCTCATTTTGCGGCCGCCAGAGCAGCGGTGACCGTGTCGAGCAGTTCGTTCCAGGAGACGATGAACTTCTCGACGCCTTCCTTCTCGAGGAGCGCCGTGACCTCGTCGTACGAGATACCGAGGCCGGCGATCGCGTCGAGAACCTGGTTGGCCTCATCGTATGAACCGGTGATGCTGTCGCCCTCGATCTTGCCGTGGTCGAACGTCGCCTCGAGCGTCTTCTCCGGCATCGTGTTGACGACGCCCTGCGCGACGAGCTGCGTCACGTAGAGGGTGTCAGGAAGGCTCGGGTCCTTGACACCGGTCGAGGCCCACAGCGGTCGCTGCTTGTTCGCGCCCGCGGCGAGGAGGCTTGCAGCCCGCTCGGACGCGAAGGTCTGCTCGAAGGCTTCGTACGCGAGCTGTGCGTTGGCGACGCCTGCCTTGCTCTTGAGAGCAAGAGCTTCGTCGGTTCCGATGTCGACGAGGCGCTTGTCGATCTCCGTGTCGACGCGCGACACGAAGAAGGACGCGACCGAGTGGATCGTCGACAGGTCGATGCCGGCGGCCTTGGCCTGCTCGAGGCCGGTGAGGTACGCGTTCATGACCTCGCGGTAGCGCTGGAGGCTGAAGATCAGTGTGACGTTGACGCTGATGCCGGCGCCGATCGCGGCGGTGATTGCTTCGAGGCCCTCGACGGTCGCGGGGATCTTGATCATCGCGTTCGGCTTGTCGACCTTGGCCCACAGTGCCTTCGCCTCGGTGATGGTGCCCGCTGCGTCGTGTGCCAGGCGCGGCTCGACCTCGATCGAGACCCGGCCGTCGAAGCCGTTCGATGCGTCGTAGATCGGACGGAACAGATCCGAGGCGCGTGCGACGTCAGCGGTGGTAATCTCGAAGACCGCCTCAGTGACATCCTTGCCTGCTGCAGCCAGCTCGGACACCTGCTCGGCGTAGCTCTCACCGTTGCTGAGCGCACTCGCGAAGATCGTCGGGTTCGTGGTGACACCGACGACGTTCCTCGTGTCGATGAGCTGCTGGAGGCTGCCCGAGTCCATCCGTCCGCGGGAAAGGTCGTCGAGCCAGATGCTGACGCCTGCGGCGGAAAGCTGGGCGGTGGGGGTTGATTCAGTCATGATTCTTCTCCTCGTGCCCGGGCTACTTGCCGAGCGTTTCTTTTGCGGCGGCGACAACGGCTTCAGTGGTGATGCCGAACTCGCGGAACAGGGTCTTGTAGTCAGCGGAAGCACCGAAGTGCTCGATCGAGACGGAGCGGCCGGCGTCGCCGACGATGCTCTTCCAGGTCAGGTCGATGCCCGCCTCGACGGAGACCCGCGCGGTGATCGCCTTCGGGAGGACCTTCTCGCGGTACGCGTCGTCCTGCTCCTCGAACCATTCGAGGCAGGGAACGGAGACAACGCGGGCCTCGACGCCATCAGCCTTGAGGGCTTCTCGGGCGTCGACAGCGAGCTGGACCTCGGAGCCGGTGGCGATGAGGATCACGTCGGGGGTGCCGTTGGATGCCTCGGCGAGGATGTACGCACCCTTGGACACGTTGGACGCTGCGGCGAAGGTGTCGCCGGATGCTTCACCTGTGCCGCGTTCGAACACCGGGATGTTCTGACGCGTGAGCGCGATACCGGCTGGTCCGCCACGGCGGGCGAGGATCTCTTGCCAGGCGTAACCGACCTCGTTGGCGTCGCCGGGGCGGACGACAGCGAGGTTCGGGATGGCACGCAGGGTTGCGAGCTGTTCGATCGGCTGGTGGGTCGGGCCGTCTTCGCCGAGGGCGACGGAGTCGTGGGTCCAGACGAAGATCGACGGCACGTTCATCAGGGCGGCGAGACGCACGGCGGGGCGCATGTAGTCGCTGAAGATGAGGAAGGTTCCACCGTATGCGCGGGTCGGGCCGTGCAGGGCGATGCCGTTGAGGATTGCTCCCATGGCGTGCTCACGGATTCCGAAGTGCAGGACACGGCCGTACTCGTTGCCGGTCCACTCCCTGGTCGAGTGGTCGCTCGGCACGAACGAGGCTGCGCCTTCGATGGTGGTGTTGTTCGACTCGGCGAGGTCGGCGGAGCCGCCCCACAGTTCGGGGATGACCGGTCCGAGTGCGTTGAGCACCTTTCCGGATGCCGCGCGCGTCGACACATCCTTACCGGGCTCGAAGACAGGAAGGGCCTCTTCGACGCCCTCGGGAAGCGCTCCGGTCAGCAGGCGGTCGAGCAGTTCACCCTTCTCAGGGTTCGCTGCCTTCCAGGCGTCGAAGCTCTTCTGCCATTCGGCTCGCTGCTCAGCGCCACGCTCGACGGCCTTGCGGGTGTGGGCGAGGACCTCGTCGGAGACGACGAAGCTTTCGGCGGGGTGGAAGCCGAGGACTTCCTTGACTCCGGCCAGTTCGTCAGCACCAAGAGCGGAACCGTGGATCTTGCCGGTGTTCTGCTTCTTCGGGCTGGGCCAGCCGATGATCGTCTTGAGGACGATGAGCGACGGGCGGTCGGTCTCGGCCTTCGCCGCTTCGATGGCGTCATTGAGGGCCTGGATGTCCTCGACGTACTCGCCGGTCTTCTTCCAGTCGACCGTCTGAACGTGCCAGTGGTATGACTCGTAGCGGGCCGCGACATCCTCGGTGAAGGCGATGTTGGTGTCGTCCTCGATCGAGATCTGGTTGCTGTCGTAGATGGCGATGAGGTTGCCGAGGCGCTGGTGCCCGGCGAGCGATGATGCCTCGCTTGTGACGCCTTCCTGGAGGTCGCCATCGCCGGCGATCACGTAGACGAAGTGGTCGAACGGGCTCTCGCCCTTGGCGGTGTCCGGGTCGAACAAGCCGCGCTCGTAGCGGGCAGCGTATGCGAAGCCGACGGCGGAGGCGAGGCCCTGGCCGAGCGGGCCTGTCGTGATCTCGACGCCATCGGTGTGGCCGTACTCCGGGTGACCCGGAGTGAGGGAGCCCCAGGTGCGAAGCGCCTTAAGGTCTTCAAGCTCGAGCCCGTAGCCACCGAGGTACAACTGGACGTACTGCGTCAGCGAGCTGTGGCCGACGGACAGGACGAACCGGTCGCGTCCCAGCCAGTGCTGATCGCTCGGGTCACGGCGCATGACTTTCTGGAAGAGCAGGTAAGCGGCCGGGGCGAGGCTCATCGCCGTACCCGGGTGACCGTTCCCAACCTTCTCGACCGCATCCGCTGCGAGGAGACGGGCGGTATCAACCGCCGTGTTGTCAATGGAATCCCATTGCAAAGCTGCCACAGTAGTGACCCTTCTGATCGACGTCGTCGGGCCATCTCTGGCCCGCTAACTGAGCGTGAAACACGCACGTTTGGCTTCATTGGCTCCGCCGGACACACCTCCGACGACGAGAACGACGACTGGGAGAGCACCACAAACGGTTTGGCGAGCCCCTTCAGTATAGGGAACACCGTATGCGTATGACGGGGAGGTTACGTCCCGGGGCCCAGTCTGGTAGCGGGCTTAACCGTTCATACTCCTCACCTAGAATGGGGGAGCAAGCCACCGGTAAGAGGAGCGATGAACATTGCTGTAGAAGACCGCGTCACGCCACAACGCGTGAGCGCCGTCGACAAGATCAAGGGATACATCTCCCTCACGAAACCCCGCGTGATGGAACTTCTCCTGGTCACAACCGTCCCGGTCATGATCCTTGCCGAGGGCGGCATCCCGAACCTCTGGCTGGTCCTCGCTACCGTCATCGGTGGGGCGCTCAGCGCGGGATCGGCCGGCGCCTTCAACTGCTACATCGACCGCGACATCGACAAGGTGATGAAGCGCACGAGCAAACGGCCGCTCGTCACCGGCGTGCTCAGCCCGCGCGAAGCTCTCGTCTTCTCCTGGACCCTTGCCATCGTCTCGACGGTCTGGCTGTACTTCACGACCAATCCGCTCACCGCGGCGCTGTCCGTCGGCGCGATCTTCTTCTACGTCGTCATCTACACGCTGTGGCTCAAGCGCTGGACGTCGCAGAACATCATCTGGGGCGGAATCGCCGGATGCTTCCCCGTTCTCATCGGCTGGGCCGCCGTCGCGAACTCCCTCAACTGGGCGCCGGTCATCCTCTTCGCCGTCGTGTTCCTCTGGACGCCTCCGCACTATTGGCCGCTGTCGATGAAGTACCGCGAGGACTACCGCACGGCTGGCGTCCCGATGCTCTCGGTGGTCCGTGGACGCGCGCAGGTCGGACTGCAGGTCATCCTGTATGCGTGGGCAACGGTCGCATGTTCGCTGCTTCTCATCCCTGTCGCCTCGATGGGCATCCTCTATACGGTGGTCGCCGCGGCATCCGGTGGTTGGTTCATCTATGAGACCCACCGCCTGTACAACCTCGCGATCCGCCACGAGCACGTCTCGCCGATGCGGGTCTTCCACGGGTCGATCAGCTACCTGACCCTGTTGTTCCTCGCTGTCGGTATCGATCCGCTGCTTCCCTTCTAGGAGGGTCAAGTCGAGCGTTCGAGCGGTCCGTAACGGTCGCTCGGATTCGTCACGGGCGAGCTTTGCGGACCGATCGATCGGCGGAGTGACCCTTCGGGACCTCGAGGAAAAGGGACCGACAGGAAAGGGGCCTATGCGGACCGGAGCGACTCCGCCGGTTCGGTTGCCGCCGGCAGCTCCGCGGGCGTCTTGAGGTGCAGCACCGTCACCGTCATCGCTGCGGCGAGCATGCAGGCGAGCACCATGTGAAGCCCGACGAGAATTTCAGGAAGACCCATCCGGGCCTGGGCGACACCGACAACGATCTGCACGCCTTCGACGACGAGAAGAAGTGCCGAGGGGAAGCGCAGGCTCGGCACCGGCAGCAGCCAGGCAGCGGCGACGATCACGACGGTCAGTGCAAGGGTGATGTAGGCGGGCCACGAGTGCACGTGCTGCAGGAACTCGGAATCGAGTCCATTGCGCGCAGCTCCCTTGTCACCGGCATGCGGCCCTGACCCGGTCGTGAGAACTCCGACGACGATCGTCACGGCGACGAAGAACGATGCAGCATGGGTCGTCGCAGACAGCCACACCGGCGCCGTGCGCACTCGCGCAGCGTTGCCCTGATAGACCCGGAACACGAGAACCGCTCCGAGCACGACGAGCGTGACACTGAGCAGGAAGTGCATGCCGACGACGTAGGGGTTCAGGCCGCTGAGTACGGTGATGCCGCCCACGACAGCCTGGAACAGGACACTGCAGGCCGGGATGATGGTGAGGATGAAGAGATCGCGGCGGCGCTTGCGGTACTTGAGCACGAACAGCAGAGCGAAGATCGCGATGATCTGCAGCACGAAGAACAGCGTGCGGTTGCCGAACTCGATAACGCCGTGGATGCCCATCTCCGGCGTCGAAACGAAGGACTCGGCGGTGCACTTCGGCCAGGTCGGGCAGCCGAGGCCCGAACCGGTGAGCCGGACCGCGCCACCCGTTCCGACGAGAACCGTCTGCGCCACGAGGTTAAGCCACGCCACCACTCGCACCCGTCGGTCGACATCCGTCGGTAGCCAGTTCCAGAATCGTCTGGCTTCCTGTGCAATTCGGTTCACGGTCGAGCATTCCTCTACTTGTGGTGTTGCTGTGACTGGTCTTCGAGCCTCGTGCTATTTACCGCCACAACCTGTAGAATCGTGGGGTTCATGCATTTAAGTCTGGCACTCGCCAGCGAACGGCGCGGGAGCAGCGCGGCCCCCGTCCTTGAACAATTGTAGATACGCAAAATCAGCCGCCTGCACATTCCTGAGCAACTCCTGTTGTTCCGGCGTGCGCGGGAATGCGCCGCGCAGAAATCCTGTTAGGCAGCTGAGAAGGAAAGAGGTAGACATGTCAGACGTTCTGATAGACCGCCCCGAACTCGAAAGCCTTGGGCAGTACGAATTCGGATGGGCGGACTCAGACGCCGCAGGCGCTTCCGCCCGGCGTGGAGTTTCTCCCGAAGTCGTCTCGGACATCTCCGCCCTCAAATCGGAACCCGAATGGATGCTTCAGCGCCGCCTCAAGGGACTCTCGCTCTTCGAGCGCAAACCGATGCCGCTGTGGGGTGCAGACCTCTCGGAGATCGACTTCGACAACATCAAGTACTTTGTGCGCTCCACCGAGAAGCAGGCGCAGACCTGGGAAGACCTCCCCGACGACATCAAGAACACGTACGAAAAGCTGGGCATCCCCGAGGCTGAGCGCCAGCGTCTTGTCTCCGGTGTCGCGGCACAGTACGAATCCGAAGTTGTCTACCACCAGATCAACGAGGACCTCGAGCGCCAGGGCGTCATCTTCATGGACACGGACACCGCTCTTCGCGAGCACCCGGAGATCTTCGAGGAGTATTTCGGAACGGTGATTCCGGCAGGTGACAACAAGTTCGCCGCGCTCAACACGGCCGTCTGGTCGGGTGGATCGTTCGTGTACGTGCCGCCGGGAGTGCACGTCGAGATCCCGCTGCAGGCCTACTTCCGGATCAACACCGAGAACATGGGTCAATTCGAGCGCACGCTCATCATTGCCGACGAGGGCAGCTACGTTCACTACATCGAGGGCTGCACCGCCCCGATCTACAAGTCGGACTCACTGCACTCCGCGGTCGTCGAGATCATCGTGAAGAAGAACGCCCGTGTTCGCTACACGACCATCCAGAACTGGTCGAACAACGTCTACAACCTCGTCACCAAGCGCGCCACCGCGGCAGAGGGCGCAACGATGGAGTGGATCGACGGAAACATCGGCTCCAAGGTCACCATGAAGTACCCGTCCATCTACCTCATGGGCGAGCACGCCAAGGGTGAGACCCTCTCCGTCGCGTTCGCCGGCCCCGGCCAGCACCAGGACGCCGGCGCGAAGATGATTCACATGGCTCCGTACACGCAGTCGTCAATCGTCTCCAAGTCGATCGCACGCGGAGGTGGACGCGCCGGCTACCGCGGCGAAGTCCGCGTCGATGCCAACGCGCACCACTCGGCGAACACCGTTCGCTGTGACGCACTCCTGGTCGACACGATCTCGCGGAGCGACACCTACCCCGCCATCGACATCCGTATCGACGACGTCCAGCTCGGGCACGAGGCAACCGTCTCGAAGGTCAGCGAAGAGCAACTGTTCTATCTCATGAGCCGCGGAATGCCGGAAGACGAGGCCATGGCGATGATCGTCCGTGGCTTCATCGAGCCGATCGCTCGCGAACTGCCCATGGAATACGCACTCGAACTCAACAAGCTCATTGAAATGGGCATGGAAGGATCGGTCGGCTAAATGACGATCTCCGCGCCGGAAGCAACACCCACCAAGCTCGAACAGACCGGGCAGCTCGGTTACAAAAAGCACACCGACGGTGGATGGGGAGTCGTCCCGATCCAGACCAGGTCCGATCGGTTCCGCTCGACCGACGTCGCCGACTTCCCGGCCCTCACCGGTCGGGAAGCGGTCTGGAAGCTGACCCCGATCGACCGGATCTCCGATCTCATCGACGGAGAGCTCGACGGCGGCGAATACGCGTACTCAGCGACGGCTGTCGACGGGGTCGACATCCGCTGGGTTGACCGCGATGACACCCGCATCGGCACGGCGGGTACGCCGGAAGAGCGCGGCTCCGCGAACGCATGGACCCGCTTCGAGAAAGCCCTCGCCGTCACCGTTTCCGGTGAGGAAGCGAAGACCGTTCGGATCGACCGCTCCCAGTTCGGCATCGCCCCTCGTGCTGCCCACGTGCTCATCGAGGCCAAGCCGTTCAGCTCCGCGCTCGTCATTCTGGAGAACACCGGATCCGCGCGTCTCAGTGAGAACGTCGAGATCCTCGTTGGGGACGGCGCGGACCTCACCGTCGTCACCGTTCAGCAGTGGGACGACGAGGCAGCGCACCTCGCGTCACACTTCACCGTTGTGGGACGTGACGCTCGCATCAAGCACGTCGTCGTCACCCTCGGCGGCAGTGTCGTGCGCATCAACCCGTCGACACACCTCAACTCCTCTGGCGGCGAGGTCGAGGCGCTCGGCCTGTACTTCGCTGACGCCGGCCAGCACCTCGAGCAGCAGGTCTACGTCAACCACGACGCCCCGCACACCAGGAGCCGTGTGACCTACAAGGGAGCACTCCAGGGCGAGGGCGCCCGCACCGTCTGGATCGGCGATGTTCTCATCCGCCAGACGGCGACGGCGACCGACAGCTATGAGCAGAACCGCAACCTCGTCCTCACCGACGGAACCCGGGCTGACTCCATCCCCAACCTCGAGATCGAGACCGGCGATATCGCCGGAGCCGGCCACGCCAGCGCAACCGGTCGATTCGACGACGAGCAGTTGTTCTACCTGCAGGCTCGTGGCATCAAGGAGGAAGAAGCTCGCCGCCTTGTCGTTCGCGGGTTCCTCACCGAGATCGTCCAGCAGATCGGCGACGCCGACCTGCAGGCACGTCTCGAAGTCGCCATCGAAGAAGAGCTGAGCGGAACCAGCCTCACGTCGGACGGACGGTAACGGTGGCCGAACGTGTCTGCGCGCTCAGTGACCTCGCGGTCAACCAGGCCAAACGTGTCGTCGTCGACGGCATCCCGATTGCTCTCGTGCTCGACAGCAACGGCGATGTGCACGCGATCGGTGACACCTGCACCCACGGCGACATCTCGCTGTCAGAGGGTTTCGTCGAGAACGACACCCTCGAGTGCTGGGCGCACGGCTCCCAGTTCTCCCTCCTCACCGGCAAGCCGCTGACGCTTCCCGCATACGAACCCGTCCCGGTCTACGCCGTAGAGCTGACCGACGGAGATATTTTCATCGACCCGACTGTAACGAAAGAGATCTGACACCATGTCTGTACTTGAAATCCGCGACCTGCACGTCAGCGTCGAGACCGAACAGGGATCCAAGCCCATCCTGCGTGGCGTCGACCTCACCATCAAGAAGGGTGAAACACACGCCATCATGGGCCCCAACGGGTCCGGCAAGTCGACCCTCGCTTACACGATCGCCGGTCACCCGAAGTACACCGTCGACTCCGGCTCGATCACTCTCGACGGTGTCGACGTCCTGGCGATGAGCGTCGATGAGCGCGCCCGCGCCGGCCTCTTCCTCGCCATGCAGTACCCGGTTGAGATCCCCGGCGTCACCGTCACGAACTTCCTCCGCACCGCAAAGACCGCCATCGACGGAGAAGCACCGCCCATCCGTCACTGGATCAAGGACGTCAAGAACTCCATGAAGGACCTCCGGATGGATGCGACCTTCGCCGAGCGAAACGTCAACGAGGGCTTCTCCGGTGGAGAGAAGAAGCGCCACGAGATCCTCCAGATGGAACTGCTCAAGCCGACCTTCGCCGTTCTCGACGAGACCGACTCCGGACTCGACGTCGACGCGCTGAAGATCGTTTCTGAGGGTGTCAACCGCGCCAAGGAGAACACGAACCTCGGCGTGCTTCTCATCACGCACTACACCCGGATCCTCCGCTACATCAAGCCGGACTTCGTTCACGTCTTCGTCGACGGACGCATCGCCGAGCAGGGTGGGCCCGAGCTCGCCGACCGTCTCGAGAACGAGGGTTACGACCGTTTCCTCGTCGGCGAAGCGACGACGGCGTAGGCTTAAGCCATGGTCAGCACACTGAGTCCACAGCGCTTCGACGAAGTCGAGGAAGCCCTCAAGGACGTGATGGATCCCGAACTCGGGATCAACATCGTCGACCTCGGGCTGATTTACGACCTCGGCTGGGACGACGAGAACAACGCGCTCATCATCCACATGACGTTGACAAGCGCCGGTTGCCCGCTCACCGATGTTCTTGAAGAACAGACGGCGCAGGCTCTTGACAACGTCGTCGACGCTTTCCGGATCAACTGGGTCTGGATGCCGCCGTGGGGTCCCGAGAAGATCACGGACGACGGGCGCGACATGATGCGCGCGCTCGGTTTCTCGATCTGAGAAGACCCACCCGATATCGTCGGGGGATGACTGATGTTTCCTCCGACCCGACCGACGTTCTGCGTGCCCGGACGAGCGAAAAGTGGGCGGAGCATCCCGACGATGTTCTCCCGCTCTTCGTCGCTGAAATGGACTACCCGCTTGCGGACCCCATCCGCCGGGTTCTGCACGAGGCGATCGACCGCGGTGACACCGGATATGTGGCGTCGGCGAACCCGCTCGCCGGGGCATTCTGCGGGTTCGCCGGCAGACGGTGGAACTGGGACCTGACGGACGCCACGGTGCTGTCGACGGCGGACGTCAGCATGGGCATCGTCGAAATCCTTCGCGCGGTGACGGCGCCGGGGGACCGGGTAGCGATCACTCCGCCGGTCTACCCGCCGTTCTTCGACCTTGTCGCGGAAGCGGGAGCATCCGTCACAGAAGTCCCCCTCGTCGACACCGGTGATGGGCCCCGGCTCGACCTCGATGGACTCGAGACGGCCTTCGCCGGCGGCGCACGCGCGTTCGTCCTCTGCAACCCGCACAACCCGCTCGGGCTGCTCCACAGCCGAGCCGAGCTCGCGCGCGTCGCCGAGCTCGCCCTGGCGTTCAACGTGCGGGTGATCAGCGATGAGATCCACGCGCCTCTCACGCACCCTGGCGCGACATTCGTCCCATACCTCAGCGCGTCGACGGTCGCGAGGGAGAACGGCTTCGCCCTGCACTCCGCCAGCAAGGCATGGAACATCGCCGGCCTCAAGTGCGCCCTCATGGTGGCGGAGGGGGAGGAGCCGAAAAGCATCCTCGCCGGACTGCCCGTGGAGGTGACGTGGAGGACCGGCCAATTCGGGATGCTCGCGAGCACCGCCGCGTACCGGGAGGGTGAGGGCTGGCTCGACGGTGCCCGTGCCTCGATCAAGGCGAACCTCGATCTTCTCGACGAGCTCCGTCGTGAGCACCTTCCCGATGTGTCCTGGCGACGTCCGGACGCGGGCTATCTCGCCTGGCTTGATTTTCGCGGTCGCGGTTGGGGCGACGACCCTGCGGCGCGGATCCTCGAGCAGGCGAGGGTCGCCCTCAGCCCGGGAACGGGGTTCGGCTCGGGAGGATCAGGCTGGGCCCGGATCAACGTCGCCTGTTCTCCTGAGCTTCTCACGGAGGCGGTCCGGCGCATCGCGGCCATCCCACCCGGACCTCAGCGCCAGTGAACTGAGGGGTGAGGCGAGCTCCCAGCCGGGACAACGTAGACTGTCAGGTTGACCCCCCTATTTTCTGCGTCATTTGTGGCGCTCCCGAAGGAACTGGAACAACGTTTTGCTGAGTGTGCACGATCTCGAAATTCGCGTCGGGGCACGGGTTCTCATGGACGATGTCAACTTTCGTGTCTCCGCAGGCGACAAGATCGGCCTCGTGGGCCGTAACGGCGCGGGCAAGACAACACTGACCAAGGTTCTTGCCGGCGAGCTTCAGCCGTCCAACGGCAAGGTGGAGCGTTCAGGCGAACTCGGCTACCTCCCGCAGGACCCGCGGTCGGGCGATCCAGAGGAGCTCGCACGCACGCGAATCCTCAACGCCCGCGGTCTCGGCAGCCTCGTCCTCGGAATGCAGGAGGCGACCATGGGGATGGCGTCAGAGGATGCCGCGACGAGCGCCGCGGCGATGAAGAAGTACGGGAACCTCGAAGAGCGTTTCCAGATGCTCGGTGGATACGCGGCCGAGGCGGAGGCCGCATCGATCGCGAGCAACCTCAATTTGCCGGACCGAATTCTCGACCAGCAGCTCAAGACGCTCTCCGGCGGACAGCGTCGCCGGATCGAGCTGGCCCGGATCCTGTTCTCCGACGCGAGGACGATGATCCTCGACGAACCGACCAACCACCTCGACGCCGATTCGGTGATCTGGCTGCGCGAGTTCCTCAAGACCTACACCGGCGGCTTCATCGTGATCACCCACGATGTCGAACTCGTCGGGGAGACCGTCAACAAGGTGTTCTACCTCGACGGCAACCGCCAGGTCATCGATGTTTACAACATGAACTGGAAGAACTACCAGCGCCAGCGTGCCGCCGATGAGGAGCGACGCAAGAAGGAACGCGTCAACGTCGAGAAAAAGGCGACATCGCTGCAGCTCCAGGCTGCGAAGTTCGGCGCCAAGGCGTCCAAGGCTGCCTCCGCCCACCAGATGGTGGCTCGGGCTGAGAAGATGCTCTCCGGCCTCGACGATGTCCGCGCCGTCGACCGGGTCGCCAAGCTGCGATTCCCGGAACCGGCACCGTGCGGCCGTACCCCGCTGATGGCATCCAACCTGTCACGCAGTTACGGGTCCCTGGAGATCTTCACGGCCGTCGACCTCGCGATCGACCGCGGCTCCAAGGTTGTCATCCTCGGGCTCAACGGTGCCGGAAAGACGACGCTGCTGCGAATCCTCGCGGGAGTGGACTCCCCGGACACGGGGGAGGTCGAACCCGGCCACGGTCTCCGCATCGGTTACTACGCCCAGGAACACGAAACCCTCGACGTGAAACGCAGCGTGCTCGAGAACATGGTGTCCTCGTCGCCGCACATCACGGAGACCGAAGCCAGGAGGGTCCTCGGATCCTTCCTGTTCACCGGAGACGACTCGCACAAGCCTGCTGGCGTTCTCTCCGGCGGTGAGAAGACTCGACTCGCTCTCGCGATGATCGTCGTCTCCGGCGCGAACGTGCTGCTCCTCGACGAACCCACCAACAACCTCGACCCCGCGAGCCGCGCCGAGATCCTCGACGCCCTCGCGCACTACGCGGGTGCTGTCGTCCTCGTCAGCCACGATGAGGGCGCCGTGCAGGCCCTCAACCCGGAGCGAGTCCTCATCCTGCCCGATGGCGTCGAAGACCACTGGAACAAGGATTACCTCGAGCTCATTGAGCTCGCCTGACCCGTCCGCTCAGCGGAGCGAAGCGTCGAGGATGTCATCCTCGACGTCGGCATCCGTACGCTTCGCAGCCCGTTTGCGTTCGCGCTGATCGGCTCGCGCCTTCTCGGCGGGATCGTCCGCGTTGAGGTGACGGTACTCCTCACGGATGGCGTACCCCAGGAACGCGAACCCGAGCAGGGCGAACACGATCCACTGCAGGGCGTACGAAAGGTGCGAGCCCTCGCTCAGTTCGGGTTTGAATGCGGGGAGCGGCCTGTCGTCTGCCGGGGCAGGTGTTTCGGAGGCCATCAGCCCGTATGCGCCGGTGAAGACCGTCGCATCGATCCGCTCGGCGAACTGGGCAAGCTCAACGGTCGCGATCTGGCCGTCCGGTGCGGTGCGGCCAGGCAGTGACGGCTCGCCTGGTTTGAGCCTCGCCGTCACGGTGACCTCGCCGTCGGGCGGTTCCGGGATCATGTCGGGGAGGTCCTGCGCATTGCCCGTCGGCAGCCAACCGCGATTGACCACGAAGACGCTCCCGTCGGTGAGGCGGAGTGGGGTGAGGACCTCGAATCCCGGTTGTCCGTTGCGGGGTCGGTTACGGACGAGCACCTGTTCGTCCACGAGGTAGGTTCCCGTCAGTGCGACGGGCGTCCACTCGACACCGTCGTCCCAGTCCGCGGGAGAGTCCAGGACGTCGCGGAGCGGGATGGCTTCGTTTTCGTAGTTCTCGAGCACGAGGGAATTCTCGAGGCGTCTCTCCTCGAGCCGCGCCACCTGCCAATTGGACAGCAGAACGCACACGATGGCGAAGACCATTGCGACAGCGAGGTACCCGAACCACCGCCTGCTGAAGACGAAACGCCAGTTCTTCACGGTGCATCCTCCGGGTTCAGCGCGAGCATTGTGACGGGAAAATCCCGCGCGGCGAGAAAGTCGCGGAGATACCCGGAGTGTTCATCGCACGCGAGCCACACCTTGACCCGGTCCTCGGAGTGGATTTTCGGGTTGCGCCATTCGATCCGCCACCCGGCCGTGGCGGAGCATCCGGCCCGGGAACAGGTGAACTGCTCGGGCTCTGAGAAAAGTGAGATCATGACGCCTGACGGTCCGGCCTGTCCTGCTCGGGAACGACCCGCTCCGGAAGTGCGACGATTCCGTCTGGTCGCAGCACCGTTGGGTCGGCCCTCGGCGCGCCGACGTTCGCGAGAACGACCGCCACGTATGGCAGACCGATCGCGCCGGCAGCGAACACGAACTGCCACCACCCTGTCGTCACCAGCATCAGCACAAGGCACACCACACGAACGCTCATCGCAATCGTGTATTTGAGCATTCGTGACCGCCGCTCCGCTTCGGGAGACGGCGGTAGTGAGGTGATGGATGGCTGTTTCATTCACTCCAAGACTACGCTTGTTTTCGTACCTCCAGCCGGGTTGACGATCCACTTGCGTGACGTCGAACCACTGGGATTTCCATCACCACCGGAAGGCCGACATGCCCCACTCTGACTTCACTCCGCGCACCGTACTCGTGACGGGAGGAAACCGGGGAATCGGTTTCGCCATCGCGGAGGAGTTCGTCGCTCTCGGGCACCGCGTTGCTGTGACGGCTCGATCGGGAGAAGGCCCGACAGGGAGCCTCACCGTACGGGCGGATGTCACGGACGCAGCCTCGATCGACGCCGCGTTCACCGAGATCGAAGCGGAGCACGGGCCGGTCGAGGTCGTCGTCGCGAACGCCGGAATCACGCGCGACACCCTCCTCATGCGGATGAGCGAAGACGACTTCGACAGTGTCGTCAACACCAACCTGGGCGGGTCCTTCCGTGTCGTGAAGCGGGCGTCGAAGGGAATGCTCAAGGCACGCTTCGGCCGGATCATCCTCATCTCGAGCGTCGTCGGGCTGTACGGCGGTCCCGGCCAAGTCAACTACTCCGCGTCGAAGGCCGGGCTCGTCGGCATGGCGAGGTCCATCACCCGCGAACTCGGCGCGCGCGGAATCACCGCGAACGTCGTCGCACCGGGCTTCATCGAGACCGACATGACGGCTGAGCTGCCCGAGGCAACCCAGACCGAGTACAAGAAGAGCATTCCTGCCGGCCGGTTCGCCACACCCACCGAGGTCGCGAGGGTCGTCGCGTGGCTCGCCGGCGACGACGCCGGATACATCTCAGGCGCTGTCATCCCCGTCGACGGTGGACTCGGGATGGGCCACTAGCGCGGAGAGGCCTGACTCAGCCCCTGAGTCCGAGCAGCGGCAACACGTCGGCGAGATCAATGTTCTCGACGACAACATCTGCCCCGACGCGCACGGCGGGCTTGGCGTTGAAAGCGACGCTGAGCCCCGCCTCCGCCATCATCCTGAGGTCGTTGGCCCCGTCGCCGATCGCGACGGTCCGCGACACGGGCACACCGGCATCCGCCGCCCACTCGAGAAGAGCGGATGCTTTCGCTTCCGCATCGACGATGGGGCCGTCCACGCGTCCGGTGAGACGTCCGTCCTGGACTTCCAGCCGGTTGGCACGCCAGACATTGAGGCGGAGGGTGGCAGCGAGCGGGTCGAGGAGTTCGTGGAACCCGCCGGAGACGACGCCGACGATGCCCCCTGCGGCGTGGACGCCTGCGATGAGTTCGTGCACGCCACGGGTGGGCCGGATCCGTGAGGACACCGTGGCGAAGACGGCGTCGGGGAGCCCGGCGAGGGTGGCGACACGGCCGCGCAGGCTCTCGGCGAAGTCGAGTTCACCCCGCATGGCACGCTCGGTCACCCGGGCAACGACGTCGAGGGTTCCCGCTTCATCGGCGAGGAGTTCGATGACTTCGTTTTCGATGAGTGTTGAGTCGGCGTCGAGCACGACAAGGAACCGGGCCGGCACTCGAGGCGCCGGCGAGATGGGGGAGCTCATCGGGAAACGCGCAGCCCCTTGCCGACCACCGTCAGGCCGGATTCAGTCACGGTGAAACCGCGGGCGCGGTCGCGTTCGGGATCCACACCGACGGACGCGCCTGCCTCGACGACGACATCCTTGTCGAGGATCGCGCGCCGCACCGTGGCATCCGGCCCGACATCGACCCGGTCGAACAGGACGGAGTCGACGACGCTTGCCCCTGACTCGACCTTCGACCACGATCCGAGGACGCTGCGTTCGATGTGCGCGCCCGAGATGAGAGAACCGAGCGACACGATCGAGTCGATGACCGTGCCCAGGTTGCCCTTCGCATCCCGAACGAATTTGGCCGGGGGAGAGTTGAGCTGCTGGCTGAAGATCGGCCACTCGCTGTTGTACAGGTTGAAGATCGGCAGGGTCGAGATGAGATCCTGGTGTGCTTCGAAGAACGAGTCGATCGTCCCGACGTCGCGCCAGTAGTAGCGGTCGCGGTCGGTGGACCCTGGCACGTCGTTGTTCTTGAGGTCGAACACGCCGGCATCGCCACGGTTCACGAAATCGGGGATGATGTCCCCGCCCATGTCGTGGTTCGAGTCCGTCCGCTCGCCGTCTCGGATGACGGCCTCGATGAGCGCGTCGGTGTTGAAGACGTAGTTACCCATCGATGCGAGGACTTCCTGCGGCGAGTCGGCGAGGCCCTCGGCATTGATCGGCTTCTCGAGGAATTCGGAGATCTTCGTCGGGTCGTCCTTGTCGAGCTGAATCACGCCGAACTGGTCGCTCAGTTCGATCGGCTGACGGATGGCCGCAACCGTCGCTCCGCGGCCCGATTCGATGTGGGCCTGAACCATGTCGCGGAAGTCCATCCGGTACACGTGGTCGGCACCGACGACGACGACGATGTCCGGCTTCTCGTCACGGATGAGGTTGAGGCTCTGGAGGATCGCGTCCGCCGATCCGGAGAACCACCGTTTGCCGAGGCGCTGCTGCGCGGGAACGGATGCAACGTAGGCGTTCAGGAGCCCGGACAGCCGCCAGGTCTGAGACACGTGACGGTCGAGACTGTGTGACTTGTACTGGGTCAGCACGACGATCTGGGTGAGCCCGGAATTAATGAGGTTCGACAGCGCGAAGTCGATCAACCGATACTGCCCTGCGAACGGAACGGCTGGTTTTGCCCGGTCAGCCGTGAGCGGCATCAGGCGTTTCCCTTCGCCACCGGCGAGGACAATTCCAAAGATCTTCTTCGATGCGACCATGCCACAACACTAGAGGCAACCCCAGAGGTGTACTAGCGTTCGAGTCATGCGAGTCGATCTTCTTACCCGGGAATACCCACCTGAAATCTACGGCGGAGCCGGCGTTCACGTCGCCGAACTCGTCGCAGCGATGCGGGGGGAGATCGACGTCACCGTTCGCTGCTTCGGTGAGGAACGGGGGGAGGCGGATACGTTCGCCTACCAGGTTCCCTCGGAGCTGGCCGGCGCGAACGGAGCGCTCACGACGCTCGGCACCGATCTGCTGATGGCGCAGGACGCTGCGGGTGCCGATCTCGTTCACTCCCACACCTGGTACGCGAATGGCGCAGGGCATCTCGCGAAGCTGCTCCACGGCATCCCGCACATCGTCTCCGCACACAGCCTGGAACCGCTGCGGCCGTGGAAGGCGGAGCAACTCGGAGGCGGATACCGCGTCTCGAGCTGGATCGAGAAGACCGCGTTCGAAGCAGCGGATGCCGTCATCGCCGTCAGCAACGGCATGCGGCGCGACATCCTCCGGAGCTACCCGGCACTGGACGAGTCCCGCGTGCACACCATCTACAACGGCATCGACCTCGACGCGTGGAAGCCTGTCCACGACGACGAGCTCGTTCGCTCGATGGGCATCGACCCGACGAGGCCGAGCGTCGTCTTCGTCGGGCGGATCACCCGCCAGAAGGGCCTCCCGTACCTGCTGCGGGCGGCATCGCTGCTTCCGCCAGAGGTGCAGCTCGTGCTGTGCGCCGGAGCACCGGACACACCCGAGATCCTGGCCGAAGTCGAGGCCGGCGTCCGCGAACTCCAGAAGGAGCGCTCCGGCGTGGTATGGATCGACCGACTGCTGCCGAGGCGGGAGCTTTGCGCCGTCCTGACAGCCGCGACGACCTTCGTCTGCCCGTCGGTGTACGAACCGCTCGGCATCGTCAACCTCGAGGCAATGGCCTGCGGTGCCGCCGTCGTTGGAACCGCGACCGGCGGCATCCCCGAGGTCGTCGACGACACGGTCACCGGGCGTCTCGTTCCGATCGAGCAGGTGACGGACGGAACGGGAACACCCGTGAACCCCGACACGTTCGTGGCCGATCTCGCCGCGACCCTCACCGCGGTCGTATCGGACCAGGACGCCGCCGCCGCGATGGGCGCCGCCGGACGGATACGGGCCGAACGCGAGTTCAGCTGGGAGCGGATCGGCTCCGAGACCATCGCCCTGTATCGCTCGGTTCTTGCGCGCTGACGCGCGCGCCACCGGCACGGACGACCGTTTCCGACGGATAGGCTAGGAACATGTCGAGCGTTTTGCAGTTGAGTGACGTATCGGTCGTTCGAAACGGCCGTGCCATCGTGGATTCCGTGTCCTGGACGGTCGAGGACGACCAGCGCTGGGTGGTGCTCGGGCCGAACGGCGCGGGGAAGACCACCGTGCTCCAGCTGGCATCGACACTCATGCACCCGAGTTCGGGGACGGTCGAGATCCTCGACTCCGAGCTCGGCAAGGTCGACGTCTTCGAGCTTCGCCCTCGGATCGGTATCGCGTCGACCGCAATGGCACGACGTGTTCCGTTCGAGGAGAGCGTGCTCAACGTCGTCATGACGGCCGCGTACTCCGTCACAGGACGCTGGAACGAAGACTACGAAGACATCGACGTGAAGCGCGCCCGCCGGGTGCTCGCGGAATGGAGCCTCGAAGACCTCGCTGACCGCAAGTTCGGGACGCTGAGCGACGGCGAACAGAAGCGAGTGCAGATCGCCCGTTCGGTGATGACAGATCCCGAACTCCTCCTGCTCGACGAGCCGGCGGCAAGCCTCGACCTCGGCGCACGCGAAGAACTCGTGAAGCTGCTCGGCGGGTACGCCCAGTCCGAGGAGTCACCGGCCATCGTCATGGTCACCCACCACGTCGAGGAGGTTCCGGTCGGGTTCACTCACGCACTGCTTCTCGCCGACGGCAAGGTCACGGCATCCGGGCCGCTGGCAGAGGCGCTCACAAGTGACACCCTCTCCGAAACGTTCGGGCTTCCGATCGAACTGACCGAACGCGACGGGCGCTTCAGCGCGCGTGCCAAGTAGCCTCCGTTCTCTGATAAAGTAGGTAGCTGGTCCAATGGGCCGTCTGCTTTCTTGCCGCATTTCGCGTGCGGGCGAGACTGAAACAATTCCTCCGAAACTTACAAGGAAGTCCTCATGAAGACTGACATCCACCCCGACTACAAGCCGGTTGTTTTCCGCGACCTCGCCTCAGGCGCAGTGTTCCTCACGCGTTCGACCGTGGGAAGCTCGAAGACCATGGAGTGGGAGGACGGCAACGTCTACCCCGTCATCGACGTTGAGATCTCCTCGGAGTCACACCCGTTCTACACGGGCAAGCAGCGCATCATGGACTCGGCCGGACGTGTCGAGAAGTTCAACAAGCGCTTCAAGGGCTTCGGCAACTAATTCATCGAGAAAGCCCGCGACCATTCGGTCGCGGGCTTTTTTCGTGCCCGGCGGCACCGGGCGGCGCACGTTGGGCAGGAGATTGCACGCTTGACAGGAGAGAAATCGCAAAAGTCTCCCGTGGATCGTGCGATCTCCTGTTTTGCGTACGAGCGCGGGTGCGCGGCCCTCGTCGCCGACGCGACAAGGACAAAGTCGCGAGAGAAGGATGCTGTCGCCCCGCGGCAACCTTATCCCGCGCCTTTCTCCTTCTCCCGCACCGGGCAGCGCCAGACAGCGAACCGTTACAGGACATCGCACGGTTTACAGGAGAGAATCCGCCGAAGTCTCCTGTGAACCCTCCGATCTCCTGTTCTGCGTACGAGCGGCGGATGCGCTGGCCCTCGTCGCCGACGCGACACAAGGACAAAGCCGCGAGAGAAGGATGCTGTCGCCCCGCGGCATCCTTATCTCGCGCCTTGGTCCTTCTCCGGCGCCTTATCCCGTCGACGCGGTCGCCGGGCGACCCGCTCAGGAACCGACGAACCGAGGCTGCGGGATCGCGGAGCCTCCGATCAGCGAACCGGCCACCCGGTCGCTGCCACGAACGTCGCGTCGCGGTTGCGCCGCATGTAGTCCTGGAAGCTGTCGGCCTGGTCCTGGCACCAGCCCTCCTGGAGCCGGTGCAACTCGATCGCGTCGACATTGAGCGCCCGGGAATGGGTACGTGCGATGGCCTGGGCCACCCGACCGGCGGCGATTGCGTCTGCGCCGGCGTCGTGGGCATCGGTGAGTTCGACGCCATAGTGGAGCGCAGCGGCGACGAGGGTGCGCTTGCCCTTGCGGTATCGGTCGACGGCCTTGTCGATCACGAGGGGGTCGATCACCGGTGCCGGGCTCAGCAGCGGTTCAACGTGATGACGCAGCGACTCGTGGAACAGCAGCGAAAGGTCGTACGGGGCGTTGTAGATGACGACGGGAATGCCCGCGTCGAAGTAGCCGCGCAATTCGGCGACGATCTCGGCGACGACGACCGGCGCGGGTCGCCCCTCCGCCCGAGCCCGCTCGGTCGTGATCCCGTGGACCGCTGTCGCCTGCTCGGGGATGGGGACTCCCGGGTCAGCGAGCCAGTCCCGTCGGCGGAGAACCTCACCCCGCCCGTCGAGGAGCCCGACGTTTGCGCTGACGATGCGGCTTGTGACGACGTCGATACCGGTGGTCTCGAGATCGAAGACGGCGAGGGATTCGGACCAGGGCGTTACTGCAGTTATCTCCACGGGACTCACGCTAGAGCGCACCACCGACAGGTCCTCGCTCACGCGTGACGCCGCTGTGAGAAGGGAGAGTCGGTCGGTCGCGCAACGTGCAGCCAGTAGAAGCTCTGGGCGGCGATGGTGAGCGTCACCTCACCGTTCTCGTCGAATGACGGGAACTCGGCCCCGCCGAAGAGGTCGAACAGCCGGCACCCGGCGAGGTCCGGCGCGACGATGGTCGTCGCGATCGGGTGATGCGAGAAGCTGAAGACGCACAGGATGTCTTCTTTCTCGTCGCCGATATGGCCGCCGATGTGGCCGCCGGTGCCCTGGTAGCTGCGGACGAAGCTCAACACCGACTCGTGATTGTTCGAGACGACCTCGACCGTGCCGAGCCCGAAAGCTGGGTGTCCTTTTCGCACGTGGATGACGTTCCGCACCCAGTGCAGAAGCGAGCGGGACTGGGCAAGCTGCGACTCGACATTGACGAGGGTGTAGTTGAACACGAGCGACTGAACGACGGGAAGGTACAGTTTGCCCGGGTCTGCCGTCGAGAACCCGGCGTTACGGTCCGGCGTCCACTGCATCGGCGTGCGTGAGGAGTCCCGGTCGGCGAGCCAGATGTTGTCGCCCATCCCGATCTCATCGCCGTAGTAGATGAATGGGCTGCCGGGGAGCGAGAACAGGAGCGCGTGGGCGAGCTCCAGTTCGGCACGCGAGTTGTCGAGCAGGGGGGCGAGGCGGCGCCGGATACCGACGTTCGCACGCATCCGCGGGTCGTAGGCGTACCAGCCGTACATCGCCTGGCGGTATTCCTCGCTGACCATCTCGAGGGTGAGCTCGTCGTGGTTGCGGAGGAAGACGGCCCACCCGGCCCAGTCCGGAACATCCGTCGTTTCCGAGAGCACCCGCACAAGCTCTTCTGCCTGCTGCGACCGCAGGGAGTAGAAGATTCTCGGCATCACCGGGAAGTCGAATGCCATGTGGCACTCCGGTTCCTCGTCGGTCCCGAAGAACGCGGCGACCTCGCGGGGCCACTGGTTCGCCTCCGCGATCATGATCCGGCCGGGGTACTCCAGGTCGACCATCGCGCGAAGCTTCTTGATGAACGCGTGGGTTTCGGGCTCGCCCTCACCGTTGCCGCCGTCGGACTCGTAAAGATACGGAATAGCGTCCAGCCGGAACCCGTCGACTCCCATGTCGAGCCAGAACCGGACGATGTCGAACATGGCCTCGTGCACGGCCGGGTTCTCGAAGTTCAGGTCCGGCTGGTGGGAGAAGAACCGGTGGAAGAAGAACTGCCGCCGGACCGGGTCGAACGCCCAGTTGGAGTCTTCGGTGTCGGTGAAGATGATCCGGATGTCGGGGTACTTCTGGTCGGTGTCGCTCCAGACGTAGAAGTCGCCGTACGGCCCGTCCGGGTCTTCGCGCGACGCCTGGAACCACTCGTGCTGGTCGGAGGTGTGGTTGAGCGGCATGTCGATGATGACTCGCATGTTCCGCTCGTGGGCCTTGGACACCAGATCCTTGAACTCTTCGACAGTGCCGAACTCGGGAAGAATCGAGCGGTAGTCGGAGACGTCGTATCCACCGTCGCGCAGGGGAGAGGTGAAGAACGGCGGGAGCCAGAGCGCGTCGACTCCCAGCCACTGCAGGTAGTCGAGGCGCGTGGTGAGCCCCTGGAGATCGCCGGAACCGTCACCGTTGCTGTCGACGAACGACCGGACCATGACTTCGTAGAAAATCGCCCGGCGATACCACAGAGGATCTCTCTCGAGACCGGGGAGCTGAATGGGCGCGGTGAAAGTCACTGGTATCGATTCCGTCGGGGCAGGTGCGAGGGGTGGACCCCCGCCGTCGTTGCCCTGATTCTATGGGGAGCCGGGTTCGGTTGCCGGGAGCGAAAAGCCTAAACTGGGATTCCCCATGACTGTCACCTCCCCGTACTCAGCGAGACTCGATCGCATCCCCGTCGCCGCGCACTCCGTCGACATCGACGGCAGCCGCACGCGCTACTGGGAGTACGGGTCAAGCGGCACCGGGCCGACCGTCGTGATGGTTCACGGTTTCCGCGGGGATCACCACGGGCTCGAACCGGTCGTCGCCCACCTCGAAGGACTGCACATTCTCAGTCCTGATCTCCCGGGATTCGGGGAATCGGAGCCGCTGTCGACGCCTCATGACATCGATGGCTATGCGACGTGGCTGATGGCGTTCGTCGCTGCCCTCGAGTTGCCGGAGCCGCCGGTGATCCTCGGTCACTCCTTCGGCTCGATCGTGGTGTCAGCTGCCCTCGCGCGCACGACGCTCCGCGCCCCGCTCGTGATCCTGGTCAACCCGATCGCTGCACCCGCACTCGCCGGGCCCCGTGGCTTCCTGACCAGACTCGCTGTCTTCTACTACAAGATGGGCGCGATCCTGCCCGAGCGACTCGGTTTCGCGCTGCTCCGCAACCGCGTGATCGTGCGCGTGATGAGCGTGACAATGGCGAAAACGAAGGACAGGAGTCTCCGGCGCTGGATCCATTCCCAGCACGACCTCTATTTCAGCGCGTTCGGGAACCGGGCGGTCGTGCTCGAAGCGTTCAAGGCGTCCGTCGGCAACGACGTCAGCGAATTCGCGTCGGACATCGTCGACCGTACCCTGCTGATCGCCGCCGATCAGGATGACATCACCCCGGTTGCCGCCCAGCACACGCTCGTCCGCCGTTTCCCGGACGCCGAGCTCGAGATCCTCTCCGGAGTCGGGCACCTCATCCACTACGAGGTTCCCGCCGAAGCAGCCGGACTGATCCGCGGCTTTCTCGCGGGGGAGAAGGCGTGAAGCTTCTCGTCGACTGCCGCTGGGTGACGGACGACCCCGACGACCAGCTCAGCCGGATGTCACGTGGCATCGTTCACGCCCTCGCCGAACGCCGGTCGTTCGTGATGATCGTCGGACCGTCGACGGCGCTCGACCTGCTTCCGTCGTTGCCGTGGGAACTCCTGGGATCTCCGTACAGCCCGGCCGAACTGCTCGCAGGCAGGAAGCTCAGCAGCATCGGCGCTGATGTCGTTTTCACCCCGGTCCCCGGGCTGATGGGCACTGGACGGCGGTTTCGGCTCGTCATGGCAGGGGGAACGCCTGCGGTCGACGACAGTGCCGGCCCGCTGTCCCGAATCAGGACCTGGCCTTGGCGGTTCAGGTACACGAGAAGCTGGATGATGCGCTCGGCCGACCTCATCGTGGGAGTGTCACGCGCCCAGCAGCGGACACTCCTCGGCGACAGCGCGACGGACCAGCCCGTGATCACGCTGCACACGGAAGACGCAGCGAGTGTGTCACCGGAGGTATGGCGGGAGTCTGCCGCTCAGCTCGACAGTGCGATCGAGCAGCTGGCCCGGGACTGAGACTAGCGCTCCGACGAAGCAGCGGACCGGTCAGCCGAGAAGGCGCTCGGCCAGGGCGGCGAGGGTCTCGGAGGCCCCGGCATCGAGCTTGACCGTCGCCCGGGAATCACCCTTCGTCTCGCCACGGTTGATGATCACGATCGGGCGCTTGTTTCGCCTCGCGTGTTCGAGAAGACGGATGCCGGAATTCACGACGAGCGAGGATCCGGCGATCACGAGGGCGTCCGCCTGGCCGACGATGTCGCGCGCTTCGGCGAACTTGACCGGCGGCACGAACTCACCGAAGAAGACGACATCAGGTTTCAACGGCCCCCCGCAAACCGAGCACGCCGGCGCGATGAATCTCTCGACGGACGTGATCTCGGCGTCGCCGTCCGGATTGAGCGTGACGGCATCCGGTCTCGACAGCCAGGGATTGTCGCTGTCGATCCGTGCGGCGATACTCTGCCGCGCGAACGTCTGGCCGCAGTGGAGGCAGTGGACCCGGTCCATGGAACCGTGCAGGTCGACGACGCGACGCGAGCCGGCGCGCACGTGGAGACCATCCACGTTCTGGGTGACGACCCCGTTCACGAAACCCGTTTCCTCAAGGGTGGCGAGCATCCGGTGCCCCGCATTGGGTTCCGCTGCGTCGAAGTGTGCCCAGCCGAGGTGGCTTCCTGCCCAGTACCGTTTGTGGGAGTCGTCATTTCGGAGAAACTGCGTCACCGTCATGGGCGTCCGCTTCGGGGCGCCCGCGCCCCGGTAGTCAGGGATGCCGGAGTCTGTGCTCACTCCCGCGCCCGTGAGCACAGCGAAGGTACCGCCGGACAGGACGGCGTAGGCTCGATCGAGCCCGCGTTCGTCGAGTTCCGGCGTCGGTCCGGTGATCATGGTCATGTCGGCCTTTCGAAAACCTGTGCTGACCCGAGAGTAAACAATCCGCATGTCCGATTTGTTTCGGATGCCGCGGCCCGGTCTTTCGACAGTACGCCACCACCAGAAGGAAACACCGTGCGAATCGTCCCGATCTCCGACCTCGACGCCGATGGGCTCTCCGACTACGCCCGTCTAACGGACGTTGCCCTGCGCCGGGTGAGCGAGCCCGAGGGCGGGCTCTACATCGCTGAGTCGCACAAGGTCATCGCCCGGGCCATCGCCGCCGGCCATGAGCCCCGATCGATCCTGCTGCAGGAACGATGGCTCGCCGACGTCGAGCCCCTGCTCGACCGATTTCCGGATGTCCCGGTGTACGTCGGGAACTCCGACGTGCTCGAGAAACTGACCGGCTATCACATGCACCGGGGTGCGCTCGCTGCACTGCACCGCCCCGCGCTCCCGGACATGGCGACTCTCCTCGCGGATGCCTCGCGCGTGGTGATCCTCGAGGACATCGTCGACCACACCAACGTCGGCGCCATCTTCCGTTCCGTCGCCGGCCTCGGAGCCGATGCCGTCCTCATCACACCGCGGTGCGCGGATCCGCTCTACCGCCGGAGCGTCAGGGTGAGCATGGGCACCGTCCTGCAGGTGCCATGGACGCGGATGCCCGAGTGGCCGGATGCCCGCCGGATCCTCGACGAAGCCGGTTTCCACGTTGCCGCCCTCGCCCTCGACGACCGCGCCATCGGACTGGATGAGTTCGCGGCAAATCCGCCGGAGCGGATCGCCATCACGCTCGGCGCCGAGGGAGACGGCCTCAGCAGCCAGGCACTCGACGCGGCGGACACGACGGTCATGATCCCGATGCTCCACGGCGTCGACTCGCTCAATGTGGCCTCGGCGAGCGCCGTCGCCCTGTGGGCGCTCCGCCGCTCCTGACCCGCCTTCGAGGTTCCCACCGGTAGAATCGTCGGGTGCAGAGCTCCCTCCCTTCCGATCGTTCGCGGGTGTATCGACGGCGGCGGGTGACGGTCTTCAGCGCCCTTGCCATCGTGCTCCTCCTGCTCGGCTATACCTCTCTCGCGGTGCTCCGTCCCATCCCGGCGAACGCCGCCGAACTGGCACCCGCGGGAGTGATCAGCCAGCCAGTCAGCGAGCTCGACTGGCCGTCGTTCGGCACCGGGGCGATCGGCGTTATCGGGACCGATGGGGTTCTCGAGGGTTTCGGCGCCCAGGAGTCCACTCCGATGGCGAGTATCACCAAGACGGTGACGGCCCTCGTGGTCCTCGACAGGATGCCGCTCGACGAAGGCGAAGACGGGCCGGAGCTGACCCTCACCGAGGCAGACGCCCGGATCTACTCGCAGACGATCGCCGAGGGCGGGTCGGCGGCCAGGGTTGCCGTCGGTTCGGTGTTCACCGAACGCCAGCTGCTCGAGGCCATGATGTTGCCGTCGGCCAACAATTACAGCATCACTCTCGCCAACTGGGCATACGGGTCGGTGCCGGCGTTCCTCGACGCCGCGCAGGCCTGGCTCTCCGCGCACGATCTTGCGGGCACCACTCTCGCTGACTCCAGCGGCCTCAGCAGCGGAAGCCGGTCCACCCCCGCCGACCTGGTCGCCATCGGCAAACTGGCACTCGCTCACCCGGTGTTGTCGCAAGTGGTGCAGCAGACAAGCGCTGAACTCCCGGTGATCGGTGAGGTGAAGAACACCAACAAGCTCCTGGGGTCCAACGGTGTCATCGGGCTGAAGACCGGCACGACCCGTGTGGCGGGAGCATGTCTGCTCTTCGCAGCAGAAGCGACCGTCGGCAGCGAGACCGTCACGCTCGTGGGCGTGATCCTCGGAGCGCCCAACCACCGGCAGCTCAACCAAGCGGTGACCGCTCTTCTCGCCAGCACCACCGCAGGGTTCCACGAGGTGACGCTCGTCGAAGCCGGCGAGAGCTACGGCAGCTACACAGCGCCGTGGGGCGCGACGGCGAACATTGTCGCGGCCGAGGACGCGAGCGTGCTCGTCTGGCAGGATGCCCCGGTGACGGTGACCCCGACGGCATCCGCTCTCGAATCCGGCGAGGACGGCCGCACGGTCGGGTCAGTCACGTTCGACCACGCAGGCGAGAGCATCGCCGTTCCGCTCGTGCTCGAGGATGAACTCGAGGGAGCGGACCTGGGCTGGAAGCTCGCCAATCCGTTCGGCTGATCGGCTGATCGGCCCGTTCTCAGCCGTCGCTGCGGGTGTATCTCTCCGCCAGCGGCCGTTTCGCCGTGATGAAGTCGCCCGAGGACTGGTGACGGATACGCCGGATCACCCAGGGCACGAGGTACTCGCGTGCCCAGGCGAGGTCCGACGTGCGTGCCTGACGCCACGTCGACGCCGGAAGCGGCTCGGGTTTGAGCGGTTCGAGATCGTTCTCCACGGCGAGGGCGGCCAGCACCATGCGAGCGACCGTGTGGTGCCCGAGTGGGTTGAGGTGAAGGCGGTCAGGTGACCACATCCGGCTGTCCTGCACGTCGGTCAGTGACCACATGTCGGCGACGATGCAGTCGTACTTCGTCGCGATCGCCCGGATGTTCTCGTTGTAGATCGCCACCTTTCCACGGATGCCGCGGAACACCGGTGAGAATCCCACATCGACACCGGTGAACAGGACGATGGTGGCGTGGTCGCGGCTGAGCCGGGCGATCGCCTCGTCCATCCTGGCGGCGGTCGCATCCGGGTCCGTGCCCGGACGGATGACGTCGTTCCCCCCGGCCGAAATCGAAATGAGGTCGGGTCGCAGGTCAAGCGCAGGCTCGACCTGCTCGTCGACGATCTTGCTGATGAGCCTGCCGCGGACGGCGAGGTTGGCATAGGCGAAGTCGTCGAGATCCCGGGCGAGAACCTCGGCGACCCGGTCGGCCCATCCCCGGTGGCCGCCGGGTGACGCGGGTTCTGGGTCGCCGATTCCTTCGGTGAACGAGTCACCGAGCGCGACGTATCGCGACCACGGGTGCGGGCGCCTGACAGGAACGGTGTCGTCGCCTGGCCCGTCTTCCGGATGCAGCATACTGTCGTTCACAGAGCCTCCTTTTCCCCGGGCGAGCCTACCGGTCCTCGCCACGCCAGGGGACCCCCTCGGTTCGCCCGGCAGCGGGGGAGCGGGTAGATTGTCGTCAAGTGAGCACAGAGATCTTTCCGGGAGAGCAACCGGCACAGGATGCCGTCCCGGAACTCCGGATCGGAACCTCTGCGGCCGAACATCTCTCCCCGGCGTTTCCCGAGCGGGCCGCGTGGGGAACCGTCTCAAAGCTCCGCGCCTGGCAGCAGGAAGCGATCGAGTCCTACTTCACCACCGAGCCGAAGGACTTCCTCGCTGCCGCCACCCCCGGGGCAGGCAAGACGACCTTCGCGCTCCGCCTCGCCGCCGAGCTCCTCGCCCGCCGTACCGTCGACCGCATCACCGTCGTCGCTCCCACGGAGCACCTCAAGCGCCAGTGGGCTGATGCTGCACACCGAGCGGGCATCCGGCTCGATCCGACATTCACCAACGCCGCTGGACGCTACGGACGGCACTACCACGGCGTCGTGGTCACATACGCGCAGGTCGCCGTCCGAGCAGCACTCCACCGTGACATCACCGCGTCGTCGAAGACCCTCGTCATTCTCGACGAGGTCCACCACGGCGGAGACGCGCTGAGCTGGGGCGACGCGATCCGCGAGGCGTTCGAACCGGCCACGCGCCGCCTGTCCCTGACGGGAACCCCGTTCCGCTCCGACACCGCGCCGATCCCGTTCGTCACCTATCTCCCGGACAAGCAGGGCATCCGCACGTCGCTCACCGACTACAACTACGGGTACGGCCGCGCCCTCGCCGACGGTGTGGTCCGGCCGGTGATGTTCATGGTCTACGCCGGGCACATGCGCTGGAGGACCAACGCCGGCGATGAGATGGAAGCTCGACTCGGCGAAGGCAACACCAAGGACATCACCTCGCAGGCGTGGCGCACGGCCCTTGACCCCAAGGGGGAGTGGATTCCCCAGGTCCTGCAGGCGGCTGATCGTCGACTCAGCGAGGTACGGCAGAGCATTCCGGATGCCGGTGGCCTCGTCATCGCCACCGACCAGACCGCCGCGCGGGCGTACGCCGCCATCCTCACGGACATCACCGGGCAAAGTCCGACGGTCGTCCTCTCCGACGAGAAGGAGTCGTCCGACCGGATCGACGAATTCTCCCAGGGAACGAGCCGGTGGATGGTTGCCGTGCGGATGGTGAGTGAGGGGGTCGACGTCCCCCGGCTGGCCGTCGGGGTGTACGCGACGAGCGCGTCGACACCGTTGTTCTTCGCCCAGGCCATCGGTCGGTTCGTGCGCGCCCGTCGCCGCGGCGAGACAGCATCCGTTTTCCTCCCTGACGTTCCCAACCTGATGAACCTCGCCTCACAGCTCGAGCTCGAACGGGACCACGCGCTCGACAGGAAGAGCGACGGCGACGCTGAAGGGGACATATGGAACCCCGAGGACGCGATGGTCGCCGAGGCGAACCGGGAGTCGAAGGGTTCAGATGCTCTCGGAGACGAATTCCGGTATGAGGCGATGTCCTCGTCTGCAACATTCGACCGGGTCGTCTACGACGGCGACGAGTTCGGCCAGTGGGCAGAACCCGGGACGGAAGAAGAACTCGATTTCATCGGGCTTCCCGGGCTCCTCGAACCCGAGCAGGTGCATGAGCTGCTCACGCAGCGGCAGGCTCGACAGGCCAAGCGGTCATCGACGAAGGCGCAGCAGATCCCCGCGGAAAAGACCGCAGACGTTCCACCTCCGCTGTACCGCACCCTGAAGGAGCAGCGGAGCCTGCTCAACAGCCTCGTCGGCCTGTACGCGAAGTCCACGGGGCAGCCGCACGGACTCGTGCACGCTGAACTGAGACGCATGTGTGGAGGTCCCGCGGTGCAGCAGGCCAGTGTCACCCAGTTGCAGTCACGGATCGAGTGGCTCCGGAAGAAGATGAGCGGCCGCCGCTGATCGCAATCACGCGACCGCGCAGGTCGGCCCGGTGGAACGGCTGAGCGGCTTAACCAAGAAGAGCCGGACCATTTCTGGTCCGGCTCTTCTTCTGTCTCAACACAGTGTGCGCGAAGGGGGACTTGAACCCCCACGCCCGTAAGGGCACTAGCACCTCAAGCTAGCGCGTCTGCCATTTCCGCCACCCGCGCATGTGTTCCGGCTGCGAGGTATTTCCGCTGCCGAGGTAAGACTTTAGCACGATTTCGGAGCCGTGTTTTCCACCTCGGGCAAACTCCGGGAACGGTAGCGTTGGGGGCATGCTTTCCGCTGAGACGACCCCAGACGTTCCTGACGCCGAACTCGACGAGACCGTGCGGATCGCCCGCGATCTCATCCGCTTCGACACGACGAATTACGGTGGCGGACGCTCGAAGGGCGAGACGGCAGCGGCGGAGTACGTCGCGGAATACCTTCGGGAACTCGGCCTCGAACCCCGGTTGTTCGATTCGGAACCGGGTCGAACGAGCGTCGTCGCCCGAGTCGCCGGACGCGACTCCTCCCGTGGAGCCCTTGTCGTGCACGGTCATCTCGATGTCGTCCCAGCCGACCCCGCCAACTGGAGCGTCGACCCGTTCGCCGGTGAGATCCGCGACGGGATGCTGTGGGGTCGCGGGGCGGTCGACATGAAGAACATGGACGCGATGATCCTCACGGCCGTCGCCGACCTCCTCCGGGCGGGGGAGCGGCCCGCCCGCGACCTCATCCTCGCCTTCTTCGCCGATGAGGAGAACGGCGGGGTGCTGGGGTCGCACTATCTCGTCGAGAACCACCCCGAACTGTTCGACGGTGCGACCGAGGCGATCAGCGAGGTCGGTGGGTACTCCATCTCGATCGACGGAAAGCGCGCGTACCTCGTCCAGACCGGAGAAAAGGCGTTGCTCTGGGTGAAACTCATCGCGAGGGGCCCTGCGGCGCACGGCTCGCGGGTCGTCCGGCAGAACGCGATCACCCGACTTGCCGAGGCTGTGGCAGTGGTCGGAAGACAGGACTGGCCGATCCGTCTCACCGCGACGACGACGGCGCTCCTCGGCGAGGTGGCACGCATCCTCGACGTGGAACCGCAGGCGCTCGGGCCGGACGAACTCGCCCTCGCGACCGGAACGGCATCCGGGTTCATTCAGGCCTCCCTGCGCACAACGACGAACCCGACCGTGCTGACAGCCGGCTACAAGCACAACGTGATCCCCGACACCGCCGAGGCGCTCGTCGACATCCGTTCCCTTCCCGGTGAGGAGGATGCCGTCCTCGCTGCCGTGCAGGAACTGGTCGGCAGCGACATCGAGATCGAAGTGATGCACCGCGACGTCGGCCTCGAGAACGACTTCTCCGGTCCGCTCATCGACGCCATCTGCGAGACCCTCGCCGCACACGACCCGGGCGCTGAGGTGCTGCCGTATCTTCTGCCGGCGGGCACCGACAACAAGGCGCTCTCCCTGCTCGGCATCACCGGGTACGGATTCGCGCCGCTCCGGCTGCCGGAAGACCTCGACTTCCCGGCGATGTTCCACGGGGTTGACGAGAGGGTGCCGCTCGACGCATTAGTCTTTGGCAGGCAGGTTCTGACAGACCTCCTCCGCACCTATTGACCCGAATCCCGACAACGGCAGGAACAACTCTCTCTCGTGGACCTTCTCAACGCGATCATCCTCGGCCTCGTCCAGGGTTTGACCGAATTCCTTCCCGTGTCGTCGAGTGCTCACCTGCGGATCGTCGGCGAGTTCCTCGGGACGGGTGAGGATCCAGGAGCCCGGTTCACCGCCATCACCCAGATCGGCACCGAGCTCGCCGTGATCATCCTGTTCTGGGGCGACATCGTCCGGATCATCGGCGCGTGGTGCAAAGCGCTCGTCGGCAAGATCCCGCGCAATGACCCGGATGCCAGGATGGGCTGGCTCATCATCCTCGGCTCGCTGCCGATCGTGGTCCTCGGCCTCCTGTTCCAGGACCAGATCGAGACGACGTTCCGCTCCCTGTGGTTCACCGCGTCGATGCTCATCGGGTTCGGTCTGCTGCTCGGTCTCGCCGATTGGATCGGCCGCAAGGACCGCAAACTGGAGAACCTCGGTTACCGCCACGGCATCGTTTTCGGATTCGCCCAGGCGCTGGCCCTCATCCCCGGTGTCTCGCGGTCCGGTGGCACCATCACCGCCGGATTGTTCCTCGGCTACGAGCGTGCCGCCGCCGCTCGGTATGCGTTCCTTCTCGCCATCCCTGCCGTGATGGGCAGCGGTTTTTACCAGATCTACAAGTCGATTGCGAAGCCCTGCGTCGAGGGCGCGGCCAATTGCACTCCCGAGGTGTACGGACCACTCGAAACGCTCGTCGCCACAGTCGTCGCGTTCTTCGTCGCCATCGTCGTCATCAAATTCTTCATGAGCTACATCTCGAAGCGGAGCTTCCTGCCGTTCGTGATCTACCGCATCGCCCTCGGCCTCGTCCTGTTCGTGCTCCTCGGCACCGGCGTCCTCGCTGCGGTCTAGGCGTCCGCCGAAGTCTCCGGCCACGATTAGGCTGGGGGAGTGAAGGCATGGACGAGACCCGAGATCCCCACCCTTCCAGGACTCTCCTCGGCACCGTGCCTCTATGACACGGCGTCGCGCGGGCTCGTGGAAGCGCACACCGGTGACACCGCACGGATCTACGTCTGTGGGATCACCCCGTACGACGCTACCCACATGGGCCACGCGGCCACCTACCTCGCCTACGACACCCTGCAGAGGGTCTGGCTCGACGCCGGGCTCGAGGTGCACTTCGCGCAGAACGTGACGGACATCGACGACCCGCTGCTCGAACGCGCCGCCGCAACCGGTGTCGACTGGCAGGAGCTCGCGGCAAGCCAGGTCGATCTGTTCCGCGGCGACATGGAAGCACTGAGCATCCTCCCTCCTGAGGACTACGTCGCTGTGACGGAGGTCCTCGACGAAATCGCGGAGGCCGTCGGGCGGCTGCTCGTTGCGGGCATCGCCTACGAGGTCCCGACACCGGAGAGTTCAGCAGGATCGGACATCTACTTCGACAGCGCTCGAGCTGCCGGTCTCGGGGGCTGGACGCTCGGTGACGTCAGCAACCTCGACAGCGTCGCCATGGCGACCCTGTTCCGCGAACGTGGGGGAGACCCGGACCGTGCGGGCAAGCGCGATGTTCTCGATCCGTTGCTCTGGCGCGCGGCACGTGACGACGAACCATCGTGGCCGAGCTCCGTCGGCGCCGGGCGCCCCGGCTGGCACATCGAATGCTCCGTCATCGCGCTGATGGAACTGGGCAGGGACTTCACTGTCCAGGGCGGAGGGTCAGACCTGATCTTCCCGCACCACGAGATGAGCGCCGGTCATGCGGCGGCGCTCAGCGGGCATCCGCTCGCCCGGGTGTACAGTCACACCGGCATGGTCGCCTACCAGGGCGAGAAGATGTCGAAGTCGCTCGGCAACCTCGTGCTCGTGTCGAAACTCGTCGCGTCGGGCGTTGACGCCCGGGCGATCCGACTGACGCTTCTCGCCCATCACTACCGTTCCGATTGGGAATGGACGGATGCCGCGCTCGAGACGGCGGTCGGACGGCTCCAGCTCTGGGGCGCCCGGTTCAGGGGAATGAGCCCGACCGGTGATCTGTCGGCGGAAAACATCCTGTCCGAGCTTCGCGAAGCGCTCCGGATCGACCTCGACACGCCGCGTGCGCTCGCGGTGATCGATCAGGCGGCCGAACACGGCGTCGACGATCCGGCGCTCGTGCGCCGAGCCGTGCACGCCCTGCTCGGCGTCGAACTCCGGGAGCTCTAGCGCGGGGTCGGTGGCTCGTTGCGGCCGTCGCCTTTGCCGTCGGCTGACTTGCGAAGGTAACGTTCGAATTCCTTGGCGATGGCCTCACCGCTTGCTTCGGGTGCTTCCACGGTGTCGCGAGCCTGCTCCAGCTGACGGATGTATGCCGCCATGTCCTCGTCCTCACCCGCGAGGGCGTCGATTCCCTGCTCCCACTCTGCTGCTTCCTCGACGAGGTCGCCTCGAGGGATCACGACGTCGACGATCTCCTCGAGCTTGTCGATGAGCGCGAGTACCGCTTTCGGCGACGGCGCGTTGTGAACGTAGTGCGGCACGGAGGCCCAGATCGAGAGAGTCGGAATTCCCGCGTCCTCCGCGGCTTCGGCGACGACGCTGAGGATGCCGACGGGGCCCTCGTACATGCTTCGCTCGATCTGGAGTTCAGCGCGGACCTCCGGGTTCTCACTCGAGGTGAAGATCGAGATCGGGCGGGTGTGCGGAACATCGGCGAGCATGGCGCCGAGGAAGACGATTCCCGAGATGTCGGCCGCGAGCGCGGCGTCGATGATCTCGGCGGTGAATGCCTTCCACGTTCTGGAAGGCTCAACGCCGATGAGGAGATAGATGTTGCCGCCGTTGTCGCCCGAGACACTGAGGTCAGCGTCGGCGGCGAGGGGCTCGACCGGCATCTGCGGCGACGACGGACCGTACATCGTCGTGGTCGGCCAGGTCAGCCGCCGCCTCGCCTCGTCGTCGATTCCGATGACGGGGCGGTTGAACTGGTAGTCGTAGTACAGCTCGGGATCCAGTTCACGAACCGGAGCAACGTCAAGTTGCTCCTGCAGTACACGGACCGCACCCGTCGCCGCTTCCCCGGCGTCGTTCCAGCCTTCAAACGCGACAACAAGCAGTCGACCCTTGAGCAAGAGTTCCCCATTCCGTGGACGTGTCCGCGATGGAACGCGGGCATCCATCAAGAATAGGCGCAGTCCGGCACCCGGTAGCATTGAAACCCGTGACTACACAGCTTCCCGCCGCCGTCCTCTGGGACATGGATGGCACACTCGTCGATACCGAACCGTACTGGATCACCGCAGAGACGGATCTGGTCGAGTCCTACGGGCACACCTGGACCTACGAGGACGCCATGACGCTCGTCGGTTCCGGCCTCTGGGAGTCAGCCGAGGTGTTCCGCTCCCGCGGCGTCGACCTGCCGGCGGATGACATCGTGCAGCTGCTGACCGGTCGGGTGCGCGACCGGCTCGCTAAAGACGGCGTACCGTTCCGCCCCGGCGCACGTGAGCTCCTCAAAGAGCTCCGCGCGCTCGGAGTGAAGACAGCGCTCGTCACCATGTCGATCCGCCCGATGGCCGAGCAGGTGCTCTCCCACCTCGACTTCGACGCGTTCGACCTGCTCGTCACCGGCGACGAGGTCGACAACCCCAAGCCGCACCCGGAGCCGTACCTCACCGCCGCGTCCCTGCTCGGTGTCTCCATCTCCGACTGTGTCGCCATCGAAGATTCACGCGCCGGACTGGCATCCGCCGTCGCATCCGGTGCCGTCTCGATCGCCGTCCCGCACGCCGTCACCATTCCCGAAGCATCCACCCACACCACCTGGCCCACCCTGGCCGGCAGAACCAGCACCGATGTGTCGGCAGTCTTCGCCGCCTCACGCAGCGAAGGACTTTCCCGATGACCGATCAGCTCCCCACCGAACACCCGCTCGACGAGCGCCCCCAGAACTCGGGCCCGTTCCGGGTCGGAGACCGCGTGCAGCTCACCGGCCCCAAGGGCAAGCGAAACACGATCACCCTCGAACACGGCAAGGAATTCCACACCCACCGGGGAATCGTCGGGCACGACAGCATCATCGGGCTCCCCGACGGTTCGGTGATCACGACGACGGACGGAATCGAATACCTGGCCCTCCGTCCACTGCTCGTCGACTTCGTCATGTCCATGCCGCGCGGCGCCGCGATCATCTATCCGAAGGACGCCGCCCAGATCGTCGGCCAGGCCGACATCTTCCCCGGCGCGACCGTCGTCGAGGCCGGGGTCGGGTCCGGCGCGCTGTCATTGTGGCTCCTCCGCGCGATCGGCCCGACCGGCCGGCTCGAATCATTCGAACGACGCGATGAGTTCGCCGACGTGGCCCGCGGGAACGTTGCCACCTTCTTCGGCTACGACCCGGACAACTGGCGCGTCTCGGTCGGCGACCTCGCCGAGGCCCTCCCACAGGCCGTCGAACCGGCATCCGTCGACCGGGTCATCCTCGACATGCTTGCCCCGTGGGAGAACATCAATGCATGCGCCACCGCGATGAAACCGGGCGGCGTGCTGCTCTGCTACGTCGCGACCGTGACCCAGCTGTCCCGCGTCGCGGAGGCGATCCGCGCCACCGGCCAGTTCACCAACCCGGACTCGAACGAGACCATCGTGCGCGGCTGGCACGTCGAAGGACTGGCCGTGCGCCCGGACCACCGGATGATCGGCCACACCGGGTTCCTCATCACCGCCCGTCGTCTCGCCGACGGAGCCGTGCTCCCCGAGCTCAAGCGCCGGCCGAGCAAGTCGGACTTCAGCGATGAGGACGTCGAACTCTGGACGCCGGGAGCACTCGGGGAACGCAACGTCAGCGCCAAGATCCTCCGGAAACGGATGCGCACCGTCAACAATTCGGCAGAGCTCAGCCGATCAAGGTCGCTCGGGACGGCTGACGACGACACCGTCGACGCCGCGGAACCCGACGAGACCCCCGACCACTAAAATAGATTCGCGACAGCGTCGCATCCGCCCTCAAGCATCGAAGAGAGATCCCGTGCGCAAGGCTCCAGTTCTTATCCTGTCCGCCGGCCTGTTGGTGGCCACCCTCACCGGTTGTGCCCCGTCGGCTGCGGAGGCCTGCGAGCCGACGACGACGGAGGGGAGCGCTTCGAAGCTCATCGACGTCTCCGGCCCGTTCGGCGAGGCGCCCACCGTCAGCATGCCGACGCCGGTCAAGGCCAAGAAGACGGAGCGATCGGTCATCATCGACGGCGACGACGACGGAAACGTCGTCACGGGCGACCAGAGCGTGAAGATGAGCTTCGCCCTGTACGACGGAGCGACGGGGGAGCCGCTCGAGCAGAACGCGTATGGCGAGCCGGCCCTCTACGTCCCCTCCCAGCTTCACCCCGAGATGGCGGACGCGCTGCACTGCGCTACGCCTGGATCACGCATCGCGATGACGATCCCCGAGGGTGAAGAGACCCTCGTCCTCGTCGCTGACATCCTCGACGTGTTCCTCGAGAAGGCCGACGGCGCGATCCGGCCGGTCGTCGAATCCGGCTTCCCGTCCGTCGTGACGGCAGGGGACGGTACCCCCGGGCTAACCATCCCGTCCTCCGAGCCGCCGAGCGAGCTGAAGGTCGCGGTGCTCAAGGCCGGAGATGGAGAGAAAGTCACCGAGTCCGGGCCGATGGTGGTCCACTACACCGGTGCTCTCTGGGCGGACAAGACGATCTTCGACTCGTCCTGGGAGAAGGGCGTTCCGGCTGTCTTCGCCGCCGACGGCATCGTTCCCGGCCTGTCAGAGGCGCTCGTCGGTCAGCAGGTCGGTTCGCAGGTTCTCGTCGTCATTCCGCCGGAGCTCGGGTACGGCGACCAGGCAAACGCGGCTGTCCCGGCCAATTCCACCCTCGTCTTCGTCGTCGACATCCTCGGCACGGTCTCCTGACCGCTCGGCCTCCCGCCGCGCGATTAGGATGAAGCCGTGCCAGATCCCACCGAAGCTGCAACGCCGCGAGTCGCCGTCGAGGAACGCCTCTTCAGCCTCGTCCTCGCGCTTCTCGCAACCGAACAGGGCCTGACCAAGTCCGAGATTCTCTCGACGGTGCAGGGCTACCGGCAGCGCTACTCCAGCTCAGGAGGGAACGCCAACCTCGAGCGCCAGTTCGAGCGCGACAAGGACGACATCCGCGAACTCGGCATTCCCCTCGAGACCGTCGAGGCACCGGGCGATCCCGGCAACAACCAGCTCACGCGATATCGAATTCCCAAAGGTGAATACGACCTGCCCAAGGAACTGACGTTCTCACCCGCCGAGATCGCCATGCTGTCGCTCGCCGCCACCGTCTGGCGTCAGGGTTCCCTCTCGGGGGAGTCGCGCAGGGCGATCCTCAAACTCCGCTCCCTCGGAATCGAATCTGACGAACCGGTCATCGGTTACGCGCCCCGCGTGCGAATCCGCGAGAGTTCGTTCGAACCGCTGCGCCAGGCGCTCGAACGCCACACCGTCGTCGAGTTCCCGTATCTCAAGCCGGGGGAGTCGACGGCGAAGACCCGAACCGTGGCTCCGCTCGCCCTCGTCCAGCACCACGGCAGGTGGCACCTGTCCGCCCACGACCTCACCGTCGGCGACAAACGCACCTTCCTGCTGTCGCGCATCGTCGGCCCGGTTGCCACGGTGCAGCGCACCTGGACCCCGCCGGAGACCGGGGGGCATGCCGAACGCTCGCTTAATGACCTCGACGCTCTCTGGGCATCACAGCGCGCCGTGATCCGGGTCGAACCGGGAACGGATGCCGCGACGCGGCTCACGAAGCGGGCATCCGTCTCGGATAGTGGGACTCTCGAACTTCACTACACCGACGTCGACGTTCTCGCCGACGAGCTCGCGGCGTACGGCCCGGAGGTCCTCGTCGAGTCCCCGCAGCGACTCCGAGACGCCGTCGTGTCACGCCACGTCAGGACAGTTCGCACCCACCGCGGCGGAACAGGAGCTTCCCGTGGCTAAACCAGCGCTGCACGCTCGCGACAAGCTCGCCTTCCTCCTCGCGCTCGTCCCGTACCTGATGGATCACGGTTCAGTGCGGGTGGCTGACGCAGCGAGGCACTTCGGTGTCGACGAGGACCAGATCCGTGAATCGGTCCGGCTCATCGCCGTCTCCGGAGTACCCGGCGAGACGAGCTCGTACCAGCACGAGGACCTCTTCGACATCGACTGGGACGCATTCGAACAGGACGACGAGATCGTCATCACCCACCTCGTCGCGATCGATGACTCGCCGCGGTTCTCGGCCCGCGAAGCGGCTGCGCTGATCGCCGGACTCCAGTACCTGTCGTCACTGCCGGAGCAAGCAGACCGTGACGTGCTCGGTTCGCTCATGTCGAAGCTCGCGCTCGGGTCGACGGGTCGGCCGTCGGAGGTTGCTGTGGGGTCGAGCCAGGCGGACAGTGCCCTCGCCCTCATCCGAAACTCCGTCGCCGCGGGAAACCAGATCGAGTTCGATTACCTCAATTCGCGCGGCGAATCCGAGAAGCGCCGGGTCGACCCTCTCCGCATCCAGTCGCTCGACCAGGACTGGTACCTGCGCGGCTGGGACCACCTTCGTGAGGCCGTCCGCACCTTCCGGCTCGACCGGATGAGCAACCTCGACGTCACCGACGAGCCGATCAGCCACCACGCCGGTGAGATCCCTCTCTCCGAGAGCCTGTTCGAGAGTTCGGAGAGCGACCTCGAGGTCGTCGTCGAGTTGCCGGAGGACGCGATCGGCATGATCGCGGACTACCTCACGTCGGATGCCCCGGTGCCTGCCAGGAACGGACGCTCGCGCGTCACCCTCCACGTGGCGCACGACCATGGGCTCAAGCGGCTGATTGCCGGGCTCTCCGGCGTCGTCACCGTCATCTCTCCCGACACTGCGCGCGTGCGCGTGGCTGACTGGGCGCAAGCCGCTCTCGACCGGTACGCTGGAGAAATCGACGCGCAGTGACGCACGCGACTTCCAGCGAAGCGCGGTAAACTGACCCGAACTACGACAGGATCAAAGGACAGCTCATGGGAATCTTCGGCAACGCGTTCACCGGATGGCACTTGCTCGTCATCGTGTTCCTCGTCCTTCTGTTGTTCGGTGCTCCCAAGCTTCCTGCCCTCGCGAAGAGCGTCGGTCAGTCAATGAAGATCTTCAAGAGTGAGATCAAGTCCGACAAGATCGACAAGACCGACGACGCAGCCGGCACTACGCCGGTCGCCCCGGCGGCAACGGTCACCCCGGTCGACACTGTCGCGCCACCCGCTGAGCAGCCGGCTCCGGCGAACCAGACTCCGGGCGCCTCCGGATCCCAGACGAAACCGTAGGGTTCGTGGCCGCCCGCACCAAACGGGGCAGGAGCGTCGACGGTCGGATGTCGCTCGGCGCGCATCTGGTCGAGTTACGCAAGCGCCTCTTCATCAGTGCCCTCGCCATCGTTGTCGCGATGGTCGCAGGCTTCATCGTGTCGGAATTCGCGATCAACGCGATGGCCGCCCCGATCACGGACATCGCTGAGGGCCGTGGCCAGGCGTTGCTGAACTTCGACAACGTGACCGGCGCCTTCGACCTCCGGATGAAGGTCGCGTTCACCATCGGTATCGTCGTCGCGAGCCCCGTCTGGCTCTACCAGATCTGGGCATTCCTCGTACCTGGACTCACCAGAAAGGAAATCGGCTACGCCCTGGGTTTCCTGCTGAGCGCTGTCCCTCTGTTCCTCGCCGGCTGTGCCGCCGGATGGTTCGTCATGCCTCACATCGTCGAACTGATGGTCGGCTTCACACCCGCTGACGCCTCCAACTTCTTCAACGCGGGGATCTACTTCGACTTCGTGCTGAAGCTCGTCCTCGCGGTCGGGATCGCCTTCATCGTGCCCGTCTTCCTCGTTCTGCTGAACTTCGTCGGGGTCCTGAGCGCAGCCACAATCATCAAGTCGTGGCGAGTCGCGGTTCTCGTCATCGCGCTGTTCTGCGCAACGGCTACTCCGGCAGCAGACGTGATCTCGATGTTCATCCTGGCCATCCCGATGGTCGCGTTGTATTTCGGTTCGTACGGCATCGCATATCTTCATGACCGCCGCGTCGCGAAACGCCGGCTGGCGTTCGAGGCAGAATTGTTCGCGTGACCGTGAACCTGAGTCCTGCCGAACGCTATGCAGCTTCCAAACGCAAGACCCCGCTCCTCGACGCCTTCCGCGCCAGGCAACGATTCGACCTCGACCCGTTCCAGCTCGAAGCCTGCGCCAGTGTCGAAGCCGGAAACAGTGTGCTCGTCGCGGCGCCGACGGGCGCGGGCAAGACGATCATCGCCGAGTTCGCCATCTATGCCGCAATGCAGCGGAGCCGGTCGAAGGTGTTCTACACCGCGCCGATGAAGGCGCTCAGCAACCAGAAGTTCAACGAGCTCGTCGCCGAGTACGGGCCAGAGTCCGTCGGCCTCCTCACCGGTGACACCAACATCAACGCCCGTGCCCGTGTCGTCGTCATGACCACAGAGGTCCTCCGGAACATGCTGTATGCGGATTCGGACCTCCTCGCGGACCTCGCCTACGTCGTCATGGACGAAGTGCATTACCTCGCCGACCGCTTCCGTGGCGCCGTCTGGGAGGAGGTCATCATCCACCTTCCGCAGGACGTGCGCATGGTCTCGCTGAGCGCGACGGTCTCGAACGCCGAGGAGTTCGGCGACTGGCTCCAGGCAGTCCGCGGTCACACCGAAGTCATCGTCTCCGAGGAGCGCCCGGTTCCGCTCGACCAGCACGTGCTGATGCGCGGAAAGCTCATCGACCTCTTCGCCGCGCCGACGCTGGCGGAGACGCATTCGGTCAACCCGGAGCTGGTGCGGCTGGCCCAGTTCGGCGGACGGTCACCGAGCTCGAAGCATCACAAGGATGTCAGCCGATACAACGCGAAACGCCAGCGTCCGCAGCAGAGGCTCGACCGCGGCGACACCATCGAACTGCTCGATGAACACCACCTGCTACCCGCGATCTTCTTCATCTTCAGCCGAGTGGGCTGTGACCAGGCGGTCGCGCAAGTGCTGCGCTCAGGCATCCGTCTCACCGAAGCGCACGAACGTGATGAGATCCGCGAGATCGTCGAGGAACGCTGCTCCAACCTGCAGGACGAGGACCTCGGCGTTCTCGGTTACTGGGAGTGGCTCGACGGACTTGAGCGCGGCGTGGCTGCGCACCACGCGGGCATGCTGCCCGCGTTCAAGGAAGTCGTCGAGGAACTGTTCCGGCGCAAGCTCGTCAAAGCGGTGTTCGCGACGGAGACCCTCGCCCTCGGTATCAATATGCCGGCGAGGACCGTTGTCCTCGAGAAACTCGAGAAGTTCAACGGCGAGGCACGCGTGCCGATTACTCCGGGGGAGTACACCCAGCTCACCGGTCGGGCGGGGCGCCGGGGGATCGACGTGGAGGGCCACGCTGTCATCGCGTGGCAGGAGGGACTTCACCCGCAGTCGGTCGCTTCCCTCGCGTCTAAGCGGAGCTACCCGCTCAACTCCAGCTTCAAGCCGACCTACAACATGGCGGTGAACCTGATCGACCAGTTCGGCCGGGAGCGGACGCGCGAGATCCTCGAGTCGTCATTCGCGCAGTTCCAGGCGGATCGCGCCGTCGTGGGAATGGCACGGAAGGTTCGTGAGCAGGAGGGGTCGCTCGCGAAATACCGGGAAGCGATGACGTGTCACCTCGGCGACTTCGCCGAGTACGCCGGTATCCGGCGCGAACTGACCGACCTCGAGCGCAAGAGCGCTCACCCTGAACACACCTCCCGGTCGAACAACGACCGCAGGCAAAAACAGCTCGCGTCGCTGCGCAAACGGATGAAGGCACACCCGTGCCACGGCTGTTCCGACCGGGAACAGCACGCGAGATGGGCTGAACGCTGGTTCACGCTGAAACGGCAGACCGACCAGCTCAGCAGACAGATCTCCACCCGCACCGGTGCGGTCGCCAAGATCTTCGACCGCGTGACAGACGTTCTCCTCGAGTACGAATACCTCCTCCCAGGTGACGGAGGAGAGGTGGAGCTCAGCGCTGCCGGCCGAACCCTCAAGCGGATCTACGGAGAACGCGACCTCCTCGTCGCCGAAGCACTCCAGCGCGGAGTGTGGAACGATCTCGACCCCGCGAGCCTCGCCGCCATGGCGAGCTGTATCGTGTTCGAGCCGAGGCGGGACGAAGGCATGATGCCTGACCGCTTCCTTCCGCGTGGTGCGTTCCGGGTCGCACTCGACAAGACGCAGGAGCTGTGGGCGAGGCTCGACGACACCGAGCAGGAGAATCGTCTCCCTGGCAGTGAACCGCTCGCGACCGGGCTCATTGTCGCAATGCACAAATGGGCGCGGGGATCGAACCTCAACGCCGTGCTCACCGAAGCGGACATGGCCGCTGGTGACTTCGTCCGGTGGACAAAACAGACGATCGACCTGCTCGATCAACTCTCCATCGTCGCCGATGGCGGCGTGGGCAGGAACGCGCGCAAGGCGCTCGAGGCTATCCGCCGGGGGATCGTCGCCTACAGCACGGTGTGAATGCGCCCGAGCTGAACCTGACGCCTGTTTTTGCACCATAGGCTGGAGAAGTGACAGCCGAACCAGCCCCGATGCGCCCCCCTGTTCCGCTCGTGGCTGCTCTTCTCCTCGCCGCAGGTTCCGGGCCGGTCCTCGACGCCGGCTTCCCCGACCTCGGGATCTGGCCGCTCGCTTTCGTCGGCATCGGCATCATCCTCATCTCACTCATCGGCAGAAGCGCGTGGGGCGCACTGCTCGTCGGGTTCGTGGCGAGTGTCTCGTTCTACCTCGTCCACATCTCCTGGATCACCCTCTACCTCGGCGACGTCCCCTGGCTTGCCCTGTCGATCCTCCAGTCGATCTTCTTCGCGCTCGGCGCCCTGCTCATCACCCTCGCGTTCCGCTGGATCCCGAACGTCTGGCCCACCGCCCTGGGGCGGGTCGGACTGCTGCCGATCGTCATCGCTGGACTCTGGACGGCACGCGAAGCCCTCGTCAGCACCTGGCCATACGGCGGATTCGCGTGGGGTCGGGTCGCCCTGAGCCAGTCCGAGAGTCCGTTCGCTCCACTCGTCGCGTGGGTCGGTGTGAGCGGCCTCAGTTTCGTGATGGTCTGGCTCGTCGCGTTCCTGCTGCAGTTCCTGCGCGAACCCGAGGTCACGGTTCCCTCGCTCCGCCTCCTCGCCCCCGCCGCAGCTGTCGCCGTTGTCCTTGCACTACCCGCCTGGCCTGTCGTGGAGCGGGGCACCTCGACCATCGCGGCCGTGCAGGGGAACGCCAAAGCGGGCTACTTCGACGAACGGGAACCGGGGGACATCCTCGCCGCGCAGGCGTCGGCGACCTTGCCTCTCATCGGGACCCCGGTCGACATGATCGTCTGGCCGGAGAACGGCACCGACCTGGACCCGACCCGGGAGCCGCAGGCGGCATCCGTTCTGGATTATCTCGGAGCACAGGCGCAGGCACCGATCATCGCCGGCACGATCACGGAACGTGACGGCCGCTTCTACAACACGTCGTTGCTGTGGGAGACGCAGACCGGACCGGTAGACCACTATGACAAGCGTCATCCCGTGCCTTTCGGCGAGTATGTTCCCGACCGCGACTTCTGGGAGCCATTCGCGCCGGATCTGATCGGGTTGATCGGCCGCGAGTACACACCGGGGACAGTGGACAACGTCTTCAACGTCAACGGCGTGATAGCCGGCATCTCGATCTGCTTCGACATCGTCGACGACGCACTGACCCGCGAAGCGGTCGACCGCGGGGCGCAAGTGATCATCGCCCAGACGAACAACGCCGATTTCGGGCGCACGGACGAGAACCAGCAACAGCTGGCGATCGCCCGGCTCCGCGCGATCGAGTCGTCGCGCAGCCTCGTCAACATCTCCACCGTCGGAACCAGCCAGATGATCGGGCCTGACGGCGCAACGCTCACGGAGATCCCCGCTTACGAACCCGGGCACATGGTCTACGACGTTCCACTTGTCTCCGAAGTGACGCCGGCGATGGCGGCCGGCGGACACATGGAATCGTTCGTGTCGTACTTCGGGTTGCTCGCGCTCGGCGTCGCCATGCTTCTGCGCACAAAAAACGGGCGCCCGCATCGCGGACGCCCGAATTCTGGAGGCTAAGCGCCGACCTTCTGCTGGCCGCGCCGGGCCCGGAGGAACGTCAAGCGCTCCTCGAGGAGCTCTTCGAGCTCGTCCCTGCTCCGTCGCTCAAGCAGCATGTCCCAGTGGGTGCGTGCCTGTTTCTGATCTGACCGGTCGATGACGACCGGTTCTGAACCCACCATGAGAACGGCTTCGCCGCTGCAGTGGCGGCACTCCCAGGTGTCTGGGGCTTCCGCGTCTGCGGCGAACATGAGCGCCGTCTCGTGGTTGCAGGTCGGGCATAGATACACCGACCGGATTCGTTCTGAAAATACGACGCCGTCTTCGCTTTGTAGGCTCTGGGCGCCGAGGCGCATTCCGCGCAAACTACGATCTGCCATGGTGTGGACCCCTCTCGTTCGCTGAGTCCAGTTATAGACCCCCAAGCTGGGCGTCACCTTGTTTCTTGGAGATTGCTCCCAGCCTACGTTCAGGTTGAGGGAGTGGTCATGCGCCCGGCGACGAGGTGGAGTGCAAGATCCGCCCGGTCGGTGATGATCCCGTCGACGCCGAGATCGAGGAGACGGCGCATGTCATCCGGTTCGTTGACCGTCCAGACGTGGACTTCAACACCGGCGCGGTGAAACGCGTTCACCGTCCGTCTGGTGACGAGTTGCACATTGCGATGCCGCTCGGGGATCTGGACACAGCGGATGCCGCCCAGCGCGGCACGTACGATGGCCGCGGATCCGAGACGGGCACCGATGAACGCGCGCGTGAACCGCTCCGACGACGCCGACGAGGCGGCATCCGCGAGCAGAGCCGTCGCCCGGGATCGTCGTGCCTCGTCGAATGACGTGACCAGCACCCGGTCCTCTGCCTTCTCGGCGCGGACGGCATGAGCGACAGGCCCGGCGGCCTGCTCGGACTTCACATCGATGTTGAACCGGGTCCGGGGAAAAGTGACGAGAGCGCTGGCGAGGGCCGGGACGCGGTGACCGCCGCCGAGATCCAGTTGACGCAGCTGGCTCCAGGTCAGATTGCGGACGGTGTGGGTCACACCGTCCGCAATGATCTCCGGGTCATGAACGAGGACCGCGACACCGTCGCTGGTGGCGTGGGCATCCGTTTCGACATAGTGCGCCCCGACATCGATGGCCGCCTGGAACGCGGCGATCGTGTTCTCCGGAGCCGAGAGCGCGAGACCACGGTGAGCGAATACGCGTGGCCTCTCGAGATCGAAATACCGTGAGGCCACGCGTTCTGCCGCCATGCCTACTCAGAGATCGGGGCAGACGGGGGAGCGGGCGGGGTGGGCGGCACCGAGTCGGGCGCTCGCTCGGGCGGGAAAAGGCTTGACGGGAGGTCAGGCGCCGGCCCCTTCGGCGTGTACGGCTGGTCGTCGCCCTTGCCAGGAACGAAAGCCTTGCCGAGTCCTTTGAGCGCCTCGGTCAGCTCGGACGGGATGATCCACAGCTTGTTGGCGGAACCGTCGGCGAGCTTGGGGAGGGTCTGCAGGTACTGGTACGCCAGCAGCTTCGGGTCGGGATCTCCGCGGTGAATCGCGTCGAACACGGTCGTGATCGCCTCTGCCTCACCCTGCGCTCGAAGCACGGCTGCCTTCGCATCACCTTCCGCGCTGAGGATCGCGGCCTGGCGGGCACCTTCAGCCGTGAGGATCGCCGACTGTTTGGTTCCCTCGGCGGTCAGGATGAGTGCACGGCGGTCACGCTCGGCCCGCATCTGCTTCTCCATCGAATCCTGGATGGAGAGGGGCGGGTCGATGGCCTTGAGCTCGACGCGGCCGACCCGGATTCCCCACTTACCCGTCGCCTCGTCGAGAACGACGCGCAGCTGACCGTTGATGTTGTCGCGGCTGGTGAGAGCCTCTTCGAGGTTCAGGCCACCGACCACGTTACGCAACGTGGTCGTGGTGAGCTGCTCGACGGCTCCGAGGTAATTGGCAATCTCGTAGGTGGCGGCGCGGGCATCCGTCACCTGGAAGTACACCACCGTGTCGATCGACACGACGAGGTTGTCCTCGGTGATGACGGGCTGCGGTGGGAACGACACGACCTGTTCGCGCATATCGATGAGCGGGCGGACCCGGTCGATGAAGGGAACAAGGATGTTCAATCCCGGCTGCAGCGTCTTGTGGTACCGGCCGAGGCGTTCGACGACGCCAGCTGTGGCCTGGGGGATGATCCGGATGGCGCGGAACAGCACCACGAGGATGAAGATGAGGACGACGATGCCGATGATCCAGGCGACGACGGTCCCCACGAGTTCGGTTGGGTTCTCCACTTAGGAATTCCTCTCTTGCGGGACGACCACGGCGGTCGCTCCCTGGATGGCGAGCACGCGGACCGCGGTTCCCGGTTCCAGGCTCGTAGCGGGGGAGTCTGCTGCGACGGTTGCCGTCCACAGTTCTCCGTTCGCGAGCTTGACCTGCCCGCCGATGCCGGAGACGGTCTGCACGACCTGACCCCTCGCGCCCAGGAGGGCGTCGACATTGCTCTTTGTCGGATCCTCACCCTTTCGCAGGGCGCGGAGTAATGGTGGCCGGACGAGTAAGAGGAGAAGAACGGATGCCGCAGCACCGATGAGGAGCTGGGCCCACCATGGCACCCCGATCAGACCGGACACCAGGCCGATTGCGCTTCCGATGGCGAGCATGAGGAAGGTGAATTCGAGGCTCAGCATCTCGATGGTGATGAACAGGAGGATGAGAACGATCCAAATCACCCACGTGTATTGCGCGACCCAGTCCATGCCACACCCTCTCCGGAACCCGCCTCTGGGCACCGCTTTGTTCTCGAATCTAGCAGGTCCGATGAAGGCGGCAGGGGAGTTCTTGGTAGTCTCGGAGGCCGGGAATGCCGCAGCAGGCATCCGCATTGTTCGTGAAGGAGCTCCACTCGTGTCCAACCCCCTCGCCCCAGGTTCCCTCACGGGCAAGAACGTTCTTGTCACCGGCTCATCTCGCGGCATCGGCGCCGACACGGTCCTCTACTTCGCTGAGGCTGGAGCGAACGTCGTCATCAACTTCCGCAACAAGGAGGCCAGGGCGGTCAAGCTCGCCGACGCGATTCGCGCCCAGGGAGGAACGGCCATCACGGTGGGTGCTGACCTCACCGACCCGGCGTCGGTCGCGTCGATGTTCGACACGATTCGCCAGGAGTACGGATCGCTCGACGTGCTTGTTCTCAATGCCTCTGGCGGAATGGAAAGCGGCATGGAGGCCGACTATGCGATGCAGCTCAACCGCGACGCGCAGGTCAACGTCCTCGAAGCGGCCCTGCCTCTGCTTGCCCCCGGTTCCCGCGTCGTGTTCGTCACCAGCCACCAGGCACACTTCATCCGGACAACGGAGACGATGCCCGAGTACGAGCCTGTCGCGCTGTCCAAGCGAGCCGGCGAAGACGCTCTGCGGGACCGCATGCCTGCGCTCACCGAAAAGGGCATCGAGTTCGTCGTCGTCTCCGGCGACATGATCGAGGGAACGATCACGGCGACGCTCCTGGAGCGCGCGAACCCGGGCGCGATCAGCGCCCGCAAGGACTCGGCGGGCAAGCTCTACAACGTCGGTGAATTCGCGGCAGAGGTAGCCGCTGCGGCTGTCGACCCGATTCCCGAGGAGAACACGCGCTACGTCGGCGACACGTCGGATTTCACGCGCTGAGCTTCGCTGTCGACAGCGGTGTGACCGAACTTTATGTCAAGTAACCCGGCATGACCCCGCGGAAGCGGGGCAGGGCCTGCAGCGCCGTGCGGTGCAACGCCACCAGGATTCGTCGCATCCGCTGACGCCGTGATCTCGTGTTCGTTGCTGCGACGCCCGCTCATGAGCACCAGCAGGATTTTGTGCGCGTCGGCAAGCGTGCCCGAGCCAGAACGGAGAATGACGGCTCGAGGCACCGTGGGAATCCGCGGGAGCATTCGTCAGCTTCCGACGCCGGTGCGCTCCGTGAGCTGCTCCCGTCCACGTTCGTTGTTTTGTGCCGATAATGCACATTATGTCAACAAACCGATTCGAGTGCCCTAACGGCCCGCTCTCTCGACCCTGGCTCTTTCGGCTGAGTCAGCCGACGGCAGAGCCACCGGAGCGCTCGAGCGCTCGAGCGCTCGAGCGCTCGGGCGCACTACCGAGGTTTTCACCCGCTTCGGACGAATTCACCCGGCGTAGCGGGTGAATCCGTCCGGAACGCGTGACCAGGACGCCCCGCGCCTGCCGCGATCTGTCACCGCGTCTTCGCGCGTGCCCTCCTGGGCTCGCGGACCGGCATCCCGAGTTCATCGAGCGGCGAGTAATTCTCGAGTTCGAGGCTGTGATCGATGGGTGCCGGGCACTCGAGCAGGGCGTTCGGGGTCGAGTGGTCGATGGAGTGCTCCCCCATCGGATGCCCGCACACCGGGCACGAGGGCACGGTGCCTCCGCTCCGCACACCGTCATCGGTCGAGACGGGTGGCGCACCGAAGACGGGCATGAGTTTTCGGTCGATCCACGCGGCCGAGCGAACCAGCCGGCCGTCGGTGGTCTCCGTTTTTGCTGATCGGACCATACAGCCATCGTACCGCTGATTTGACGAAACCACAGAGAACTGCTATATGCCGTTCGTCAGTCCTCGCCGAAGCCGGAAGCGACGAGATCCGCAAGCGCGTCGACCGCTTCCTTTCCATCCGGATCAGCAGTTGCGATTTCGGCGTCCCGTCCGCGGACCAGGCCGAGGGCCATGATCGCGAGGAGGCTCTTGGCATCCTTCCCGTTGACGGTCACCCGGACCGGGAACGTGCTCGCGAGCTTCACGAAGTCTGCCGCCGGCCGAGCATGAAGCCCGTCCCGGTTCACGATGGACACGACACGTGAGTACCCCGACGAAGAGGACGGCTCCGCCTGAGGGGCCTGCGACGTGCCCGCAGAATCGTCAGCTCCCGCGGATGCGTTCGCCGTCCCTGCAGCCGCTGCGACACCGTCCAGGTCGCCGCCCGTCTGCGCTGCCACCGCAGCGGCGACGCCCCCCTCCACAAGTGGCGCATCGGCGAGACGCACTCGCGCGCGGGAGTCGTCGTCGAGAAAGTCCAGCGCCGTTTCGGCGGTCAGGATCGCCGATCCGAGGTCGCAGAGAACGACGACGCCGTCACCGGAGTCAGCCTCATCGATCGCGGCGGCGACGCGGTCGAAACTCGTCCCGATCCCACCATCGTCGGTGCCACCGGCGGCGACGAGCGTGACATCCGCCGCCATCTGACGAGCCAGATCCACGAGACCCTCGGCGATTTTCGAACTGTGCGAGACGAAGACGAGTCCGACCGTCATTCGGATGCCGCGTTTCTCGCGGAGTCCGCGGCGGCCCTGAGTAGCAGCAGCGTCGACTGTGCACCGGGATCGCGGTGTCCGATCGCCCGCTCCCCCAGGTAGCTCGCGCGCCCCTTGCGTGCGATCAGGGGCTCGGTCGAGGCGGCGCCCTCGGCAGCAGCCGTTGCGGCGGCCTCGAGGATCTCCAGCTCGGACGCACCGTTCGCGTGTGCGGCGTCCGCCGCTTCGACGGCGGGGTTCCACGCGTCGATCATGGTCTTGTCACCGGCCTCGGCCTTCCCCCGCAGCACGATGCCATCCCTGGCCGCGCGGAGGATCGCGGCAACAGAGGCCCCATCGAGCTCGGCACGTCCCGCGACCGCTCCTGCAGCCTTGAGGTAAGCAGTTCCGAACAGCGGGCCGGATGCTCCACCGACCGTCGAGATGAGAGTCGTGGCCACGAGCTTCAACACGTCCGCCGGAATAGCGTCATCCGCGAGACCATCGAGCTTCGCGAGTACCGCCGAGAAGCCACGGTCCATGTTCTCGCCATGGTCGCCGTCGCCGATCTCCCGGTCGAGAGTGATCAGCTCCACCCGGTTCTCGGCGATGACGGCGGCACTCGCCCTCACCCAGTCGGTCGCCCATTCGGTTCCCAGGGTCATGTAGTTTCCTCTCGGTCGTCTCATCGTGTTCTCAACGGCCCCAGCGCAGCGCTGCGGTCTGGACAGGGGCGTCCCACAGTTCGGTGAGTTCGTCATCGAGCTTGAGTACGGACAGCGACATGCCCTGCATCTCGAGTGACGTGGTGTAGTTCCCGACCAGGGATCTGGTCACCTCGATTCCGCGGTCGGCGAGCACACGTGCAGCATGGCGGTAGGCGATGAACAATTCGACCTGCGGCGTGCCCCCCATTCCGTTGACGAGCAGGAGAACCCGGTCACCGGATGCGAACGGGATGTCGTCGATGATGGGCCCCAGCAGTCGCTCAACGATCGCGTCGGCGGGCTGCAGCTTGATCTTCTCCCGGCCGGGCTCGCCGTGAATGCCGATACCGATCTCGATCTCATCGTCTTCGAGGTGGAAGCTCGGTTCCCCCGCGTGCGGCACGACGCAAGGCGTCAGCGCGACGCCCATCGACCGGACCTGGGCGTTGACCTTTTCGGCGACGGCGGTGACGTCATCGAGGGAATCGCCGCGCTGCGCTGCCGCTCCCGCGATCTTCTCGACGAGGACCGTGCCGGCCACTCCCCTGCGCCCCGCCGTGTACAGCGAGTCCTGGACGGCGACATCGTCGTTGACTATGACCGTCCTCACGTCGACGCCCTCCGCGGCCGCGAGGTCAGCGGCGGTCTCGAAGTTGAGCACGTCGCCCGTGTAGTTCTTGACGATGTGGAGGACACCGCGCCCGCCGTCGACCGCGGTCGTTGCGGCGACGATCGGGTCGGGGGTCGGAGACGTGAATACCGCGCCGGGCACGGCGGCGTCGAGCATGCCGTATCCCACGAAACCACCGTGCAGCGGCTCATGGCCGCTTCCGCCCCCTGAGATGATTCCGACCTTGTCGGATGGGGCGTCGGTACGGACGAGGAACAGCGGGTCGGCCGAAGCGCGCACGATGTCGGCGTGCGCCGCGGCGAATCCCTCCACTGCTTCGGTGACGACGTTCTTCGGGTCGTTGATGAGCTTCTTCATTGAAATCTCCTGATCTGCGGAAACCGGGCCGGGGGCAGCCTGCTCTCAACCTAGCCGTCAGACACCCCGGGCCGTAAGGGGCTCAGCCGGCCGCGGCGCCTGAGGTTGCGTTCACCCACTCGTTGAGCTTCGCCAGCGCACGACCGGAGTCGATGGACTCCCGCGCCACCTCCAGTTGGGCGGCGAACCGGTCGAGGATGGCCGTCTGCATCTGCGACGGATCCTCCGCGAGCCGATAGGCGACGAGACCAGCGGCGGCGTTCAGCAGCACGATGTCCCGGACCGGCCCCTGCTCCCCCTCCAGAACGCGCCGGACGACGTCGGCGTTGTGCGCTGGATCGCCACCGACGAGCTGGCTCATCGTCGACCGGGGAATGCCGAGGTCGCGCGGGTCGAGGTCGTGCTCGGTGACGAGCCCCCGGCTCACTTCCCAGATGTGCGAGTGTCCGGTCGTCGTGAGTTCGTCCAGGCCGTCGTCTCCGCGGAACACGAGCGCCGTCGCCCCGCGCGTCTGGAAGACACCGACGAACAGCGGTACACGGTCGAGCTGCGCGACGCCGACGGCCGAGGCCTCCGGCCGTGCCGGGTTGCACAAGGGGCCGAGGTAGTTGAACACCGTGGGGACTCCCAGTTCGGCGCGCACGGGAGCTGCGTGTCGGAAGCCGGGGTGGAATGCCGACGCGAATGCGAACGTGATTCCCGTCTCGGCGAGAGCGGATGCGACGGCATCCGGCGACAGGGTGAGATCGATTCCCAGTTCCCTCAGCACGTCGCTGGCACCGGAGGTCGAGCTCACCGCCTTGTTTCCGTGTTTTATCACCGGTACGCCGCTCGCCGCGACGACGATGCATGCCATCGTCGAAATATTCACCGTCCCGAAGCGGTCGCCTCCGGTCCCGACGATGTCCAGCGCCATTGAATCGACGGGGAGAGTGACCGCGCGTTCGAGGATCGCGTCACGGAAACCGACGATTTCATTGACCGATTCGCCCTTCGCGCGCAGTGCGACAAGGAAGCCGGCAATCTGAGCAGAGCTCGCCTCTCCGCTGATGACCTGCTCCATCGCCCAGGTGGCTTCGGCAACGCTGAGGTCGTCCCCGGAGAGGAGCGTGGTGAGGACGGACGGCCAGCGCGGAGAATCAGACATGACCCCAAGGTTACCGAGTAGCCGCCCTTCGGCGTATTCACGGCGAATTGACGAACTCTTATAAGGCTGCCCTAACTAACGACTCGTCGCCATGGGCCCCGATTGCGAAAAACCCGCCGGGATATCGGCCATAATGGAAGAGTGACGAGCACTTCATTGAACTATGCGGCGAGAGCCCCGAAGATCAACAGACCCAACACCGTCGCTGTAGGCACCATCGTGTGGCTCGGCAGTGAGGTCATGTTCTTCGCGGGGCTGTTTGCGATCTATTTCACCCTTCGGTCTGTTGCGCCGGACCTCTGGGCGAGCGAGGCAGGCCTGCTGAACATTCCGTTCGCGGCGGTTAACACGAGCATCCTTGTCGCGTCGTCGTTCACCTGCCAGTTCGGTGTCTTCGCGGCTGAGCGGATGCAGTCCCGTTCCGTGGGCTGGAAGCCGACGCAGTGGGGCATGGTCGAGTGGTTCTTCCTCACCTATGCCCTTGGCGCGATCTTCGTCGCCGGCCAGATCTGGGAGTACGCGACTCTCGTCAGCGAAGGTGTCACCCTGTCGTCCAACGCGTACGGCTCGGCGTTCTACTTCACGACCGGCTTCCACGGCCTGCACGTCACTGGCGGTCTCATCGCCTTCCTCCTCGTTATCGGACGCGCGTACGCCGTCACCAACTTCGGCCACAAGGAAGCGACAAGCGCAATCGTCGTCTCCTACTACTGGCACTTCGTCGACGTGGTCTGGCTCGGCCTTTTCTTCGTCATTTACGTACTGAGATAGCAACCGGAGAAAGTTCGAATGCCCAAGACACCATCGCCCACCGCTCGCAAGAGTCGTAAGCAGGGACGCCGCAGCCCGCTCGCCACGATTTCGCTTCTTGCCGTCGGACTCCTCTTCACCGGTGGCGCCTTCGCCGCCTTCTCCACGAGCACCGCGAGTGCTGAGACGCCGGCGGTCGTCAGCGCAGCGAGCGTGGAAGACGGGAAGAAGCTCTTCCAGGCGAACTGCGCCTCCTGCCACGGACTCGACCTCGAGGGAACCGAAGACGCACCGAGCCTGATCGGCGTCGGAGCCGCAGCCGTCGATTTCCAGGTGGGAACCGGCCGTATGCCGATGCAGGCTCACGGCCCGCAGGCGCCGGTCAAGCCGGTCCAGTTCACCGATGACCAGATCAAGTCGATGGCGGAGTACGTCGCCACGACCGCACCAGGCCCCGGCATCCCCGACGAATCACTTCTCGACGGAGAGGGCGACGTCGCGAACGGCGCCGAGCTCTTCCGCATCAACTGCGCGATGTGCCACAACGTCGCCGGCGCCGGTGGTGCGCTGACCGAGGGTAAGTACGCACCGGCACTGACCGGAGTCGCTCCCGAGCACATCTACGAGGCGATGGTCACCGGCCCGCAGAACATGCCCGTCTTCAGCGACGCGAACCTCTCACCCGAAGAAAAGCGCGACGTCATCTCGGCTCTCAAATTCATGGAGGCGAACCCCTCCCCCGGCGGACACACGCTCGGATCGCTCGGACCCGTCGCCGAGGGACTTTTCCTTTGGATCTTCGGCCTGGGAAGCATCGTCGCACTGACCGTGTGGATCACGGCGCGGTCGAACTAGGGATCGGGCACAGAACAATGCGCAGAACTATGAAGGAGCAGCATGGCACAGGACGATAACAGCGGCACGGAACTCGCCGCTGCCGACTCGTCAGACCACGGCCACGGCACAGCACACGCCGTCGGTACGGCGGTAGTCGCCAGGGACGCGGTTCAGAACCCCGGATTCCCCCCACACCGGCCCCGGGTCACCGACCTGGATCCGAAGAAGGAGAAGAACGCTGAGCGCGCGGTTTACACGCTCTTCTACCTCTCCATCGTCGGAAGCGTCTGGGCCATCGCCGCGTACATGGCATTCCCGATCGTCCCGGAGGACATCGCTTCGGTCCGCGCAAACAACCTGTTCATCGGTCTCGGTCTTGCCCTCGCGCTCCTCGCGCTCGGCATCGGAGCTGTGCACTGGGGCAAGGCGCTCATGCACGCCGAAGAAGGTATCGATGAGCGTCACCCGGTCCGCGGAACGGTCGAGACTCGTGCGCGTGCCATCGAAATCTTCGACGAGGCCAACCAGGAATCCGGTTTCGGACGCCGTTCACTGATCCGCAACAGCCTCATCGGCGCACTGATCGCCTTCCCGCTCCCCGCGGTGGTTCTGTTCCGTGGCCTCGCCCCGGAGAACCAGAACCCAGTCGACCTCTTGAAGCACACCATGTGGGAAGCAGGCGACAAGCTCGCGCGTGACCCCTCCGGTGTGCCGATCAAGGCAGCAGATGTCACTGTCGGTTCGGTCTTCCACGTGATCCCCGAGAAGCTCGCGAGCGTCGGGCACACGGAGGGCTACCTGGAAGAAAAGGCGAAAGCCATCGTCCTTCTGATGCGGCTCAAGCCAGAAGATCTCGTCGAAGACGAGGACCGCAAGGCCTGGTCGTACGACGGCATCGTCGCGTACTCCAAGGTGTGCACCCACGTCGGGTGCCCGGTTGCACTGTACGAACAGCAGACACATCACCTGCTGTGCCCATGCCACCAGTCACAGTTCGACGTCACAAACCACTGCGCCGTGATCTTCGGACCCGCGGCTCGTCCCCTTCCGCAGCTTCCGATCGCCGTTGATGACGAGGGCTACCTCGTCGCACAGAGCGACTTCAAGGAACCTGTCGGCCCGAGCTTCTGGGAGCGTCATTGAACACCGTCACGGCCCCGGCCGAACCTACGACACCGACGCCGACGAAGAAATCCGGCGGGTTCACTGCAACGGCGTCGAACTACATCGACGAGCGGACAAGCATCTCGACCGCTGTCAAGGAACTCGGTCGCAAGATCTTCCCCGACCACTGGTCGTTCCTGCTCGGTGAGGTGGCGCTGTACAGCTTCGTCATCATCCTGCTCTCCGGAACGTTCCTGACGTTCTTCTTCCAGGCGTCGATGGCCGAAGTGCACTACGAAGGCTCCTACGTACCGCTCAAGGGCATCGAGATGTCCGCGGCGATGGCATCCACCCTCGACATCTCATTCGATGTCCGCGGCGGACTCCTCATGCGGCAGGTACACCACTGGGCTGCGCTGCTGTTCGTGGCGTCGATCGGCCTGCACATGCTGCGCATCTTCTTCACCGGTGCATTCCGCAAGCCGCGTGAACTCAACTGGGTGATTGGATTCGTCCTCTTCATCCTCGCCATGGCAGAGGGTTTCACCGGCTACTCACTTCCCGACGACCTGCTCTCGGGTAACGGTCTCCGGATCATCGACGGAATGGTCAAGGGAATTCCGGTCATCGGCACCTGGACCTCGTTCCTGCTGTTCGGTGGCGAGTTCCCCGGAACGGACATCGTTGGCCGGTTGTACTCGCTCCACATCCTGCTGCTGCCGGCGATCATCCTCGTGCTCATCGCGCTGCACCTCCTGTTCGTCGTCGTGCACAAGCACACCCAGTTCTCCGGTCCTGGGCGTACGCAGCAGAACGTCGTCGGCTACCCGATCCTCCCCGTGTACGCAGCGAAGGCAGGTGGGTTCTTCTTCATCGTCTTCGGTGTCGTCATGCTCATCGCGTCGCTGTTCACGATCAACCCGGTCTGGAACTACGGCCCGTACGACCCGTCACCGGTGTCCGCGGGAACCCAGCCTGACTGGTACATCGGCTTCGCCGACGGCGTGCTCCGGCTCGCTCCGTCGAACTGGGACATCGTGCTCTTCGACCACACGTTCTCGTTCGGAATCCTGATTCCGCTCGCGGTCGTCGGTCTGTTCATCGTCCTCGTCCTGATCTACCCCTTCATCGAAGGCTGGATCACCGGAGACAAGCGTGAGCACCACATCCTCGACCGCCCGCGCAACGCGGCGACCCGCACCGCCATCGGCTCTGCCGGTGTCACCTTCTATGCGGTTCTGTGGGCTGCGGCCAGCTCGGACATCATCGCGACGCACTTCAAGGTCACGATGGAGGGTGTCATCCACACCCTGCAGGTTCTCCTCTTCGTCGGACCGGTCCTCGCTTACTTCATCGCCAAGCGCACCTGCCTCGCCCTGCAGAAGAAGGACCGCTCGATCGCCCTCCACGGTTACGAGTCCGGACGCATCGTCCGCCTCCCCGGCGGAGAGTACATCGAGGTTCACGAGCCCGTCGACGAGTACGAGCGCTGGAACCTGGTCGGACACGAGTCATACCAGCCGCTGATGATCCGCCCGAACTCGCGCGGACGCATCACGGTGGCCCAGCGCACGCGCGCAGCGCTTTCACGCTGGTTCTTCGAGGACCGCATCGACCCGGTGACCCAGGGCGAGCTCGAGTCGTCGCACGACCACCACTAGGACCATCACCGAACCGATCGGGCAGCGTTGACCCTCCACCAACTGGCAGGAGGGCTTCGCTGCCCGTTCTGTTTCTCCCCGGGCGGACAATCTCTTCCGCTCTCCCCCACCGGCTCACTCACGCTCGGTTGCGAACACGGCCACCGTTTCGACGTCAACAAGCGGGGCTACATCTCGCTTCTGCCTCCCCGCACCCGCGTCGTCGGCGACAGCGCAGACATGCTCGCCGCGCGCGACAGGTTCTTCAGCACCGGTGCCTACGATCCCATCGCTGCAGCCGTGGCGACTGCCGTCCGGGACGCAGCACCGGCCGCGCCCGCCAGGATCGCCGAGATCGGCTGCGGCACCGGGTTCTACCTCGCTGCCGCCGCAGAGCGCCTCGGCTCGTCGGATGTACTCGCCGCCGATCTCTCTCCCGCCGCCGTCCGCATCGCTGTCCAGCGCGTTCCTGACGCCGTTGGAGTCGTCCTCGATGTCTGGCAGCCGCTCCCCCTCGCTGATGTGTCACGCGACGTGCTGCTGAGCGTCTTCGCGCCGAGGAACCTGCCCGAATTCGCGCGCGTCCTCGACGAGAACGGATGCCTTGTGGCGGTCGTTCCTACCGGCACGCATCTTCGTGAGGCCCGGGAGGCTGGCCTCGCGCTCGACGTCCCGGACGGCAAGGCCGACGACCTCGTGACCGCCGCGGATCCGTGGTTCGCCGAGGTCGCCAGGACAACCGTCGAATTTACCATGGAGCTCGACCGGGATGCACTGAGCGCGCTGCTCGGCATGGGGCCATCTGCGCACCATTCGCGCAGAGATTCCGAGTACCCGGACGGGGCGGATGCTGTGCGCCGCGTGACGGCATCCGTCACCGTTCTCACGCTGCGACGAAAGCGCTGAGGCCCGGCCCGCCGCCCGTCAGGAGGCACAGAGAAGGCCAGGCGCGTCGCGCCTGGCCTTCTCTCTATGGTGCTGGAAATCAGCGTGCGTGGAACCCGCGGTAGAACTCGTAGGTCCAGCCGATCACGGCGATCAGGACCAGTGGAGCGGCGATGAACGCGATCCAGTAGCCGACAGCAAGTCCGAGCATCAACAGGGCGCATCCGCCGGCGAGGAAGATCGGCCACCAGCTCCACGGAGCGAAGTGTCCCATCTCGGGGTCGCCGTCGTCGATGTTGGCAGTGAGCGTGTCCTCAGGGAGCTCTCCGCCCTGGTGACGGTGCACCCGGTTGAGGTAGAACCCGAGGAAGGCAGCCAGCACTGCGGACAGTGTCAGCGCGGTTGCGCCTGCCCACTCGAGCCGGCCGGCCGTCGTCGTCCAGAAGATGTAGATTCCGGCGACAAGCGTGAAGAAGACGGCAAGGATCCAGAAGAGATTGACGTTCGCCTTCATTACTTCACTTCACCTTCCGAGCGGTCGTACGTGGGGGCATCCGGGGCGTCCTTCGCCGGTCCGATACCGACGGGGATGCCGGCTTCGGGGTGGTTCAGGTCGAAGGCGGGGCGCTCGGAGCGGATCCGCGGGATCGACGTGAAGTTGTGGCGAGGAGGCGGGCAGGATGTCGCCCACTCGAGCGATCCGCCGTAACCCCACGGGTCGTTCACCGTGACCTTCGGTGCCTTGCGCGCGGTGATGTACACGTTCAGGAAGAACGGAAGCATCGACAGCGCGAGGATCATGGAGCCGACCGTCGACAACTGGTTCATCCAGGTGAAGTTGTCTTCAGGCGAGTACGTGGCGTAGCGACGAGGCATACCGACGACACCCAGCCAGTGCTGGATGAGGAAGGTCGTGTGGAAGCCGATGAAGAGCAGCCAGAAGTGCCAGTAGCCGAGCTTCTCGTTGAGCATCTTTCCGGTCCACTTGGGCCACCAGAAGTAGAACCCGCTGAACATCGCGAAGACGACGGTACCGAAGACCACGTAGTGGAAGTGGGCGACGACGAAGTAGGTGTCCGAGACGTGGAAGTCGAGCGGGGGCGATGCCAGGATCACTCCGGTGAGACCACCGAAGGTGAACGTGACGAGGAACCCGATCGCCCACAGCATGGGGGTCTCGAAGGTGACGGAACCCCGCCACATGGTTCCCACCCAGTTGAAGATCTTCACACCCGTCGGTACGGCGATGAGCATCGTCATGAGCGCGAAGAACGGCAACAACACGGAGCCTGTGACGTACATGTGGTGTGCCCACACCGTCACCGACAGGGCGGCGATCGCGATGGTCGCGTAGACCAGGGTCTTGTACCCGAAGATCGGCTTACGGCTGAAGACCGGGAAGACCTCACTCACGATGCCGAAGAACGGCAGCGCGATGATGTAGACCTCGGGGTGGCCGAAGAACCAGAACAGGTGCTGCCAGAGAATCACTCCGCCGTTCTCGGCGTCGTAGATGTGCCCTTCGAAGACGCGGTCGAGCCCGAGTCCGAACAGAGCCGCCGCGAGAACCGGGAAGGCCATGAGGATCAGCAGCGACGTGACGAGCGTGTTCCAGGTGAAGATCGGCATCCGCCACATCGTCATGCCAGGGGCGCGCATGGTGATGATGGTCGTGATGAAGTTCACTCCACCGAGGATGGTTCCGAATCCGGAGATCGCGAGACCGAGCACCCAGAGGTTTCCGCCGATACCCGGTGAGAACGTCGTGCTCGACAGGGGTGCGTATGCGAACCAGCCGAAGGATGCCGCACCCTGCGGGGTGAGGAATCCGCCGATGGCGAGCAGGCTGCCGAAGAGGAAGAGCCAGAACGAGAATGCGTTGAGCCGCGGGAATGCGACGTCGGGAGCGCCGATCTGGAGGGGCATGAGCGCGTTGGCGAAACCCGCGAAGAGCGGCGTCGCGAACATGAGCAGCATGATCGTGCCGTGCATGGTGAACAGCTGGTTGTATTGCTCTTTGGTCTCGAGCAGGGCGAGGCCCGGCTCGAACAGCTGCGCACGGATGATAAGGGCCATCACGCCGCCGACGCAGAAGAACAGGAACGACGAGATCAGGTACATGTACCCGATGGTCTTGTGGTCCGTCGACGTGATCCAGTTGACGAGGACGTTCCCCTTGCGCGCAACCGTGTTCTTGTTGACAACCCGAGCCTGGCCGGCTGGGATCTCGATGGTGGTAGCCATGGCTAGTTACCCTCTTCCTCGGGGCGATCCGGGGAGTCGATGCCCGGGAGTGTTGCGTTGCGGGAGAATTCGTCTCCGAAGTCGCCGATGTTGCCTTCGTCTGCGAGACCCTGCAGGTAGTTGTCGTACTCCTCCTGGGAGACGACCTCGACGTTGAAGAGCATCAGGGAGTGGTATTCACCACAGAGCTCAGCGCACTTGCCCGCGTATGTCCCCTCACGCTCGGGGATGAACGACATGTAGTTCGTCTTTCCGGGGAACATGTCCTTCTTGTACAGGAAGTCGATGACCCAGAACGAGTGGATGACGTCACGCGATTCGAGCGCGATCGTCACCTTCTTGTCGACGGGCAGGTACAGCGTCGGAAGCTGTTCCTGGTCGATGGTGCCGCGTTCGGCACCTTCTTCTTCCTGAGCCTGGATGCCTGCGGTCCAGACGTCTTCGCCATCGACACCGTCGGTGTAGACGAAGTCCCACGCCCACTGCTTGGCGAAGACGGAGATCTCGACGTCGGGGTCGTCGTGGTGCGTCTCGATCGCGGCCTGGTCGCGCGCGGTGAACGCGAAGAAACCGAGGACGAGGATGAGCGGCACGATCGTGTAGAAGATCTCGATCGGCATGTTGTAGCGCATCTGGACGGGAAGGCCGGTCTGGCCCTTCCTGCGGCGATAGACGACGATCGCCCAGAGGATGAGGCCCCAGGTCAGAAGACCGACGCAGAGGAGGACGATCCACGAGGTGGTCCACAGCCCGGCTATGCGCTCGGTGTGGTTCGTGACGGGCGCTTCGCCCTCCACAAAACCTGGAAGATAGCCGTTCAGTTCGGCCTGGGTACAGCCGGCCAGGACCACGGCGAGCGTGATGGCGACCGGTACAGCAGCCCATCGGAGTCGAGGATTCGAGCGCACCTGGGACCTTTCGATGACAGTGTTATTACAGCCTTCAGTCTAGCCCGATCCCCGCACCCGCTCTCGACCATTTACCGGGCGCGGCCCGGTATCCGGCGGTCGCGGTCGACTTAAATGATGTAGAGGACCCGCCGTTCCCGGCGCGCCCCCTGCATCGAATCCTGAAAAACCGCCTAGTGGAAGCTGTCTCCGCATGCGCAGCTGCCGCCCGCGTTGGGGTTGTCGATGGTGAAACCCTGCTTCTGGATGGTGTCTTCGAAGTCGATCGATGCACCGTCCAGGTACGGGACACTCATCTTGTCGACGATGACTTCGACGCCGCCGAAGTCGACGGTGGCGTCCCCGTCGAGCATCCGCTCATCGAAGTACAGCTGGTAGATCAGACCGGAGCAGCCGCCGGGCTGCACGGCGACGCGCAACCGGAGGTCGTCACGGCCTTCCTGCTCGAGCAGGCTCTTCACCTTGGCTGCTGCCGTGTCGCTCAGCCCGACTCCGTGGGCGGGCGGGGCGGATGTCAGCGTCGTGTCGCTCATGACTCTCCTTGGTAGGTCGTGCTTTCGGGTACTGCCACAATCGTCTTCATTCTACGCATCGAAACCGTGTGGAGGCTGGAGGGATCAGGCGGATGCCACGTGGCTGGCGTCGTTGAGCCTGCCGAGGAGCAGCGCCTCGGCGAGGATCGCCCGGGAGAACACTCCGAGGTGCAGCGACTCGTTGGGGCTGTGGGCGCGGGAGTGCGGATCCTCGACCCCGGTCACGAGAATTTCCGCCTCGGGGAATTCCCTCACGAGGTCGGCGATGAAGGGGATGGAGCCGCCGATGCCGAGCTCCACCGGTTCGACACCCCAGGCATCCGCCATCGCCCGTTTCGCTTCGCCGACGGCGTACCCGCTCGTGTCGACGAGGAACGGGTCGCCGAGGTCGAGGTCGTCGATCTCGACCGTCGCTCCGAATGGGGCGTTTGCGGTGAGATGCCGCTGGATCGCAGCCTGGGCATCCTTCGCTGTCTGACCTGGCGCCACCCGCACGCTGACCTTGACGGAGACCGTGGGAGAGAGTGTGTTCGAGGCGTTCGCCACGGACGGGGCATCGATCCCGGTCACGGTGATCGATGGCTGGGACCAGATCCGGCTGAGGATCGTGCCGGTGCCGATCGGGCTGACGCCGGGGAGGAGACCGGCTTCAGCGCGCAGCTGCTCTTCCGTGTACTCCGGGGTGACGCCATCGTGGCGCGTGAGCCCGTCGACCGCGACGGACCCGGCGTCGTCCCAGAACGTGGACAGCAACCGGATCGTGGCGAGCATGGCATCCGGAACCGCTCCCCCGAACATTCCGGAGTGCGAGGCGTGCTCGAGCGTCGTCACAGTGAGCCGGAAGGTGACGTTGCCGCGCAGCGCGATGGTGAGGGCGGGTGTCTTCTCATCCCAGTTGTTCGAGTCCGCGACGATGATGGCGTCCGCGGCGAGGGCCTCGCGATTGGCCCGGAGAAAGTTGGCGAAGGAGCGGGAGCCGAACTCTTCCTCTCCCTCGATGAAGAGGGCGAGTCCGAGGTCGAAGTCGTTCCCGACCGCTGCCGTCAGCGCACGGAGAGACGCGATGTGTGCCATCACTCCGGCTTTGTCGTCGGCAGCCCCACGGCCGTAAATGCGGTCACCGCGTACTGTGGGCTCGAACGGCTGGGAGTCCCAGTCCTCGTCCTTGCCGGGCGGCTGGACGTCGTGGTGGGCGTAGAGCATGACCGTCGGTCTGCCGTTCTTCGCGCGACGCGTGGCGAGCACGGCCGGCTGCCCGAGTTCCTCGGTCTCACCGATCGGGGCCTGCAGGACCTCGACCGACTCGAAGACGCCCGTGTCTCGTGCCAGGGTCGCGACGGCTTCCGCGCTCGCCCGCACGTGAGCGGGGTCAAAGGCAGCCCAGGACACGCTCGGAATCCGCACGAGTCTCGACAGGTCGGCGATCGTCGACGGCAGAGAGCCGGCCACCGCATCCCGGATCGCGGAGTCGGAGGAGGAGGTTTTCGGCTGGACGTGCTCGTCGGTATCGGTCATGCAGGTAATCTTAAGAGATATCCAGCGCAAGGACTCATCGTGACCAAGCACACTTCAGGCTCGTCCCCCGAGCCCATCATCGAAACCGCCGAAGAGACGGCTGACCGTCTCGCCGGCAACAGCGGTAAGGGGCGGCCGACGCCGACCCGCCGTGAACGCGAAGCGCTCAACAAGCGACCGCTTGTGCCTGGCGACCGCAAGGAAGCGGCGAAGGCAGCCAAGGCGAAGATGGCCGAACAGCGCGAGAAGGCCCGGATCGGCCTCGCCGCCGGTGACGAACGGTACCTGCCAGCGCGCGACCGCGGCGTGCAGAAGCGATTCGTGCGTGACTACGTCGACTCCCGGTTCAACATCGGCGAGTTCCTCATTCCGGTGATGTTCCTCGTCATCCTGCTCACCCTGTTCCCGCCGCTCGTGCAGGTCTACGCGATGCTCCTGCTGTGGGTGTTCTTCGCCATCGCTGTTCTCGACGCGGTGTGGCTCGGGATGTCGGTGAAGCGCAAGCTCGCTGCCAAGTACGGCGCTGACGGGGTCGAGCGCGGTGTCCGGTGGTACGCCGCCATGCGTGCGTTCCAGATGCGTGTCCTCCGTCTGCCCAAGCCGCAGGTCAAGCGGGGCCAGCGCCCAGCCTGACCTCGACCGGACTCCGTCTCAGCGTGAGCTGAGCGCGCTGAGTCCCCGGTTGATCTGGCGCGCCCACAGCGGTCCGCGGTACAGGAACGCCGTGTAGCCCTGAACGAGGGTTGCGCCGGCGGCCAGTCGTGCGGCGACGTCTTCAGCCGTCTCCACTCCCCCGACGGAGATCACGCAGAGGTCGCTGGGGACGACTGACCGGATGAGACGAAGCACTTCCAGGGACCGGTCGGCGAGGGGTGCTCCCGAGAGACCACCGGCACCGGCCGCTTCGACGACGGCGGCCGGGGTCGACAGTCCGCTCCGCGCAATCGTGGTGTTCGTGGCGATGATCCCGTCCAGTCCGACCTCGACGGCGAGTTCGGCGATTCTGCGCACCTCGTCGTCGCTGAGGTCAGGAGCGATCTTCACGAGCAGCGGAGTGCGGCCTGCGGCCTGTTTCACTTCCGTCAGGAGTGGGGCGAGCTTGTCGAGCTCCTGCAAACCGCGCAACCCGGGAGTGTTCGGCGAACTCACGTTGACCACGAGGTAATCGGCGACGGGCGCGAGGAGCTTCGTGCTCGTGAGGTAGTCCGAGATCGCGTTGTCCACACCGACGACACGGCTCTTGCCGATGTTCACTCCGAGCACCGGGCGGTTGGGAATGCCGCGGACGCGCGCGAGTCGGCGGGCAGCGGATGCCGCTCCCCCGTTGTTGAAGCCCATCCGGTTGATGACAGCGCGGTCGGGAATGAGGCGGAACAGCCGCGGCTTCGGGTTTCCCGGCTGGGAGTGAGTGGTCAGCGTTCCGACCTCCACATGGCCGAAGCCGAGCGCTCCGAGGCCGACCACGCCTTCACCGTCCTTGTCGAATCCGGCGGCGAGACCGAACGGCGTGTCGAAGTTAAGGCCGAGGGTGTCGACGCGGATGTCCGCGCTCGGCCGCGTGAACCGTCGGACGGCGCCGTCGAGGCCGATGGTGGGCAGTGCCCGGATCACCGCAAAAGCGAGGTGGTGGGCGCGTTCAGGATCGAGCCTGGACAGGACGGAGGAGAAAAGAAAGCGATACATGCCGATGCAAGGGTATCGTGCCTGCGGATCAGGCCTGCGCGTGCTCCCCCGCGGCATCCGCTTCCTCGTGCTCGCTGCGGAGCAGGGTGATGGCGTCCTCGAAATCCTCGAGCGAGTTGAAGGCCTGATAGACACTCGCGAAGCGCAGGTACGCGACCTCATCGAGTTCGCGAAGCGGCGTGAGGATCGCGAGTCCGATCTCGTTCGCGTCGATCTGGCTGGTGCCGGTCTGCCGGATCGACTCCTCGACCTTTTGCGCCAGGATCGCGAGATCGGAGTCCGTCACCGGTCGCCCCTGACACGCCTTGCGCACGCCGGAGACGACCTTTTCGCGGCTGAACGGCTCCACGACACCGCTGCGTTTGATGACGTTGAGGCTCGCGGTCTCGGTCGTCGAAAAACGGCGTCCGCATTCCGGGCACTGCCGGCGGCGGCGAATTGAGAGACCGTCGTCACTCGTGCGCGAGTCGATGACACGGGAATCGGGGTGACGGCAGAACGGGCAATACATGCGTCAAGACTACCGCTGCCGAGTTCGCCTTCGGCTGGCGCTGGAATCGCCGCCTCGTTCGCGTCAGTGAGCGGGGAACCTTGCGGTGACAGCGTCCCCGTGCGCGGGGAGAGCCTCGGCATGTGCCAGTGATACGACATGTTCTGCGACTCCGGCGAGAGCATCACGGTCGTATTCGATGACCTGCTGCGGCCGGAGGAAGGTGTGCGCGCCAAGACCGGACGAGAACCGCGACTGGCCGCCGGTCGGCAGCACGTGGTTCGAGCCTGCGAGGTAGTCGCCGACGCTGACCGGCGAGTGCGCCCCGAGGAAGATCGCGCCGGCGCTCGTGATCGTGGCGAGCACGGCCTGATCGTCCTCGGTCTGGATCTCGAGGTGTTCCGGCCCGTACGCGTTGCTGAACCGCGCAGCCGCTGCGAGGTCGTCGACGAGCACGATCGCAGACTGTGGTCCGCCGAGAGCTTCGGTCACCCGGGCGGAGTGTTCCGTCGAGTCGGCGAGCCTGGACAGTTCCGTTTCGACCGAGCGAGCGAGATCGACTGAGTCGGTGACGAGCAGAGATGCCGCCGCCTCATCGTGCTCTGCCTGGCTCACGAGGTCCGCGGCGACCAGAATCGGGTCGGCCTTGGCGTCCGCGATCACCAGGATTTCGGTCGTCCCCGCCTCGGAGTCGATGCCGACGACGCCACGGACGAGGCGTTTCGCGGCCGCGACGTAGATGTTGCCAGGACCGGTCACGACGTCGACCGGATCGAGGTCCAGCGAGGGCACCCCGTAGGCCAGGGCACCGATGGCGCTCGCACCTCCCATGGCGTAGACCTCGTCGACGCCGAGGAGACCTGCGGCGGCGAGGATGGTCGGGTGCACGGCCCCCCCGTGGTCGTGCTGGGCGGGCGAGGCGATCGCGATGGATGCCACTCCGGCGACCTGAGCGGGGACGACGTTCATGACCACGCTCGACGGGTAGACAGCCTTTCCACCCGGGACGTAGAGTCCAACCCGGTCGACAGGCTGCCAGCGCTGGTGAACGGTAGCGCCCGGCGCCAGTGTCGTTGTGACGGGGTTGGGCACTTGAGCTCTGGTGGCTTCGCGGACGCGCTCGATTGCCGCTTCGAGTGCGACTCGCACGGCGGGATCGAGCGAAGCGACGGCATCCGCTATCGCCGACGGCTCTACCCGGATCCGCGCACCGGCGACTCCGTCGAACCGCTCGGCATGCCGGCGAATGGCGTCTTCCCCGTCTGCCCTCACTTCGTCGATGAGGGTGGCAGCGGCGGCCGAAGCGACGGAAACGTCGACGACCGGGCGCGGAATGAGGGCAAGCAATTCGGCGCGGCTAGGCTGAATTCCGCGAAGGTCGAGAGTCTGAATCATGTTGACCCCAGCATATCCGGCGGTCCTGAACGGAATAACCCTGCCACGTCCACGTTGATCTCACACGCAGGGAAGCCGCAGGCGCTCGCCCCGAAAGGAACACACAGAATGAACCCGATGCAGCCCGATCTGGATGCTTTCAAGGCCGCGTTCCGCCGTCACGCCGCTGGCGTCGCGGTGGTCACTGCCATCGACAGCACCGGGACCCCGGTTGGCTTCACGGCGACATCGCTCGCGTCCCTCGCCGCGGTTCCTCCGCTTGCGACCTTCAACATGGCGAGGAGTGCCAGTTCCTGGCCGGCGATTTCGTCGACCGATCGCGTCGTGATCCACATGCTCGGTGCCCGGAACCGGCGGGTCGCCGAGATCATGAGCGGCGACAACGCCGCGCGGTTCATCGGCGACCACTGGCACATGGGCGACAACGGTCTGCCGATTCTCGATGGTGTGACCACCTGGATGAGCGGCAGGATCATCGAACGATTCCCCGTGCACAACAGCGCAGTCGTCGTCGTCCAGATCGAACGCGGCGCGATCGGCGAGGATGACGAGCCGTTGATCTACCACGAGCGCCGATATGTGCGCCCGGGCGACATCGCCTGAGGCTAGCTAGCCGCGGGTGATTCCGTCGAGGTCGTGAAGCACGCCGATGCGTCCATCATCGTGCCGGATCACGAGTTCGGATCCGCGGTCGACCACCGCAAGAGCCCACGCGGTGGGGCCGATCTCGAACACCGTCGCCCCTGACACTTCGTCGACCACCGGACGTGGCACCGGAGAGTAGACCCAGAACGGTTGGGTGGAAAAGACTGCTGTCGCCGATGCCGCACCCGGCGTCGCCTGTTCTGGACGCGCCCCCGTGTCTGGCCGGACTGCTTCAGGCTCGGCGATGTCCGATTCCGCGCTGTCTGATCCGGCGCTGCCCTCGCTCGCGGGCTGGCCGGACTCCCCGACGGCTTCCACGGAATCCACACGGGTATCGGTCGCCTGCCTCCCGGAAGCGGCTTGCGCAGACACATGGCTGAAGGCTGACACCGGCGCTGACACCTCATCGTGGCGCTCATCGTCGACGTCACCCGGTGATGCTGCGGCACCGGGTTCCGGGTCCACAGCGGGCACATCGGTCGCGACGAATCCGGGCGCGAACGCCTGCGGCTCGCCGTGCGCTCCGTCGTCGACGGTGCCAGCGGTGCCTTCGGTTGCCGAGTTCGGTTCGCTGACGCTCTCCTGGAACTCGTCGAACGGCACAGCAGCTGTTCGCTCGGCGGAGATCCCGGAAGATTCCGCGGCGCTGGCGGACGGCGGGCGAACCGGCTGCCCGGCGATCGTCCGTTCGTCGATTCCCTCGTCATCGCGCGGCTGCTCGGCGAGGCTCAGCCCGGCGCTTTCTTCAGCGCTCGGGACGTGCTCGTCCGCCGCTACAGCGGGAGCCGATCCGCGTCGCTGGTATGCGGCGAACTCACCTGGCCCCGCCTGCTGCAGCGGAAAGCCTGATTCACCCTGCGCCTGAGGCAACTGCTCGCCGGGAATCTGTTGTTCCGGGCGGGGGCGGCGAGGGACGGCGTCGGCCGGACGCGCAGTCCGGTGGGCGGATGCGTCACCTCGCCTGGTGAAATCGGTGTTGAACGCTGGAATCACAGGGGCAAGCGTCGTGAGAACGACGGCGGCCAGGGAGAACAGCAGACCGACGATCACGCCGGCGCCCGGCGCCAGGATCTCGCTCCCGCCGCCGAACCAGGCGGGGAATCCGACGATCAGGAACAGTGCTCCCAGGTAGAACCCGGCTGTCACGACGGATGCCGCTGACGCGAACTGGTCGACGGACAACGAGCCGACCCGGAGGCGCCTGGTCGGCGAAAGCCGCCGGCTCACGATCAAAACTGCTGCGGCGACGAGGACGAGAGCCGCGGGAATGGCGAGCCAGGGGGCTGGAGCCCACGCGCTCGAGTAACCGAAGAGATCGCTGTAGTCCCCGCCCAGGAACGGGAGGAACGACGCGAGGAACACGATTGCTGTCACACCGAGGAACAGGATCTCCCGCAGCGTGAACGGACCGATGCCGTACGGCACCCCTGAGGCATCCGTTCTCGGCCGTGGCGGCCGGGCGGGCGCCTGCCGAGATGACTGCGGGTAGTGTTCCTGGGCAGGTGCGGGCTGAACCGGCTGGTAGACCGGCGGGTTCTGCTGCGGGAACGGCTGCTGCGGATAACCACCCTGCTGTGGATACGACTGCTGCGGATAGCCGCCCTGCTGCGGGAACGGCTGCTGCGGATAACCACCCTGCTGCGGGAACGGCTCCTGCGGATAGCCGCCCTGCTGCGGGTACGGCTGCTGCGGCACGAACGGTTGCTGCGGCTCCGGCTGTCCCTGACCGGAATCCCGAGGTTCAGGCGGCGTGGTCGGGTTCGTCATGGGGATCCTTCGTTCGCGGCTGTACAGGTGTTTGGGGGGCACGGGGCCGACACGGTTCGAGCGTACGTCATCCGAGGCAATTGGGCCCGAGCAGTGATTTCAGCTCGCCGAACAGGTCAGGCGTGACCTTGACGGGATAGGGAATCTCGAAGAGGCGGGCGACGTCTCCGCGCACCAGCTTGAGCCGCACTTCGGCATCCCCGGAGTGACGGGTCAGGATGCCGCCGAGTTGCGTGACGAGCTCCGTCGTCGCCCGTGCGTCTGGCATGGTGAGCGTCAGCGGGCCCGAGACTCCGCCCTGCTCGACATCGGGCGAGAAGATGCTGTAGGCGTGCAGGTTCATGCCGTCATCGCGCATGCTGACGCGACCTCGGACGACGACGACGGAGTCGTTAATGAGCGTCGGTGCGAACTCGAGGTACGCCTTCCCCATGAACATCACGGTGATTTCACCGCCGAAGTCCTCGACCTGGATCATGCCGTACTGGTTGCCTGATGTCTTCGCCACCCGGTGCTGCACGCTCGTGACGAGGCCCGCGATGGTCACGGTGTCGCCGTCCTGCGTGTGCTCCGAGGTGAGGAGGTCGGTGATCGTGGTTGTCGCGTGTTTCGCGAGCTGTAATTCGAGGCCCGCGAGGGGATGGTCGGACACGTAAAGACCGAGCATCTCGCGCTCGAACGCAAGTTTGTCCTTCTTCGACCACTCGGGCCGGTCAGGAGCGGACTCTTCGGGCGCATCGAGATCGAAGATCCCGCCGAACAAATCCACCTGGCCGTTGGCCTCGTTGCGTTTGAGGCTGACCGCGCTGTCGACGGCATCCTCGTGGACCTCGATGAGTCCGCGACGCGTCGCGCCGAGCGAGTCGAATGCTCCTGCTTTGATCAGCGACTCCACCGTGCGCTTGTTCGCGACAGGGAGCGGGACTTTGCGGAGGAAGTCGTGGAACGAGGTGAATGCACCCTCGCTTTCGCGAGCAGCGCGGATCGCTTCGACGACGTTGAACCCGACGTTCCTGACCGCGCCGAGCCCGAAGCGGATGTCCTCACCGACGGCGCGGAAGAACCCGATGGACTCGTTGACATCCGGCGGGAGGACCTGGATTCCCATGCGCCGGCATTCGTTCAGGTAGATCGCCGCTTTGTCCTTGGAATCCCCGACGCTCGTGAGCAGGGCGGCCATGTACTCGGCCGGATAGTGAGCCTTGAGGTAGGCGGTCCAGTACGACACCACCCCGTAGGCGGCGGAGTGCGCCTTGTTGAAGGCGTAGTCGGAGAACGGAAGCAGGATATCCCAGACGGCTTTGATCGCTGCGTCCGAGTAGCCGCGTTCGCGCATGCCGCCGCTGAAGCCCTCGAACTGTTTGTCCAGTTCGGACTTCTTCTTCTTGCCCATCGCCCGCCGCAGGATGTCCGCCTGGCCGAGCGAGAAGCCGGCCAGCTTCTGCGCCACGGACATGACCTGCTCCTGGTAGATGATGAGACCGTGGGTCCCACCGAGGATCTCCTGCAGGGGCTCTTCGAGCTCGGGGTGGATCGGCGTGATCGCCTGCAGCCCGTTCTTGCGCAAGGCGTAGTTCGTGTGGGAGTCAGCACCCATCGGCCCCGGCCGGTACAGGGCGATGACCGCGGAGATGTCCTCGAAGTTGTCGGGTTTCATCAGGCGCAGGAGGCTGCGCATAGGACCGCCGTCGAGCTGGAAAACGCCGAGGGTGTCGCCCCTGGCGAGTAGTTCGTACGCACCGGTGTCATCGAGGGGAAGCGTCTCGAGCTCGATCCGCGTGCCGCGGTTCGATTCGATGTTGTCGAGCGCGTCGCTGACGATCGTCAGGTTCCGCAGCCCGAGGAAGTCCATCTTGATCAGCCCGAGGGCTTCACACGCCGGGTAGTCGAACTGGGTGACGATCTGGCCGTCCTGTTCCCGCTTCATGATCGGGATGATGTCGATGAGGGGGTCGCTCGACATGATCACACCAGCAGCGTGCACACCCCACTGTCGCTTGAGGTTCTCGATCCCCAGAGCGGTGTCGAAAACCGTGCGTGCCTCGGCATCCGTCTCGACGATCGTGCGGAGGTCGACGGTCTCCTTGTATCGCGGGTGCGTCTTGTCGAAGATCCCGGTCAGGGGGACGTCCTTGCCCATGACGGGAGGCGGCATCGCCTTGGTGAGTTTGTCGCCCATGCCGAAGGGGAAGCCGAGAACGCGGGACGAGTCCTTGAGCGCCTGTTTCGCCTTGATCGTGCCGTAGGTCACGATCTGCGCGACGCGTTCGTCGCCGTACTTCTGGGTGACGTAGCGGATCACCTCACCACGGCGCCGATCGTCGAAGTCGACGTCGAAGTCGGGCATGGAGACACGGTCAGGGTTGAGGAACCGCTCGAAGATGAGACCGTGCACGATCGGGTCGAGGTCGGTGATCTTCATCGCGTACGCGACCATCGAACCGGCACCGGAACCACGGCCAGGACCCACCCGGATGCCGTTCTCCTTCGACCACTTGATGAAGTCGGAGACGACGAGGAAGTAGCCGGGGAACCCCATCTGGACGATGACGCCTGCCTCATAGTTGGCACGCGCTCGTACGTCGTCTGGGATCCCGCCGGGGTACCGCTCGACGAGTCCGCGCTCGACTTCCTTGATGAACCAGGTTTCTTCGGTCTCACCGGCGGGCACGGGAAAGCGCGGCATGTAGCTTGCGCTCGTGTTGAACTCGACGTCGCAGCGCTCGGCGATGAGGAGCGTGTTGTCGCACGCCTCCGGGTGGTCGCGGAACAATTGCCGCATCTGCTGAGCGGACTTGAGATAGAACTCGTCGGCGTCGAACTTGAACCGGTTCGGGTCGTCGAGCGTGGAACCGGACTGCACGCACAGCAGTGCAGCGTGGGCCTTCGCATCGTGGGCGTGTGTGTAGTGCAGATCGTTCGTGGCGACGAGGGGAAGATCGAGTTCTTTCGCGAGCCGGAACAGGTCGGTCATCGTCCGGCGTTCGACGTCGATGCCGTGGTCCATCACCTCGCAGAAGAAGTTGTCCTTGCCGAAGATGTCCCGGAACTCGGCGGCAGCCGCCTTCGCTTCGTCGTACTGCCCGAGCCGCAGTCGCGTCTGGATCTCACCACCGGCGCACCCCGTCGTCCCGATGACTCCCTTGGCGTACGTGGCGAGTACTTCACGGTCCATCCGCGGCTTGAAGTAGTACCCCTCGATGGACGCGAGAGACGACATCCGGAAGAGGTTGTGCATGCCCTCCGTCGTCTCGGACAGCAGCGTCATGTGCGTGTACGCACCGCTGCCGGAGACGTCGTCGCGGCCCTGGGCGCTCGTGCCCCAGCGCACCCGGGTTTTGTCGGTCCTGTGTGTCCCGGGGGTGATGTACGCCTCTGTACCGATAATCGGCTTGATTCCCGCGGCGGTCGCCGTCGACCAGAAGTCGAAGGAGCCGAACATGTTGCCGTGGTCGGTGACCGCGACAGCGGGCATCCCCTCGGCGACAGCGGCCTCGATGAGCGGTTTGACGCGGGCCGCGCCGTCGAGCATCGAGTACTCGCTGTGGACGTGCAGGTGAACGAACGAGTCGTCAGTTGAAGGCAAGACTTCTCCGGAGAACTGGGGGCTGGGCTCCCAGCCTAATCCTCACGGAGGACATCGAGGGCGTGCTGGAGGTCGTCCGGGTATGCCGAGTCGTAGGTGACCCAGTCCCCCGAGCCGGGGTGTGTGAAGGAGAGCCGGGCAGCGTGAAGCCACTGCCGGGTGAGACCCAGCCGGGCGGCGAGCGTGGGGTCGGCCCCGTAGAGCGGGTCGCCGACGCACGGATGCCGCTGGGCGGCCATGTGAACGCGGATCTGGTGCGTGCGACCACTCTCGAGGTGGATCTCGAGCAGTGACGCGCTCGCGAAGGCTTCGACCGTTTCGTAGTGGGTGATCGACGGCTTGCCCTCGGCCGTGACCGCGAATTTCCAGTCGTGTTTCGGGTGCCGCCCGATGGGGGCGTCAATCGTGCCGGCAAGCGGATCCGGGTGTCCCTGGACGAGAGCGTGGTACACCTTTTCGACCTCGCGGTCGTGGAAGGCGCGCTTCAGGTGGGTGTACGCGCGTTCGCTCTTCGCGACGACCATGAGACCCGTGGTACCGACGTCGAGGCGATGCACGATGCCCGCACGCTCCGCTGAGCCCGACGTCGAAACGCTGTAACCGGCTCCGGCCAGAGCGCCGAGCACGGTCGGGCCTGTCCAGCCCACCGAAGGATGCGCGGCGACGCCAACGGGCTTGGACACCACGATGATGTCGTCATCGTCGTGCACGACGGAGAGGTCGCTGACGATGACGGGAACGACGACGGGTTCCTGTTTGGGCGTCCAGGTCACCTCGAGCCAGGACCCTGCGGTCAGCCGGTCTGATTTGCCGGCGGGTTTGCCGTCGAGGCTCACTCCCCCGGCTTCGGCGACGTCGGCGGCAAAGCTGCGGGAGAACCCGAGAACCTTCGCCAGGCCGGCGTCGACACGGGTGCCGTCAAGGCCGTCAGGGACGGGCAGGCTGCGCGTCTCCATCAGGCGTCCGAGCGGTGGGGCGTCTCCGAGGCACCGGGCTGGTGCTCCGCCGGTGTTTCGTCGGTCGCCACCGGAGTCGTCACCGGGTCGATCGTCTCGTCGCTTGCCGCGGCATCCGGATCTGATGTCTGCTTCGTTGCCCGGGTTCCGTCGAGGTTGATCCCGAGGATGGTCAGCAGGATGAAGAGCCCCATGCTCGACACGATGCAGATGTCGGCGATGTTGTAGATCGCGGGAATCATCCACGGAGTGGAGATGAAGTCGATGACGTGGCCGAGCCCGAACGACGGCTCCCGGAACAGGCGGTCGGTCAGGTTACCCAGCACCCCTCCGAGGAGGAGACCGAAGACGACGGCCCAGCCGATCGACCGGATGCGAGGTGAGAGAACGATGATCGCGACGGTGACGACGGCGGCGAGAATCGAGAAGATCCAGGTACTGCCTGCCGCGAGGGAAAACGCCGCCCCCGGGTTCCGCACGAACTGGAAGATGAGAACGTCGCCGAGAATCTTGACCTGCTCGCCGAGCGGGAGGGTCGTGACCACGAGGTGCTTGGTGAACTGGTCGAGCGCCAGTGCCGTCGCCGCAAGGGCGGCGACGACAACTAGCGCTCGGACACGGAGTGGTCCAGCCGGTGTGGGTTCCGGCGAAACCTTTTCTTCGCTCAAAACTTACGCGTTGGACTTCTCGCTGGTCACGTAGCCGGAGCCCGATCCCTGTGCGCTCGGCCCGGCGTTTGAGTCGAGTTCCTTGAGCTGGCTCTCGATGTAGCCGCGGAGCTTCTGACGGTACTCGCGCTCGAAGTCGCGCAGTTCGTCGATCTTCTTCTCGAGGGTGGACCGCTCCTCGTTGAGGATGTTCATCTGTGCGCGCTGCTTGGCCTCGGCCTCGGCAACGACGCGGGCCGCGGTGGCGTGGCCTTCGGCGATGAGTGCGTCGCGCTTCTCGGCGCCCTCGCGCACGTGCTCGTCGTGGAGACGGCGTGCGAGCTGGAGGAGGCTCGAGCTGGACTCGCCCTCATCCTGAGCCGACGGCGCGGGGGCCGGAGCCGCAGCGGGGGCAGGCTCAGCAACAACCGGAGCCGGTGCGGCTTCTGCTGCCGGCGCAGGTACTGCTTCTACCGGGCGGACGTCGCCGGCGTCGGAGCCTTCGAGGCGTGCCTTGAGCTCGTTGTTTTCCTGGAGCAGGCGGCGAAGTTCGACAACGACCTCGTCCAGGAAGTCATCGACCTCGTCCTGGTCGTAGCCCTCGCGGAACTTTGTCTGCTGGAACTGCTTGTTGACTACGTCTTCCGGAGTTAGCGCCATGGCTTCCCACCTCTTACTTGATTGAGCTCGAATGGACGTGCCTACGCTAGCAAACACCAGCAGCGACTGCTGGCTGAGAGCTGAGGGGCACGTGGCTTAACAGGATACCCCGCGCGCACCCTCAGCGCAGAAGCAGATTGACCAGCGTCATCGACACGATGACGCACAGCATGGTGATGCTCCACCCGAAATCGAGCGCGAGCGCACCGATTCTGACGGGTGGGAGGATCCGGCGGAAAAACCGGATCGGTGGGTCCGTCAGGCTGAAGACGAGTTCGGCGGCGATCAGCCCAGGACCGGTCGGCCGCCAGCGCGGCTTGAACGACCGGGCAAGGTCAAGACCGAACCGTGCCCACATGACGAAGAAGTACAGCAGGAGGGCGAAGTACAGGATGTTTCGGAGAAGCGAAAGAACGGAGTCCACCCCTCAATTATTGCTGAGCGAAGAAGGTCGACTCTGCATCAGCGGCTGCGCCCTGGTCGCCGAGCACGGCGACGTGCGCGGGAGAGAGCAGGAAGACCTTGCTGGTGACACGCTCGATCTTGCCGTAGAGACCCTGCGACAGGCCGCTGGCGAAGTCGATGAGGCGCTTGGCGTCTCCCTCGCTCATCTGCGACAGGTTGATGATGACCGGAACTCCATCGCGGAACGTTTCGGCGATCACCTGAGCGTCACGGTACTGCTTCGGGTGCACGGTGAGGATCTCGTTGAGCTCCGCCGGCGCTGCCTGCTTGGTGGCCGTCGGGCGTCGCAGGGGCGTGACGGGAGCGCGGTTCTGCACAGGCGCTGCGGACGAAGCGGCTGACGCGCTCGTCGCGGACGTGCCGTGCGTGTTCGACGCAGCTGGTGCCGCGGCGGGGGCAGTCTGCTGGTTCTCCTCGTACTCGAGATCATCATCTGCGAGGCCAAGGTAGACCATTGTCTTCTTCAGCGGGTTGGACATCGCTACCTCCGTTTGTGCGGTTCCTACTTCAATGAGATTAACCGGGTAACGGCCGGTTACCCGTGATTGCGGTCCCAATGCGAAGGTGTGTCGCGCCTTCGGCGATCGCCTCGCGGTAATCGTGGGACATTCCTGCTGAGATGCGATTCGCCTCCGGCGCCAGCGCAACGACGCGGTCGGACAGCGCGCGGAGTCGGGCGAATGCGCGGCGGGGCTCCTCGCCGAGCGGCGCGACGGCCATCACGCCGAGCAGATTGAGCGGTGTGGTCGCGAGGACTCGCTCGACGAGTTCGTCGAGCCCGTCAGGCGCCACACCGCCGCGACCGGGATCGTCGGTGAGGTTGATCTGCACGAAGCAGTCGAGCGGGACCTCCCGCGGCACTGCAAGCGCGGTGACGAGGGCCGCCCGGTCGATCGAGTGGACGACCGAGGCGTATCCGGCAACCTGCCGCGCCTTCTTCGACTGCAACTGGCCCACGAAGTGCCAGGTCGCGTCGCGCAGGTCCGAAAGATCGGCGGCTTTCGCCGCCGCCTCCTGGTGCCGGTTTTCGCCGAAATCGCGAACGCCGAGCGCGTACAGTTCCCGCACGAGGTCTGCGGGGTGGAACTTCGTGACGACGATCGTCGTGATCTCGGATGCCGCGCGTCCGGCCACCGATGCGGCATCCGTTATTCCCGCCCGGACACGCGCCAGGCGCTCGTCCAGCGAAAGCTGGTCGAGCGCCTGGTCGTTGCCGTCCGGCATGTCTACTTGAGGAAGTCGGGGATGTCGAGTTCGTCTTCGTCGGCAAACGCCGGGTCCGCCGTCACCGGAGGCGTCGCGAGCGACTGCTCGGTGACCTTCCAGGTCTGGGGGGCTTCGGTGAGAACGGAACCGCCCGCAGCGGCGCCCGTGCTTCCGGCTGCGGCCGCAGCCGCGGGAACAGCCGGCGCACTCGTCTGCACGCCCCCGGTCGTGACGACCGCGTCGCGGGACGACTCGCCCTGCCGTGACGGCGGCTCTCCTCCGTCGAACCCGGCGGCGATGACGGTGACCCGAACCTCGTCACCGAGGGTGTCATCGATGACGGCACCGAAGATGATGTTGGCTTCGGGGTGCACTGCTTCCTGGACGAGGCGAGCGGCGTCGTTGATCTCGAAGATTCCGAGGTTCGATCCGCCCTGGATCGAGAGCAGAACACCGTGCGCGCCCTCGATGCTGGCCTCGAGCAAGGGGGACGCCACGGCGAGTTCAGCAGCCTTGATCGCCCGGTCTGCACCGCGTGACGATCCGATTCCCATGAGCGCCGAACCTGCGCCCTGCATGACGCTCTTCACGTCGGCGAAGTCGAGGTTGATCAGGCCCGGGGTGGTGATGAGGTCGGTGATGCCCTGGACACCGGCGAGGAGGACCTGGTCGGCGGTCGAGAAGGCCTCGAGCATGCTGATTCCGCGGTCGCTGATCTCAAGGAGACGGTCGTTCGGCACGACGATGAGCGTGTCGACTTCTTCCTTGAGTTTCGCGACGCCCAGTTCGGCCTGAGCCTGGCGACGGCGGCCTTCGAATCCGAACGGCTTCGTGACGACACCGATGGTGAGCGCGCCGATGGATTTAGCGATGCGGGCGACGACGGGGGCACCACCTGTACCGGTTCCTCCACCTTCTCCCGCCGTGACGAAGACCATGTCGGCGCCGGCAAGGGCTTCCTCGATCTCCTCGGCGTGGTCTTCGGCCGCGCGTCGACCCACCTCCGGGTCTGCGCCCGCTCCGAGGCCGCGCGTGATCTCCCGCCCGACGTCGAGCTTGACGTCGGCGTCGCTCATGAGCAGCGCCTGGGCGTCGGTATTGATGGCGATGAACTCGACGCCGCGAAGGCCGAGTTCAATCATTCGATTGACGGCGTTGACGCCGCCGCCGCCGATGCCGACGACTTTGATCACGGCAAGGTAGTTCTGGTTACTAGTCACGTCCGGCCTCCGGGGAAAGAACCCTCAACCTCAGGTTAAGGTTTAAAGTTATGCTCAGTATGCATTTCTTGAACTCAAGTTATGCCGGGCACACCCAACGCGCGGGATGACGTGCGCGTGTCGCGAAATCGGCGAAGAAAAAACCGGGAGGTGCGCTCAGCGGACGACGGCGACGCTCGGTGATGTGACGTCGTACTCGGCGAAATCCGGTTGCGCCTTCATGAGTGCTTCGAGTGTGTATGCCTTGAGCGCCGACTCCTCGGAACTGCCCCATACGACGGTGGTTTCGCTGTCGGCAAGCGTGAAGCGGACGTCGTCCTTTGTCGTCGCAGTGACGGTGTCTACCCGCGCGAACAGTCCGTCCGGTAAAGCCCGCAGGACGGCGGCGGCGGGGGCGAAACCGTCCGCTTTCACTCCGCCATCGACGGAGATGAGGGGGTACCCACCTGGGCGGTCGGTCGCCGACTCGATGATCACGCCGGCCGCGTCGACGATGAGGAAACCGTCCCCTGTGTCGATCGCGCCCACCGGCGTGCGCTCGACCAGACGGATGACGAGGGTTGACGGGGGGCGGGCTTCGACCGCGTAAGACTCGATCAGCGGATAGCTCACGAGAGCAGCCTTGATGGCGGATTCATCGACCATGGGGAACGGGGAGCCCAATTGGCCGGAGAGATCGGCGACCACGGCGTCCGAACTGACTCGCTCTGCGCCCTCGACCTGGATCGTGCGAACCGACAGGATCGGCGTGTATGCGAGCAGGCACGCGAGAAGGGCAAGTCCGAGGACCCCGCCGACGACGGACAGGATCGTCCTGCGCCTGCGCCTCGCGTGAGCAGTGAAGCGCTTGACCTCTGCTCGCTCGACGCGCTTGCGCTGTTTCCGTGCTTCACGGAGCTTGGGCAGCTTCTCCGGCTCGGTCGCCTCCGTCCGATCGGCATTCGACGGCGTGAACGGGATCGGCTCCGCAGGCGTGACGGTGACCGGTTTTCTGGGCACCGTGATCGATGCTTCACCGCGCGACCGCGACGGGGCCGTCGAACCGTCCGGCTCGGCTGGAGACGGTCGCTGGGGGGTGAAACCTGAGGGCCGCTTCATTCGTTACGGCCTGGCAGCGGTGAGCGAACCGAGAAGCTGGGGCACGATCCGGTAAACGTCGCCGCAGCCGAGCGTGATGACGTAGTCGCCTGGTTCCGCGATGGAGGCGACGTAGTCGGCCGCTTCCTGCCAGTCCGCGATGAAAGCGACGCGGGACGCATCCGTGAACCGCTGCGAGACGAGCTCGCCGGTGACGCCGGGTTCCGGGTCTTCTCGGGCACCGTAGACGTCGAGCACGACGGTCTGGTCGGCGTGCGATTCGAGAGTTTCGGCGAACTCACCGGCCATCAGCCGCGTGCGGCTGTAGAGGTGCGGCTGGTGCACGGCGATGATGCGCCCGTTCCCGACGACCGTGCGCGCGGCAGACAGCGCGGCGGCCACCTCGGTCGGGTGGTGGGCGTAGTCGTCGAAGACGCTGACGCCGTCGACGGTGCCGTGGAGTTCGAACCGGCGTTCCGTTCCTCCGAAATCCGCGATCGCGGCGAGGGATTCGGCGGCGCCGAACCCGAGACCGACGAGGACCGCGAATGCGCCTGCGGCGTTGATGGCGTTGTGTTTGCCCGGGATCCGCAGCGTCGCTCCGTTGTCCTGACCCTGATAGCTGAGAACGAACGACACCGGACCTTCTGACCCGATCGAGTGCACCCGCACATCGGCATCCTCCGCTTCACCGAAGGTGAGGATGCGTTTGCCATCGAGCTTGGCGGCGACGCGGAGAGCTCCGGCGTCGTCGGACGAGATGACGACGAGTTCTGACGCCTTCTGTGCGAAGGTGACGAAAGCGTCGTCGAACGCCTCGAGCGATCCATAGTGGTCGAGGTGGTCGGCGTCGACGTTGGTGATCAGGGCAACGGCGGTGTCGTAGAGCAGAAATGATCCGTCTGATTCATCGGCTTCGACGACGAAGAGATCGCCCGTTCCCCTGGCGCTCGACACACCGAGGGATTCGATGACTCCCCCGTTGACGAAGCTCGGGCTTTCGTTCAGTCCGAGGAGACCGGTGACGATCATGCCCGTCGAGGTGGTCTTCCCGTGCGCACCCGCGACCGAAACCAGGCGGGTTCCGCTGATCGCAGCAGCGAGAGCCTGCGACCGGTGCAGGACCGGGATGCCGCGTTCCTTCGCGAGAAGATACTCAGGGTTCGTTGGCCACAGGGCACTCGTGACGACGATGGTATCCGCGTCCCCGACATTGGCGGCGTCATGGCCGATGTGCACCGTCGCGCCGAGTTCGCGGAGCGCCTCGGTGTTCGCGGACTCGCGAACATCTGAGCCGGTCACCCTGTGCCCTGCTCCGAGGAACAACCGGGCGATTCCGCTCATGCCGGAGCCGCCGATGCCGACGAAGTGCACGGTGCCGAGATCGTCGGGGATGTCGACGCTGAAGTCGGGCTTGATCACGCTGGGTACTCGCTATTCTCTGGGCTGTACGGAAGGTTCAGTTATAACGCATGGGGCTGGGTGTCAGCGCCCGGCGAGGGATTCGTGAATGAGGTCGTACATCCGGCTGGTGCCCTCGAGGGTGCCCATCAGCCGGGACTGCACGGCCATGTCCTGGACCCGCATCCGGTCGGTGATCAGCGGGACGAGCGAGGTCTCGATCCACTCCGGGGTGAATTTGGCGTCGAGGACGATGACCGCTCCCCCGGCATGGACTGCGTCTGCGGCGTTGTAGCGCTGCTCGCCGTTGCCGACAGGATAGGGAACATACGCGGCGGGGATCCCGAGCGCTGAGAGTTCGGATACGGTGGCAGCGCCCGCGCGGGACACGGCGAAGTCGGCGACGGCGAGGGCGAGGTCCATCCGGTCGCAATAGTTCACGAGGTGGTAGTGCTCGGTTCCCGGGTCGGTGAGGTCGGATTTACTTCCGACGATGTGGAGGATCTGGTAGCCGGCGTCGATGATCGTCTGCCGTGACGCGAAGATGGTCTCGTTGACCCGGCGTGCGCCGAGTGAACCGCCGGTGACGAGGAGCGTGGGCCGGTCGCCCGCGAGCCCGAACAGGTCGGCCGCTTCTTTTCTCGCCACGTCTCGATCGAGACGTTCGATCTCGCGTCGGAGCGGCATCCCGACGAAGCGGGACTGGCGCAGTTTCGTCCCGTGGAAGGCGACTCCGACGAACGGAGTGAATCGCGCTCCGAGCCGGTTGGCAAGCCCAGGCTTCGCGTTCGCCTCGTGGACGACGACCGGGATGCCTGCGCGACGCGCTGCGAGATACGCGGGCGCCGAGGCGTAGCCGCCGAATCCGACAACGACGTCGATGTTGTGCTCAGCGATCATCGCGACGATCTCGGACACTGCCTGCCGGAACCGCGACCCGAAGCTCAGCGCGCGGCGATTGATCCGTCGTGGGAACGGGAGCTTCGCGATGGTCAGGAGTTCGTAACCGCGTTCGGGAACGAGCCTGGACTCCAGCCCCTCCTTCGTTCCGAGGACGAGGACCTGCGCGTCGGGCTCACGCTCGGTGATGGCGTCCGCGACGGCCAGGAGCGGATTGACGTGACCGGCGGTACCGCCGCCGGCGAGAAGGTACGCGGTCATGACTGGAACCGCCCTTCGGCGAGAGCGCTCCGGGGCGAAGATTGTTCCCTCGCGAAGGCGAGCACGATTCCGATGGCGGCGAGTGATGTCAAGAGAGCAGTTCCTCCTGCGGAGATGAATGGGAGCGGAACACCGAGCACCGGGAGCAGGCGAAGAACGACCCCGATGTTGATGAACGCCTGGCCGACGATCCAGACGAGAATTGCGCCGGTCGTGATGCGGACAAAGGGATCGGAACTGGCGCGGATGATGCGAACGAAGCCGACAGCGAGCAGCACGAACATGACGAGGACGACGACCCCACCGATCAGTCCGAGCTCCTCACCGATGATCGCGAAGATGTAGTCGTCGGATGCAGCGGGGAGCCAGGAATATTTCTCACGCGAGTTGCCCAGTCCGAGGCCGAACACTCCCCCGTTTGCGAGAGCCCAGGTTCCGTGAAGCGGCTGCCAGCACAGACCTTCATAGTCGAGGCACTCCTCGTCGAGGAACGTCATGATCCTGGCCATCCGGTTCGGGCTCATGATCGCCATGACGAAGAACATCAGGATGCCGGCGAGAACGGGGACGGCGAGGAAACGGAGTTTGACGTTGGAGAAGAACAGCGCGCCGAACACGAGTCCTCCCATCACGACGACCGTTCCGAGGTCGTGACCGGCAAGAACGAGTCCGAGTGCGAGTGCACTCACCGGGATCGCAGGGATGAACGCGTGCTTCCAGTCCGACAGCAACGCCATCTTCCGGCTGAGAACAGCACCGAGCCAGATCGCGAGAGCCAGCTTGAGCAATTCCGATGGCTGTCCGTTGAGCGGGCCGACGGCGATCCAGTTGCGGTTTCCACCGCTCCCGAAGCCGAGAGGCGAGAAGACGAGGAGCTGCAGCAGCAGAGCGCCACCGAGAACGACCCAGGCCCACCGTTTCCAGAACTTCGCGGGAATCCGGCTGATCACGAGCATGAGCGGAATACCGATCACCGCGTAGGTGGCCTGCTTCCAGAACCCTCCGAAGAAGCCTTTGTTGTCGAGGAAGGAATCGACGGACGACGACGACAGGATGATCACCAGCCCGACCCCGACGAGAAACAGGGTCGTGCCGAGGACGAGCAGATAGTTCTTCGACTGCGGGGTGAGCGTGTGCCCGAGGGAGATCCGGGCGGATGCCGGTCGGTCGTCGCTACCGGTGCGACTGGTCGTCGGGGCGCTCATCTCTCGATCCTCCCCATCGTTTCTGCACGGCGTCACTGAATTGTCTGCCCCGTTCGGCGTAATCCGCGAACTGGTCCATGGATGCCGCGGCGGGAGCGAGGAGGACGACGTCGCCTGACGCCGCTACCCCGCTCGCCAGGTCGACGGCCTGGGTCATGACGTTTCCAGTGTCATCCGCCGTCACCTCGAACACAGGGACTTCCGGGGCGTGTCGCTCGAATGCGGCGAGTACCGCGACACGGTCGACGCCGATGACGACGGCTCCGCGGAGGCGATCGGCGTGACGGGCGACGAGGTCGCCGACGTCGACGCCCTTGAGCAGACCGCCGAGGATCCAGACGACGGAGGGATACGAGCGGAGCGAGGCGTCGGCGGCGTGGGGATTGGTGGCCTTCGAATCGTTCACCCAGCCGACTCCACCGGCAGTGAGAACGAGCTGGATGCGGTGGGCATCGAGCGAGAACGTCGAGAGCGCGCGGGAAATGATCGCCGGCGCCACACCGAAGGATCGAGCGAGGGCGGCGGCCGCGAGCACATTGGCGACGATGTGGGGCGCCGCGAGCCCTGCTGCGGCAAGGTCGTCGACGGTGGTGAGTTCGAGCGCGGAGGTGAAGCGCTCCTCGAGGAAGGCTCGGTCGACGAGGATGCCGTCGACGATCCCGAGATCGCTCGGCCCAGGCACCCCGAGGCCGAAACCGATGGCTCGCGCGCCATCGGAGACGTCGGCGTCCCTCACGAGTCGCTCGGTGACGGCATCCGAACGGTTGTAGACGCACGCCACCTTCGTCCGCGAGTAGACCTCGCCCTTCGCGGCGATGTAGGCCTCAAGGGAACCGTGCCAGTCGAGGTGGTCATCGGCGATGTTGAGGCAGACGCTCGAATATGGAGTCACTTTGTCGGGACCTGCCTGCCCGGCCAGGTAGTGGAGCTGGTAGCTCGACAGTTCGACGACGAGCACGTCGAAGCCCTGCGGGTCGCGGATCGCGTCGAGTACCGGGATGCCGATGTTGCCGCACGGGGCGACGCGGAGACCTGCCTCGGCGATCATCGCGGCCGTCAGCTGGACGCTCGTCGTCTTGCCGTTCGTCCCCGTGACGAGGATCCACTCGGCGGGGGTGCCAACCTTGTCGCGAACCCGCCAGGCCAGTTCGACGTCGCCCCAGACCGGGATGCCCTGTTCAGCGGCCCAGACGAGCAATGGATGCGACGGGGCGAACCCCGGAGACACGACGAGAACGTCTGCACGGTGCTCGACGAGTTCCGCCGGGGCGGTGTCGAGGTCGCTGCGCACGAGGCGCGCTCCGATGACATTGAGGAGTCCCGCGCGCTCATCTGGAGCCTTCGACGCGACGACGAGGACATCGGCACCGAGTTCGGCGAGAGTGTCCGCGACGGAGAATCCGGTGACGCCGAGGCCGAGGACCCCGACACGGAGTCCGGTCCAGTCGGCGCGCCAGCTGGTCAGGGTGTCCAGTCGGTTCGTCATGGTTATCTCAGGATCCACTCGAGGTAGAAGGTTCCGACGCCGGCGGCGACGAGGAGCCCACCGACGATCCAGAACCGGACGACGACGGTGACTTCGGCCCAGCCCTTGAGTTCGAAGTGGTGGTGGATCGGGCTCATCCGGAAGATCCGTTTGCCGCCGGTGACCTTGAAGTACGCGCGCTGCACGATGACGGAGCCGGTCTCGATGACGAAGAGGCCGCCGATGAGCACGAGGAGCAGTTCGGTGCGCGTGAGGATCGCGAGGGCGGCGATGGCGCCGCCGAGTGCGAGGGACCCGGTGTCACCGAGGAAGATCGACGCTGGGGAGGTGTTCCACCACAGGAATCCGATGAGCGCGCCGCAGATGGCAGCGGCGACGATGGCCAGAGCCAGCGGGTCGCGGACCTCGTAGCATTTGTATGCCACGTCGTCAGCGAGACCGAGAGCGGCGCAGGACTGGTTGTACTGCCAGAACCCGATGATCACGTACGAGCCGATGGCGAGGATCGATGCTCCGGTGGCGAGCCCGTCAAGTCCGTCGGTCACGTTGACACCGTTGGAAGCTGCCGTCACGATGAAGCTCGTCCAGAGCAGGTACAGGGTGACCCCGATCACCGGACCGAGAATCATCAGATCGATCGGCAGGTCGCGCGTCGCCGAGATCGCCGTGGAGGCGGGGGTCACACCCTCCGCCGTCGGGAAGTTGATGGCGAGGATTCCGAAGGTCACCGCGACGAGCACCTGTCCGAAGATTTTTGCCCATCCCCCGAGACCGAGGCTTCGCTGCTTGCGGGTCTTCGTGAAGTCGTCGATGAAGCCGACGACGCCGAGACCGACCATCATGAACAGAACGAGAAGTGCTGACACACTGATCGTGTCGCCGGTGATGAGCATCGCCGTGAAGAAGCCGAACAGCGTCGCCGCGATGATGACGAGTCCACCCATGGTCGCGGTTCCGCGCTTGGCGTGGTGCGACTTGGGACCGTCATCGCGGATGAACTGGCCCCACTCGAGTTTCTTGAACAGTTTGACGAACACCGGCGTGAGGAACAGCGAGAACGCCATCGCCAGGGCGCCTGCCGTGAGAAGTGCTACCACGAGAAGAGGTCTCCTAACCGGTCGCCCAGGAATCTCAGCTGGGCAGAGTTGGAGGATTTCACGAGCACCGTGTCCCCCGGGATGATTTCAGCAGCGAGGTAGTCGTAGGCCGCGTCCATATCGTCAAAGTACACGCTCTCGCCATCCCACGACCCCTCGTTGATCGCGCTGATGTGCAGGCGGCGTGCCTCGGGTCCGACGACGACGAGGCGCGAGATGTTGAGCCGGACGAGTTGCAGGCCGATCCGGTCGTGTTCTTCACCGGAGTATTCTCCGAGTTCACTCATCGCGCCGAGCACAGCAATCGTGCGCTTGCCTGGTTCGGAGATCTGGGCGAGCGTCTTGATGGCAGCCGACATCGAGTCAGGGCTCGCGTTGTAGGCATCGTTGATGATCGTGACGTCGTCCCGGCCACCGAGAACTTCCATCCTCCAGCGTTCCGCTCGCGCCAAAGTCCCCAGTGCGGCGGCCGAGCGGGCAAGCGGTACACCGAGCGTGGTCGCCACGCTGATCGCGGCGAGGGCGTTCGAGACGTGGTGCTCACCGAGAACGCGAAGACGGACGGGGGCAGGGTCCTCCCCCGGTGCGTGCACGGTGAAGTTCGTCCCGGTACGGGTGCCTGCGATATCGGTGGCCCGGATGTCGGCGTCGACTTCGGAACCGAAACGCAGGACCCTGGCGGGGGTCTTGTCCGCCATGGACGCCACGCGTGGATCGTCGGCGTTGAGGACGGCGACTCCTGTCTCGGGCAGGTCGGTGACCATCTCAGTCTTCGCCGCGAGGGTCGACTCGATTCCGCCGAAGCCGCCGGCGTGAGCGAGGCCCACTTTGAGGACGACCCCGACGTCCGGACGCGCGAGAGCGACGAGCCGGGCGATGTCGCCGATTCCGCTCGCACCCATCTCGACGATGAGGTACCGGGTGGAATCGGTGACGCGGAGCATCGTGGTCGGTGCACCGACGGCGTTGTTGAACGAACGGATCGGGGCTACGGTTTCACCCTCGGCGGAGAGGATCCGCTCGAGCATGTTCTTGGTGGTGGTCTTACCGTTTGAACCGGTGATGCCGATGACGGTCAGTTCGCCCGTCGAACGCACGCGCTCGACCACGAACCGGGCGAGCTCGCCCAGCGCCGCGACGGCATCCGCAACCACGATCTGGGCGATCGGATCGTCGACGGGGTGCTCGACGATGGCGAGGGTCGCGCCCTTCGCGAGGGCGGCTCCGACGAACAGGTGACCGTCGGTGTCGTCACCACGTTTGGCGACGAAGATGCCTCCTGGCACGATCTCCCGGGAGTCGGTCTCAACCGGGCCGTCGACGATGGTGCCGCCCGCAGCGTCGGTCGTTCCCGGGTGGAGGGTTCCCGAGAGCCGGTCGGCGATCTCGGACAGCGTCAAACGAATCATAAAAAGTAGGTCTTTCCGGCACGGCGGGGTGCGGCCTGTGCGAGGGGAAATGTGCTCGCACGCATGGGTTAGTAGGTTCCGGGGTAGTTCGCGCCGGGGGTGGTCGACGGCGGGATTCCGTACTTCTTGATCACCTGGAGGACGGCTTCCTTGAAAACCGGAGCAGCTGCAGCTGATGACCGCTTGTAGAGCGGATCCTTCAGGGTGACGGTGACCACATACTCGGGGTCATCGGCCGGAACTGCGCCTGCCATCGATGAATAGAACGTGTCTTGAAGTATACCGTCGATGATCTGCTCGCCCGTTCCTGACTTGGCGGCGACACGGTAACCGGGGATCTCGAGCGACTCCGACCAGAAGCCTTCGGTGACGACGGTTTCCATCATTCCCAGGGTTTCGAGCGCCGCTTTCTCGGAGACGATGCGCTCCGGCTTGGCCTTCTCGGGTGCACCGGTCACGGTGCCGTCCGGGTAGCTGCAGCCTTCGATCAGCTGGAGCGGGAGCTTCTCACCCAAGTTGGCGAGAGCCTGATAGGCACCGGCAAGCTCGATGCCCGTGACGTCGACTCCCTGACCGAACATGGTGGTGTAGTAGGTCTGGTTGTCCCACTCCTGCCACGGGTGGAGGACGCCCTTTTGTTCTCCGGGGAACTTGAGGCCACTCGCGTGGCCGAATCCGAAGGCATCGAGGTAGTTGTAGCGTTTTTCAGCGCTCAGCTTCTCACCCAGCTGGCTGGTGCCCGTGTTGGACGAGGTCTGGAGCACGCCGGCGAGTGTCAGTTGCTGGCGTTCGTGCGGGAGCGCGTCCTTGATGCTCGCCCCGTTCTTCGGCTTGTAGCGGTAGTCGGCGATCACCTGGGACGCCGGGGTGGCGAGCCCCGCATCGATGAGGGATGCCGCGGTGAGGGGCTTGAAGACGGAGCCAGGCTCGAACCTGTTTTGGAAGACGCGCGATCGTCGTTCTTCGGCCGCTGTCGCCGAGACGTCGTTGGGGTCGAGCGATGGCGCCTCGGCAATGGCCCGGATCTTCCCGGTCTTCGCCTCGGTCACGACGATGGTGCCCCACGCCGCCTGCTGGGCTGTGACCTGGGAAGCAACAAGCTGCTGCATGTACCAGTTGAGGTCGGCGTCGAGGGTCAGCTTGAGCTCACCGCCGGGTTCAGGCTCTTTCGTGATGGTCGTCGTGCCGGGGAGTGCAACATTGTCCTTCGAACGCTGGAATGCCTGTGTGCCGTTCTGACCGGTGAGGCAGGAGTCCTGCGCCAGTTCAAGCCCACCGAGACCGGCGTTGTCGCTGCCGACGAAGCCAAGCACGCCACCGGCAACGGCTCCGTTCGGATAGGTCCGCCCCGAGGTCTGCTGGGTGTAGATCCACCACGTGCCGCTCTTCTTCAGCTCCATGAGCGCCTGATAGGTGTCGTACCCGACCCCGCGGGTCAGAAAAGCGAAGTTCGCCGACGCATCCTTCTCGAGCGCGTCCGCGACGATCTTCTGCACGTCCTCAGCCTTTTGACCTGTGACGGCAGCGACCTCGGCGAGAGCGTCTGCCGCCGGGATGGTCACCTTGTTGCCGTCGTCGTCGATGCGGTCGACGTCGTCGACGTCGACCGGCGAGATGGTGACGTCGAAGCGGGTAACGCTTCCGGCGAGCAGGGTGCCATTGGTGTCGACGATGTTTCCGCGAGGCGCGTACAGGGTCCCGGCACCAGAGGTCTTCTCGAGTGAGGCAGCGACGAGCTGATCAGCGCGGACCACCTGGATGTCGATGAGCCGGACGACGAACGCACCGACGATGACCACGACGCAGAGGATTGCGACGGTCACGCGACGTCGGGTTGAGAGTGAGTGTTTGACCACGCGCCGTCCTTTGAGCCGTGGCATCCCTACCTCCGGCGCCTAGCGGGTCTGTGGCGCGGGGATGCCGTTTTCCAACGATACGGGCGCGGCCGTCGCGTCGGCGTCTGCCACGCCTGCTGCCGCCGGATCCACCGTTGCTCCGGGAACGGTCACGAGTGGCACTCCGTCGAGGAGCGAGTTACCGACGAGCGTCGACGGCCCCACCGGAATCTCCGTCTCGGTCGTCGCCGCGGCGGGCACGCCGACGATGGCGCCGTCAGAGAGGCGGAGGTACGCGGGGGTGCCGTTGATGACCATGCCGAGAGCCTGGGCGTTTGCGGCGATGAACTGCGGTGAAGACACGTTCATGAGATCGTCCGAGACCGATTGCTGCTGCCAGCCGAGCGTGGTCTGCTGCTGCTGCAGCGCTGACATCTCGTATGCACCGTGGCTCAGCCCGACGCTGAGGAGCAACTGCGCGACAACCATGGCGAGGACTCCCCCGACGGCGACAACCGCGTACGCGAGCTTCGGCCGGGCGCGACGGCCGACGGCATCCGGAACGGCGCGAACCGGCCGGGGGGCGTGCTCGGTTGGCGTCGGTGCAAAGGCACGGCGCGGGAGGCTGACGGCGGTAGCGCTCATGTGTTCCTCAACTTCAGTCGTTCAGCCGCGCGCAACCGGACGGGTGTCGCACGCGGGTTCTCTGCTTTTTCGGCGTCTGTGGCGAGTTCGGCTCCCTTGACGAGGAGCTTGAATCGCGGTGAATGCTCGGGGAGCTCCACCGGGAGGTCGGCGGGCGACGTGGATGCCGTCGCAGCCTGGAAGTCCCGCTTGACGATGCGGTCCTCGAGTGACTGGTACGACAGGACGACGATGCGTCCGCCTACTTCGAGCGTCTCGAGGGCTGCGGGAATCGCTGCCCGGAGGACCTTGAGCTCCGTATTGACTTCGATCCGGAGGGCCTGGAAGACCCTCTTGGCCGGGTGACCTGCGCGCGAGACCGCTGCCGGTGTCGCTTCCTGCAGAAGCTGCACGAGCTGGCCGGAGCGGGTGATCGGGGCGACGCTCCTGGCTTCGACGATCTTGCGCGCGTAACGGCCGGCGAGTTTTTCCTCGCCATAGTCCTCGAAGATCCTGCGGAGGTCGCCCTCACGGTACGTCGCAAGAATGTGCTCGGCCGTGAGCTCACTCGTCGCGTCCATCCGCATGTCGAGGGGCGCGTCCTGGGAATACGAGAATCCCCTGTCGACCTGGTCGAGTTGGAACGATGAGACGCCGAGGTCGAAGAGGATGCCGCTTGTGCTCTCGAGGCCGAGCCCGTCGAGCGCCTCGCGGATGCCGTCGTAGACGGTGTGCACGGGATGAAAACGTCCGGCGAAACGCTTGAGCCGCTCCTCCGCGATCGCCAGTGCGTCGAGGTCACGGTCGAGGCCGACGAGCGTGAGGTGCTCGAAGCGCTCGAGGAATGCTTCGGCGTGGCCGCCCATGCCGAGAGTGGCATCGACGAGCACTGCACCCGGCTTGCTGATCGCCGGGGCGAGCAGTTCGATGCATCGTTCGAGAAGTACGGGGGTGTGGATGTTGTTGAGTTCCATGAGATGTCCCGGGAGGCCCCGGGTCCTGATCCCCATCCATTCCGACCTGGCACCGGGGAAGTGTGTCAGGGCGTGTGAACGGCTGGGAGTCAGAATCCGGGGACTAGAAGAGTCCGGGGATCACCTCCTCCGCTGTGTCGGAGAACGCCGCTTCCTGCTCGGCCAGGTAGGCCTCCCAGGCTTCGGTGTCCCAGATCTCCGCGCGGCTTCCTGCGCCGATGACGGTGAGGTCGCGGCCGAGTCCGGCGTAATTCCTGAGCGCTGCAGGCACCGTGACACGGTGCTGCTTGTCGGGGGTCTCCGCGCTGGCACCGGAGAGGAAGACACGCAGGTAGTCCCGAGCCTGTTTGCTCGTGACGGGCGCCTGGCGGATCTTCTCGTGCAGCGATTCGAATTCACGGTTGCTGAAGACGTAGACGCAGTGCTCCTGGCCACGGGTCATGACCACTCCCCCTGCGAGTTCGTCACGAAACTTCGCCGGCAGGATGATGCGGCCCTTCTCATCGAGCTTCGGGGCGTAGGTGCCAAGAAACATCGCTACGCCCTCCCTCTCGTTCCGGCCAACTCTGGGTCTTCTCCACTTTACTCCACTTCGCACCACAAATCTACGAAAACGGCGTTATTGCCGCTATCAATGGGCCGTTCTCCGCTCCACGTCAACGATCGACGAGGTGGAGGGAAATGGAGCGCTTATACGCTTCGAGGGCGCATTTCGACGCTCGACGGAACGGGCGACGAGGCGAACGCCCGATTTCGGGCACAAAAAAGGGCCGACCTTTCGGTCGGCCCTGAAGTGAGGGGTGAAAGTGGAGGATCGCCTAGCGGTCGTCCTGGCGCTTGTCCCAGCGGTCGTTCATCCGGTCCATGAATGTGGTCGAACCCTTCCGCGGATTGCTCGTCGACGCGGAGGCGAAGCCGTCCTTGTCTGCGGGAGCATCGGCATCCGCTTTACCGGGAGAGATCGCGACGAGAACGCCGGCGAGCATGACCCCGAACCCGAGGATCCCGATGATGGGCTGCTGAAGAATCACACCGAGCACGAGAGCAGCGGCGCCCACGATGGTGATGACGCTTCCGAGCGCAACGCTTCGATAGGTGGGGCGACCACGCCGGTCCCCGACGGTCGACACGAAGTCGGCATCGTTCCGGTAGAGGTTGCGCTCCATCTCATCGAGAAGCCGTTGCTCCTGTTCAGACAGTGGCATGATGTTCCCCTCCAACTCGGGTTCGACGCAGGTCCATCTCGTCAATTCTAGCCATGGTCAGATGGCTAGGCTAGCGCTGTGAGTGAAACTGCCAACCTGCACGACCTGGTCCAGTCGAGAATCGACAATTTCCTGAGTTCTCGTGAATCCATTCTCGCCCAGGTCGGAGCCGACCTCGAGCCGTTCTCCTCCTTCTCTCGGGAGTTTCTCAGCGGTGGGAAACGCTTCCGGGCAAGCTTCTGTTACTGGGGCTGGGCGAGCGTCGCCGGACCGGGAAATGCCCCGGAAAACGGACTCGACGCCATGGTCTCCCTCGCCGGCGCCCTCGAGCTCTTCCACGCCGCCGCGCTCGTGCACGATGACATCATCGACAATTCCGACACCCGGCGGGGAGCACCGGCTGCACACAAGCGTTTCGAGAGCCTCCATCTGTCCTCCGGCTGGGACGGGGACGGCGACGGCTATGGTCGAGCGGCTGCCATTCTTCTGGGGGACCTGCTGCTCGGATGGAGCGACGAACTCCTCGACGAAGGCCTCGCCGCGGTGGCGCCGGAAGCCAGACTCGCCACTCGGGCTGAGTTCATTCGGATGAGAACCGAGGTGACGGCGGGCCAGTACCTCGACATCCTCGAAGAGCGCGCATGGCGCGCACACCCCGAAGAGGATCAGCTCGCCCGCGCCAGGCAGGTGCTGATATTCAAGTCGGCAAAGTACAGCGTCGAAAGCCCGCTTGCGATGGGAGCTCTCCTCGGCGGCGGAACGGAGACGCAGGTCGCATCGTTGCGCGCCTTCGGGCTTCCGCTCGGAATCGCCTTCCAGCTTCGCGACGATCTGCTGGGTGTCTTCGGTGATGCCGCGGTCACCGGCAAGCCGAGCGGCGATGATCTCCTCGAGGGCAAGCGCACCGTTCTTGTCGCACTCACCAGGCCGACGTTGCCGAAGGCTGCTCGCCGGATCTTCGACGAGCTGCTCGGGGACCCGACACTCGACGCAGAACAGATCGCGTCGCTGCAGGCGACCATCAGGGACTCGGGAGCCGTCGACGAGGTCGAGGCGATGATCGCCGACAATCTGGGACGGGCGAACGCGGCGCTCGACGGGGCAGGCCTCAGCGACGAAGCGACGAACGGGCTGCGATCGCTCGCGGACGCGGTGGTCAGGCGCAACTACTGAGCCGGACCGGACCCTGACGGCTCAGGCGAGCGCCTGGGCGACGCGGCGCACCTCGGCTTTGCGGCCGGCGCGCAAGGCGTCGATGGGGGCAGTGCCGAGACTTTCCTCGACGGAGAGCATCCACTCCATCGCCTCGTCGTCCGTAAACCGCGCATCGGCGAGGACGAAAAGCGTTCCCCGGAGTTCGCTGAGCGGCTGGTCCTCGTCATTGAGGAAGTCGGCCGGCACACTGAGGACACCGTCACGCTTGATGGCGAGAAGCTGGCGCTCCTCGATCAGGCGGCGAATCCGGCTGGGAGTGAGGTCGAGCTTCTCGACGAGGTCGGGAATGGTCAGCCACTGGCGGTCTGCATACAGATCTGTCACAGGTATGAGTGTGACAGATCGAACGCGGACCGGTGGACCCTTGGGATCGTTTTGCACCACCGCTACCGGGTCCCGTCCGTCACTCTCATTGACTCACATCCCAGCAGTGTGCGAATCTGAGGGGCGATTGACACACGAATGGGGGCCATTTCCATGGCGCAGCGAACCGTAACACCGCACCGAGCGGGCGACGTGCGCCAGCGGGCGCGCAATTTGACCCTGCCGATTCTGCTCACCGGCTCTCTTGCGGCCAGCATGCAGGCGATGCCCACCGAGGCCGCCGCGGCTCCGCACTCCCCCTCCCCTCGGACGAGCGCACCGAGCCCGAAACCGCTGGCGACGGCTCCCGCAGCGGTCGCTGCCGTCGCCTCCGCTCCTGCCCGCTACACCGTCGCAGCCGGCGACACCGTGAGCGACATCGCCGCCAGGTACGGACTCGCGACGGCGTCGGTGCTCGCGCTCAACGGACTGAGCTGGTCGAGCACGATCTTCCCCGGCCAGGTCCTCAGTCTCACCGGCGCGACGGCAACACCGGCGCCCCCGGCGGCGGCTCCCGCGCCGGCTCCGAAAACGAGCCACGTCGTCGTGGCAGGCGACACGGTAAGCGGCATAGCAGCGGACCATGGCGTTGCCGTCTCAGCCGTGCTTGCGGCCAACGGCCTCAGCGCGTCGAGCATCATCTATCCCGGCCAGTCCCTGAAGATCCCCGGAAGTGCCGCGGTCCCCGCGTCTCCCCCGGCTCCGACGCCGAAGCCCACCCCGAAGGCGAAAGCGGATGCCGTGACCCCGCTGAGCGCCGAAATGGCAACGAACGCACGAATCATCGTCGCGACCGGCCGGTCGATCGGAGCGAGCGATGAGGCAATCGTCGTCGCGCTTGCGGCCGCGGCACAGGAGTCAAGCCTCAGGAACGTGCAGTTCGGTGATCGCGACTCGCTCGGCCTGTTCCAGCAGCGACCGAGCCAGGGTTGGGGAACAGCGGCACAGCTCCTCGACCCGGTCCGGGCGACCAAGGCGTTCTTCGGCGGGAAGAACAACCCGAACCCCGGGCTCACCGTCGGTCTGTTCGACATTCCCGGCTGGACGTCGATGTCACTCACCGACGCCGCCCAGGCCGTCCAGAAATCCGGACACCCGGATGCCTACGCCAAGTGGGAGACCTCGGCCAGGGCCTGGCTCAGCCAGCTCGGTTGACCCGGCCGCTCAAGCGCTCCCATCGGGCGGTTTCTTCACAATCCGGTCACGAATTCGGTTCCATTAGCCGTCGTTCCGGTGTTTTGCGAGCGTGTATGGTGCCCGGCTCCATAGACTTCCAATCGTGACAACGAGCCAGCGGATCGACCCCCTCATCGGTCGTCTCATCGACGACCGCTACGAGGTCCGTTCGCGCATCGCTCGGGGCGGGATGGCAACCGTCTACCTGGCCACAGACCAGCGACTGGAACGCCGCGTGGCCATCAAGGTCATGCACGGTCACCTCGCCGATGACAGCAACTTCCGCAATCGATTCGTCCAGGAAGCCCGGTCGGCAGCCCGACTTGCCGATCCGCACGTGGTGAGCGTCTTCGATCAGGGGCAGGATTCCGATCTCGCCTACCTGGTCATGGAGTACCTCCCGGGGATCACCCTGCGCGATCTGCTCCGCGACCACGGCAAGCTCACCCCCCGCCAGGTCGTCGACATCATGGATGCCGTGACGAGCGGCCTCGCCGCCGCGCACCGGGCGGGAATCATCCACCGCGACCTCAAGCCCGAGAACGTCCTGCTCGCCGACGACGGTCGCATCAAGATCAGCGACTTCGGTCTCGCCCGTGCCGCAAGCGCGAACACCGCAACGGGCCAGTCGCTGCTCGGTACGATCGCGTACCTCTCCCCCGAACTCGTCACACGCGGTGTCGCCGATGCTCGAAGCGACATCTACGCGCTCGGCATCATGATGTACGAGATGCTCACAGGTGAGCAGCCATACAAGGGCGAGCAGCCGATGCAGATCGCTTACCAGCACGCCAACGAATCGGTTCCGCGGCCGAGTGTCGTGAACCCGTCGGTCCCCGACCCCCTCGACGACCTCGTTCTCTGGGCTACGGAGCGGTCGCCGGATGAACGTCCAAGCGACGCCCGCGAGTTGCTCGAGCGGCTTCGCGAGGTCGAGAAGCAACTGGGGTTCGCTTCGACGGCGACGGCGGCACACAACCCGACGATGCTCATGCCGGCGGCGCCACCGATCAGCGACACCGCCGAGTTCACGCAGGCCCTCACATCCGCCAACATGTCGACGGACCCAGTAGCCCCCGAGGATGCGACATCCGCTCTCCGCACGACAACCGCGAGGCGCCGCAAGAAAGGCTGGTGGGTCCTGGCCTTTGTCCTCATGCTCGCCGCGGTCTCCGGGGGCACCGGCTGGTACTTCGCCGCCGGTCCCGGGTCTCAGGTCTCGATGCCGGATCTGGTCAATTCGACACCGGAGGAAGCGACGGCGATCCTTCAGGAGATGGGGCTCCAGGTCGAGCAGGGCAGCGAATACAGCTTCGATGTCGCGTCAGGACTCGTGTCGAGCACGGACCCGGGGCCGGGGAGCCAGGTCGTGCGAGATTCCGCGGTCACCGTGAATGTGTCACTGGGGCGGGCACCCGTCACCGTGCCGGCACTCGCGGGCATGACCCTGGAGGAGACCCAATCCTTCCTGACCGACAATCGGCTCACGGTCGGCACCGTCGACAAACAGTTCAACCGTGACGTCGAATCAGACGTCGTGATCAGCGCCGTCGATCCCGCCAGCGAAAAGGATCTCTCCGCCGGTGGCGAGATCCTCCAGGGCGAAACGGTCAACCTCGCGGTGTCGGTCGGTGCGATACCGAACGGTGTCGGGTTGAGTCCGGATGCCGCACGGGCCGCGTTCGAGGACGTCGGCCTGGTGGTCTCGGACAAGGTCGAGGAACGTTTCAGCGATGAGATCGACAAGGGTCTCGTCCTCTCCGTCATTGTCGCCGACGGCGTGATCCGCCCAGGGGATGACGTCAGCCTGGTCGTCTCGAAGGGCGTCGACCTTGTTCCGATCCCCGACGTCGTCGGCATGCTCGTCGCCGACGCCATCCAGAAACTGCAGGACGCCGGGTTCAAGACCACGGTGGAAAGCGACCTCGAGGAACTCTTCTGGGCGCCGACGCGGCTGACCGTCGACAGTATCGACCCCGAAGCCGGCGAGTCGGCGAGACGCGGATCGACGATCACGGTGACCGCGAACATCCTCGACTGACGAACGGTCCGAACACACATGAGGCGCCGGGAACCTTCGTTCCCGGCGCCTTCGATGTGTTCCCCTTCTACTTGCCGAGTTCCTCCGCGACGAGGAATGCCAGTTCGAGGGACTGCATGTGGTTGAGCCTCGGGTCGCAGAGAGACTCGTAGCGGGTCGACAGGGCAGCCTCGTCGAGGTGCTCTGAACCGCCGAGGCACTCCGTGACGTCGTCACCGGTGAGTTCGACATGGATGCCGCCCGGGTGCGTCCCAGCGGCACGATGCGCTTCGAAGAAACCCTTCACTTCGTCGACGACGTCGTCGAAGCGGCGGGTCTTGTAACCGTTCGGCGTCGTGATTCCGTTTCCGTGCATCGGGTCGGTGACCCACAGCGGATTGGCGTCTGTCGCTTTGATCGCCTCGAGAAGCGGAGGCAGGGCATCCCTGATCTTGCCTGCACCCATCCGCGTGATGAACGTGAGCCGACCAGGCTCCCGCTCGGGGTCGAGCTTCTCGATGAGCTCCTGCATCGCCTCGGGTGTCGTCGACGGGCCGAGCTTGACACCGATCGGGTTCCGGACCCGCGACAGGAAGTCGACGTGGGCTCCGTCGAGGTCCCGCGTACGCTCGCCGATCCAGATGAAGTGCGACGAGGTGTTGTACGGGGTACCCGTGCGCGAGTCGATCCGCGTCATCGGCCGCTCGTAATCCATCAGCAGGCCCTCGTGGGCGGTGTAGAACTCGACACGCTTGAGCTCGTCGAAGTCAGCTCCTGCGGCCTCCATGAAACGGATGGCCTTGTCGATCTGGCTGGCGAGCTGTTCGTACCGGTGGTTCGCCGGGTTGGACGCGAAGCCCTTGTTCCAGCTGTGCACCTGACGCAGGTCGGCAAAACCGCCCTGCGTGAACGCGCGGATCAGGTTGAGCGTTGACGCCGCCGTGTGGTACCCCTGCACGAGGCGGTTGGGGTCGGCGCGGCGCGACTCAGGAGTGAAGTCGTACCCGTTGACGATGTCACCTCGGTACGCGGGCAGGGTGACGTCGCCGCGGGTCTCGGTGTCGCTCGAGCGGGGTTTCGCGAACTGACCGGCCATGCGGCCCATCTTGATCACGGGCATCGACGCACCGTAGGTGAGGACGACGGCCATCTGGAGGATGGTCTTCACGCGGTTGCGGATCTGGTCCGCTGTTGCTCCCGCGAAGGTTTCGGCACAGTCGCCGCCCTGCAGGAGGAAGGCGTCGCCGCTCGCGGCCCGCGCGAGTCGTTCGCGGAGGATATCGACCTCACCCGCGAAGACGAGGGGAGGAAACGAAGCGATCTGCGCGGATGCCCGGCCGACGGCATCCGGATCCGGCCATTCCGGCTGCTGCTTGATCGGCAGTTCACGCCAATAGTCCAGACCGGAAATCACAGAGTCATCTGCCAATACCACCGGATCAGTTGGATCTACCACGGAACGTTCCTGTTTCTCTCAGAAGGGGAAGTGAGCACCACGACGGGCCCGATTTCCAACCCTACCGCGAAAGAGTTGGCGCCTTTTCCTTCACGCTCGTCGCGTACACATCGACGTATTCCTGCTTGCTCAAGCGCTGCATCTCGTACATCAGCTCGTCCGTGATCGATCGGAGGATGAAGCGGTCACCTTCCATCCCCTCGAACCGGCTGAAGTCGAGCGGTTCGCCGATGATGATCCCGATCCGCCGAAGTCGCGGCAGGGTCGTTCCGATCGGCATCATCTTCTCGGTGTCGACCATGGCGATGGGGATGATCGGAACGCCGGCTTCGAGGACCATGCGTGCCACGCCCGTTCGCCCGCGGTACATCTTGCCGTCAGGGCTGCGTGTGCCCTCCGGGTAGATGCCCAGGAGGTCTCCGCCACCGAGGATGCGGAGACCGGTGTTGAGTGACGCTTCTGACGCTTTGCCGCCGGAACGGTCGATCGGGAGCTGCCCCGTCGCCTTCATGAACGTCCGGGTGGCCCAGCCCTTGAGTCCCTTGCCGGTGAAGTACTCGCTCTTCGCGAGAAAAGAGATCCTGCGATCGAGGTACAGCGGCAGGAACACCGAGTCGATGACAGACAGGTGGTTGGAGGCGAGGATCGCCCCGCCGGTCTTGGGGATGTTGTCCTGGCCGATCACCCACGGGCGGAACAGCGTCTTGAACAGCGGTCCAGCCACCAGGTACTTCATGAACCAATAGAACATCGTCGTTCCAGTATCCCTTACTGCCGGTTCGCCGGAGCGGTACGACGTGCTGACACCCGGGCGAGGTCGGCGGCACCGACGACACCGGCGTCGTTCACCAGTTCCGCGATGCGGAATTCAGGCTCCGGGTGGTAGCCCCGCGCGGGAAGGTGCTCAAGATAGGCGTGACGGATCGGCTCGAGCAGGAGTTCGCCGACCTGCGCCACTCCCCCGCCGAAGACGAAGAGCTGCGGGTCGAGGATGGCGCCGAGCGTCGCGCAGCCCTGGCCCAGCCAGTTGCCGAGCTGGCGCAGGGCAGCGAGGGCGCCCCCGTCTCCCTCCGCGATGAGGTCGGCGACGTCGTGCCCGGTGAGGACGCCGGAGACGTTCCTGCGTTCGGCCAGGGCCTGGCCGATGCCCCCGGCGTCGGCGAATTCATTGGCCATACGGAGCAGCGCCCGCCCCGACCCGTACTGTTCGAGGCACCCGTGCTGTCCACAGCCGCACGGAAGTCCATCGGGGATGAGCCGCAGGTGCCCGAGCTCCGCTCCGGCACCGAACCCACCGCGGAACAGCTTGTCTCCCGTGACGAAAGCACCGCCGACGCCCGTGCCGATCGTGAGCATGACCATGTCGCTCACCAGCCGACCGGCCCCGAACCGGAATTCGGCCCAGCCGGCAGCATTCGCGTCGTTTTCGATGACGATCGGAAGATCGATCCGCGCGGCGAGTCGGCTCTGGAATGGTTCGTTCCGCCAGTTGATGTTGGGAGCGTAGTAGACCGTCGACTGGGCTGCATCGATGAACCCTGCGGCTGCCACACCGACGCCCTCGACGTCGCGGCCGGCTGCCAGAGTATTGACCATGTCCACGACCGCGTCCTCGATCAGTTGGGTCGGACCGGTGGGGGTCGGGATGCGGGCTTCAGCGACGACATGTCCGTCGTCGTCGACGAGCGCTCCGGCGATCTTCGTTCCACCGATGTCGATACCAATGGCGTGCACGCGAAAAAGACCTCCAAAGTGGGGGGTGGACTGCCGAAAGCCACAACAACGTTCCTCGCGGCCCGGATCAGTTTAGTGATCCGGGCCAACTCCCGCCACGAGAACAGGGGTCGGCGCTCGACTGCCCCCTAGAGTAGACGTACCTTGCCCCTACAGGTACCAAAGGAGCTACCGTGGAACAGTTTGAAGTCCCCTCCCTCGTCCCCGCCGACCCGAACGGCAACACCACCGACCTGTTGGTCGAGCGGGTGAAGCTCACGCCGAATGCGCCTCTGTTCGCCCTCCCCCGCGGAGGCTCGTGGGAGGACGTTTCCGCAGCAGAGTTCCACCGCCAGGTCGTCGCCCTCGCCAAGGGCTTGGTCGCAGCGGGAATCGAACCCGGCGACAAGATCGGTCTCATGGCGAAGACCAGCTACGAATGGTCTCTCATCGACTTCGCCACCTGGTTCGCCGGTGCTGTCCTCGTCCCCATCTACGAGACCAGCTCCCCCAGCCAGGTCCAGTGGAACATGAGCGATTCCGGCGCCGTTGCCGCCATCCTCGAATCGGCTGACCACTTCGCACGGTTTGACGAAATCCACCCGGAGCTTCCCCTCGTCCGCAACGTGTGGCAGATCAACCTCGGTGACCTCGACAAGCTGGCCGCGAGCGGCGCTGACGTCCCAGACGAAGAGATCGAACGTCGCCGCCAGCTTGCAGTCGGCTCGGATATTGCCACCCTCATCTACACGTCCGGTTCCACAGGAAAGCCGAAGGGCTGTGTCCTCACCCACTCGAACTTCGTCGAGCTGTCTCGGAACTCCGCCGTCGCTCTCCGCGAGGTCGTGGCCGCCCCGAGCGGAGCATCCACTCTCCTCTTCATCACCCTCGCGCACGTCTTCGCCCGGTTCATTTCGGTACTCAACGTTCACGCCGGTGTGAAGACCGGGCACCAGCCGGACACCAAACAACTGTTGCCGTCGCTCGGATCGTTCAAGCCGACCTACCTCCTTGCCGTACCGCGTGTCTTCGAGAAGGTCTACAACTCGGCCGAGCAGAAGGCTGAAGCGGGCGGAAAGGGCAAGATCTTCCGCCGCGGAGCAGATGTCGCCGTCGCCCACTCGATGGCGAAGCAGAAGGGCGACTCGATCCCGCTCGGCCTCAAGCTGCAATTCAAGCTCTTCGACAAACTGGTCTACAGCAAGCTCCGTACCGCAATGGGCGGCCACGTCGAATACGCTGTCTCCGGTTCGGCGCCGCTCGGACCGCGACTCGGGCACTTCTTCCACAGCCTGGGTATCGAGATCCTCGAGGGTTACGGCCTCACCGAGACCACGGCACCCGCAACGGTCGGCCGCCCAGGCAAGACCCCGATCGGGACAGTGGGACCGGCGATGCCCGGTGTCGCCATCCGGACCCTGGATGACGGTGAGATCGAGGTCAAGGGCATCAACGTCTTCAAGGAGTACTGGAAGAACCCCGAGGCCACAGCCGAAGCGTTCAACGACGGCTGGTTCCGCACCGGTGACCTGGGATCGTTCGACAAGGACGGAAACCTCACGATCACCGGCCGCAAGAAGGAGATCATCGTCACTGCAGCGGGCAAGAACGTCGCCCCCGCCGGCCTCGAGGACCCCATTCGGTCGAACCCCGTCGTCGGACAGGTCGTCGTCGTCGGAGACCAGCGTCCGTTCATCTCGGCACTCATCACGCTCGACTCGGAGATGCTGCCCACCTGGCTCGGCAACAACGGTCAGGAAGCCACGCTCAGCCTCGAGCAGGCAGCGAAGAACCCGGCCGTGCTCGACGAGATCCAGCGGGCGATCGACGCTGCGAACACCAAAGTCTCCCGTGCGGAGTCCATCCGTAAGTTCGTCGTCCTCCCGACGGAGTTCACCGAGGCGAGTGGGCACCTGACGCCGAAGCTCAGCATCAAGCGCCACGTCATACTCAAGGACTTCGCCACAGACATCGACGCGCTGTACGCGGACGCGCCGACCCAGGGCATCCCCCTCGGTTAGAGCTCCTTAAACGAGCAACGGCCCCGATCCCTTCGCAGGGTTCGGGGCCGTTTTCTCGTGGGGGCGATCAGAACCAGTCGCTCTCGCGGACTTCCTTCATCGCCGCACGCCGGTTCTCCTTGTCGAGACGGTCGAGATACAGCAGCCCGTCGAGGTGGTCGACCTCGTGCTGAAGCGCCTGGGCGAGCAGCCCCGTCCCGCTGAGCTCGACCGGCTCGCCGTCGAGGTCGTTGCCGACGACACGGACGAACGGATACCGCGGGGTCGGGTACCAGAGACCAGGCACCGACAGGCATCCCTCGTCGACCGGTTCTTTCTCGCCACGCGTCTCGACGATCACCGGGTTGAGGATGTAGCCGATGTCGCCGTCGATGTTGTAGCTGAAGGCACGCAGGTTCACGCCGATCTGGCTCGCAGCGACGCCGGCCCGTCCCGGGGGCCGCACGCTGTCGAGCAGGTCGTCGACGAGGCCCCGGACTCCGTCATCGATGGCGTCGATCGGATCGGATGCTGTCTTGAGGACGGGGTCCCCGAAAATACGGATTCGTCGTTCTGTCACTGGGATCTTTCGTGGGTCAGGCCCGTCGCGAGGGCAGACCCTCGACGACGAGTGCAGCGAGGGTTCTCGCGGCATGGCGGGTGACCGGGCGCAGGTCCCGGAAGGATATGGCGGAGCCCGCTGCGAGTTGTGGGTCGTACGGGATCCGCACGATCTCGCGCACCCGGGACTGGAAGTGCGTTTCGATCTCATCAAGGCGAACCATGTGTGCGCCGTGTGTTGCGGTGTTCAGCACGACGACGGCCTCTTTCACGAGGCGATCGTACCCGTTCTGTTCGAGCCAGGTCAGCGTCTCGGATGCCAGCCGCGCCTCGTCGACGCTCGCACCGGACACGATGACGACGGAATCCGCGCGGGCGAGGGTGGCCCGCATGACGGAGTGCACGATCCCGGTGCCGCAATCGGTGAGGACGAGCGAGTAGTAGCGGGCGGCGAGGTCGGCGACCGTGTTGTAGTCGGCTTCGTTGAACGCCTCGGCGAGGTGAGGGTCCGTGTCGGAGGCAAGAACGTCGAGCCTGGTCTCGTCGCGCGCGACCCGGTCGGAGAATTCGGAGTACCCGGTGATGCTGTCGATGTCACGGACGATGTCACGCACCGTGTAGTCGGTGTGCTGCGCGATCCGTTCAGAGAGGGTTCCCCTGTCCGGGTTCGCGTCGATCGCGATGACGCGGTCGTCCCTGGCATCCGCGAGAGCCATCCCGAGCAGTGCTGTGACGGTGGTCTTGCCGACGCCGCCCTTGCGGGTGAGAACGGGCACGAACCGTGCACCGCCCTCCCAGCGTCGCCGGATGCGCGCGTCGAGCTCCTTGCGTGCCACCGCCCGGGCTGAATCGCCGAGGTTCACTCGGGAACGCGTCACGTCGTAGACGAGCTTCTGCCAGCGTCCCTCCGGTGGCGTCCTGGTGGCAGGGGTGCCGTCGAGAAGTCTTTCGCTCGTGAGCAGCGCGGACGGCTCCGGGGCCCCGGTCTGGTAGCGCGTCGCGCTGATGCTCTGCGGTTCGGCCGCATCGGACGCGACGGCAGAAACCTCGACGATACGCGTGTTCCGGTGCTCGGAGTCGAGTGTCTCCGGGTTCACGGGAACATCATCGATGGCGACCGCGAGCTCGTCCTCAGGGATGTCGTGAACCGGCGCTGCCGGGAACTGGACGGAGAGCGTCGCCGGAGACCCTGACAGCTCGATCGACGACGTGTCGACCCCGACGTCGTCGAGCCGGGGCGCGACGGCGTCGTCACTGGAGTGACGCGGGGTGCCACGGCCAGGTGTGCTGGAAGCCAAGGGCTGCCTCCTTCGTTCGGGTTCGACCCCAAGTTTAGGCATGCAGCCCCGCGGCTCCTACTCTCCTGGCTGGACGACGACAAGGAGGTCGCCCGCCTCCACCTGCTGGGTACCGGGGATGGCGAGTCGCTGGACGCGTCCGGCGACCGCCGTGGTGATCGCAGCTTCCATCTTCATCGCCTCGATGGATGCCACCGCATCACCGGCTGCGACGACGTCGCCTTCCTGCACCTTGAGCGTGACGACACCCGAGAACGGAGCAGCAACCTGCCCTGGCTTCGAGGTGTCCGCCTTCTCGACGACCTTCGACTCCACGGTGATGCTCTGGTCCCGGATGAACACGGGACGCAGCTGACCGTTGAGGGTCGTCATGACGGTGCGCATTCCCTTGTCATCCGGTTCACCGATCGCTTCGAGTCCCGCGTACAGCCGGACGCCCTTCGCGATCTCGATGACGTGCTCTTCGCCCGGCTCAAGTCCGTACAGGTAGTCGATGGTGTCGACGACGGACAGGTCGCCGTAGGTCTCACGCACCGTTTCGAATTGCTTCGTCGGGGCAGCGAACAACAGGCGGTTGAGCGTTGCCCGCCGGTCCGTCGCGCTGCCGTCGAGAAGCTTCTGGTCGTCGTCGCTGAGAGGCGCGACCTCGATGTTGATGTTCCTGCCGGCGAGAACCTTGCTGCGGAACGGCTCGGGCCAGCCGCCGGGCAGGTCGCCCAGCTCGCCGGCCATGAAGCCGACGACGGAGTCCGGGACGTCGTACTTGTCAGGGTTCGCGGCGAAGTCGGCAGGATCTGCCTTCACAGCGGCGAGGTACAGGGCGAGGTCGCCGACGACCTTCGACGACGGCGTGACCTTGGGAACTCGACCGAGGATGTTGTTCGCCGCGGCGTACATGTCCTCGATCAGCTCGAAGTGATCGGCGAGGCCGAGGGCGATCGCCTGCTGGCGCAGGTTCGACAGCTGGCCGCCCGGGATCTCGTGGCGGTAGACACGGCCGGTCGGCCCGGGAAGCCCGGATTCGAACGGCTTGTAGATGTGACGCACGGCTTCCCAGTACGGCTCGAGGTCGGTAACGGCCTGGAGCGAGAGTCCGGTGTCGCGTTCGGTGTGCGCGAGGGCGGCAACGAGGGCGGACGCCGATGGCTGGCTGGTGGTCCCGGACATCGGTGCGCTGGCGACGTCGACCGCGTCGGCACCGGCCTGGCTCGCGGCGAGCAACGTTGCGAGCTGACCGCCTGCCGTGTCATGGGTGTGCACGTGCACGGGGAGGTCGAACCGGTCGCGGAAGGCGGAGACGAGTCGTGCCGCCGCTGCCGGCCGGAGAAGCCCGGCCATGTCCTTGATCGCGAGGATGTGCGCGCCCGCTTCGACGATCTCGTCGGCGAGCTTGAGGTAGTAGTCGAGAGTGTAGAGGTCCTCGTTCGGATCGAGGAGATCCCCCGTGTAGCAAACGGCCACCTCGGCGACGGTCGTTCCGGTGGCGAGCACGGCGTCGATCGCCGGCCGCATCTGGTTGACGTCGTTGAGCGCGTCGAAGATGCGGAAGATGTCGACACCGCTGTCCGCTGCCTCGCGGACGAAAGCATCCGTCACCGCTGTCGGGTACGGCGTGTAGCCGACCGTGTTCCGGCCGCGGAGCAGCATCTGGATGTTGATGTTGGGCAGGGCTTCGCGCAGGCTCGACAGCCGCTCCCACGGGTCTTCGCCGAGGAACCGGAGGGCAACGTCATACGTGGCGCCTCCCCAGGCCTCGACCGAGAGGAGTTCAGGGGTGAGTCGTGCCACGTGCGGTGCAGCAGCGAGCAAGTCACGGGTACGCACGCGCGTCGCGAGCAGCGACTGGTGGGCATCGCGGAACGTCGTCTCGGTGACGGCGAGTGCTGTCTGCTCGCGGAGTGAGCGGGCAAATCCCTGCGGGCCCAGTTCGAGCAGACGCTGGCGTGCACCGGCGGGAGCGGGCTGGCTCAGGTCGATCTCGGGCAGCTTCTCGACCGGGTGGAAATTGGTCGGGCGCGGACCGTACGGCTGGTTCACGGTGACGTCGGCGAGCCAGTTCATGATCTTCGTACCCCGGTCCTTGGAGACCCGGCCCTGGACCAGCTGCGGGCGCTCGTCGATGAACGACGTGCTGAGGTCACCTGCGACGAACGACGGGTCTTCGAGAACGGCCTGGAGGAACGAGATGTTCGTTGAAACGCCGCGGATCCGGAACTCGGCGAGCCCGCGCTTTGCACGGGCAACGGCGGCCGGGAAGTCCCTGCCGCGGCAGGTCATCTTCGCGAGCATGGAGTCGAAGTGCGGGCTGATCTGTGCGCCGGGGTTGATCGTTCCGCCGTCGAGACGGATGCCGCCACCACCCGGTGAGCGGTAGGTCGTGATCTTGCCGGTGTCCGGGCGGAAGTTCTGTGACGGGTCCTCGGTCGTGATCCGGCACTGCAGGGCCGCGCCGTGGAGCTGGATCTGGTCCTGCGTGAGGCGCAGATCGGCGAGGCTCTCTCCAGCCGCGATGCGGATCTGGGCCTGGACGAGGTCGACGTCCGTGACTTCTTCTGTCACGGTGTGCTCGACCTGGATGCGCGGGTTCATCTCGATGAAGACGTGCTTGCCAGCACGCTCACCCGCGGTGTCGAGAAGGAACTCGACGGTACCGGCGTTGACATAGCCGATGGAGCGGGCGAAGGCGATGGCATCCCGGTACAGGTTCGCACGCAGCTCGTCGCTGATGTTCGGTGCTGGAGCGATCTCCACGACCTTCTGGTTACGGCGCTGCACCGAGCAGTCCCGCTCGAACAGGTGCACGGTTTCACCGTTGGCGTCTGCGAGGACCTGGACTTCGATGTGGCGGGGCCTGATCACGGCCTGCTCGAGGAACATGGTCGGGTCGCCGAAGGCGCTGTCTGCCTCACGCATGGCCTCGGCCAGGGCGGGGGCGAGCTCGTCCTTCGTGTTGACACGTCGCATCCCTCGTCCGCCGCCGCCGGCGACAGCCTTGGCGAACAGGGGGAAGCCGACATCGTCGGCGCCTGCGAGCAGTTCGTCGATGTCACGGGAGGCCGGGGTGGAGGCGAGGACGGGAACGCCCGCCTCGATCGCGTGGGTCTTTGCGGTGACCTTGTTGCCGGCCATCTTGAGCACGTCTGAGGTCGGACCGATGAAGGTGATGCCGTTCGCGGCGGCCTGCTCGGCCAGATCAGGGTTCTCGGAGAGGAACCCGTAACCGGGGTAGATGGCATCCGCCCCGGACTCGAGGGCGACGCGGATGATCTCCGCAACGTCGAGGTAGGCACGCACCGGGTGACCCGGTTCGCCGATCTGATAAGCCTCATCGGCTTTCAGCCTGTGCATGGAGTTGCGGTCTTCGAAGGGGAAGACGGCAACGGTTTTAGCCCCGAGTTCGTAAGCGGCGCGGAACGCGCGGATGGCGATTTCGCCTCGGTTGGCAACGAGAATTTTGTTGAACATGCAGACCTCTCTGGCAGCACAGCGCACAGGGAACAGTTAGGTTCTGCAAGCTTAGTGAAGGTAACGTATCTTCTTGTGCACGTACTCAGCGTCTCGAGCCTCAAGGGAGGCGTCGGGAAAACCACCGTCAGCCTTGGCCTGGCCTCCGCCGCGTTCGCCAAGGGCGTCCGTACCCTCGTCGTCGACCTCGACCCGCAATCAGACGTCTCGACCGGCATGGATATTTCTCTCGCCGGGCGCCTGAATGTCGCCGATGTCCTCGCTTCTCCCAAGGAAAAGACGGTGCGTCAGGCGATTGCGCCGAGCGGCTGGACGAAGACGCACCCCGGCACCATCGACGTGCTCATCGGGAGCCCGTCCGCCATCAACTTCGACGGTCCGCACCCCTCGATTCGCGACATCTGGAAGCTCGAAGAAGCTCTCGCCCACGTCGAGGACGACTATGACCTCGTTCTGATCGACTGTGCTCCTTCGCTCAACGCGCTCACCCGTACCGCCTGGGCGGCGAGCGACCGTGTCGTCGTCGTCACCGAACCCGGGCTGTTCTCCGTTGCCGCTGCAGACCGAGCCCTCCGGGCGATCGAGGAGATCCGGCGGGGCCTGAGCCCGCGCCTGCAGCCCCTCGGAATCGTCGTCAACCGGGTCCGGTCGCAGTCCATGGAGCACCAGTTCCGGATCAAGGAACTGCGCGACATGTTCGGTCCCCTCGTCCTCAGCCCCCAGCTGCCGGAGCGTACCTCGCTCCAGCAGGCTCAGGGCGCCGCGAAGCCGCTGCACATCTGGCCGGGAGACAGCGCCCAGGAGATGGCGTCGAACTTCGACCAGCTGCTCGACCGTGTGCTCCGCACCGGCCGCGTCGGCGAATACGCCGACGCCGCGAAGGCTGCACGGTAGTTTTTCGTCGGCTTGAGTTCTCCGGGGCTCGAGCTTTGGCTTTGGCTACCCGCCATTTCACCCGCTGCGGACCGATTCACTCGTCACGCCGGATGAATGCGTCCGGAGCGAGTGAATTCGCTGGCGGAGTGGGCGGAGAAACTCAGGCCGTGCGGGCGGCGCGACGAGCGGCGAGCTCGTCCATGGGGTCTGCAGCCTGAGAGTCGAACTCGATCAGGGTGGTTTCCACCTCGCGGAGAACCTTGCCGACGGCAATACCGAAGACGCCCTGGCCGCGGCTGACGAGGTCGATGACCTCATCGTCCGAGGTGCACAGGTAGACGCTGGCGCCGTCGGACATCAGCGTGGTCTGGGCGAGGTCGTTGACCCCGGATTCACGCAACTGGTTCACCGCGGTGCGAATCTGCTGGAGGGAGATCCCGGTGTCGAGCAGGCGCTTAACGAGCTTGAGCACGAGGATGTCACGGAAACCGTAGAGACGCTGCGACCCGGATCCGGCTGCACCGCGCACGGTGGGTTCGACGAGCCCGGTGCGTGCCCAGTAGTCGAGCTGGCGGTAGCTGATGCCTGCGGCACGCGCGGCGACAGCGCCCCGGTAGCCGGCCTGGTCGTCGAGTTCGGGCAGTCCGTCGGTGAACAGGAGACCCAGGTCATAGCGAGGACTGTCGTTGGCGGGGAATTCGCTCATCCGTGTGCTCCTCTTGGGTTTCGACTGCGGCGGTACCGCACAGTCCACGGTACCGAGGGCGGCGGGCTTCTACAACGACATCCGGCGGCGGGGGTCGGCGTGTCGGTTGGCCGTGATCATTCTGTGACAATCACGGCTGATGGTTCAGTCTAATCTCACGACGTCAATCGGCCCAGGGCGCTCCGCACCAGGCTGGCACGAATCACATCGAGCTGGCCGGCGATCTCGCCCGAGAGTTCGGCGGCGCGCGCACGGCTGGCCGCGTCCTTACGGCGGGCGATCGGGAGCAGGGCGCTCTCGATCATGCTGACCTCGCGTTCGGCGGTCGCCCGGTACCCACGAAGGTGACGCGGCTCGATGCCGCACTTCTTCAGCGCGACGAGTGAGCGCAGAACGGTGATGGCATCCTCACCGTAGTTGTCTGCCGGGGCGATGATCGACGCGGAGATCGCGTCGGACAGGAGGGCAGCACTCGCGCCCGACTCCCGGAGCACGTCTTCGCGCCGGTAACGCCTGCCTGCGGGGATGATCGTCGACAACTGGCCGTTGGACGGTGCGCCAGGCAGCGCCGGAGCCCGACCGGCGTCGATGTCCGCGAGGTGGCCACGGATGACCTTGAGAGGGAGATAGTGATCCCTCTGCATCGACAGGATCAGACGAAGCCGCTCAACGTCCTGCGGTGAAAACTTGCGGTAACCGGACTTCGTCCGCGACGGGGAGACGAGACCCTGCTCCTCGAGGAATCGCAGCTTCGAGTTGCTGAGTTCGGGGAACTCCTTGGCCAGCCGTGCGAGAACCTGCCCGATGCTGAGAAGCTGGGAGGCGGATGCCGACCTGCCGGGGTCGCGCTCGTCGTCGTTTCTGCGCGCTGCCTGGGCAGTCACGATCTAGGCGCCCGCGGGCGGCTGAAGGTCGTCCCTGGACGGGTAGAAGGTCAGACGAAACTTTCCGATCTGGACCTCGGCGCCGTCGCTCAAGGGTGCGTCGTCGATGCGCACACCCTCGAAGTAGGTGCCGTTCAGGGAATTGAGGTCCTTGACCTGGAACGAGACACCCGTGCGAACGAACTCGGCATGACGACGGGAGACCGTGACGTCGTCGAGGAAAATGTCTGCGTCGGGGTGGCGACCGGCGAGCGTCACGTCGGCATCGAGGAGGAATCGTGCCCCGCTGTTCGGGCCGCGCCGGACGATCAGCAACGCCGAGCCGCTAGGCAGGGCGGCAATCGCTTCCTGCTCTTCAGCGCTGATGTCGCTGTCGACGCTCGACAGGCTCGCGCCGAACTCCCGACTGAAATTCGCGGTTGTATCGTTCGGGGCACCACCGGTTGCATCGTTCTGCGCCGCTGGCTCGCGCAGATATGCCCGAGTGGGGGGATTCTGCTCGTTGGGATATGACACCTGGACCTCCTAGGTCTCCAGCGTATCTGAATCAGGCTGCGTCTGCCCCGTGCGTTTTCTCGACGCCTGCACTGTCTGCACGAGGTACAGCCCTCCTGCCCACCAGTACAGGGCAGCGCCGACGATGGCGAAGACCAGACCGAATGGCCGGGTGTACTCCATGGTGTCCGGGAAGGCCGCCGACAGCATGAGAAGTGGCAGGCCGATGAAGAGGCACGCGGTCGCCCACTTGCCCACCCAGTTCACGGGGAATGGGCCGTGACCCATCCGTGCAAGCCACCCCGCGAGGATCACGAGCATGACGTCCCTGGCGATGATAACGACGACGAGCCAGAGCGGAATGAGTTCACGCCAGCCGAGCCCCAGGAGAGCAGCAAAGATGTACAGCCGGTCCGCTGCCGGGTCGAGCAGCTGACCGAGCTTGGAGACCTGGTTGAGCCGTCTCGCCAGGAAACCGTCGAGGAAGTCGGTGACCCCGGACAGGGCGAGCACCGCGAGGGCGATGAGGTCCTGCCCTTCGACGAGCAGGATGAGGAACACGGGCACGAGCGCGAGGCGCAAAAAGCTCAGGATGTTCGGGACCGTCAGGATACGGTCGCTCGGTTCGACATCCTCCCGCTCATCCACACGCCCAGTCTAGGGAACGCCGTCCCTGTGGGCTGCAACGCCGCGCGGCGACCGGACAGTACGTCGCGTCTCCCCCAGTCAGAGGCACATGGACTTTCCCGCGCCCAGCACGACGTACCCTAGAGCCATGAGAACGACGCCACAGCCTCGCCGGCGACGCGACCGAGGCTCTGGCTCTCTTCTCCGACTGGTACTCGTCCGTGTCGGTCTCCCCGCTCTCGCCATCGCCATCGTCGCCAGTGTCGCGTTCGCGACGATCCCACGGCCTGCGGCCGGAACGAGCGCGGGCGCCGATGGCGGCCCGCCGATCGCGGCCGAACGGCAGTCCAGCCTCGTGCCGTTCGCCGACGCCCGCGACCGGCTCGCCGACGAGAACCGCCCGTTCGTCGTGACCGTCATCGGTGACTCCACCGGGGATGCGCCGGGCGAATGGGTTGATCTTGCCTTCCGCCAGCTCGCCGAGGAGACCGACCGCCCCCTGGTTCAGCATTCCTGGGACCTCGTCAACTCCTCCTACCTGCCCGCAGTCGAATCGAACGCCGACGCGGCATCCGCCCCGCTCATCGTGTGGAACGGATCGGCGAGCGGCAAGACCGGCGAATACTCTCTTGCACACTTCGACACCCTGGTGCCAGCACAGCCCGACCTGGTGATCTTCAACCACGGCCTCAACAATGTGCCGAAGCCGGCAGCGGTCGGCCCGCAGCTCACGGCTCTCGTCGCCGAGGTGGAGCGCTACTGGCCGGCAACGGCCGGGTTCGCTGCGATCCTCGAGAACCCGCGCTTCGACGCTTGGGCGGATGCGCATCGTGACGTCATCGACAATGTCACGTCCTGGCTGGGCGAACACTCGTCCGTTCGCAGCATCGACGTTCACTCCGCCTACCTCGCGGTCGAGCCCGAGGCGCTCCTGCTCCCCGATCTCCTGCACCCGAATCCCGCCGGGTCGGCCGTCACGGCTGCGACGGTCCTCGAGGCGCTTCGACGCTGAAGCTCAGCGACCCGCGCGCGGGTCGTGCATCAACAGGAGCCGGTGCGGCGCCTGAGGAACCACCCGCCATCCCACGGGAACCGCAGCGGCGAGTTCGGCGACACGGTGGCTGCGCCGAATGGAGAGCAATCCATCTTCCCGGATGAAGGTGCCTCTGAAGCGTCCGGCGGTGAATACCGAGTACAGCGCGTATGCGGTCGCCGAACGGCGGATGTCGCTGTGGACGACCCCCAATCGCGCCAGCTGTTCCGAGTCGGCCAGGACGGTACCGAGTTCGGTCGGGCCCAGGTGGTGCAGCACATGGTTCGAGAGAACAAAGTCGAATAGCCGCCCCTCATCCGCCAGGTCGCTGCTCGTGCCGAGCCGGTGGGTGTAGCCGTCGAGAGGTGCAAGCGTGGAGACATAGGCGGCGGCGCGTTCGTCCGGGTCGATCGCTGTGATCTCAAGACGCACGCCATCCCTGCGCGCCCAGCCGATCAGGGCGCGAGCGACATCGCCGCCGCCTGCTCCGATGTCGACGACGCTGTGCTCGGGTCCGGTGAAGTTCGGCCGCAACCGTTCGCGATAGGTACGGCGCCAGCCGGCAAGAAGGGCGTTGACGTGCGAGAAGGCGGCATAGGTCCGGAACAGCGCATCCCGGTCACACGCCGGATCGTCCATCAGTTCCACGAGGCCGGGGTCCCGTTCGCTCAGCGTCGACACCACCGGCGGTCGCCGTCCGCTCACGGACGCACTCGCGTGAACAGCCCGGTTTCGACGGTGAGTCCAGGACCGAACGCCATCGCGCACACGCGATCCGACCCTGAACCCTGCTCCTCGAGAAGATCCTTGAGGATGAACAGCACGGTGGCGCTCGACATGTTGCCGAAGTCCCTGAGGACTCGCCGTGATGCTTCGAGTTGTCTGTCGCTGAGGCCGAGTTTGGCCTCCACCTTGTCGAGGATGCTCCGTCCTCCCGGATGGATGGCCCACGAACGGATGCCTCCGGCCGGGTCGGCCGCGAGCTCCGGTTCGGGGGACAGCAGCGGCACGAGCGCACCCTCGATGTAGTTGTCGATGATTTTGGGAACGGCGGCGCTCAGCACCATGTCGAAGCCGGCGTCTCCGATCGTCCAGGCCATGTCCTTCTCCCCCACCGGGGTGAGTTCACTCGCGAGCCGGTCGATGACGAGTGACGGGGCATCCGCCGGGAGTTCCCGTGCAGTGACGATGGCGGCCGCGGCGCCGTCACCGAACACGGAGGATGCCACGATCTGGTCGGGGTCGTTCGACGACCGCACGTGGATGGTGCACACTTCGCAGGAGACGACGAGTACAACGGCGTCCGGATCTGCGCGGCAGAATGCAGCGGCCGCCCGAAGGGCAGGGAAAGCGGCATAACACCCCATGAATCCGATGTGGGTGCGCTGGACGGTCGTCGCCAGGCCCAGTTCCCGGACGAGCTCGAAGTCTGGTCCGGGCGCGTAGAACCCCGTGCAGGATGCGGTGACGACATGGGTCACGTCTGCCGGCCCGAGATCGGGGCACGCGTCGAGCGCCGCGCGGCCCGCTTCGACGAACATCGCTCCAGCACTCCGGATGTACACGTCGTTGCGCTCGCGTGTCGACGGTGAGAGGAGCGCGCCGGTTGCGCCGTCGAAGAATGTCCGTTCCCCGTCTCCATGCGCGCTGAAATCGTCGATGACGGTGTGCCGCGTTTCGATGCCCGATGCGTCGAACGCCGCTCCCACGAGTCGCTCCCCCAGGCGGGTCAGGCCGGGTTGTGTCACGAATATTCTCCGCGCGTCGACCTGCCGCAAAACGGTGGAAGGGACGGCTGTCTGGATGGAACGAACGTGCACGGGCATAGGTTTCACCTTAGACAGCGGTGCCGCCACGGAAGACACCCTTGCGCGTCGCGCCCGAAATGCACAGGCATCCGCCGGATGTATCAGCTCCTTGACCGATTGCAAGGCCTTGAGGCGGCAGGAGGGACCCGGTTGACTGGGGACACCCACCCTTTCAGGAAGGACTTTTCCATGTCGACAGCCACGGCAACCCGTGAACGGACCAGCAGTTCAGCCATCGGAGCGAAGACGACGAGGCGGCGCAAGCCCGAGGGCGGTTTCATCGCGTCGAAGGAACTCGCGGACTCGATGCAAAAGGTCCTCGTCGACCTCATCGAACTGCACGTGCAGGGCAAGCAGGCGCACTGGAACGTGGTCGGCCGCAATTTCCGTGACCTTCATCTCCAGCTTGACGAGGTCGTCGAGGCCGCGCGCGAGTTCTCTGACGAGGTTGCGGAACGGATGCGGGCACTGCACGCAACTCCGGACGGCCGCAGCGATTCCGTCGCGGCGACCACCACCCTTCCGGCCTTCCCTGCCGGAGAAGTGGACACGGCAAAAACGATCGATCTCATGACCGTGCGCATCGAAGCCGTCGTCGGTACGATGCGCGAGGTTCACGACTCGATCGACGAAGAGGACCCGACGACCGCCGACATCCTCCACGCGATCATCGCGAAGCTCGAGCAGTACGCCTGGATGATCAGCGCTGAAAACCGGACGCCGTCAAAGAACTGACCGGTTGAAGGTCAATCCGTCGAGACGGTCGCCATCACGTCGACGACCGCGATCGGGATGCCGGCTGTGATCAGCAGGTAAGCCGGCTCGAGGATTCCTTCGCCGCTGTTGGCCTCGAGCCAGTGCGGCGTACCGCTGGACATGGCCTCGGTGATCTCCTTGCGGACATCACCGAGGTCGCGGTTCGGGATCGTGTATTTGCTCCCGCCGTAGTGCAGCTCGATGCGCTTCACAGCTGGCCCCCTTCGGGAGAGCCGGTGCCCGAGGTGTTGGCCGGGGGCTCCGGCACGATCTGCAATCCGCCAGCCGAGTTGGACGATGCGCTCAGAGCGATGATCCATTCCCGGTTGAGCGCAGGAAGCCTGGACCCAAAGTACTTGTAATGCAGCGGGATGTTCGGGGCAAGCCAGATCGTGCTCCGACCGTCGCCGACAGCAGGATCGTCCTTCCAGCTGAAGTAGAAGGATTCCCCCCGCCGCAGCTTCGCACCGATCACGATCTGCAGATGGGCGAGCACGCGGTCGTCGAAGTCGACGGTCAGGGTCGAATCATAGAAGAGCTTGCCCATCGGGACCTTTCGCCAAGAGCCGTGCGAGTTCGAAGACACTCGCCATTCTGTACTTTAGCCCCCCGCACATGCATCAATCGGGGGTTGACTCTTTTCGGGGGCGAGACCTGCGCTGTGTCTTATCGACGGAACCGCCCTCACACAAGTCCCTTGAGCGAGAACAGCGACCGGAGGACAGTCGGAGGAATGAGACGACTTTTCTACTCCAGTGGATCCTTCCTGACCGGTGATCTCGTCGGCGACGCCGTTCTGCAGTATGCGCGCGCTCTTGCCGGCACGGGGGACGCCGATATCGTCTCTGTTCCCGCCCGCACCGATGACGGACTCAACGGCCTCGCGCACATTCTCGTCGGTCCTGCGAGCCAGATCTTCACGATGCCTGCGCCGTCGAACGGTGACGAGCCGTTCGACCGGGAGATCGTCGACGCGCTCAACGCCAAGAGTCACGCCCTCCAGCCCAGCCGCCCCGAGGCTGAGGCGCCCCGAACGGATGCGGTGGATCTCGACCTGGCGTGACAAAGGAGGCTGCGCCGTAGGATCGAGCAATGTCCTCATGGAATGAAGTCGCCGATCGGGTCTACCAGCGGCGTTACGATCCGCTCGACGTCTCGGTGTGTGTCGTCGCCGGGTCGGACGGTTTGCTTCTCGTCGACACGCGATGCAATCCGCGTGAGGCCGGCGAACTCGCCGCGGACGTCGCGGAACTGAGCTCCGCTCCGATCCGCTGGGTCGCGAATACCCATGCCCACTATGACCACAGCTTCGGCAACCAGGTCTTCCCGGACACGTCGATCTTCGGGCATCACCTCATCGCGAGGCACTTCGCCGAGTTCGAAGGTCCACGACTGGAGTCCTGGCTCGCTGCCCCCGAGTCTCAGCCGCACTATGACTGGCGTGATGTCCGGCTGACGCCTCCGACCGTCCCCGTCACCGACGTACTCTCACTCGATCTCGGCGACCGGCTCGTGCGGTTCCACCCCCTGCCGCCCGGTCACACCGACACCGACCTCATCGTCGAGATCCCGGATGCCGCGACCTGGCTCCTCGGCGACGTCGTCGAAGAATCCGGGCCGCCGATGTACGGTTCCGGCAGCTTCCCGCTCGGCTGGCCGGGAGTCCTCGACAACATCGCAGAGCTCATCGCACCGGGTGACGTGCTCGTCCCGGGCCACGGGCGCCCCGTCGACCGCGCGTTCCTCCTGGAGCAGGCGGCCGTCCTCCACATCGTCGCCGACGGCATCCGCTCGTCCTTCGACCAGTCGGAGCCGATCGAATCCGCCAGCGAACGCGTGGCGTCGATGTCCCGACTTCCGCTCGAGATCGTCGAGTCCGCGGTACTTCGCGGATACACCCAGCTGGCCGCGAGTGCGGGAGCATCCGAGTGACCGAACCGTTGTCGAGCGTGCGGGTGGACAGCTGGCTCTGGGCTGTGCGGATCTACAAGACCCGCTCGATGGCGACGACGGCCTGCCGCGCAGGGCACGTGCGGGTCGGCGGTGACCGGGTGAAAGCGTCGCAGGCGATCCGCGTCGGAGACGAGATCCGCGTGCGCGAAGGCGGTTTCGACCGCATCGTCGAGGTCAAACGCCTTGTCGTGAAGCGGGTGGGCGCGACGGTCGCCGCAGAATGCCTGATCGACAAGACCCCTCCTCCCCCGCCACGCGAGGAGGTCGCCCTCCGGCCGTTGCGGGACCGCGGCGCCGGCCGGCCGACGAAAAGGGAACGGCGCGACCTCGAGAAGCTCCGAGGCCGCGACACCGACGGTCGCGACCAGGAGTACTGAAACACGAGTTCGTTAGTCTGAGGGCGTGACTGACCTGTCGATCGACCTGCTGGAGCGGATTCGCTCGCGGGCACCCGGCTATGACCGGGAGAACCGTTTCTTCACCGAGGACCTCGACGAGTTGCGGGATGCTGGTTACCTCGCGCCGCAGTCCCTCGCCGAGGCCGTGCGGAACCAGAGACTTCTCGCTCGGTTCGCCCCGGCGACGGCGCTCGGGATCAACATGCACCATGTCGTTGTCGGTGTCGCGCGGGTTCTGCACGACCGGGGTGACTCCAGCCTCGACTGGATTCTCGACGACGCACGAAAAGGCGAACTTTTCGCTTTCGGCATCAGCGAAGCGGGCAACGACGAGGTTCTGTTCGACTCGCGCACGACAGCTGCGCCCGGGCCAGGTGGCTCGTTTGTGTTCACCGGTCGCAAGATCTTCACCTCCCTGTCCCCCGCGTGGACGCGACTGGGCATCTTCGGCCGGGACGACTCCGACCCCGACAATCCCACCCTTGTGCACGCCTATCTGACCAGGGACACCGAGGGACATCGCCCGGTCGGGTCCTGGGACCCTCTGGGTATGCGCGCCACCCAGAGTTTCTCCACCGAACTCGACGGAGCGCTCGTTCCCGCGGACCGCATTGCCCGGATCCTTCCGGTCGGCCCGAGCCCTGACCCGTATGTGTTCGGGATCTTCAGCAACTTCCTGCTTCTCATCGGTGCCGTGTATGCGGGAATCGGAGACCGTGCCCTCGCGCTGGGTGTCGAGGCAGCCGGACGGCGCACGTCCTGGAAGAACGGAGGACGCCCGTATTCGAGCGATCCCGACATCCGCTGGCAGCTCGCAGACGCCGCGATCGCCCTCGACTCCCTCGCACCCCAGCTCGACACGCTCGCCGCTGATGTCGACTCGCTCGCCGATCATGGAACCGCCTGGTTCCGCCTCCTCGTCGGCGCCAAGACCCGCGCCGTGGATGTCGCTCGAGGCGTTGTCGACACCGCTGTGCGCGTGTCCGGCGGGAGCTCCTACGACACCGGCAGCGAGTTGTCCCGGCTGTATCGCGATTGTCTCGCCGGGCTCTTCCACCCCAGCGACCCGGAGTCGGCGCACTCGACCGTGGCGACGAACCTGCTCGGCCCCGAGACGCGCTAGTCGACGTCTACTCCGTCAGTACCGACAGAACGTTGCCGGAGGGATCCCGGAACCACGCGATCGTCGGCCCGTTGTCGCGCATGATGCCCTTGTCGTCCGTCGGCAGGTTGGGGTCGTCGTAGATTTTCGTGACGACGCCCTTCCCGTTGAGCTCCTCGACGGCCACGTCGACGTCGGCGACGACGAAATTGAGGATCGTGAAGCTCGCCGGTGTGTGATCCTGCTTCGGGTATACGAGAACCTCAGCGCCTCCTGGAAGCACGAGCTGCAGCAGGCCCATGTCGTTCTCGGTCACGGTGAGACCAAGAATCTCGGTGTAGAACGCGCGCGCCTCATCGAGATCATGAACGCTGAAACCGCTGAAAGCGTGGACAGGGCTGAACATGACTTCCTCCTTCGGATTCGGAACCACTGATCACGATGGCACACGCATCGCGCACACGCGAGGGGGTAAATCATCCGGCCAAGGGGACGGCATCCGTCCTCTTGGCTATCTACTCTTGATCCACCACAACCGAAGACACACCCAGGGAGGAATCGTGGAGTGGAGAATTGAACTGATCTACGTGCCGGTGACCGATGTGGATCTCGCGAAAGCCTTTTATGCCGATCGCGTCGGGTTCGTCGTCGATCATGACGTGCGGGTGTCGGAAGAGGTCCGTTTCGTGCAATTGACCCCGCCGGGGTCCGCGTGCTCGATCGCTATCGGCGAAGGACTCACGGACATGGCGCCCGGTTCCCAGAACGGGATCCAGGTGGTCGTCCCCGACGCGGATGCCGCGAGGGCTCACCTTCTCGATCAAGGCATCGATGCGAGCGAGGTGGACGAACAGCCGTGGGGACGATTCGTCGGATTCGCCGACCCGGACGGCAACGCGTGGGTGTTGCAGCAGCTGCCGCCGCGCGAATGACATCCGTTCGCGCCGGTTCGGACGGTACGGGACGAGAACCCGCCGTTCCCGGTTCGGTTCGTCGTATTCAACCGGCCCGCGGCCGACGCCTTTCGTACCGCGCTGGAAGCATGACGGGCCCCGCTCGAGGGGCCTGATCCCCAGACACCGCCGGTGCAACCCCTTGACCGGGATTCGGCCGCGGTGCCAGTTTCGAGGACATGACTCGATTTGGATACACCCTCATGACCGAACAGTCCGGCCCACGGGAACTCGTCGGCTACGCCGTCGCTGCCGAGAACCAGGGCTTCGATTTCGAGGTCTGCAGCGACCACTACTCGCCATGGCTGACAGAGCAGGGTCACGCTCCGTACGCCTGGACGCTCCTCGGTGCGGTCGCGCAGGCTACGCAACGCGTGGACCTCGCGACCTATGTCACCTGCCCGACGCTCCGCTACCACCCGGCTGTGGTCGCCCAGAAGGCGGCAACACTGCAGTTGCTGTCTGAGGGACGCTTCCTGCTCGGCCTCGGCTCGGGCGAGAACCTCAACGAGCACGTCGTCGGCGCCGGCTGGCCGTCCGTCGATCTTCGCCAGGACATGCTCGAGGAGTCGGTGCACATCATCCGTGAACTGTTCACCGGGAACCTCGTCACGTGGGAGGGCGAGCACTTCCGGGTCGATTCGGCGCGGCTCTGGGACGTCCCCGACGGCGGGGTGCCCATCGGCATCGCGGTATCAGGAAGCAAGTCGATCGAACGGTTCGCCCCGCTCTCCGACCACTTCATCTCGACCGAGCCCGATGCGGACCTCGTAGGGGACTGGAAGAAGGCGCACGGCGGCGACACGGCATCCGCTCGCGTGATCGGCCAGATCCCGATCTGCTGGGACCCGGACAAGGACAGGGCGGTCGAGCGGGCACACGAGCAGTTCCGCTGGTTCGCGGGCGGCTGGGCGGTCAACGCCGACCTTCCGACGCCTGCCGGGTTCGCCGGTGCCTCTCAATTCGTCCGGCCGGAAGACGTGGCCGACCAGATCGTGTGCGGCCCCGACCTCGACGAGATCGCCGAGAGCGTCCGGCCGTTCATCGATGCCGGGTTCACCGACATCGCCCTGGTCCAGGTAGGCGACGAAGGTCAGGAGGACTTCCTGGCCGAGGCGGCCGCTCCCTTGCTCGAGCGGCTCCGGGCCCTGTAGGGCGTGGCGCTACGAGGGTGAACCCTGGTCCATCCACCACTCCGTGAACTCTCGCGCCCGGCCGCCGTCCCCGGGACGGATCACCCACAGGTTGCTGTACGTCCTGCCGTCGGTGTAGTCGGTCGCGCCCTGGACCACCCACAGGTCGTCGGTGATCACGAGGGGAAACCACTCGAAGGTGTGGTTGCCGGGTTCGTCCCTGCGTGCGAGCCACTGCGCGACGATCGCCTCATGACCGTGGAACGGTTCCGTCCAGGGTTCGTTGCGGAGCACGGCATCCTCGGTGAACAGAGCCCGGATGTCGGCTGGGTCGTTTGATTCCCATGCTCGTTCGTAGGCCTGCATCCACTGCGTCGTCGGATCCATCATGGAAGCAGGTTTACTCCGGTCGGCGCGCTCGAGCAACCACCGGTCACGCGGGAGGTGCGGCGCTGCGCGGGTGTAACGACACCCGCGCAACACCAACGACCAGCGTCCTCAGAGAGTCAGCCGAGAACGACGACCGAGTGGGCGGGGAGCGTCAGCCGCCCGTTTTCTACTTCGTCGACTCCGGCTCCGGTGGACGTGAATGCGGCGAGCTGCGCGCCTCCCCGCACCGGGATGCTCCGCTCAGCGTCGCTGAGGTTCAGCACGATCGAGCTGCTCCCGCGGTGAAGAACGAACCAGCGCTCGGTTTCGTCGAGTTGAACGCTCACCTGGCTGAAGCGAGGGTCGGTGAATTCGGGACGCTCACGGCGGAGTGCGGCGAGAGCCCGGTAGAACGCCAGCACACGCGCGTGGTCGCCGTGTTCAAGCTCGTCCCAGTGGAGCTTCGAGTTGGTGAACGTTGCCGGGTCCTGCGGGTCCGGAACCACTGCCGGGTCCCAGCCCATCCTGGCGAACTCGGCGATACGCCCCTCGGCTGTGGCCTTCCCGAGTTCGGGTTCCGGGTGGGACGTGAAGAATTGCCACGGTGTCGACGCCGCCCACTCCTCCCCCATGAACAGCATGGGGGTGAACGGGCCGAGGAGCGTGAGGGCAGCCGCGATGGCGAGCTGGCCGGGGCCGACCTGTGCCGCGAGCCGATCACCGACGGCACGGTTGCCGATCTGGTCGTGGTTCTGGTTGGCGACGACGAGACGCCAGGTGGGCATCCGTTCCGTGTCGATCGGGCGACCGTGGTTCCTGCCGCGGAAGCTCGAGTAGGTGCCGTCATGGAAGAAGCCGCGGGTGAGAACCTTCTCGAGGGCGGTGAGCGGTTCGAAGTCGGCGTAGTAGCCGGTCGTCTCTCCGCTGACAGCGACGTGAACGGCGTGGTGGAAGTCGTCGCTCCACTGCGCGTCGAGCCCGAATCCGTGTGCTTCACGCGGGGTGATGAGCCTGGGGTCGTTGAGGTCTGACTCGGCGATGAGGCTGAGCGGCCGGCCGACAGACGCGCTGAGGACCGCGACCTCGCTCGCGAGCTGTTCCAGCAGGTGCACGGCGCTGGAATCAACGAGCGCGTGGACGGCATCGAGCCGCAGCGCGTCGACGTGGTAGTCGCCGAGCCACATCAGGGCGTTGTCGACGATGTACCGGCGAACGGTGTCGGCATACTCGCTGTCGAGATTGAGCGACGAGCCCCACGTGTTCCCTGGGCCGTCGGTCAGGTAGGGGCCGAACTTGGGCAGGTAGTTACCGCTCGGTCCGAGGTGGTTGTGAACGACGTCCTGGATCACACCGATCCCGGCACGGTGGCAGGCGTCGACGAAGCGCTGGTAGCCCTCGGGTCCGCCGTACCCCTCGTGAACGGTGTACCAGAGAACACCGTCGTAGCCCCAGTTGTGCGTGCCGTTGAATCCGTTGACCGGAAGCACCTCGACGAAATCGACCCCGATGGAGGCAAGGTGGTCGAGCTTGGCTGCCGCGGCGTCGAAGGTTCCCTCGGGGGTGAACGTGCCGATGTGGAGTTCGTAGATGACTGCGCCGGCGAGCTGGCGGCCCGTCCACGCGGCATCCGACCACTGGAATCGGGTGGGGTCAACGAGTCTCGACAATCCGTGGACACCATCCGGCTGGCGCCGTGACCGCGGGTCGGGGAACGGCCCCTCGCCGTCGATGAGGAACCCATAACCGCTGTCGGGGCCTGGGTGCGCCCCTGTGCTCTCCCACCAGCCGCCGTCGGCGGGACGAAGCTCATGGCTGTCGTTCTCGATCACGAGCTCGACCCGAGTCGCTTCTGGTGCCCAGACACGGATGCTGTCGGTCATGTCAGTCCCCCATCATTCCGTGGTCATCGAAATCGTCGGCCACGAGGAGCGCGACCGGGTAGGTTGCCAGCAGGTCGGCGAGCCGCACCGCTCCGCCCGGATAGCGTTCGCCGGTGAGCGAATCGACCCAGCGCCGGCCGGCGAGCTCAATCGTGGTGTCGCCCCAGCCGCCTGCCGCTTCGAGGCCGAGCGGCAACCGGGTGGCTACCGTCACGGCATCTCCGCGGTCGAAAGCGAGGACGTGGTCGGCGGCGTCACCGTAGGCCGGAACAGGGAGGTACCGCGAGAACCACTCGGGGTGATCACGGCGAAGCCGGAGGGCACGGGAGGTGACGAGGAGCTTCGCCGCTCCGGTCTCGTCGATCTCAGGAAGCCAGCCGCGGTCGACCCGGGCGAGGTACTCCTTGCGCACGTCGAAGTCGACGTGGCGGCGATTGTCCGGGTCGACAAGAGACGTCTCCCACAGTTCGCTGCCCTGGTAGACGTCCGGCACACCCGGGGCGGTGAGCTGCACGAGTTTCGCTCCCAGCGAGTTCGACCAGCCGGCGCGCGCGACGCGCTGAACGAAGGTGCTGACCAGTTGCGACACCGTGTCATCGGTGAAGACCGCCGCGACCAGGTCGTGCATCTTCTTCTCGAATGCTTCATTCGGCTGGGTCCACATCGTGGAGGTCCCGGCTTCCCGCGCTGCCTTCTCCGCGTAGGCGTCGAGCCGCTCCTGCGAGATGGGCCAGGCGCCGATCACGGCCTCCCAGAGCAACTTCTCGAACGGACCATCCCCAAGGGGTGCGCGTTCGCGCAATTCGGCAAGCGTTGCCTCCCACTCCCCCGGAATCTCGGCGATAACCGCGATCCGCGCGCGAACGTCTTCACCACGTTTGGTGTCATGGGTCGACAGTGTGGTCATCGAAGCCGGGATCGACGCCTGGCGGTGCTGCTGCCGGCTGTGGAACTCGGCGACATCGATGGAGAACTCTCCCGGATCCGCGCCGACCTCGTTGAGCGAGGTCAAGCGGCTGAACCGGTAGAACGCCGTATCCTCGACACCCTTGGCCATGACCATTCCCGAGGTCTGCTGGAATCGGATGGCGGCGAGGTGATCGGGGTCGGAGAGCACGGGGACGAGCGCGTCGATCGTCGATGCGAGCTCCGGGCGACGGGCCGCTGCAGCCCGCGCCGCGTGATGCAGGTGCTCGATCCCGTATGGCAGGTAGGAGCGGTACACCGGGAAAGCGGCGAGCAGCTCAGCGATGGCATCGTCCGCATCCGTGATCTCGGGGACCAGCCGAGCGAGGCGCAGAACTTCGGACCGGAGGATGCCGTCGGCAATGTTGCGCTTGCTGGCGTAGATCATCTCGGGCCAGACCACCTCTATGTCGGCGGGCACCCCCTGGAGCCTGCCCTCGAGGTCGTCGAGCACAACCTGTCCGTCCGGGTCGACGAAGACCCGGTCGATGTCACCGAGCGCGTCATAGCCGGTCGTTCCGGCTGCGGCCCAGCTCGGCGGCATCTGCTCGTCGCCCTCGAGGATCTTCTCGACGAGGACGTAGGTCCCGCCTGTCGCCTGCTGAAGGGCGTCGAGGTAGCCGCCAGGGTCGGCGAGACCGTCGGGGTGATCGACACGCAATCCGTCGACGAGACCGTCCCGAACCCAACGCACGATTTCGGCGTGCGACTCGGCGAACACCCACGGCACTTCAACACGGATGCCGGCCAGGGTGTTGACGGCGAAGAACCGCCGGTAGTTCAGCTCGGCGTCCGCTCGGCGCCAGTTGACCAACTCGTAGTTCTGACGGTCATGGATCGTGCGAACGTCCGCCCCGTCGTCCGCGGTCCCGGGAGCGACAGGGAACGCATTGTCGTAATAGTGCAGTTGCCCGTCCACGAGGGTGAGCGAATCCAATTCGGTGTCACCATCCCCGAGCACCGGGATACGGATTTTACCTCCAGCAGCCTCCCAGTCGACGTCGAACGCCTCCGCAAAGCGCGACGCCTGGCCCAGGGTGAGAAGGTCCCACCACCAGGCGTTCAGTGACGGCGTCGCTACGCCCATGTGGTTCGGCACGATGTCCACGAGGACGCCGCGCCCGGCGGCGCGAGCAGCTTTCGACAGCGCCTCGAGCCCGGACGCTCCCCCGCGGACCGGGTCGATTCGTGAGTGGTCGACGACGTCGTAACCATGATCCGATCCGGATTCCGCGACGAGGAGAGGGGACAGGTAAACCCAGTCAGCACCGAGGGAGGTGACGTAATCGGTCAGTTCCGCGGCATCCGTCAGGGTGAGGCTCTCACGGATCTGGAGCCGGTAGGTCGAGAGCGGAAGTCTCATGACACTGCTCCGGGGCGCACCTCGACCGTGCTGGTGTTCTGGGATCCGCTGAGAACGGCGAGGGATGCTGCGACGGAGTGATCGGGCTCGGCCTCCGGAGCACTGTACGCGCGCATCACCATCATGGAGCGCGCAACGACCTTCTGCGCGGCGCCAGCCTCACGGGCTACGGAGTCCGCGCCCTCCCCGGCCGTGTCGACGACGATCTCCCACGCCGGGGAGTACTCCTCCGGAGGCAGGATGAATTCGGCGTCCTCATCGCCCGCGTTGAAGAACAGCAGGAAATTCACGTCGGTGATCCACTGGCCGCGGGAGTCACGCTCGCGGATGCCCTGGCCGTTGAAGAACACGCCGACGGTACGGGCGAGGTTCTCGTCCCAATCCTCCGGCTGCATCTCGGTGCCCTCGCTGGTGAGCCAGACGATGTCCGACAGCGGCTCTCCCTCGCCACGGCGTACCGGACGACCGTCGAAGAAGCGGCTCCTGCGGAACACCGGGTGTTCCTTGCGGAGCCGGGCGACTGCCGCAGTGAACTCGACGAGCGGAGCGTCGGCCTGGTCCCAGTGCACCCAGGTCAGTTCGTTGTCCTGTGCGTAGCCGTTGTTGTTACCCTGCTGGGTCCTGCCGAGTTCGTCTCCATGGAGGAGCATCGGCACGCCCTGCGACAGCAGCATGGTCGCGATGAAGTTGCGCTGCTGGCGCGCGCGGAGCCCCAGCACCTCGGGGTCATCGGTGTCACCTTCAACTCCGGAGTTCCACGACCGGTTGTGTGACTCACCGTCGTTGTTGTCTTCACCGTTCGCGTCATTGTGCTTCTCGTTGTACGAAACGAGGTCGCGCAGGGTGAACCCGTCGTGGGCGGTCACGAAGTTGATCGATGCGACCGGGCGCCGCCCCGAGTGCTCGTAGAGGTCGGCGGAGCCGGTCAGTCGTGACGCGAATTCTGCGAGCGTCGATGGTTCACCGCGCCAGAAGTCACGAACGGTGTCGCGGTACTTACCGTTCCACTCCGTCCACTGGGGCGGGAAGTTACCGACCTGGTACCCGCCGGGGCCGACATCCCACGGCTCCGCGATGAGCTTGACCTGCGACACGATCGGGTCCTGCTGCACGAGCTCGAAGAAAGTGGAGAGCCGGTCGACTTCGTACAAATCACGGGCCAGGGCGCTCGCAAGGTCGAAACGGAACCCGTCGACGTGCATCTCGGTCACCCAGTAACGCAGGGAGTCCATGATGAGCTGCAGCGAGTGCGGATGCCGCACGTTGAGGGTGTTTCCGGTGCCGGTGTAGTCGGTGTAGTACCGCTTGTCATCTTCCTCGAGCCGGTAGTAGGCCTCGTTGTCGAGTCCGCGGAACGAGAGCGTGGGGCCGAGGTGGTTTCCCTCCGCCGTGTGGTTGTACACAACGTCGAGGATGACCTCGATGCCCGCTTCGTGGAGCGAGCGAACCATGCCCTTGAACTCCTGCACCTGCTGGCCGTCCTGGCCAACCGAGGAGTAATCGCTGTGTGGTGCGAAGAATCCGATCGAGTTGTAACCCCAGTAGTTGCTGAGCCCCTGGTCGAGCAGGGTGGAGTCCTGGACGAACTGGTGAACGGGCATGAGTTCGATCGCCGTCACGCCGAGTTTGAGGAGGTGCTCGATCGTCGCGGGGTGTGCGATACCCGAGTATGTGCCGCGCTGGGCTTCGGGGATGGCTTCGTTGAGCTGCGTGAGGCCCTTGACGTGTGCTTCATAGATCACGGTCTGGCCGTACGGGGTGCGCGGGTGACGGTCGCCTGCCCAGTCGAAGAACGGGTTGACGACCACGCTGAGCATGGTGTGCGGGGCGGAGTCCTCGTCGTTGCGGGAATCCGGGTCGCCGAAGTTGTAGGAGAAGAGCGCCTGGCTCCAGTCGTTCGTCCCGCAGGTCGCTTTTGCGTATGGGTCGAGGAGAAGCTTGTTCGGGTTGGCGCGCTTGCCCTGGCTCGGGTCGTAATCGCCGTGCACCCGGTAGCCGTAGCGCTGCCCCGGCTGCACCTCGGGGAGATAACAGTGCCAGATGAACGCATCGACTTCGCGCAGTTCGATCCTGGTCTCGTCGAGGCCTTCTTCGCTGAACAGGCAGAGTTCGATTCTATGTGCGGCTTCGCTGTAAACGGCGAAGTTGGTTCCGCTTCCGTCGTACGTCGCACCGAGGGGGTAGGCACTTCCGGGCCAGGTTTCCATTGGTCTCCTTGTTTCAGCTGCGTTGCGCGAGATTCGCGCAGCGCAGGAACAAACTTACTTCGATGCGCCACGGTTGCCTTTTCGCCCGCCGCCTCTGGCTTTTTGCTGCCGCCGGTGATAGGCGGCAGACGTTGCCCTTGTGCCGGTGGGCGGTCAACGGTTTCATGGAAGCAACACCCCAGCGCGGCTCGGTCGGCGCTCTTGTTCGACCCCGCGTGAACTTTCGCCGACGAAGGAGGACACATGGCTCATCGAACAGACGCCCAGACGGAGAACGGCACACGGGATCCCCGCACGGAACAGGTTCGGGATTGGGCGGCTCTCTGGCGTCGGGACGGATCGTCGAGTGTCGTCCATGTGGATGCCGCCGCGTTGTTCGACGGCTCGGGACAGGACGCCGAGGCCCGGCGGGATACGATCAGGAACTCGCTGCGCACCGCCGGTGCTCCCGCTGCGGATTGCGAAGCCATCGACCGGATACTCGCTGAACCGACCGGCGTCGGGGGTCCGTGCTCCCGGTTCCTGGTCGCCACCGAGGGGGACGTGATCATCGACGAGATCCTCGCCGGGCCGATGACCTCCGCCGAATCGGTCGAGTACACCGCTGTGCCGAACCTGCTCCCCCTGCTTGTCGATCGAAAGAACGACGCGCTGTACCTCGTCGTCGAGGCAGCGCGGGAGGGAGGCGAGATCCACGCCTTCCGGGCGAGGCACACGGCGAGCCTGCATGACGAAGACATCCAGGGCCGCACCGACAGCCTCAACAAGGTGCAGGCGGGCGGCTGGTCGCACAGCCGCTACCAGCACCACTCGGAGGAGATCTGGCGTCAGAACCAGAACCAGCTCGCCAGTGCGGTTGACACTCTCGTTCGGGAGCTGCGCCCCCGCCTGCTCGTCCTCGCCGGCGACGTTCGAGCGGTACAACTCCTCTCGGACGAGCTCGCCCCGGCATCGCGGGAGATCGCGTCGACCGTCCCCACGCACGTCAGGGCAGCAGGGTCCTCACGCGACGCCCTCAACGACCACGTGGCCGCCCGGCTGACCGAGCTGCGGGCCAAGGACGAACAGGCTGCCGTCGACAGGCTCTCCGCCGGCGACTTCGAGAACGGAGCGGTCGGTGTCGGAGCGGTCATCCATGCCCTTCAGCAGGGGCAGGTGGAGAAGATGCTCATCGACCTCGATGCGATCGGCGATCGTTCGCTTTTCGCGCTCGCGTCCGAGCCGTGGGTGGCGTCAGCGCCGGAGGAAGCGCTCGGAGCCGCTGTTCTCGGTTCAGTGCCCGCTGCTCTGGCACTGTCCCGTGCAGCACTCGTCGCCGATTCACGGTTGATGTTCGTGGACACCGGTCGACTCCCCGAGCGCGCTGGGGTGGCCGCCGTACTCCGCTGGCCAACCGGTCCCGCTGTTCCCGGCACCCCTCGATGGACACCGCGCCCCTGACCGGGGCGCAAGCCATCGCCGAAAGGAGTGCCGATCCCCTACTGTGGCTGGATGACGACGAAGAGGACGCCCCTGACCGCAACGGCGCTTGCCACCCTGTTCGCGATCACCGGGGCGATCCACTTCGTCCGTCCGGCGGTCTTCGACCCGATTGTGCCCCGAAGCCTTCCCGGTTCGAGCCGTTCGTGGACCTATGGCTCGGGTGCAGCCGAGTGGGTTCTCGCCGCAATGGTCGCGCATCCACGGACGCGCAGCATCGGCGGGTTGCTGTCGGCGTTCTTCCTCCTTGTGGTCTTCCCGGCGAACGTTCGCACGGTGCGCGTGCTTCGCAGAAAGCCGCTGCCCCATCGGCTGGTCGCGCTCGTACGGCTGCCGTTGCAGGCGCCGCTGATCACACTCGCTCTCCGGGTCGGCCGTGACGAGGCGTCATGACTGAGATCGCGAGCCCGTCGGCAATTCTCGGGCGGGTCCTCGCCGCGTCTCTCCTCGCACTCCAGCGAGTGAGATCTCCGCGGCCGGTGCATCCCCACGGGGTCGCACTGTCGGGAACGCTTCGCTTCACGACACAGGGTTCGGTGTCCGGACTGCCGTTCCTCGATGATCCGCCCACCTCCCAGATCGCCGTCACCGCCCGGGTGTCGCGCTCGATCGGCCTGCCCCTGCCGCTCCCTGACGTTCTCGGCCTGGCGCTCCGGCTCCCCGTACCGTCCGGCTTCGCGGACGTTCTCCTCGCCTCCACCGGCTTCGGGATGCCATCACGGTTCTGGCTCGCCGTCCACCGCTCCCCCTCCCGCGCTCGATTCACCAGCTTCTTCCCATACAAATCCGACCGCGGCCCAGTTCTCCTCGCCGCGCGGACCATTGGGCCGACCGATCTGCCCGCCGAGCCGACCGCCCTCGCGCAGGCGCTCGAGACCACGACCTGGCGCCTGCACCTCTACCACGCGACCCCGAGTGGCCGATGGCATCCGTTCGCGGTCCTCGAACTCGGTCGTACGCCCGGCCCGGTTGACACCACGGACCGGTACGACCCGATTCGACACCCGCTGCCCGGACGCACAACGTACGCATGGACGCGACGTTTGCGCCAGCGGTCATACGCCGAGATCCAGGAGGAACGATCATGAGAAGTGCTGAAATCCTGGCGGATGCCTTCGGTCGCGTGTCAGAAGCGGTACACCGTGCCGTCGACGGCCTCGGTTCGCGTGAACTGATGGCCCGGATCGACGAGGAAGCGAATAGCATCGCCTGGTTGATCTGGCACCTCACGCGAGTGCAGGACGATCACATCGCCGATGCGATGAACACCGACCAGATCTGGTTGTCTGCCGGCTGGGTGGACCGGTTCCGTCTGCCGCTCCCCGCATCGGACACCGGCTACGGGCACTCTCCCGACGAGGCGGGCGCTGTCGTCGTGGACTCCCCCGACCTGCTTCTCGGATACTTCGACGAGGTGCACGACCGGACCATGCACTTCGTCAGCGCTCTGTCCGACGATGAACTCGACCGTGTTGTCGACGAGAACTGGACCCCGGCGGTCACACTCGGGGTTCGGCTGATCAGCGTCGTCACCGACGATCTCGAACACGCCGGTCAGGCCGCGTACGCGAGAGGTATTCTGCTCCGCCGCTGACGTCAGCGGGCTCGCGCGGCGAGCCGACGGAGCGCCGCGAGCGGTATCGGGAGCCAGTCCGGCCGGTTTCGTGCCTCATAGACGGCTTCGTAGACGGCCTTGTCCATCTCGAACGCGTCGAGAAGCTCGCGGTGCGCGCGAAGGTCGATGCCAGACTCCTCGATGTATCCGCTGAGGAAGGCGCGGCGCGCGGCGCTCGTCCACGCCGCCGCCTGCTCGGTACTGCCGAGGGAACCAGCGACATAGTCGAAGCTGCGCAGCATCCCGGCGACGTCGCGCACGGCGAAGTCGGGTCGCGACCGTTCGATCATCGGTCGCATCGGTTCGCCCTCGAAGTCGATGAGGATCCAGTGGCCATCAGCTACGAGGACCTGGCCGAGGTGGTAATCCCCGTGAATACGGTGCAGCGCCGGCCACTCCAGCGTGCGAACGGTCGAGTAGAGATCTTCGATCACTCCGCGCAGTTCAGCGATGGCAGGTACCTCGTCGATCGCCAGCTGGAGCCTGGCGGAGAAGCTGTCGAGGGTCTCGGCGACGTCGGAATCGGACGGGGTTTTCGTCCCGAACGACGCGGCGAGGGTGCGGTGCACCTCCGCCGTCGTCGTACCGAGCGCGTGCGCTTCGGCGGTGAAGTCGACGCCGTCTTCGCTCGCCCTCAGGGCGATTCGCCAGGCGTCCTCGGCGCCGGCGAGAAACTCCTGCGCGAAGGCGAGGTGCCCATGGGCGAGCCCGCCTGGCTGCCCGATATCACTCCAACCTCCCTCGATGTAACCGATCGAATGGGGGACGCTGTCGGAGCCGGCGGCGGCAATCGCTGACTGCAGGACGACGTCGGGGTTCTCTCCGTGGTGCAGCGCACGGAAGACCTTGCAGATCACCCGGAGCGGACCGTTCGGGGTGGTCACCTTGTAGATGATCGAGGTGTTCGACTGTTCACCCCGCAAAACACGGGCGGCGTCGATCGCTGAGATCTCCATGTCGCCGAACGACCGGCCGACGGCATCCGCGCCCTCGGGAATAGCCGTCGCGCCGGAGACGATCATACGGAGCAGCGCTTCGGCATAGACCGGATCCTGGGGCCCGTCGTACAGGTAGACGGTGTCGTCGCCGTCAGGGAAGGTACCGATGAGGGCAGCGTCGCCGTCGGTGAGCGGAGAGCGGTGTTCGGTGACCGGGACCTGGTAGAGCACGGGAACCGTTGCGCTGTGATCCATGATCAGGTGGGTCAGCACGCGGCAATCGGCAGCGGGGATCTGCCAGCTGCCCAGGAGTTCGAGCTCGGGAAGATGCCCTTTGCTGGCGAACCAGCGTTGGGATCCGAGCCAGGGGGCAATGAGGTCGAGGTGGCTCGTCAGCGGGGACATGCTACGAAGACTATTGCCTCGAACCGAAGAAGCCGGAGCGAGAGGCCCGGGGTTGACAGTGCGCTCCGGGCTATGTGGTTCGCGGCTCCCGAACGCGGCGAGCGCGGCGTTCACCGTCGAGATACAACCACGCGAAGAAGACGAGGGATGCCGCGAGCACGACGACAACGGGAAGTGTCACGACGTTCCGCCAGTCGAGCTGGTCCCGGCACAGCACGATCGCGACGTTGAGGAAGAGCAGGCAGACCAGTTCGGCCTGCACGATCCACTTGAACGCGCTCCACCGCCGGTCGACGAGCATCCACACGTTCACCGCCCCGGGGAGGATGAGCACGGCCCCGAGGACCCTCGCCGTGAGCGGAGTCACCTCCCACGCCCATGAGCCGATGGCGAGGGTCGGCCAGACGAACATGACGATCCCGACGACGGAGGATCCCACCCCGACGATCGCGAGGACGAGGCGGGTAGGCCAGGGCATGGCCGCGTCGACGGCATCCGGTCTTCCGACATCCGCTCGCCAGTTGACGACGAGAACGCCCACGAGCAGCACCGGGGTGACGAAGTACAGGGTTGCCCAGGCGAGAAACGAGACATGGCCGAAGTGGAACCGGTCCCAGTGGAGGATCGTCGCCAGAGCGAGGAGCGTCGCGAAGATGAGGACGGCGGGGAACCCGTGCCTCACCCGGTGCCAGCGCCCCTGGCGGAGCACCTGAACGAAGAACCAGATTCCGCCGAGGTAGGCGCTCGCCAGCACCATGGCGGTGAGCGGCGGCTGGATCGTCCACGCGAACAGCCGATCGGTCTCTCCGGCGAAGAGATACAGCAGCACACTGGCCGCGGCGAGAAACGGGAGAACCAGGATCGACACCGCCCTGGTGAGGGGCCGGATGCCGTCATCTCCGCGTTGAGGCCGTGGCCGCTGGACCTCGGGTGCTGTCTGCTCCTCAGCCATCGCCGGTCTTCTCTCCCGGTGCAGGATTCTGCTCGAGTGCGTATGCCGCGGCGTCCAGCGCCGACAGCGTCCTCCCAGCCACCCGCGCCTCCTCGAACGTGGTGGCAGCGGGACTGGAACGGATCTGCGCCACCCACTGGTCGTGGAATGAGAACGTCGGAGCGTTGTAAATGCCTCCCTGTTCCCTCACCCGTTCCGATGCACCGAGCAGCCGGCCGGCCCGCTCGATGTCGCCGCCGGACGCAGCGGTGGCCACCATCCCCTCCAGTCCGTAGGCGATCCCTTCGTCGTGGCCGAGGCGGAGCGAGAGTCCGAGGCTCTCGCGGAACGATCCCTCTGCCGCCGGCAGGTCCCCCATCACCACGTGTGCCCAGCCGAGGTGATGGAGCGCGATGGTTTCGCCGAGGTCGTCATCCAGCTCTCTCGCAAGCGCAAGACTGTGGGAAAACCGGGCGAACGCGGCCTCAATGTCCTGCCGGAGCAGGTCGACCCGCCCCAGGGTGACGAGCGTCACCGATTCACCCCAGGTGTCGTCCGCCTCCCGGAAGATCTCGAGGCTGCGATTCAGTTGTTCATCCGCCCCGACCGGATCCGGTTCGGCTGACGCGAGCAGGGCGAGCGCGAGGGAGATCCGGGTGAGTGCTTCTCCGGGAGGATCCCCTCCGCGCCGGAACAATTCGGCGCTCTCGGTGAGGCCGGGAACGACCTGGCCGTCGGGATCCTGCCAGAAGGTGATCGCTCGCGTGTAATACAGCGCGACCGCCGTGGCCAGGTCGGACAGGGTCGCACCGGATGCCAGCACGGTCTCCATCCAGCGGCGCACTTCACCGAGGTGACCACCGACCCACCAGAAGATGTACAGCGTCCAGGCGAACCCGGTGGCCCGTTCCCAGTCCTCCGTCGCGAGAAGATAACGTTCGACGGCTCGGAGGTTGTCGCAGTCATCGGTCAGCCGCACCATCCAGTCGTGTTGCTTGCGCGTCTCGAGCTCGGCCTCGGCCTCCAGCCCGAGCGCGATGAAGTAGCGTGCGTGACGTTCCCGGAAGTCGGCAAGGTCCCCGGACTCCTCCAGGCATTCGACGGCGTATGCCTTCACTGTCGCCAGAAGTGAGAAATACGACCGGCCACCCGAATCCTGCTGCCGGACCAGGCTGCTGTCGACGAGGACACCGAGCACCCCGAGGGTGTCGTGTTCCCGCTCCTGGTCCCACACCGATTCGATCGCTTCGAGCGAGAACCCTCCCTCGAACACCCCGGTCGCGGCAAGAAGACTCTTCTCGTCGTCGCTCAGCATCTGGGTGCTCCACTCGATGGTCTGCCGGAGAGTCTGCTGGCGGGCAGGAAGGTCCCGCGGGCCGTCGCCGAGGAAGGACAGCAACCGGTCGAGCCGTTCGAGCATCGACGTCGGCGACAACACCCGGATCTTCGCCGCCGCAAGTTCCAGGGCGAGTGGCACACCGTCGAGCGCCCGGCAGATCCCGACGACGGCGTCGACGTTGGCGTCGGTCACTTCGAAGTCCGGTTTCACCGCGTGGGCGCGTTCGACGAACAGTGCGACGGCCGGGATGCCGACGACGTCGTCAGGACGGAAGCCGGATCCGGCATCAGGCAGTTCGAGGGGCCCGACAGGAAAGCTGCGCTCCGCGGAGACACGCAACAGGCTCCTGCTTGTGACGAGAAGGGTGAGGGATGGCGCCACCACGAGCAGTTCCGACAGCGAAGGAGCCGCTTCGACGATCTGCTCGAAATTGTCGAGGATCAGGAGAATCCTCCTGGAGCGCATGGCCGTTGCGAGTTTGTCGATGACGGGCGTGTCACCGATGTCACGCACGCCGAGCGCCTGGGCGATAGTGGAGAACACGAGCGCGGGTTCGCGCACCGCGGAGAAGTCGACGAAGCGCACGCCCCCGGGGAACTTGCTCGCGGCTCGTCCCGCTGCCGCGATCGCCAGACGGCTCTTGCCGATTCCCCCGGGGCCGGTGAGGGTGAGCAACCGCACCGACCCGCCGCGGAGCATCCGGTCCAGTGCCTCGAGTTCCTTGTCGCGGCCCACGAGGCCGGTCAGCGGAACGGGGAGCCGCACCTGGTCGTCACCGTCCGGAACGACGGTCTCTGCCCCGTGCGGGAGAGTTTCCGGTACAACCCGACTCTGGTCGAAGCGCTCCGCGAGCAGGACGGCGAGGTCCGCTTCGAGGAAGCCGCGCAATTCCCGTGGGTCGGAGAAGTACTTGAACGACGCGGAATCGTCGGAGCGGATGCGATCGAGCAGCTCAGTGAGGCGCGGCTCACGCCCCTCGGACTCACGAATGTAGATGAGCTTCGGCATCGTGCGCGGTGACAGCAGATACTCGTCGGCGAGCCCTGAGACGTCCTCGCCCGGGGCGACCCAGCCGTACCGGTCCCCGTAGATCCCCACGAAGACGTCGCTCTGTTCCAGGTAGGAACGGTAGAGGTCGCGGGGCGGGTGGGGGCGGGCCCCGAGTTCGAACATCACCGGCGCGAGGCGCAGGCGTTCGATCGCGGCGCGTGCCGCTTTACGCTCCGACGCCAGCTCCTTCAGCGTCGAGCTGACGAAGACGCGCAGACGCTGGTCGGGCGTGCGAATACCTCGCGAGGAATTCATACCTGAAAGTGTGGAACGCCCCGAGGGTCCTCGTCCAGCCCTCGGATCCGGCCGGACCGCTGGTGCGTCGCAGGATGCCGGGAGTACTCTGGCCGCAGCAATCCTCGGCAGCCATCGGAGGACGGAGGGCTGACATGGCGAGGGGCGACGACCGATCACATCCGATCATTCTCGTCTGTGCGGCGAACCCAGACGCGCGGGAGCGTCTCGTCGATGAGCTTCATACCCGTTACTCGGCCGACTACGAGGTGATGTCGTCGTCGACAGCGGCCGAATCCGCCGATCTCCTCCGGCGCTCGAGCACCGCCGAGCGGCAGGTTGCCCTCGTGCTCTCCGACGACCTCACGGAGGACGCGGACGACGTCACCGTCTTCGACCTTGCCAGGCGGCTGTACCCGGACGTTCGCCGCGGCCTCGTGGTGCGGTGGGGCTCGTGGGTGGATCCGGTTGTCGCGAGGGCGATCTTCGACGCGATGACCCGCACCCGCATCGACTACTACGTCGTCCTTCCCCGGCACACACCGGACGAGTACTTCCACCGCACGGTCACCGAGTTCCTGCTCGAGTGGGAACGCGCAGCGGGCGATCACTCCCCCGACGCGATCGTGTTCGGCCGTGACTCGTCTCCCCGCGTCCACGAGATCCGGCGCTTTCTGTCGAGGGCCGGCATCCGGTTCCGCTATGCCGCTCCCGGGTCGCCGCTCGCCACGTCCGCCGCCGACGACGTCGCCAACGACATAACGGATGCTCCCGCCGTGCTTCTCGCGGACGGCCGGCTTCTCCTCGAACCCACGAACGCGAATCTCGCGGATGCCGTCGGACTCACGACCGCGCTCCCTGCCCAGACCGTCGACCTCGCGATCATCGGTGCGGGGCCCGGCGGGCTCGCCGCCGCCGTGTATGCCGCGTCGGAGGGTCTCGACACCCTCGTCCTCGAGCGGGAATCGATCGGCGGGCAGGCCGGGTCGAGTTCCCTCATCCGCAATTACCTGGGTTTTTCCCGTGGGGTCTCGGGTGCTGAACTGTCGGAACGGGCCTACCAGCAGGCCTGGGTGTTCGGAGCCCAATTTGCCCATACCCGGGAGGCGGTCAGCATGCGGGTTGAGCCGGACGCCTTCGAACTCACCGTCGCACCCGGGGACACGGTGCGGGCGAGGTCGATCGTGCTCGCCAGCGGGGTCTCCTACCGTCGGCTCGCTATTCCCGCTCTCGACCCGTGGGTGGGATCGGCCGTGTTCTACGGCGCGTCCGCTGTCGAGGCGAAGGCACAGACCGGGCGCATCGTGCACGTCGTCGGCGGAGGGAACTCCGCGGGGCAGGCGGCGTTACACCTGGCTCGCTACGCGGCATCCGTTTCGCTCATCGTCCGCAGCCCGAACCTCGCAGCGAGCATGTCGGCCTACCTGATCGCCGAGCTCGCCGCCGCCGGGGTGGCCGTGATCACCGAGACCAGGGTCGTCGGCGGTGGCGGCGACGGGAACCGGCTCGAGTACCTCGTGCTTCGGCACCGCGTCACCGGGGAGGAAGAAAGCGTGCCGAGCAACGCGCTCTTCATCACGATCGGCGCTGCTCCCCACACCGGCTGGCTGCCGGACGAGGTCTTGCGCGACAGGTGGGGGTTCGTCTGGACGGGGAGCGACGTCGTGCTCGAGGGTGGCCGCCGGGCGTGGTCGCAGGCGAGGCAGCCGGGGGCGCTCGAGTCGTCGGTGCCCGGGCTGTTCGCGATCGGGGATGTGCGGCGTGGTTCGGTGAAACGGGTCGCGTCTGCCGTGGGTGAGGGGTCGGTTGTCATTTCTTCCGTGCACGCTTTCCTCGCCGAGCGTTCGGCCGCACGAGGGTGACCGGTCAGCGGCGTTCGGCGAGGAGCTCGCGCAGGCGCATCGCGTCGTACGGCGCCCGCACTTTGACGTCGTTGTCACAGTAGACGTACACGTCGCGCGGTCTGCCGTCCGGCGTGGTCGCGCCGGTGAGCCAGCCGTCGACCCGATTCGCCCACTGTTGCAGGAGCTCCTCCGGGTAACCGCTGACGTACAACTCTTGCGCCCCATGAAGCCGCACGTAGACGAAGTCGGAGGTGACGTCGAACATCTGGGGGAAATGCCCGGCGCTGTCCGCGACGACGATCCCGGCGTCCTGTTCCGCCATGAGCTCGATAAATTCCTCGCACTCGAAGCTCGGATGCCGTACCTCGACCGCGTGTCGCAGCGGGCGGTCTTCGTCGGTCTGCAGCCAGGATCGACCGTCGAGCCGCTCATCGTGACCGCGCGCGATCTCGACGGCGGCGGCAGTCGTCCGCGGAAGCGCTTCGAGGAAGGAGCGGACCAGCGCGGCATCGAAGACGAAGTTCGGTGGCAGCTGCCAGAGGATCGGCCCGAGTTTGGGACCGAGAGCGAGCAGTCCTGACGCAAAGAAGTTCGGCAGCGCTGTTTCGATGTTGCGGAGACGGAGGATATGACTGAGGTAACGCCCGCCTTTCACCGCGAACACGAAGTCCTCAGGAACCTCGGCGGCCCAGCGCTGATAGCTCGCCGGGGTTTGCAGCGAATAGAAGGACCCGTTGATCTCGACCGAATTGAGCCGCTCCGCCACGAAGGCGAGCTCGTTCCTCTGCACGAGACCCTTCGGGTAGAACACGCCGCGCCAGGGTTTGTACCTCCAGCCGGAGATTCCCACGAATGCTGTCGCCACGGCGCTACCGGGTCTCGCCCGGCCACACGTATGGCAGGTCGGCAGGGACACCGGGGAACAGCTCTCCGTAATACTCCGGGTCCTTGCGGATGAGGTTCGACCGATGGCTGAGGTGAAGCGCCTCATCGCCCAGCCACGGCGGCAGCTCGAGGTCTTCCTGGCTGAGCGCGTCGACCTCGGGGGCGAACTCGAGGATTTGCGGACGGACGGTATCCGCGTGTCCGCGCGAGATCCAGGCATCCGTCATGTCGAGGCCGTACCTGGTCAGCGCGGGGAGATATCCCCTCCACATTTTCGCCGCCGGATGGTTGCGCCAGCCATAGGTCGGAATCGTGACCGCTCGAAGGAGCTGGAGCGCCTCCACCCGCTGTTTGCCGAGCCTCGCGCGATCAAGCACGCGCGCGCTCTCTGAGAACGACGGGTACGGAAGGAAGGTCTGCACAGTGGATCGACGCTAACACCGCCCTCTCGCACAGGGACACGGGGTTGACGACACTCGCCTCTGTCGCCGCAGCCTCGACTGCGGCAGGATCGAGCCATGGATACTCCGGCACTCGAACTCCCCTCCCCCATGCTCGCGAAAGCCGTCGCAGCCGTTCCCGACCCGGATTCCGTCGACGGCGGTCTCAGCTACGAGCCCAAGTGGGACGGTTTCCGGGCGATCATCTCGTTCGACGGCGAGAACATCGAGATCGGCAGCAGGGGCGCCAAGATGCTCACGAGGTATTTTCCCGAGCTGACGGATGCCCTCGCCCGGCTCCTGACCCGGCCGTGCGTACTCGATGGCGAGATCGTCGTCCCCACCGGAGAGCCGGGCAGCCAGCGGCTCGACTGGGAAGCCCTCACCGCGAGGATCCACCCCGCAGCAAGCCGAGTGACGATGCTCGCGGCAGAGACACCGGCGATGTTCGTCGCCTTCGACCTGCTCGGGCTCGACGGGGAGAGCACCCTCGATCTGCCCTTCGGCGAGCGGCGGGCACTGCTCGAGGATTTCCTCGGCACGCCTCGACACCCGCTGCACCTCACCAGAACGACGACCGACGTCGACCTGGCCCGGAAGTGGCTCATCGAGTTCGAGGGTGCAGGCCTCGACGGCGTCGTCGCAAAGCCGCTCGCTGGGGCGTACGCGCCGGGCAAGCGGCAGATGCTCAAGATCAAGCACCACAGGACCGCGGATGTGGTGATCGTCGGGTATCGCGTGCACAAGAGCGGCGCCGGCGTCGGATCACTGCTCCTCGGGCTCTACGACGATGACGGAGTTCTTCGGAACGTCGGCGGGGCATCCGCATTCAGCAACACCCGTCGGCTGGAACTCGTCGACGAGCTCGAGCCGCTCGTCGTGCGCGACGACGACGGTAGCGTCGCGAGCGCTGAGACGGACCGGAGCCGCTTCAGTTCGAGCAAGGATGTCTCGTTCGTTCCGCTCGAACCGACCCGCGTCGCTGAGGTGCAGTACGACCAGATGGAAGGGATGCGGTTTCGTCACACCGTGCAATTCGCGAGGTGGCGTCCCGATCGGGAAGCCTCGTCGTGCCGGTTCGATCAGCTCGAGATACCCGCCGCATACGACCTCGACGACGTGCTCGACTAGTTGTACTGCCCAGCCTTCTTTTTCTCCTCGCCGTCCCAGTTGGCCTCGTTCTTGCGGCTCGGCTGCACCCGCGGCGGCTCGCCGGGCATTTTCGGGAAGTCGGGCGGGAAGGGAAGTTCACCGAGACCGTTCGACACGTCACGATCCCACCATTCGAGCAGAACATCGACCGTCCCGGGTTTCTCGTGCATGTTCTCCCACGGATCGCCGACGTCTGCCAGCCGTGCGGGGATGGTGAGGATGGTGAAGTCCCTCGGGTCAGCGCCCTCGAGCTCGTCCCAGCCCAGCGGGCAGGAGACGGGCGCGTGGGCAAGCGCGCGCGGGCTGTATGCCCCCGCCATGGTCCGGTCGCGGTTGGCCTGGTTGTAGTCGACGAACATCTTCTCGCCGCGCTCTTCCTTCCACCAGGCGGTGGTGACCTTCTCGGGCATCCGCCGTTCGAGTTCCCTCGCGGCGGCGATGACGGCGTGACGGACGTCGAGGAACTCGCGGACTGGTTCGATCGGGGCGAACACATGGATGCCCCGGTTCCCGCTGGTTTTCACGAACGCGGTCAGCCCCGCCTCCGCAAGCACCTCACGGAGCTCGAACGCCGCCGGGACAGCGTCGGCGAAGCCCGTTCCCGGCTGGGGGTCGAGGTCGATCCGCAGCTGGTCCGGGTTGTCGGAGTCGCCGGCGCGTGAGGGCCACGGGTGGAAGACGACGGTGTTCATCTGCACCGCCCACACCGCCGCCGCCGGTTCGTCGAGCACGAGTTGCGGATGCGACCGGCCGCTCGGGTAGACGACCGGTACGGCGCGCACGTAGTCCGGCGCCCCCTTCGGCGGGTTCTTGGAGAAGAACTGCTCACCGTCGATGCCTCCGGGGAATCGCTGCAGAGACACGGGCCTGTCGCCGTTCGCCCGGATGAACGCCTCACCGACATCGATCATGTAGCGCGCGAGGTCGAGCTTGGTGAGGCCGGGCTCCGGCCAGAGCACGCGCGTCGGACTCGAGATGCGAACATTCCTCTCGCCGTTCGGTCCGGGTACCTGGAGGACTTCCGCGTCTGTGGCCATGGCTCCCAACCTAGCCACATCATCGCGACCAGTCACGGCCTTGCGTGCGTTCCATGATCGGCAGGCGCCACCGAATGTGCTCGCGCGCCGAGCGGAGCGATGACCCCCGTGACGCGAGTGCGCCGCAGGAGTACCCTCGCCGCAGAACAGCCCGTGGAGAACGGGCAACGGGATCCGGCCTGTCGAATTCCGCGAACGGAACAGTGCCCGTCGGGCGCGTCCGACGAGAAGGAAGAAGGAACACGATGACCGATGTCGTCAGCGACGCCGACAAGGCGTTGAAAGCAAAACACCGGGCGATGTGGGCGTTCGGGAACTATCCGGAACTCGCATCAGACCTCATCTCTGAGCTGGGCGCCACCATCGTCGAAGCGTGCGGCATCGGCGACGGCCAGCGCGTGCTCGACATCGCCGCCGGCTCGGGGAACGCATCCATCCCCGCCGCACAGGCCGGTGCCAGCGTCGTCGCAAGCGATTTGACCCCCGAACTGCTGGAAAGCGGCCGTCGTCGTGCGGAGGAACTCGGGGTTCAGCTCGACTGGCAACAGGCGGACGCCGAGGCGCTGCCATTCGCCGACGACGAGTTCGATGTCGTCATGTCGACGGTTGGGATCATGTTCGCCCCGCACCACGAAGCAAGCGCGGCTGAGCTGATCCGAGTGTGTCGACCGGGAGGAACGCTCGGGCTCATCAATTGGACCCCGGAGGGGTTCATCGGCCAGATGTTCGCGACGATGAAGCCGTACGCACCGCCACCGCCTCCCGGAGCTACTCCGCCGCCACGGTGGGGCGACGAGGAGCATGTCCGGTCCCTGCTCGGCGATCGGGTCACCGACTTTTCCGCCGCGCGGAATACCCTCTCCGTCTCGATGTTCAGCACACCAGAGGAGTTCCGCGACTACTTCAAAGAACGGTACGGCCCGACGATCGCCACCTACCGCAACCTCGGGGACGACGCCGACCGCGTGGCCGCGCTCGATCGGGACCTGGCCGACCTCGCCCGGCGGCACGACAACGGCTCAGGAACGCTCGAATGGGAGTACCTGCTCGTAACAGCCCGTAAGGCCGAGTGACGGCATCCGCTGCGATGCCCGCCCGGTGTTCGTCCGGGCGGGCATCGACGGGGGTCACCGGCCGAAATGACCGAACTTCCCGCAGTCTTTCTTTGGCGATGCGTTGTCGATCCGGAGGACATCACCCCCGAGCGTCACGACGTAAGCCGTGTTCTTGCGAAACTCGAGCGATGTCGGCAGATCCAGTCCGGCAGCGACGACAGAGAAGGTGCCGTTGCGGTTGGCCTTCAACAGCTCACCGCTGTCGGGCAGTGCAGGAGCTCCAGCGGGAACCTGCCCGGGTGAATCACCCTGAGACAGGGCGAACAGACCGCCACAGCGGTTGAACTCCGCGTCGACAAGCAGGCTGTAGCCGGATGCCACGGTGCGCGCCTCGCCGCCCTGCCCGCGCACGGGGAACGCGATCACCCGGCCGTCTTCGGGTACGTGAGGTACCGGCCCGGCTTCGGCGAGGAAGACGGTGCGTCCGAACAGCGCGAGCCCGGTCGGCACGGTGTTGCCGAATGCACGGACCTCACGGATATCGCCGCGCACGGTGACGAAGAGCACGCGGTTGAGGTGGCCGTCGGTGACGAGGAAGCCTCCGCGCACGGTTTGAAGTGCGAACGTCAACCCGCTCGGGACGTCGAACGCTGTGTCTGGCGGATTGGCGACATTCCAGGCACCGATGTCGGCCACCAGTGTGGGAGTGCCGGCCCTGTCGATGCGGTAGAGCCCGTTGACATCGGCCCCGCCGACGTCCGGCCCGACCAGGGTGACCAGCACGAAGGCCGTGCGGCCGATGAACGCGACATCCATCGCTCCGCCCAGGTCGATCACCCGTTCGGGCAATCCGCTGGCGAATGTGGAGGTGCGGCCGGTTCGGAGGTCGATGCGCGTGACCTCGCCGGTCACCGCCTCGGGCACGTACAGGGCACCGTCCGGTCCGATCGTGCTTCCTGTGGTCCCTTCGAGACCTGAAGCCAGCACCGATACGGTCGGTTCTGAGGAGCGCGGCGTCGCCGTCGCAGCGGCCGGCACGAGAAGTGCCGGCAGAAGAAGCGCCGCGAGGGCAGCACTGAACAACGTTGTTCGTGGGGTTTTCATGAGGGGCTTTCCGGTAGAGCGTTCGTGAACGACCGGATCGTTCACGAAGTGCGGAGAGTGCCATCCCGGCGATCGTCGCATCCCGCCACGATCGGCCACGGGGTACAGAGCTGCAGCGCGGAGTTAACGCGCCCATAGTGCTCCTGTCATCGGGGCGCGTCAACCCGGGTGGCGATGATTGCTCCGCCGCTCGGCGAGGTCGAGGACCCACGCATGAACGCGGATCGGGTTGCCGGGCGGATACTCCGCATCTTCGACGCCGCTCAGCTCGAATCCCCCGGCTCGGCACAGAGCGTTGGATGCCGCATTGTCGGTTCGCGGGAACGCCACCAGCAGGTCGCGGTCCCCGTGGTCGACGGCGTGGTCGACGCACGCGGCGAGCGCTGCCGAAGCGTATCCCCGGCCCTGGTGCGGCGTGGCGATGCTCCACCCACACTCATAGACGGGGGCGTCTCGCCACACCGTTTGCCAGTAGCCGACCGAGCCGACGGCATCCGCCATCGAATCGACGTGCACGGTGAACATGGCTGCTTCGCCGCTTTCGACGAGTCGCAGGTACTTCGCGTGTCTGGTTGCCAGCTTCTCCGCGCTCTCGGGGCCGCCGAGGTAGACGGTCATGGCAGGAGTGTTGCTGCGTTCGAGGACCGGGAAGTCGCGTGGTCCCCACGGCTCGAGCCCGACCGTCGCCCGAATACCCACGGTTGTGCCCTCCTCTTTCTCCTGCTCCGCACCCATTCGAACATCACAGGGTGTGAAGAACCACCCTTGCTTCTGGAACACTGGGGGCGTGACCGAGAACGAACGACCAGCAGCCGCACCCGACGTCGCTCGAGCAGCAGAGTTCTGGGCCGCCTACGCGGCCGCCAACCCGGAAGCGGTTCGAACGGCACCGGAATACACGGTCGAGCACTTCGGGGACTCCGCCCGCCTCGCCGATGAATTGCTCCGCGAAGTCACCCACGGGGCGAAACGCGCGACGGCTGAGCTCGCCGAACAGTTCGCGCTCGACGGGGATTCGCTTCCTCGCATCGGCTCTCACTGGATCGCCTGCGACAGCACGGGAACACCGCGGGTCATTCTCCGGAGTATCGAACTCCGGCTCGGGACCTTCGACACGGTGGACGACGCGTTCGCGTGGGATGAGGGCGAGGACGACCGCACGCTCGCCAGCTGGAAGCGCGAGCACGCCAGGTACTGGACCCGCACCTGCGCGGCGCGCGGCGCTGAGTGGAGCGAGAACGACGAGATCATGTTCGAGCGTTTCCGGGTGGTCTGGCCTCCCGAACTCGCTGACTGATTTCGCCCCATCACCGATCCGGCGCTTCCTCCCGCACGGGCTGGAGCAGGAAGAGCCGGACTTCTCGCCCCGAGGCACGCTCGTAGGACCGGTAGCCCGGCCATTGCCGTTCAATCCGCTGCCAGGCGGAGTCGCGGTCGGCATCAGCGACCGGAGTCGCACGAACCGCCAGCCGTCGCTTCCGAACAGTGATCACGGCATCCGGATTCGCCATCAGGTTGTACGTCCACGCCGGATGCCGCTCGCGGGCGAAGCTCGTTCCGGCGACGATCGCGCGTCCCCGCCCATCCGGGGTGTACATGAGGACGGTGTCGCGAACCCTCCCGCTTCTCGCTCCGACCGAGGACAGCACGAGCGTCGGAACGAGCAGGCCGCTCACCTGTACTTTCCCTCCCGTGATCCGCTTCAGGGCACGTTCGAGCGGAGGAAGGATGCGGGGTCCGATCCGGCGGAACGTGCGCGTGCGACTCACCGGGGCGGCGAGCGTTCGAACGGCGTTGACGATACGGGGCATGCCCCATTCTGCACAGGCTTCGGCAGCCGGGGCATCCCCCTCCCCCGGACGACTCTTCGGCTCGGGCAAGTCCCCTCCCGTCATTGGGTTGATCAAGCGGCGTCGCATTCCCCACGGGAGAAATGACACCTAGCCGACGGACGGCGCCGTCGTTCCCACCGCGAATCGCAGGGCGTTGTTGAGCCGGTAACCGCCAGAGTGCAGCCGAAACGGGGCGGCTGCAGCGAGGACGGTCTCTGCCCCGCCCGAGAGTCCCTCCTCGTCCTCTCCCAGAAGGATGCCGCGAACCAGAGCGTCGTCGTCGGCCGCATCCCACGGCGCATCGATGAGACCGGTGACAACTGGCGTCAGCCCGCCACGGCGGAAGAATCCCGCGAGCCCTCCCGGCAGCCGCAGGTCGTCGTCCGGTGGAAGTTCTTCCTCGAACGAGGCGGCGACCGCCTGCTCGAGAACGTGGATGTCGTTGCACGGGGCATCGGCCCAGTTCGCGACGGCGACGAACCCTCCCGCTACGGTGACCCGTGTCATCTCCGCCAGTGCGGCATCCGGGTCATCGGCGAACTGGAGCGCATTGATCGCGACGACGACGTCGAAGGATGCATCCGGCCACGGCAAGCTCTCCACGGTGCCCCGGCGAATGTCGGCTCCAGGTACTCGGCTCCGCGAGAGTTCGACCATGGCCGCAGCCGGGTCGATACCGGAACACTCGGCTCCCGTTTCGGCGAGTGCGCGCAGGAACTCGCCGCTCCCACATCCGACATCGAGCACCCGGGTCCCTGGCCGGATGCCGGTGGCCTCCGAGATCGCACGGCGAACGGGATCCGCGAAGTCGCCCCACAAGCGGGCCCACTCTGCTGCCACCGCCGACCACGCGTCGTCTTCTGCCCCGTCCACGATGCTTCCTCCCGGTCCGACCCGGGAAACCAGGTTCGGCGGTCACACTAACACCGGGATCGGCGCGGCAGTAAACGGGGTCTTGTGCTTGCCGGACAGAGTCGCTAACGTACAACCAAATGGTTACATATGAACTGAGCGATACCGACGTTGACCGCATCTTCCAGGCACTGGCGGATGCGACCCGCCGCGACATCGTCTCTCGCACTCTCACCGACGAACTCTCCGTGACGGCGCTCGCCGGACGGTATGACATGAGCTTCGCCGCGGTGCAGAAACACGTTGCGGTGCTCGAACGCGCGACGCTCGTCGTCAAGCGACGCAGGGGCAGGGAGCAGATGGTGCAGGCAAATCCGGAGGCTGTGCGCCGGGCAGCGCGGTTGCTCGACGCCTACGAAAAGATCTGGCACGACCGTGCCGAACGCATCGGAGATCTCCTCTCCGACACAACGAAGGGAACAGAACAGTGACCGTGATCAGTACCAACAAAGACGTCGACAACCTGACGTTCACGATCGTTGCCGAATTCGACGCAGGTCCGGAGGCTGTCTGGCAAGTCTGGGAGAACCCCCGGCTGCTGGAGCGCTGGCGGGGCCCTCCCACCTGGCCGGCAACGTTCGAAAAGCTCGAGTTCGCGCCTGGCGGCGACGCTCGCTACTACATGAGCGGGCCCGACGGTGAGAAGGCGAGAGGGTGGTGGAAAATCGTTTCGATGGATGCTCCCCGCCGGTTCGCGTTCGACGACGGCTTCGCCGGCGATGATGGTAAGCCGCTCGACCCCGATGACACCACCCGGTGCGAGGTCACGCTGGCAGAGGACGGGAACGTGACGCGAATGACATCCGTCACGACCTTCAGAAGTGCCGAGCAGCTCGAGCAGATGGTGGAAATGGGCATGGAGGAGGGCACGATCGGCGCCATGGGGCAGATCGACGCCGTCCTGGCCGACGTCCGAGTCGGTTCCTGACACCGGTGTGAAGCGGCCGGGCACCTCGTGTGTCTGGCCGCTTCGCCGTAGGGTGGAAGCATGAGCAACCACATCCCAACCTGGCCGGCACGGACCGGAATCGGCGGCGTTGTCCTGTGGATCGGAGTGATCGTTGCCGTTGCGGGCATCGCTGGCTTCGTCTACGTGAACATCGTCGGCTACTAGCACCGGCCCTTGCCGCCGCAACCGGCGAAGAATAGAGTGGCGCCGACGTTGGAGTGTGGTCGCCATGCAGAGTCTCCGGTCCCTTCTCACCGACGCGGAAACCGATCCGATTCTTCCGGCGGGTGACGAGGAACGTTTCTCCGGGTACGCCGTGATGAGCGTCCCGTTCGAGTCCGGCCATCTGCTGGGGCTCAGGCGTTTTCCGCTCACGTCGATCGGCCCCGGCTACACCTCCGTCTGGCTTCGCGACCCGGAAGGCAGCTGGGTCATCTACACAACGATCGACCCGGCGTTGTCGTGCCCGCGCTATTTCGGTGCCGCCGTCTCGGCGACGTCCATCCACGACATCGACGTGTCCTGGACGGGCGATCAGAGCTTTACGGTGACCATCGGTGACGACGTGGACCTGAGCTGGCGGCTACAGATCTCTGCTACCCCCATGACGCGGCTCATGTCCGGCGCCATGGCGATGGTTCCGCATCCGGCGTGGCACAACACGCGGTTCCTTTCCGCCATGGGAGCGGTGGCAGGTCCGGCCCTGCGCGCTGGCCGGATGGGTTTGACGGGGGTCACCCCCAATCGGCAGTGGTTCCGGGCGGGGCCGAAGCAGATCTGGGCGGTCGATGAGAGTACGGCGAGCCTCGCAGGCACGGATCTCGGTCGCATCGCCGCTCCGTCGCCGCAATCACGGCTCGGAGATTTCTGGATGCCGCAACGCGGCATCCTGATGCTCGGTTCCGCCTCGTTCTCGCCGTTCGATCCCGACCGGCACTACGGCGGCACGACCGCCGCAGCGTGAGTGCACACACAGAACGCCCCCGGGTCACAGGACCCGGGGGCGTTCTCACGTGATCTAGCTTGCGACTTCGGCTTCGCGGCGCGGCAGCTTCCAGCCGGGGCGGACGAAGTGGCAGGTGTATCCGTTCGGGTACTTCAGCAGGTAGTCCTGGTGCTCTTCCTCTGCCTCCCAGAACGGGCCGGCCGCCGTCACTTCGGTGACGACCTTGCCCGGCCAGAGCCCTGACGCATCGACGTCGGCGATGGTGTCTTCGGCGACTCGCTTCTGCTCATCGCTGAGGTAGAAGATCGCGGAGCGGTAGCTCGCGCCGACGTCATTGCCCTGACGGTCCTTCGTCGACGGGTCGTGAATCTGGAAGAAGAACTCCAGCAGATCGCGGTACGAGATCTGCTCCGGGTCGAAGACGATCTCGACGGACTCTGCGTGGTTGCCGTGGTTGCGGTAGGTCGCGTTCGGCGTCTCTCCGCCGGAGTAACCGACGCGGGTCGAGATCACTCCCGGGCGCTTGCGGAGAAGCTCCTGCGCTCCCCAGAAACATCCGCCGGCGAGAATCGCGGTTTCGGTGGTACCGGTCATGTGTGGCCTCCTCAGTGTTGAACCCTGTCCATTGTCGGGCATGGGCACGCTGGAGAGAACCGTGCACCGGTCTTTCCTGTTCCCGCGTGGCTGGATGCCAGCCGTGAGTTCTTCCGAAGCGAGGGGCACGACGCAGCGCGGCGAAGCCGTCATTCGCCATGATGAGAGAGGAGAGGCCGAGACGGCGGAGCGGGAGATGACGGATGCCACGCATTCTGGGTGCCGCGTTGGCGGTCGCGTGCGCGCTGGCACTCGTCGGCTGCGGCGGGGCAGGATCTGACTTATCAGGCACTGACGCATCCCCCGGGACTCCCGCGGTCCAGCCGCTCCCGGCGAACATCGTCGTCGACTACCAGCTGGGTGGGGGCTATCCGCCGCCGGCCGGAATCGGCGGCGTGGTGAGGGACAGCACCGACGAGCCCGCCGACGGCCTCTACTCGATCTGCTACCTCAATGCCTTCCAAACGCAGCCGGCGGACCGGTCGCTGTGGCTGGAGCGGCATCCGGAACTCCTTCTCATGGACGAGACGGGTGAGCCCCTCATCGACGAGAACTGGCCGGACGAGCTTCTCTTCGACATCTCGAGCGCGCCTCACCGGAAAGAGCTCTCCTCCCTGCTGGCTCCGTCGATCGCCGAGTGTTCGGACAAGGGCTTCGCGGCCATCGAGCTCGACAACCTCGATTCGTGGACGCGGTCGCACGGCGCACTCACCGACGCGGATGCTCTCGCGTTCGCGTCGCTGCTGACCGAAACGGCGCACGCCGCGGGGCTTGCGGTCGGCCAGAAGAACGCACCTGATCTTGGCACGCGCGGGCGGGACGACGCCGGTTTTGACTTCGCGATCGCCGAGCAGTGCCACCGCTACGACGAATGCCAGGCGTACACCGCCGTCTACGGCCTCGGCGTTCTCGACATCGAGTACGCCGGGGATCTCGGGGGAACCGTCGCCGAGGTGTGCTCAGACGACCGGATTCCCTTCTCGACCATCGTCCGCGATCTCGCCCTCGCCACACCGGGAAGCCCCGGGTACACGTTCGATAATTGCCGCTAGCCCTGCCCCTACGGTGAACCCACATCCGCGAAGGACTACCGTTAGGGTATGACTTCCCCTGAAACAACCGCGCCCGCCGACGCAGACACCGTCGAATCCGGCCAGAACTTTTCCGAGCTCGGGCTCGCCGACGCCGTCCTGAAGGCCCTTCGCGACGTCGGGTACGAAACTCCGTCCGCGATCCAGGCCGCAACCATTCCGCCGCTTCTCGCGGGTCGCGACGTCGTCGGCCTCGCCCAGACCGGTACCGGCAAGACCGCCGCATTCGCCCTTCCGATCCTGTCTCGTCTCGACATGACGCAGAAATCCCCGCAGGCCCTCGTACTCGCACCCACCCGCGAGCTCGCACTTCAGGTCTGTGAGGCGTTCGAGAAGTACGCGTCCCACCTCAAGGGCGTTCACGTGCTTCCCGTCTACGGCGGCCAGGGCTACGGCGTTCAGCTGTCTGCGCTTCGCCGCGGTGTCCACGTCGTCGTCGGTACCCCCGGCCGCATCATGGACCACCTCGACAAGGGCACGCTCAACCTCTCCGAGCTCAAGTACCTGGTACTCGACGAGGCCGACGAGATGCTCAAGATGGGCTTCGCCGAAGACGTCGAGACGATCCTCGCCGACACCCCCGAAGACAAACAGGTCGCCCTGTTCTCCGCCACGATGCCGGCAGCGATCCGCCGTATCTCGGCCAAGTACCTGCACGACCCGGAAGAGATCACGGTCAAGAGCAAGACGACGACGTCGGTGAACACCACCCAGCGTTACCTCGTCGTCTCCTACCCGCAGAAGGTGGATGCGCTCACCCGCATCCTCGAGGTCGAGAACTTCGAGGGCATGATCGTCTTCACCCGCACCAAGAACGAGACCGAGACCCTCGCCGAGAAGCTGCGTGCGCGCGGCTACTCCGCTGCCGCCATCTCCGGTGACGTCGCCCAGGTGCAGCGTGAGCGCACGGTCAACCAGCTCAAGTCGGGCAAGCTCGACATTCTCGTGGCAACGGATGTCGCGGCGCGCGGCCTCGACGTCGACCGGATCAGCCACGTGGTGAACTACGACATCCCGATCGACACCGAGTCGTACGTGCACCGGATCGGCCGCACCGGCCGGGCCGGACGCAGCGGAACCGCGATCAGCTTCGTGACCCCGCGTGAGCGTCGCCTGCTCACCGCGATCGAGAAAGCTACCCGCCAGCCGCTCACCCAGATGCAGCTGCCGAGCGTCGACGACGTCAACGCGACGCGCCTCAGCCGTTTCGATGACGCCATCACCGAAGCGCTCAACCAGCCGGAGCGGATCGAGCAGTTCCGCGACATCATCGGCCACTACGTCAAGCACCACGACGTCCCCGATTCGGATGTCGCCGCAGCACTCGCCGTCGTCGCACAGGGCAGCACTCCCCTCCTGCTCTCGCCCGAAGAGATGCGCGCCCAGCGCGACCGTGACGAGCGCGAGCGGAAGGAAGCATCCGCTTCGCGCCCGAGCCGCGACGACCGCGGATCGTCGCGATTCGACCGCGGTGACCGGGGCGACCGTCCCGAGCGCCGCCCTCGCGGCGCGAGCGATTCGTCCCTCGCGACGTACCGCATCGCCGTCGGCAAGCGCCAGAAGGTCGAGCCGCGCCAGATCGTCGGTGCGCTCGCCAATGAGGGCGGGTTGAGCCGCAACGACTTCGGCCACATCGACATCCGTCCGGACTTCTCGCTCGTCGAGCTGCCGGCCGACCTGTCCGACGACGTGCTCTCGAAGCTCACGGGCACCCGCATCGGCGGCAAGCTCATCGAGTTGCGCCCCGACCGCGGTGCACCGGGTAAGCGCGACGACCGCGGCGCACGCAAACCTCGGCGCTAGAAAGTCCTCGGGCGTCCGGGTGGTTTCGACCACCCGGGCGCCCTTTTTCGTGCCTGCGGCCACCTTGCTCGGTCACTTTTTGCGCTTGGCGTCGTTGCTCGGTCGGAAGTGGTCGAGAATCGACGACACGAGCAGCCGGATGTGACCGAGCAGAGCGGATGCCGCCGAGCGCGCACGCGGGTCACGCCGCGTGGCATCCTGAATCCATGTGGATCGGATGGATCAAGCTCGACCTGCTGTCGGCGCACCGCGGATTCAGCGCTTCTGCCGACGAGTGACCCGCGGCGCTTTTGGCGCGTTCGACGCTCACGCGCCACACTGGGTACACACCCGCTTTAATCGAGAAGAGTTCCTCATGCCTGACGCCGTCGATTCGCGAGTCGCCGTCTATATCGACTTCGACAACATCGTCATCTCGCGCTACGACCAGGTCCACGGACGCAGCCAGTTCATGCGCGACCGGGCACGGGGATTCAGCAGCGCCGGCAGCGAAGCCAACCCCGAGATCGCCGAGAAGCTCAGCCGCGCGACCGTCGACGTCGGCGCCATCATCGACTTCGCGTCGTCGTTCGGCACGCTCGTCCTCACCCGCGCGTACGCCGACTGGTCGGCTCCGTTCAACGCCGACTACCGCGGCCAGCTCGTCAATCGCGCCGTCGACCTGGTGCAGTTGTTCCCCGCCGCCGCGTACGCGAAGAACGGGGCGGACATCCGACTCGCCGTCGACACCGTCGAAGACATGTTCCGGCTCCCCGACCTCACCCACGTCATCATCGTCGCCGGCGACTCGGACTACATTCCTCTCGCCCAGCGCTGCAAGCGCCTCGGCCGGTACGTCGTCGGCATCGGAGTCGCCGGCTCGACCAGTCGCTCGCTCGCTGCCGCGTGTGACGAGTTCGCCAGCTACGACGCCCTGCCGGGGATCAAGCCCATTCCTCCCGCCCCGGAGAAGGAAAAGTCCGAGACCGCGGCGGCGACGAGGCCCTCCCGCTCCAAGAAGACACCGACGGATGCCGTCGTGTCCGAGCCGGAACCGGAGAAGGAGGTCCTGTCACCCACCGCCCTCGTTTTCTCCGGTCCGGAACTGCCTCCCGCACCACCGCGTCGTCGGGCGTCCCGACGTGCAGCATCGCCCGATCCGGTCATCGAGGACGAACCCGAGGATGAACCGGACCCCCAGGAGGTCGCGACCGGACTTCTCGAACGTGCGCTGCGGCTGGGACACGAGAAGGATGACGCTGACTGGCTTCACAGCTCGAACGTGAAAACCCAGATGAAGCGCATGGATCCGTCCTTCAGCGAGAAGGCGCTCGGGTTCCGGTCATTCTCCGACTTCGTCAAATCCCGGGAGACCGTCGCCGAGATCGACGAGACCAGCACCGCCCACCTCGTCCGTCTTGCGCCGTCCCTCTCCGACAATTAGCCCCGCGGACGGGATGCCGATAGCTTCAAGCCAGGGACATCACGAGTTAACCGGAGACAGCGACGATGACCGATGACGGGGCATCCGATTTCCCGCGGGAAATCGGCACGGTAGCAGCCCGCTCGCTCGCGCTTCATGGCTTCACCACGTTCGGCGATCTGGCGTGCGCGTCAGAATCGGAGCTCCTCGCGCTTCACGGGGTCGGACCGAAGGCGATCCGGATTCTCGGTGAGCACCTCGCCGAACGCGGCCTCTCCTTTGCCGAACGGGGCGACTGACCGACCACCCGGGCGACATTCACGACACCGGGCACCGCTGGGAAGGACCCCTACGCCCCCTGCAGCAGCAGAAAGCCGGCACGATCGACCGAAGCGGAGGTCGCCGAGAGGATGATGGCCGCCGTTCCGGCTGTCCGGTCGAGTCCCATCCAGCTGCGGAATCCACCGGTCCCACCGTTGTGCCACGTGACATCCCTGCCCTTGAAAGGGAGAGTGAGCCAGGCGGCTCCGATGCGCACCCCGCCGGAGAACGTCTGCACCGGATCGAGGGCCGCGGTGCCCGGCGCACTCCCGTCGAGCAGCGATTCCGCGAGTCGTGCCATGTCGCCGATGGAGGAACGGATGCCTCCGGCCGGCGCGATCCCCTCCCCCGTCCACGGCTGCATGGTGCGGCCCCGCTTGCTTCGCCCGATGACGGCGGTCGACCTGAGTTCGGACCTGTCTGACGGCACGTACATGGAGTCGAGGCCGAGCGGTGACGTCAGCCGTTGAGCGACGAGTTCCCGGTAGCCCAGGCCTGCGGCGCGGGCGACAGCATGCCCGAGCAGCTCGTAGCCGAGGTTGGAGTATGACGGTTTCGGCGTGCCGGGGGTCACACCCCTCACTTGCTCGAGCAATTCGTCGAGGCTCTCGCCGTACGGATTCGTTCCGTGCCGCCACAGCTGCAGCGTGCGGCGATACGGTTGCGCAGCGGCCGGCAGTCGTGGCAGACCGGAGGTGTGGGTGCTCAGCGCACCCAGCGTCACCCGACCGGCAGCGCCATGGACGGGCAGCAGGTCGCCCAGCTGCGTCGTCGGTGCGACCTCTCCGCGTTCGACGGCGTCGGTGTAGAGAAGGCCCGTGATCCCCTTCGACACCGACCCGATCTCGAAATCCGATTCGGTCGTGGCGCCGCGAACGACCAGGGTCGTTCCGCCCGGTGCCACGACCGCGGCTCCCACGACCGGATGCCGCCGGCCGAGCCTGCGTTCCAGCTCGGTTGCGTTCGGAATCATCGTGCGTCCCTTCGTCGAAATCAGTTGCTCGTTGCGTCCTGCACTTCGCCGACGAGCTCTTCGATGATGTCTTCAAGGAAGAGCACTCCGGTGGTGTTGCCGTCGGCGTCGAACACCCGGGCAACGTGGGCACCGGTACGGCGCATCGTCGCGAGAGCGTCCTCGAGTTCGCTGCCGCTGAAGGCGGACGCGAGCCGGCGGATCCGTTTCGCCGGCACCGGCGTGCTGAACGCGTCGTCGGAGGTGAGGTCCATCACATCCTTGAGGTGCAGATAACCGGTGGGCTCATCGGTCTCGTTTGTGAGGATGTACCGCGAGTACCCGTGCTCGGCAACGGCCTTCCGGATATCGGCGGGAGTTGCCGCGAGAGGCAGCAGGACCATCTCGCTGAGCGGGACCTCGACATCCGCCACCGTTTTCGCGGTGAATTCGAACGCCGCCGTCAGAGTTCCCGACGTGTCGACCAGGAGGCCCTCGCGGGTGGACTGCTGGACGATCGTGGCGACCTCATCCAGTGTGTATGCACTCGTCGCACCATCCTTGGGCTCCACCCTGAACAACCGCAGCACCCCGTTCGCCACCGTGTTCAACGACCAGATGACCGGCTTGAACACTTTCGCGACGAACACGAGGGGCGGCGCCAGGATGAGCGCGGCGCGGGTGGGAACCGAGAACGAGATGTTCTTCGGCACCATCTCGCCGAGGACCACGTGGAGGAAGGTCACGAGGAGCAGGGCGACGATGAAGGCGACGATCCCGATGGCTTCGGCCGACAGTGCCGTGAACCCGAGTGGAATCTCGAGCAGGTGGTGGATCGCCGGTTCTGACACGTTGAGGATCACGAGGGAACAGACGGTGATGCCCAGCTGGCTCGTCGCCAGCATGAGCGTCGCGTGCTCCATCGCCCACAGCGTGGTCTTCGCTGCTTTGCTTCCGGCTTCCGCCTTCGGCTCGATTTGCGACCGGCGGGCAGAGATCACGGCGAACTCGGCACCGACGAAGAATGCGTTGACGACGAGGAGGATCACCAGCCAGATGATTCCGGGCAGGTATTCGCTCATGAGTGGGCTCCCTTAAGCAGGTCATCGACGATCTGGTCGTGAGCGGTCGTGGCGTTGTCACCGCTGTCTTCTGGTTCGGACGGGGTGAAGCGGAGCCGTTCGACGTGGGTGCCGTCGACGCGCTCCACTCGGAGCACGCCACCGTCGATGGGAAGCTCGTCGCCGAGTTCGGGGATTCGGTCGAGTTCGTCGCTGACGAATCCGGCGACGGTGTCGTAGTCACCGTCTTCCGGTACCGTGACGCCCGCGCGCTCCAGGAGTTCGTCCGGGCGGAGTGACGCGTCGAACGTGATCGAGCGCCCCGTCCGGATGATGCCGGCTCGAGCCCGGTCGTGTTCGTCTTCGAGCTCTCCGACGATCTCCTCCACGAGGTCCTCGAGGGTGACGATGCCTGCTGTGCCGCCGTGTTCGTCGGAGACGATGGCGACCTGCAGTCCCTGCTGGCGCAGCATCCCGAGCAGCGTGTCCACTCCCATCGATTCAGGAACGCGCAGCGGCGCACCCATGAGCTCACCGGCGGTCGACTTCGCGCGGTCAGCGAGGTCGAGTGCGAAGGCCTGCTTGACGTGCAGGACGCCGAGGATGTCGTCGGGGTCGCGACCGATCACCGGGAAGCGCGAGAACCCGGTGGCGGTTGCCCGGACGACGATCTCCTGTGCGGTCTCGTCTGCCCGGACCGACACCATGCGCACCCGCGGAGTCATGACGTCGGCGGCGGAGCGGTCAGAGAACCGCAGGGTGCGATGCAGCAGTGTCGCGTGGTCCTCGTCGAGGACGCCTTCGAGCGCCGACCGGCGAACGAGAGAGCTCAGTTCTTCGGCGCTGCGTGCACCGGAGAGTTCTTCCTTCGGTTCGATCCCGAACGAGCGGATAATGGCATTCGCCGTGTTGTTGAACAGTGAGATGACCGGGCCGAAGACCGTGGTGAACAGCGTCTGGAACGGCACGACGAATTTCGCCGTCGCGAGCGGAAGGGCGAGCGCGAAGTTCTTCGGAACGAGCTCGCCGATGATCATCGAGAAGATGGTCGCGAGCAGGATGCCGATCACGGCACCGATGCCCGGCACCACGGCCTCGGGGAGGCCGAGGTTGAGCAACGGGCCGCGCAGCATCGAGCTGATCGCCGGTTCGAAGGTGTACCCGGTGAGCAGGGTCGTGAGCGTGATGCCCAGTTGCGCACCTGACAGGTGGGTCGAGGTGATGCGCAGCGCCTTGATCGTGGGGCCGAGTCGCTTTTCACCGCGGGCCTGACGTGCTTCGAGATCGTTCCGGTCGAGGTTCACGAGCGCGAACTCGGACGCGACGAACATCCCGGTGCCAGCAGTCAGAAGGAGGCCGATTCCGACCATGATCCATTCATGCATGTGTACGCCCCCTCCGATCCGCTTCTAGAACGTTGTCGGCAGGAGGCGTGGGTCTATGTGAGGGAGGGTCATCCATGATGGGTCCAACACTAGTGGTTCGAATCCGGGAAAATGCCGGGCGTGACGACGGCGCCTTCGCCCGGAATACCGATCTCCCGAACGGTCCATGCGCTCCGGCGTGTCGGCTGCTCCGAGAAGTTCCGGAACGCGATCGGGATGCCACGGGCAACGGACAGGTCGCGACTGTCCATCGCCTGCACATGGACGTGCGGCTGCGACGAGTTGCCGGAGTTCCCGCACTCCGCGAGTGGTTGACCCGCGCGAACGCGCTCGCCGATCCCGACCAGGAGCGACGACTGTTTCAGGTGGACGAGGGCGACATACACCCGTGAAGGCACAACCTCGAGAATGACGAAGTTGCCGGCGACGGCGGCAATGCCCTGTTGCAGTCGAGCCCGCTGGCCCAGAAGGTAGGGCACGAGCGCCAACGGCGACCGGCGTGCCTCATGGTCGGGCTCGCCGTCGAGCCGGTCGACGACGACTCCGGGACACGGAGCAAGGATCGGCCTCCCGAAGGAGTAGAAGCGCTCTGCTGGTTCCGTGCCGGCCAAGGTTCCCCAGCTGGTACGCCCTCCCGTCCGCCGGTCGGTATCGACCCCGACGAAGTCGATGGCGTACCGTTCCCCCAACAGGTCGGTCCCGTGGCTCGGAACCCGGCGGGCAGGGCTGTTCTGGGTCAGCCACGCCCCTGTGAACGGCAGGTCGAGCGTGAGACCCCCACCCGAAAATCCGCCAGCCATCGCCGTCATCGGGGAAGTCTAGGCCGATGTCGGTCGTCCGCGCGATCATTGAGGAACGAACGGAGAGGAGCAATGATGACCATCGCAGTGACGACTCCCACCGGCAATGTCGGCTCCGGCCTGGTTCCGCTGCTGATCCAGGCCGGTGAGCGACCGCGCCTTCTCGTGCGCGATGCCGCCACTCTTCCCGCCGACGTTCGCGAAGCATCCGATGTCGTCGAGGTCGACCAGGGTGACGTCGACGGCGTCGTCCGCGCAACCGAGGGGGTCGACACCCTTTACTGGGTGAACCCGCCGACCGATGACGACGACCCGATCGTGGGCTATCTGCGGATGGGGTTGTCCGGAGCGACCGCGGTGAACAGGAACGGAATCCGGCGCGTCGTCTTCCAGTCGAGCGCGGGTGCCGAGGCACGCCACGGTTTCGGCGAGATCGACGGGCTTGGCGCGACAGAAGATCTCTTACCGGCGCTGATGTCACTCACCTGCGGTGCGGTTACTTCTTCAGCAATCTGCTGATGGATTCCGCTGCTCTCGCCGCCGGTGAGCTGACCACGACGCTCCCGCTCGATCTCCGGTTCCCGTGGGTCGCTCCCGCCGATATCGCGACGATCGCAGCGGTGCGGATGCTGTCGCCCGCGTGGTCAGGACGGGTCACGCAGGGCGTGCACGGGCCCGTCGACCTGTCGTTCAGCGACGTGGCTGCCGTCCTCGGCCGTGTGCTTGGCCGAACCGTCACCGCTAGACGGGTCGGCGAGAACGACGTCGCCACTCCACTGCGCGGTTCCGGTCTGAGCGAGAAGCAGGTCGACGGCATCCTCGGGATGGCGCGGGGCATGCAGTCCGGATTCTCGTACGAGAACGCGCGATCGCTGCTCACCACGACCAGTACGACGCTCGCCGCCTGGGCACAGGAGCACCTCACGACGGAATAGTCACGGCCGGCGCTGCCACCGGTACGCACCCCTGTACCGTGGCCTCATGACTTCGCCGAACCGCACAGAGTCCAGCACCGTGAACGCGGATGCCGCGCCGCGCGTCGCTCTCATCACGGGACTCGGTCGCAGAAACGGGATCGCCCGCGGGATCGCGCTCCGGCTCGCCGAGGAGGGCTGGGACATCGCCTTCAACTACTGGACACCGTACGAAAGCCGGATGTCGCTCGGAGGAACCGCCGAGAGCCCGTCCGAGATCGCCGAAGAGCTGCGTGCCACGGGTCGCCGGGTGCTCGCCATCGAAGCCGACCTCGAGGATCCGGTTGCACCGGCCGAAATCCTGGACCTCGCTGCCGCCGAACTGGGTCCCGTCTCCGCGCTGATCCTGTCGCATTCGGAGTCGGTGGACTCAAGCATCCTCGACACGACCGTCGAGAGTTTCGACCGCCACTACGCCGTGAATGTGCGGGCGGCGTGGCTGCTCATCCGGGCGTTCGCGCTCCAGGCTCCCCCGGAGGGCGGCGCGATCGTGGCGCTCACGAGCGACCACGTCGTCCATAACCTGCCCTACGGCTCGAGCAAGGGCGCGCTCGATCGCATCGTGATCGCCGCCGCGCGTGAACTCGGCGAACGTGGCATCTCCTCGAACGCGCTCAACCCCGGGCCGGTCGACACCGGCTGGATGGACGACGAGATCCGTGCGTCGGGAGTTGCGCGCCAGCCGACGGGCCGGCTCGGAACGCCGACCGACATCGCCAACGTCGTCAGCTTCCTCGTCTCCCCCGCTGGCCGGTGGATATCGGGCCAGCTGGTCAAGGCCGACGGCGGTTTCTCGGTCTAGTCCGCTTCAGAAACGAGAGGCAACGATCGCACGCTCTCGAAGTGCCGGAGTGTGCCGTCCACCGGGTCGGTGAAACTCAGCTCGCTCGCGAGCAGTTGCAGCGGGTGGGCGAAGTCGTCGACCGAGATGTCCTGCACCTCGGGGTAGAGCGGGTCACCGCTGATCGGGATGTCGAGGCTGAGCATATGCATCCGCAGCTGGTGGGTGCGCCCGGTCCGCGGGGTGAGGCGGTAGACGGCGCGCGAGTCGTCAAGCACGGAGTCGAGTTCGATTCTCGATTCGGAGTTCGCGGGCATCCCGTCAAGAATCTCGGCCTGCAGGTGGCCCCGGCGTTTGATGAGGTGGTTGCTCACGGTCGCGGGCAGCTCGAGGTCCTCGCGCACCGGAGCCATGGCGCGGTACACCTTGCTCACCTCTCCCCGCTGGAACAGGGTCTGGTATGCCGCGCGCCAGCGTTTCTCGGTGGCGAGGATCAGCAGCCCGGATGTCACACGGTCGAGCCGGTGGAGCGGTGACAGTTCCGGCAGTCCCAGCTCTGCTCGCATCCGAACGACGACACTCTGCTTTACGTGCCGACCGCGCGGGATCGTCGCGAGGAACGGAGGTTTGTCGATCACGACGATCCGCTCATCCCGGTGGATCACGTGGATCGTGCCTGGGACGGACGCTTCCTCCCGCAGGTCGCGGTGGAACCAGACGAAGGTGTGCGGGCGATACGGATCCGTCCCGACCGCGGCAGAACCATCCGCGTAGAGGAACCGGCCATCGGCAAGAAACGCCTCCACGTCGAGAAACTCGTGCAACCGCTCATCGAGCCACGCGCCCATCGTCGGCCACGGGTCCGGCCGGGACCGGTCCAGGTCCGGTGTGCGCATCCACGCCGGGTCGAGCCCGTGTCGTTGCGGAAGCGGAGAACGGGGAGGCACCCTGCGATGGTATCCGGGTTGGCTGGGCGCCTCGCATCCGCGCTGCGTGGCCCCTTGTGGCTGGGAGCACTTCTTGCGTGGCCACTTTTGGCTGAAAGCGCTCACGACTTTCGACCATTACTGGCCACGCAAGGCTCGAAACGACCGTTTGTGCGACCCCTCCTTGCGCGCGAACGAGAGTGTCAGCGACGCGTCGTCGGCTCGCCGTCGAGAGCGTCCTGGGTCTCCCCGGCAGCAGGGGCCTTCCGCCCCGACCGCTCGGCAGCCTCGAGCTCTTCGGCTTCAGCACCACCGATCGCCTCGCCGCGGGCGACGAGCCCGGCGGTGTCAGACAGTGGCACCTTCTTGAGGAACAGCGACAGGAGGAACGCGATCGCGATGAACGGCAGCAGGTACCAGAACACCGGAGCGAGGGCGTCGGCATACGCGGTCACGATGCCGTCCCTCACCGTGTCCGGAAGCGTCGCAAGAGTCTGCGGGTCGAGCGTCGATGTGGCGTTCGCGGCGGCCGCCGGGTCAGCGCCCGCGGCGGTGAAGACATCCCTCAGATTCTGGGTCAACCGCGTGGTGAAGATCGTGCCGAAGACGGCGACACCCAGTGAGGCACCGACCTCGCGGAAGTAGTTGTTCGTGCTCGTCGCTGTTCCGACGAGGGAGGCATCCACGGAGTTCTGGGCAACGAGAACCACAACCTGCATGATCAACCCGAGTCCGGAGCCGAAGATGAACAGGAAGACTCCGATGAGCCAGATCGGGGTGTCTGCCGTCAACGTGGTCATGCACACCATGGCGATGCCCGTGATGATCGTGCCCGCGATCGGGTAGATCTTGTACCGCCCGGTCTTCGAGATCCAGATACCGGAGGTGATCGACGTGAGCATGAGCCCAGCCATCATCGGCAGCATGAGAAGACCGGATGTCGCGGCCGACGTGCCGGACGACATCTGCAGGAACGTGGGGACGAACCCGATTGCGGCGAACATCCCGAGTCCGAGCGTGAGCCCGATCGCGGTCGCGTTGACGAAGGTCGGGTTCTTGAACAACGACAGTGGGATGATCGGGTCCTTGGCCTTCGCCTCGACGAGCACGAAGAGCAGCGCGGCGACGAGCATCCCTGCTCCGAACGCCCAGGTCTCGAGAGCCTCCCACCCGTGGTCGGCGCTTCCACCGAAGTCGGTGAAGAAGATCAGGCACGTGGTGAATGCCGAGAGCAGGATGACGCCCATCACGTCGATCGGCTGGGTCGCCTTCTTGTTCGGGAGCTTGAGCGTAAACCAGGCGATGGCGAACGCCGCGATACCGATCGGGATGTTGATGTAGAACGCCCACTGCCAGGTGAGGTGGTCGACGAAGAACCCACCGAGCAGCGGACCACCGACGGCGGACAGGCCGAAGACGGCGCCCAGGGGGCCGAGGTACTTGCCGCGCTCGGAAGCGGGGACGATGTCGGCGATGATCGCCTGCGACAGGATCATCAGTCCGCCACCGCCGAGACCCTGCACCGCACGCCAGACGATGAGCTGGGTGAAGTCGCCGGCGAACGCGCAGCCCACAGAGGCGATGGTGAACAACGCGATCGCGACGAGGAACAATCGACGCCGGCCGAGCACGTCCCCGAACTTGCCGTAGACCGGCATGACGATCGTGGTGGCCAGCAGGTACGCGGTGGTCAGCCAGACCTGGTGCTCGACTCCTCCGAGCTGCCCGACGATGGTCGGCATTGCGGTCGACACGATGGTCTGGTCGAGGCTGGAGAGGAACATGCCGGCGATGAGCGCGCCGAAAATGATCCAGATCCGGCGTTGGGTGAGGAGCATGGGCCCCTCGGTGGTGGTCGTCACGAACGTGCCTTTCGGGATGCGGGTGGTGCCAGGACGACGCGAAGCGCGGCGAGGTGGTTCCGGAGGATGGTGGGGAAATCGTGGGTGCCTGCAGGGTCGAGGTATTGCTCGCCCGCGTGCTTGAGCAGGGTGGTGAGGATTCCGACGACCGCCTCTGCGCGAGGGTCATCGTCTGGGACGTTCTCGCGGGATGCTACGAGGGCGACGGCCTGCCGCTCGCGTTCCCGGGTGGCTCCCATGAAACGGAGCAACAGCCGAGGCTCGCGTTCGATGGCCGCGGTGAACTCCGCGTGCTCGAGGTGGTTGTGTCCCGTCGTTTCGAAGTGCTCGATGATCACCTCGAGGAGGTCGTCGATCACGACTTCCCAGCCGCGCGATCCGCGGGACAGGAACGCCTCGGAGAACCGTTGCAGTTCCCCGGCCGGGTCGGCGCCGAGGACGGCGTCTTCCTTCGTGGGGAAGTAGTTGAAGAATGTGCGGCGGGAGACGTCGACGGCCTCGCAGACTTCTTCGACGGTGAACCCGTTGAGGCCACGTTCCGCGGTCAGCCGACGCGCAACGGAGGTGAGCTGGGTCGCGGTTTCCAGCATCCGTCGCTCGCGGCGATTCAGGCTTGCACTATTCGGCACAAAGTGAATCTTTGCACCAAACCTTGATTAGTGCAAAATCACCGGTCCGCGTCAGCGTGACGCCGTCGCTCTAGCATGGGACCATGCAGAGCTCATTGCCGAGAAGCACACCGTCCGCCCATTCCGTCGACGCGCAGGGAGTCTCCACCTTCCTCGATGCCCTCGAGTCGGCGCCGAACGTCGAACCGCACAGCGTCATGCTGCTCCGCGGAGGCGCCGTTATCGCCGAAGGCTGGTGGGCTCCGTACAGCCCCGAACGAACGCACCTGCTCTACTCGCTGAGCAAGAGCTTCACCTCCACCGCCGTCGGTTTCGCCGTCGACGAGGGCCTGCTGAGCCTCGACGACACCGTGGTGAGCCACTTCCCCGAACTCGACGCGGAGGTCACGGATCCCCGGTCCCGCGCGATGAAAGTCCGGCACCTGTTGTCCATGGCGAGCGGACACCGAGACGAGACGCTCGATCGGGCGCTCGAGCTCGACCGAGCGAGCATCGCCAGGGGCTTCCTGCTTCTGCCACCGGACGAGGATCCCGGAACGGTGTTCGCCTACAACCAGCCCTGCACCTACACGGCCGGCCTCATCGTCCAGCGCGCCACCGGCCAGTTGTTGACCGAGTACCTCCAGCCACGACTCTTCGAACCACTCGGTATCGACGGCGTCGGCTGGGTCCGCGACGGCATGGGGCATGAAATCGGCTTCAGCGGGATGTACGCGAACACCGAAGCCATCGCCAAGCTCGGCCAGCTCTACCTGCACAAAGGCCAGTGGAACGGTCGCCAGCTCCTTCCCGCCGCGTGGGTCGATGAGGCAACAAGACCGCACATATCGACGGGCACGGATTCCGCATCCGACTGGGAGCAGGGCTACGGCTTCCAGTTCTGGATGGCACGCCACGGCTACCGCGGTGACGGCGCGTTCGGACAGTTCTGCGTCGTTCTTCCTGAGCACGACCTGGTCCTCGCGATGACCGGTCAGAGCACAGACATGCAGGGAGTACTCACCCTCGCCTGGAAACACCTGCTTCCGGCGATCGGGACGGACGACAGACCACTGGGAAGCGACGAAGCGGATGCCGCGCTCGCTGGCCGAACTGCATCCCTCGCCCTCCCGCCCGTCCCCCAGGCATCCGGCACGGGACGAGTCGAGGCAGCCTCGTTCGCTCCCGCGGCGGTCGCGTCGGTGCAGGGAGTGACGAGAGTCGACATCTCGGGCGGCGACGATACGCGGATCGCGCTCACCGTCGCGGAGGACCGGAGCGAACTCGATATCGTCGCGGGTTGCGGAGAATGGATCACGACCGACGCCACAGCGGCCAGCGCCGCCTGGAGTGATGACGGCGGTCGTCTTCTCGTGGACGTGATCTTCCTCGAGCAACCGCACCGGCTGCACGTTGCCCTCGACGTGCGAGACCGTACCTTCACGGTCGGATGGGAGACGGAGCCGCTTTCCCGCCCCTCGCTCTCCTCGATGCGCAACCCGGCCGCGAAACCCGTCATCACCGGTGGACGCTGACATGCCGCGGCTGACGACGCGCCCGATGACGCAGGACGAGTTCGACCACTGGCAGTCGGCGCTGGCACACGAGTACGCAGAGGATCAGGTCGCGGCGGGCAACTGGCCCCGCGAAGACGCGCTCGATCGAGCCCTCGCACAGAACGCTCAGCTTCTGCCGCAGGGCATCGACACTCCCCGGACGTTTCTCGTCCTGGCGATCGGCGAGGACGGACAGGCCGTCGGTCGAGCCTGGGTCAGCCTCGATCACCCGCGCGGTGCTCTTGACACCGCCTTCCTGTACGACATCGAGATCGACGAAGCGCATCGCGGTGAGGGCTTCGGCAGGCTGCTGCTGGCCGACATCGAACGACTCGTCGCCGCCGAAGGCATCGGCGCACTCGAACTGAATGTCTTCGGGAACAACCCGACCGCCATCGCCCTCTACCAATCGAGTGGTTACAGCGTCGTCACCCAGCAGATGCGTAAGCCGCTGCGCTGAGCGACGTCAGCGCGCGGGTGTGAGCTCTCGTGCCGCGGCGACCGCCATCGCTTCGGCGACGCGGTCGAGGGCGCGAGTGCGTAACGCCCATTGCTGCCAGTACAGGGCGACATCGACCGTCTGGCCGGCGTCGAGCTCGACCAGGTCGCCCGATTCCAGCAGTCCCTTCGATTGCTGGTCGGGCAGCAGGGCCCAGCCGAAGCCCAGCCTCACCGCCTCGGCGAAGTCGGCCGACACCGGGACGAAGTGCTGCGGCGGTGCGAGCCTGGCGCGCGAGAACGACCGAAGGTATCGGTGCTGGATGTCGTCCTTCACGTCGAAAACGACCACGGGCGCTGCCGCTAGGGTCACCGCGCTCACCCCACCCGCGAACCACCGGGTGACGAATGCCGGGGATGCCACGGGGCGGTAATGCATGATCCCGAGCGCAGCGGAGGTGCAGCCCTGCACCGGAGTGGACTGGGTCGTGATCGCTGCCATCACCGTTCCGTCGCGCAGCAGTTCAGCGGAATGGTCCTGGTCCTCCCGGTGGATGTCGAAGGTGATCTCGTTGGCCAGGGGCGCGAGCGCCGGAAGTGCCCACGTCGCGAGCGAATCCCCGTTGATCGCGAGGGACACCGCGGGCCACTCACCACCGGTTCCGTGCGCCGCCTCTGCGGCGGCATCCGCTGTCAATGACGCGATCTGCCGGGCGAGCTTGAGATAGGTGGCCCCGAGCGCTGTCGCTTCGATCGGTTTCGTCCGGCGTAACAGCAGCCCGCCGACGGCGTTTTCGAGCGCCCGGATTCGCTGACTAATCGCGGATGGCGTGACGTGCAGCGCCCGTGCGGCGGCCTCGAACGTGCCGGTGTCGACGGCGGCCCGCAGGGCTTGCAGCTGGGACAGGTCCATAATTAGCGATACTAATGGCCCTGAAGATTCTTTAGCTACGTGAATGGTGGCACAGCCTCTAGCGTTGAACCCATGACGTCTCCCCTGCTGGCCGGTTTCGGGCTCGGCCTCTCCCTCATCGTGGCCATCGGTGCGCAGAACGCCTTCGTGCTCCGGCAGGGACTGCGAAAAGAACACGTGATCTGGATCGTCGCGATCTGCGCGCTCTCGGATGCCATACTGATCGCGCTCGGGATCTGGGGCCTGGGCGCGCTGATCGAACAGGCGGACTGGCTGCTGGTCGTCGTGCGCATCGCCGGTGCCGCATTCCTGACCTGGTATGGGGTCCGTTCGGCTGTTCGCGCGGCTCGGCCCGGCAAGCTCGACGCCGACCCTTCGGGCAGGCCTGTGCCTCTCGGAACCGCCATCGCCACGGCGCTCGCGCTCACGTGGCTCAACCCGCACGTGTACCTCGATACCGTCGTGCTCCTCGGCTCGATCGGAGCCACCTACGAAGACGCACGCTGGTGGTTCGCCGCCGGCGCGATCTCCGGAAGCATCGTGTGGTTCACGGCTCTCGGCTTCGGCTCTCGTCTGCTCCGGCCCCTCTTCGCCGAGGCGGTGTCGTGGCGCGTCCTCGACGCACTCATCGCCGTGGTCATGCTCGCGATCGCGGCGAGCCTGCTGCTCGGGCTGTAGCTCAGTCGTCGCGTGCGTCGACGGTGAGGAGTGGCCGCAGCAACTCTGCGAGAGCATGCTCGGTCTCAGTTGGGTCGAGCCCCCCGTCGTGGCGGAGAATTCGCCACGTCGTTGCATCACAGATCGCGATGACCTGCGCGAGATCAACCCGCCGTGAAACCTCGTCCGGTGCCGGGCGCAAATGCCCGGCGAACGCACGACGACACCAGTCGACGTGGAAGGCGCGCCCCTGCGCGGCGATTTTTGGGAGCCCGGGCACGAGCGGAGCTTCGGAGTAGGTCTTCAGGATCAGGGCACCGTAGTACTCGTAATGGTCGACGAGGGCATGGATGGTCTCGAACGGGGTCGACTGGGCAGCCTCCTCACGCGCTCGAATGATTCTGCCGAGCTCCCGCTCCACCGTGGCGGTCATCAGCCCCGGCTTACCTCCGAACCGACGGATGACCGTTTGCTGCGTGACCCCGGCGTCGGAGGCAACGTCTTCCAGCCGGATTCGCTCGTACGGGGTGCTCCGGAGTCGGGCCAGCATCGCGTCGATGATCCGCTCCCCCGTCAGTTCCACTGCGTCCGCGCGGGTCGTCATCCGATACTGTCGACTTTTCATGTTAGTCAAGCTAACATCAAAAAATGATCACTCCCCCTGAACACACCGAGCGAATCGAAACCCGGCTCGGACAACTCCACACCCGCGTCATCGGAACAGGCCGCACAACGGTTCTCTGGTCATCGATGTTCGTCGACAGCCACACCTGGGACCCCACCCTTACCCTCCTGCTCGATGGGTCGCGCGAGCCTCGCCGTCTTGTCCTCGTCGATCCTCCTGGCCTGGGGCTGAGCCAGCCGCTCCGGCGTCGAAGCAGTATCGCCGAGGCAGCCGGGGCCGCGCGGGATCTCCTGAAGGCCCTCGATGCCGGCCGAGTCGACTGGGTGGGCAATGCGTTCGGCGGGCACGTCGGTTATGAGCTCGCCCGGGATCCGTCGCTCCTGCGCAGCTTCGTGGCGATCAGTTCACCGACCGAGCCGATCCCTCCACACCTTCGCCGGAAGATCGGGGTGCTCAAGCCGCTGCTGCGGATTGCCGGTCCTGTTGGCCCGGTGCGGGAGGCCATCGTCAGCGCCATGCTGACCGAGGAGTCGGCGTCGAACTCCCACCTGCGCCAGGTCGTTCTCGACTCCCTCGGGCGCCCGACGCGCTCGAGCATGGCATTCGCACTCCGCTCGTTCATCCTCGACCGCTCAGACGTGACCGGCCACCTTGCCGACATCCGGATTCCGAGCCTCTTCGTGGCATCCGATGACCGCGGTGACTGGAGCCCGGCCGACGCACAGCGGGCTGCCGCTCTCACTCCGGATGCCACGGCGGTCACGATCGAGCGCGCACGCACGCTCATTCCACTCGAACAGCCGGCAGCGCTGGCCACGTCGATCGTGAACTTCTGGGCGGGAGTGCCTGCGACCAACTCCCCTGTTTAGTAAACGTTTGCGTGACCTCCCCGGCCCTCCTTAGTCTTTCGGAGCACGTTACGTAAACGATTTACCACTTGATTCGCACCTGGTGCGGGCCGGTCCAAGGGAGGGCGTTATGGTCACGATCCGCGACGTCGCCAGCCGGGCCGGAGTCTCGCCCGCGACCGTGTCGCGAGTGGTGAATGGACTGGTCGGCTACTCGGACGAGACGAAGGTCAGGGTCGAGGAAGCCGTCGCCGCCCTGCACTACGAACCGGACACTTTCGCCCGCGGACTCAAGATGAAGCAGTCGTCGGTGATCGGCGTACTCGCCCCGATGGTCTCGGATGCCCTCGCCTCGCAAGTGATGAGTGGCGTCGAACACGCCGCCAGGGAGGGCGGCTACTCGGTGATGCTCGGCCGAACCGGCCAGGGCTCGACTTTCGCGCCGGGGTACCTCCGCACACTGCGCACCTACCGCTCGGCCGGAGTCATCCTCATCTCAGCGGCGATCACCCCGGAGATGCGCCGCGTGCTGGGTTCGAACGTGCCGCTCATCTCGGTCGCCATTCGCGACGGCATCCGTTTTCCCAGCATCGGCATCGACGACGAGCGCGCGGCCTACGACGGAACGAAGCACCTACTTGCGCTCGGCCACGAGCGGATCGGCCTGCTCGCCGGCGACCCGCAGTCCACCCTTGTCAACGCGGTGCGGGAGCGCGGTTACCGGCGCGCCATGGCCGAAGCGGGCAGGCCCGCTGTGCTCGAACAGGGCAACTCACTGTACGACAGCGCTCCCCCTGCGCTGCACCGACTGCTGGCAACCGATCCCCACCTCACCGCCGTCTTCGCGTTGAGCGATGAGATGGGCGCCGCCGTGGTCAACGAGCTCCAGCGCATCGGACGCAGGGTTCCGCATGACATCTCGGTGCTCGGCTTCGACAACACCCGCACCGCCACTCATGTCTACCCGGCACTCAGCACGATCGCCCAGCCGCTCGAACGGATGGGCGAACTCGCTGTCGAACGACTTCTCAGCCTGACCGACCCTGGCCAGAAGGTCATGCCCCACCGACTCATCACGAGAGGGACGACAGCGCCTCCGCTGTCGTCCCACTGATCCACCGCACCAATCACCGCATCACGAAAGAGGAGCATTCATGAAGCAACGACGCCATGACCGGCGCACTGTCGCCGGTATCGCCATGATGGCCACGGCGGCCATCGCCCTGTCAGCATGTTCGGGTTCGACGACGCCGCCAGCGGAGTCGGGCGGATCCGGAACTGAACTCGAAGGCCGCGGGCCGATCCAGTACGTCAGCAGCCCGGACGCCTCCGGTGCCGCGCAGCAGTCGATCGACGAGTGGAACGAAGCCAACCCCGACGAGCAGGTCGAATGGGTGGAGCTTCCGCTCGACGCCGACCAGCAACGCCAGCAGATGGTGCAGAACGCCCAGGTCAAGGGCGAGACCTACAGCGTCCTCAACCTCGATGTGGTCTGGACGAGCGAATTCGCTGCCAACCGCTGGATCACCGAGCTGCCCGAGGATGCCTTCCCGCTTGACGAGCACATCCCGGCGACCGTCGAAGCAGCCTCGTACCGCGACGTACTCTACGGCGCTCCGTACTACACCGACGGTGCGCTCCTGTACTCCCGCAGCGATCTGCTCACAGCCGCCGGCGTTGCCGAAGCGCCTCAGACCTGGGACGAGATGCAGGCGGCGTGTGACGCAGTGCTCGCGCTCCCCGAGGCCGAGGGAATGTCGTGCTACGCCGGCCAGTTCGACAAGAACGAGGGCCTCACCGTCAACTTCAGCGAGGCCGTCGGATCAGCCGGCGGCTCGCTCTTCGACGACGAGGGAAAACCGACCGTCGACACTCCAGAAGCGCTCACCGCGCTGAACTTCCTCGTGGACGGGTTCGAGAGCGGGATGATCCCCAAGAACGCCATCACGTTCCAGGAGGAGCAGGGCCGCCAGGCGTTCCAGGACGGGAACCTCGTGTTCCTGCGCAACTGGCCGTACGTCTATGCGTCGTTCTCGGCCACAGACGGAACAAGTGGCGTCGAGGGCAAGTTCGGCGTCAGCGCGATCCCCGGCGAATCAGGGCCTGGCGTGTCGACCATCGGCGGCCGCAACCTCGCTATCTCGGCCTTCGCCGAGAACAAGGCGACGGCGCTCGACTTCATCACTTTCTTCACCAGTGAAGAGCAGGAAGAAAAGCGCCTCGAGCTGAGCTCGCGAGCACCGGTGTTCTCGTCCTTCTTCACCGACGAGGCAGCCACCGAGAAGCTCCCGTACCTGCCGACTCTGCTGGAGTCGCTCGAGAACGCCCAGCCCCGCCCGCGCGTCGTCGCGTACGGCGAGACCACGGCCGCGATCCAGGACGAGATCTACGCGGCACTCACCGGTGAGAAGTCACCGGAGGATGCCCTCGCAGACCTGCAGGACGCCCTCACCGAGATCACCTCGGACTGATCTCACTCGGTGGGCCGCCGGTAGCCCGGCGGCCCACCACCCCGACAGGTTCCAGAAAGGTTCCGAGATGACCTCCAGCCTCAGCGTTGATGCGCCTCGCACCGGCACACCGCGCCCCAAGGGAAAGGGCGAAGGCAGCATGGCGACAGCGCTGCTGTCTCCCACCTTCATCGTCCTCGCCCTCGTCATTGCCTATCCGCTCCTCTCGGCCGTGTACCAGTCGATGTTCTCGTCGCAGTCCGGCCTCGATGCCGACGGGTTCGTCGTCGAGGGCGAAACCTTCGTTGGAATCGCGAACTACCTCGACATCTTCACCGGGTCGGACTCGCCTCGTTTCTACAATGCGCTCTGGAACACCTCTTTCTTCACTTTCGTCTCTGTCTCGCTCGAGACGGTCATCGGTGTCGCTTTCGCGGTCATGATGAACCGCGCGTTCAAGGGACGTGCGTTCCTCCGCGCCGCCATCCTCGTTCCGTGGGCCATCCCGACGGCGGTGTCCGGTCTGCTGTGGCGGTGGATCTTCCAGTCCAACGGCATCGCCAACGAGCTCCTCAACCAGGAGATCCTCTGGACCGCCGAAGGCATGTCCGCCCAGATCGCCGTCATCACCGCAGAGGTCTGGAAGACGGCACCGTTCATCGGGCTGCTCGTCCTCGCCGGCATGCAGATCATCCCCGAGGAGGTCTACGAAGCGGCCAAGCTCGACGGCGCGAGCGGATGGCGCCAGTTCTGGTCGATCACCCTTCCCCTCGTGCGCCCCGCCCTCCTCGTCGCCGTGCTCTTCCGTCTGCTCGACTCTCTCCGGATGTTCGATCTGCCGTTCGTGCTCATCGGTCCGCGCAAGAGTTCGGTCGAGACGCTGTCGATTCTCGCGTGGGACGAATCGAACCAGCTCAACTACGGGGCGGCATCCGCCTTCTCGATCATTCTCGTGATCTACGTCGCGATCATCGCGTTCGTGTTCATCAAGCTCCTCGGTGCCAATGTCGCCGGCGACTCCGAAGAGAAGTCCGTGCGCCGAATGCGCACCGCCAGAAGGAAGGCAGCCCGATGACCACCATCACCGCGCCCACCGTGCGCACTGCCCCGCCGGCCAAGCGCCGCAGAAAAGGCACCGGCGCAGCCGTTCTCCGGTACGTCGGAATCGCCATCGTCGCCGTCTATTGCCTCGCGCCGTTCTACTGGATGCTCGTCTCGAGCTTCCGCCGGTCAGGCGACATCTTCGACAACTCGCTGTTGCCGACGACGTGGTCACTCGAGAGCTACGCTCAGGTGTTCGATTCGTCGACGATGTTCGGGACCGCGCTGCTCAACAGCCTCATCGTCGCGAGCATCACAACCGCCCTCGCCCTCGTGCTCGGTATCTTCGCGGCATACGCCATCGCCCGGCTGAACTTCCCGTTCAAGTCGTCGATCCTCGCGATCGTCATCGCGACGTCGATGTTCCCCGGCATTTCGGTCGTCGTGCCGCTGCTGCGGCTGTTCTCCGACATCGGGTGGATCAACACCTACCAGGCGATGATCGTGCCGAGCCTGTCGTTCGCGATCCCGCTCGCCGTGTGGAACCTCACGACATTCATGAAGCAGCTCCCGTTCGAACTGGAGCAAGCGGCGATGATCGACGGCTGCACCAAGTGGCAGGCGTTCCGGCTGGTTCTGCTGCCGCTCGCCGCCCCCGGAGTCTTCACCACGGCGATCCTGACGTTCATCCACAGCTGGAACGAGTTCATCATCGCCCTGTCGATGGTCAACGACCCCGCCATCCAGACCGCAACCGTCGCGATCTCGAAGTTCACCGGTGCGAGCGACTTCCAGGCCCCGTACGGCGCCCAGATGGCTGCCGGTGTCGTCGTCACGATTCCTCTTGTCATCATGATCCTGCTCTTCCAGCGACGTATCGTTGAAGGCCTCACCTCTGGAGCAACCAAGTAATGACGGATGCCACATCCACCGTTCCCCTTCCCTCCGATCTTCCCGGGCAGCCCGCGGACTGGTGGCGGACCGCCGTGATCTACGAGGTCTACCCCCGCTCGTTCGCCGACTCCACAGGAAACGGCGTCGGTGACCTCCAGGGCATCCGTAACCGTTTGCCGTACATCGCATCGCTCGGCGTCCAGGGAATCTGGATCACCCCGTTCCAGCGCTCGCCGCAAGTGGACCAGGGGTACGACATCAGCGACTACTGTGACGTCGATCCGCTGTTCGGAACACTCGCCGACGTGGATTCCCTGCTCGCCGAGGCTCACGCCCTCGGTCTGCGTGTGCTCGTCGACATCGTGCCGAACCACGCGTCGGTGGAGCATCCGCTGTTCCTGCGGGCCGTCGCCGCGGGTCCGGGCTCCCCGGAGCGGGAGATGTTCCACTTCGCCGACGGAAACGGCGATGCCGCACCGAACAACTGGATCAGCGTTTTCGGTGGCCCGGCCTGGCACCGCGTCGCGCCGGACTCCCCCGACGACCGGCAGTGGTACCTGCACCTGTTCAGCCCGGCGCAGCCCGACTGGAACTGGCGCAACCCTGCCGTGGTCGACTACTTCGACGACGTGCTGAGGTTCTGGTTCGAACGGGGGGCTGACGGCATCCGCATCGATGTCGCGCACGGCCTGTTCAAGGCCGAGGGGATGCCGGACTCCCCCGCTGTTCCGACGGTGATCGACGGGTTGCGCTCGAACCCGCTCGTCACCGACCAGGAACCGGTGCACGACGTCTACCGCCGTTGGCGGACGATCGCCGACGAGTATTCGCCGGAACGGCTGCTCGTCGGTGAGGTGAACCTCGAACCCGACCGCGCAGCCCGCTACACCCGCCCGGACGAGCTGCACCAGGCATTCGCGTTCGCGTTCGCCCGCCTCGGCTGGAACCCCGCGGAGTGGGCGGCGGTCGGCTCGGAGCTCGAGAAGGCGCGTCGTGAGCACGGTTCAGCCCCGAGCTGGGCCCTGGAGAACCACGACCTCGTGCGCACGGTGACCCGGTTCGGCGGTGGCGAGCGCGGGCTTCGGCGAGCGCGTGCTGGAATGGTGGCGCTGCTCGGCCTCCCGGGCGCCGTGTATCTCTACCAGGGACAGGAGCTTGCCCTGCCCGAGGTCGACATCGATCAGCACCAACGCGTTGACCCGATGTGGGTACACAGCGGAATCGGTCGTGACGGTGCGCGCATCCCGCTGCCGTGGACCGCCGGGCCGGGGAACGCCCACGGTTTCACCACCGGTGACGACGTGACGCCCTGGCTTCCCATCCCCGACGGCTGGGGCGCGTTGTCGGTGGAGAATCAGGACGATAACCCCGATTCCACCCTGAACCTGCTGCGGAAAGCGATGCGCGAGCGCACAACGCTGCTCGAGAACGGCCTTCCCGCTGACGAACGCGTCACCTGGCGGCATGAACCCAACGGCCTCGTCGTCTGTGACCGCGAGGGCGGGCTGAGTGTTGCGATAGCGATGGGAGACGAACCCGTTCCCCTCCCGGCTGGCACGGTGATCGTTCGATCTGACGACGGAACGGATGCCACGCTGCAGCCCGACACCGCCGCCTGGTTCTGGCGCGCCGGCTGACGCTGTCAATGGGCCGCACCGGGGTTGCGTGGCCACTTTCGGCTGGAGAATCGCGAAAGGCTCGACCAATTGTGGCAACGCAACCTTGGGCACCCGGATGAAAGTCGCCGTGTTGTGCGGCGCGGCGCAAGAATCGCGCGTGATCGGTGCTTCCGCAGAGCAATTCGCGGCTCCGCCATTCCCTCGCACCCCGTTCTGGTGGTGTACTGGCTTGCATTCGGCAGGCATCGCCTGCCCTCACCGGTCCCGCCGACGGAGATCATGAGTTAGCCGAACGGCTGGACCCTCAACTGGAGGTACAGCTGTGCACAAACCCCGCACACGCGCACTCGGTGTTTCACTGGGTTGCGCGTTAGCCGTAACGCTCGTCGCTACGGCGACCGTCCCGGCATCCGCCGACGACCACGAGAACCTGCCGGGTGAAGCAGGGATCACCCTGCCGATCAACGACAGTGAAGCCGGTGGCACGTATGACCAGAACTTTTTCCGCGCCTACGCCGGCGCCACCCCGGACGGCACCCCGGTCTACATTTACGTGCCCGATGGCACACCGCTCGACGGTTCTGCTCCGACCGGCGTCGCCAGTCTCGACCCCGCGTACGACCACAACCCGGACGACGAGTTCGTCCCGTGTTCCGATCGCGCGGCATCCGACTTCGTTCTGACCCAGGCGCAGATCGACTACATGGGAAACGAGCTCTCGAGCCAGATCGTCGCCGTCGACGAAGAGCATTTCGGGCCCATGGATGCGGCCGATCCCGACGAACCGGCGAGTGACTCGCTCGTCATGGTTGTCTACAACGTGCAGGATGCCAACTATTACGACTGTGCCGCAGACACATACACAGCGGGCTACTTCGCCCCCGACTTCATCGACTCGGTCGGCATGAACGTCATCGTCATCGACGCGTTCGACTGGGCGAACCGCGTGGGGCCGAACGATTCCGAATGGCGCGACGACGACCCGGACAATGACTCGCCCACGCTGTACGAGGGCGTCATCGCCCACGAACTGGAGCATCTGCTGCACAACTACAGCGATCCCGGGGAATTGTCCTGGGTCGATGAAGGTCTCGCTGACTTCGCGGTGTTCCTCAACGGGTACGACGTGGGTGGCTCACACCTGACCTACCATCAGGTGTTCTACGCCGAGACGTCACTGACCCGGTGGGGCGGTGGCCTGGAGAACTACGGAGCCGCGTACACCTACTTCCAGTATGTCTGGGAGCAGGCGGGCGGCAACGGCGACGGCACCTTCACTCCCGACCTCCAGAACGATGGAGCCGGTGGCGACCTCCTGATCCAGCGGATCTTCGAGAACGAAGCCGATGGAATGGAGGGCGTGCAGTCCGCGATCGACACGTTCAACGCTGAATCCGGCGCATCGCTCCGCTCGGCCGAGGAACTGTTCCAGGACTGGGCTGTCGCGATCTACCTCGACGATGAGGACTCAGACCTGTTCGACATCAAGGCGGTCGACTTCGGCGACCCGGCCTTCACCGAGTGGACGATCGACATCGCAGACGACCAGTTCTACGGAGGGCGCGGAAGCAATCAGGGCGCCCAGCCCTCACCCAAGTGGGACAAGCGCACCAACGGCCAATCACCGACGGCGCTCCCCTATGGTCTGCAGGTCGAACGGTTCCGGAACCCCGGCCCGACCGTGACCGTGTCTCTGGATGGTGAGGACAGCACCCAGATCGCGCCGCACAGCGGAGACACCCACTGGTACGCGGGATACGAGAGCCAGTCGGACAACATCCTGGACGTGGATGTGACGGGGACGGCGACGTCGCTCGACTTCTGGACCTGGCACTTCATTGAGGAGGGCTGGGACTACGGATTCGTCGAAGCACTCGTCGACGGCGACTGGGTCACCGTTCCCCTCGTCGATGACGCCGGCACGGTCGTCACCAGCAACGAAGACCCGCACGGCAACAACGCCGAGGGTAACGGCCTGACCGGAACCTCCGGTGGTGCCTACTTCGTCGACGACCCGGAATACGTGCACTACACCGCCCAGCTCCCGGCAGGGGTGACGGACGTGCGCTTCCGTTACTCCACCGACGCGGCATACCTCGACACGGGCTGGTTCGTCGACGACGTTCTGGTCAACGGGGCCGCCGCAGCGGTGAGTTCCGCCGAGGGCGAGTGGTTCGAGACGACAGGACTCCAGAACAACAATTGGACCCTGCAGGTCGTGGCATCGTGTGACCTCACGCCGGGAGTGAACTCACCGTTCGAGATCACGGATGGCGCGGGCAACTTCGTCTACCGGCTCGAGGGTGACGCGATCTCGCAGCCGGGCTTCAACACGAAGTGCGCGAACGGCCCGAACCGGGACTTCGCGACCCTCGTGTCGAACATGCCGACCGGTGACCTGATGTTCCTCGACGCGGACTACGTCCTCGGTGTGAAGAACACGGGCAACGGCAAGAAGTAGTCGCCACATACGAGACGGCGCCTCTCCACGAATGGAGGGGCGCCGTTCCGTGTCTCCTACTCGGCTGGCGGTCTGCGACGTTGCGCTTTGGTCTCGGAACGCTGGCCCTTCGCTGCGAGACGCCGCCGGTTCGAGCCGCGGGTCGGCTTCGTCGCCCGACGGCTGGGTCCGGCCGGCGCCACACCCCCACGCACGATGTCCGCAAGTTTGCGCCGCGCGATCTCCCGATTGCGCAACTGCGAACGCTCCTCGGAAGCGGTAACGGTGATAACCCCACCGACCAGACGTCGCTCCAGACGGCTGAGCAGCAGGAGACGTTGCTCCTCTGAGAGCGCGGCGGAACCCGCCACATCCCAGAGGAGCTCGACTCGGTTGTCCGAGGTATTCACGTGCTGCCCGCCGGGTCCCGACGAGCGGGAAAACCGCCAGCGCAACTCCGAGGCGGGAATCGTGAGCGTCGGCGTCACGTCGAGGTCCATAAGAGAAGCGTCGCATGAACCGCGAGAGACCGGTATCTCTCCGTGTCCGTACCCGGCCGTAGGCTGAGTACCGACAGCTCAGACAGGAGGCTCCCGTGGCCCAGACGACCGTGCCAGACATCACCGTAGAAGAACTTCTGGCGGAACTCGGCGCCCTCGAGGACCCGAAAGCCCGCGAGATCAACGAGAAACACGGTGATGACCACGGGGTGAACCTCGGCAAGCTGCGCGGCATCGCCAAACGGCTCAAGACCCAGCACCCCCTCGCACTCGAACTGTGGCGAACGGGGAGCACCCCTGCCCGCCTCCTGGCCCTGCTCATCTGCCGGCCGAAGGCGTTCGATCTCGACGAACTCGATGCGATGCTGCGTGAGGCGCGGATCCCGAAGGTTCACGACTGGCTCGTGAACTACGTGGTGAAGAAGAGCCCGCACGTCGAGGAACTGCGCGTCGTCTGGTTCTCCGACACCGACCCCATCGTTGCCAGCGCCGGCTGGGCTCTGACGACGGAGCGTGTGGCGAAGCATCCCGATGGCCTCGACCTCGACGAGTTGCTGACCATCATCGAGGCGCAAATGAAGGATGCTCCTGACCGTCTCCAGTGGGCGATGAACAATACCCTCGCGCAGATCGGAATCTCCCACCCCGAGTACCGGGCACGCGCGATCGACATCGGCGAGCGCCTCGAAGTTCTCAAGGATTACCCGACGCCCCCGAACTGCACCTCGCCGTTCGCGCCTATCTGGATCGCCGAGATCGTTCGCCGGCAGGACGCCCAATAGCGGTCCTGTCACCGGCCGGGCGAGGGCTCGCGAAGTCTGAGAGACTGGGTCACGAGGTCTGACAGGCGCTCACCGGTTGTCGGCCTCGGACTACGATGGGCGCACGGCCAACGACGGAGGTGTTCCCGTGACACGACGGCCGACCGACGCACAAGCAACGCCCGCACCGCACAGGAGCTGGTCCGCGCTCAGCGGCGACGACGTGCTCCAGGAGCTTTCCTCGACCCCGAGTGGGCTCCGTTCCGGCGAGGCCGAAGATCGACTGCGACAGTACGGGCCGAACGAACTGAGCTTCGCCACGGCAACCCCCTGGTGGCTCGTCCTCCTGCGCCAGTTCCTGAGCCCCGTGATCGGCGTCCTTGTCGTTGCCGCGGTAATCTCCGCTGCGACAGACCACCCGGTCGATGCGATCGCGATCTCCCTCATCCTGGCGCTGAACGCCGCCCTCGGTTTCTGGCAGGAACGCAAGGCCGAGGCCGACGTGCGCGCCCTCCAGTCCCTTTCTGTCGACACCTGCCGGGTTTTACGGGATGCAACGGAGCACGTCGTGTCGGCCGCCGATGTGGTTCCCGGTGACGTCGTGCTCGTGGAAAGCGGCGAGCGGATCCCCGCGGACATGCGGCTCATCGAGGCAAACGCTCTCCGGCTCGACGAGTCCATGCTGACAGGCGAGTCGGTCGCCGCCACCAAACGCTCCGCCGCTGTGCCGGTCGACTCCCCCTCGGGTGAGCGTTCGAACATGGCGTTCAGCGGCACATTCGTCACGAGCGGTCGCGGAGTCGGCGTTGTGACCGCGACCGGAGCACGCACGCAACTGGGTGAGATCAACGCTCTCGTTCAGGGTCCAGCCGGACAGGGCCCCCTGCAGATGCTCACCCACAAACTGGAGCGGCGCATCGGGCTGATCGTTCTCGTCGCCGTGACGCTGGTGTTCATCGCCGGCATCCTCACCGGCAACGACATCGCCGACATGTTTCGCACAGCGGTGGCGCTCGCCGTGGCATCCATACCGGAATCCCTGCCGATCGTTCTGACCGTCGCGATGAGCGTCGGGGTGTCGCGGATGGCGAAGCGCAACGCGATTCTCCGTACCTTGCCTTCTGTCGAAACTCTCGGGTCGACAACCGTCATCGCGTCGGACAAGACAGGGACGCTGACCCAGAACCTGCTGACGGTGGAGCGGATCTGGACACCGGATGCCACCGTCGACCTGACCGGGAATCGAGACGCACCTGCGTCCGACTCGCCGACGGTCAAGGCTGTGCTGCTGACCGGGGCGCTCACGAACGAGGCAGCCCGAGGGGGTTCCCACTCCGATTTGTCCGGTGACGCCGTCGACGTCGCGATGGCGCGAATCGCGCTCGAATTCGATGTGCTGGACGAAGAGAGACGCGCCGAGTCGCCCTCCGCTCATATGCCGTACGAGCCGGATCTCCGATATTCGCAGACGGTCAGGATGAATGAGAACGGCGAACGAACGCTTCACGTGAAGGGCGCAGCGGACACCCTGCTGTCGATGTCGGATTCCCTCGCCCGGCATTCCGGCCTCGCTGACCTCGACGAGGAGCTCGTTCAGGACGCCAACAAGCGCATGGCCGCTGACGGCCTGCGTGTGATCGCGACGGCTGCCCGGACGCTCGGACCCGATGAAGATCTCCCCTCACCCCTCCCCACGCCGAGCGGGCTCACCTTCCTCGGCCTGCAGGGGATGTCGGATCCGCCTCGCGCCGACGTGGCATCCGCGATCAGGGCATGCCAGCAGGCGGGGATCGCCGTGAAGATGATCACCGGTGACCAGCCGCTGACCGCGACGGCGATCGCGAAACGGCTCGGCCTGCGGACCGACGTGCCTCCTCTCACCGGCGCCGAGATGGCAGACCTCGACGACGACGCACTCACGCAGCGGCTCGCGGAGGTCAGCGTCGCCGCACGGGTCACCCCGCAGGACAAACTGAGGATCGTGCGTCTCTTGCAGGCAGCGGACCACGTCGTGGCGGTGACCGGCGACGGGGTGAACGACGCACCGGCCCTCAAAGCCGCAGCCATCGGTGTCGCCATGGGCCGGTCGGGAACGGATGTCGCCCGTGAGTCGGCCGACCTCGTTCTGACCGACGACAATTTCGTCACGATCGTCCACGCCGTCGAACAGGGTCGGGTCACGTTCGCAGCGATCCGGAAGGCCACATTCTTTCTCTTGTCGACGGGCGCTGCCGCGCTGCTGGCGATGTCCGTGAACGTGGTTCTCGACCAGCCGCTGCTGTTCCTGCCGCTTCAGATGTTGTGGATCAACATCGTCACCAACGGCGTTCAGGACATCGCCCTCGCGCTCGAGGCTGCCGAGGGGGAAGAACTCAAGCGGCCACCGCGCGCGAGGTCCGAGGGTCTGCTCTCCCGCACCCTCTGGTATCGCGCCGGAATAACGGCGATGTGGATGGCAGGGGCGATTCTCGTGGTCTTCACCTGGGCGCTCGAGACCGGGATGCCCGAAGTCGAGGCCCGCACATTCGCGCTGACCGCCTTCGTCGCGCTCAACTTCTTCCAGATCTTCAGCGCCAGGGCGCAGTACCGCTCCCTGTTCCAGCTGAACCCACTCGGCAACAAACCGCTGCTCTTCACGTCTGTCGGTGCCCTCCTCCTGCACTGGGGTGCGATGCAGTGGCCAGTGTCGGCCGATGCGCTCGGCATCACCCCGCTCAGCCCGTGGCAATGGGCGGCCTGTTTCGCCGTCGGATCGAGCGTTCTGCTCATCGTGGAGGCCGAGAAGTTCGTGCGTCGCTGGTCCCACCGCCGCGACAGGATCCCGGCACCCGCCCGGTGATGCTGCGCAATCTGTTCCTCGACACCTGAGAACCGAATAGGCTGGCCCGCACACGACGAAGGCCCGAGACGCCTCAGCAGGGAGCAGTTCCACGTGAGGGTAATTCCGAACCGATATCAGGAGATCGCCGAGACTCTCGCTCGCCATGGAATGGGCTTTCTCGCGTCCGCCGTCGGCATCAGGCACCGAGTCCCGTTCGTCAGGAACGCATTCGCTCCGCCCGACGAATCGCCCCGCAGCATCGCTGTTCGCCTGCGCCTCGTTCTCGAGGAACTGGGACCGACTTTCGTCAAGCTCGGCCAGCTGCTGTCAACACGTCCCGACCTGCTTCCCCCTGCTTACATCCTCGAGCTCTCCAAGCTGCAGGACGCCGCACCGCCGGTCCCGATCGACGCGATCGCTGAGGCGATCCGGGCAGAGCTGGGCGATGATCCGAGCCGGGTCTTCGCGACATTTGACGACAAGCCGCTGGCATCCGCTTCGATCGGTCAGGCGCACACCGCCACCCTTCCCGACGGCACACAGGTCGTCGTGAAAATCCGTCGACCGGATGCCGTCAGGATGGTCAACGAGGACCTCGAGATTCTGCGCAACCTCGCCGAACGCGCGAGCCGCCTGTGGGCACCGGCACGCACGTACAACGTGCGTGGTCTCGTCCAGGAGTTTTCGGACACGTTGAGGGGAGAACTCGATTACCTCCGCGAAGCGAAGAATGCGGAACGATTCGCCGATAACTTCGAAAGCAGAGCGGACGTGGCGATTCCGCGGGTGTTCTGGGATACCACCACCTCGCGCGTGCTCACGCTGGAGCGGGTGTCCGGCATCCGGATCTCCGATGTCCAGGCCCTCGACGCTGCCGGTGTCGACCGGCCGCTGCTTGCCCAAACGGGAGCACAGCTGGTGCTGCGGATGGTCTTCGAGGATGGCTTCTTCCACGCTGATCCGCACCCCGGCAACCTGTTCGTGCAGCCCGATGGGTCGATCACCCTCATCGATTTCGGAATGGTCGGTGAGCTCGACCCCGAACTCAGGGACAGATTCGTCGATTTTCTGGTCGCGTTCACCCGGCGTCAGCCCGGCGACCTTGCCGATGCCCTGCTCGACATCTCGGTGACCACGTCCGGTGCTGACCGGGACCAGCTTCGGGAACGGATGGCTTCCTTCGTCGCCGACTACAGCAACAAGACTCTGAGCGAGATCAAGTTTGCGAGGCTGGCAACGGTGCTGCTCACGATCGTCCGGCAGCAAAAGCTCCAGCTGCCGCGCGAAGTGGCCCTGATGTTCAAGGTGCTGATCATGGTTGAGGGAATCGGCGTCCAGCTGAACCCTGATTTCGACCTGATGGGAGTCCTGACTCCCTACGTGCGCAAACTGTTGAGAGAACGGCTGTCTGTCGCTGCCCTGTCGCAGCGGATGTATCGCGCGTCAAGCGACGCCGGTGCCCTCATGTTGGAACTGCCGACCCGGCTCCGTCGCATCCTCGAACGCACCGACCGGTCAGGAGTCGAGGTACACCTTCGTGCCGCGGAGCTCGAACCGCTGATGACTCGGGCTGAGCGTATCGGGAACCGCCTCGTCGCCGGGCTGATCGCGGCCGCGCTCATCAACGGAGTCGGTGAACTCGTCGTCAGCGAGCGCAGATGGCGACCGTGGTCGAACTCGCTCCTGGGGGCCGGCGTCACGGTGGTCGGGTCGCTGTCGGGCTACCTGCTCTGGACGTCGCGCCGCCACCGATAGTTCCCGTCCCCCCGCCGGATAAGCCGGTGCTGAATTCCCCCGGCAGGCTCGTGTCGGTGGCCACTGTTACCGTGCCACCATGCCGGAGAGAATCGAGCTGTGGTGGGCACGACGCCAGTTCTCCCGAGGCGTCGACGTTCCCTACCCGGCCGGAATCTACCGTGAAGCCTGGGCGCCATACCCCGCGCTGATCCGCCAGTACCTGCCCGATCGCAACGCCGGGATCCTGCTGACCCAGATCCCACCCGCTGCCGACGTCCTGCTGCTCTGGACGTGCGAATCCGGTCATACTTTCGTCGCCACACCCGAGGAGCAACGCTCCCGGCCGGGCCGGGAACGCCGCAAGTCGGCATGGTGCCCGGACTGTGCCGCGCTCGCGAAGCCCCCTCGCATCCGCACTCCTTCGCTCACACCGCGAGCTCCCCAGCCGGCGCGTGTTGTTTGTGGCAAGACGCCGTCCCTGCCGACGGGCGAACCGTTCCTGAGCGCGTGTGCGCCCCGACCGGCATCCGCCGTCGAAGGGCAACTGCGGCAGGACCTGTTCTCCCGCCTGGCCGTGACGCCGGGGATGAACGCCGTGCGCCTGGCCCGCCCCTTCTTCGACCATCTTGAGGTCTGGCCGGATCTTGTGCTCCCCGAGCTGCGCATCGCCGTCGAGTACGACAGCACCGGGCGACATGGGCTCGAACACGTCGGCAAGCGTGAGGCCGCTGATCGCCGGAAGGATCGGGCGCTTCGCGCGGTGGGATGGGAGGTCGTGCGGATCAGGACCGGCAAGCTCGAGAAGCTGGGACCCTTTGATCTGCAAGTGTCGAACGTGACCGGCCGAGGAATGGAGCGCCTGCTCGAGACCTTTCGAGACATCCGCGGACCGCTCCTGGTCGACGCCTATCTGACCTGACCTGACCTGACCTGACCTGACCCGCCGCTCGGCGAACGGAAGCGGTGAGGGTGGCATCAGCCGCCCTCACCGCCCGATCAGCGCCCGACCTCAGACGGTCATGCCGAGCCGGAGCCCTGCAGCGTGGATCGCTGCGCCGACGCTCCGACCAGCTCTGAGTCGTTCGCGCGGTTCTCACCGGCCGGTGCCGGAACCGACGCCGCGACCTTTCCCCGTGAGCGCTTGGTGCGGCGGATTCCCGGTGTGCGACGTGCGCTCGGCCGACCGTAGGTCAGGTACAGCGGGATAGCGGTGAAGAAGAGCCCACCGACGAGGTTGCCGATCACGGTGGGGATCTCGTTCCAGATCAGGTAGTCCATGATCGTGAAGTCGCCACCGAGCAGCAGGCCGGAGGGGAAGAGGAACATGTTGACGATCGAGTGTTCGAAGCCCATGAAGAAGAACAGCATGATCGGCATCCACATCGCGATCATCTTTCCCGGCACGTCTTTGGCGATCATCGCCATCGCGACACCGGTGGACACCATCCAGTTACACAGCACTCCGCGGATGAAGAGCGTGAGCATCCCGGCGGCACCGTGTTCGGCGTACCCGACGGTTCGCCCCTCTCCGATGTGACCGATCGCCTGACCCACTTCGTTCGGAGGCATCGAGAAGCCGTAGGTGACGACGATCGCCATGAGCACGGCGACAGTGAACGCCCCGATGAAGTTGCCGACGAAGACGAGCCCCCAGTTGCGCAGGACACCGCCCACCGTCACTCCTGGCCGCTTGTCGAGCCAGGCCAGCGGCCCGAGAACGAAGACACCGGTGAGGAGGTCGTACCCGAAGAGGTACAGCATGATGAACCCAACCGGGAAGAGGATCGCGCCGAGGAGCGGGCTGCCACTCGTGACACTGACGGTGATGGCGAAGGCAGCGGCGATGGTGAGCATCGCGCCGCCCATCGTCGAACGGACAAGGGTGTCGCGGGTCGACATGAAAATCTTCGCTTCACCCGCGTCGATCATCGTTGTCACGAGATCGTGTGGTTTGACGTAGGACATAGGATCCCCTTCGGGTTCGGCTGTGCTTCGAAGTCAGCGTGCGGCTGGTTGCAACCGAATCTATGTCTCGCGCGTTTCACCTCCGTGTCTCGCGGAATCCGCTTGTATTACCGTTGGCTCTCAGCCTCTTCGGTCACGTGTGAGGTGAATCGCCGGCCGCAGAATGCGCTGAGCCGCGACCGTTGCCGCCGCCGCCGCGGTGTGCACAGGACATACATCAGGCGACGAAGCGGAGGTAGGGATGAAGAAGCAGGCACTTCTGCGGTCGGTCGACGCGGTCGACACCGTCGAGGACGCGTCCTGAGCTAGTGATGACCGCGCGCGGACCCGGCGGCGATCGCGGTCAATTCACCCCGGGTGCGGACACCCGCCTTGCGGAGCAGATTCGACACGTGGAACTTCACCGTGTTGTCGGTGATTCCCAGCTGATCGGCGATGGCGCGGTTGCGCGCACCTGAGGCGACCAGGCGCAGAACGTCGCGCTCTCGCGCGCTGAAACCGACGGAGTCCTCGAGCGGCTCCGCCTCTGCCGGCGGATCCAGTGGCAGCCGAATCTCGAGCGACGTCCCCCAGCCCGTCGTGGACGACACCTCGAGGTCGCCGTCGAGCGCCGCAACCCGTTCCGCGATCGGCCGAAGCGAATCGTCGTGCCCGGTGATCTCGCCCCTCCCATCATCGCGGATGCCGATCAGCAGGTTGAGTCCGTCACAGTCCCACTGAATGCGCACCCGCTTCGCCTCCTCCTGGTCGACGAGGGCGAGGACGGCACTCCGGACGATCGCCCGTGCAGCGTGCGCGACTTCACCCGGCAACGCCCGCCCGGCCGTCGGCGGTTCGACGAACTGGACATCGAGTCCGCCGAACCGCGCGAGGGGTCGCAGGTCGGAGCGCAGTCGCGCAAAGGCTCCGTCGACCGGTTCGAGCATGGTGCCTCGCTGCTCGTCGGTCGTACTGCGCAGTCCGATCAACGCGGCGGATGCCAGGTCGAGCGCCATCGTGCGGCTCGCGCGGTCGTCCAGTCGCGATGACCGGAGTACGGCGAGGATCGACTCGAGCGTGACCGCATGGCGATCGGCCTGCTCCGCCACCGCCTGGGCGTGCTCGAGCTGAAGTCGGCGGGAGACCGGGGACGGAAGATCATTGCTGGTGCTCACCGTCCCAACCTACCCCCGCCACCTGTCCCTATCCCGATGGGTAGGAAGACTGCACGTCCGGGCGGGCTCCTCGGCTCCACGAACCGGCGACGATGAGAACATGACCGCAGTAACCCCCGACGTGACGTCGCCATCCGAAACCGGAGCGACGGCATCCCTCTCGACCATTCTCGACGAACTCACCGCGACCATCGTCGCTCTGGGCGACGAGCAGGCAGACAACCTTGATGCCGTCGCTGAGACACTCGCGGGCGCACACCGCGTTTTCGTCCTCGGTGCAGGGCGCTCCGGCCTCGCGCTCCAGATGACGGCCATGCGCCTGATGCACCTCGGCCTGAACGTGCACATCGTCGGCGAGGTGACAGCGCCGGCCATCGGCCCGGGCGACGTGCTCCTGACGGCGAGCGGATCCGGCACCACCACCTCGATCGTCCGGGGAGCGGATGCCGCGGTGAACGCGGGAGCGGATGTCGCTGTGATCACCACCGCAGCAGACTCCCCGCTAGC
>NZ_RCUV01000004.1 GCF_003667545.1 Mycetocola manganoxydans | reverse complement strand
CAGGATGCGCTGGAGGTTGCTCATGGGGTCATCTTTCGGTTCGGCTGGGCTTCTAGTGTGCACGGGTGCGCCTGAGCAAAGCCTCACAGCGAACCTCGCCGTCAGTGGCTTTCCAGCAAGATTTCATCCACCAATTGAAAGGGCAGCATGAAACACGGGTTAAGTCTGTCCCGTAAGGCGTTCCGCTTACAGGTGCGCGGACGGGATCAGTGTGACCGATACGATTCGGGGGTGCTGCTTCTCCAAGTTGCAGGTGGGCAGACCATAGAAGATGGAGTCACGTCGTGAGTTTTGACCTTCGCTCAATCGACGTGCCGGCGTGGCACAAGGTGCTCGATATCGATGCGCAGAAACGTGCGCTGGGCGACGACATCCTGGCGATCCCGGTTGGCAAATGGAACCGGCTCATGGACCGCCTCCACGTCGCCACTGATCAAGCGGTTCGGGAACCTGAGGTTCTGGACCGACTGCGTGCTGCTGTTCCAGACATCACCGATCCCACCGATCGAGAGCTCGTCTACCAGGCGATCGCACCCTTCGTGGTGTGGGACGCGGAGGAAATCGAAACGGTAAGGAATGACCCCCGCGTCGCCTTGACAGCCGAGGAACTTCTAGGGGCGCCTGCCGTGTACCTGACCGAGAACCCCGCAGGAGAGCCCGAGGACATCTACGCGGGGGACGTCAAGACTGCGGGGGAGCCCGAGGAGCGCTATCGCAATCTATCCCGCGTCGGAGGTACGCCCACACGCGTCGCCGAATCGCAACTACCCGACGACGCCTTCCTACTTCAGATCGACTTCCGAGGTATCGCGAATGACGGGTCCGAGGACCCGCCCCGGCTTCGGTTACTCGAGAGCCACGGTGTCCCGCTCGACGGGTTGCTCCAGGTGTTCCACACCACGACGGGTGACTCCCGCCTCGATCCGGACATACCCGGTGGTGGAGCGACGCTCCGGTATCTGCCGGAACTCAGCCTCGCGCAGCGCTTGTCTCTGAATCTGGATGCGGAGTGTGCGGTTTATCCGCCGTCACGAGCTCGTGCGAGCTTTGGGCTCAGTTTCAGGAACGGACCGGTCAGTACCGAGCGCTCCGACGAAACGGTGATGGATCTGCAACGCCTCGCCGACATTTGGGCACGAAGCGGCAGCTTCACGGAACAATTCGAGTCGGATACTGACCCGTTTTCGGCGACCGAATTGCCGGTGACGCGGATGTTCGGGGTACAGAGCTACGACTTCGACCTGCCCGATGAGGATATCGACCTGCTCAACCGTGAGCTCCCGCTCGCGCGGGACGATCAACACATCCTGCTACTCAATATCACCGGCGAGCACAGCTTCGACACGGTATTCGGTGACTGCGGACGACTCGAAATTTGGATCCGCGACTCGGACCTCCGCGCCGCGCGATTCAATTCCGTGGTCTCCTTTATCCGCAGCACATAGGCGACGACCGCTACGGGTGGCGTTAGCGATCAAGTGAGCGATCCGGAGGCGTCGCGCTCACCGTCCGACGTCGTTGTCCTTGTTCATCAGCCTGCCGTATCGGTTCCTCCCGTCGCTCTCGACTCGGGTTCCCCTGATGCCCATGACGCTGCCGGTGATCACTAGCACAACACCAACTCCAACCGGGGATGTGATTAGAGGCCCGTATGAAACATTGATGATGTTGAAGGAGTCCAGTAGGTACGCACCCACGCCGAAGGCGATCGAAGCAATTCCCAGAACGGCAAGCCACCACCCCGACATGCCTTTGGCTTCGTCAGATTTCGCCATTGGGACTCCATTTCGCAGGTTTCCGTCAGCGTAACGCGCGTTGAGACCGCCATCAGCTCGCAGTCCGGCACACTGGTCTGGCATACGACCATGAGTAGTCGACGAGCTAGAAATTCGTTCCCCTAGATGTACTGCCCAGGGAGGTTGGTTGAATCGGTGTGACGACTCGCTGTAGTTGCTGCGAATGAGGTGAGGACCTCCGGTTGCAGAGTGGGAGTTGCTTAGACAAACACTCTTCACAGCCAGGAGGTCCTCGATGTCCCACGCTAATGCTGCTCTCACTCCACGCCAACGACTTCGAGTGGCGCGGCTGATCGTTGATGACGGTTGGCCGGTGTCACAGGCCGCGAAAGCGTTCAACTGCTCCTGGCCGACCGCGAGCCGATGGGCCGAACGATACGCCGCGATGGGCGAGGCGGGCATGCAGGACCGGTCCTCCCGGCCGCATCGAATCCCGA
>NZ_RCUV01000003.1 GCF_003667545.1 Mycetocola manganoxydans | reverse complement strand
CATTGTGATGATGGCGCTGACCAGCTTCGCCGTGCTCGCCTTCGCCGCGAAGCACCGCGGCCAGGCCGGCGAAGCGCCGTCACGCTGGGTGACCATCGCGTCGCTCCTCGGCGGCATCGGTCTGCTGGGTGTGCTCGCCATCTCGGTGTGGAACTTCCCGTTCCTCGTCGGTGGCGGGGCCGCCGCCGTCATCTGGGGGCTGATTCTCGTCGGCGTGTTCCTGGGCGGGATGTTCCTGCCGCAGCGCGACGTCACCCCAGCGTCGGCCGCCCGCGAGACAGTCGTGAGCCCGGAACCCGAGGACGCACCCTCAGCCCGCTGACCCGTCGCGGCGCATTGACGGCATGATGGCTTCATGACTCATCAGAACGTTCTGCACGTGGTGCTCGTCCGCTGGAACTCGCCGCTGGGAAAGGACGAGCTCGAGCAGCTGACCGGCGCCGTCAATGCGATGCCCGAGCAGATCCCGGGAATCCTGAGCATCGGAACCGGGCCGAGCTCCAGCCCCGAGGGCATGGAACGCGGCTTCGAGTGGGCACTGGCGATCACTTTCGCGAGCGAGGCGGCGCGGGACGAGTACCTGCCGCATCCGGCTCACGAACCGGTGAAGGAACTGATCGGCAAGCGGGCGGCTGAGGTTCTGGTCTACGACCTCAACCTGTGACGCTCGAGAGCCCGAGTTGAGGTCACTATCTGACCTCAACGGATGTCACAGTGGGCAGTATGGAAAACGCAGACCCGTCCGACCGGCTCGTCGTTGCGGATGCCGCCGCATGGCGTGCGTGGCTCGACGCGAATGAATCCCGCTCCGACGGCATCCGCCTGGTGCTCGCGAAGAAAGGCGTGACGGAGCCGACATCGCTCACGTACGCCGAAGCGCTCGAGGAGGCCCTGTGCAGCGGCTGGATCGATGGCCGCCGCAACGCTCTCGACGGGACTACGTATCTGCAGCACTTCACCCCGCGCCGGAAGGCGTCGCTGTGGTCGAAACGGAACGTCGACTTCGTCGCCGGGCTGATCGCCGACGGACGCATGCGGGAGCGTGGGCACATGGAGATCGAGCGGGCGAAGGCGGACGGCCGGTGGGAGCGTGCCTACTCCGGACAGGCGGATGCCGCGGTGCCCGACGACCTCGCAGCCGCGCTCGCCGAATCTCCCGCGGCAGCGGCTCACTTCGAGGGGCTGACGCGCGCCGACCGGTACCTCGCGATCCACCAGGTGATCACGGCGTCGAGTGCGGCGCTTCGGGCCAAGCGGATCGGGCGGCTTGTCGCCTCGTGGGGGAGTGGGGCCTAGGCCGCAGCGGTCCCGTCGACGTCGGCAAGGAACCGGAGCAGCTCTGCCGTCACGGCCTTTGGGCGAGACCCACTCGGGGTTTGCGAGTTGCCCACTTTGGCGGGTGTGGAGCGCTCTGCACCCGTGAAAGTGGGCAACTCGCGCTCAGGCGGCGCTCGTCACCTCTCGGTAGCCCTCGAGCAGCGCCCGGGTGAACTCAAAAGCAGCGCTTTTGATAACGACCGGGTAACTGCCCCGAATAAATCTAGACAGACAACATTTTTGCACCTACGCTGGGCCTGCATTTGTTTTTCTTAGAACTTCCCACGTGGTAAACCGCAGCAGGACGGGAGTTCGACGCAGAACTGATGCAGTTTTCTCTCGCAGCAACAGTGGCATCCCCCGTGCCGCCGACAACGGTGTCTTTGCACCGCGAAAGGACCAGCATTCACATGATCAAGAAAAAAGCCCTGCTCGCAGCAGGCGTGACCACGGCTCTCGCCGTAGCCCTCGTCGGCTGCTCGGCGGGCAACGGCGGTGGAGGTGGTGGCGGCGGCAACAACGCCGGCGCCAGCAAGACCAACTGTGCCAACGACATCAAGGTGAAGGATGTTCCGGTCGTCACGTACTGGGGCTGGCTCCCCGACACCGCGATGACCGTGGACAACTTCAACGAGACCAACGACGACGTGCAGATCTGCTGGTCGAACGCCGGCCAGGGTGGCGACCAGTACACCAAGCTCTCCACGTCGCTCCAGTCGAAGTCGGGCGCGCCCGACATCGTCCAGATCGAGTACGACTGGCTGAACAGCTTCCTCATCCAGGGCGGGCTCGTAGACATGACCGAGCACGGCATCGAGGACTACAAGGACAACTTCACCGAGGGCGCCTGGCGCGACGTCTCGAGCGGCGACGGCGTCTACGCCGTACCGGTCGACCTCGGACCGGTGGGCATGTGGTACCGGGCCGACATCTTCGAAGAAAACGGCATCGCGATCCCCACCACGTGGGATGAGTACGCAGCAGCAGCTGAGCAGCTGGATGCCGCGACCGGCGGTGCCGTCAAGATCGGCAACTTCGCTCCGAACGGTCAGGGCCAGCACTACGCGTTCCTCGACCAGGCCGGCGCGGTTCCGTTCGAGTTCGACAACGGCAAGCAGACCGAGATCACGATCAACCACAACGACGACGCGAGCAAGCAGGTCTTCGAATACTGGATCGACCTCGTCGAGCGTGGCCTCGTCGGCACCGACCAGGCCTGGACTCCTGAGTTCAGCACCGGTCTCGGTGGCGGCAAGTACGCGACCGCGATCTACCCGGTCTGGTACAACGCCCACATCCCCGACTTCGAAGACCCCGAAGCCGGTGCCGTCTGGCGTGCAGCTCCGATCCCGCAGTGGGACACGGCCAACCCGGTCCAGGTGAACTGGGGCGGAAGCACGCTCGCCGTCACGACCCAGGCCAGCGACGCGGCACTCGCGACGAAGGTTGCTGCCGAGCTGTACAACACCGAAGAACGCCAGAAGCTTGGCGTCGAAGAGGGTGGCCTCTTCCTGGCGATGCCCGAGATGATCGAGTCCGACTACTTCAAGGACCTCGAGTACGAGTTCTTCGGCAACCAGAAGTTCAACGGAGAGTTCTTCGTGCAGGCAGCTCTCGACTATGAGGGCGTTCAGTTCTCGCCGTTCACGCAGTACTACTACGACGAGATGCAGCGCCTCCTCTCGGAGTCCATCGAGGGTAACTCGACGGCATCCGAGGCCATGGATGCGCTCCAGAAGTCGCTGGAGACGTACGCCACCGAACAGGGTTTCACCCTGAACTAAGTTCGGCCTGTGCGGGCGGGGTTCGCGCCTCGCCCGCACAGTAGTTCCATCTGCGTCCCAAGGAAGTGACCCATGTCGACCACCCCCCAGCTCACCGAGCCGCGCCCCCCGATCGCGAAGAAACGCGGGACCAGTCTCGACCGCAAGCACGCGCGATTCGGCTGGGTCTTCCTCGCCCCGTTCGCGATCATCTTCCTCGTGTTCCTCGTTCTCCCGTTGGCCTACGCCTTCTGGATGAGCCTGCACACGAACACCCTCGCCGGCGGCGAGCAGTTCTCCGGGCTCGCGAACTACGTGCGGGCCTTCAACGACGAGCGCTTCCTCTCCGGAATGGTGCGGGTCGCCGGTTTCGCCATCATCTTCGTTCCGATCCAGATCGGTCTGGCGCTCATCTTCGCGCTGATCCTCGACGACGTCCGCACCCGGTTCTCCCGGTTCACCCGGCTGCTCATCTTCGTGCCCTACGCGATCCCCGGCGTCATCGGCGCCCTCATGTGGGGCTTCCTCTGCAGCCCGTCGTTCGGGCCCCTCGTCACCCTGTTCGAGCTGATCAACGCTCAAGCACCTGACCTGCTCAGCCGCGACTCGATCTTCTGGTCGCTGACCAACATCGTCACCTGGCAGTGGACCGGCTACTACATGATCATCATCTACGCCTCGCTGCAGTCGATCGACCCCTCGATCTACGAAGCGGCGCGCATCGACGGAGCGACGAAGCTGCAGACCGCGCTGCACATCAAGGTGCCGATCGTCGCATCCTCTCTTGTGCTGACGATCGTGTTCTCGCTGATCGGCACGCTGCAGTTCTTCACCGAACCGCAAGTGCTCTCGCCGCTCGCCGGTAACGCCATCGACGCGGCCTATACGCCGAACCTGTACGCGTACAACCTCGCGTTCTCGTATCAACAGTTCAACTACGCGTCGGCGATTTCCTTCGCCCTCGGGCTGCTGGTCTTCCTCACCTCGATCGTCTTCCTGATCGCCACCCGCAAGAAGAGTGGACTCCGCTGATGACTACTTCACCCGTCCCACTCGTCGACAACGCCATCACCGCCTCGGGCCGGCGCAAGAAAAAGCGCGCCGTCGCCCAGCCGGGAGAACGCAAATCGATCGGGATGCACCTGCTTCTCGCGATTGCAGCCATCTACTTCCTGCTGCCGATCTGGTGGCTCGTCGTTGCCGGCTCCAAGACCACGCAGGGTCTCTTCACCGGAACCGGTGGACCGCTGTGGTTCGACAAGAACTTCGCGCTGTTCGACAACATCGCGCAGCTCGCCACCTACAACAGCGGCATCTACCTGCGCTGGATGGGGAACTCGTTCCTCTACGCCTTCGCCGGCGGATTCGGCGCGACGATCCTGGCGGTCCTCGCGGGATACGCGTTCGCCAAGTACCGCTTCCGCGGTCGCACCGTGACCTTCATGATCCTCCTGGCCTCGGTGATGGTTCCGATGACGGCACTCGTCATCCCTACCTACGTGCTGTTCAACAACCTCGGCCTCACCAACACGGTCTGGTCAGTGATCCTTCCGTCGCTGCTCAGCCCGTTCGGTGTCTACCTCATGCGTGTCTACATTCAGGATGCGATCCCGGACGAATTGCTGGACGCCGCACGCGTCGACGGCTCCGGGGAGTTCCGGACCTTCGCCACCATCGCGCTTCCGCTGATGCGGCCCGCGATCGTGACGGTGCTGCTCCTCTCCGTCGTCGGCGGCTGGAACAACTACTTCCTGCCCCTCGCCATGCTTTCGGACCAGACACTGCTGCCGGTCACGGTCGGCCTCAACAACTGGCAGGTCCAGTCGAACTCCGCCACCGCCGGCGGACTCATCTGGAACCTCGTGACCGCCGGATCGCTCGTGTCGGTGATCCCGCTGATCATCGCCTTCCTCATGCTGCAGAAGTACTGGCAGGGCGGTCTCTCCATGGGCAGCCTCAAGTAACCGTTCCCCGGCGAGTTCTCGCCCAACGCCTCCGGCACAGCGCCATTCATTAAGGAGAAGTATGTCCACCGCCCGCGTCACCATCGACCCCGGTTTCGTCATCGGTCCGATCAACCGCCGCCTCTTCGGCACCTTCATCGAGCACATGGGGCGCGCCGTCTACACCGGCATCTACGAGCCCGGCCACCCCACCGCGGACGAGGACGGTTTCCGTCAGGACGTCATCGAGCTGGTGAAGGAGATGGGCGTCACCGGCATCCGTTACCCGGGCGGCAACTTCGTCTCCGGGTTCCACTGGCGTGACAGCGTCGGTCCGAAGGAGGAGCGGCCGCGTCGGCTGAGCCTCGCCTGGCGCTCGAGTGAGTCCAACCAGGTCGGGCTGCACGAGTTCGCGACGTGGGTCGAGAAGGTCGGCGGTGAACTGATGTACGCCGTGAACCTCGGCACCGCTGATACGAAAGACGCCCTCGACGTGCTCGAGTACGCGAACATCGCGAAGAGCACCACCCTCTCCGACGAGCGGGTCGCGAACGGGCGGACCGAGCCGTTCGGGATCTCGATGTGGTACCTCGGCAACGAGATGGACGGCCCCTGGCAGGTCGGGCACTCGTCGGCCGAGGACTACGGCAAGAAGGCTTCACGCACCGCCAAAGCACTGCGCCAGCTGGACCCGCGAGTGGAGCTCGTGGCATCCGGATCGTCGCATCCGACCATGGCGACGTTCCCGATGTGGGACCGCGAAGTGCTCGAGCACACCTACGACGACGTCGACTACATCTCGTGCCACGGCTACTACCAGGAGCGAAACGGCGACCTCGCCTCGTTCCTCGCCTCCCCGGTGAAGATGGACCGCTACCTCGACGTCGTGATCGCGACCGCCGACCACGTCAAGGCCGTGAAGCGCAGCGAAAAGACGCTCAACATCTCGTTCGACGAGTGGAACGTCTGGTACCTCGGCGAGAACCTGCGCAGCTTCCCGCGGCAGGTCGACCGGTTCTACCGCACCGACGAAATCGAGGGCGACGACTGGCCTGAGGCACCGCGGCTCGCCGAGGACGTGTATTCGGTAGCGGATGCCGTCGTCATCGGCGGGCTGCTCATCTCGCTCCTCCGGCACGCCGACCGCGTCACCTCGGCGGCGATGGCGATCCTCGTGAACGTGATCGCCCCGATCACCACCGAGCCGGGCGGGCCGGCCTGGCGTCAGGCCACCTACTTCCCGTTCGCCGTCACGTCACGGCTCGCGGTCGGTGTCTCCCTCGACGTTCGCGTGCAGTCGGATCAGTACGAGTCGAACGAACTCGGCACCGTTCCCCTTGTCGACGCCGGTGCCACGGTCGACGAGGAGACCGGGCGCGCCGCCGTGTTCCTCGTCAACCGGTCGCTCACCGATCCCATCACCGTGACGGTGAACCTGGCAGCGCTGGGGGAGAAGTCGATCCTCGAGACGCAGATGATGGCGGACGACGACGTCTATGCGGTCAACACGAAGGACAACCCAGACCGGGTGGGCCTGAAACCGAACGAGACCGCGTCGCTCGACGACGGCATCCTCACCATCACGTTGCCTGCCGTCTCCTGGACTGCGGTGGCGCTCGGCTGAGGTTAAGGGGAGGCGGGCCCCGTTGACTCCCGCGTCACGATCTGGAACTCCGGCTTGCTCAATCGGGGTGGGCGCGGGTCGCCATTCTCGCGGACCCGTTCGACGAGCATCTGCACCGCCATCTCGGCGATGGAGTCCCGTCCGGGGTCGACGCTCGAGAGCGACGGCACCGAGAAGCGTGCTTCGTCGATGTTGTCGAAACCGATGACCGCGACCTCCTCCGGGACCCGGATGCCGGCCTCCCCCAATGCGCGGAGCGCACCGAGGGCGAGGCTGTCGTTGAGGGCGAAGACACCGTCGAAGGGAACCTGGTCGTCGATCAGGCGCCGAACGGCGACGGCGCCGGCCTCGCGGCTCCAGTGACCGGTGACACAGATGAGTTCGGGTGCTTCGGGGATTCCGGCGGTATCGAGTGCTTTGCGGTACCCCTGGAGCCGGAGCGTCGCCGACCCGGGATCGGTGTCGTCGGGGTCCGGGGCTCCGATGATGGCGATGCGGGATCGCCCGCGTTCGAAGAGGTGCTCCACCGCCGCCTGCGCCGACGAGACGTTGTGCATGGTCACGTGATCCGTTGGGCCGCCGAAGATCCGCTCACCCAGCAGCACGAGCGGCAGCGGCACGTTCAACGCGTCGATGTCGCGCTGGCCCATGCCCTGGGGGCTGAGCAGCAGCCCGTCGGTCCCCTGCAGGCGCAGGCCCCTGACGGCGTCCAGCTCGTTCCTGCGATCGCCGTTGGTCTGGCCGATGAGCACGTTGAGCCCGCGTTTCTCCGCGGCGCGGATGACGGAGTCGGCGAGTTCGGCGAAGTAGTTCTCACGCAGCGACGGCACGGCGAGTCCGATGACCCCGGTTTTGCCGTAACGCAGGCCACGCGCGGACTGGTTCGGTCGGTAGTCCAGCTCGATGATCGCCTTGCGCACGATCTCGCGCACGTGGGATCGAACGTGCGGGTGGTCGTTGATGACATTCGAGACGGTCTTGGGCGAGACCCCCGCTACCCGCGCCACATCGCGCATGGTGGATCTCATCGTCGACTCCGTCCGTTGTGGCGCTCAGGGTCAATATATACGACCCTGATTGCGCCGCCGACACGGCTGCTCGATGTCGCTGCGCAACCCGCGTCACAAATCGATCCGCCCTCAGCTTTTGCTTGACAAGACCCTCCGGATGCCGGAAGCATGAGTCCCGGATGGAATTTACGACGTGGTAAATTACCCGAGTTTTCCGAAGTAGTCGCCTTTCCAGCCATCCACCGCGGGCCGAATCCGCAGTGGAGATGACTGTGTGACGCCTCGCCACAAGGCGCGGCGAAACGGAAAAGGGAACCGAATTCATGGAGATTCATGCACTCGAACATCGCCCGCGCCGAATGTCGCGCTGGCGCCGATTTGCCGGGCTCGCGACGGGAGTCGCCGTCGCGGCGAGCGTGCTGGTTGTGAGCCAGCCCGCTGTCGCGGCGGATCCGTGGCTGACCCAGCTCGACGACGGCTACGTCCGATTCGCGGTGCCGAACGCCGACGTCGAGTCCGCGATCGGTCCGGTGTCCAACCTCGTGGTCGAGGGCAACTTCGGTGCCTCCGCCAACTGGGCGCAGTTCGGCCTGTCGAGGAGCGGCTCCAACTGGGCCGGAACCCTCGGGCCGCTCGAGCCGGGCTTGTACTACTACCAGGTGACGGGCGACGACTCGAAGCCGTTCAAGGACCCGACCAACGCGACGTCCGTGGCATCCGAACCGGAATGGAGCACGTTCTTTGTTCCTGGAGAGTCCGCGAGCCTGCTGGCGGATGCTCCGCAAGCGGCCGGTTCCATCGACACCCTCACGTATGACAGCGCCGTCGCCGGAGAAGAACGATCGGCGCTCGTCTGGACGCCACCCGGTTACCGCGAGCGCGGCAAACCGTACCCCGTGCTCTACCTGCAGCATGGCGGCGGCCAGAGCTATCGCGACTGGGTCGAAGTCGGCCGGGCCGAGCAGATCCTTGACAACCTGTCGCTCTCCGGAAAGCTGGCCGACATGGTCGTCGTCATGGGCAACGGAAACGTTCCCGACTTTGCGAGTGAGCTCGTCGACAACCTGATGCCGGCGGTAGATGACGCGTACAACGTGTCGAAGGCCAAGAAGGACCGCGCGCTCGCCGGACTGTCGATGGGTGGTGGGCAGACCTTCGAGGTGCTGGCGCAGCATCCCGGAATGTTCGCCTACATCGGTACCTTCGGCGCGGGACGTTTCGACGTCTCCGACCTCTCGGCCAAGGACGCCAAGAAGATCAACAAGCAGACCGAGCTGTACCGCCTCTACGTCGGAAACCCGACGGATGTCGCCTACAACGATGTCTTCAAAGCGATGCAGCAGTTCGATGCGCTGGGTCTCGACTACCAGTTCGACGGCGCCAACCCGGATGCCGGCCACAACTGGAACGCCTGGCAGGAGAACCTGATCGACTTCGCGCCGCGAATTTTCAACGGCAAGAAGACCGGTGACGCCGGCTTCAGCGAGGGCCACACCGACATCGAGGAGCCGTTCGTGCTCCCCGCCGCCGGCACGACGCCGACGCCGTGGGTCACCGATGACGGTTTCGTCACCTTCGAGACGACGACCGAATTCGCGGATGCCGAATACGTGTCGGTCTGGGCCAACTGGGGCCCGGGCGGAAGCTGGCTCCGCGTCGAAATGAACAAGGTCGGTGACCGCTGGCGCGCAACCGTCGGGCCGCTGGACCCGTGGTCGTATTACTACCGTTTCATCGTCGACGGTGTTTCGGTGAAGGATGCCTCCAACCCGACGAAGGTCACGACCGAGCCGACCTGGAGCACCTTCTTCGTGGAGGGTGAGGAGTCGCGCCTGCTCGCCGATGTTGCTGAGGGCCAGGGTGGGGAGCTCAACGTGCTGACCTACTCGAGCACCGTTGCCCAGCAGGAGCGCAGCGCCTGGGTGTGGACACCGCCGGGATACGACGCGGACCGCGCGGAGGCGTATCCGCTCTTCGTGTTGAACCACGGAGGCGGGCAGACCTGGACGGACTGGGTCGAGGTGGGGCGTGCGAGGCAGATTCTCGACAACCTGACGCTCGACGGGTCCATCGACCCGATGGTCGTCGTGATGCCGAACGGGAACGTGAACAACTACCCGGCCGAGCTTCTCGACAACGTGCTCCCGGCGGTGGAGGGTGCGTACCACGTGAGTGACGATCCCGACCAGCGCGCGATCGCCGGGCTCTCGCTCGGCGGACAGCGCACGATGAGCCTGCTGCTCAGCAACCCGGGTGAGTTCTCTCAGGTGGGGGCATTTGCCGGATTCCTGTTCGGGCTTCCTCCGAACATCGATGTGGCGAAAGTGAACGCGGAGACCGAACTCGTGCGTCTGTACACGGGTGACATCACCGACTTCACCTATCCCAACGTGTTGGCGATGATGGAGACCCTCGATGGCCTCGGTGTGAACTACGAGTTCAACGGCGTGACCGTTGGCCCGCACGGCTGGGATGTCTGGCAGAAGAACCTGATCGACTTCGCGCCGCGCCTGTTCGACGGCGAGTAGCACTCCTCTTCAGTGGAACTGTGCCCCGGTGGTCTGTGGCCGCCGGGGCACAGTGCTGCCGTCGTTTCACAGATGAGTTGCCGGGATGGATGTGCCTGCTGCGTGGAGACATCGATGACAACCGATCGTCGAGCCGGCGGTGCAGAGCGCGGTACGTCAGCGTGCGCGTCCTCGTCGGCCGAGGACTGAGTTTCGGTCTCCGCTGACGAGAGTTCAGTTCTCGCTCTTCGGCTTCAGTGTGCGCAAAAGTACCTCCAGCGCAGGTTTGAGGGCACTTAGCGCGCAGTGAAATTTCGGCTGAGACTCAGTGCGCGCAAGAGTACCTCTGACGCGGGTTTGGGAGCACTTTGCGCGCACTGAAGTGACCGGGAGCAGCACCTCGGTCCTCACGGGAGGTAGAAGCAGGCGATGGACCTCGTGCTCAGCCGAGCGCAAGCACCCCCTCGCGATCGGGGCGGCGCTGTAGCGTTGACCGACGGCAGCGCAGACGCGGCCGCCCCACCACACTTCCGGAGGTTCCCATGCCCACCACCGTGCCCGCACTCGTGACAGCATCCGCCGGAGCAGCCTTCGAGCGCTCCACGATCGAACGCCGCGACGTCGGCCCCAACGATGTGCAGATCGACATCGCCTTCGCCGGAATCTGCCACTCCGACATCCACCAGGCCCGTGAGGAGTGGGGTGCAGCGATCTTCCCGATGGTGCCCGGCCACGAAATCGCCGGCATCGTCAGCGCCGTCGGATCGGACGTCACCAGACACAAGGTCGGTGACCGGGTCGGAATCGGATGCTTCGTCGACTCCTGCCGCGAATGCGAGAACTGCCTTGCCGGCGAGGAACAGTTCTGCCTCAAGGGCAATGTTGCCACCTACAACGGCCGCGAGTACTCCGGTGAAGAGACCTACGGGGGCTACAGCACCTCGATCGTCGCCAACGAGAACTACGTGCTGAGTATCCCCGAGGGAATCGACCTCGACGTCGCCGCACCGCTGCTCTGCGCCGGGATCACCACCTACTCGCCGCTCAAGCACTGGGGTGCAGGCCCCGGCAAGAAGGTCGCGATCGTCGGTATGGGCGGGCTCGGACACATGGGCGTCAAGATCGCCGCCGCGCTCGGCGCCGAAGTGACCGTGCTCAGCCAGACGCTGTCCAAGAAGGAAGACGGGATGCGCCTCGGCGCGACCGACTACTTCGCGACGAGCGACGACGAGACCTTCAAGACCAACCGCAAGCGCTTCGACCTCATCATCAACACGGTGTCGGCGGACCTGCCGATCGACAAGTACCTGTCGATGCTCACCCTCAACGGGTCGATGGTCTTCGTCGGGCTGCCCGAAAACGAGCAGACCTTCCGCGTGTTCTCCCTCACGGGTGGACGCCGCAGCCTCGCCGGGTCGAACATCGGTGGCATCCGCGAGACGCAGGAGATGCTCGACTTCTGTGCCGAGCACGGTCTCGGTGCTGACGTCGAAGTCATCGGCGCCGACCAGGTCGACGAGGCGTACGAGCGCGTCGTCAAGAGTGACGTGCGCTACCGCTTCGTGATCGACACCGCGACGATCCCGGCGCCTGCCGCGTAGCATCCGCTCGCCGGCGGCCCCGCGGCCCGCTTGCTCGGCCACTTTTGGCTGGTGCGCGGTGTTGCTCGGTCGATAGTGGTCGAAAAACGGGCCGGGGTCTAGCCATTGTCGACCGAGCAAGCCGAAGCGCGCGCGTGCTCCGTCCGTTCTGGCTGCAGATGTTCGTCAGCTGCAGCCATTATCGACCGAGCAGTGGAGCGGCATCCGTTGACAGAGACCGACGCGCCCGGCCTGAAGCGGCCGGAGCGGCACGCAGTGGGATCGCGCACGCCCACGCTTGCACGACGAGCAGGGTAAGGATGAGCACGGCGACCCAGGTGGTGCGGGCAGTGAGGGGGATGCCCAGAACCACTGTGAAGACAGCTGCCAGGGCAAGGAGCGAAATGGCGAGTGCGCTGCACGCGATGCGTGCCCAGCGGTGACGACCGGCCAGGACATAGCCGCCCATGATGCCCATCAGCGGGACGGCCACGGCTCCGCCCCCGATACCCGTTGTGACGAACGCCATCAGTTGGCCGGGCAAAGAGAGGGTCGCCACCGCGAACAACAATGGTGCCGCAGTCAGGGCGCGAACCGGGCGGCTCTCGCGACGCCGCAGCTCCGCCCACCCCAGTAGTCCACCCGCTACCAACCCGGGCAGCAGGATGCCGACGAAGGTGTCGGTCCAGGAGACCTGTGATTCGCTCCCGGCAACCTCGGTCATGAAGCCGCGCAGGCTCGCCGCCCACGCCAGTCCGCCGACTGCACCGAGAAGGATCGGATCCAGGCTGCGCTCGGTCATTATTCGACCTCCGATTGGGAGAGGGAGCCGCGCCAGAGAATCCAGCCCTGTGCGGCGAACAGCAGGCACCAGATCCCGATCGCTACACGGCCCAGCCAGTTCGGCCCGAACAGGGCCGGAATCACCCCGACAATCACGTACGCGCCGAGAATCACCGGCAACGCTCGTTCCCGACCGCGCCACACGCCCGCGCGCAGGATCCCGATTCCGCCGCTCACAAGACCGATCGCGATGAGCATCATCGGAACTCCGAATAGCGACGACATCGTGTCGAAGAGTGGGTCGCCGACCACAGCATCCGCCGCCGTCAGCACGACGATCTCGAGCATCGACAAAAGGATGAGTCCGACGATGGCCACGATCAAACCGCCAGCGGCGAGCCGCGATCGACCTGATGCGGATCGCAGCAGTCCGACGACCACCAGCACCATCGTCAGGTGGTGGATTGCGAAGAACATCTGCGCAATGGTGAACCCGATACCGCGGAACGGGTAGCTGAAGCGTTCCAGTGGAACCTCGGCCGGGTAAAGAATTAGCAGAGCAGCGGACAGTGCGCCAGCGACCCCGCCCCAGAACCCGATCGCGCCCCACGTTCGAATCTGCCTGCTCTGGGGCCTGGACACTGTCTCTGATATAGCAACCATGATGCTCTCCTTGGGCTGAGTGTGGTGTCTTCAGATTGCTCGCTTGCGACCTCCGCGGAATCCGTGGAAACACTCGACTCTCCACTCAGTTCCCCGTTGCCGAGTGCGCGAATACGATGAGGGCGTGACCGCATCGTCCGGCAAGGGCTCGGCCTCCTTCGAGGCCACGCTTCGTGCGGCTCATGAAGCGACCGCTCGGCGTGCTCACGCTGAAGCCACCGACCTGTGGGAGCGGGCCATCGCGTTGGATGACTCGGCCGACGGCATCCAGAACACGGCACTGCTCCTGGCCCTCGCCGGCAGCCAGGTCCGAGCGGGACGAACCGTCGCCGCCTGGCGCACGTGTACGGCGGTCGCTGACAAGGCCCGAGGCCTAAAAGAACCCGCTGCCATGGCGGATGCCGCTGTCGTGCTGCGTGGGACCAGCGACTTCGCGATGCAAGCCGAGATTCATGATCTTTGCATCGAAACGCTCGCCCTACTCGGTGAGGGCGATCCTGTGCGGTCGGCCCGCGTGCGAGCGCAGCTCGCATTGACCGGGAGCCCGTGGGTGAGTACCCGCTACTTCGTTCTCGACGAGGCGCTGCCGGATGCCGCGATCGACGACCCCGACACGGCGTTCCTTACCCTGAACGCGCTGCACGTGCAGCAGGTGTGGGCGGGGTACGTCGACGACCGGCTCGCCATAGCCGACCGTGCCTTGGATCTCGGTCGACGCCACGGTGTCGACGACTTTCTCGCCTGGGGTCTCTTGTGGCGTATCGACGCTCTCCTGCAACTCGGAAATATCGTCGATCTAACGGCCGAGTTGAGCGTGCTGACTGCAGTCGTCACGCGCTTGCGTGAACCGCTGTGGGACTGGCGACTGATGCTCGTGCAGGGCGTATTACTTCATCTTGAAGGTCGATTCGCCGAGGCGAAGCTCCGCGCCGACGATGCCCTGAGTGCCGCTGCGGGGGCAGGGGACGCCGGCGCGAGCTGGATGCACCTCATCATGATGAGCGACATCGCCGTTCGCACGGGCGCGGGCCTCGCCGAAGCTGAGGCGTCCGTGCGGAAGATCCTTGAGGACGCTCCTTACTTTGCCCGCGGTTGGCTGGCCTCACTCCTCACCGCGCAGGACCGTCGAAGCGAGGTTGAAGGTCTTTGGAAGGAGATCAGGCCGCACTTGGCGAAGTTCCCGCGACACAGCCCTGAATGGTTGATCGGCGCTGTCGGCCACAGTCAAATCTGCGTCTACCTTGGTGACCGCGACGCCGCCGTCGAACTGTATGACGAGCTTCTCCCGTTCGAACGGATGCAGGCGGTGGCGAACGCGATGACCCCATCTGCCGGTCCGGTGGCGCTTACCCTGGGCAAACTCGCCGCGCTTCGTGGCGACCCGGCTGCTGCTCGCCGGCACCTCGAGACGGCGATCGAACTCTCCGAGGGGCTGGGGTCCGCGCACTTCGCCGCTGAGGCGCGAACACATCTGAACCGACTCGATGTCGTGCCAGGGGGGCGCGGTGCCGATTCGTTGCGGCATCCGCTCACCGTTCGCGAATCGGAAGTGGCCGCCCTCGTTTCCAGGGGGCTGAGCAACCGGGCGATCGCCACGAGACTGTACCTATCCGAGCGCACAATCGAGAACCATGTGGCCAACATTCTCCACAAGCTGGGGGTCGGGTCACGGTCGGCAGTGACGGCGTGGTTCCTCAAGGGGCATTGACCGGGATGCTCGGCCACTTTTGGCTGGTGCGGGGCGTTGCTCGGTCGATAGTGGTCGAAGAATCCGGCGGGATCCGGCCGTTGTCGACCGAGCAAGCCGGGTCGTGCGTTGCTAGCGTGGGCGCATGAGCAACGACGCGACTGCAGACACCCACGGCCTCCTCACCGGCGACCTCGAGAGACTGTGGACCGGAGGCGAATGGCTCGAGGGGCCACTGTGGGTGCCCGAGTCGCGGACGGTGCGGTTCAGCGACATCCCGAACACGCGCATCCTCGCGTTCGACCGCACCACGGGTGAGACCCGCGTTCACCGCGACGACGTCGAGTACACCAACGGCCGCACCCTCGACTCCGAAGGGCGCGTCGTGCAGTGCAGCCACGGTCGCCGGGCGGTCGAGCGTGAGGTCGACGGCCAGGTCGAGGTGCTCGCCGAACGGTGGGAAGGCGGACGGTTCAACTCCCCGAACGACGTTGTCGTGGCATCCGACGGCGCGATCTGGTTCACCGACCCGCCCTACGGCATCCAGCCCAGTGGGCGCGAGGGGCACCCGGGGAACGAGGAGTACGGCGGATGCTTCGTCTTCCGGCTCGACGCCACCACCGGTATCGCGACCCCAGTGATCACCGACATGGTGCACCCGAACGGGCTCGCGTTCTCACCCGATGAGTCGCTGCTCTACGTGACGGACACGGGCGTCGGTGGCGGGCACATCCGTGAGTATCGGGTCGACACGGGGGAGTCGCGCGTGTTCGCGGCACCGGCCGGAACGACCGATGGGCTGCGCATTGACGTCGCTGGCCGGGTGTGGACGTCAGCGGGGGATGCCGTGCAGGTGCTGGCGCCGGATGGCACACTTCTGCTCGACCTCCCGGTGCCCGAGGTGGCGTCGAACGTGTGCTTTGGCGGGCCCGACGGCACCGAGCTGTACATCACGGCGTCGTCGAGCCTGTACCGGATCCGGACGACAACGACGGCGGCTGCGCGGCCCGTGCGCTGACGCGGGCCCCCGCGTTTTCACCCGGTGCGGACCGCATCACCCGGTATGCCGAGTGTTTTCGTCCGGAGTGAGTGAGAACGCGACACCGAGCCGCCGGGCGTGACGCGGTGTCGTCCTCGCCGACGTGCGGGGGCGTGCGGATGCCACGGGGCGCCTCGCCCGCCTTTTCACCCGGCGCGGACCGGATCACCCGGTACGCCGAGTGTTTTCGTCCGCAGTGAGTGAGAACGCGACACCGAGCCGGCCTTACGGCAACCGGAGGTCGTCGAGGATCGCAGCGGCAACAACTCGCGGAGCGTTCTCGGGCAACCAGTGATTCTCGTCCACCTCGATGAACCGGTACTCAGCGCGCACGTACGAGCCGCTGAGCTCTGCTGCCCGGCGCCCGAGTGTCTGGTCGCCGTTGCCCCACAGATAGGTGGTCGGCACGGTAACCAGGCGTCTGCGCGACGTCCGACGATCGGGGAGCCACAGCGCCCGGTACCAGTGAAGTCCCCCGGTGAGGCGGCCGTGTTTCGACATGAACCGCCCGTATTCGGCAGCGGCGTCGGCGTTCAGACCCATCCGACGCAGCAGCGGCTCCACTTTCTTGCGCAACAGCAACTCCGGCAGCATCGGCAACTGAAACACGAGCACATAGAAGGAACGCAACGCCTGAGCGGATGCCACGAGCGAACGAATCATCGCGGACGGATGCGGCGTCGACAGCACGGTGAGTCCGGTGAGCCGTTCCGGTGCAACCGCTCCCAGCTGCCATGCGAGCACGCCGCCCCAGTCGTGGCCGACGAGATGGACGCGGTCCACGCCAGCGACGTCGACGAGCGCGAGAACGTCGCGCTGGAGCTCCACCGCCCGATAGTCCCTGCTGCGGTGTGGGCGCGCGCCATCCGAGTACCCGCGCTGGTTCGGGGCGAGGGTGCGGAACCCCGCTGCGTTCAGGATCGGGACGACCTCATCGAAACTGTGCCTATTTGCGGGGAACCCGTGGAGGAGCACAACGGTCTGTCCATCGAGCGGCCCGGTGTCTGAGACCTCGAAGGTCAGGCCGTCGCGAGTAAAGGTGCTGATGCGCTGCGGAGTCACTCCCTCAGCTTCGATCAGTTCCGCCCCCTGCGGCGAGGGGTTGATCTGGCCGGGGCAAGCTGCGAGGCGTACGGCGACCTGGTGCTCGACGCCTGTGCGAAGCGGATGCCGTGGCGCTAATGGCGACGTTGAGCGGATGCCGCGGCGCGAATTCACCCGGCGCGGACGAAAGCATCCGGTACGCCGGGTGTTTTCGTCCACAGTGGGTGAAAAGGCGGCACGCGTGGCGCTACGCGCGGGCCCGGGCGCGAGTCCTGCGGTACAGCACCCACTGGTACGCGAGGAGCACCAGAATGACGATGCACGACCCGATGAGGATCAGCGGCCCGCCGACACGGAGGGCGACAATCGGGGTTTCAAACAGGAAGGCTCCCGCGAACGCCCACCCTTCCCTCTCCCAGAGCCCGGGAGTGAGGTACCAGTCCCGCGGCGAGAGAAACGACTCCGGGCTCACATTCCACGTCGACCACAGGGCGACCACGATGACGAAGAGCGGGAGCAGAATCGCCGAGTTCGTCGTCATTGCCCGGCGATACCGCTGGGCTTTGGACTCGTTCTCGGAGAAGATGTCAGCGTTCGCGTCGCCGGAGAAGGAGGCGAAGTATTGCTCCCCGCTCCCGCGAGTTCCGGCGAGGTGCTGCCAGCCGGCATCCGCGAAGAGATTGCGATAATCGTCGAAGTCACCCGCCTTCATGCTGGGCTGGTGATCGACACGCACGACCGCTGCGCCGGGCTCGATCGGTGTGAACGAATACAGTGGCCCCGCCTTGACGACGAGATGGCCTTTGCCGGCCATCTCGTTCAGCCAGGCTTCTTCCTTGTCGTAGTCGACGAACATTCTGAGAGTTTTCACTGGTTGTCTCCCCGGGTCTGGTCGAACAGGCTGACGAGGTGCGTCATCCGCTCGGCGTCCTGCTTGAGGGTCTGGTATCCGGAATCGGTGATCGCGTAGACCTTGCGTCGCGGATCCGGGCTGTCCACCCGCGCAATCATCTGTTGCTTCAGGAGGGTGTCGAGAGCGCCATACAGCGTGCCCGGTGCGAGGCGCACAGCCCCGCCGCTCATCGACTCGACCCGGGCCATGATCACATAGCCGTGAGCCGGCTCGATCAGGGCGAGCAGGATGTAGAACACCGTCTCGGTGAGCGGCAATTGCGGATTCCGGTTCATCACGCCTCCTTATATCGGGCAACTATACAGTTGGCCGATATAACGCGCAACTGACTATTCGGCTGGGCAGGGATGCGTTCCGCTCGCTGCCGCGTTTTCACGCGTTGCGGACCGAATCACGCGAAACAACGGGTGTTTTCGTCCACAGTGCGTGAAAACGCGTTCGTCAGCGGATGCCACGGATGCCACGGACGCCACGGGATGCCACGGGATGCAGCGGATGCCACGGGGCTCGGCAGCACGCGCGGGGCCGAGCGGCGCAGGGCGCCTCGCTAGATCCACCCCTGCTGCCACGCGATCTCCGCCGCCTCGTGGCGCGAACGAGCATCGAGCTTCGTCATCGCCGACGACAGATAGTTGCGTACGGTGCCGGCGGCGAGGTGCAACCGGTCGGCGATCTCCTGCACACTCATGGTCGAGCGCGAATAGCGGAGCGCGTCGAGCTCGCGATCGGTGAGCGGGCACCGCTCGGCGGTCAGGGCCGTCGCCGCGATCTCCTGGTCGATGTACCGCTTGCCGGCGGCGACATCCCGGATCACATCGGCGAGTTCCTCGGCAGGCGTCGACTTCGGCACGAAACCGGAGACCCGTGCGGCGAGCGCGCGCCGCAACACACCGGGCCGCGCATGCCGCGTCACGATCACGACCTTCGTCGCAACCGTCGACAGAATCCGCGCCGCGGCCTCGAGCCCGTCCGCCTGCGGCATCTCGAGGTCGAGCAGGCAGACGTCAGGCTTCAGTTCGAGCGCGAGTTCCGCTGCAGCGACACCGTTGTCGACGCTCGCGACGACCTCGATATCGGGCTCGAGATTGAGCAGGGCGCTCAGCGCGCCACGGATGAGGTGCTCGTCGTCCGCGATCAGCAGACGGATGACACGGGGCTCGGTCACGCGTCCGCCCCCACTCTCACCGGAACGAACACGCGCAGGGTGAACGTGTCTCCATCGAGCCGGGTCGACAAATCGCCCGAGACCGCTGACACCCGATCCCGCAACCCGGCGAGACCGCTGCTGGCCGCGCGACCCGCGGCATCCGTTGCCGGCGACGCCGCATCGTTGGAGATCTCGAGAGTCGAGCCGTCGGGAGTCGTCGTGACCCGGATCGACGCCCAGGTAGCCGAGCTGTGACGCAGGATGTTCGTGGTCGCCTCGCGAACGACGAGGGCAAGAACGCGCCGAACCTCCGGGTTCGCGGGCAGCGCCCCGAGCTGCAGTTCGCACTCGGCGCCGGCGACCGTGAGTACCTCGCGGGCGTTCTCGAGTTCGGCGGCGAGGTCGACCTCGCGGTACCCGGCAACGAGCGACCGGGTCTCCTCGAGAGCCTGCTTCGCGATCAGCCGGGTCTCGTGTACGTGTTCGCGCGCGGCCTCGGGATCGATGGCGAGCATCCGTTCGGCGAGTTCCGACTTGAGGGCGATCACCTGAAGGTGGTGACCCTGAATGTCGTGCAGGTCGGAGGCGAACCGCAGCCGTTCCTGGGCGACAGCGAGCTCGGCGGCAGTCGACCGGTGCCGGTCGAGCTGCACAACGATTCCCCACCACCACAGGCTGGAGAGCACCATGATCGGCAGGCTTGCGCCGTAGAAGAACAGGATCCACGCCCGACTCGCCTCCGCGAGGTCGAAGGTGTTCCCGAACTGCGCCGACGCGATGAAGGGATGCGGGATGGTGATGAGAAGCCCGAGCGCGATGACCCCCCAGCGCTGGGCCGTCGGCAGCAGCGGAGCGAGGGCGTTGACAGCCATCCAGAGGGGGAGGGCGGCGTAGAGTCCGGCGCCCGGCGTGAACAACCCAAGGACCCACGCGGCAACAGCCGGAGCGAAGAGGGCGACGGTCCAGGCGGGACGCGGCATCCCACCCCCCGGTCCGACCCGGAGAAAGAAGCAGTACCGCACGTGCATCACCGACGACAGAAGAATGAGCACGAGCAGGATGCCGTCGAGCGGCGACCGCGAAACAGCGAAGTTCGACGACACCGTCAGGATCAGGATGGCGTCGAGCACCACGAAGAAGAACACGATCGCGCCGAGCGTGTACAACCAGGTGGTCTGCACGCCGCGCGCCTGGTCGGAGCGTCGTGATTCTGGCAGTGCGGGCGACCCGGACGGGCGGCTGCCGGTCACGAGGATCGCCGTTCTGGCGCGGATGTCGGGTGCATGGCTTCCAGCGTAGAGCAGTGACATTTGTCACGGATCGAGGTGCAGAAACGCGGCGGATGTCATGACGCTGCGACACTTATCCGGCCACTGTCTGAGCGGAAGTATGGACTCATCGCCACCGACAGCGGCCCACCGGCCCGGCGATACGCACCACGAGAACATCGACGAAAGGCACCTCATGATTGACGCACTGCGAGACTTCACCTCCGGACTTCCCGACCTGCTGCAGTGGGTTGGCGTGATCCTCGCGTCGGCGATCCCGTTCGTGGAGTCCTACTTCGGCTCCGTGGTCGGCATTCTGGCCGGCATCAACCCCGTCGTCGCAATCCTCGCCGCCATCGTCGGAAACGTCGTGTCGATGCTCATCTTCGTGCTCAGCGCACACGGCGTGCGGTCGAAAGTGCGCGGGGGCAAGGAAGCCAAACCTGAGACTGCCCGGCGCGCAAAGCTGCGTGAGCGCTTCGACAAGTACGGTGTCGCCGGCGTGAGCCTCCTCGGCCAGACCCTCCTCCCGAGTCAGATCACCTCGGCCGCGATGGTGTCGTTCGGTGCCTCGAAGAACGCCGTCATCCTCTGGCAGACCATCTCGATCATCATCTGGGGCGTTGGGTTCGGCGTGCTCGCGACGCTGGGGGTGTCGGTCCTGGGCTGACCCGCCCGCCGCCCCGTGGCATCCGCTGTGCTCGGTCGACAATGGTCGCAGTTCTTCGCGAACTGCGACCATTTTTGACGGAGCAGGCGGCGCGGTCCCGGCGCCATAGCATCTGGCGCAGCAGGGCGTCCCTCGTTGTGGGGACGGCTCGGGAATCCTAGGCTGGCACCATGTCTACCCCTTCGAGCACTGAAACTGCCCCTGCCGCGAAGGTCCCCGAGGTCGCGAAGTGGGTGTTCTGGCCCGCAGCGATCGTGGTTCTCCTCTTCGTTGCCTTCGCCATCCTCCTTCCGGATGCCGCTGAGGCGCTTTTCGCGGGAATCCAGGCCGGGATCGTCAGCAACTTCAATTGGTATTACGTGCTGATCGCTGCCTTCTTCGTGATTTTCAGTCTGTGGGTGGGCTTCTCCAGATACGGCGACATCAAGCTCGGAAAGGACGACGACGAGCCGGAGTTCTCGCTCGGCTCCTGGTTCTCGCTCCTCTTCGCCGCTGGAATGGGCATCGGCCTCGTCTTCTACGGCGTGGGTGAGCCGCTCAGCCACTTCGCCAACCCGCGGCCGGGAGTCGAAGGCAACGGCAACCAGCTCGCGCAGCAGGCTCTGTCGCAGACCTACCTTCACTGGGGTGTGCACGCCTGGGCGATCTACGTGGTCATCGGTCTCGCGCTCGCCTATGCGATCCACCGTCGCGGGCGCCCCGTCTCCATCCGCTGGACCCTCGAGCCCCTGCTCGGCAGGCGTGTGCGGGGTGGCTGGGGCAACCTCATCGACGTCGTCGCCCTCGTCGGAACCCTGTTCGGTGTGGCAACCTCGCTCGGCCTGGGTGTTGTTCAGATCAGTGCCGGGCTCGAGAGTGCCGGAATCATCGCGGCATCCGACTTCGTCAACATCATCCTGATCCTCATCATCACCGCCGCCGTGCTGTTCTCGGTGCTGTCCGGTGTGGCCAAGGGCATGAAGTGGCTGTCCAACATCAACCTCATCCTCGCCGGCCTCATCGTGGTCTTCATCCTCATTGTCGGTCCGACCCAGTTCCTGCTGCGCGACTTCGTGCAGTCCATCGGGAACTACCTGCAGGACTTCGTCGGCCTGTCCTTCACCGTTGGCGCGTACGCGGGCGCCGAGGGTGAAGCGTGGCAGGCGGCGTGGACGACGTTCTACTGGGGCTGGTGGATCTCGTGGGCACCGTTCGTCGGGATCTTCATCGCTCGCATCTCGCGGGGTCGCACGGTGCGACAGTTCGTCACCGGTGTGCTGCTTGTCCCCACGCTCATCACCTTCCTCTGGTTCAGCGTTCTCGGCGGCACTGCCCTGTACTCCGAGCTCAACGGCCCCGGTGGGCTCGTCGCGGGTGACGGAAGCGTCAACGTCGAGGGCGCCCTGTTCGCGATGTTCGCGCAACTGCCGGCCGGCTCGGTCCTCACGGTCGGCGGCATCATCCTCATCGCGGTGTTCTTCGTCACGTCGGCGGACTCCGGTTCGCTCGTGATGAGCATGATCGCCAGCGGTGGCCAGGTGGAACCCAAACGGTGGATCCGCGCGTTCTTCGCGTGCGTGACATCCGCTCTCGCCATCGCGCTCCTGCTCGCGGGCGGCCTTCAGGCGTTGCAGACGGCGGCGATCATCATCGCCCTGCCGTTCAGTGTGATCATGCTGCTGATCTGCTGGGCGACGGCGAAAGCGTTCAGCCGGGAGCATCGGGCGTACGAGAAGGCCCGGCGTAGTGCGTTCGTCGACCGGATCGGCGACTACTACGGCCTCGAGGTCGACGGCCCGGACAGTGCGGATGCCTCGCCGCGGCTCCCGCTGTTCCGTCGCCGCCCGCGCAAACCCGCGTCGGCGGACGAGCCGCACACCGAGGTCTTCTAGCGCGATCGCGCGCCCCTCACGGCGTGCCGCCAGCGCACCGCCCGCGTTTTCACTCATTTCGGACGGGTCCACCCGGCGTACCGCGTGAACCCGTCCGGAACGCGTGAAAACGCGAACTCCGCTCGCGGTCGCGGTCGACACGGTAGCTTTTCGGTAGGTGTTTTCGTCCGACCCCGGCCACGCGATGGCTTCGACCGTCGCGCCGGCTGCCCGCGCCCGAGGAGCTGCCCGTGCCCCGTGTCCCCACCCCAGATAGCGACGCTGACGACCTGCGCCGTCAACGCTCCCGGCGCCTGCTGATCGGAGGCATCGCTCTCGTTGCGATGGTTGCGATCGCGGGGACCGTGCTCGCGAGCACTCTCCTGGCGCCGGCCACCGGCATCCGGGCGGCGCTCGAATCCGACTCCTTCGCCGGCTGCGTTTCCAACGAGTCCCGGCCCGACGGGGCACCGGCGCTCGATGGAACGGAATCGTGGACGGATGCCGAGGAGCAGACGTTCTGGACGCAACCGGCGGCACTGCACTGCGCCTCGATCGACCTCGGCGAGGACCGGCGCACGCGAGCACTGAGTGTTGCGTTCACCCCGGAGGAAGGCGGCACGGATGTTCGCGACCAATGGCAGGTGATCGCCGACTACGTGACCTGGCTCGCAGACGACGGGGCGGAGCGCGACATGGTGATGCTTCACACGGCGACCCTGATGCGCGGGATGTGGGTCGCGGACGCTGACAGGCCGAACTGGGCTGAGGGAGTGGCGAACATCGCCGTGCTGTCGGACCAGCGGGCGAGGGGTGAGCTTCCCGGCTACGAGGACTGGCTTTCGGCGTCGGGGGCCGAGGACACGGCGGAGACTCTCCACCGGTTCAGCAGTGAAGAGCTCAGACTCGACCGGCCCGAGAATGACGAGCCGTTCGGGGACTTCCTCGACCGGTCACGCGCGCTTCTCCGGACGATTCGCTGACGCGAGGCGGGGCATCCGCTCGACGCCCGCGTTTTCACTCACTGCGGACGGATTCACCCGGCGTACCGGGTGAACTCGTCCGGGACGCGTGAAAACGCGGCCGACGAGCGCGCTCAGCCGCCCGGCCGCACCGGCTGCAGGTCGAGCCGCGCCAGTTCACGGGTGCGCAGGTCGATCATCGCGGCGGAGTCCGGCGGCACCCGGGTCCACCCGGGCTCGTCGAGACCACTGGAGATCACGTGCACGGCGGTGGGCGTGATCCGGTAGTCCATCGCGTAGTACTCGGTCGCATGCCTGTGCGGCATGTCGGCATCCGACGGGTAGAGCGCGCTGAGCGCCCGCGGGGGAGAGTCCGCACGACTGTTGATGTGAATTGCGATGAGCGTGTCGGGTGTGAGGAGGAGCGCGTTGAGGCTCGCACCGGGGAACTCGGTCGTCATCGTGCGCAGCGCCCGCGTGACCCCCATCGCTTCCGACCCGGTTTCGTCGATGCACTGCAGAACGAACCGGAAGTACCGCTCACTGTCGGTTGAACCCTTCAGCTTCGCCCGCGACTCCGCCGTCAGCAGCTCATCGAGCAGCGGGATCGGCTGAATGTGGCCGTTGTGCGCGAACGCGTACGTTCCATCGGTGAACGGATGCGTGTTCTCCGGCACCACAGGAAGCCCTCCGGTCGCCCAGCGCAAGTGGACAAGGCCTGCGGCTCCGAGGGGTTGCCTGGTCAGTTCGGCGTAGCGGGGGTCGCGCGCCGCGGAATCCGGACTCGAGACGACGCGAGTGCCGGCGTCCGCGCTGCGCCAGGCCAGACCCCAGCCGTCACCGTGCAGCGCGGCCAGTGAGGTGAACGCGTCGAACGCCGGCTCACCGAGCACGTCGGCGGGGGCGGTGGGGTGGCTGGCGACATAACCGAGCAGGCGGCACATCCGGATACTCCTCGTTCTCGGTCTCAAGCTTTCTCCTATCCGAAGCTGGTGGCAACTCGGATCCGCTGCAACACTGGTGCCATGCGCACCGTCGGGGTCGAAGAAGAGCTTCTCCTGGTCGACCCGAAGTCGGGCGGCGCGCGGTCGGCGGCCTCCCGGATCCTCAAGATCACGGGCGGGACGCCGGTGGAGCCCCCGGGTACCCACCTCGGCGGAACGATCGAGCACGAAGTGCAACAGCAGATGCTCGAGACGAACACCGCACCGCATGCCGATCTCGGCGAGCTGGAGGATGACATCCGCGATTGTCGCCGTCGCGCCGACCTCGCCGCGCGAGGGGCCGGCGTCCGGGTGATCGCGTCGGCGACGTCGCCGCTTCCGGTCGCGCCGCGGCTGTTCCACGACCCGCGCTATGAGCGGCTTTTCGACGCCTTCGGGATCACCGCGAGCGAGCAGATGACGTGCGCACTGCACGTGCACGTGGCGGTGGAGTCGGACGAGGAAGGCGTCGCCGTGATCGACCGGATCCGCTGCTGGCTTCCGATCCTCGTCGCGCTGAGCGCGAATTCGCCGTTCTGGCAGGGCGCAGACACGCGGTACGCCAGCTACCGCTCACAGGCGATGCTGCGCTGGCCGACCGCCGGCCCCACCGAGCTGTTCGGTTCCGCGGAGAACTACCATGCTGCGGTCGCGGCAATGCTGGACTCCGGCGTCATGATCGACCGGGGCATGGTGTACTTCGACGCGCGGCTGTCGCACCACGTGCCCACCGTCGAAATCCGCGTTGCGGATGTCTGTGCGGATGCCGCGGACACGGTGCTCATCGCCGCCCTCGCTCGTGCGCTCGTCGAGACCGCTGCCACCGAGTGGCGGGACGGCGACGCCGCGCTCCAGGTGCCCGCGGCGATGCTGCGGCTCGCCACCTGGCAGGCCGGGAGGTTCGGCGTGGGCGGGAACCTCCTCGATCCGTCCACCCTCACCCCCCGACCAGCGGCGGATGTCCTCCGCGATCTCGTCGGGCACGTTCGCCCGGTGCTCGCCGCAAACGGGGACGAAGCCCTCGTCGAGTCCGGTGTCCGCGCGGTGCTGACCCGTGGCAACGGCGCTGTCCGCCAACGGGCGGTTTTCGCGCGCACCGGCCAGCTCGCCGACGTCGTCGCGGACCTCGCGCGCGTCACCGCGGGGCAGGACGCGCTCTGACTGCAGCAGTCGCCGGCGATGAACGCGAACCGCGACGCGGCACTATAACTTTGCCGACGGCATCCGTCGAGCCTCTGGTCTGATTCCTCCCGCAGGGGAAACCTTGAATCCCCGGGATAACGCTCCGGGCATGCACCAGAAAAAGGCGAGGGCGATCATGGCTACCCGACAGAACACCGCTGACAAGGGCCGCGAGGACAGCGTGGCGAAGGACCGGAACGCTCCGGACCCCAACGACTCCCGCAAACCGGACGACCCGACCGATGTGAAGAAACCGTCGTGGGGGTACGTGCTCAAACGCACCCTGCGGGAATTCGGCCGCGACAAGTGCACCACCCTCGCTGCCGCTCTGACGTACTACGCGGTGCTCGCCATCTTCCCGGCGTTGCTCGCGCTGCTCTCGATCATCGGACTGTTCGGCGAAGCGGAAGAGACCACCCAGATGCTGATGCAGGTCATCGAGAGCGTCGCCGACCAGTCGACCGCCGAGACCCTGCGCCAGCCGATCGAACAGCTCGCAAGCGCACCGGGTGCCGGATTCGCTCTCGTCGTCGGTCTGCTCGGTGCGATCTGGTCGGCGTCCGGCTACGTGAACGCCTTCAGCCAGGCGATGAACCAGATCTACGAAGTCGACGAGGGGCGTCCGTTCTGGAAGCTGCGCCCGACCGTTCTGCTCATCACGGTCATCCTGCTCATCATCGCTGTCGTGATCGTGCTGCTCCTGATCCTCTCCGGGCCGGTCGCGGAAACCATCGGTGGCGCCATCGGCCTCGGCGAAGTCGCGCTGACGGTGTGGAACATCGCCAAGTGGCCCGTCATCGCTCTGCTCGCCATCGTGATGGTTGCGGTGCTCTACTACGGCACGCCGAACGTGAAGCAGCCGAAGTTCCGCTGGATGACGCTCGGCGCGTTCATCGCCCTTCTCGTCATGGCGATCGCGACCGTCGCGTTCTTCTTCTACGTCGCCAACTTCGGCAACTACCAGAAGACCTACGGCAGCATCGCCGGCGTCATCATCATGCTGCTGTGGATCTGGATCATGAACCTGTCGCTCCTGTTCGGCGCCGAATTCGACGCCGAAATGGAACGCGGACGCCAGCTGCAGGGCGGTATCGAAGCCGAGGACTCGCTGCAGCTCCCGCCGCGAGACACGAAGGCGAGCGAGAAGAAGCAGCAGAAGGAACAGGACGACATCGACAGCGGCCGCGAACTGCGCGAGACCGAAGGTGAATCACAGAAGCCCGGTTCCTCGTCGACGTCGGACTCGACGTCCACCTCGAAGTCGAGAGCGCGCGGCGCCGACCACCGCCGCTGACCCGTCCGTGCGGGAGCGCCACCTGCAGCGGGCGCTCTCGTTCGGACCCGATTCCGAAGAACGGATGCTGTGCGCCCGCGTGCGCGACGGCATCCGTTCTCGTCGTTGCCGCAATAATGGGGACCATGCCCGTGCTGCCAGAATCACCAGACCCCCGGTTCGTGCTGGCGAAGGACAACATCCGGATCGCGACCTACGAGTTCGGTGACCCGGCCGGGCAACCGGTCGTGCTCGTGCACGGCTTCGCCTCCGGCGCCCTGCTCAACTGGCACCTCGCCGGCTGGACCCGCGTGCTCAGCCGTGCCGGCTACCGGGTTCTCGCGATCGACCAGCGCGGGCACGGTGCGAGCGGGAAACCGCACACACCGGATGCGTACACGATGCCGCTTCTCGTCGATGATCTTCTCGATGTGCTCGACACGTTCCTCATCGACGAGGCATTGTTCGTCGGGTACTCGCTCGGGGCCCGGGTCGGCTGGCAGGCCTGTCTCGACCTGCCGGGCCGGATCACGCGAGCCGTGCTCGGCGGCATCCCGGACGGTGACCCGCTGACCCGGTTCCGGGTCGACGAAGCATGGGCAAGCATCGAGACCGGAGTGCCGCCCACCGACAAACTGACCGCCGCTTACGTGACGATGGCCGGCGGCATCCCGGGCAATGACCTCCCAGCCCTGATCTCGCTCGTCGAGGGGATGCGCGGGGGAGCGCAGCCCGACCCGGAAAATCCACCACGGCAACCGGTGCTTTTCGCCACAGGGACCGAGGACTCCATCCTCGAGAAGTCGCGCACTCTCGCCGAATCCGCGCCGAACGGGACGTTCTTCGAGATCCCGGGCCGGAACCACTTCAACGCCCCGACGTCGAAAGACTTCCGGCAGGCCGCGCTGGCGTTCCTTCGTGAGGGCTGACGCGAATCTGACGAGTTGCGCGGATCGCAAGGGGCAGGGAGGTAGCCGCCAACCCGCCTAGGGTGAAAGCCATGTCCCACTCTTCTTCCTCGTCGTCCACGGCGTCCGCCCGGTCCGCTGCCTCCCGGTTGCAGGACAACCGTGCCTTCCAGCTCGCCGCCCGCACCGGGTTCGCGGTCAACGGTCTGCTGCACCTGCTCATCGGCGGGATCGCACTCGGCGTCGCCTTCGGATCGGGCGGCGAAGCCGACCAGGGCGGTGCGTTGAGCGGACTCGCGTCGAGCCCGGGCGGAGTGTTCCTTCTCTGGGTCGTCGCTATCGGGCTCTTCGCACTCGGCTTGTTCCAGGTGCTCGAAGCGTTCCTCGTTCAGGGCACCGACAAGGACGCCTGGGCCGATCGTGCCAAGGAAGGCGGCAAAGCGGTCGCCTATCTCGCGATCGGGTTCTCCGCGGCCAGCGTTGCGATGGGCAGTGGAAGCGACAGTTCCGGCCAGACGCAGGGCATCACCGCGACACTGCTTTCATCACCCGGTGGTGTGTTTCTCGTGGTGATCCTCGGTCTCGGCGTGCTCGCCGTCGGCGTCTACTTCATCGTCAAGGGCGCGAAGAAGAAGTTCCTGCAGGACATTTCCGCCCCAGACGGCAAGACCGGCCGCACGATCGCCACCCTCGGCCGGGTCGGCTACATCGCCAAGGGCATCGCGATCTCGGTCGTCGGGATCCTGTTCGGCGTCGCCGCCCTCACCTCGGACCCCAGCGAAGCGACCGGTCTCGACGGCGCACTCAAGTCGCTCGTCGAGCTGCCGCTCGGACCGGTGATCCTCACCGTCGTTGCACTCGGACTCATGGCGTACGGCGTGTACTGCTTCGCCCGCGCGAAGTACGCCCGACTCTAACCCGCCGTTTCGCCTGCGGGCCGCCGGGAGTATGCTCCTTCCCATCGGGAGGGGGAACCATGACCGACAACGACGGCCGTGACGGAATCGACCCGAGCGTCGCACCCGTCGGCACCGTCTGCCCCGACTGCGAAGCGATTTCGGGTTGGTGGGTGCACCTGCGCCGGTGCGCGCTGTGTGCCCACATCGGATGCTGCGACACGTCGCCCTCCAAACATGCGACCGCGCACTTCACCGAGACAGGGCATCCGATCATGCAGAGCTTCGAACCGGGGGAGAACTGGTTCTGGAGTTATCCCGAGCAGAAGACGTTCTTCGGACCCAGGCTCGCCGAACCGACGAGCCGCCCGGAGAGTCAGCCGTCGCCGGGGCCGGCGGACCGGGTGCCAGAAAACTGGCGCGACATCCTCGGCATCGCATGATGGAGACGTACACCGCCGCGGAGGTTCGCGCCGCCGAACAGCCGCTCCTCGATGCGGGAGTGCCGCTCATGGCGCGTGCCGCCGCCGCTTTGGCCCGGGAGATCCGGCTGGTTCTTCCCGCCGACGAAACCGCACGGGTTCTCGTTCTCGCCGGTCCAGGCAACAACGGCGGCGACGCGCTCTTCGCCGCCGCCGAACTCGCCGGCCTCGGCATCGCCGTCACCGTGCTGCCCACCTCCGATCGCCTCCACGACGCCGGTCGCGACGCCGCGGTCGACGCGGGCGCACGGATGCTGTCGGCCGACTCCGCGACGGATGCCGTGGCATCCGTCGCGCGCGAATCCGACGTGATCGTCGACGGCATCCTCGGAACCGGAACGAGTTTCAGCCCGGCGTTGCGGGGGAGGGCGCGCGAGATCGTCGCGGCGATCCTTCCCGTGCTGGCGGGAGAGCATCCGCCGATCGTGGTCGCCGTCGACCTGCCGAGCGGAGTCCATCCGGACGACGGCAGTGTGCCGGACCCGACCGTTCTGCCTGCGGATGTCACGGTCACGTTCGGTGCCTGCAAGACCGGGCTGCTGCTGGCGCCCGCCGCCGAATACGTCGGCCGGCTCGTCGTCGTCGACATCGGACTGGGCCCGGAGCTCGAGCGGATCGCGGCCGGCGGCTGACCTGTCCGCGCCGTCCCCGTCAACGGGAGACGGAGCATCCGGAGCGCCGACGATAATGGAGAAGCGGCCCGGCACATCCGGTGGGGGCCGCACAGTTTCGGAGTACCCATCACATGAGCGCACCCTTCTCCCGCTACGTTGCCCTCGGCGACAGCTTCACCGAAGGCGTCGGCGATGAACTGCCCGACGGCCGCGTTCGCGGTTGGGCCGACTTCGTCGCCCTGGGGTTGCAGGCCGCCGCTGACGAGCCGATCGGGTACGCCAACCTCGCGATCCGTGGCCGCAAACTCGGCCCGATCATCACCGAGCAGCTCGAGCCGGCCCTCGCACTCAACCCCGACCTGATGACCTTCAACGGCGGCGGCAACGACATCATGCGCCCCCGCGTCACCATCAGCTGGGTCGTCGACGAGACGGTGAAGCTCGTCGGCCGCGCCCTTCAGCTCGACGGACTGCACATGGTCGTGCTCGCCGGCGCCAACCCGTCCCGCCACCTGCCGATGGGCGGGCTGATGCAGAGACGCGGTGACCTGCTGGCGGATGCCGTCCTCACCGCACTCCGCGACACTCCCGTCACGCTCGTCAACAACTGGGCAGACGAGACGCTCACGGACATCCGCTACTGGTCGGTCGACAAGCTGCACCTGAACGCTCTCGGCCACGCCCGGGTGGCGTCGAACGTGCTCACAGCGCTCGGAGTTCCCGTGCCCGAAGAGTGGGGTGTTGAGGAGGTCGCGGATGCCGTCGGCGGGCCCCGCTCCCGGAACACCGCCGCGTACTACCGCGAGTTCGTGCTGCCGTGGATCGGGCGCAGGGTCACCGGGCGTTCCTCCGGCGACGGACGTGCGGCAAAGCGCGCCACGCTGCTGCCGATCGACTGAGGCACGTGCGGCTCGCGTCCCCGCGATTTCACTCGTTGCGGACGAATTCACTCGGCACGCCGGGTGATCCCGACCGCAGTCGGTGAAAAGGCGCGGACAGCAGCGCCGCGGATGGGGAGCGGTGCCCATCCCAACTCCCGCGGATCCGCGCCAGCTCCCACTAGTCTGGGTTTCTGTGCAGCGCACGCGGGGAGGAATGGCAACGTGAGTTCGGGGGAGATCACTGCGTCGAGCGGCGCCCGCCAGCGCATCCGTTCGTTCTCCGCTGTTGTCTGGGTTGTCGGTGCCCTGATCCTCGCCGGTATCGCCTACAACACCTACCTCAACGTCGGCATCGGCGACAACGGCTTCGGCATTCTCGGTGAGGCCGAGTACCCGTGGCGTGAGGCCGATCCCACCGTGTTCGAGGATCGGGACGGCGACACGTGGTCCGGCACAGGTAACGGCGTGATCCGGATCCCGCTCGAGGAACACCAGCAGGACCCGTACATCGCGTCGCTCGGCCCAGGCTCCACCGAGGACGACCGGATCGTCCTCTCGGCCTCCAACGTCGACGACGCCAACGACCCCGACGCCGACCGGGAGTGGCCGGACCTCATCAGCTACATCCGGATGGACGACCGAGTCCCCGTCCTCCCCGGCAACGGCGTCCTCGAGCTCTGGGTCGAGGCAGACGGAGACTGGTCCCTCACCCTGGAGAAGACCGAGGTCGAGGAGATCACCGACGGAATCGTCGGCGGCAAGGGCGACGCCTTCCTGGTCTACCGCGGCGACGCCGTCAGCGCCCGGTTCCAGCACAAGGGCGACGGACTGTTCTACGTCACCATCCAGACCGCCGGCGGTGAATCCGACCGCCCGATCATCGAGTCCGGTGACGTCAACGAACGCCTGTCCTGGCAGCCGGCCGACGGGGGCGTCTACTTCACCATCGAATCCGACGCCGAAAACGGGGCGTGGACGATCGATATCGACGAACTGGCGACGGATGCTCCGGTGGAGCCGACCCCGGACCCCGCCTCCCCTGATCCGACTCCCACCCCGGCAGCGCTCCCCGCCCAGCCGGCACCCGACACGACGGCATCCCGCCCCACGAGAGGAACGCCACGCGAATGAGTTTCATCGACACGCTCGACCAGGCCTTCAAAGCCCGCCTGCCGCTGCTCTACATCGAGACGAGCGAGGAGGTCCGGGTGCAGGAGGCGATCCGCACCGCCGCCGGAGCGCTCCGCCGCCCCCGCGACGTCTGGACCTGGACCTCGGCGACCGGGCTCATCGGCCCCGACGCCAAAGCCGTCGGCAACACGTCGACACCGGCGCGCGCCCTCGACCACATCGTCGGTATCCCCGACAACGCCGTGTTCGTGTTCTGCGACCTGCACGCCTACTTCGGCTCGGACCAGCGCCCAGGCGACCCGGTCATCATCCGCAAGGTGCGCGAGACCGTCCTCGAACTTCGACACGGGGATGCCGCGCGAGCGCTCATCGTGACGGCCCCCGTCCGATGCATCCCGCCCGAGCTGGACAAGCTCAGCCACGTCGTCGAGTTCCCCCTGCCGGACACCGACGAACTCCGCGCCATGCTCGACACGATGATCGAGAACAACGCCTCCGGTGGCGGACGGATCAAGGTCACCGCTGAGGCGAAGGACCTGGAGAACCTCGTGCAGGCCGCCCGCGGCCTGACCATGTCGGAAGCAGAGAACGCGTTCGCCCGCGCGATGGTCGACGACGGCAAACTCACCCCGAGCGACATCACCATCGTTCTGGACGAGAAACGCCAGATCGTGAGCAAGTCCGGAGTGCTCGACTTCGTGACCAAAGCCCTCGACCTCGACTCGGTCGGCGGCCTCAATAACCTCAAACGCTGGCTCTCCCGCCGAGACGGATCCTGGCTCGCTGAAGCCGAGCAGTTCGGGCTCCCGGCGCCGAAGGGCGTGCTCATCACGGGCGTTCCCGGTTGTGGAAAGTCGCTCACCGCGAAGGCGATGGCAGCATCATGGGGTCTGCCGCTGCTGCGGCTCGACATCGGCCGGATCTTCTCCGGCCTCGTCGGTTCGTCGGAGCAGAACCTCCGCACGGCGCTCGCCACCGCCGAAGCGGTCGCGCCGTGCATCCTCTGGGTCGATGAAATCGAAAAGGGTTTCTCGAACACGACAGGCACGGGCGACTCGGGCACCACCGCTCGCGTCTTCGGCTATTTCCTCACCTGGATGCAGGAGAAGAAGCATCCGGTGTTCGTCGTCGCGACGGCGAACAACATCGACTCGCTTCCGCCGGAGTTCATGCGCAAGGGCCGCTTCGACGAGATCTTCTTCGTCGACCTGCCGACCGCCGTCGAGCGCCGGGCGATCTGGTCGATCCAGCTGGCATCGAACGCGACGGCCGGTAACGGGCTCAGCAGCATCGACCCGGCCGGTATCGAGAGGCTCGTCGACGTGAGTGAGAACTACTCCGGCGCCGAGATCGAACAGGCCGTCATCGTCGCCCTGTACGAAGCGTTCGCCGAACGCCGCCCGGCCACCCTGGATGACCTCGAGACAGCCATCACCAACATGATCCCGCTTGCCGTGACGCAAGCGGAGGAGGTACAGGCGATCCGCGAATGGGCCGAAGTCCGCGCCGTCCGAGCCACCGGACGCGAAGACATCGACGCCGACGAAGACGCTGTCGACCTGGCCGGGGCGATCGGGGCAACGAGCTCCGGCCTCTCCAGCCACCGCGGCGGACGCACCGTCGACTTCTAGCCGCCCCGCGGCATCCGCTTCTCCGACAGACGAAACCAGAAGGACAGGTCATGGCAGACAAACAGCTCATCGTCCAGGTGCGGCCAGACGGCACCGTGCACGCTGAAACGATCGGGATGTACGGCAGCGAATGCCTCGATTACATCTCGGTGCTCGAGGACCTGCTCGAAGCCAAGACGACCGACTCGTCGTTCACCGACGCCTACTCTCAATCGGCCGTCGAAGCCGAGATCACGACGCGCAACTGGGACGACGCGCGATGACCCTGCTCTCCCCGCCGAGCACGCTCGGCACCGTCCAGCCGGCGGAGCGCCCGGGGACCGAACTGCGCTGGTCGCGGTTCCTGCCGGCGACCGCCGCCGAAGGGCCCGGGCTGCGATCGGCGCTCTGGGTGCAGGGCTGCAGCGTGCGGTGCCCCGGTTGCTTCAACCCTCACCTCTGGACGTCGATCGGCGGGCTGGTCGACGAGACCGCCTCGCTGGCCGAGCGATTCGTGACGGATGCCGTCGGCGCCGGCGTCGAGGGAATCACCCTTCTCGGCGGCGAACCATTCGATCAGGCGGCCGCGCTCGCCACGATCGCCGAGGCGTTCCGCGACGCCGGTCTCACCGTGATGACGTTCACCGGTTATCCGCTCGAGCTGCTCACCGAGTGGTCGGCGGACCGCTCCGACATCGCCCGGCTTCTCGCCGCGACGGACCTGCTCATCGACGGACCCTACCTCCGGGATCGACCGGACCCGGTGCGGCCGTGGCTCGGATCGACCAATCAGGGCATCCGCGCGCTGACCCCGGCGTACGCCGACGAGGTCGCCCGGATCGAGAACGGCGGTGGCCTCGACCGGCTCGAGATCCGCATCCACCCCGACGGCCGGGTCGACGTCAACGGCTGGGCCGACGACGCCGCCCTCGAAAATCTTCTGCACGACCTCGGTCCCCGACAGGACCGGCCCTCCCCGAAAGCGAGACGCGCATGAGCGTAACCCTTGTCCTTCTCCCCATTGCGCTCGCGGCAGCGGCCGCTGCCGGAGGTGTCGGTGCGATCGGCGCCGCGACGATGGCGAAATCAGACACGAGCTCCGCCCCGGCGCCGTCGCTCCGAGTGCGTACCCGGATGAAAGACAGCACCCTCCTCGCCCGCGCCTTGACGAACCTCGGCGCGTCGGACATCACGGTGTCAGCGACTCGCGTGACGGCGGAGGTGGACGGCGTTCTACTCACGATGACGCTCACCGACGACGACGTGTGGGAAGCACACGTCGAAAGCACCGACGGCCACACGGTGACCGAAGCGACCGCCGCGGATCTGCTTCAGCGGCTCGACGGCGAGTACGCCGCGATGGTCCAGCAGGCCGTCGCCGAGAAGATCCGCTCCCGCGCCGACAGCTCCGGCTTCGACCTCGTCTCCGAGACCCGCGAAGCAGACGACACCGTCACCATGGTGCTCAACGTGCGCGCCGAGGCCTAAGGAACCCCATGTCCAACGCGCAACGCCGAGACGGGAAAGCGCCGTCGAACGCGCCCACCACCCGGTGGCTGATCGGCGCAAGCTCGTGGTTGCTCCTCGTCCTGGTACCGAGCGGAGCGCTCGCGTGGCTGGGCTTCATGATCATCGCTGGCATCAGCAGGCGGCCACAGTGGTGGATCGCCGGCGTCGGTTACGGGATCGCCGCGATCGTCTTCGGGGCGATGGAGAACGGCATCCTGCAGGGGACGCTCTCGCTCGTCATCCTCGTCCACGCGCTCATCGCGAACCCCGCCTGGCTCACCCTGCTCTGGGCGCGCCGCGAGAACGGGCTGACGATCGCCGGAACGCGCGCGGACGGGAAGAACCGACGAATCCGGCACTCCGGACCACGGCAGCGCGCCGCCGCGATCCCGGAGGAAGCGGAAGAGCTCCTCGGCGCGGCCGGCACCGACCGCGACGACTACCTCGATTCCCCGACCTCTGGCAGCACGTCGGGCCGGTCGCGGCGCACGAGAACGCCGCGGCGGACGGCACCCAGCGCCACCGCGGCAGCAAAAACACCCGCGCGTACCGCAGCCCCGGCAGCGACTCCGAGCAGGCCGACGGCATCCGCTTCGCCCGAGGACCTCGTCGATGTGAACACGGCCAGCCAGCGGGAACTGTCCCGGCTCAGTGGAATGGACCGCAGGAAGGCCAAAGCGCTCATCGCCGAGCGGACGAAGCGTGGTGGATTCGCCTCGCTCGAGGACTACGGAACCGCCGCCGGGCTGCAGCCGCACGAGATCGTGCGCCTCGGCGATGAGGCGTTCTGCTCCCCGCGGCCTCGCGCCTCCCGGAGCTTCGGCCGCCGCCTGGACCTGTAGACCTGAGCCACTCGCGCTCAAGTTTTTGAAACTCGTGGGAATACCGGCTAATGTGCTGCCGTTGAGTTGAGTCGAAGGCACTCAAGTTCCAGGAGGATTCATGCCCACATTCTTCGGTCCGACCGGTTCAGGAAGCGAATCGTTCGACGAATTCCTCGCTCGTTACCTGCAGGGGCAGCACGCTGCGCAGTCCGGACGGACGATCGACATCACCCGGCTGCTGAGCCGCCGCACCCAGGAGGTGCTCGCGCACGCAGCGCGGTTCGCGGTCGAACACGGTCACTCCGAAGTGGACGCCCTCCACGTGTTGCGCGTTCTCATCGAGAAGGAGCCGGTTGCTGATGCCCTCCGCTCGCTCGGCACAGACCCCGGCGAACTCGCCGACGCCGTCGAGCAACGGCTGCCGGAGAAGGCGGACCGCGAGATCCAGTCCGCGTCGATCACCTCGTCCACCCAGCGCGCTTTGATGGAGGCGTACCAGGTGGCCCGGGCGTTCGGATCGACCTACATCGACCCGGAGCACCTCTTCTTCGCGTTCGTCGTCAACCAGGAGATGCCCGCCGGTCAGTTGCTCGCGAGCTTCGGCGTGACACCGCAGGCGCTGCAGGCGGGATACGAATCCGCGCGTGCCGCCCAGGCGACTGGTTCAGAACAGGGCCAGCCGACGGCATCCGACACCCCGATGCTCGACCAGTTCGGCACCGACCTGACCGCTCGCGCCCGCGACGGAAAGCTCGACCCGGTGATCGGCCGGGCCGACGAGATCGCGCAGACGATCGAGATCCTGTCGCGCCGCACGAAGAACAACCCCGTGCTCATCGGTGAAGCCGGCGTCGGTAAGACCGCTGTCGTCGAGGGCCTCGCGCAGGCCATCATCGACGGTGAGGTCCCGCACCTGCTGCGCGACAAGCGCGTCGTCTCCCTCGACCTCGCGTCGATGGTCGGCGGCACCCGCTACCGCGGGGACTTCGAGGAGCGGCTGACCAAGCTGCTCGACGAGATCTCGGCGAACCAGGGTGAGCTCATCGTGTTCCTCGACGAACTCCACACCGTCGTCGGCGCAGGAGGTGGGGGTGAGAGCGGCGGCATGGACGCCGGCAACATCCTCAAGCCACGCCTCGCTCGCGGTGAACTGCACGTCATCGGCGCGACGACCCTCCGCGAATACCGCCGGATCGAGAAGGATGCCGCGCTCGAGCGCCGCTTCCAGCCGGTGACCGTCGGTGAACCGAGCGTCGACGATGCTGAGGCGATCCTTCGCGGACTCCGCCCCCGGTACGAGGAGTTCCACGACGTCGAGTACACCGACGAAGCACTCCGCGCTGCTGTGGATCTGTCGGCGCGCTATGTGACCGACCGGTTCCTGCCCGACAAGGCGATCGACCTGCTCGACCAGGCCGGTGCGCGCCTGCGCCTGCGTTCGGTCGCGAAAATCGACACCACCGCGATCCGCGAGCACGTCGCCTCCCTCGAAACGGCGAAGGACGCAGCCGTCGCGGCTGAACACTATGAAGAAGCGTCGAGGCTCCGGGACGAGATCGAGGCTCTCGGCCTGCAGATCAAGGCCGCCGAGTCGACGGATGCCGCGGCATCCGCTTCGGTTCCCGCCATCGTCGACGAGGCCCAGATCGCCGAGATCATCTCGCGGGCCACCGGCATCCCGGCCACGAGGCTCACGCAGGACGACCGTTCGCGGCTCGCGTTGCTCGAGTCGGAGCTGCACGAGCGCGTGATCGGGCAGCACGACGCTGTCACCTCGATCGCGAAGGCCGTGCGGCGCAACCGGACCGGCATGAGCGACCCGAACCGCCCCGTCGGCAGCTTCCTCTTCCTCGGCCCGACCGGTGTCGGCAAGACCGAGCTCGCGAAGGCGCTCGCGTCGTCGCTGTTCGGTGACGACAGCGCGATGCTGCGGTTCGACATGAGCGAGTTTGGTGAGCGGCACACGGTCTCTCGACTGGTCGGTGCCCCTCCGGGATACGTCGGCTACGACGAGGCCGGGCAGCTGACCGAGCGTGTGCGCCGCAACCCGTATTCGGTCGTGCTGCTCGACGAGATCGAGAAGGCGCACCCGGATGTCTTCAACCTGCTGCTGCAGGTGCTCGACGACGGCCGGCTCACCGACGGGCAGGGGCGGACGGTGGACTTCCGCAACACGGTGATCATCATGACGTCGAACATCGGCTCGGAGTTCCTCGCGAGCCGCAGCGGAGCCCTCGGTTTCGTCGCTCCCTCTGCTGACGGCAGCGGGTTCGGGTCCGAGAAGGCGTTGCGCGACCGGGTGATGGGCAAGCTGCGTGCGGCGATGCGACCCGAGTTCCTCAACCGGATCGACGAGGTCGTGCTGTTCTCCAAGCTCGAGCAGTCCGAGCTGCACGACATCGTCCGGCTGCTGCTCGAGCGCACGGCGTCGCGGCTCAGCGTGCAGGGTGTCGACTTCACCGTCTCCGACGACGCTGTCGACTGGATCGCGACGCGCGGCTACGAGCCCGAGTACGGAGCCCGTCCGTTGCGCCGGGTGATCCAGCGCGAGGTCGACGACCGGATCGCCGGGCTCATGGTCGACAGCGAACTCGCCGCCGGCTCGTCCATCGAGGTCTCGGTGGTCGGTGACGAGTTGCTCGTCACGTCGAACACCGTCGAGGCGCAATTGGCAGCGTAAGCAGGTCGCGAGGGGCCGTCTCCGCATCGTGCGGTGGCGGCCTTGTCGCGTTCCTGGGTGACGCCTCGCATTTCGAACGGTCCGAAAGGGTGGTTCCGCGATTCGATCTGTCCGAGAGGGCGACTCGCGCGTGCTGCGAACGAGCTTTTCGGACCGATCGAGCGAACGGATGCGACGGGTCAGGCGGTCTTCGCGCTCAGCACGCCGAGAACGGCGAGAGCGTAAGCATCCGGTGCCGTCGCGCCGTCGAAGCGGAGCTTCTCGCCGTCGCGCTCAACTTCGACCACCCACATATCGTCGACGCGGAGCAGAAAGCTGAAGGTGGGGCCGAGCAGCGCGCGCAACTGGTCCTCGCGGGGCAACCACAGTGTCTTCTCGAGGGCGACGGAGTCGAGCGCCCACTCGGTCGTTCCGTTGAACCCGAGGATCGTTCCGGTGTCGTAGTCGTGCGGTTCGATCGTCATGTCGCTGACCGTGAAGACCTCACCCTCGAACTCGTGCGAGTCGAGGCAGAACTGGTCTCCGGACTCGGGGATCCAGCTGAGTCCCGCCTTCCGCAGCTCGAGTGCCAGTGTTACGGATGCCGTCGTGACCGTCATGCCCCGATCGTGGCACGCGTGCATGAGAATCCTCCGCGAGTTGCCGGGTCTCGCGGGTGTGCGGGCCGCGACACCCGCGAAAGCGGGCAACTCGCGGTCCGTGCGCGTCACATCCGGAAGTCGTACGCCAACGGCAGCGGATCCGATGTGCCCGCCGCGGCCTGGTACTCGGTCCACAGTTCCTCGAGCAGCGGGTCACCCTCACGCAGGTCGATGACGACGAGGTCCCGCTCGAGGATGCTCCGGCACCGGTCGACGTCGCCGGTCGCGAGAGCGGCGCGCGCCTCGGCGACGAGAACCCGGCCGTCCTCGCGTTCGGTCGTCGAAAGCTGTCCGATCAGCTCGAGCACCTCGCTCGCGCGGCCGTCGCTCGCGAGCGCGGCGAGCAGTTCGCGCGTGAGCGGAAGCAGCGCTGGCGCGATCGCGTGCGCCTCCCGGTAGAAGCCGACCGCCTCGGCGGTGTTGCCGCGGTCGGCGGCGAGGGCTCCGAGGTTGCGCAGCGCCCACGCGTTCCGGGCGCGGTCGACGGATGCCTGCCACAACTCCCCGGCATCGGCAAACGATTCCTGCGCTGCCGCGATCACCCCGAGGTGCAGAAGCGCGAGCCAGTCGTTGCGCTGCTGGAGCAACCCGACCCAGCGAGGGTCGACCTGGTACGACGCCGGCGGAACGGACGGGTCGAGGTCGGATGCCGCCTCGCCGCGTGCGAGTCGCAACCAGTAGTCCTCGGCCGGGCCGACGGCATCCTCACCGAACGGTGTTCTCTCCGGGTCGATCGGGGTGCGACCCGCCAGTGCACGCAGTGCGTTCTCGACGGCGCCCCAGCCTGACCCGTCCGGCAGCACCTCGACGAGGATCTCGGCGGACCGGTCCCTGGCGGAGAAAGCCGCGAGCCTGGCTTCGAGATCGCGAGTCGCGAGTGCGGCGTCGACGGCTCCGGTCGCGGTCGCCCAGTCGTCGGAGTGCGCGGCCGCCGGGTCGACTCGGAGCGCACCGTACGCCTCGACCCACGTCCATTCGGTCTCGGCCGGCATGGTGAGGTATTCGAGCTGGGTGCGGGCGAGACCGGCCTGGATCTCGCAATACGAATCCGGGCCGGAGACCCACTCCTGCCAGTGCCTGCCACCGGAGTCCTGACCCCAGACGAAGAGTTTGCGGCCTCTGAGGTTCGCGGTCGACGCCTGGACGAGACCGAAACCGGAGCCGTCCACCGCGGTGACCCACGGCATCCGGGCCCCTCGCGTGTCGAAGAAGTAGTCCACGGTGGTTTCCGTCGCGGCCGGCCGGGTGAGATCGGCACCGTCGACGATCGGCACGGGAACGGTTCCGAGCACACGGTCGTGGCCGTAGCGCCACGCGGACATGGCCGGGGCCAGCACGCGGGTATCGTCGTTCTGCGGCACCGCCATGTTCGACCACCAGTACATCGGGGTCGGGTCGGGCTGGTCGTTGACGATGGTGCCGCGGATGAACAGCTCACGCGACCCGGCGGGCAGCCAGGCATCGACCCGAAAGCTCACGTTGCGGATGCGCTCGTACTCGAAGAACCGCAACCCGACTTCGCCGTCGGGGCCGCTCAGCGCCGCCGTGTGCACCGGTGAGCTCGTGAACGGTGAATGCCCGATCATGCCGATGTTCCACTCGACACCACCGGCGAACCACGCGTTGCGCAAGGCAAGGTTGCGAAACCGGATCGCCTCGTTCTGGTGCAGCAGCTCGCGGCCCGAGTCGCGGTCGATGAGCGACCACAGCCGCCCGCCGAGGCCCGGCAAAAAGGTCGCGGTCAGGTGTTCGTTCTCGAGCACGATGGTCGCGTGGTCGCGAGGTTCCTCGTCGGCCGAGTACCCGTCCTGGTCGAGGTAGGGGAGTGCCGTCTGGCCACGGCTGGCGCGTTGCTCGAGGCCCGGCTCGTCGTCCGCGAAACCGGACTCGGCGTGGATGTCGCCGCTGCCGAACAGGTTCGGCAGAGGATTCGACGGCCCCTCCTTCGATGTCGGGAGGGTCAGGGTGCTCCGTCGGATCGAACTCAACGCGTGCCTTTCGCCGGGGTTCGGCCGCGCGGGCCGCTTCCGAAAGAGTCTGGCCGGTCGGGGGAGGTCACGTCCAGTGCGAACTCAGGCGCGCTCCTCGAGTATCTCCGTCTCACCGGTGAGCAGCGACTGCCGCGCCGCGAGCGCCACCTCGAGAGCACGAACAGCGGATGCCGTCGGGCTGAACTCCGGTTCCGTCCCGTTTCGCACACAGTCCAGGAAGTACTCCGCCTGCCGGGCATAGTGGTCGAGCGCGGAGAGGGTGACGCTCGAACTCGACGAGGACGTCGCCAGCCGGTACGTGTTGACGCCGCTGAACCCGACCGACGCGGTGGGGGCATCCGCTGAGAAGTCGTAGTCGATCATCCCCTCTGTTCCGACCACCTGAAGTGAGCTCGTGAACGGCGCGCCGGGTGGCACATCCGCGAAGGTCAGCACCTGCCCGACACCACCCGAGCGGTACTCGATCGTCGTCTCGATCGGTCCGAGCGGGTCCACCGCCCGGCTGGTGACGGCGACGGGAGTGCCGAGCATGAGGTTCATCTGGTCGACGTCGTGGATTCCCACGTCGACCACGACCCCACCGGACCGGGCGTCGTCGTACCACCATGCGGCATCCGGTTTCGTGATCAGCCGGCGCGCGCGTGCCGAGAGCACCGTGCCGATCCGTCCTGCCTCGACGTCGGTGCGAGCCCGTCGGTACCCCTCAAAGAACCGAACAACGTGGGCGACCATGAGGGTTCTCCCGGTCGAGCTCGCGGCCGCCGCGATCGCTCGGGCGTCGGCGATCGACAGGGCGATCGGCTTCTCGAGCAGGACGTGCTTGCCGGCGAGCAGTGCGCGGACCGCGATCTCCCGGTGCGTGTGCGTCGGCGTGCAGATGGAGACGATGTCGACCTCGGGGTCGGCGAGCACAACGCCCAGATCGGTCACGAATCGAGCATTCGGTGCGTCGCCGAAGCCGTCGACCGGATGCCGGCTGCAGACGTAACGGATGCCACGCCCCTCGCCGATTTCCGTCCACGCGGCCGCGTGCGTGCGGCCCATGTACCCGCCGCCGATGATCGCGATGGTTGTCATGGGTTCCTCCTCTGTGGGGCAGCGCCGGTGCTGTGTCCGCGACCCATTCTGTCGGGTTCGGTGCGACGTGCGGTCAGTCGCGCGGCGGCTCCGTGGCACGATGCCGCGGAGGCTGGGGGCGCTGGTAGGCGAATTCCCCGCCGACCCGCCCGCCGAAGGGACGACCGTGGTCCGCGAACTCCTCACGGAAGAACGCCATCCGCCACGGCCCCAACTCGACCCGCGCACCCGTGCGGAGGATCTGCCCGTCGGTTCTCCGCCCGCTTGACGTCGTCGCCCCCGCCCGCTGCGACGGGTAGAACACGTACTCGTCTTCGCGGTCGTGGACGATCTCCGCATGATTCTCGAGCAGGCCGTCGAGCCTCAGATCATTGGACTCGCCGGACCCGATCCGGGTCACGGTCGGAAGCAGGTCGAACTCACGCGGCCTCTGCCCGCGCCAGTTTTCTGAGCCGACCACGAAGATCAGGCGCGGTCGTCCCGATCCCGGCGTGTAATGCGTCGTCGTCACCGTCCGGCGCACCCGACGGTCAAATGTCGGCGCAAGGGGAAACAACGTCGATGGCGGCAGATCGATGGCTGCCCGTGCCTCTGCCGACCGCCGCTTTGCCGTCAGCAGCGGCGCGAGAACGGCAGGGGACCCGAGTTCGATGTGCGACGATCGCGTCACCAGCCGTTGCGCGACCGTCGTTCGAACCACGCCGACCCTGGCGATGAGGCCGACCGGTCCGTTGATGGCAACGGTCAGTCCACGCTTCGCGAGTTCATCTGCAACAACCCGCAGGTGCGACAGCTTCGGTCGCCGTCCGCCCAGCAGCGCTTCGGGATCGCTTGTGTATACCTCTACCTCAGTGCCGTTCGCACTGATCTTCCCGTGCATCCGCGTCGCGTCATGGGTCCCGTCCTGCGCGGTTGCTGCCGATGGCTCTACCAGCGAGAACGACAGGTCGATGTCGAGGAAGGTCGACGACATGTCAGGAGCCGACGGAGGAGGAGCCGTCGGCCTGGTTGTCGCTCGTTGTTATTCGGACCGTTCCGTTGAACTTCCACGTGGCGCGTGGTGCATCAGGGCCGATATCCCGCGGGACTTCCACCGTCATGTCGATGAAGTTGTAGTCGATGACGGCACTGCGTCCCGTCAAATATGACCACATCTCCTGGCCGAGATCTGCCCAGTCACGGATGCTGCGCTCGTTCGGCTCGCTCTCCGTGCCGACGGTGCCGGCGGTATCGATGTTGTCGCTCATGATGTACTCACCTTCTGGCCGCGTCGTTGCGGCTCGTCCGTACACCCTAGATCCGGAACTTCGAGGCGTTTCCGATTCTCGAATAATGCTCAGGAAAATGCGGAACGGCATCCGTTCAATGCCGGTTTCCCGACCGGAAACCCGTCATAGCGGACCGATGAAGCCAGGACCGTCAGCGGTAGTAGTACCCGATCCGCTCCCCGTCGACCTCACGCACGTCGATCGGGAGGTCGTAGATCAAACCGAGCACCTCCGACTGCATCACCTCGGACGACGGACCGTGCAATACCACCCGTCCATCCCGCATCGCGACGATCTCATCGGAGTACACCGACGCAAAGTTGATGTCGTGCATCACGAGCACGATGCGCTTGCCGGTGTCGTCGGCGGCCGCGCGCAGCAGCTTCATGATGTCGACAGCGTGCCGCAGGTCGAGGTTGTTGAGCGGCTCGTCGAGCAGCACGTAGTCGGTGTCCTGCGCGAGAACCATCGCGATGAATGCCCGCTGCCGCTGCCCACCCGAAAGTTCATCGAGGAACCGGTCGACGAACGGCTCGAGGTCGAGATACCCGATCGCCCGCGCGATGGCATCCCGGTCGACCGACGTCAGCCGGCCCTTCGAATACGGATACCGGCCGAACGACACCAGATCCTGAACGGTGAGTCGCGCAGCGAGGTGGTTGTCCTGCCGCAGGACGGCGACCTTCGTCGCCAGCACCGATCCGGGCGTCGTGCGGACGTCGAGCCCGTCGATCGTGATCGTGCCGCCGTCGAGCGGGAGCAGTCGCGCAACCATCGAGAGCAGGGTCGACTTGCCGGCACCGTTGGGCCCGATGATCGATGTGATGCCGCACCCGCCGAGCTCGAGCGACACATCGTCGACGACCGCCTGTCTGCCGTATCGCTTGGTCACTTGCGAGATGGAGATCATCGCACCCCTCTTTTCAGCAGCAGAACAATGAACAGGATGCCGCCGGCAAACTCGATCACGACACTCAGGGCCGTGTCCAGCGCGAAGACGTGCTCCAGAATGAACTGCCCACCGACCAGGCAGATCACCCCGAGCAAAACCGTCGCGGGCAGAACGAAAGCGTGGCGGGAGGTGCCGAGCAACGCATAGGCGAGGTTCGACACGATGAGCCCGAAGAAGGTGATCGGACCGACAAGAGCGGTCGACACCGACACCAGGATCGCGATGAGCACGAGCATGACCGTGACGACCCTGCGGTGGTTCACCCCGAGCCCGATCGCGTGGCTCTCCCCGAGTCCGATCACGTCGAACACTCGCATCATCCGCATCCCGACAAGACTCACGAGGAGAATCGCGATCGCCGACATGAGCATCAGTTGTTCGTCGACCGCATTGAAGCTTGCGAAGAATGCATCCTGCAGCACCGCGAACGACGCGGGGTCGAGCATCCGCTGCATCATCGACGAGAGGCTGCGGAACAGGGTGCCGAACACGATGCCGACGAGCACGAGCAGGTAGATGCTCCGTTTGGCGCCGGCGAAGATCCAGCGGAACAGCAGCGTCGAGAAGGTCACCATGAGCGCGACCTCGACCACCCACTTCACCTGTTCGTCGACGGTGGCGAGCGCACTGGCGCCGAACACGAACACGACGAGGGTCTGGATCAGCAGGTAGAGCGAGTCGAACCCCATGATCGACGGCGTCAGGATCCGGTTGTCGGTGATGGTCTGGAACAGCACCGTCGACACCCCGATCGCGAACGCCACGAGCACCATCGCGTAGACCTTGCGCGCCCGGAACGGCACGGCGAAGTCCCAGCTGCCGACGATGTCGACGGTGAGGAACACGACGACGGATGCCACGGCGAGCACCGCGAGAATCCCCAGTCGCACGCCGGGCCGGCGCGTGTAGGCGAGAACCGACGCGGGGCGGCTCAGCGTGAGGGTGTCAGTGGGCACGTGACGGCCTCCTCAACAACAGGTAGAGGAACAGCACAGAACCGACAACACCGACGACGATCCCGAGCGGGATCTCGTACGGGAATCGCAGGAGCCGGCCGACGATGTCGCAGGCGAGAACGAAACCGGCGCCGAGGACGGCGACCCAGGGGATCGAGCGGCGCACGTTGTCGCCCATCGCGATGCTCACGATGTTGGGCACGATCAGCCCGAGGAACGGGATCACCCCCGCGGTGACGACGACGATCGCGGTGACGACGGCGACGATCGTCAGACCGAGCGCGAGCACGCGGCCGTAGCGCAGACCGAGGTTGGTGGTGAACTCCTGGCCGAGGCCGACGACGGTGAACCGGTCGGCGGCGATCCACGCGATCACGGTCATGGCGAGAGCAAGCCAGAGCAGCTCATAACGTCCACGCAGGATGCCGGAGAAGTCACCGGTCAGCCAGGTCCCGAGCGTCTGCAGCAGGTCGAGGCGGTAGGCGAAGAAGGTGGTGACGGCGCCGATGACCCCACCCAGCATGATGCCGACGAGCGGCACGAGCACGATCGACCGCACGGGAATGCGGCGCAGGATCAGGAGGAAGAGGCCGGTGCCGGCGAGGGCGAAGATCGCGGCGACGACCATCTTGCCGAACAGCGGGAGGGTGGGCGCGAAGATGGTGACGACGAGCAGACCGAGGGCAGCGGATTCCGCGGTGCCGGTGGTCGAGGGTTCGACGAACTTGTTGCGGACGAGCATTTGCATGATCAGGCCGACGATCGACATCGCGACACCGGTCAGCACGAGGGCGAGGGTGCGGGGGAGTCGGCTGACGACGAGCAGCTGGGCTGCTTTGCCATCCGGACCACCCTCGAGAAGGCTCAGCGGCGATACGTCGCTCACGCCGATGAACGTGCTCAGCACGGCGAGCAGGAGAACGGCGATCCCCGCGCCGGTCAGCAGGAGGGCTGACCGGCGCGGGGATCGGGGTCGTGCGACTTTCGGGTGCGCCGAAGCGCCCCGGGGTTCCCGGGGCGCTTCGATGCGGGCCGGTGCAGAAATTACTTCAGGCCAACCGTGATCTGGTCGACCATCTGGTTGACGGCGCCGAGGCCGCTCATGACGACGTAGAACGGAACGCTGTCGAGGTAGAGGACCTGGTCTTCCTGCCAGGCGGTGGTGCTCGCGATGACTTCGTTATCCAGAACCTGCTGAGCGGTGGAACCGCTCTCACCGATCGCCGCGTCGCGGTCGAGCACGAGCAGCCAGTCCGGGTTCGCCTCGAGGATGAACTCGGCAGAGACGGGGTCACCGTGCGTTGCGGCTTCGACATCGTCGATCGCCGTGGCAAGGCCGAGTTCGTCGTGCAGCCAGCCGAAGCGCGAGCCGCTCCCGTATGCCGTGATTTCACCCGCGTTGGTCATGATGATCAAGCCGGTGCCGGCATCCGCTGCCAATTCTTTGGCGTCATCGATCTTGGCGTCGATCTGGTCGAGGGCTTCGGTGGCTTCGTCTTCCTTCTCGAAGATCTCGCCGAGGGTTTCGACGTTGGTGCGGAAGCTCGGCAGGTAGTCCTCCCAATCGAGGGTGAGGTCGATCGTCGGTGCGATCTTGCTGAGTTCCTCGTAGGCGGCGGCGGAACGGTTCGCGACGATGATGAGGTCGGGCTCTGCCGCGTTGACGGCCTCGTAGTCGGGCTCGAAGAGAGTTCCGGCGTTCAGATACTCCTCACCCGCGTACTCGCTGAGGTACTCGGGAACGTTCTGCTGCGGCAGGCCCGCGACCTTCACGTCAAGCGCGTCGAGGGTGTCGAGCGATGCCATGTCGAAAGTGATGACCTTCTTCGGGTTGACCGGAACCTCGGTGGTTCCCTGCACGTGCGTCACGTCGATCTCGGTTGCCGCAGCTTTTTTCGGAGCGGACTCGGCGGGCGTTGCGGCGCAACCGGTCACGGCGAGGGCGCTGGCGAGCGCGAGAGCGCCGAGGGAGAGAGAGCGAGAGCGAGCAGGGGTCATCGAAGAACTCCAGTTCAGGAAGGGAAAGTGGCCAGATTCGGCAGACAGGATGGCCCCATTCGGGGGCGCTCACTGTCCGAAGGTTAGGCTAACCTAAGCCGCCCCGATTTGTCGAACCGACGGCCGGTGACCGGTCCGCGAACACCCGCTGTGTTACGACACACGACGACTCATTGCTTAACGTCTGTAGCGCTCGAAACGGATGCCTCAGCATGCTTGCTTTCACCGCCTCGGCCATTGGAGCCGATCAGCGGGGTATCGCATTCTCCGAGGAGCATCATGTCACGACAGACAGCCGTCACCCGTCGCTGGACACCCGTCCGCCGCGCCACCCCGATCGCAGCCGCAGCGCTCGCAGCGGCGATGCTCCTCAGCTCCTGCGCCGCAACTCCCGCTGCCGGCGGAAACTCCACTGAGAAGAACGGCGGCACTCTCGTCTACCTCGACGCCGAGCTGTCGTCGAACACGCAACTCCAGTCCAGCGGAACCTGGCAGGACAGCGCCTACATCCAGAACATTGGCGACCGTCTCATCTTCCGCGACCCCGAGACGCTTGAACTAAAACCGTGGATCGCCGAAAGCTGGGAGATCAGCGACGACGGACTCGTCTACGAGTTCTCGATCCGCGACGGAGTCACCTACTCCGACGGAACCGACCTCGACGCGGCGAGCGTGAAGCGGAACCTGGAGTGGCAGGCCTACGGCGATGCTGAGAAAGGCATCCCCGCGAACAACTGGTTCCCGAAGGTCGAATCGGTCGAGTCCGATGACGCCGAGCAGACCGTCACGGTGACGCTGGCAGCGCCGAGCGCGCCGTTCCTCGCCGTGTTGTCGTACTGGCGTACGGCGCTCGCCGCCGATGCCACGATCGACGCAAGCATCGAGAAGCAGTCGCAGATCAGCGGTTTCATCGGCAGTGGCCCGTTCGTCGTCGAATCCGAAACGTACGGAAAAGAGATCGTCTTCACTAAGCGCGACGGTTACGCCTGGGCACCGCCCGGCGTCGAGAACCAGGGGGAGGCGTACCTCGACGAGATCGTCGTGCTTCCCGTCACCGAGGACAGCGTCCGGCTCGGGTCGCTGCGCTCCGGTGAAGCAGACCTCATCCGGTACGTCCAGCCGAGCGAGGAGAAGACGTTGGAGGATGCAGGTCTCACCGTCGTCGGTGTGCAGGGCATCGGCAACGCCAACGTCTGGGACGTCCGCCAGTCGGCCCCGTTCCTCGATGACATCAACGTGCGCAAGGCGCTCCAGGTCGGGATCGACCGCGAGCAGATCGTGGACGACCTCTACACCGACAACTGGGACGCAGCATCGAGCATCATCACGCCGGGTTCGATCGGCTATCGGGACCAGTCCGAGAAGCTCGCGTACAACCCTGAGGAGTCCAACCGCCTGCTCGATGAAGCGGGATGGACGGAACGTAACGCCGACGGCATCCGCGAGAAGAACGGGGAGCCGCTGTCCATCCTGACCTACGTCGACGTGTATGACAGCACGGCGAAACCGTTGTTCCAGCTCGTGCAGTGGCAGCTCAAGCAGATCGGAATCGACCTCGAGATCAAGGAGACCGACTACGCGAGCTACGTCACGACGCTCGAGGATCCCAACGTCGGAGTCCGCCGCAACGGCTGGCCAGAGGCCGACCCGCTGCGCCTCACCGTGAACTACCACAGCGCGTACACGAACTCGCTCAACCTGCCGACGCCCGACCCGAAGCTCGATGCGCTCCTCACCGACCACATCACCGCGATCGACCCCGACGAACGGGCCGCGATCCTCGGCGAACTGCAGGACTACGTCGTCGACCAGGCCTACCTGCTGCCGATCCTCAACGACACGCAGGTCTTCGCCTACCAGCCGCACATCAGGGACTTCGAGTGGGGCGCCGAAGCGCGGCCCTGGTTCTACAACACCTGGACCGAGAAGAAATAGAACACGAGAACGGATGCCGCGTCGCGCGACGCGTGGCCGGCATCCGCTCCCGAGGAGCTCCCATGACATCCCTCCCCTTCGTTCTCCGGCGGCTCGGGCATTCACTGCTCGTCATCGCCCTCACCTACGTCTTCGTCTACGCCGTCCTGTTCTTCCTCCCCGGTGACCCGGTGGCGAGCAGGATCAACAATCCGCAGAATCCCATTCCGGCAGACCAGGCCGGGGCGATCCTCGAGTACTACAACCTCGACAAGGCTTCGATCGAACAGTTCTGGATCTCGGTCACGCGGCTGTTCTCAGGCGACCTGGGGTACTCCCTGGCGACAGGACGACCGGTCGCGGACCTGATCCAGCAGGGCCTCGGAGACACCGTCGCGCTCGCCGCTGTCGCCCTCCTGTTCACCATCGTGCTCGCTCTCGGGGTCGCCCTCGGCGCCGTCTTCGCGCCGTTCGCTCCGCTCCGAAAGCTCTTCGCCGTGCTGCCGGTGCTCGCGCTGTCGACTCCCGGGTTCCTGATCGGTCTTCTGCTCCTGCAGGTGTTCGCGTACCAGCTCGGCTGGTTCTCGTCGATCCGAGACGAGGGGGTCAAGTCACTCCTCCTGCCGGCGATCACCCTCGCCGTCGGGGTGAACGCGCCCATCGCTCAAGTCCTCATCCAGGGGCTGCGCAAGGCGTACGGCGAACCGTTCGTCACCGTGCTCCGTGCACAGGGCGTGCCCGAATACCGGATCATCACCGGACACGTGATCAAGAACGGCTCGATTCCCGCTGTCACCCTGCTGGGCCTGACGATCGGCGACCTGCTCGCCGGTTCGGTCATCGCCGAGGCGATCTTCTCCCGGGCCGGCCTCGGATTCGTCACCGAACAGGCGGTCCGTGCGCAGGACGGCCCGGTGGTCCAGGCGATCGTGATGATCGTGGCGATCGTCTTCACCCTCGTGAACCTCGTCACCGACCTCGTCTACCCGCTCATCGACCCGCGGATCCGGACGGCTCCGAAACCGGTCGCCGTGACGGTCGCACCGACGCAGAAAGCAGCAGTGTCATGACCGATTCGACCCTCGTGACCTCGCCGGCCAGCGCGCCCTTCCGCCGGTTCGCCCCGGGAGGCCCGACACGACGGGCGATCGCGGCCTTCCGCGGCGGAGGACGGGTCGCCGACGCCGCCGCCGTCCTGTTCCTCGCCCTCCTCGGGGTGGCGATCCTGTGGCCGGGGCTTCTCACCGCGTACGACCCGCTCGAAGCGACACCGGGCACCACGCTCGCGGGGCCGAGCCTCGCCCACCCGTTCGGCACCGACTATCTCGGACGCGACCTGCTCTCCCGGGTCGTCTTCGGCACCAGCCGCACCATCTCGGCGTCTCTTCTCGCCGTGACGATCGGTCTCGGCGTCGGATCGTTGCTCGGGCTCCTCGCCGCCTACTTTGGAAAATGGGTGGATGTGATCGTCAGCCGCGTCATCGACGTGCTCCTGTCGATCCCCGGGCTGCTGCTGTCGATGGTCGTCGTCGTCGCCCTGGGCTTCGGTGCGACCAACGCCGCGATCGCCGTCGGCATCGCCTCGGTGGCGACGTTCACGCGGCTCATGCGCTCGGAGGTGCTCACCGTCACAAACCTGACCTTCGTCGAAGCCGCCCACCACATCGGCGCAAAACGCTTCACCGTTCTGTTCCGGCACGTCCTGCCGAACTCCTACTCCGCGGTCCTGTCGATGACGGCCCTTCAATTCGGGGCATCCATTCTCTGGATCGCCGCCCTGAGCTTTCTCGGCTACGGAGCCCCGCCGCCCCAGCCGGAGTGGGGCCTCCTCGTCGCCGAAGGACGCGAGTACATCGTGTCGTCGCCATGGCTCACCCTCCTCCCCGGGCTCGTCATCGTGCTCACCGTGCTGTCGATCAGCCGGATCAACTCCATCTTCAGCTCCACTCGGAAGGACTGACATGACCCTCACGCTCCCCGCCACACCGACAACGCCCCCGACGACGGCACCGATCCTGGAAATCACCGACCTCACGATCGGCTACGCGAGCGGCCGTGCAGCCACAACCGTCGTCCGCGACGTCAGCCTCTCCCTCCAGGCTGGCAAGACCCTCGCGCTCGTCGGCCAGTCCGGCTCGGGAAAGAGCACGATCGCGCTCGCCGCCGGTGGGCTCCTGCCCGCCAACGGCCGGATCGAATCGGGCACGGTCCGCATCGACGGACAGGATGTCACGGAGCTGTCCCGGCGCGGATGGCATGGCCTCCGCGGCACCGTCGTCGGGTTCGTCCCGCAGGACCCGCTGAGCTCCCTCGATCCGCTGCAGAGAATCGGCTCCCAGGTCGGTGCCGCCCTGCTCCAGCATTCGTCGGCGACGAGACGCACCGTGCTCGAGCGCACCATCGCGCTGCTCGACCGGGTCGGCATCCGCGACCCCGAGCGGCGGGTGCGTTCCTACCCGCACGAGCTGAGCGGCGGTCAGCTGCAGCGTGTGCTCATCGCCATCGCGATCGCGGGTGAACCGAAGCTCCTCATCGCGGACGAACCCACGTCGGCTCTCGACGTCACGGTGCAGAAAACGATCCTCGACCTGCTCGGCGACCTGCAACGCGAACTCGGGCTCGCGCTGCTGTTCATCACCCACGACCTCGCTCTCGCCGGGGAGCGCAGCGACACGATCGCCGTGCTTCACCAGGGTGAGCTCGTCGAATCCGGGGCGACAGCCGACATCGTCGAGAACCCGCTCGACCCGTACACGCGCCAATTGTTCTCCGACGCCCCGGCGCTCTCGCCGGACAAATACCGCGACCGCCGTGCGGCATCCGTCCACCCCGCTCCCGAATTGAACGCGATCACGGTCTCGGGACTCGTCAAACGGTTCGGGTCGCACGCGGCCGTGGACGGCGTCTCGTTCACCGTCGCCGCCGGGTCCACGCACGCCCTCGTCGGGGAGTCCGGTTCGGGCAAGACCACCATCGCCCGCGCCATCGCGGGTCTGACGGCGTTCGACTCTGGTGAGATCCGGGTCGGCGACCGCACGCTCGAGAGAACCCCCGTGCACTCCAATCCCCACGCCCAGCAACTCCAGCTGGTGTACCAGAACCCGCTCGCCGCCCTCGATCCGCGCTTCTCCGTCCGGCGCGCTCTCGAGGAGCCGCTGATCCTCGCCGGTCAGCGCTCGCGGGCCGCACGGGCCGAACGGGTCGCCGAAGCACTCGACCAGGTGGCCCTGCCGTCGTCGGTTCTCGACCGGCGCCCCCGCGAACTCTCCGGCGGGCAACGCCAGCGGGTCGCGGTCGCGCGGGCCCTCATCTCACACCCCGGCATCCTCGTGCTCGACGAACCCACCTCCGCTCTTGACGTCACCGTTCAATCGCGGATCATCGACCTGCTCTTCGACCTGCGGGAGACGCACAACCTGACCTATCTGTTCATCTCCCACGACCTCAGCCTCGTGCGGCAGATCGCCGACGAGGTGTCCGTTCTCGACTCGGGCACCCTCGTCGAGTCCGGGCCGGTGAGTGAGATCTTCTCGGCACCGCGCAGCCCGTACACCCGCCGGCTGCTCGACTCCATCCCCGGCCCGTCCCGGGTCACGACGCTCTCATCCTGAGACCCCCAGAAACGGATGCCATGACTCTCACCACTCCCCGCCCCTGCCTTCACGGGCACGCCTTCACCTCGACCTTCCGCACGCTCGTCGACGACATCCGCCGCGGCGCCCTCGACAGGGAGCGCACCCGTCGCCTCCCGTTCGCCGAAGTCCGTGCCCTGCAGGAGATCGGCTTCGGCCGCCGCAGGCTGGCGGATGACGGCAGCCCGGCCACGCGGCTCGCCGACGTCTTCGACGAACTCATCGACCTTGCAGCAGCGGACTCGAACGTCGCCCACCTCTACCGTGGACACCTCGCGTTCGTCGAAACTCTCCTGCTCAACCCGGACTCGGCTGACAGCATCCGCTGGCGGGATCGCATCCTCTCCGGTGATTTTGTCGGCAACGCGCAGTCCGAGAAACAGGAGACCGCCGAGATCACTACCAGGATCACCCGGCTCGACGGCGTACCACTGCTCACCGGACGCAAGTTCTACACCACAGGAAGCATCTACGCCGACTGGATCTACCTCTCCGCCCTCGACGGCGACGAACGGGTGGGTGTGACCGTGCGAACAGCGCACAACGGGGTCAGCGTCGTCGACGACTGGGACGGATTCGGCCAGAAACTCACCGGGAGTGGAACCGCGGTCTTCACCGACGTTCCCATCGACCCGGCCGACATCACGCGAGCAGAACCGGACAGCCGCCAGTCCCGGTACCTCGCCGCCGTGTTCCAGTTGTGCCTGCTCGCCACCGCTGCGGGAATCGCGCAGGCGGCACTCGACGACACGGTCGACTTCGTGCGGCCCCGCCGCCGCATCTTCGGTTTCGCCGGCGAGGCGCTGCCGCGGGAGAACGAGCTCGTGCAGGCGGTCGTCGGCAAAGTCGCGAGTGCGGCGTGGTCGGCACGCGCGATCGTCCGTTCCAGTGCGGATGAACTCGACCGCGCCCTCCGGGACTCCATTTCCGGGCGCGGCACCGATGAGGCGTTCCTCATGGCCGAACTCAACGTGTTCAAGGCTCAGCAGGTGGTGTTGCCTCTCGTGCTCGACGCGACCACCGAACTGTTCGAGGTGGGGGGAGCATCCGCCGTCGGCACCGGGGCAGCGCTCGACCGGCACTGGAGAAACGCCCGCACCGTCGCCTCCCACAACCCCGCCGTCCAGCGGGCCAGGCAAATCGGGGACTACCACCTCAACGACAGGCCACCGAGCTGGCAGGGTGCAGGGGCGCCGGCAGAAACGACGCAGGGGAGCGCACGAGCATGAGCACCGAACCGAAGAAGCTCGCCCTCAACCTGTTCGAGATGGCGTGTGTGAGCCACATCACCCACGGACTGTGGGTACTCGAGGACAACAACCGCGACCGGTACGCCGACATCGACTACTGGACCGAACTCGCTCAACTCACCGAGGCCGGCGGGTTCGACGGAATCTTCCTCGCCGACGTCGTCGGAGCGTACGACGTGTTCCGCGGCGGACCGGAGACAGCGATCCGGGAGGGGCTGCAGATCCCCAACCTCGACCCGCTGACGATCGTTCCGGCGATGGCGGCCGTCACGAAGTCCGTTGGATTCGGGGTCACCTTCTCCACCAGCTACGAGCCGCCGTTCGCGTTCGCCCGCCGGATGAGCACGCTCGACCACCTGACAAAGGGGCGGATGGGCTGGAACATCGTCACCTCCTACCTGCCGAATGCTGCGCGCAATTTCGGTCTCGACGACGAAATTCCCCACGACAAGCGGTACGAGATCGCCGACGAATACCTCGATGTTCTGTACAAGCTGTGGGAGGGCTCGTGGGACGACGATGCCGTCGTGAAGGACAGGCAGGCGGGCGTGTTCAGCGACCCGGCGAAGGTGCGGTACATCCACCACGCCGGAGAGAACTTCCGCGTCGCCGGCCCGCACCTCGTTGCCCCGTCACCCCAGCGCACCCCCGTGCTCTACCAGGCCACCGGTTCACCGGCGGGGATCGAATTCGCCGGCCGGCACGCCGAGGTCGTCTTCACCGGCGGCAGGTCGGCCGCCGACTTCATCCGGAACACGGATGCGATGCGGGATGCCGCCGAGCGGCACGGTCGCGAGAGGAACGGCATCCGCTTCATCGTCCAGGCCGGTGTCGTGACCGGGCGAACGGATGCCGAGGTGGAGAGAAAGCTCGCCAGCTATCGCGAGCACTCGAGCGTCGACGGAATCCTCGCCCACGGCGGTTTCGCGATCGACCCGACCGCATACCCCCGCGAGACACTCGTCTCCGACATCCTCGAGCGCGAAGGGAAGACCGGGGTGCCGTTCGCGCGATCGCTTCCACCGGGAAAGACAGCGGGGGACCTCGTCGACGACGCACGGAACGGGAGGGAAGGCCGCTACTTCGTGGCGGGAACTCCCGGTGTCGTCGCAGACGAAATCGAACGCTGGCTCGACGAGGACGGTGTCGACGGGATCAACCTGCGCCAGTACCACTCGTTCGGGACCACGCGCGATTTCGTGGAGCTCGTCGTGCCAGAGCTGCGCAAGCGTGGCCGCCTGCGTGAGGGGTACGAACCGGGTGAAACCCTGCGCGAGCGACTGTTCGGTGGCGGAGCGCACCTGCCCGCCGAGCACATCGGTGCTCGTTACCGGGGCGGAGCGAACCTCGACAACCCGGTCGAGCCATTGCGTCTGGGGGAGCTCACGCGGTGAGCCGGCGGTGACGGGCGGGTCGGGTCAGGCGAGTGGGAAGTCGAGGTCGCTGAAGCTCGTGCCGCTGCCGGCGGAGGGGTCGTAGTCGAGGTGGAACTCGTCGTAACCGTCGGCGGCGGGGTCCGCTGTCGATGATGGCTCAGACGCATGGGCGATGCTGGGAGAGGCATCCGGGGGGCCCGCTGGTGTCGAGATCATTTGCACAGCATACGCACGCGGGCGGCTTCTGTCTCCCTCGGGAAACGGATGTCACTCGTCGCTGGGAACCCAGCGCGAACGGCGCTCCGTTTCGATGACGGCGAAGTCCTCGGCGGCACGCTCGATCGGCGTCGGTTCTTCGGGCGCCTCGAGCAGCCCGCGGATGTCGTCTGCGGTGAGCGCAGAGCTGAATACGGCGTCATCGTCCATCACAGCGTTGAACAGCTTTGCCTTCTGCGCCTTGAGCGCCATCACCTTCTCCTCGATGGTGCCGTTGGCGACCATCCGGTAAACGAGGACGTTCTTGGTCTGGCCGATCCTGTGGGTCCGGTCGACGGCCTGCGCCTCGGTCGCCGGGTTCCACCACGGGTCGAGGAGGAACACGTAATCCGCCTCGGTGAGGTTGAGGCCGAACCCGCCCGCCTTGAGGCTGATGAGGAAGACCGGGGCGTCGCCGTCCTTGAACTTCCTGATGACATCCGCCCGCCTGGTCGTCGAGCCGTCGAGGTAGGCGTACGGGATCCCCTCGGCGTCGAGTCGCGCGGCAGCCTTGCCGAGGAACGACGTGAACTGGCTGAAGATGAGGGCACGGTGGCCCTCGGCGAGTACATCCTCGAGCTGTTCGAAGAGCGCGTCGAGCTTCGACGACGGAACGTTCGCGTATTGCTCGTCGACGAGGGAGGCGTCGAGGCTCAGCATGCGGAGCAGCGTGAGCGAGCGGAAGACGATGAACCGGTTCTTGTCCATGTCGTCGAGCAGGCCGAGCAGTTTCTGCCGTTCCCGTTGCAGGAACGTGTCGTACAGCTTGCGGTGCTTCGGATTGAGGTCGATGGTGAGCACCTGCTCCTGCTTCGCGGGCAGGTCGGTGGCGACGAGTTCCTTCGTGCGGCGCATCATCAGCGGGCGGATGCGACGCCGCAGTCGCGTGAGAAGCTCAGGCCGGTCCCCGGCTTCAATCGGTTTCGCGTACTCGTCGAGGAACTTGCGGGCTGACGGGAACAGGCCAGGTGCCACGATCGCGAACAGCGACCACAGTTCGAGCAGATTGTTCTCCATCGGCGTTCCGGTGATCGCGAGCTTGAACGGGGCGTCGAGGTCGCGGGCCGACTGGTGCACCTTCGCGGTGCGGTTCTTGACGAACTGCGCTTCGTCGAGGATCAGCCCCGCCCATTCGTGCCTCGCGTACGAGTCGAAATCGAGACGGAACAGTGTGTACGACGTGATGACGACATCCGCTGTGCCGACATCGGTGAGCGGGCCGCTCTTCGCACGCGTCGCGGTGATGGTGCGCACGTCGAGGTCCGGCGCAAACCGTGCGGCTTCGATTCCCCAGTTCGAGACGACGGATGTCGGGGCGACGACGAGGAACGGACGCCGCTTCTCCTTCTCGGTCGTCTCCTTCGCATGCGCCATCAGGGCGAGGGTCTGCAGCGTCTTGCCGAGCCCCATGTCGTCGGCGAGGATCCCGCCGAGCTGGTGCTTGTAGAGGAACGCCAGCCAGGTGAAACCGTCGAGCTGGTACGGGCGGAGCGTGGCCTGGATGCTGGAAGGCAGCGGCACGGGCTCGACGGTGTCGATCTCGCGCAGGCCGGAGACGGCGCTCCGCCAGGATGCGGCCTGCTCGGACTCGTCTGCGAGATCCTCGAGGTCCTCCCAGAGGCTCGACTGGTAGCGGCTGATCCGCATGCCGGTGTCCCACTCGGCGAGGCTCCTGGCCTCCTCGATCAGGTCGTGCAGTTGCTCGAACGCCGGCTGCTGCAGCGAGAGGTAGCTGTTGTCGACGAGCAGCAGCTTGGTCTGGCCCTTCGACAGCGCCTTGAACAGTGGGCCGAACGGGATTTTCTGCCCGTCGATGGTCACGATAACGCCGAGGTCGAACCAGTCCCGCTGGTCGGTTTCGACGGTGGTGACCTTGAGTTTCGGGGTCTCGGTGAGCTCGCGGTAGTCGGGCCTCGTGCCGATCACGTCGACCCGGACCCCCTCGACCGCTTCGATGCCTGGGAGCACCTTGTCGGTGAACTCGGCAGCGTCGAGCCCGATGAGGGTCCTGGACTCGAGGGGTGTGATGGCGCGGGCCCGATCCGCGATCACGTGCTCGATCTGGAGGTCTCGTGAACCGGAGTCGTGGGCTGTCGCGTAGAGCGGCATCCGTGTCGTTGTCGTGCCCTCGCGGTACTCCCAGTCCCACTCGAGTGCGAGGGTGTGCTTGGCCGAGAACGCCGCGGTGAGCACGAGAACAGGGGGAATGACCGGGGGAAACTCGACGGTCTCATCGGTCGAGGTGATCGGGATCGAGTGTCGAAGACGCGGGTAGAACTCGGCGAGGAATTCGTCGATGTCTGCGGCAGGTACGACGACGTCCGAGGACTGGCCGACGAGGCGCTGCTGCTCCTCGGTGAGCCGTTCCGGTGCCCGGGCGAGCACGAAACTCGGTGCAGGCTCGAGGGCGTAGGCGTACACCCCGTGGTCGCCGAGGAGCCCAGCGGACTCGGCCGGATGGGTCACTCCGTCGATCGTGAGGGTGGGGACGAGGCGCAGGTCGGTATCCGCTGTGGCGTCGAGGCCGACGAGGGCTGTGTCACCGATCCGGACGCTCGCGTCCTTGCGGCTGCCGACGAGTTCGATCCCGAGGGATCGCGCTTCGGAGAGGAGGTTCCACAGCAGGGGACTGTTGAAGTCGTCGAGGTAGAGCCAGTCCAGGTCCTGGCCGACGGTATACACGTTGCGGGCGGCCCGATGAAGCGCGGCGAACTGGCTGAACCAGCGGTGCTGTTGCGGGTCGAGGCCGAGCCGGTTGACCTGATAACTGAACGTGTTCCAGCCGACGTTCGTGCGGACCCAGTTGCCCTTTTCGTTCCGGATGACCGGCCGCACCCCGAGCCTGTACTCACCGGACCCGGTCGTGCTCTTTGCTGTGCGTGCGGTTGGACCGTTCCAGCGGTGGCGGGTGCGCGGGGTCTGCTCCCGCAACTCGAATTGCAATCCCATCGGCGTCGGCGCGCTTCCGGATGCCGCGAGCTGGCCGGTCAGTGCACCGACAGCGGATTTCCACTCGGGTTGAGCGGGGCCTCGGGGAACCTCGGGTTCCTTCTCATCCCAGGTGTCACTCGGCCACGTCGTCTCGCCTGAGTACCACTCGTCTGCGGATCGCAGGTTGCGTTCGATCCATTGACGGTCGCGCGACAAAGCATCCGGGTCATCCTGTGTTCCGGGCTGGAGATCGATGTTCTTCACCGCTCGTGCGTTGCTCGCGAGCAAGGTGGCAGCGACGTGTTTGCAGCTCGCGCGGAGCGGGCAGGTGCAGCTGGAGGTCGTCGGTCGGCTGAATTCCTTGCGGGCGGGAGCGAGCACGACCCTGCACCGATACGGATCAGGAGCTGTGCCCTGCACCTCAGCGGTCAGGCTGCCGGCGTCATGGTCCCAGTCGAGGTCACGGACGGCACCGTTCCTGGCGTACGCGGTCGCACGATTGAACGCGGAGTTGCCGACGAGACGGATGATGTCGGTGACATCCACCAGGGGAGCGGCGGGAGACGACATCCGTTCATTCTCTCATCCTTCGGCCTGCGCCTTGCCCGAAGCGCAAAAGTGGTTCACAGTCCCTCGCTTGCGGAGGGACGGTGAACCACTCGTGGAACTTCGTGGGGGACTTAGTCGGCGGGGCCGCCGGACACAGTGTCGCGGTCGGTGTCGTCACCGGTGTCGGTGTTGGTGCCTGAACCGTCTGGGATGCCATCGGCCGACTGCCCGGGACGATCGGTGGTCTCGTCGTGGTGCGAACGGTCGCGGGGCTTCGGGGTCTCGGTTGTGTCGTTGTCAGTCATGGCCCCACGCTACGCGGCCGGGGGTCGTTCGCGATAGAGCAGTGCGGGCATCCGTGCGTTTGTGCTACAACCACCGGGCGAAGCAGGGTCTGATGTCGGCGGCTGCCGCTAGCCTCGGAACTGCCCGACCTCGGAGGTCCCATGTTCTTCCTCGACGAATCGCTCTCTCGCGCGTGCCTTGTCACCAGCGCGAGCGACCTCACCGTCGCGTCCACGTGCGAGTTCGCCTTCCTGCGCAAACTCGACGCCAAGCTCGGCCGCACGGAGCGTGTCGACGAGGTGGTCGACGCGATGCTCGCGCGCACAGGAAGGCTCGGAGACGAACACGAAGCCCGGGTCCTCGACGCCTACCGTGCTGAATTCGGGCCCGGTGTCGTCGAGATCGAGCGCCCCGCTGAGTTGACGCGCGACGCGCTCGCCGAGGCCGTTGCCGCCACGAAGCGTGCGTTCGACGCCGGAGCCGATGTCGTCTTCCAGGCCACGTTCTTCGACGGGAACTTCGTCGGGTTCGCCGACTTCATCGTGCGGCAGAGCGACGGCCGGTACCTCGTGCAGGACACCAAGCTCGCCCGCTCGGCGAAGGTGACCGCTTTGCTCCAGCTCGCCGCCTACGTCGTCCAGTTGCGGCAGCTCGGCGTCGAGCCGGCCGACACCGTGCAGATCCTGCTCGGCAACGGGATGACGAGCACGCACCGGGTCAGTGACATCCTGCCCGTCTACCTCAAGCGTGAAGAGCGGCTGCACCGGATCATCGCGGAACGGTTCGACGACCCCAACAATGCCGCTGTGGTCTGGGGAGACGCCCGATACACGATCTGCGGCCGCTGCGAGACCTGCGAAGCCGAGATCCTTTCCTCTCGTGACGTGCTCCTCGTCGGCGGGATGCGTGTGACCCAGCGGGCCCGGCTCGCCGCGCACGGCATCACCACGATCGAGCAACTGGTCGACTTCGACGGTGAGGCGAGCGACGTCGGCATCGGTGCCTCAACGCTCGCCGGCCTGCGCCTGCAGGCCCAGTTGCAGCTCGAGGGCCCACCGGAGCCCGGCCCCGGCACGCCGCCGCCGGTGCGGGTATTCAATCCGCTCGCACTCGCCGCGCTGCCCGAACCCGACCCCGGCGACATCTTCTTCGACTTCGAAGGTGACCCGCTGTACACCGAGGGCGAGGGCCGTTCGTGGGGGCTCGATTACCTCTTCGGGCTCGTCGACGTCGACGGGACCTTCACGGCGTTCTGGGCACACAGCTTCGCTGAGGAACGCGTCGCGCTCCGCAACTTCCTCGACTACGTCGCCGACCGCAGGCGTGCATTCCCGAACCTGCATATCTATCACTACGCCTCATACGAGCGCACGCACCTGTCGTCGATCGCTGCCCGCCACGGCGAGGGCGAGGACGAGGTCGATCAGCTGTTCCGCGACAACGTCCTCGTCGACCTGTACCCGATGGTGAAGAAGAGCATCCGGGTCGGCTCCCGCTCCTACTCGATCAAAAAGCTCGAACCGCTCTACATGGGTGACGAACTGCGCGAGAGCGACGTGAAAGACGGAGCAGCGTCGATCACCGAATACGCGGATGCGCGGGAGCTGATCGAGACCGGAAACGACACGGACGGGCAGCACAAGCTCGACGAGATCGGCGACTACAACCGGTACGACTGCGTTTCGACGCTTCGCCTTCGAGACTGGCTGATCGAACGCGGTCGTGAGCACGGCATCCAGCCCGGCACGTTGCACGAAGCCAAGGACTCCGTCCCGGACATCGAGCCGTCACCGCTTCGCTATGCCCTGCTCTCGATCGCCGGTGACCGTCTCGCCGCCGGGCGAAGTGCCGACCAGACCGCCGCCGCCTTCGCGGCAGCCGCCATCGACTACCACCAGCGGGAACAGAAAAGCTTCTGGTGGGCTCACTTCGCGCGCCTGATCCAGGACGTCCAGTCCTGGGAAGACAACCGAGACGTCCTCGTCGTCGAAGACGGCGGAGCATCGGTCGAGAAGCCGTGGTTCCGGGAGGGCAAGCAGCGCACCGACCGGCGCTGGGTGCGGCTCACCGGAAAATGGGCACCGGGCAGCAGCGTCAAACCGGGTGATTCAGCCGGACCGTTCGTGCTCTACGAGCACCCGGGCCCGTTCGAGGCGACGGTCGGCGACCCCGGCTCCCGCCCGACGCGCTCCGTGAAGGTGCTCGAGGTCGACGATCGTGGCGCCCTCGTCGAAGAAACCCTTCAGGCGGGCATCGAGCCGTTCGACGACCTGCCGATGGCGCTCACTCCGTCCGCGCCCCCGCCAGCCGGGCAACAGAAACCCGCCATCGAGGAATGGGCGCAGGCCATCGTCGACGCGCAGCCGGAGTGGCCGAGCGACCCGGTCGTCGACATCCTCCGCCGCACGCCACCCCGCACCCGATCCGGCGCTCTCACCCCGGTGACCGGGGAGCGCATCGACGCGGTCATCGCGAGCATCCTCGATCTCGACCGTTCCTACCTCGCCGTGCAGGGCCCGCCAGGCACGGGCAAGACCTACCTCGGCGCGCACGTCATCGCCGCTCTCGTCCGCGACCACGGCTGGAAGATCGGTGTCGTCGCGCAGTCCCACGCCGTCGTCGAGAACCTGCTCACCGCCGTCGTCAAGGCCGGGCTGCCCGCCGGGCTCGTCGGCAAGGTGAAGAAGACAGGGGTGGATGCCACGAGCGTCCCCTATACGCCGCTCGATGCCAACGGGCACCTCATGTTCGCCACCGAGAATGACGCGACTGGCTTCGTGCTCGGCGGCACCGCGTGGGACTTCAGCAACAAGGCCCGAGTGCCGCGGCACAGCCTCGACCTGCTGGTCATCGACGAAGCAGGACAGTATTCGCTCGCGTTCACGATCGCGGCGAGCGTCGCTGCCAGGAACCTCATGCTTCTCGGCGACCCGCAGCAACTGCCGCAGGTGAGCCAGGGGCTGCACCCGGAACCGATCGACACGTCCGCGCTGGGTTGGGTGAGCGACGGGCACGACGTTCTTCCGGCCGACCTCGGCTACTTCCTCGCCGAAAGCAGGCGGATGCATCCCGCCGTCACCGCACCGGTGTCGCGGCTGTCATACGAGGGTGAGTTGCACGCACACGAGGTCACCTCCAGCAGGTACCTCGACGGCATCGAACCCGGACTCCACATCGAAGCCGTCGAACACGCAGGCAACGCCGTCGCCTCCGCCGAGGAGGCCGCGCGAGTGGTCGAGCTGGTGCGGGCGGCGATCGGCAGATCGTGGACAGACCCGACCGAGTCCCGTGACGACGACCCGCTCGACCAGGACGACATCATCGTCGTGTCTCCGTACAACGCGCAGGTGGCGCTGGTGCGCGACACCCTCGCAGCCGCTGGGTTCGACCGCGTTCGGGTGGGAACCGTCGACAAGTTCCAGGGCCAGGAGGCTGCGATCGCGATCGTGACTCTAGCGGCATCCGCTGCGTCCGAGGTACCGCGGGGGATGGGGTTCCTGATCCTGAAGAACCGGCTCAACGTCGCCATCTCGCGCGCAAAATGGGCGGCGTACCTGGTGTACTCGCCGGCGCTCACCGATTATCTGCCGGTCAATGCGCAGGGAATAGCCGAACTCAGCGCCTTCCTCACGCTCGTGGAGCCTGGCGGGAAAAGCTAGGCCTTCGCGTCGCGGCGAAGCAGGTCGGCGCGTTCCGGGTGGGAGTCGAACCAGTCGACGACGAAGGAGCACACCGGAACGATCCGGTCCGTTGTCCTCGATGCGACATCATTCACCGCGAACTCGATGAGGGATGCCGCGTGGCCGTGTCCGCGTCGCGCCGGCGACGTGTATGTGTGGGTGAAGTAGATCTGCCCGGGTCGCTCCGAGTAGTCGGCAACACAGACCAATTCGTCGCCGATCCGAAGGGTGTAGCGGCGAGCGTCGGGTTCGTGGGCGAAGTCGGGAGCCATCCTGCCAGCGTAGTTCTCACGCTCCGGAATGACCACGGGACGGGACCACCCCCCTTCAACACTGTCAGATGCCGGTGATAGCGTGCCCGCATGACCGACGATTCCGCTCTGCCCCTGCCCCGGGCATCCGCTTTCCTCGCGATGAGCCTCGACGGGTTCATCGCGCGCTCCGACGGTGGCCTCGACTGGCTGCTCGACGCCGGCGCCGGCCTCGGCGACACCGGCTACGACGACTTCTTCGCCTCCGTCGACTCGATGCTGCTCGGCCGCAACTCCTATGACATCGTTCGGGGATTCGATGAGTACCCGTACGGTGGCAAACGTGTACTCGTGCTGAGCAGTACGCTCACCTCGATCGACTGGCCTGACGCCTCCGTTCACGCGTCGCTCGACGACGCGATCGACACCCTCCGCGCGGAGAACCGGCAGCACGTGTACGTCGACGGCGGCACGGTGGTGCAGCAGTTCCTTCGCGCGGGCTTGCTCGATTCGCTCACGGTGAGTATCGCGCCGGTGCTGATCGGCTCGGGCATTCCCCTGTTCGGCGACGTGGACCGTGACATCCGGCTCGAGCTCACCGGCACGCGTGACCTCGGTTCCGGGTTCACCCAGGCCACGTATCGCCCGCTGCCCGCGACCTGACAGCAGAAAAACGGATGCTGCCTGCGCGAGTCGCGCGGGCAGCATCCGTTTTTCTCGGTCAGCCGTTCTGGCACTCAGTGTGCGGCGGGCATCCCCTCGGGAACGTCAGCCGGCTTGCTTACGAAGATCGACCCGGCGACGGCCAGCAGCGAGATGACAGCGCCGGCGAAGAACGCGGCCTGAACACCGCCGGCGGCGGCAGTGGTGGCAGAAGCCCCCTCGCTCGCAAGTGCAACGCTCGTCGACGACATGATCGTGATGAACAGGGCGGTACCGGCGGCGCCGGCGACCTGCTGCACGGTACCGACCGTCGCTGATGCGTGGGAGTACAGGTGCGGGTTGACCGAGCCAAGTGCCGAGGTGAAGAGCGGGGTGAACAGGAACGCCAACCCGAGGCTCAGCAGGAGGTGCGCGCCGAGCAGGTACGTCGACGTTGTCGACTCGGTGATCATCGTGAGCGCCCAGAGCGCTGAGCTGACGATGATCGATCCCGGAATCAGGAGCGGCTTGGGGCCGAACCGGTCGTACAGGCGGCCGACGAGCGGCGCGAGCAGACCCATGAGGAGCCCGCCTGGCAGAAGCAGGAGTCCGGTTTGGAGCGGCTCGAAGCCGAGCACCTGCTGCATGTAGATCGGCAGCAGAATGATCGTTCCGAACAGCGCGGCCATGCTGACGACCATGACGACGATCGACACGGCGAAGTTGGCCGAGCGGAAGGTACGCAGGTCGAGCAACGCGAGGTCGCGGCGCTGCAGCCGAAGCTGGCGCCAGACGAACGTGCCGAGGCCCATCACGCCGACACCGAGAGCGATCCACATCGGCATCGTCGCCGCAGCCTGCTCGGCGGCACTCGCGTCCTCCGCTCCGCTCTCACCGATGCGGCTGAGGCCGTAGATGAGTCCGCCGAAGCCGAACGCCGAGAGGATCACCGAGGTGATGTCGAGCGGAACGCGCTCGGGCTCGGTCACGTTCTCGACCTTGCGGAAACCGATGAACAGCATCACGAGGGCGATCGGCAGCACGAGCCAGAACATCCAGCGCCAGCTCAGCGCGTTGAGGATGAGCCCGGAAACGGTCGGGCCGATGGCAGGGGCGACCGAGATGACGATGGAGACGTTGCCCATGGTGCGGCCGCGCTGGGAGACCGGGATGAGCGTCATGATCGTGGTCATCAGGAGCGGAACCATGATCGCGGTGCCCGAGGCCTGGATGACGCGGGCGACCAACAGGACCTCGAAGATCGGTGCGAGCGCCGCGAGAAGGGTTCCCGCCGAGAACAAGCTCATCGCTGTGAGGAAGATCGGCCGGGTATTGAATCGCTGCAACAGGAACCCGGTGATCGGGATCACGATCGCCATGGTGAGCAGGAACGCCGTCGTCAGCCACTGTGCGGCGCGGGCGTCGATGTTGAGGTCGAGCATGAGTTCGCGGATGGCAACGCTCATGATCGTTTCGTTGAGGATGACGACGAAGGTCGCGGAGAGCAGCAGCCAGATCACCCGGCGGTTGCGCGCCGTGTGGTCGAGGGCGGCCGGGCGGGGCGCTGTGGGGCGCTCCGAGAGGTCGAGGTCGGCGGCGGAGTCGTTCACGCAGGTTCCAATGGTCGGGGCCGAACAGAAATCAGGAGGTACACGCCCAGCGGATGTCTGGGGCGGCTCGCGCGGGCGAGTGGTAGTCGCGCGGGTGGTGCTTCACCAGCGCGGCGCCACAACACCGGCGGCGAAGAAGCGCAACGAGTGACATGGACTCGCTATTCCGCATCGGCGGGAAGATATCGAAGAAATCGAGCTTACGACAGCGAACGTGCCCGTGGAACAACCGCGGACGGTACTCAGGCTCCGATCTCGACGAGCACCCGCGGCAGCTCGTCGAGCAGCTCGCTCGCGAGGAAGCCAAGCGGACCGACGGGTACAGCGAGCCGGTCACCTGCCGCAGCGTGGGTGTGAGTGGCCCAGACAGCGGCCTGCTCGAGTGAGGCGCCGCGCGCGCACAACCCGGTGATCGCCCCGGCGAGCACGTCGCCGCTTCCTGACGTCGCGAGCCCGCCCCCACCCGTGCCGGTGCGCCAGATCCGGCCGTCTGGGTGGGCGATGACGTCGTAACAGGTGACGACCGCTGAATAGCGGCGAGCGATCTCGGCGATTCCGTCGACAAGGTCGTCGAGATCGCGCTCGAGCAGTCGCGCGGCCTCCTCCTTGTTCGGGGTGAGCACGAGACGCCCACCGAACGCGTCGACGAGTCCGGGCAGTTTCGGGAGCACTCCGAGCGCGAATGCGTCGAGCACCACGACCGTCTCCGCGCCGATCAGCCCGATCGCTTCCGACAGCATCCGTTCCAGCTCGTCCGGATCGTCGAGGCCGGGGCCGATGAGCACGGCATCCGAGCGCGAGAGATCGCGCTCGGCCGCCCCGAGAGCCGAACCGCTCACCGCGCCCGCTGGGGTCTCATCGAGGGGAACGACACCGCACTCGGGGACAGCGACGGCGACCGCCGTCGCCACTGACGCGGCGACGGCGAGGGTCAGCCGGCCGGCGCCGACCCGGAGCGCGGCGAGACCGGAGAGCATGGCAGCGCCCGGGGATCGCTGGGCGCCACCGACGATGAGGACCTGTCCGCGGCCGTATTTCGAATCGCCCGCAGCGGGTAGGGGCCAGTCCCGCAGGGCGTTCGGCGTGACCTGGTGCTCAGTGAGGCTGGACATCGGTATCTCCTCCGTGTTCGGTGACCGGGGCGCCGACCGCCTGGAGGTGGTCGTCATGGGAGAACACTTCCAGCGTCCAGAACCGGTCGCCTGGTTCCCGGGTCAGCCTGGTGACCGATGCGTTGAGCACCGTGTTGGTTGAGGCGAAAGCGAGCAGTTCCTGCTCAGACCAGCCGAGGCACAGATAGAGAAAGACGAGAACGACGGCGTCGTGTGCCGCGACGAGAACGGGGCCGGGGGCATCCCCCGAGTCGATGTCGCGAAGGAAGGAACGGATGCGCAGCGCGACATCCGTCCATGCTTCCCCTCCCGGCGGGCGGTAATAGAACTTGCCGAGCCAGCGGCGGCGGGCGGCCTCATCCGGGTACCTCCGGTCGACCCCCGTCGACGTCAGGGTGTCGAGGACGCCGAGTTCGCGGTCCCGGAGCCGTTCGTCGACGAGGAATGCCCGGTCCAGTCCGCTGGTCTCCAGGGCGATCGCGATCGTCTGCTGCGCTCGCAAATACGGCGAACTCCAGATCGCCGCGGGAACGCTGCCGCCGGCGTTCGCCGCGAGCCACGCTCCGAGGGCCTCGGCCTGGAGGACTCCTGTCTGTGACAACGGCACGTCGGCGTCTCGCGCTTCGACGGCGATGACATCGAGCCCCGCCGCCTGCGCCTGGGTCGCGGCGATGTTCGCCGTCGACTCTCCGTGCCTCACCAGCCAAAGTTCCGTTGCAGTCATGGGCCAAGGCTAAAGGAGCGTTTCCGCCGGGCGCGGGTTCCGGTCGGGGGCTTGATTTCTCGACCGCAGAAATGAAACGGATGCGGCCAGGGACGGTCGATCAGGATTCCGCCGGCCGCATGTCGGCGACCGACAAGGCGGCATCCCAGGCGAGCTTGCTCGCAGCTTCTCCTCGCCCCGTCCGCACCCGGTAGGCGGCCCACTTCACATAGGTGCCGTCTGCCCGGCGCGCGAGGACGGGAACCGCCCGAAGGTGCACCCCCTCTCGTGGGAGTTCCTCGCCGGGGAAGGTGAGGGGAGTGGGGCTCAACGTGACGCCCTGCGCGAGGACCGGGTCTCCGTCACGCAGCAAGGCGCCCTTCCTCAGGCCGAGCTGTCCGGGCTGCGCGGAGATCGGAACGAGCGGGAGCCAGTGCGCGGGCACGGCGCTCTGGAGCCGGTAGACCCGCTCCTCAGGGCTGAGGCCCTCCGGCCAGGGGTCGGCCTCCGGTTGCGGTTCGCCTGACCGCGACCGAGCGTCGCCGCTCCGGCCCTGCACGGTGATCTCGATCGCCCACGCCATGTTCGCCATCTCATCGCGAAGGAAGAGCACCTCTTCGACCGGCTCGCCGACGAGGGTCCCGGATGCCGTCGGTGGCAGCACGATGCCCGGCAGCGGACGACCGGATGCCGTTGACACGCGAAACATGGTGAATGCGGGGTCGGCGAGTTCCTCGACCGCGACCGTGTCGCCGAAATCGTCGGTCAACTCCACCGACGTGATCTGGTTGATCGCGCCGAGCAGGCCGTCCACAGGAACGTTCAGCCAGTCGTCTCCCGACGACATCGCGAACTCGGCGAGGCAGAGTCGCGCCAGATCCGTCGGTTGCGCCTCGATCGCACCGAGGTCCACCGCGCCATCCTCCAGTTGCCAGTAGCGGTCTGCCGGCATGCCCGGGTACCGCAATGGCGTCGCGAGCATTGTTGCTGACGTCTGGACCGGTGTTCCTGCCGGTGCCCCGGCCGGCAGGTCCCCTCGAGCCCGGTCGACCCACTGGAGATCGCTCCATCGAACTTCGGACGAACCGAACTGCGTTCCGCGCGCGAAAACGGCGTTCTCGTCGTCGCCGAACCGCAGCGCGAACCGGTACTCGAGTCGTTCGGTCGACCACGCCCCGCCCGAATCGGCGTCGCCCGTGAGCCAGACGCGCCAGGCAGACAGCGCCGCCGACGCGGCATCCGTATCCGTCGCATCCGCCAGCCAGGCCGGCTGTCCCGAACCGACGTCAGCGAGCAGCGCCTTTCCGTCCGGGACCGAGCCTCCGAGCACGCGAAGCAGGCGGCGTGCCTGCGGATCGAGCGCGTCGCGCGCCGCCACCCGGGCGAGGCGCGCCGCTCGCTCCTCGTCGGTCTCGCCCGGCACCGGTTCTTCCGGCGATTCCGGGTCGGGTTCGAGTGCGAGGGGATAGCGGCTCGCGAGCGTACCGGCGAGCTTCCCTTCCCCCGCATCGCTCAGCAGGTCGACGAGTTGCGCTCCTGCTTCGGCACGTTGCCTGAGCCCGGAGCCGAAAGCGAGCTGGGGGACATCCTGCACGAGTTCCTCGAGAAGTGCCCCGTTGCGCCAGGGGCGCCAGTCGACTCCCGCGAGACTCACCGTATCGTCATCCAGCGGGGCCCATGCCGTGATGGGCAAGGCCCGGGATGCCACGGTCACGGCGACGACGGAGCCGGCATCCTCACCGGTCAGTTCCCCGAATTGCCACTGTCTGCCGAGCATCCAGGCCGGATCTGCGAGACGCGCTTCTGCACCGGGAACGGGATTGCCCGTGGTCGAGTCCGGTTCGAGCCGAACCATCCCTGGAGGGTCAGCCACCTGCAACAACTCGGCAATCGCCTGGAGCTTCGGATTGACCTCCGTGTAGGTCAGAACGAGAGGATCGATCTTCGCCATCATTTCACCTCCGACAGGAACGGGTACGGCACCGAGTCCCACTTGACCTTCGCGAGCTCCTCGAATGAGAAACCCTTGCGGGGTTGCAACCACGGGCTGCTGACGTAGATCGCTGGCAGGATCGCTGCGTCCCCGGGGACCTTTTCGTAGGTCACGAGCCGTGCCTTCGCCAGATCGACGGCGGCAAGTACGGCATTCACGACCTTGTCGGTCGTCCACCGTTTGCCGTCGGGGGACACCGCCGAGAGGAACACCTGCGGTGCGTGGGCCGAAGCCTGGTTGGCGTGCACGGCGAGGCCGGTGGTCGCGCGCGCTCCGCGGAGCGGATTCGCGGGGTCGGCTCCCTCCTCGAAAGCTCGTGGATTCGGTTGGAACGGCAGAGTTTCAATCCAGCCGTCGATGCTGATCCCGGCGACGGGTCCACTGACATCGTCGCCGAGCTGTTCGACCACAAGGTGTGCGGCGCTGTGGGCAGGCCAGGGCACGTCTTCAGGCAGAGCGCCGGCGAGCCATCGCTCGGTGCCAGGGGCCGGTGTTCCACCCTCCCGTTCGGTGAGCTGCACCACCGCGAGGGGAATGGGGTGACCGATCGCGCTGCCGAGGAGCTGCGCTTCCGCGAAGCGGGCGACTCCGGCGCGCACGGTCGCGTGGTCCCTGACGAAGGCGTTCACGGCTGACCTGGGAGGCTGATCGAAGAGCGGGTTTCCCTCGGCGTCCGCGAAGTCGTCTGCGCCGGTCGGCGGGGTGAGCAGTGGCATCAGGCGGAATCCGTCACCGAGTACGCCTTCGGCCACGGTGGTTGCCGCATCGAGGATCTCACCGGTCGAGCGAGGCGGGGTGTGCGGGGCGCGGATGTCAGCGAGCGTGGCGCGTGCAGAATCCAGGCGGGCGGATGCCGCATGCCATGCGCCCCACGCCCAGCCGGCGTTCGAGGGGATGGCCGGGTCAGGGACCAGCGGAACGCCGAACGCCGCGAGTCCGGCGACGGCGGCCGAGACGGCAGCGACGTCGGTCTCCTCGACGGTGAAGGATTCCGGGTCGATCGCGGTGATCACATCGTGTCCGGATCGGACGGTGTCGTCGAGAGCGTCGAGGAGGGCGTCACACCTGCCGAGGAGTTCGTCGGTGTCGACGAGTCGCTGTGTCGGCTCCCCTGGCCTCACGAGAGCATCCGGTTCGAGCGGCGCCGCGCCGGCAGCAATCGTCCGGAGCGTGCCGGCGAGAGTGGCCGCGAGAACGATCGGAATCGCGTCTTCCGGCCAGTCCGTCGCAGCCACATCGGCGAGGGGAGTATCTCCCATTGCCGGGATGGCCGAGCGCAGGTCGCGGTCGAGCCCGGCAACGTCGTCGGCGAAGACGAGGTCGAGGGCAGCGAATCCGGATTCGGCGAGGGTGTGACGTGATCCGGCATCCGTCACGATGATTTTCGCCGGGTCTCCCAGGCGCCGTGCCGCCCAGGCTTCGAGACGCGGTTCCGCGATGGCTCGTGGCCGGGTGCTCGACCAGCCGGTGGCGCCGTCGGGTATCACGGCGATGAGACCGTGGGTGAGATTCTGGCCGGACTGGCGGACACCGAGTACTCCGAGGTCTGCGTCCACCGAACCGCCCGTCGCCATGGCATCCATGGCGGCCGAGGCACGCGCGGCGTTCCCGGTCGCGTACTGGAGCACCGATTCGCTGAGCAGCGCATCGCTCACGGCGTCGAGTGTTGCGGCGGCGCCGCGGAGGGCGGCTTCGACGGCGTCCCACTCCGCGTCGGTGACAGGACCCCAGGTCTCGATGTACGCATTCTTCGGCTGGGTCGACAGCCGGGTTCTCAGCGGCGGGTTGGCATTGCCGAGCGTCTCGAGCGGGAACTGCCTCAACAGGCTGACCCCGTCGACGACATCTGCGGCGGCGACGCGGGCACTGCGGTCGGCCTCGGCGAGGTCGTTGTTGAGTTCATCGGTCGTGAGGGGAGCGAGTTCGCGCAGGCTCAGCTGGAATCGCGCAGACGATCCGGTCAGGGACCGTTCAATCTGGTAGCCGAGGAGAGCGCCGATCGATTGGCCGGCATGAACGCCTTCGAGCACGCGGCGCAACTCAGTGCCGCGCCTGCTGGTCAGCTCGATGGCGAAAGGCTGCGCGCCGGCTTTGGCGCCGATGTTGGATCGGTGCGCGCTCGACAGGATGCCTGCCGCGCTGGCGTGAGAGCTGCTCGGAGCGTGGAGCCACCCCTCCGCTTTCCGGTCCGCGGCTCCCAGGCGCACGCCTTCGAGGTAACCGAAGGCGCCGATGGACATCGCCCCCGTCCCCGCGCTCATCCTGGAGTGGGCGAGAGCGGTCGCCCAGGCGTCGACCCGGTGGGAGGCGATGTCGAGGGCGGATGCCACAGCGATGCGTCGCTCATCGATGGGAACCGACCCGAGTTCCCTCATCGCCTGCCCCACTTCCCCGCGCACAGCGAACGCGTCAAGAAGCCCCGCGAGAGCGTTCTGGCCGATCCAGCGCGCTTCGACGGTATCGCCGAGATCGAGGGCGACCTGAGCGAGCGAGGTTCGCGCTTCGGCGATGGGTTCGATCGACGAGAGACTCACCTGTCCGGTTGGCTGGCCGTCGAAGTGAATCGTCGACCGTACTTTTTCGGCCGCCGCGAAAACCTTTTCCGGATCCTGCGCAGCTCCGGCCCGTTCCGTCTGAGCGAGCTTCACGAGAGCCGACACGTCCGGGTCGATCGCGAGGAACTCGAGCAAGGGTGACACGAAGGGGTCAGGGGCAGCCCGGCGCCCGGACGCTTTGGCTTCGTCCCATGCCACGTCGAGCAGCGCCTGGAGAACACTGTCGACCTGTGGCGCCCGGTCGGCGAGGATGTCCTCGATCACTTCGGCATCGCGGTCGGAGACGTACGGCAACGCGAGCATGCGGCTCTCGTCGTGAACCGACGGCGGAAGTAATCGTTGCGCAGCCTCGATGGAGTACTGGGCGAGCACCGCCCGGGTCACCTGCAGTTCGGCGAAGATCTGGGCCTTCCCGGCGCCCGTCGCTCCTCCCAGAGTCTCGATCTTCGGGCCGTCAACGGCCGGCCGGGCGCGGACTGCCGTGGAGACGGGACTCGTTCCCATCATGTCGAGCAGTGCCTCATCGCTCACACTGTCGCCGGGCGACACGTGGGGAAGCGATGCTGACCGCTCGGTCCATCGGCGCAGAGTCCTCTGGACGAGCGGCACAAGAGTGGAAGTGAGCTCGCCTCTGAGCGGTGCCCAGTTCGCGAGGTCGGCGACGGGGAGTACCCCGTACGGCTGAGCGCCGACGCGCACGATCGGTGCGTGCCCGGCGCCGCGCACGTGGTCCCGGTGAAGCCGTCTGGCGGATTCGATTGTCGCCGGGGTCACCGCCTCGATGGCGGTCTCATCGACCAGGTTGAGCACGTACTCCCAGGTGGCGAACCACAGGGCGGTGTTCGCCGCCCGCTGCGCCGATCCGAGCGACGACCGAGGAGCATCCGCTTCGAGGAGCCCTTCGAGAACAACCGGATCGAGCCCGAGCAATGCACTCAGGGACTGGGCGTCAGCGGAGGGTTCTGGCGTCGTCGTCGGAGGCGCTCCCGCGGTCGCGTCGGGCCGGTACGGGGAGCGCTCTGCTTCGGCGTTGTTGCTGGGTGTTCCAGACGGGAGCAGCGACACTCCGTCGGTGAACCGATGACTGGTCAGCAACTCGCTGAAGTCAGCGGCGTTCTCTTCCTCGGAAACCGAGCGGCGCGTACCAACGACGACGATACGATCCAGCACCCGGGTGCCGGCGGGAAGAGAGACGTCGACACCGAGGCCGGCGTCTCTGGCTTTCTCGTAGTTCACCGTCCACTCGGAGCCCGCCGGGACGAGGAGGCTGTCCGTCTCGAGAACGTCCGTGTCCCCGAGGGCGATCGGCGAGATCGGAACATCCCTGGCGATGGGCTTGCCGACCGCGGTCACCGGATTCTGGCCGGAGAGAAAGACCCGCACGATGAACTGGTCAGGCAGGCAGCGCGCGACGGTCCCGTGTGCGATCTCAGCCGGGGTCTCAGGGAACACCGGTGAACCGGTGCCGCGTTCGTCGACGTTCGTGGGGGTGGTGGCCTGGGTGATCCAGCCGGCGCGCCGTGCACCGACCGCTGCGACGAGCGTTGACCATGCTTGGAGGGCATCGCGGTCTTCCCAGAGTGTTTTCCAGTAGGTCCTTCCCGCCGCTCCTTCGGCCTCAGTCATGGACCGCAACAGGCCGTCGATATGGACCTCATCGGGTGTGATCCTCACCCGCAGTATCGTCGTGCCTGGTGTGAGTTTGGCTTCCACCCGCACGGGCAGTAACACGAGCGGGACGTCCGGCGACGCATCGCAGGGGTCGATCCGGTTCCGGATACCGCCCAGAAGCTCCGCGATATCCGCGTCGATGTTTGCGATCTCCTTCCAGCGGCCACGGCCGGCAGGAGTCGCGATGAGCCGGGACCGGCGCTCAGTGAGGCTGGCGACACGTTCGCGTGCTTCGAGAAGGGTTTGGGGGGTCTCGACCGGCATGGCTCAGGCTTCTCTCTTGACCAGATCTGTGGCTTGGAAGGCGACCCGCACCGGATCGTGCAGCCGCGCGCTGGCGTAACGGGCGGCGTCTGCAGCGGCGGGGACGGTGAGGAACTGCGCGCCAGGGGGCATGTCCGCGTCGCGGGGTCGATCGAACCGGGTTGCGGTGGGGTGCTCGGCGATGAGGATCCACCACTCCGGCCGGTCGATCTCGTCAAGACCGAGGTCGACACCGATGAGGGCGACGTCCGGTTCAAGGTAGGCGGCAAAGAGCTGCTTCGCCGTCTGCTGGGGAGACCCCACCTTTTCGAACTCGGGATTCTCCACGGTGCCCTGATTCCTCGCCACCTGGATGATGAGGTCTGGGTAGCGATGAACCAGGTCGCTCTTCACGACGATCACGGCTCGGGGGCCGCTTCCGCCGCTTCCGCCGACCGTGACGTGGCTTTTCAGCTCGGTACGGGTGAAAGCGTGGATCTGCTGGCTGAGCTCGTCGTCGTGCTCATCCCAGAACCGGCGGAAGTACGTGCCCCTCCGGTCGGTCGGATAGTTCCGCCAGAGCAGTTCGCGGCCCATCTCATCGGAGAGGCCGACGAAGAACGCCTCCATGAATTCGCTGTTGGTCGAGAGGACGGTGACGAAGTCGTCATCCGGGAGAAGACCGAGACCGGGAACGAGCCAGTCGGTGCTGTAGTCGTTGAGGGCCTGATACATCGGACGGTCGAAGCGCGGGGCGGCAAGGATCGGCGAGATGAACGGCCGAGCGAACCACGCCCGCCCCCGTTCCCCGGTGAGATGAAGCCGGCCGTTGAGCGCCGCCCGGATGGTGCTGGCGGGCTGGAGCAGAGCCGTCAGGTTGTTCACGGTGAGCGTGTTTCGACGGGGAACTTTGTCAATGCTGAGCAGGTTTCCGGGGTCGACCAGCGTCACCATTTCGGCACGCAGCACGTCGATCGGCAACTCATTGAGCCGGTCGAGTACCGGGCTGATCCGTACCTTGGCGAGGTTTGCGAGGTTCCCGAGTGCGGCGTCCCGCGTTTTCGGACTGCTCCGTGTGGTCACACGCTGGAGCAGCGACGGGTCAATCTCGGTGAGACCCCGGATGCCTGCGGCCTTTCGTCCGGTCCCGGCGGCAGGCAGTCGCACTCCTCCTGGGACGCGGCCAACAGCGGTACCGATCGGCGTGCCACGAAGAATCGAGTCCCGCCGTACCGGATCGATGACGACGCTCGTGTCCTGCCCCGTGGCGAGGAGTCCGACGATGACGTTGTTGAGGTTCACGGCTTCTGCTTCGAGGCGGTCCCGGAAGTCTCCCCCCGGAACTCCTTTCACCTTCGCCAGTTCGGCAGCGAGGGGGCCGACGCGTTGCGCGCGAACGGCTTTGAGTTCCGGGATCGCGGAGTCCTGCAGAATCCGGTCGCCCCATTGCCGAACGATGACATCGGTGACACTGAATCCGGCTTGCGGAGGCTTCCATGCCGACGGCTCCGTCAGGTAGCTGGCGATTCCGCCTTTCATCTCCCGGCTGGCTGTTGTCAGCGTCGTGCCGACCTTCTCCGGACGTACGTCGATGGCCTTCGACACGAGGGCGGCGTCCAGCATGCGGATCGCATCGGCGCTGATTCTCCCGATTCCGTCGGGATTCGAGTAGATCCTGGTGAAGTCTCGCATGAGCTGATCGGTGCCGACGAGAGATCCGGCGCGTCGCCGTGACGCGGCATCCGCTCGTCGGAGGACTGGCCCATCGGGGCGGGTGACCCGCCGGAAAGCGCCGGAGACGGCGGCGGTCGGTGTCGCACTCGCCGCGATGTTCGCGGCAAGGGTGGTTCCGGCGGTGAGCGAGACGCGGGTGGCGAGCGGTCCTGCCACCTGGAGCAGGCGTCCCTGTTGCAGGCTCGCGATCCGGACGTGAATCCGGGTCGCGAGCAACTCGGCCAGTTGCGCGAGGTGAATGGCTCGATTGGCTTTCTCCACCTCACCGACCTGCGCCCAGGCGGCTTGCATGAGTTGTTCCTGGTCCCGCTGGACGACGCGGGTTCCGAGGCCGGCGATGATGCGGTTGACGGGGGAGAGATTCAGTTGCGCGAACCAGTCTGTGCCCGTGATGACCGCGCTGCCCCTGTGGAGCTTGGCGTAGATGTGTGGCCCGAGTATCGGCAGATCGGGGACGTCCCCTGTACGTTCCTGCGTCCCCTCGATCTCTGCGGGACGGTCGAGTTCTGCGCGGAGAGTATCGATCATCGGATCCGGCCAGGTGGCGTTCTCGGCGATCGCCTTCTCCGGGGTCGGCGCCGGTGTGGGGGAGAACAACGCGCAGCGCAGCACCTGTTTCGCCCCTGTTGCGTCTTCGGGGAGAGGCGGAAGCGGCTGGCCGGGTTCCGAGACATCGATGAACCGGCGGCCGACTTCGTACGGTGCAACGACTCCGTGCAGTCGAAGAGCGAGGGTCGCGAAGTCGCCGTCCGGACCGGTCCTGAACTCCCAGCGATCGTAAACCGGAAGACGGACCGGATCGTCCGACGCCGGATGCCACGCAGGGTCGAGGGTTCCGCCCGTCACTCCGAGGCCGCCCCGGACGCCGACATCCGTTGTCGGGACGACGGCGGCGATGTAGTCGGTGTCCTGTTTGAGTACGCGCGAGGACAACAGCCGCGAAAGGTTCACCGCGGCGTACTCGGGCGACAACCGCAAGGCCAGTGACGACGTGTTCGTCGCTCGGGGTGCCTGCGCGTGTGCCAGGAGATGGGTCTGCGCCAGCGGAGGCAACTCCGCGAGGGGAACACGGAGGACCGGAAGCTGGCCGGTCGACGGCTCCCATTCAGCGACGCCTTGTTCGACCACGATGAGGGTGAGCCATGGCCGGAGCGACCCGACGGGCGCAGCCGCGCTGAACGACCAGGGGAGTTCCGGCCGGTCGAACTCGATGTGCGCGAGTACGGTCTCTTCGGCGCTGAGAGTCCCCGGAGCGGGATAGCGGCGCACGATCTGCGCAGGGTCGATGCCCCTGACATCCCCTGGGCCGAACAGTGTGACGGTCAGTCCAGCGCTCGCCGGAGTGCCGGCGCTGTCCGAGAGCGGGATCGTCACCCGGGAGTCCGAGCGGACAGTACCTGCGGCCGGTTGCTCGGCGGCTGCGGAGAGGCCGCCGACAGCGAAGGAGGCGAACTCCAGTTGCTCGATGGCCACCGCGCTTTCGACGAACTTCTCGTCGGCGGCCACGACCAGCCGGAACGCGTCCTTGACGACGTTGTGGGCGCTTACGCCCAACGGCTGGAAGACCTGCGCTGCGATCTCGTCCAGTGAGCTCATCGGTTCATCCCTTCACATGGGTGCGGGTGAGCGTGTCGATGCCTGCGGCGGTCGCGGCGTCGAGGATGGCTGATGCTTCTGTCGCGTTGAGGATGCCCAGCCCGGATGTCAGAGCGACGCCGGTGGCGGCATCCGACAGGACGGACGACCCCTGGGCGGCGATCGCGATGGAGTCGTCGGCTTCGGTGCTGGCGAGGTACGGATTACCGGAGGCTTTCGTGGACCGCCCGATAACGCTCGCGGCAACGTACGCGGCCCCGAAGTGTGCAAATGTGACGCTGCTGTCGAGGGGTACAGCGACCAGGCGCTCGTCCGGATTGCGCACGTAGGTGCGGTAGCTGACGTTCTCCTGAGCCGTCGCTCCTACTTTCGGGGTCGTCGCGGCGGCGATGCGGCATCCGCCCTGCATCTCTTCGAAACCGGACCTGGCGAGGAGTTCTTCGCCCTCGAGATCGAAGAAGTGGCCGGGAGGGAACGGCACGCGCATCTCGCTGATTGCGGCGGCTTCACCCGCACTGGAGACGGGAGTTCCCATGGTGACCATGTCGGCGATGACCGGCGACGAACCGATGTGGGAGATTCTGACCCCGAGTGGCACGTGCGTCTGGGAGACCTCGAGGCCGGCGAGAGGGTGAGCGATTCGACCTTCGACGTCCTCCACCTCGGCGAGGGTCACGAGCTGTGCGGCGTGGTCGGGCAAAGGCACCTTCCACGCCGTTTCGTCGTTGAGCGCCTGGGCCGCGACCGAGAGCGCGTCGACGGCCGGCGCTGTCAATGCTTCTGCGTCCCCCCAGGTGACGGGGCCGAGGTCCTCCTCGAAGGTCGGGAGGAACCACACATCCACCTTCACGTAACCGGCGAGGGCGAACGGACGCGTTCCCTCGAGTGACCCGCGGAAGGTGATGGAGCACAGGCTGACGCCGAACACCTCGACCTCGACGCCCAGCTCGAGAGCGATCTTGAATGCGAAGCGGGGCGACCAGATGAAGATCATGTCGAGGGTGAGCCACGCTTTCACCACAATGACGGCGAAATCGGCGTTGAGCCGACCGTCGACACCCAATTGGACCGACCCTGCGGTGATCGCGAAGTATCCGGTGATGACGAAGCTGATCGACTTCGACGGCGACAGATCGATTTTCAGCCGATCCATCTCACCGAGCTTCGGTTTCTCCCCGGTAAGTTTCTCGAATTCGGGGTGGAAACCACCGATAGAGAACTCGAACGCCCCGGAGCCGGACCACTGGATGTACAGTCCCAGATCTCCGGAGATCTTGAAACCGGCCACCTTCGAATCCCGCATGCTTGCAAACAGAAGCAGGTACTCGGGGGTGATGGCGATGAAGACGTCCGCCCTGATGTCGGTGATCGGGGCTTCTTTCGTAGGAACGCGAACACGCAGGGATCCGAGGATGACGACCATCGGGTCGGGGAGAGCGAGCACGACGCCGAGCTTCATTTCGACGAACTTGGCCTGCGACCCCCAGCCGAGTTCGACGATGGGGCCGACGACGAAGCCGCCTGTTCGCGGCGGGAAGATGTTCGCCACCTTGTCGAGGAGTTTGGGCGCTTCGGCCACGGGGTTGTCGGGGAAGAGCATCTTCTCGAGGATGTGGTCCTTCATACCGGCCCGCAGGGCTTCGAGCGAGAGGCCTCGGTCGATGGCGAGGATGCCTCCGATCCCATTGAGTGTGAAACCCATTCCGAGGTCGATGGCGGTGGGGAAACGGACACCGATGACCAGCACGAGCGAGAACGGATCCGGCGAGAGGATGACGATGGCCGAAACGCCGAAGTTCAGGATCTGCAGTTGGATGACTCCACCGAACTCGATCCGTTTCACGTCGGCGCCGTCCACCTTGTATGTCCGCTCGACGCGTTGAATGAAGCCGCCGCCTGTGATCGGTCCTGCCGCGACCCGCAGGCCGATGGCATCCGGCCACCGCGGTGAAACCGGAAGATTGAACACCGCCTGATGTTGCGCGACGCCCTCCGGGGTGACGACGAACCCCGAACCGACGACCTGGAGGCCGACCGCGTCTCCGAGCGTCGCTGCGATCGAGGTCGTGATCTCGAACGCGGTGACCTCCCTGGCTGGATTACGGACGAGGCCGACAGCCATCTCGCGTAGTTCGAATCCCGGGAACGCGAACCGCACGGGAAGAATCGCCTTCTCGTTACCCCGCCCGTCTCCGAGGTAGAAGCCCTGCGCGCTGTCGAGCGAGATCGCGGTGAGAGTGGTGGATTTCGGTTCTGCCGAGCCCGGCATGATCTTGGCGAGGAGTGGATCGCTCGTCAGTCCCGGCTGGAGAATCGTGCGGAGGCGGAGGCCGACGATGGCAACGTCGCCGCGGTAGAACTTTCCGTCCCGTTCGACGAGAGACGTCTTCTCCGCGTCGGTGGGATTCGCCACTTCCCGATCACTGAACTGAAGGAACGCCTCGAACGAGACCTGGTCGAGGGTGAGGGCACCGAGCGTGACCGGGCCGGACTTGGCGATCTTCGCGAGTAGCTTGAATCCGCCCCCCTCGCGGTCGAACTCGATGACGTTGCCCAGCTCGCCGACGAGGTCGGTCACGCCGATGAGTTCGCCGAACTTGTTGAGGAGGTTGCCCGCTCCGGCCCCCAGATCCTTGAACGGCTGCGCCCAGGGGTTCCACAACCCCAGAAGCCCGTTCCTCGTCGCCTCGTTGACCGTGCCGGTGGCATCCTTCGCGAGCTCGGTCGCGATGATGTTGTATGCCTCGTCTGCTGCTGCGAGCGCCATACCGATCCGGATAGCGACGCGGGCGGCCACATCGATGTCGAAGTCGTCTTTGTCGATGTCGGTCGCCGACTCGGTCACCATCTTCTTGATGAGGTCGGTCTGTTTCTTGATCTTCTCGCCGATCTCCTTGAAGATCGGCTCCATCGCGGTGATGTTGGCTTTGAGCTCGTTGAAGGATGCCTCGGTGGCCGGACCGTCGAAGGTGACGACCGCCTCGAGAAACGGTCCTGTGTCGTTCCAGGCGCCCTCCGTCATATCGCCGAGGCGTGTGTTGAGGAATGCCTCGATGGCTTGCAGGAACCCTGTTGCGATATCGGTCATGATGACCCCGTCGTCGCGATGACGTTCGTGATACCCGGCCGAAGGCCGGTGGTCTCGCGCGGCACAGGAAACCGGCGAAAGGCGCCAGAAGAGGGAACGCCATGGGATGCGGAGAGGCGTCGGAAAGAGATGCGACGGAACCTGAGCCATACGTTAGCGACACGATTCTCACAGCGTCAAGGGCGTCCCCGCCCCCCGAGTGGGGGTGAGTTTCGACACGTCGGACGCCGCGTGCAGGGATGTCGGTGGGCCGGGTTAGCGTGAAGACATGAGAATCCTGCACACCTCCGACTGGCACATCGGTCGCACGTTCCACGGTCATTCGACCCTGGCGAACCTGCGTACCGTGCTTGCCGCGCTTGCGGTCGAGGTGCAGCAGCGTGCGGTCGACGTGGTGGTCGTCGCCGGCGATATCTTCGACTCAGCCACCCCGGCTGCAGAGGCGTACACCGTGCTCGAAGAGGCGGTCGTCGCGATTCGCGAGGCCGGGGCATCCGTTGTCCTCACGAGCGGGAACCACGACTCAGCAACCAGGCTCGGCTTCATGTCCCAGTTCTCGGGCCTCGCCGGGGTACACGTCGTCACCAGGCAGGAGCTCCACGACCAGCCGATCATCCTCGACGACGAATCCGGACCCGTGCACTTCTACGGCATCCCCTACCTCGAGCCGTCGATGCTCCGCCACCACTACCCGGACGCCACGTTGCGCAGCCACGAACAGGTGCTCGCGTTCGTGATGGACAGGGTCCGTGCCGACATCGCCCGCCGCGGCGGCCGGTCGGTCGTTCTTTCGCATTGCTTCGCGGTGAACGTTGCTGCTGCCGGTGTCGACGCGACCGATCTCGGCGCGAGCGATGTGGAGCGCGACATCACGGCGGGCGGCATCGACTACGTGCCGCTCTCCGTCTTCGACGGCCCGGACTACGTCGCTCTCGGGCACATCCACGGGCGCTCAGCGCTCAGCGACCGGGTGCGGTATTCGGGCGCCCCTGTGCACTACTCGTTCTCCGAGGCGTCGAAGCCCCGCGGTGCGTGGCTCGTCGAGCTCGGCGCGACGGGTCTCACGTCGGTTGACTGGGTCGACCTGCCGATCCCGCGGGCTCTCAAGATCGTCACCGGTTCGCTCGACGACCTGCTGACGGATGCGACGCTCGCCCCGTTCGAGAACCACTGGCTCTCCGTGGTTCTGACAGACACGGTGCGCCCCCTCGACGGCATGCGGCGGCTTCAGGCCCGCTTCCCGCACTGCGTCACCCTCGAGCACCGCCCGGCCATCACGACGGATGCATCCGCCCACAGTTACTCCGACCGCGTCCGGGGGCAGAGCGACACTGAGATCGTTGCCGGGTTCCTCGCCCACGTTCGCAACGGCGTCGGCCCGACGGAGGCGGAACAGGCGATTCTCGCCGATGTTCTCAGCGCGGTCGAACGCGCCGACCACGACGAGCCGGCCGAGGACTCAGCGGCGGTTGCCGCGCGTGATCGGGTCGACGCATGAAGATCCAGCGGTTGAAAGTCGCCGGCTTCGGGCCGTACAAAGACGAGCAGATCATCGACTTCGAGCGCTTCGACGACGACGGCATCTTCCTCATCACCGGCAAGACCGGCGCGGGCAAGTCGAGCCTGCTCGACGCGATCTGTTTCGCACTCTACGGCAGCGCCCCCCGATACGACGGGACCCAGCCGAAACTTCGCAGCGACTATTGTGAACCCGCTGATCCCACCTTCGTCGAGCTCGAGTTCACCGTCCACGGTGTCGCCTACCGTGTTCACCGGACCCCGGAGTACCAGCGGCCCAAGAAGAACGGATCGGGTCTCACACCCGAAAAGGCCCGGGCTGAACTGTTTCGCAATACCGACGGAGAGTGGCACGGCATCGCTGCCAGGCCAGTCGACGTCGCGCGCGAACTCGACGGCATCCTTGGCCTCACGAAGGACCAGTTCCTGCAGGTGATCCTGCTTGCGCAGAACCGTTTCCAGGAGTTCCTGCTCGCCAAGAACGACGAACGGCAGGCTGTACTCCGTACCCTGTTCGGCACATCGCGGTTCGAGCATGTGGAACTCGCTTTGACCGAGCGCCGCAAGACCCTCGGCGCATCACTCGAGTCGACGGCGGGCAGCATGCGTGCCTCAGCTGAGCACGCCGCCGGCCTCGCCCAGTGTGAGGTTCCGGCCGAGCCGACCCTCGACTGGTTCGGCGAGATCCTCGCGGCGCTTGGCGAAGCCCAGGCCGAGGCCGACCAGCGGGCTACCGTTGCCGATGCCGAACACGCCGCGGCGGATGCTGAGCATCGGGCGCTTCAGCGGACCCGCACGAACCAGTTGCGCCGCGACAGCGCACGCGACATCCTCCAGACGTTCGACGCGCACGCCGGAGCGATCGATGCCGACCGGCGCACACTGGAGCGGGCGCAGAAAGCAGCATCCGTCTGGGCCCACGTCGCTGCTGTCCGGGGCGCCGAGCAGGCCCGTACGCGAGCCGGAGAACGCGAAGAGGAGCGACGGGTCGCGTTCGTAGCTGCCGCTGAGAATGCCGTCGATGCTGCTGTCGAGCTTTCGGTCGCGAGTGCGCCAGAAGCCGAGGCCCTTGAGCGGATCATCGACGATCTGGCCCGCCGCCTCGGTTCCCTTGACGACGTCCTCCGCGACGAGAAGACGCTGTCCGACCTCGCCGCCCGGGTGCGTTCATGCGAAAAGCACCGCGGCGACTGCGCCGCTGCCGTCGATGATGCCGGCGCACTGGTGGTCGCGCTACCGCAGCAGCTCGCCGAACTGGCCGACGTTCTCACCGCCGCGCGCGTGACCGCCGCTGGTGCAGCATCGGCCAGGGATCGCGTCGCGCGACTCGACGCTTCACGCGCAGCCGCCAAGCGCGCCGTGACCCTGGAACGCCGCCTCATCGAAGCGCGATTCGCCGAGAAGGACGCCAGCGCGATCTTCGCCGAAGCCACCCGGGCACAGGATGAACTTTTCGCCCGGCGACTCGATGGTTATGCGGCCGAACTGGCTCGTGACCTCACCGACGACACTCCGTGCGCGGTCTGCGGCTCGGTTGACCATCCGAAGATCGCGGTGAGCGATGGCGCGCCTGTTTCCGAAGCAGATATCGAAACGGCCAAAGAGAACGTCTCTGCCAGGCGGGCTGACCTCGATGCCGCCACCTCGGCTGCCTCCGCTCTCGTCGCCGAACTGGCGGAGGCGACTGCAGCGGCCGGCAATCGGTCGATCGATGAGATCGAGACGGAACTTCTCGATGCGACGACCACGTTGGTGGAGGCCGAAGCTGCGGTCACCGTCGTGACCGATGGCGAGGTCGAGCAGGAACGGTTACGGGTGTCCCTCGCCGACGCCACGACGCACCTCGACCAGCTTCGCGCGGACCTTTCCGCAGCAACCGACGAACTCACTACCGCCAGGAATGCCCTCGACGCCGTCAGCCGGCGGGTCGAGGAGTCCCGAGCTGGATTTGACTCGGTTCGCGCCCGAGCGGCGGTTATCCAGGCGTGCCTCGACAAGGCGAAAGCCCTCGACGAGGCGATGGCCGACCGGCGGGTCCGGGATGACGCTCTAGCCTCCGCCCGTGCGGTGCTCCAGACCCAGCTGGCCGAAAACGGGTTCGAGGACGAAACCGTGGTCGAAGAGTCACGCCGAAGCTCGGCCGAGATCGCCGCGATCGATACCCGGATCCGCGAACATGACCAGTCCGTGACGTCCGCCCGCTCGACGCTTGCCGAACCGGAACTCGCTGACCTCCCAGCCGATCTCCTTGACTTGGAAGCTGCCTCGGCTGCTCTGTCCGACGCAGCGGCGGCACGGGACGCAGCACTGCAGGTGTCTGGTCTGCTCGGTGACCGGGTACGCCAGCTCGAGACGATCGTCCGGCGGGTGCGCGCCGAGCAGGACGCATCCGCGCTTCTGCGTGAGGAATACGACCGGGTACGCGCGCTGGCGAACGCGGTTCAGGGAAACGAACCGAACACCAAGCGGATGCGACTCGAAACGTACGTCCTTGCCGGGCAACTCGAGGAGATCGTGATCGCGGCGAACGCCCGTCTGCGCACAATGACGAGCGGGAGGTACACGCTGCAGCATGACGACAGCGTGCAGTACCGGAACGTCAAGTCCGGTCTCGGGCTCGCGATTCTCGATGAGCACACCGGTCGGGCTCGCGCGACGCACTCGCTCTCCGGCGGGGAGACCTTCCTCGCCTCGCTCGCCCTTGCCCTCGGCCTCGCCGAAGTCGTCACCAACCAGGCCGGCGGGATCAGCCTCGACACCCTGTTCATCGACGAAGGCTTCGGCTCACTCGACCGGGAGACTCTCGATATAGCGATGGCGACCCTCGACGGTCTGCGCTCCGGCGGACGAACCATCGGCCTCATCAGTCACGTCGAGGCGATGAAGGAGCAGATTCCCGCAAAGCTGCGAATCAGCGTGACCGATGCCGGCCACAGTCGCGTCGACACGAGTCTCGAACTGGTCTGACGCTCGAGAGACGAAATGGGGGGAATCCCCGATTGTGACCGCGCCGGGCCGGTGTCAGTGTGAAGGCATGAAACTATACCGACCACGACGCGGCAGGGTCTTCGCCGGCGTCTGCCTCGCCGTCGCGAATCGCTTCAACGTCTCGCCGACCCTTGTCCGAGTCCTGACGGTGCTCAGTTGCATCCTGCCGGGGCCGCAGATCATCATCTACATCGTCCTGTGGGTTCTGATCCCGGGTGACAAGGGCTGATCAACGACACGCGTCCCGGGGAGCGTGCTCCCCGGGACGATGACGCCGCCGGACAATCGGCGCGGCGGCTCAGCGCCGGGCGATCCGGATGATGAGGCCGATCACAGCGACGACGGCGACAACGGCGATCGCGATTACCGTTCCCGGTCGTTCTTCGTACTTGTGCTGCAGGTCTGACACCGCGGCAGTTGTCGCTTCCCTGGCGGCGTCGATCGCGTCCCGGGACGCCGCGGACGCCTTGTCGGCGATGTCGGAAGCCTGGGTCGAGAATTCACGGGCCGACTCGGACGCTCCGGCGGTCGCGCTCTCCAGTTTCTCCGTCGCGTCTGCCGCATGGGAGGCCACCTGAGCGCTCACGCTCGCGGCTGCGTCACCCACGTCACCGGCCTTGTCCGCGAGGGGCGCCGACGCGCCGGCGCCGGCATCGATGGCGTCATGCGCCTTGTCCTTCAGCTCGTCGGGCACGCCGGGCGCCGTGTCCACGGCTTCGTGCGCGTTCTCCGCCGCTGCGGAGATGTTCTCATCGGCACGCTCATTGGGATCAGTCATCGTGTTCCTTCCGGTCGTTCATGGTGCGCCACACAGTCGTGGCGGTCGTTGGGCAAGTGCTCGGATTCAGGAATGCGCCCGGCGGAAGGAGCGGCCGCTTCGCCTCGTCTGTCGCGCGAAATGACGTCGCACCTTTCTGACCTGTGGTCCGGCCCAGAACTCTGACGCGCGCTTCTTTTTCTCGTCGTATCGTTCACGCCGGTCGCGGGCGCGGGCGCCAAGCGCATAGGCGCCGGACACCATCGCGGCGATGAACAGGAATCGGCCCATCTTGTGCTCCTTCGTTTCCGTCGAGGCGTACCCCATCATTTCGCACTTGGTCGTGCGGACACAGGGGGTTGCGGAGCGCGCACCGGCGATTACGAGGCCGCAGTAACATGGGCCGGTGCCGTATCTGTCGGATTCTTCGCGTGCCGCCCTCGAGCGAGTGCGCACCGGTGACGCCGAAAACGAGACGGATGCTCTCGAGCGACTCCGCGACATCCGCTCGCTTCTCGAAGAGCTTCAGAAAGACCCGGCCACCCTGGCTGCGGTCCGCGAGGCGATCGGCAACGGCATCGGGTGGGAGGCGATCGCCGAAGCGGCGTGTCTCAAACCGGCGGCCGCGAAGTGGCGCTGGCAAGGAACCGACGCTGACATTGCTGAACGGCACGAGGCGGGCCGCAAGCGGGCGGCGCGGCCCAGCAATGTTCCCACTGACCTCCCCGGACTCTCCGTGGGCGAGGCGGCCGCCCGATTCGGTGTCAGCTCTCAGGCGATCTACCTGCGGATCACTCGCGGGCAGCTCCGGGCCGAAACGGTCGAGTTGGCAGACGGGCGCTCATACAAACGGGTGTTTCCGGACGACAGCCCGGCCAGCTGACGGCTCATCCGGCGTCGGGTAGCACCCGGAATGCGGAGGTCCCCTCCGGTTCAGCGTGGGACACCGCGACCGAGTCGACCGCGCCGCCAGCGGGCCCGCGGTGAACGGCATCGATCATACCCTCCACCGCGGCGACGGTTCCCTCGAACTCGGCCTCCACGCTTCCGTCCGAACGATTCCTTATCCAGCCCGAGAGGCCGGCCCGTTCGGCCGCAGCTCGTGCCCAGTAGCGGAATCCGACTCCCTGAACCCGACCGCGCACAAGAATGTGCCTGCGGATGTGGGCCAGCACGGCTCAGTCCTGGACAGGAACCGTCGTGTCGACGGCGTCCGTGCCTGTGTCGCTGTATGTTCCCGCCTGGCCGGAAGCGGCCGTGCGACCCTCGTCGTCTGAGCCATCGACCGAGGCGTCAGAACTCGACTGCCCCGACGTCGCCGTTGTTCCGTCGTCCGGCGCGTCCTCGAGCGATGACTGTTCGGCCGTGCCTTCGTTCTTGGCCTCCTCGTAGCTGCCGTCGCGCTGACCCTGGTCGGGCAGTGGGGGCAGTGTCTCGTTGCCGTTCTCTGTGGGGTGCTGCTGATCCATGCGAATCCCTTTCGTCGTCCTGACTGCCGACGATACGCAGCCCGGCCGAAACGCCGCGATACCTTTCGCCGGGCCGCCGTTCGGAGTAGCGTTCGACCGACAGGCGGATCTGTCCCGCCACGGACCGACGGAGCTCGACATGCCCAGCCTCGACACATATGGGCAGGCGATCGCATCGACCACGCTTGCCGTACAGGAGTTGCTCGCCGCTGCCCCCACGAACCTGCAGGTGACCGCCAGGACGCTCGACGCTGCACGGAGCGATGTGTCGGGGCCTTCCCTGAACCTGTTCCTGTACCGAGACGACTTCACTGGATATCGCGACGGGAACGAGCCGCCCGGCATCCACCACTACATCGCTGAGCTGTTCTATCTCGTCAGCGTGGGTGCTGGCGACACGTCGGATGCGGATGCCGTCAGTCACCGCGCCTACGGCACGGCACGCGCGCGGGTGCAGCAGACGCCGGTGCTCACCGTCGGGATCGGCGACAGGACGATGAATGTGCAATTGCGGGCGCAGACCCTCGGCTCGGCGGAACTCAGTTCTCTGTGGCTGGCCTCGACTGCACCGTTTCGGCTGTCGTTCGGCCTCACGGCGACGTTCACCGTCAGCGGGTAGCGGCTATTCGAGCGTGCCGGTGAGTCGACCGTGAAGAACCGTGGAGCGCTCATCGAGCCCCACGAATTCGACGGTCGCCCCGTGAGCGGCGTACTTCGACTGGATCGAGTCGAGGACCGCCACGGTCGACGCGTCCCAGATCTGTGACGCACTGAAGTCCACCACCACCCGATCCGGGTCAGCACCGTACGAGAACTGCTCGACGAGGTCGTTGCTCGAGCCGAAGAAGAGCGGGCCGCTGACGGTGTACCGGACCGAGGAGCCGTTCCCGGCGGGCATACGATCCACGCGGATGACGTGCGCCACCCGGCGGGCGAACAGGACGATGGCGAGCACGACGCCGGCAGCGACGCCGACCGCGAGGTTGTGGCTGATCACAACCACGGCCACGGTGGTGAGCATGACGAGCGTCTCGGGCACAGGCATCCGTTTCAGCGTCGACGGGGTGACGCTGTGCCAGTTCACCGTTGTGATCGCGACGATCATCATGACGGCGGCGAGGGCGACCATCGGGATCTGCTCCATCACGTCGCTGAGTACGGTGACGAGCAGGAGAAGGAAGATGCCGGCGACGAACGTCGAGATGCGGGTGCGCGCCCTGCCGAGTTTCACGTTGACCACGGTCTGGCCGATCATGGCGCACCCGGCGATGCCGCCGTAGAAGCCGGCGAGGATGTTCGCGATTCCCAGGGCCCACGATTCGCGACCCTTCGCCGAGCGGGTGTCGGTGATGTCATCGACGAGCTTCGCTGTGAGCAGTGTCTCCATCAGGCCGACGAACGCGACGCTCAGTGCGGTCGGGAGAATGATCCGCAACGTTTCCAGGTCGAGCGGGACGAGCAGCGGAGTGATTCCGGGCAGGCCACCGGCGATGTCTCCCTCGTCGCCGACGGTGGGAACGGAAAGATGGGCGATCATCGTGATCGCCGTCGCAACGACGATGGCGACGAGCGGCGCCGGAACCGCGGTCGTGAACCGGGGCAGAACCAGCACGATCAGGACCGTCAGGACGAACAGCGGGTAGACCAGCCACGGCACACCGAGGAGGTGCGGCACCTGTGCGGTGAAGATGAGAATTCCGAGCGCGTTGACGAAACCGATCATCACCGACCGCGGAATGAACCGCATCAGACGGGCGAGGCCGGTCACTCCGAAGGTGACCTGGATGATCCCGGCGAGGATCACGGCGGGCAGCAGGTACTCGACACCCTGTTCCTTGACGAGCGGAGCGACAACCAGGGCGACCGCGCCGGCAGCTGCGGTGATCATCGCGGGGCGGCCACCCAGAATCGACATGGAGATCGCCAGGACGACGGATGCGACGAGGCTCACCTTGGGATCCACACCGGCGATGACCGAGAACGAGATGACCTCGGGGATCAGGGCGAGAGTCGTGACGACCCCGGCGAGCACCTCGACGCTGAACGCTCTCGGGTTGCGGAGCGTCTGCAACACGGTGGGGGCGAGGGGAGTGTCTGCGCGGGACGGGTTCGAGGGAGAAGATGACACCGTGCAACCCTAAACGGTGGGAGGAGCCAGCGCTCCGGTCCTACGCTTGACGGATGCCTTCCTTTCGAGTCACGGTGACGATCGGGACCCTGCGACCAGGTATTGCGCCGGAGTCCGTCTTGCCGTTCGCGGCTGATGCCGCTGCACGGAGCGCCGTGGTCGAGGCATCAGACCTTGCCATCGTGAGGGGTGCTCCGCGCATCGTCGTTCGATACACAGCGGACGACGTCGGTCAGGGCTGGCTCGTCGGCGCGAGCGTTGTCCAGGCGCTCGCCGTGGTCGCCGACGCAGGCGCCTGGACGGTGACGATGCGCGACGGTGGCCGGTGGTACCCGGTGCACGCCCCTGGGCCGGATTCACCGGCATAAGCGACGCCACCGCGACGGACGCATAGTGCATGCGGACAGCCCCGTAAAAGGGATAGCGGTTGCTGGGGCCGCTGCCTACGCTGAGTATTCAAATGACAGCTCCCCGACTGCCCCCGGATGCTGCCGTCCCGCCGACCCTGCTCGGCCGTGACAGGCAGCTCGCTGGCATTTCCCGCGCCGTCGCCCGGGTGCGCGAAGGGCGGGCGCAGTTCGTCCTCATCGAGGGGGAGGCGGGGTTCGGCAAGACTGCCCTGCTCGAGGCGTCCGTCGCCACGGTCCCGCACTGGCCGGTGCGATCAGCTACAGCGGACGAAAACGAGACCGATCTAGCCTACGGAGTGCTCAACCAGTTGCTTCGGAGGGTCGACGAGCAGGATGCCCTCGACCCGGTGCTCCAGGGTGGCATCTCTCCCGACGTGCCGACGCTCGTCGCGGGGGCGGCACTTCTGAACCTTATCCACAGCAGTGAGGGGGCCACGTGCGTCACGATCGACGACGCACAGTGGCTCGACCAGCGTTCGGCCGAAGCGCTCTGGTTCGCCGGGCGCCGCTCGTTCCGCGACCGGCTGCTCGTCATCATCGCGGCGCGCCCGGACGACACGGCATTCCTCGAGCGCGTGCGATTGCTCGTCGCCGACGAACACCGCGGCGTTCGGTTGACCGTCGGCGGATTCGGTGCCGATCCGATCGCCGAGCTCGTCGCCCGTCGGACCGGTCGCCAGGCACCGCGCCGGCTCGTGACGAAGCTCGTCGCCGCGACGGACGGCAACGCCCTTCACGTGCAGACGCTGCTCAATCAGGTCGTCTCGTCGAGTGATCCGCTCGGTTCTCTCGATCGGATGTTGCTGGGAACGCCGCCGGCAGCGCCCGGGTTCCGCGCGCTCACCCTCGACGCGCTGCGAGATGCGTCGGAAGTCGCCAGGGCGGTCGTTGAGATCGTGGCTGTTCTCCATGACACGGCCACGATCACGGACATCGCAGCGGTCGGCGAGAGGTACGCGGGTTTCGCGATCACCGGGAATGACATCGACGACGCCGTCGGAACGGGACTCGTCACATTCGCCGGGAACGAGTCCGCTGTTGTCATGCCGCACGAACGGGTACGGGCCGTCGTCGTCTCGAACCTTGCCCTCGAGACCCGCCAGGCCATCAACGCTGCCGCCGGCCAGGTGATCGCCGGTCACCGTGGACTCGCCCACCGCGCCAACGCGGCCGCTGGCCATGACGACTCGCTCGCCGACGAGCTGAACGTCGCAGCGCGGCTTGCCGCCGCGACCCATCAGGCGGACCGAGCCGTCCGATACGCCCGGTGGTCGGCACTTCTCAGCAGCAACCCTTCGGTCCGTGAGGAGCGTCTCATCGACGCGGGTGTGCACGGGATCGCCGCCCGACGACACGATCTTCTCCTGGCTGCCCGGTCCGACTTCGAGAATCTCAGTTCGGGCCCGGCGCGTGACGTTCTGCTCGGGAACGTCGCCCTTGCCACCGGTGATATCGACGTTGCCAGAACACACCTGTCTCTCGCCGCTCAGGCCGATCCGGATGGAAGCTCCCGTGCGAGGCTGATGAAAGCCGTGGCACACCAGACACTCGCGGCAACCGCCCTGCTGCTCGATGAGTTTCCCGCAACGATTCATTCCGCGACCGCGGTCCTCGAGGAGCTCCCCGGCCTTCGCGTCAACGCCTCGCGGGTGTCGGCCGTATCGGTCGATCTCGACGAACTCGAGTACAACGCCGTCTCGTGGCGAGCGCTCGCCTCCTGGCAGTTGGGGCTGGCCGACACCGGGCAGGAGCGACTCGCCGAACTCATCGCGGAGGGCAGGCGGATCGGTTTCAGGGCTCAACACACCGTTCTTCTGCTCGTGCACGGGTTCATGCTGAGACAACAGGGAAACCTCCCCGCGGCGATCGCCGACCTCGAGGCCGGAATCGCGCTCGCCGATGTTTCGCGCCCGGACATGTCACCGTTCGGACGGATCAATCTGTCCCTGGCGTTGTTCCGTGACGGTCGCTGGGATGCCGCAGCGGCGGCTGCCGCAGCGGCCGCGTCGATAGCCGACGACGTCGAACATTCGTGGGCGAGAGCATCCGCGTACGCCGTGGCCGGTCTCGTCCCCGCAGCACGCGGTGACCACAGCCGCGCACAGGAGTGGCTCAGCAAAGCAGATGCCGTTCCGCAGAAGCAGCACGCAAGCGGGTATCGATTGCTCGCCGACTTCGTCAGGGCGGTGGACGCGAGGGCCTCAGGGCATGGTGCCACTGCAGTGTTCCTGTCCCGACGGGCACTCGCCACCTCGGGAGTCCACAGTTACATCGAGAAATCCTGGTGGGAGATGCTCCTCACGGAAGCGCTCGGCCCTGCCGCTGAACATGCCCCGGATCCGCTTGCTGTGCTGAGCAGCCGCGAACGCGAGGTCGCCCACCTCGCTGCCCAGGGGCTCACGAATCGAGAAGTGGCGCACAAGCTTTTCGTGTCAGTCAAAGGCGTTGAATATCACATGGGGAACGTGCTGGCGAAGCTCGGCCTGTCGTCACGTCGGGGAATCCGCGGGCTGATCGAAGGGAACTAGGGAGAACCCCTAGTGCACTGCCGATGTACGGCAGTCAAACTTGGAGTGCGGATCATGCTGCGCATTGTCCTTGCGGGGCAGCTTGGGCAGGGTGACGCATGACCCGCACAACACCCTGTTTCCCTCAACAGGAGGATTTTCCGGCACGTCGTTCCTCGACCGGTCGACACGGCGTGCCGGATATCCACTCGTCACTCGCTGCGTCGTCCATCGCGGCGAACGGTGTGCGGGGTCCCCGCTACGATTGACCCCATGGTGAGCATGGCGGAGTCGTTGGTGCGCCTGTCGGAACTCGCCGCCTCCCCGGTCGTCTCGAAGGTGGCATCCGCTTTCGCCGACGCCGGGTTCGAGCTCGCGCTCGTCGGCGGCCCGGTGCGCGACGCGATGCTCGGCCGGGACACGAGCGACCTCGACTTCACCACCAACGCATCGCCCGATGAGATCCTGCGCATCGTCACTCCGCTCTCAGAGACCCAGTGGGACATCGGGCGCGACTTCGGCACCATCGGAGCGCGGGTACGGGCGGGGACGGTCACCGACACCGTCGAGATCACGACCTATCGGGCGGATGCCTACGACGGCGTCACGCGTAAACCGGTCGTCGCGTTCGGCGACAGCCTCGAACCCGACCTCAAGAGACGCGACTTCACCGTCAATGCCATGGCGTTGCGCATTCCCGAGGTCCGGCTCGTCGACCCGTTCGGTGGGGTCGAAGATCTGCTGTCGCAGACGCTCAGGACTCCGAGCAGCCCCGCGGTGAGCTTCGGTGACGACCCGCTGCGGATGATGCGGGCGGCCCGGTTCGCGAGCCAGCTCGGTTTCGTCGTGGACGACGAGACGCAAGCCGCCATGACCGCGATGGCCGACAGCATCCGTATCGTCTCCGTGGAACGCACACAGGGGGAGCTCTCGAAGCTTCTGCTGACAGACAACCCGCGCGTCGGGATCGAACTGCTCGTCGACTCCGGCCTGGCAGAGATCGTGTTGCCTGAGGTTCCCGCCCTGCGACTCGAAATTGACGAACACCACCATCACAAAGACGTCTACCAGCACTCGCTCACCGTGCTCGAACAGGCGATCGGCTACGAGAAGTCCCGCCACCCCGGTGAGGCGCCCGACCTCATCCTGCGCCTCGCTGCCCTGCTGCACGACATCGGCAAGCCGGCCACCCGCCGACTGGAACCCGGTGGGGCCGTCAGCTTCTACCACCACGACATGGTCGGCTCGAAGCTCGCGAAGAAGCGGCTGACCGCGCTTCGGTACGACAACGACACCATCCGCGATGTCTCCCGGCTGATCGAACTGCACTTGCGGTTCTTCGGTTACACCGAGGGCGCGTGGACGGATTCCGCCGTCCGCCGGTACGTGCGCGATGCCGGCCACCTGCTCGAGCGGCTTCACATGCTCACGAGGGCCGACGTCACGACCCGCAACCGGCGCAAAGCCGACCGGCTGGGCTTCGCGTACGACGACCTCGAAGCGCGGATCGCCGAACTGCGGGAGCAGGAGGAGATGGAGGCGGTACGGCCAGACCTCGACGGCAATGCCATCCAGCGGGTGCTGGGGATCAAGCCCGGTCGCGAGGTCGGCGAGGCCTATCGGTGGCTTCTCGAACTGCGGCTCGACGAAGGTCCCCTCGGTGAGGACGAAGCGGAACGCCGTCTGCACGCCTGGTGGGCCGCGCGAAACTCCGGCGCGTGATCCGCCGCCTGCCTCGGCCCGGTGTGCCGGTGGCAGGACCCTCGTCACTGCGGTGCGCGTTTCGTTCACAATTCCCTGAACGCTGTTCACAGGGCAATAGCCTGAGGGCATGACAGCTCCCCGTCCGAACAAGCACGATCCCGCCACCCTGTCCTTCGACACTCAGGCGGTACACGCGGGCAACGAGATCGAAGCGGGCTCCGGGCCGATCCGAACACCGATCGTGATGGCCAACTCGTATGCGCTCCCGGAGGACGCCTCGACGATCAGCTGGTCGGGAACGGATGTCCCGCTGTACACCCGCAACTCCGGCACCAACCAGCAAGGCCTCCAGGCCAAACTCGCCGCGCTCGAGCACGGTGAAGACGCCGTCGTTCTCGCCAGCGGGGTCGCTGCCCTGCACGCCGTGTTCTTCACGGTGCTGAAGTCCGGTGACCACGTCGTCGTCGGGGATGTCACCTATGAAGCGATCTACCGGCTGTTCGCCGAGCTCCTGCCGGAGAAATACAACATCACGGCCACCTTCGTCGACGCGGCGGACCCGGAGGCGGTCCGGGCCGCGATCCGCCCGGAGACGGCGCTTGTCCACGTCGAGGTCATCGGCAACCCGACGACGAAGGTCACAGACATTGCCGCCATCGCTTCCCTGACGAAGGAAGCCGGCGTGCTGCTCAGCGTGGACTCGACGTTCACGCCCCCGCCGTTGTTCCGCCCGCTCGAGCACGGCGCCGACCTCGTCGTGCACTCCCTCACCAAGTACATCAACGGGCACGGCGACGCGATGGGTGGTGCCGTCATCGGTAGCCGAGAGCTGATCCGCCGGATCAAAGCGGATGCCATGGTCGACGTCGGCGGCGTCATCTCCCCGTTCAACGCGTGGCTGATCATGCGTGGCTCGGTCACGTTGCCGCTGCGCCTTCGCCAGCACCAGGCGACCGCCCAGCGTGTCGCAGACTTCCTGGCCGGCGACGACAGGATCGCGTTCGTCGCCTACCCGGGTCTCGCGGAGCATCCGCAGCACGCCGTCGCCGCCCGCCAGTTCGCCGGACGGGGCTTCGGGGCGATGCTCGCGTTCGCTGTGAACGGCGACGCAGCGACCCAGGACCGGTTCGTTTCACACCTGCGCGTGATCACGTCGGCCGTGTCCCTCGGCCACGACGAATCGTTGATCGTCCATGTCGCAGGCGGAGCGGATGCCGGTCCCCGCGTGGCCTTCTACCCGGAGGAGTTCCGCACCCTGGGTCATCTCCGCTTCTCGATCGGGCTCGAAGATGCCGACGACATCCTGGCCGATCTGAAAGCTGCGCTCGACGCCACGTTCGACGCGTCCTGACACTCGGTGAACCGTTCAGCCACCTGACGGACGTCGTCCCTATTTTCCGGTGAGGGTTCCGTCAACCCCCTGCCACAAAGTCCCTATTGACCCTAGTTTGGGTGTCTGGGGCGCCACGTAGCGGTGGCAGGAAGGCGGGGAACCGATGAAGACGTCAGATCGACGCACCAAGAAGATCGATGCGACATGGAACCTCCACGTGCACTTCGAATCAGGCAAGGTCGACACCGATGTTGAGGTGTCACTCGACCAGTTGAAAAACGATGTCGAACGAGTTGTGGTGAACGGCCGACAGATCGGTTACGTCCACCACGTCGACCCGGTCTATGTGGCACTCAGCGGGCCGGACCTGGCCCGTGCCGTGGAGGTGTCGCAAAAGCTCACCCTCGACCAGAGCATCCGGGACCTGCTCAACACGGTCCCGGTCGAGGTCATCGACCCGAGTTTGGCGCAGCGCGCCTAAAGAACGTCATGGTCGGCGGATACCGGGGGCACGGCATCCGCCGATCATGTCGGCTCTCATCCTGGCTGGTGATGCGTGCCCGAAACCGGTGGCCACCGCAAGGCCTTGAAGCCCTCGCGTGCGCGGCGTAGCGTCGCGGCATGACGAACAACACGAACAACGACGATTACGTCGAGCCCGTCCTGCCCGCCGACGAGCATGGCGCCCGTGAACCGGTGGTTCGCCCGACCGGTGGTGACGACCACAACAACGCCGACTACACGACCACCGGCGACCCGATCGACTCCGCACAGCACCTCGCCGAAGAGGACCGCCAGCACGCCACGACGGGCGTACCGCTGAGCGGTGCCGACGATGTCGAAGGCGACGTCGACTACACCACCCCCGGCAACCCGATCACTGCCCCCCAACACGAGGCCGAAGAGGAAATCCCGCACGCGACGCCCGGCAACAACTCCGCCATTCCCCAGGACTGAGCTCGCGGCATCCGCCCACTTTTCAGCGTCGGATCAGGGTCATTCACGTCACAACTGCTAGCCTCCAACTCGGTACACCAGGCGACAGAAAGACCCGAATGGCTCAGCGACTGACGAAAATAGCGACGCTTGTCGCGGCATCCGCCCTCGTTCTCACCGGATGCGCACCCGAACCGGCGACGACGACGGAGCCGACGACCGTGTCGTTCAGGTTGTGGGATGAAACCGTCGCCGAGGCGTACGAAAAGTCATTCGATGCCTTCGAGAAGGACAACCCGGACATCGACGTCACGGTCAACGTCGTCGAGTGGGGCGACTACTGGACCGAATTGCGCACCGACGTCGCCGGCAAGACGATGGACGACCTTTTCTGGCTCAACAACTCCTACTTCGGGGCGTACGCGGACGCCGGCAAGCTCGTGAACATCGACCAGGTCTTCGGTGAGGATGCCGCCAGCGAATGGGAGGGCAGCGTCGTCGGGCAGTTCACCCGTGACGATGTGCTCTGGGGCGTACCTCAGCTCTACGACGCTGGTGTTGCCGTCTACTACAACGCCGAATTGCTCGAGAAGGCCGGGCTCGCGCCGGAGGACCTCGAAAACCTCACCTGGTCCCCGGACGCCGAGAAAGACACGTTCCTGTCGGCGGCGAAGGGACTCACCCTGGACGCGGCGGGCGTCTCCGCGGCATCCGCCGACTTCGACGGAACCCCGGTGCAGTTCGGAACCAACCTCGCCTACGACACGCAGGCGATCATGCTCCCGTTCATCGGCTCCAACGGCGGGAAGTTCCAGGTGGGGGAGAAGTTCGCCTTCACCGATCCGAAGTCGGTCGAGGCATTCCAGTACCTCGTGACGGCGATCAATTCCGCGAAGGTCGCACCGGCGGCATCCGAAACCAACGCGAACAGCGACTTCAGTCGCGACGCGTTCCTCGCGGGCAAGATGGCCATGTTCCAGTCCGGGCTGTACAACCTCAAGAATGTTGCGGACGACGCCGAGTTCGAGTGGGGCGTCGCTCCCATGCCGAGTGGACCGTCCGGCCGGGTCTCTGTCACGAACGGTGTCGTGGTCGCCGGAAACGCCGAATCGACGAAGCAGGCTGCCATCGAGAAGGTGCTCACCTGGCTCGGCTCCGAAGAGGGCGTCAAGCCACTTGCTGCGTCAGGGGCGGCAGTCCCCGCAGTGACCGACGCCCAGAAGTCCTACTTCGACTACTGGAAGAAGGAGGGCGTCTCTGTCGCCCCGTTCTTCGACGTCATCGATGGCGAGAAGCCTATCCCGTCGCCCAAGGGTGCGAACTACGGCAAGGCATTCGAGGAGTTCGACCCCATCTTCCAGGACATCTTCTCCGGCACCATCGACCCCGCGGTGGGGCTCAAACAGGCCGAGGGCGCGGCGAACGCGGCGATCGCCGGCTGACGCGGTCGCGTTTTCACCCGGTGCGGTCGGGTTCACTCGGTATGCCGGGTGTTTTGGTCCGCAGCGAGTGAATTCGCGCCTCAGGGCGATGGGTGCGGGGCCAGCGTCCACTCCGTGAACCGGATGCTGTCGCGATCGCCGCGGGGCGGCATCCGCTCTGGGGCGGTCGCGTTTTCACCCGGTGCGGTCGGGTTCACTCGGCATACCCGGGTGTTGCGGTCCGCAGCGAGTGAATTCGCGCCTCAGCGGTTCGGCAAGCCCGCGTCGCCGAGGATCCGAGCGAGTAGCCGACCGGCGAGTGCGTCCGGCCACAACCACCGAGACATCCCGTAGCCGACGGCGCGCATCAGGTCTTCCCGTTGCTTCTCGGCCCACACGATCTCCTCGATCGGCTGCCCTTTTGTGTAGGCGGCGCGGGTGTACTTCGTGAACCCGTCGAACTCGCCGAGTTGACGATATGCCGGCCACCCGAAGTCAGAGTGCCACAGTGTTCCGTTACGGTCGAGAACCGGGAACTGCAGCTCGGGCTTCGGGAAACGCAGCACGTGCATCTGCACTCGGCTGACCGATTCACCGGGGGAGTGGGCGAGGTGGGTCGCGAAGTCGAGAGCACATCGCGCACGCCCCGATCCCGGAGCGCGGCCGAGCGCGGCGATGCGGTCTTGCAGCAATTCGCGCGCTTGAGCGGCGGCATCCGCTCCGCCCGCGAGTGCTTCCTGCCTCAGCGCGGCATCGAGTGTTGCAACCGCTGACAGAAAAGAGTTTGTCCGGGCGAGGTCCAGCAGGGTGCGGAGCCGGCTGGTCACCAGTACGCCGTCGACCTCGACGATGTCGCCGTCGACGAGTGTGGTGTTGTGCCACAGCACGCCCCTGCTCGAACTCCGCCGCCGGCCGTCGGGCGTGCAGACATGCACCGCTTCTGGCCAGGGCCCGATGATCGGCAGATCCCAGAGCGCAGCCGCCGATTGGTGGCTGAAGGCAGCGTCGCCTTTGCGCGTATCGCGCACAGCGCGCATCCGCAACAGGTGGCGCTCCCTTCCCGTGAGTCCCACCCAGCGGGCAGTGTCGGTGAATACGCCGCGGCGAATGCTGATCAGTTCTCCCGTCGCGTGTCCGCGACGCAGCGCTCGGCCGTCGATGCCCACAAGGGTCCGGGCGCTGGACACGTGCACGGCCTCGGAATCCCGCAATAGATCGGTGCTCATGGTGTCCAGCGTTTCGTGAGAGCAGCATCCGTGCGTGAAGAGGACCGCTTCTGGGAGCGGTCGGCGCGAGCTACTGCTCTGTGGAGGAGGCGTCGTCGGTCGCGTTTTCACTCGGTGCGGTCGGGTTCACTCGGTGCGCCGCGTGTTTTGGTCCGCGATGAGTGAATTCGCCGTGCAGGGCGATGGGTGCAGCGCCTGCGTCCAATCCGTGAACCGGATGCTGCCGTGATCGTCGCGGGGGCGACATCCGCTCGCTGTTGGTCGCGTTTTCACCCGGTGCGGTCCGTTTCACTCGGTGCGCCGGGTGTTTTGGTCCGCAGTGAGTGAATTTGCGGCGGCGCACCGGCGCACCAGGAACGGATGCCCCGGCTTCGGTAGCCAGCGCGGCCAACCATCCGGTAAGCTACTCAGGTTGCCCGTGTGTGCGCACTCTGCTCCCGCACGACGCAACGATGCTATTACCCTCCTGCCGCAGATCGTCTGCGGCCGTTCGAGTCCGAAGGAGGTGGGTTAGTGACGCATCAGTATGAACTCATGGTTATCCTCGACCCCGAGATTGACGAGCGCACCGTTGCTCCCAGTCTCGACAAGTTCCTCAATGTCATCCGCAACGATGGTGGAACCATCGACAAGGTTGACATCTGGGGCCGTCGTCGACTGGCTTACGAAATCAACAAGAAGACCGAAGGCATCTACGCTGTCGTCGACTTCACCGCGACGAGCGAAGCGACGGTCGAGCTCGACCGCCAGCTGAAGCTGTCGGAAGCCGTCATGCGCACCAAGGTGCTGCGGGCCGAAGAAGCAATCGCTCTCGTGGAGTCCGAAGGCAAGCGCGCCGAAGAGAAGGCAGCCCGCAAGGCTGCTGCCACCAAGGCAAAGGTCGACGCCAAGCCGGCAGCGGCTGAGACGAAGGCAGTTGCCGACGCCGCTCCCGCCGAAGCCGCCGAAAAGGACGCCTAGTCCTCATGGCCGGCGAGACCGTCATCACCGTGGTGGGCAACCTCACGTCAGACCCCGAACTGCGTTACACGCAGAACGGACTGGCCGTTGCCAACTTCACCATCGCTTCCACTCCGCGCAATTACGACCGCGCAACAAGTGAGTGGAAAGATGGCGAAGCACTGTTCCTGCGCGCGAGCGTTTGGCGTGAATTCGCCGAGCATGTCGCCGGATCGCTCACCAAGGGTAGCCGTGTCATCGCTACCGGGCGTCTGAAGCAGCGTTCGTACGAAACGAAGGAAGGCGAGAAGCGCACCTCGATCGAACTCGAAGTTGACGAGATCGGTCCATCGCTTCGTTACGCCACCGCACAGGTCACCCGTGCGCAGTCCTCTGGTGGAGGCGGCGGCCGTGGCCCCGCAGCCGTCCAGCAGGACGAGCCATGGGCGGCCAGCGCTCCAACGGCCGCTCCGGCCGGCGGCGCAATGGCATCGGGTTCCGGCGACAGCTGGAACACGCCCGGGTCCTACGGCGACGACACTCCCTTCTAACATCTTCTCCGCCAGGGCGGGAGCTTCGGTTCCCTCCCCGGCAATACACCTAAGGAATTCAAATGGCTGGAAAGTCTAGCGGCGCAAGCCGCAAGCCTGTCCGCGGTGGTAAGGGCGGCAAGCCGCTCGCTCCCGCGAAGGCAATCCGCGTTGGGGTCATCGACTACAAGGATGTCCCCACCCTCCGCAAGTTCATCTCCGAGCGTGGAAAGATCCGCGCGCGCCGCATCACCGGCGTTTCGGTTCAGGAGCAGCGCCTCATCGCACGTGCAGTCAAGAACGCACGCGAGATGGCTCTGCTTCCCTACGCCGGCTCCGGCAGGTAAGGAACTCCGATATGTCAAAACTCATCCTCACCCATGAGGTCACCGGTCTCGGTGCACCTGGCGACATCATCGAGGTCAAGAACGGTTACGCACGTAACTACCTGATCCCGCAGGGCTTCGGCGTTGCGTGGAGCCGCGGTGCTGAGAAGCAGGTCGAGCAGATCAAGGCCGCGCGCGCAGCTCGCGAGCTTGCCACGCTCGAAGAGGCTCAGGCGCTCAAGGCTGCTCTCGAGAGCACCAAGGTCAAGCTCGCCGTCAAGGCTGGTGCTGAAGGCCGCCTGTTCGGTTCGGTCAAGACGGTGCACGTGGCGGATGCCGTCGCTGCCGCCGGTCTCGGACAGATCGACAAGCGCAAGATCGAAATCTCTACTCCGATCAAGTCGGTCGGTCAGCACGAGGCGAGTGTTCGCCTCCGTGACGACCTGAGCGCGGTCATCACCCTCCAGGTGGTTGCAGCCAAGTAGGCATCTTCACACTCTGTAGCGACGGGCTTCGGCCCGTCGCTACAGGTCGTTAAGCGCCGCCGCCGCCACCGAACATTGGCCCCGGTTGGCCGATTCGTACACCCATTGCGAGCGCTGAGTCAAGTTTTTTGTACACAGGCAAACAGCGGGTGAAGCAACGTTCAACACAGAGTCTAAACAGGTTTATACCCACAGGGTGTGGATCAGAAAAAGGCCGGTCAGGACTCCAGAACGCGGCGAAAATTCTTTTCTCTCCACAGGGTTTCCCACAGGTTGTGCACACGGCGTGCGGCGTTTCATGCAATCTATACACAGAGTTATCCACAGGCCTATTTGTACATGGGGCACCGGGCTCATAGTGTGGGGCAGCGCAGGTTCCCACCGGCGTGCGCAGCCGAAATTCGAAGGCACCATGTCGGTGGTTGGGTGTTGGCTCGATCTCATCACAACGGCCATGCGCCGACCGGATTCGCCGGCCCAGCCGCACTAGGAGGAACGCGTGTCGATCGCCCATCTTGGTCTCTCAGACCAGCCGCCCGCCGGTGAAAACCGTGGCGAGTACCGGGCCGATCGCACCCCGCCCCACGACATGCTCGCCGAGCAGTCCGCTCTCGGTGGAATGCTCCTGTCAAAGGATGCTGTCGCCGACGTCGTCGAATCGGTGCGCGGAGTCGACTTCTACATCCCCAAACACGAGATCATCTTCGACGCGATCCTCTCGCTGTACTCGCACGGTGAGCCCACTGACGTCATCACCGTCACAGACGAGCTGATCAAGACCGGCGAGCTGTCCCGTGCCGGGGGCGCCGATTATCTCCACACCCTGACCCGTCTGGTGCCGACCGCAGCGAATGCGGGTTTCTACGCCTCCATCGTTGCCGAGCGTGCACTCCTGCGTCGTCTCGTCGAAGCAGGCACCCGCATCGTGCAGATGGGCTACGCCGGCGAGGGCGAGGTTCTCGACCTCGTCAACACCGCACAGGCCGAGATCTACGGCGTCACAGGCTCGACCACGGCGGAAGACTACGTTCCCCTGAACGAAGCCGTCGGAACCGCATTCGAGGAGATCGAAGCGGCCAACGGAAGTGACGGGAAGATGGTCGGCGTGCCGACTGGTTTCTCCGAGATGGACGACCTCACCAACGGATTCCACGGTGGACAGCTCATCATCGTCGCTGCCCGCCCCGCGCTCGGTAAGTCGACCCTCGCGCTCGACTTCGCTCGTGCGGCATCCATCGGTAATGACCAGCCGTCGATCTTCTTCTCCCTGGAGATGGGGCGAAGTGAGATCGCCATGCGTCTGCTCGCGGCCGAGGCATCCGTCCCGCTGCAGAGCATGCGCAAGGGAACGGTCGACCAGCGCGACTGGAACAAGCTCGCGGCCGTACGCGGACGGATCAACGACGCACCGTTGTACATCGACGACAGCCCCAACATGACGCTCGTCGAGATCCGGGCGAAGTGCCGCAGGCTCAAGCAGCGCGTCGGCCTCAAACTCGTCGTGATCGACTACCTGCAGCTGATGACCTCCGGCAAGCGCGTCGAAAGCCGCCAGCAGGAAGTGTCGGAATTCTCCCGTGCTCTCAAGCTTCTCGCGAAGGAGCTGCAGGTTCCGGTCATCGCGCTGTCGCAGCTGAACCGTGGACCGGAGCAGCGCGCAGACAAGATGCCGGCGATCAGCGACCTTCGAGAATCGGGCTCGCTCGAGCAGGACGCCGACATGGTGATCCTGCTCCACCGTGAGAGCGCATACGAGAAAGACAACCCTCGCGCGGGAGAAGCCGACCTCATCGTCGCGAAGCACCGTAACGGTCCCACCCGCACGGTGACCGTTGCTTTCCACGGTCACTACTCGCGGTTCGCCGACCTGGCGCCTGCCTGACCCATCACACGCCCCCGACACTCGACGTCGAGGCACCGGGCCGGGGCGACTTCTACGCGGCGTAGACTGGACAGGTTCCACCGCCTCCACAGAAAGCGACGTTCCCCGTGGCCACAACCGCCCCCGCCATGCCAGGTGGCATTGCGCAGTCGCGATCACGGTACTGGCTCGTTGCCGTCGCCCGCGCGCTGGTCGCCGCCGTCGCGGGCCTGGTGATCACGTTCTCGCCCGACCACTCGGCGTCTCTCGGCCTCTCCGTCTTCGGTGGTTTCGCCGTACTGACGGCACTCGTGCATCTCGCCGGCAGCCGCACGCTCGACGCGGACACCGTGACACGACGCAGCTTCGTCGCCCAGGGCATCCTGAGCCTTGCTGCCGGAGTACTCGCCCTCATTCTCGCCCCGATCGGTGGTCAGCCCGCCTTCTTCGCGATCGTCCTGCTCTGGGCGCTGCTCACCGGTGCGCTCGAGCTGTACAGCGGGTTCCACCTGCGCGGGCGCTCCGCTCTTGCGCGCGACTGGATGACCATCGGTGGCGTCACCGTGCTCCTCGCCGTTGCCTTCCTGCTCGTGCCACAGGGCCTTGACCAGCACTTCACCGGCCCGGACGGAGTGGAACGCAGCCTGACGGCATCCATCGTCTCGGTCGGAACCTTCGGCGCCTACGCCGCCATCGTCGCCGTCCTGCTCGCGATCGGAGGGTTCTCACTCAAGTGGGGCACCGATTCGAGTGGACGAGTGGCCCCTGAAACGGAGTCGCAGTTATGAGCCAGTCCCCACCCAGCCGACGTGACATCATGAAGCCGATCGAGCTGCTCGTGTTCGCGGTCGTCGCTGGTACCTTCACCGGTCTGATCGTTCTCATGTCGACCCGCGACATCGTGCTCGCCGCGATTTTCTTCGGCATCGCGTTCATCGTCACTCTCGTCGGCATCGCGATGTTCGCGCTCAGTGTGAAGCCCGGAGACCTGGAGAAGAAAGACCTCGACGAACAGGACCACGGGCACTGACACCGGCGCGGTTCAACCGCCGGTCGACGAGTGCTCGATCACACAATCCGGTCCAGGGTAGACCAGGCTTTCGTGGCCATCGTCGAACCTGACGAGATACGGCGGTTGACCCTCGTCGCCCCGCACCTCCAGAATCTGACCGTGACGGTCGGGTGCGCCGACGCTCTGCCCGCGGATAACAATCCGCTCACCTGCTGTTGTGCGCATGATCTCCTCCCTGAAAAACAGGGTACGCGCGGCATCCTGGAGAAGAAAGACCCCGGATGCCGCGCGCGGCAGAGAGCGAAACGTTACGGCAGGCGGTTCACCAGTTCGTCTGACAGACCCACGTAGCTCGCGGGGGTGAGCTCGAGCAACCGGCTCTTCGCGTCGTCACCGATGTCGAGCTTCTCGACGAACGCGACGAGGTCGTCGCGACCGATCCGCTTGCCGCGGGTGAGCTCCTTGAGCATCGCGTACGGGTCGGAGATCGACGAACGGCCGGCCACCACCTCGGCACGAATCACGGTCTGAATCGCCTCGCCGAGGATCTCCCAGTTGGAGTCCAGATCCGCGGCGAGGGCGTCGCGGTCGAGATCGATCTCGCCGAGCCCCCTGGTGAGGTTGTCGAGGGCGAGGAGGGAGTGGCCGAAACCGACACCGATGTTGCGCTGGGTGGTCGAGTCGGTGAGGTCACGCTGGAGACGAGAGGTGACGAGCGTGGCCGCGAGGGAATCGAGGACGGCGCTCGACAGTTCGAGGTTCGCCTCCGCATTCTCGAACCGGATCGGGTTGATCTTGTGCGGCATCGTCGACGAGCCGGTGGCTCCGGCCTGCGGAATCTGACGGAAGTACCCCATCGAGATGTAGGTCCAGACGTCGGTCGCGAGGTTGTGCAGCACACGGTTCGCGTGCGACACCCGGTTGTACAGCTCCGCCTGCCAGTCGTGCGACTCGATCTGGGTGGTCAGCGGGTTCCAGACCAGTCCGAGCGATTCGACGAATTCGCGTGAGATGCTCGTCCAGTCGGCCGTTGGGTCTGCGACGACGTGAGCGGCAAATGTTCCGGTGGCGCCGGAGAACTTGCCGAGGTACTCGGTGCCCTTGACCTGGGTGAGGATGCGTTCGAGTCGCCAGGCGACGACAGCGAGTTCGCGGCCCATGGTCGTCGGGGTGGCGGGCTGTCCGTGCGTGCGTGACAGCATGGCATCCGCCCGGTGCTCGACGGCCAGGTTCCCGAGAACGTCGATGACGCCGCGCAGCTTCGGCAGCCAGACTTCGCGAACCGCCGCCGAGACGGTCAGCGCGTAGGAGAGGTTGTTGATGTCTTCGCTCGTGCACGCGAAGTGGGTGAGTTCGGCGATCCCATCAAGGCCGAGGGATGCCAGCCGGTCGCGCACGAGATACTCCACGGCTTTGACGTCGTGGCGGGTCACCGCCTCCTTCTCGGCGAGCCAGTCGATGTCGGCCTGGCCGAAGTCGATGTACAACCCGCGGAGCGATTGGGTCTGTTCGGCAGTGAGCGGGGACGAGCCGAACATGCTGTGGGAGGTGAGGTACAGCAGCCATTCCACCTCGACCTGGACTCGAGCCCGGTTGAGGCCCGCCTCGCTGAGGTACTCGCCGAGACCGCTGACCGCAGACTGGTAACGACCGTCGAGCGGACTGAGTGGCTGGGCGGGTAGTGCTGTCATCGAATGGCTCCCTGTCGAATTGCCGGTTCAAGCTGTCGAAAAAGTTGACGGCTCGCCCTCTCAATCATGCCCAATACTCGGTCAAACATCTCATCGTCCGAGTAGTAGGGGTCGGGAACGTCGGCCAGGGAGCTTTGCTCATCGTCGAAACTGAGCAGGAGAGTCACCTTGCCGCGATCGGTTTCGGTGGGCGCCCAGGCCCGGAGGATGCGGTCGTGACCGCTGTCGAGGGCGACGACGAGGTCGAGGCTGTCGAACCAGTCCGGGTTGAACTGCCGCGCCCGGTGCCTGCTGCCGTCGTATCCGCTTCGGGCGAGGGCGGTGAGGGTCCTGGAGTCCGCCTGTTCGCCGACATGCCAGTCACCGGTGCCGGCTGACAAAGTTTCCACATACCGCGAGAGGCCGGCCTTCCTCACCATCGTCTGGAAGACAACCTCTGCCATCGGGGATCTGCAGATGTTGCCCGCGCACACGAAGCACACTCGGAAGGGCTGGACCTCGGTAGGGACCGGGTCGGAAATCATCCCCCCATTCTGTACTGCCGGGTCCGCTCCCGGCAGCCCCCCGTTAACGCGCTTGTGGTCCAGTCCCTCACACCCGATCGACTGCACCCGGGTTCACACCGAAAAGAATCGCGGAACTGTGCGGAAGTCGGACGCCTGGACCATGGATGTGGGCCGCAGGAATCGGCTCCAGACATCGGGAGGTACGGATGAACGGGAACACAGGAGGGATCGTCGGGGTGACGTCGAGTGACGTGTCCCTTGCGCGGGTACTGGAGCTCCTCGCTGAGCAGCGCCGACGCATTGTCGAGTTGCTCGACCAGACCACAGACGCCCAGCGCGTTCTGCGGGATTCTGCCTCCTCGCTCCTCTGGAAGGCGCCGTCTCGGTTGCTGTACGACCGTCGCGTCACCGCCCTGCAACGCGCACTGGCACAGGCGGCCGCCGCGCTTCAGGCGGCTCTTGCCGAATGCGACCGGGCGCGTGACCATGCGCGCACAGTCTCGTCCGCGCTCGTGCCCGCCGGTGTCGAGAAGGATTACGTCGGATATCCCGCCGGGGACCGCAACCGTGTCCGATGAGATCGACGTTCGCAGCGGGTCCGCGATTAGCGTCGAGACCGACGAACTGTATCTCGTGGCGGTAAGGCTTGGCTCTTTCTCCGGCGATGCGCGCACCTGGTCCCATGAGGCGGCCATCGCCCGGTGCGTCACCCAGTGGTCCGTCGAGGCGGCTCCGTTCGGTTTCGCTGAAGCCGACCTGGCACGCGCCGCTGCCATCCTCCAGGACGTCGCAGCGGAGTCCGAGGAGCTCGGGATCCTCATCGAACGAATCGCTGAGCGTTACGCCGCAGGGGAGCGACGCCTCACGGATGCCTGGACCGGCCTCGCCGCTCTCGGTTCTTTCCTCGCGGGCGCTTATGTCCGCAACCTGATTCTGGGCAGCCTTCCGATGGCGCCGGCCGTCGCTGTCGCCCTGCTGCTGTCGCAGCATCCGGAGGTCAGGCGGCTCGCTGCCGTCGTGGGACAACCGGTTGTCGAGGCGCTCGCCGAACACGCCGACGAGCTCGCCACCCCCGAGTTCGTCGCGGTCGTGCGCACACTGGTCTCGTCCGCCGACGACTTTGCGCTCGGCCTCGCCGGGGTGCCGCTGCAAACAGCCCGGTTCCTCGGCGAAGAGGGCGCCGGTGTCGTGGGTCTCAGTTCGATGGCCGGATCGCTCCTGATCCTTGCCGGGCGCAACGCCTACACGCACACTCCGCTGTCGATGAGCCGCTCGACAGTGGGTGCGGTGGCTGCTCCGGTCACCCTCGCGGACGCAGCCGCACGGATTCCGGTGAGCGGATCCGGCAAGCCGCAAGTGAGGGTGGAGCGCTACCCCTCCTCGAACGGCGACCCTTCGTACGCGGTGTACATCGCGGGGACGAGCGACTTCTCCACCGGAGGGAAGGAACCGTTCGACATGTCGAGCAACCTCGCGGGCATCGCCGGCGGTGACACAGCCGCGCAGCAGGCGACGGTCGAAGCGATGGAAGACGCGGGTATCGAGCCCGGCGACCCGGTCAGCTTCTTCGGGCACTCGCAGGGCGGTCTCGTGGCCGCGCGAATCGCGGCATCCGAGGTGTATTCCACCGAGAGCGTCGTGACGTTCGGCTCACCGACCGGGCAGATCCCTCTGCCGGACTCGATCGCCCATGTCGCCGTCGAGCACGCGGAGGACGTCACCCCGGCGCTCGGAGGAACCCCGGCGGATGGCCGAGAACGCGTCGTCGTGACCCGGTCGCTGTTCGACGAGTCCGGACCTCCGCCCGGGGCTTCATTCGGGAGTGCTCACCACATGGCGCGGTACGCCGAAACAGCGGTTCTCATCGATCACTCCGCCGACCCACGTCTCAACCCGCTGCGAGATGCCCTCGCCGGTTTCGGGGCGAGTGGCACCGCCGCCCTGTACCGCTCTGAACGTGTCCGGGACCCGTAGCCCGGGTCACCGGCGGCGGCGGCGGCGCTCCTTGAGCTGCGGACGGAGAAGCAAGGCGAGGATGGCGTTGAGGATGCTGATCACGAGAGCGCCGAGCACGGCCCACCAGAACCCGTCGGTCTGGAGACCGAAGTCGAACGGCGACATGATCCACTCCACCAGCAGAAGGAGGATTCCGTTCACGATGAACGAGATGAGGCCGAAGGTGAGGATGTACAGCGGGAAAGCAACGATCCGGATGAGGGTTCCGATCACCCCGTTGACGATCGCGAAGATGAAGGCGATGAGCAGGTAGGTCAGGACGACGGCGAGGATGTCGCCCGGTGGGTACGGGGTCACGTTCACGCCGGCGACGAGGAGAGTCGTCAACCAGATGGCGACGGCGTTGAGCACGATGGTGAGCAGGAATCTGGCCATCGCACCATGATGGCAGCAGCTCCGGCCTGGCGCGAGGGCCCTGGCCGGCAGGCGGCGCGTGCCGACAACTGCGCCAGCATGCCGGTCCCGGAAAACGGTGCTGTCTAGACTCGGTGCGTGACGTTCACCCCAGCAAGTGCCGACGAGCCCGCCGTCGTTCCCGCGGTCAAGCTCCGCCCGGAAATTCTCGCCAGCCCGCCTTACCGGCAGGGCAGACCAGCGGCCGCGGATGCGTTCAAGCTGTCCAGCAACGAAAACCCGTTCCCGCCGCTTGACGGCGTCATCGACGCCGTCGTCGCCTCTGGCGCGTTCAACCGGTACCCGGATGCTTCGGCTCTCGCCTTGCGCGAGGTCCTCGCCGCTCGCACTGGCGTCTCTCCCGAGAACATCCACGTCGGATCCGGGTCGGTCGCGCTCCTCAGCCAGTTCATCGCTGCAGCGGCAGGCCCTGGCGACACGGTCGTCTACCCGTGGCGCTCTTTCGAGGCTTACCCCGGCCTCGTCACCGTGGCGGGAGCGACGAGCGTGCAGGTGCCGAACCGCGCCGACGGATCCCACGACCTCCACGCACTCGCCGCCGCTGTCGACGACACCACCCGTGTCGTGATCGTGTGCTCACCGAACAACCCCACGTCCACCACCGTCAGCGCCGCAGCGTTCGAGGAATTCCTCGCTCGCGTTCCCTCCGACGTGCTCGTCCTCCTCGACGAGGCCTACGCCGAGTTCGTCACGGACGCTGACGCGGTCCAGGGGCTCCGGCTGACCGGCCGGTACCCGAACCTCGTCGTGCTCCGCACCTTCTCCAAGGCCTACGGCCTCGCAGGACTCCGGGTCGGTTGGGCGATCGGGCCGGTCGAGATCCTCGATGCCGCCCGTGCCGCCGCCATCCCGCTCTCGGTGACCCAGCCGGCCCAGGCAGCCGCCCTGGCGTCCCTCGAGCGTGAGGATGAACTCCTCCGCCGGGTCGCCGAACTCGCCGACCGCCGCGACCGGCTTCACGCCGAGCTCACCGCTCAGGGCTGGTTCATCCCCGCGGCACAGGGCAACTTCGTCTGGCTCGCCACCGGTGACGCGACGGATGCCGCCAACGACGCTCTCCTCGCCGGCGGTATCGTCGCCCGCGCGTTCCCGAACTCCGGGATCCGGGTGAGCATCGGTGAAGAAGAATCTGTGGAGAAACTCCTACCGATCACCCAACGAATTGTGGATCTGCTACCAGTGGGGCATCCCGCGAGGCGGTTAGGTTAGAGCAATGGCAGAAACCGAGAACACCTCACCGGCCACTGCCGTGCAGATACTGTCGACAGACGGAACCGTCGCGCCGACGGCATCCGCTGAACCGTACCTGGAGTACCTCAACCGTCTGACAGACGCCGATCACGAGCAGTTCTATCGAGACATGGTGCTCGCCCGGGCATTCGACACCGAAGCGGCAAACCTCCAGCGCCAGGGCCAACTCGCCCTGTGGCCACCGTGCCACGGGCAGGAAGGGGCCCAGGTCGGATCCGGCCGCGCCGCCCGCAGCCAGGACCACATCTTTCCGTCCTACCGGGAGCACGCGGTCGGTCTCGTCCGCGGGGTCGACCTGCTGGGCATCATCGAGGTCATGCGTGGGACCACCCACTCCGGCTGGGACGTGTCCGACCCGTCGAACGGGAATTTCCGCCCGTACACCCTCGTCATCGGAGCTCAGGCACTGCACGCGACCGGTTTCGCCATGGGCGTGAAGTTCGATGGAGACACGGCGACGGGCAACCCCGAGACCGATCAGGCCGTGATGGTCTACTTCGGCGATGGTGCCACGAGCCAGGGTGACGTCAACGAGGCGATGGTCTTCGCCGCGAGCTACCAGACACCCGAGGTCTTCTTCCTGCAGAACAACCACTGGGCGATCAGCGTTCCGGTCACCACGCAGTCGCGAACTCCGCTGTTCCAGCGCGGAAGCGGCTTCGGCATCCCGAGCGTTCAGATCGACGGCAACGATGTTCTCGCCAGTTACGCGGTCACCGCCAAACACCTCGACGACGCCAGGTCCGGGGGAGGCCCGCAGCTGATCGAGGCACTCACCTACCGCATCGGCGCTCACACCACGAGCGATGACCCCACCAAGTACCGCACCCAGGAACTGACCGACTCGTGGATCGCGCGCGATCCGATCGTCCGGTTCGAAGCGTTCCTGCGCGGTCAGGGTGCTGCTAACGCGCTCTTCGAGAGCGTCGCAGCAGAGGCCCGCGATTACGCGTCGGATGTCCGCAAGCGCACCCACGCCATCGCAGACCCCGAGATCGGGCTCATGTTCGACGGCGTCTATTCCGACGATCACCCGCTCATGATCGAGCAGAAACAGTGGCTCGAGCAGTACGAAGCAGCACTGGGCGGTGGTGCCGAGTGAGCGACAGCATCGACAAGACGCTCCAGAGCATGCCGATGGCGAAGGCTCTCAACGCCGGTATGCGCCAGGCGATGGCGAACGATCCCAAAGTCCTGCTCATGGGTGAGGACATCGGAAAACTCGGTGGGGTGTTCCGCATCACCGAGGGTCTCCAGGCCGAGTTCGGTGAGAACCGGGTGCTCGACACCCCTCTCGCCGAGTCGGGGATCATCGGCACGGCGGTCGGCCTCGCGATGCGTGGCTACCGCCCCGTGTGCGAGATCCAGTTCGACGGCTTCATCTATCCCGGCTTCAACCAGATCACGTCGCAACTGGCGAAGCTCACGAACCGCAACGAGGGTTCGCTGCAGATGCCGGTCGTGATCCGGGTGCCGTACGGCGGACACATCGGCGCCGTCGAACACCACCAGGAAAGCCCCGAAGCGTACTTCGCCCACACCGCCGGGTTGCGGTCCGTGAGTCCGTCGACCCCGAACGACGCCTACTGGATGATCCAGGAAGCGATCGCCTCCAACGATCCCGTGATGTTCTTCGAACCGAAGAGCCGGTACTGGCCTAAGGGCGAGGTCGACCTCTCCGGGCCGGCGGCTCCCCTCCACGCGAGCCGCATCGTCCGTCTGGGAACGGATGCCACGCTCGTCGCCCACGGAGCGATGGTGAGCGTTCTGCTCCAGGCCGCCGAACTCGCCGCCGCCGACGGCATCAGCCTCGAAGTCGTCGATCTCCGGTCGATCTCACCGATCGACTACGAGCCACTGCTCGAAAGTGTCCGCAAAACGGGCCGTCTCATCGTCGCGCAGGAAGCGTCCGGGAACGTCTCGGTCGGTTCTGAAATCGCGGCGACCGTTGCCGAGCGCGCGTTCTATTCGCTCGAAGCCCCTGTCCTCCGGGTCTCCGGGTTCGACGTGCCGTTCCCCCCAGCCAAACTCGAGAAGCTCTTCCTGCCAGACGCCGACCGCGTACTCGAAGCGGTCGACCGGGCACTTGCCTACTAGCGTCTCCGTACGCTGAAAGAGAGAAACCATGAGCGAGTTCCAGTTTTTGATGCCGGACGCGGGTGAAGGACTCACCGAAGCCGAGGTCGTGTCGTGGCGCGTCGCCCCAGGCGACACCGTCGAGCTCAACCAGGTGCTCCTCGAGATCGAGACGGCGAAGTCGCTCGTCGAGCTGCCCTCCCCGTACGAGGGCACGGTCTCCGCGATTCTCGTCGAGGAGGGGACGACGGTCGACGTCGGCACTCCCATCATCACCATCAGTGCGGCAGCGGACGAGACTGAACTCGGCGCTCCGGCCACCGCTGCCGTCGGTCCGAGCGATGTCGACGCCGAAGCAGCTGAGGCTGTCGCCGACACCCGCAGCTCGATCGACGAAGAGAAGTCAGGGGCAGTGCTCGTCGGCTACGGCAATGCCGGAGCCGTCACCTCGCGCCGCCGTCGCGCGCGAACGGATGCCGCTCCGCCCGCCGCGCAGGCGGCATCCGCCCCGACACCGTCCGGACCGGTCATCGCGAAACCCCCCATCCGCAAGCTCGCGAAGGACCTCGGTGTCGATCTGCGCCTCGTCGCCGGCACTGGCATCGGGGGAGAGGTCACCCGCGACGACGTGGTGCGCGAAGCCGGCCAGGCCAGCGTGTTCCGCAACATCGAAACACCGGACTGGGCCGAAACCCGCGAGGACCGGATCCCGGTCAAGGGCGTGCGCAAGCAGATCGCCAACGCCATGGTGGAGTCTGCCTTCAAGGCGCCCCACGTGTCGCTCTTCGTCGACGTCGACGCCACCCGCACCATGGAGTTCATCAAACGGCTCAAGAACTCGACGGACTTCGCCGGTGTCAAGGTGTCGCCGCTCCTCATCATGGCCAAGGCCATGATCTGGGCGGTGCGACGCAACCCCACGGTGAACGCCACCTGGACCGACGACGAAATCATCGTGCGGCACTACGTCAACTTCGGGGTCGCAGCGGCAACCCCGCGCGGACTGATCGTTCCGAACGTGAAGGAAGCGCAGTCGATGAGCCTGCTCCAGCTGGCCCAATCGCTCGAGCAACTGACGCTCACCGCTCGCGACGGCAAGACACCACCCGCCGACCAGCAGGGCGGAACGATCACCGTCACCAACATCGGTGTGTTCGGTATGGATACCGGAACCCCGATCCTCAACCCGGGCGAGGTCGCGATCGTCGCACTCGGCACCATCAAGCAGAAGCCGTGGGTCGTCGACGGTGAGGTGCGCCCACGTTTCGTCACCACCCTGGGTGCGTCGTTCGACCACCGGGTCGTCGACGGTGACGTGGCGTCCCGGTTCCTCGCCGATGTCGCGTCGATCATCGAAGAGCCCGCACTGCTCCTGGACTAGGAGCGACGACGGCGCAGGCGATCAGAAGTCGAAGCCGCCCCCGAAGTCACCGCCGCCGAAGTCTCCGCCGCTTCCACCGAAGTCGCTGCCGCCGCCGAAGTCTCCGCCGCTTCCGCCGAAATCGGAACCCCCGGCGTCGCCGGAGTAGTCGCCACCGGCATCCGCTCCTGCTTCGCCGCCGGTCTCGCCACCGAACATGCCGGGCATGAACGCCCCCATGAGTGACGTGGCGATGAAGTACCCGGCGACGGTGCCGAGCAGTGAACCGCCGACCATGCTCCCGAAGCTCGGCCCGGCCATCGTGCGCTCCATCGTTCCCGGCTGACGAAGCTCCGACCGCGTCGCGGCCTGCGCGAGCGAGTGCGGGTCATCGCCACGCGGTGCGTCCCCGGCGGGAGCGTCAGCACTCAACTGCTGGAACAGCAACCGCCGCTGCTCGGGCGTCAGTCGCTGGAACGCCTCTTCGTGCGCTTGCTCGATCGCTTCGGGCGGAGCCGTGCGGAGCAGATAGCGGTAGCGTTCCACGGCGATCTCGTCGTCACTGCGTTGCTGCTGCGGAACATACTGCCTGCGCTCAGGCTCGGGCTGCTGCGTTCCGAATAGCCTGTCGAAAAAGCCCATGATCTGCTCCAGAGGTCGCGCGGTCGGGACGTTCAGTTTACGAACGGATGCCGTCGGCGCGCCAGCCACTGACCACGCGATCCCCGGCCGCAACAAGCCCCCGAATCGGCTTCGCCAACCCTCTCTGATAGGGTCGGTTACGGCCAAGACGGCCCAAACACTAGTCCGCGACCGGGTGTGACACAGCAATGTCGCTCACCCGGGCGTATGGTCCTGTGACGTTGGAGACGGCCCCATGGCTGTGCCGGCACAACCCCGATTCGCTGCTGATGTCTTCGTCGCAGCTTGATGTGCGGGTTCGTGCATTCGTCCCTGACCCGGTCGTAACTACGAGAATGCCGCGTGGCACATCGTTCCCCTGCACCGGGACAGTCGTTTTACACGACAGCGAGACACTGCGCGCGCACGGAGAAAACGTGACCGACACTGCCCTCGAGGTAAGCAACGTCTACAAGGTATTCGGAAAGAAACCGCGCGACGTCGTCAAGCGGCTGAAGGCGGGCGCCGCCAGAAACGACCTCACAGCCCTCGGAACAGCCGCCGTGATCGACGCCTCGTTCGAGGTCAAAAAGGGCGAGATCTTCGTCGTCATGGGGCTCAGCGGCTCGGGTAAATCCACGTTGATCCGCATGCTCAACGGACTGTGGGAACCGACCGCAGGAACCGTGACCATCTCAGGATCCGCGATCAGCGGCATCCCAGCGAAAGCACTTCGTGACGTGCGCCGCAAGAAGATCTCGATGGTGTTCCAGCATTTCGCACTCCTCCCGCACCGCACGGTCCTCGACAACGCCGCATACGGTCTCGAGGTCCAGGGTGTTCCCCTCGCCGAGCGCCGTGAGCGCGCGCAGAACATCGTCAACCGCGTCGGACTCTCCGGCTGGGAAGAGAAGATGCCTAGCGAGCTCTCCGGCGGAATGCAGCAGCGCGTCGGCCTGGCCCGCGCCCTCGCATCGGACACAGACATCCTGCTGATGGACGAGGCGTTCTCCGCCCTCGACCCCCTGATCCGCCGTGAAATGCAGGAACAGCTCGTCGACCTGCAGCACGAGCTCGGCAAGACCATCATCTTCATCACCCACGACCTCAACGAAGCCATGTTCCTCGGTGACCGCATCGCTGTCATGCGCGACGGTCGCATCGTCCAGGTCGGCACTCCGGATGAGATCCTGACCGACCCGGCGAACGATTACGTCGCCCAGTTCGTCCAGGACGTCGACCGGGCACGCGTGCTCACCGCAGCAGGCGTGATGGAGCCGGCGCGGTCCGTCGTCTCCGGATCTGCCGGACCTCGTGCCGCCCTCCGCACGATGCGCGACACGCAGGCATCCTCGGCATTCGTCGTCGGAAACGGCCGCAAGCTCCTCGGCGTCGTGCACGACGTCGACGTGCTCAAACAGGTCAAAGCGGGAAACCCCGACCTCATGGCCGTCGTCCGCAACGACCCCGCGACCGTCGGACCCGAGCAGTACCTCGTCGACCTGTTCGAGCCCGCCGCGGAGAGTCACCTGCCCGTTGCCGTCGTCGACGACAAGGGCCGCCTGCTTGGCGCCATTCCGCGCGTGACGCTCCTCGCAGCCCTCGCCAACGTTCCCACCACCACCGGTGAGAACCACATCATCGAATCCACCGCGACGGTAGCCGTCGAAGTGATCACCCAGACCCTCCGCGAAACCGCCGGTCTGACCGACGAAGTCGAGATGACGCGCCCTGCGTACGCCGACGATGTCGAGACCGCGAAAGAAGGAAGCTTCAACTGATGGACATCCGCATTCCGCTCGGTACCTGGGTCGAGGACTTCGTCGACTGGCTCACCGGCTGGGCCCAGCCCTTTTTTGATGTGCTTCGCAGCATCTTTCTCGGCGCGTACGACCTCGTCAACCTCGTCTTCCAGTCGCCCCCGTTCTGGGTGATCATCCTCGTGGTCGCCGCCCTTGCCTTCCTCGCCAAGGGCTGGAAACTCGCGGTCGGCGTCATTCTCGGGTTCACGCTGATCCTTGTGGTCAACCAGTGGGAGAACGCGATGGACACCCTGTCGCTCGTTCTCGTCGCCAGTCTCATTGCCGTCATCATCAGCGTGCCCCTTGGCATTCTGGCGGCCGGCTCGGATACGGCCTCGAGGATCCTCAAGCCGATCCTCGACTTTTTGCAGACGATGCCCGCTCTCGTCTACCTGATCCCCGCGTTGATCCTGTTCCGCGTCGGCGTTGTCCCCGGCATCGTCGCGACGATCGTCTTCGCCATGGCTCCCGGCGTGCGCCTGACCGAACTCGGCATCCGCGGCGTCGACAAGGAAGTTGTCGAGGCGGGCCACGCCTTCGGCTCATCGCCGTTCCGCATTCTGCGCCAGATCCAGCTCCCCCTTGCTCTCCCGAGCATCATGGCCGGTGTCAACCAGGTCATCATGCTGTCGCTCTCGATGGTCGTCATCGCCGGAATGGTCGGCGCTGGCGGACTCGGCGGCGAGGTCGTCGCAAGCCTCAACCGCCTCGACATCGGGCTCGGCTTCGAAGCCGGACTCTCCGTCGTCATCCTGGCCATCGTGCTCGACCGCCTGACCGCATCCCTCGGAGTCCGCAGGAAGCGGACCAGAAAGACGGATGCCGCAGCGCCCGCCGCCGACGAGACATCCGTTTCGCAGAAAGACGAGCAGCTCGTCGCCGCCAGCGCCTGATTCCCCCCAAAAACTTCGGGCGTCGGGTCCCTAACCCGTCGGCCGTTGAGTCCAATCGACAGCAACGAGAGGAACACATGAAGAAGCACAACAAGATCGCAATCGCAGCACTCGCAACCGCAGGCCTGATCGGTCTCGCCGGCTGCGCCAGCCCGGAGGCGGGCTCAGGTTCTGCCGACGGCGGAGAGAAGACCGACCTCACCCTCGCCGTCTTCAACGGCTGGGACGAAGGAGTCGCCACCAGCTGGCTCTGGAAGACCATTCTTGAAGACGAGGGCTACTCGGTCGAGCTCGAGTACGCCGACCCCGCTCCCGTCTTCGAAGGCCTGAAGTCCGGTGACTACGACTTCACCACCGACGTCTGGATGCCCAAGACCCACGCGGCATACCTCGAGACCTACGGCGAAGACATCGTCGAGCTCGGCGCGTGGAACGACGAGTCCAAGCTCACGCTCGCCGTGAACGAAGACGCACCGATCGACTCCATCGAGGAGCTCGCTGACAACGCCGACCTCTTCGGCAACCAGATCGTCGGCATCGAGCCCGGCGCCGGCCTCACCGCCGCGATGGAGAACGACGTCATCCCCGGCTACGGCCTCGACGGCATGGACTTCGTCACGTCGTCCACCGCTGCGATGCTGACCGAGCTCAAGAGCGCCACGGACAAGGGCGAGAACGTCGTCGTCACCCTCTGGGAGCCGCACCGCGCCTACGCCCAGTTCCCGCTCAAGAACCTCGAAGACCCCGAGGGTCACTTCGGCGCCACCGAGAGCCTCTACAGCTACGGAAGCACCGACTTCGCCGAGTCCTCCCCGAAGGCCGCCGGCTACCTCGAAAACTTCGAGATGGACAGTGAAACCCTGATGTCGCTCGTCCAGGCGATGTTCATCGACTACGAGGGTGACGACTACGCCCCCGTCGTCGAGCAGTGGATCGAAGACAACCAGGACTACGTCGACGGACTCACCTCCTAACCCGACGAACCCGACGAACCCGCGAACGCCGGGGTGAGAATTCTCACCCCGGCGTTTGTTGTTTCCGGGGGCACTCGCCCCGCACCGCGTCGCTTCCCCGCGACGGACGAAAGGCACACCATCAAGAACAGCACCACACCTACGCGGCGAACGACTTCAGCGAGAACTCGCCGACGGCCGCCGGCTGGATCGAGAACTTCGAGATGGACCTCGACACGCTGTACTCACTCGAGAAGGTGCTCTTCGTCGACTATGACGGCGACGACTACGCGCCGATCGTCGAGAAGTGGATCGAAGACAACCAGGACTACGTCGACGGACTGACCTCTTAAGCGTCGTTCGCGAGTTGCCCGGCTTCGCGGGTTATCCAGCCCCGGCACCCGCGAGAGCGTGCAACTCGCGTTCCTCCTCGCTCTCGGATTGATAACCGTTATCATTACGGGTAACGTGAACCCGTGAACACTCGACTCCGCGCCCTCGTGCTCCTGCCCGCCGCAGCCCTCGTTTTGAGCGGATGCTCCACCGCAGCGACGGATGCACCCGCCGAGCCGACCGGCATCCGGGTGGTGTCTTCGACCAACGTGTACGGAAGCATCGCCTCCGCGATCGGCGGGGAACACGTGGACGTGACGAGCATCATCGACTCGGGGGCCCGTGATCCGCACAGCTACGAGGCGAGCGCGCAGGACCAGCTCGCGGTCTCGAAAGCGGATGTCGTGATCGAAAACGGCGGGGGTTACGACCCGTTCATCGACACGCTCGTCGACGCTGCAGGCTCCGACGACGTCGAGATGGTGAACGTCGTCGACCTGTCCGGCCAGGCGCCCGTCGACGCGCACAGTGACGAGGATCACGCACACGAAGAGGGCGAAGACCACGCACACGCAGAGGGCGAAGAGCACGAGCACATCGACGGGCTCAACGAGCACGTCTGGTACGACCTCGCGGCGGCTGACGCCCTCGCCAGCACGCTCGCCCACGTCTTTTCGCATCTCGATGAGGAGAACGCCACCGTGTTCGCCGAGAACTACGCAAACTTCTCCGAGGAGATCGCCGCCCTCACCGCCTCAACCGACGAGCTCAAGTCGGAGTTCGACGGAACCAGCGTCGCGGTGACCGAACCCGTCCCGCTGTACCTGCTCGAGGCATCCGGCCTGGTCAACGTCATTCCCGAGGAGTTCAGCTCCGCCATCGAAGAAGGGGCGGATGTGTCGCCGGCGAGCCTGCGCGACGCCCTCGCGGTGTTCGACGCCAGTGACATTGCCCTGCTCGCCTACAATGAGCAGACGAGCAGCCCGCAGACCGAGCAGGTCCGCGATGCCGCCGAGAAGGATGCCGTCCCCGTCGTGTCCTTTGCGGAGACACTTCCTGACGGTGAGGACTATGTGAGCTGGATGACCAAGAACATCGCCGCGATCGCGGACGCCCTCCGCTCGTGACAGCGGTCCCCACCGGCCACCGCCACCCCAGCAACCCCGTTCTCAGCCTGAAGGATGCGGCGCTCGGCTTCGGGGACCGCGTGCTCTGGGACAACCTCACACTCGACGTCTGCGCTGGCGAATTCCTCGCCGTTCTCGGCCCGAACGGGTCAGGCAAGACAAGCCTCCTCAAGACGATTCTCGGCCAGCAGGCCCTCGATACCGGCTCAATCCGGTTCGACGGACACGCTGTGCGCCGCGGTGACCGGCGGATCGGCTACATCCCCCAGCAGAAGCTCATCCCGGGCGGTACTCCGATGCGCGGTCGGGACCTCGTTGCCCTCGGCGTGAACGGGCACCGGTTCGGGCTGCCCGTCAGCCGCGGCGCTGAACGGCGCCAGGTCGACGCGCTGCTCGAATCCGTCGGGGCATCCGGCTACGCCGACGAGCCCGTCGGCAACCTCTCCGGTGGTGAGCAACAGCGGTTGCGGGTCGGTCAGGCCCTCGCGGGCGACCCCCGGATGCTGCTCTGTGACGAACCGCTGCTCAGTCTCGATCTTCAGCACCAGCGCGGTGTCTCCGAACTCATCGATCGCCGCCGTCGCGATCACGGTACTCCGGTGGTCTTCGTCACCCACGACGTGAACCCGGTGCTCGGGATGGTCGACCGCATCCTCTACCTCGCCGGTGGCCAGTTCCGGGAGGGCACCCCGGACGAGGTGTTGCGCAGCGAGGTTCTCACCGAGCTGTACGGCACGCCCGTCGATGTTCTCCGCACGGGCGGTCGCGTGGTCGTCGTCGGGATCCCCGATAGTGAGACGCACCACCATCACCACGGTCACGGGGAGAACTGATGCCGCCCTGGAAGCTCGCGAGCGCCGTCGACGACGGAATCTGGTCGCGCCTGTTCAACTTCGAGAACTACGGCGAACTCCTCGGGCTCGTGCAGAACTCGATCCTCGCCGGAGCGATCCTCGGTGTCGTCGGCGGCCTCATCGGTGTCTTCGTCATGCAGCGGGACATGGCGTTCGCCGTGCACGGCATCAGCGAACTGTCGTTCGCCGGTGCCGCCGCCGCGCTCCTCTTCGGCTTCAATGTCGTCGCCGGCTCTTTGGCCGGAGCGCTCGCCGCGTCCATAGCGATCGGCCTGCTCGGATCGAAAGCCCGGGACCGGAATTCGATCATCGGCGTGCTCATGCCGTTCGGGCTCGGCCTCGGCATCCTCTTCCTCGCGCTGTATCCGGGTCGAAGCGCCAACAAGTTCGGCCTGCTCACGGGCCAGATCATCTCCGTCGACGATCCCCAGTTGACCTGGCTGAGTGTCATCAGCCTCATCGTGCTCGTGGGACTCCTGCTGATCTGGCGCCCCCTGAGCTTCGACAGCCTCGACGCGGACGTCGCTGCCGCCAGGGGCGTTCCGACCCGGTTCGTGTCGCTCGCCTTCATGGTGCTGCTCGGACTGATCATTGCCGTCTCCGTCCAGATCATCGGTGCCCTGCTCGTTCTCGCCCTCGTCGTGACGCCCGCTGCGGCCGCTCTCCGGCTCTCCGCCTCGCCGATCGTCGTGCCGGTGATCGCGATGCTCTTCGGTTTCGTGTCCGCCGTCGGCGGCATCCTCCTGGCGATCGGCGGGTCCTTGCCGATCAGCCCGTACATCACGACGATCTCGTTCGTGCTGTACCTCATCGCACGAGTCGTCGGCCTCCGGACCCGGCCCCGTGCCGGGCTACGCTAGAGCTGAGCGAGGCGGTGGAGCATGACAGTGAAGAGAAACACCTGGCAGCGTGAAGCTGTGCGGGAGGCACTCGATTCCCGCGACGGTTTCGTCAGTGCACAGGGCCTGCACCAGGGGCTTCGCGATGCCGGATCCCATATCGGTCTTGCCACCGTCTACCGCACTCTCGCCGACCTGGCGAATGTCGGAGAAGCGGATTCCCTGCAGTCCCCTGAGGGGGAGAGCCTCTACCGTGCCTGCGCGTCGACCGGTCACCATCACCACCTGATCTGCCGCAATTGCGGGCTCACGGTCGAGATCGCCGCCACCGAAGTCGAGGTCTGGGCGAAGAAGACCGCCTCCGATCACGGTTTCACGGATGCCCGTCATGTCGTCGACATCTTCGGTCTCTGCCCGGCCTGCACCGCGGCATCCGCCTGAGCCCGTTCGCGGGCGAGCCGATATTCCTGTACGCTAGACCCTTGGCTGAGTGGGCACCTCCCACTCGGATCGCACAAACAACCCCCCTGTAGTGAAATGCGGGTGGTTTGCGTGTGCCGACAAGAGATCTTGGGCAGGGCGAGAGTCCTGCGGTACTGAAGGAGAGAACCATGGCAGCAACCTGCCAGGTGACCGGAGCCATTCCCGGCTTCGGACACAACATTTCGCACTCGCACCGGCGCACGAAGCGTCGCTTCGACCCGAACGTGCAGAAGAAGACGTACTTCGTACCGTCGCTTCGCCGTAACGTCACGCTCACGCTGAGCGCCAAGGGCATCAAGGTCATCGATGCTCGCGGAATCGAGTCCGTCGTCAAGGACCTCCTGGCGCGTGGGGAGAAGATCTAATGGCTAAGGCACAGGACGTACGTCCGATCATCAAGCTTCGTTCGACGGCAGGAACCGGTTACACCTACGTGACCAAGAAGAACCGTCGCAACAACCCCGACCGTCTCGTGCTCAAGAAGTACGACCCCGTAGTGCGCAAGCACGTTGAATTCCGAGAGGAGCGCTAAGCCATGGCTAAGAAGAGCATGATCGCGAAGAACAACCAGCGCAAAGTTATCGTTGAGCGTTACGCGGCAAAGCGCCTCGAGCTGAAGAAGGCCCTCGTGGACCCGAACGGCACCGACGAGTCGCGCGAAGCCGCTCGCCTCGGCCTGCAGAAGCTTCCCCGCAACGCATCACCGGTGCGCCTGCGCAACCGTGACGCTGTCGACGGACGCCCCCGCGGCCACCTCTCGAAGTTCGGCATCTCGCGTGTCCGCTTCCGTGACATGGCGCACAAGGGTGAACTGCCCGGCATCACCAAGTCGAGCTGGTAACACCAGATTCTCCGTTCTAACGGGTGTCTGCCTTCGGGCAGGCGCCCGTTGGTCGTTAAACAACGAGTTCCGCGAAAAGACGCGGAATTTCGCTCTCGGCGTGATTCTGGACCCGAAATGGGTGCAAACAGCGTCTGATGCTGTGACACGCCGGAGAAAAACCGGCCACATGGCCCGTATTTCCGCGAGATCATGCGGAACTCTGGTACATTCGAGGCGGTCAGACAGACCGGCTCGTGTGCAGTATCGGCTCGGGCACGTAATGAAACAGGCTGTAGAAAGCAAAGTCCGAGGAGGACAACTCAATGGCTGATAAGTCGCTTAACAAGACCGAGCTCGTTGCAAAGATCGCATCAGAGACGAACCAGAGCCAGGCGACCGTAGGCGGCGTCCTCGACTCGCTGTTCGCCGTTCTCGCTGACTCCGTCAGCAACGACGTCAAGGTCACCATTCCGGGATGGCTCGCTGTCGAGCGCACCGCCCGCGCAGCCCGCACCGGTCGCAACCCGCAGACCGGCGCCGAGATCCAGATTCCTGCCGGTCACTCGGTCAAGGTTTCGGCTGGATCGAAGCTCAAGGCTGCCGCAAAGTAGTCGACTTCGACGGGGGATGCCGCGCATAGCGTGGCATCCCCCTTCTGTCGTTAACGGCTCCATCGACCATCAGCGGTCCCGGAGGTTGGCGGGCATGCTGCACCGTAGGCTGGAGTCGTGCTTCGAGTAACCCGGATCGTCGGCCCTGCCCTCCTCGTCGCCGTCGCCCTCCTGGTTCTTCTGATCGGGCTGGCCTACGGCGGTGGAGCAAACGAACGACCCATCGGTGACCCCGGTGCTCTGGTCCGGTTCGGGTTGCCGATCGCCAAACTCTTCGTCAATCTCGGCGCTGCGGTCACGCTCGGCGCCATTGTTCTCGCGCTGTTCGCCCTGTCCCCGAAGAAGGACGAATACAATCGCGCGCTCGACATCGCGGCATCCGGAGCAGCGGTGTACACGGTCGCAGCAGGCGCCACCGGATTCTTCACCTTCCTCAACGTCACCGGAACGGCGATCACATTCGACGACCAGTTCGGCGCGAAACTGGGTCTGTTCTTCAGCGATGTCGAACTCGGGCAGGCCTGGCTGGCAACGACGCTCATCGCGGCAACTCTCACGGTTCTGTGCTTCGCCGTGCGGGGACAGATCCTCATGGTGTTCGTCGGAGTGCTCGCCCTCGTCTCCTTCGTGCCCATGGCGCAGCAGGGGCACGCGGCCGGGACCGCCGGGCACGATGCCGCCGTCACCTCGCTCGGTCTTCACGTTGTGTTCGCTGCCATCTGGCTCGGCGGTCTGGTCACCATCGTCCTGATCCGGAAAACGCTGGAGTCCGGCCGTCTCGTTGCTGTCATCTCGCGGTATTCGAGCCTGGCGCTCGTGGCCTTCATCGTCGTGGCGGTGTCGGGATACGCAAGTGCTGAACTCCGGATCGGTTCCCTCGACCGGCTCCTGACCCCGTACGGCGTACTCGTGCTCGGCAAGGTGGCCGTGCTGATCGCGATCGGCCTGTTCGGCGCAGCCCAGCGCAACTGGCTGATCAAGAAGATGCAGTCGTCGCAAAAGGTCATCAGCGGATACTTCTGGTGGATCGTCGTCGCAGAACTCGGGTTCATGGGAGTCGCGTCCGGTCTTGCTGCCGCACTCGCGAGAACGGCGACTCCGGTCCCCGAGGAGCTCGCGGTAACACCGACCGCGGCCGAACTGCTGACCGGCGAACCGCTTCCCCCGGAACTCACCTTCGCCCGCTACTTCACGAGCTGGGACATCGACCTGATCTGGCTGCTCGTCACGGCCTTCGGCATCTTCTTCTACCTCGCCGGCGTTGTGCGGCTCAAGCGACGCGGTGACCGCTGGCCGATCCACCGCACGATCTTCTGGGTCGCGGGACTCCTCGTGCTCTTCTACCTGACGAACGGTGGCATCGCGGCGTACCAGGACTACCTGTTCAGCGTGCACATGCTGGGCCACATGGGTCTGACCATGGTGGTGCCCGTCCTTCTCGTGCCTGGCGCCCCGGTGACGCTCGCCATGCGCGCGGTCGAGAAGCGGGAAGACGGTTCACGCGGTCCGCGCGAGTGGATCCTGCTTGCCGTTCACTCGAAGTTCGGCACCGTGCTCGCCAACCCGCTCGTCGCTGCCCTGCTCTTTGCCGGGTCGCTGTGGATCTTCTACTACTCACCGCTGTTGCGGTGGGCGATGACCGACCACATCGGGCACGAGTGGATGATCGTGCACTTCGTGCTCACCGGCTACCTGTTCGTTCAGTCGCTCATCGGGGTGGACCCGGTCCCGTACCGGCTGTCGTACCCGTTGCGACTACTGCTTCTACTCGCGACCATGGCCGCGCACGCGTTCTTCGGTCTCGCCATCATGTCCAATGTCGGGCTGTTCCTCGCCGACTGGTTCGGAGCGATGGGCCGCACCTGGGGTCCTCCGCCTATGGTCGACCAGCAGATCGGCGGTGGTATCGCCTGGAGCCTGGGTGAACTGCCGACAATTGCTCTCGCCATCACCGTCGCTATTCAGTGGAGCCGGTCGGACACACGTGAGCAGAAGCGGCACGACCGCAATGCCGACAGGACGGATGACGCCGAACTCAGGGAATACAACGAGCAGCTCGCCCGGATGGCGGCCAGGGACTAGCGCTCGGAGTTGCCGTCTTCCGCGATGGTGACCTCCACGGTGCCGTCGGACATGACGTACGCGTTTCCGATCATGGAGAACGGCACATCTTCGTCATAACGGGTGATCGTTCCGTCGAAGAGCGACTGCACGTCCGCGCGGAGGTGGGCGTCGCCCGTGACCGTCGGGATCACCCAGGAGTCGGTGCCGGCTTCGAGCGAGATTTCGGGATAGTCCTCGAACGACCAGATGGGGTCGCCCTGGATGCGGTCATCGACGACGATTCCGAACGGGCACCCGGTGGGCTGCAGCACCTTCTGCTCGGCACAGGCGTCGAGTTCCGCGTTGACCGCCTCCTGCGCCGCGGCGACGAGGTCCTCCGTCGGTTCTGCGGTGACGGCGGCTTCGTGAACCCGGCTGGGTACGTCGACGAGTACCGACTCGGGTTCCGAACTGACGAACTCGCTCGTCGACTCGAACACGTACTCGCCCGGGGTGAAGACCTGCACGTTGACGATGTTGTCGAACGAGGGTGCTGTCTGGCCGCTGATCGACCGGGTGTCGAGGTCGAAACCGTTCGCCGAGAACACGGAGGCGTGGTCGATGGCGAGGTTCACGACCGCGAGCGGGCTTTGCTCGAACGTCCAGGTCGGGATGAGCGGAAACCGGGTCCCCTCCCGTTTGACGAGGAAGGTCGATTCCCCGTAGGTTCCGTTGCTCTCGAACGACCAGGTCACCGCGTGGACGCCGTCGCCCTCGTCGACGTCTTCGAGCTGCGCGAGTTCGGTGATCTCCGGCAGCACTGCTTTACGCAACAGCGCGTTGCTGCTGGTTTCGGGAAGTCCGGCCGCCTTGAGTTCCGGTTTGTCGAGAGCGACGCCGGGGATACGCAGCGCAGACGCGGCATCCTTCTCCTGAAGTTTGCTGAGGTAGTTCCCGACGAAAGCTCCTGCGCCGTAGACGTCGCGGTTGAGGGCACCGAGCGCTGCGAAGGCTGCGGCGATGAGCATCGTTCCCACGACTGCCCAGGTGATGGTCGCCCGCGTGCGCTCCGACATCGACTGCTTCTGTTCCGGCGCCGACGGTTCTTGCTGAGTCGGCGGTGCGCTCTGGTGGGGGTGCATCGGGGCGGGGGTGGGGGGCTGACTCACGCAGCTATCCTATGGCGACCTCACCGGTTCGCTCATCCGGGTCGCCGGAGTAACCGGATGCTCCTCCACAGCGCGTACGCCTCCCGCGGCCGCGGCGAATACGATGGATAGTTCAGCGAACATTCCGAAGGTAGACGTGACGAACCCCCAGCCGGCCATCGAGCTCTCCCCTGAGCAGCAGTCCGTCTTCGACCGGATCGAGGGCACGCGGGAACACGTTTTCGTCACCGGGCGGGCAGGAACCGGCAAGTCGACGCTGCTCAACCACCTGGCCTGGCAGACCGAGAAGCAGATCGTCATCTGCGCCCCGACCGGCGTTGCCGCGCTCAACGTGGGTGGGCAGACCATCCACTCGCTGTTCCGGCTCCCGATCGGACTCATCGCCGACCACGACATCGACCAGAACGACCAGGTCCGCAAGCTTCTCAACACCATCGATACGCTCGTCATCGACGAGGTCTCGATGGTGAACGCCGATCTCATGGATGCCATCGACAGGAGCCTGCGCCAGGCGCGGCAGCGCAGGCACGAACCGTTCGGCGGTGTCCAGGTCGTTCTGTTCGGAGACCCGTACCAGCTCGCGCCGGTGCCGGGGCAGGGTGAGGAACGGAACTACATCGCCGATACGTACCGCTCGTTCTGGTTCTTCGACGCCCGCGTCTGGCAGGAGGCGACGCTCAACATCATCGAGCTCACCGAGATCCACCGGCAGTCAGACGCCGACTTCAAATACATGCTCAACGCCGTTCGGCACGGACAGGTCACCGCGCAGATAGCCGGAGCCCTCAACACCATGGGAGCGCGGACCCCACCGGACGACGGCACGATCACCCTCGCCACGCGCAACGACATCGTCAACCGGATCAACGCGGCCGCGCTGGCGAAGCTGCCCGGCCGGGCGCTGAAGGCCAACGCCGAGGTCAGTGGTGATTTCGGCAAGTCGGCGTACCCCGCAGACGAGACCCTCGAACTCAAGGTCGGCGCCCAGGTCATGTTCCTGCGCAACGACACCGGCGGTGGGGGCGAAGGCCAGCGCTGGGTCAACGGCACGATCGGCCGCGTCACCAAGATCGACACCAATGTGTACGTGGACCTCGACGGTGAGATCGTCGAAGTCGAACCCGTCGTGTGGGAAAAGTACCGGTACAGCTACATCGCGGCGACGAAGCAGCTCAAGAAGGACATCGTCGCCGAGTTCACCCAGTTCCCGCTCCGGCTGGCCTGGGCGGTCACCATCCACAAGTCCCAGGGCAAGACCTACGACAGCGCGATCGTCGACCTCGGTTCGCGCGCGTTCAGCCCCGGCCAGACCTACGTCGCGCTCAGCAGGCTGACGTCGCTCGATGGGCTCTACCTCACCCGGCCGCTGCGACCCAGTGACATCCTCGTCGACCCGGACGTCGAGCGATTCATGCGGTTCGATCGCCCCGAGCCGCTCCCGCCCGGCGCTTGACCGAAAACCGTCAGCTCTCGAGCATCCGTTCCTTCACGTCTTTACGGAGCACCTTGCCGATGAGCGATCGCGGCAGATCGTCGACCTGAACGATGCGCCTGGGGATCTTGTACGCGGTGAGTCCTTTGCGGCAGAAATCGCGGAGGGCATTCTGGTCGAAACTCGCGCCGTCATTCATCACGACCGCGGCGGCGACATCCTCGCCACCGCTTTCCCGCGGCATGCCGACAACGGCGGCCTCCCGAACATCCGGGTGTCCCATCAGGGCGAGTTCGACCTCGGTCGGTGAGACATTGAACCCGCCGGTGACGATCAATTCCTTGAGCCGGTCGACGACGGTGACGAAACCGTCATCCGAGACCTCGACGATGTCACCGGTGCGGAGCCAGCCGTCACCGATCAGCGCGGCCGCTGTTTCGGCCGGGCGCTTCCAGTAACCGGAGAACACCTGCGGCCCACGGACGAGCAACTCGCCCGCATCGCCGAACCCGCGATCGATGGTCGGGTCCTCGGGATCCACGACGCGGATCTCGGTGCTCGGGAACGGCACGCCGACGGTCGACGGCCGCCGTGAGGGGCCCATCGGGTTGCCGAGTGCGACCGGCGACGTCTCAGTCATTCCGTAGCCTTCGACGAGAAGACCACCGGTCGCCGATTCCCAGCGTTCGACGATCGACACCGGGAGGCTCATCGCTCCTGAAATCGCGAAACGGATGCCCGACAGGTCGACTTTCCGGTGTTCAGCGGTGCGCGCGAGCGCCTCGTAGATCGGCGGAACGGCCGGCAGGAACGTCGCCGGCGTCTTCGCGAACGCCGACAGCACGAGGTCAACATCGAACTTGGGGAACAGCACGACGGTTGCCCCGATGCTCATGGCGAAGGTGAGGCAGAGTGTCATGCCGTAAGCGTGGAACAGCGGCAGTACGGCGTAGAAGACCTCGGACCCCTCGGACAGGCCAGGCACCCACGCGCGACCCTGGGCAGCGTTGGCGAGCAGGTTGGTGTGGCTGAGCATGACGCCCTTGGGAGTGCCCGTGGTTCCGCTCGTGTACTGCAGCAAAGCAAGATCGCTTCCCTCGGGACGCGGATGCTTGCGACGCAGGTTTCCGTGCGACAGCAGCGACGACCACGACGACGTTCCGCGAACCGCTGAACCCGTCGTCAGCGCCCGCCGGGATGCCCGTGCCCTAGGAATGGGCAGGCGGAGCGCGACGCGGGTACCGAACGGCATCGCGCGCGTCACATCGACCGAGATGACGGCGTCGAGGGGAAGGTCTGCGGGGAAGTCGGTGATGGTGCCGGCGACCTTGTCCCAGGCGATGACGACCCGGGCGCCGTGGTCCTCGAACTGGTGACGAAGCTCGCGCGCGGTGTAGAGCGGGTTGTGCTCGACGATCACGGCGCCGAGTCGGAGAACGGCGTAGAAGGCGACGACGTGCTGCGGGCAGTTCGGAAGCACGATGGCGACGCGGTCGCCCTTGTTCACCCCGAGGCGACGCAAGCCCTCCGCGGCGCGGCTGATCTGGTCTCCCAGCTCGGCGTAGCTGGTCGTCTCGCCGAAGAATTGAAGCGCGGTGTGTCGCCTGAACCGCGAAACGGCCTCCTCCACCATGTCGACGAGTGACCCGGCCGGCGGGTCGATCTCGTGCGGGACTCCCGGCGCATAAGCGCTGAGCCAGGGTTTGGTGGCGAACGGGTTCACACTTCTCCTCTGCAATTGGGGCGCGACAGACGCCAGGGTGGCTGTCTGTTGGCTGTTGTTCAGGCGACCGACTGCGCCTTGGCCGCAGCCAGGTCGCGGAACAGGTCGGTGTTGAAGCGATAGGCGACGAGAACCTCGTCGATGACACGCGTGCGTTCCTCGTCGTCCCAGGGCACGGCATCCAGCTGCTCGCGATAGGTGTCCTTGAACTCACGGGGTTTGGCGATGTCGCCGAAGAGGTAGAAGCCGACGCCGTTCGTGTCGAAGCCGAACTGGCGCTGCATGATGGTGCGGATGATCTGGCCGCCTGACAGGTCACCGAGGTATCGCGTGTAGTGGTGTGCGACGAAACCGCCGGCCCAGGTCGCTCCGACCTCGTCGATGCGTGCGACGTATGCCGCGGTCGTCGGAAGCGGGGTGATCTGCTCTCGCCAGTTCTCACCGATGAGGAACCGGAGATCCTCTTCGATGGCGGGCAGGCGAGTGAGCTTGTCTGAGATGAACGGTCGAGCGACCGGGTCGATCCGCATGCGCTCGGCGGCACTTTCGATCGCTTCGTAAATGAAGTAGTGCTGCGCGACGAGCGCGATGTAGTCGTCGTGAGTGCCCTTGCCGGTCATCAGGTCGCCCATGAAGTCGGCGCCTTCGCTCTCGGAATGACTCGCTCGCGTTCGTTCACGCAATTCCTGCGAGAACGGGATGATGTTCGACATCGCACTCCGACATTGGCGGTTAGGGTGACCTTATCTTAGCGAGGTTCCCTGGCGGGCAACTAGTGCCCGGAGTGCAGGCCGGGTGCCTCCTTCACAGGCTCGGTTCCGTGTTCCCCGTGGGGCACGGCCTCGGTCCCTGCCTGTGTTCCGGCGAGTGCCGGGGTGACGAGGCCGGCGACGAGCATCGCCCCGAGGGTCATGCCGAGCAGGTAACGTCCCGGGCGGGATCCGGATGCCGCCGGTCGCGGCGACGCAGCACGTCGCCTCGAGATCGCCAGGCCGGCGCCGAGCGCCAGACTGAGTACGGCCGACGCGGCCATCGGCCCAAACGGCAGGAGCGCGGTCGCGCCGGCTCCGCCGAGAACGATGGCGACGGTGACGTCGAGGCCCCAGAGCAGGAGAGGCGAGAGCGCCAGCGGAAGTGCGGCGTTCGGCAGGAGCAGCCTTCCCCTGGCCAGGACCGCGACGCCCCAGGCGAGTTCGGCGACGCCGAACCCGACCAGGAGAATCGCGGGCAGGGGAGGGGAGCCCGCTCCGATCGCGAGATGGACGAGACCCACCCCCAGGCTCGTCAGGGCCATCACGCTTCGACTGACGTCGTTCACGGCGAACTCCCCTCCCGGTCTCGAATCAGCGGGTCGCTAGGCGGCGACGCGGCTGGAGCGGACGGACTTGTCGGCGGCAAGGCCGACACCGAGCAACACGATCGCGCTGCCGAGGTGGAGGAAGTGGTCGGCTGTGTTGAGTGCCAGAACGTTGAAAGCGGTGCCGACGAGGAAGAACCCGACGATGCCGAGCAGCAGGTACGCCGCTCCGACGACGGTGTTGGTCGTGCGTGCTGCCGCGACATTCGAGAGACCCGCGATCAGCAGTGCAGCACCGATCAGGAGGTGGGCCACGTTGTGCAGCGGGTTGACCGCGAACAACCCGAGCAGGAGGTTCCCCTCGGTGGCGAAAAAGGTCAGCCCGCCGGTCACGGCGAAGCCGAGAAGCCCCACCAGCAGGTAGACGCCGCCGAAGGCAGTGGCGAGAAGTCGGTTGGGTGACGTGCGCATGGTGACATCCTTCTGAGTGTGGGTGCGACCCGTGTCGCACATCATCAGATTCGGAAGCCTCACCCCAACGGTTTGGTTTTTGGTGATGGTGTTCAGTGCGGGCGCGGCGGAACTCCGAGCTTTTCGCGCGCCAGGTCGTAGAGAACGACAACCTCACGACGGATGCCGCTTCGCTCGGTGACGGGGGAACACCAGTCGATCCGCACCCGGGCCACGGTGCCGTCCGTCGCTGTGACGTCCCACTCACCAGCCTCACCGTCGAGTCCCGTCATTCGCGCAGACGCCGCCGCCGGGTCGGCGAAAGCCCGGACGATGAGCAGGTTGTCGTCAGCATGGTCGGAGTTCATGTGACGGAGAACAGCGTCGACGACCTCGGGACCGAAGATGTGGGTGGGCATGGAACCATTCGAGCGCAGTGCCTGGCACGGGTCAACTCGGGATATCACGCGGGCAGTGGGGACGCGAGGGGTAGCAGCCCGGCGACGCGCTTCCCTAGGCTCGGGCGAAACCGAAAGGGATCAATGACAGTCTTCGGCTTCCACGCCTCCCACGAACAGGTCCACCCGAGCGCTCTGCTGGACGCCGTGATCCACGCGGAGTCCGCCGGCTTCCAGGCGGCCATGTGCTCGGACCACTTCGCCCCCTGGAGCGAGCGGCAGGGGCATTCCGCTTTCGCCTGGGCGTGGCTCGGTGCCGCCCTGCAGGCCACGAATCTTCGACTCGGGGTCGTCAACGCTCCCGGGCAGCGTTACCACCCGGCGATCATCGCCCAGGCCGCCGCGACTCTCGCCGCCATGTACCCGGACCGATTCTGGGCAGCACTCGGCTCGGGTGAAGCGGCCAATGAGCACATCACCGGGGACGCGTGGCCCCGCAAAGACGTCAGGAACGCGCGCCTGGCCGAGAGCGTCGACGTCATGCGCCGGCTCTTCGCGGGAGAAGAGGTGAGCACCGACGGTCTCGTCACGGTCGATCGGGCAAAGCTGTGGACACGACCGGACACCCCGCCGCCGCTGCTCGCCGCGGCGGTCAGCCCCGCGACGGCCGCGTGGGCCGCCGGTTGGGCAGACGGACTCGCGACGGTTGCACAGGCTCCGGACGATCTGAAACGGATGGTCGACGCTTACCGGGGAGCGGGCGGCGACGGACCCCTCGTTCTGCAGGTTCACCTCAGCTACGCGAAAACGGATGCCGAAGCGCTTGCCATCGCTCACGACCAGTGGCGCACAAATGTGTTCTCCCCGCCGGTCTGCTGGGATCTCGACACCCCCGAAGCGTTCGACGAAGCCGCGAAGCACGTCCACCAGGACGACATGCACTCCACGGTGCTGGTCTCGTCCGACCCGGGCTGGCATGCCGGGAAGCTTGCGGAATTCGCCGACCTGGGCTTCGACGAGATCTACCTTCACCACGTCGGAGTGGAACAGACCGAATTCCTGGACGTCTTCGGTGATCGGGTGCTGCCGCACCTGATCGCACGGAAGGAGGCATCCGCATGAGGATGACGGACACGTCCGACCTGTGGTGGAAGACAGCGGTCGTCTACTGCCTCGACGTCGAGACCTTCATGGACTGGAATGACGACGGCATCGGCGACCTCGCCGGTCTCGCCCACCGGATGGACTACCTCGCCGAGCTCGGGGTGACGTGCCTGTGGCTCATGCCGTTCTACCCGACGCCGGACCGCGACGACGGCTACGACATCACCGACTTCTACGGCGTCGACCCCAGGCTCGGTCACCACGGCGACCTCGTAGAGATCCTCCGCACCGCGAATGACCGCGGGATGCGGGTGATCGTCGACCTCGTCGTCAATCACACCTCCGACAAACATCCGTGGTTCAAGTCCGCGCGCTCGAGTGTCGACTCGCCGTACCGGGACTTCTATGTCTGGGTGGACGAGCCGCCGAAGAACGAAGCCGAAACGGTGTTCCCCGGCGTGGAGGACAGCGTGTGGGAGCTCGACGAGAAGACCGGCCAGTATTTCCTGCACCGGTTCTACAAGCATCAGCCGGACCTCAACGTCGAGAACCCGCTTGTTCGAGACGAGATCGCCAAAGTGATGGGTTTCTGGCTCGAGCTGGGCATTCACGGGTTCCGGGTCGATGCCGTCCCGTTCCTTCTCGAGCCGACAGAGGCGACAGGCGACGGAGGATACGGCGATCCGCACGACTATCTCAAGACGCTGCGATCCTTCCTCGGCCGAAGAACCGGTGACGGAATCCTGCTCGGCGAGGTCAACCTGCCGCGCGCGGAACAGATCGAGTACTTCGGAGGCGACAACGCCGACGAACTGACCATGCAATTCGACTTCGTCGCGATGCAGAAATTCTACCTGTCACTCGCCCGCTCGGACGCGAGGCCGTTCGCCGAAGCGCTCTCCGCGCGACCTGACATCGCCCGACAGTCGCAGTGGGCGAACTTCGTCCGCAACCACGACGAACTGACCCTCGACAAGCTGACCGAGTCCGAACGCCAGGAGGTCTTCGACGCGTTTGCTCCCGAGGAACACATGCGTGTGTTCGACCGCGGGATCGTCCGCCGCCTGCCGACGATGCTCGACGGCGATCCCCGTCGCATCCGCATGGTCTACAGCATGCTGTTCGCGTCGCCTGGTACTCCCGTCCTGTTCTATGGCGAGGAGATCGGCATGGGGGAGAACCTCGAGATCCCGGGCCGACAGTCGGTGCGCACACCGATGCAGTGGACCAGCGACGCGAACGGTGGATTCTCCCGCGCCCGGGCGTCGCGGCTCGCCGCACCCGTGGTGGAGGACGGGTTCTCCCCGGAGCATGTGAACGTCGCTGACCAGCGGCACGACCCCGATTCGTTACTGCAGTTCATGCGGTTGCTCATCCGCACGTACCGTAATTCCGTCGAGATCGGCTGGGGTGATTTCTCGGTACTCGAGCAGCCCAACGACGCCGTACTGGTGCACTCGGTCTCGGGTGCGCAGGGCCGGATGATCGCCGTGCACAATTTCAGTTCGGCGCCGGCGGTCGTGACGTTCACTGTGCCGGATGCCGGCCCGAGCACCCGGCTGATCGAGCTGCTGCAGAGCGGCGAGCTGGCACTCTCCGAGAAGGGTGAGGTGGAGCTCTCGCTCGGTGCATACGACTACCGTTGGCTGCGCATCGCCGATGATTCGACGAAGCGATTGTATTGATCGCGTAACAGTCCGTGACATCCCGACCGCCACAGGTTGGTGGGAGGAAGCCTCGGCTAGACTCCCCTTTTGTAAGGCCATCAGGGGGATGGATGAGAACGCACACGGCACGAGGCAGAAGAGCAGCTTTGCTGACGGTTGCCGCTGCCGTCGTGCTCGGCCTCTCTGCGTGTGCCGGGGCGACAGCATCCACCGTCGCCCTGCCGGAGCAACCAGACGGTGATCTCCCCTCGGCATCTGCCGAAGCGCTCGACACGGCGCTCGCCGAAGCCATGGCCCTGGCAGCGGCGCCAGGCGCGATCGCCGGCGTCTGGGCGCCCTGGTCCGGGCAGTGGGTATCGGCTGCGGGAGTGACCGCACCCGGCGGCAGCGAGAAGATGTCGACCGACATGCGTTTCCGTGTCGGCGACAACACCCAGCCGATGACGTGTGATGTGCTCTACGGCCTTGTCGGCGATGGCACCGTCGAACTCGGCGACGCCGTGTCAGACTACCTCCCGTCGATCCGAGGCCTTGACGGAATCACCCTCGGCCAGCTCTGCCACGGCACTGCCGGGCTTGGTGACTTCAGCAAGACGATCGGCCCGCTTTTTCCCGCCAATCCGACTCGTCAGTGGTCGACCGTCGAGCTTGTCTCGGACGGGATCGCGAGCAAGCGGACCGGTGAGCCGGGGGTCGCATACGCGCCGTCAGACACGAACTACGCCGTGCTCGGGATGGCATTGGAAGAAGCCTCCGGCAGCACGGCCAAGGAACTCTACGGTCGTTATGTCTTCGACCGGCTGGGCATGAACGATTCCCTGTTCCCCGAGCCGTCGACCCTCGAGATCGCTCAACCCTTCGCACCCGGCTGGCACGCGCTCAAGGCCGCTGACGGTTCCCTCGCGTGCGACACGCCGAAAGACCAGACGCTCCTGTCGTCATCGCTCGCTTTCACCGCCGGTGGAGTCGTGTCGACCCTCGACGACATGAACGCGTACGTCCGATCGTTCGCGACCAGTGCGTTGCTCGACGACGATCTGAAGGACGACGCCTGGAAGACCGTCTCGCTCAGCACGGATGCCCCCAACTGGCAGCAGTTCGGGCCAGGCGGGCTCCAGATGGGACCGTTGCGCGGCCAGGCTGGGTACATCCCGGGCCACATCTCGGCGATGCTTTCGGACCCCGCGACAGGGCTCACCGTGGTGGTCATGCTCAACAACTCGACGGCAGGTGCCGGCTTCGCACAAAACCTCGCCATGAAGCTGGCGTCGATCGCGGCGAAGGCGACGCCAGCGAAGGGCAAGGAACTTCCCGTCGTCGGGCTGCCGTGGTCAGAGGCACAGATGACCGAGAAGCTCGTTGCCGGAGCCGTTTGCCAGCCCGAAGGCTAGGGCAGAGGCGTTTCGTGCCCTAGCGTTGGCGCATGGCTATCGAACCAGATACGAAGAATTGGACCTGGGTCCTCGACCGGCCATGCCCCGACTGCGGTTTCGACCCGGCTTCGGTGAGCGCCGCGACGTTACCCGGCCAGTTGCGTGACAATGTGGCATCCTGGTCAGCCGTTCTCAACCGGCCAGACGTTCGGATCCGGCCCGATGATTCGACCTGGTCGCCGCTCGAGTATGCCGCCCACGTTCGCGACGTCTTCCTGGTGTTCCACACCCGGCTCGACGTCATGCTCAGCGAAACGGACCCGGAATTCGAGAACTGGGATCAGGATGCCGCCGCCATCGCAGCGCGCTACGGCGAGCAGGATCCCGTGCAGGTCAGCGGAGAACTCGTCACGGCCGGAGACGCCCTCGCCGACGCGTTCGAGCGGATCCCGACGGAGAACATTTCGCGCACAGGCCGCAGGAGCAACGGATCCCATTTCACCGTGGAGACCTTGGGTCGGTATCTCCTGCACGACGTCGTTCACCATCGGTGGGACGTCTCACGTTGACGGTTCTCAGCGTCGCTCGACCGGCAGCCCGACGAGTTCCGCGCTGAGGTCCCACAGCTTCGCAGCGAGCTCCGTGTCGTACGCGTTCGGGTTGGCCCGTGAGATGTGCCGCTTGTCGTAGTAGGCGCCGGAGACCCAATCGACTCCTGGAGTCGTCGTGGCGAGCCAGACCAGGGTGTCGGCGCCCTGCTCAGGGGAGATCAGGAAGACGTTGAAGAGCGAGCGATACACGTGGCGCATCAGGCTGGTCGACCCGGTGGCGAAACTCGTGCGCACGATGCCGGGGTGGAAAGCGGCAGTCGAGATGCCGCGCTCGGCGAACCGGTTGTGCAGCTCGCTGGTGAAGAGAATGTTGGCGAGCTTCGCGTTGCCGTACGCGCGGTTCTCGGAGTAGCCGTTCTCGGCGTTGACATCATCGATGTCGAAGCGGCTGAAGCGGGAGTTGGCCACGCTCGAGGTATTGATCACGCTCGCGCCGCTGTCGACCAGTCGATCCATCAACAGGTTGGTGAGCAGAAACGGCGCAAGGTGGTTCACCTGGAACGTCTTCTCGTGCCCGTCCTCGGTGACCTCACGAGCACCGAGGATGCCACCGGCGTTGTTGGCGAGGACGTCGATGCGCGGATAGCGTTCCAGCAGGTCCGCGGCGAGCAGACGGACGTCAGCGAGGCGGGCAAAGTCGGCGAGAAGGTAATCCGCTCCGATCGCCTCGGCGACGGAACGGGTCTTCTCCGGCGACCGACCGACGACGACGACGCGGTCACCGCGCTGATGGAGCGCGCGTGCGGCTGCAGCTCCGATTCCGTCGCTTGCTCCGGTGAGTATCACTGTTCGCTGGGTCATGAGGGCCTTCCTGTCGGGTCCCGATCGTAACGGCACCGGCTGGACAAGCACAGGGCGAGAACGAATCCTGCCGCAATGTCAACTACTGAAATTTCGCGCCGAACGGGAATTATCGTGGCTGCAGCTGGGGGGCTGCACCGTGTTCCCCGCAGGTCGGTACTCGAATACAGCAAGGAGCACACCATGACATCTCGTCCCGTGAACACATCGACCACCCGCACCGGTCGCGCCCCCGTGCAGCTGACGGCGCTCGTCTTCGGGATCGTTTTCCTCCTCGTCGGTGTCCTCGGGTTCATCCCGGGGGTGACAACGAACTACGAAGATCTCCTGTTCGCCGGCAGCGGCTCAGGGGCACTGCTGCTCGGCATCTTCCAGGTGTCGATCCTGCACAACATCGTCCACCTCCTCTTCGGGATCGCAGGCATCGCGTTGGCACGGAGCGCACCCGGCGCACGGAACTTCCTGATCTGGGGTGGAATCGTGTACTTCGTGCTGTGGATCTACGGACTGTTCGTCGCCGGTATGGACTCCGCTGCGAACTTTGTTCCGCTCAACAACGCGGACAACTGGCTGCACCTCGTGCTCGCAATCGCGATGGTGGCACTCGGTCTGCTCCTCGGCCGGAACACGACCACGACCACGCGTCGCTGAATGGCTCGCAGCACCGACTCCGGGCGGAACCTCCTCTCGGGGATTCTGCTCGGAGTCGGCATCGCCGGCTTCGTCGACGAGGTGGTCTTCCACCAGCTCCTCCGCTGGCATCACTTCTATGATCGGTCCACGCCGGCTGTCGGCCTCGTCTCGGATGGGATCTTCCACGCCTTCAGCTGGTTCGCAACGGTCGCTGCCCTGTTCCTCTTCGCCGACATCCGTCGCAGGCGGACCTTCGAGCCTTCCCGGTGGTGGGGCGGCATCCTGATCGGATGTGGTGCGTTCCAGCTCTACGACGGCATCATCCAGCACAAACTGTTTGGCCTTCACCAGATCCGTTACGACGTGGACCTGCTGCCGTACGACCTGACCTGGAACATCATCGCCGTCGTGCTCATCGCCGGGGGAGTGGTTCTGCTGGCCCGGTCGAGACGTTCGCGAGGAGTCAGGGCCGATGCATAACCACGGCGGCGGTGTTTCCGCGATGGAACTCGTGAGCTTCGCCCTGCTCGCTGCCATCGCGGTGTACCTTCTCGCGGCACTGCGTCCTGCGGGTCGGCCCATCTGGCCGCGGCGCAGGATCGTTCTCTGGATCGCCGGATGCCTCGTCGCCGCGTTGAGTGTGCAGGCCACGGCTACGAATCACGACGACTTCGCCAGGCACGCCGTCGCCCATGTCGGGCTCGGCATGCTCGCCCCGCTGCTGCTGATGCTTGCCGCACCGGGAACCCTCGCGCTTCGCTCACTCAGCGCGGTCCCGGCCAGGCGGTTGGCGCGGATGTTGCGCAGCAGGCCGGTGCGGTTCCTCACCTACCCGGTCACCGCTGCGGTGCTCCACCTCGGTGGTCTGTGGCTGCTCTACCCCGGCGGGCTGTATCCCAGCATCCACGTCAACGGCCTGCTGTTCGTTCTCGTCTACGTGCACCTCTTCGTCTCCGGGTATCTGTTCTCGGCGTCGATTGCGGGTATCGACCCCGCACCGCACCGTGCGAGCTTCGGCACGCGCGCCGTCGTGCTGTGCGCCGTGATGGCCGGTCACAGCATCCTGTCAAAACAGCTCTTCGGGAACCAGCCGCCCGATGTTCCCGTCGCTGAGGCAGAGCTCGGCAGCATGATCATGTATTACGGAGGTGACGCTGTCTCGGTCGCGCTCGTCGTGCTGCTCTTCGCCGGCTGGTACCGCGAAGCGGGTCGAACTCAGCGCAGGCTCGAGTCGAGAACGCAGAAGAGTTCGGTCTGAGCCTTCAGCCGCGGGACTGGTCGCCGTCCGTGTTTCGGGGGAGCAGTGCGGGAAGGTCGACCTCGAGGAGTTGGCGAAGCCTTTCCGGCCGCCTCATCTCGTATTCCGGCTCGTCAGCGAACGACGACATCCGCTGGTCGAGTTGGGAGACGACGTTATCGCCGATGTCGTTCCATGCTTCGGTTCGCGCGCGGTCCACGAAGTTCGCGACGTCGTCCGGGTCCTCGCGATAGGCCTCGAGGGCGTCAGCGAGCGCTGAATAGAGCCGCTGGCGCCGAGAGAGGGTCAGCGTGTCGATGCGGTGGTAGTCGTGAGCGTGGTCTGCGATGCCGCCCGAGCGGCCCGCGACCTCCAGAAGCCGGCGAGCGCCTTCGGCATACTCGCGCTGTTCCTCGGCTGCCAGAGTCAGCTCTTCAGAAACGACTCGCGCAGCCTGCTCTTCATCGAACGCTTTACCCTCCCGGAGAGCGCGCACGATGAGACGGTTTCGCACCGCCAGAAAAACGCCGTGCCTGGCGATGAGCAGTCCCTCCTCGAGGGCCTGCTCGAACGGCGCGAGGGGCTGCGGGTCAGGCCGGTACGGGTCCGGTGCCTGCGTGTGCCCGAACACCCGGCTCAGCCAGTTCATCGTTTTCGAAAGCCATGACCCGCCGGGGCTTCCATTGCTCTCCACCCTGCCAGCGTATGGCATCGGCGGAGCGCCGGCTTCAGCGCGTTGTGGCGTTCCGGTCGGCGTCAAGTGCGTGCTGATTTTCGTTGTGCACGACGAGCACGGGGCAATGAGCGTGCGCCACGCACGCCGAACTGACCGAACCGACCAGCAGGCCCATGAACCCGCCGTGTCCGCGTGAGCCGAGCACGAGCATGTCGGCACCCACGCTGTGCCGGATAAGAGTTTTAGCGGGTATGCCTTCGAGCATCGACATCGTGAATCGATCCGGGCGGTCCGAACCGAACGCGGACTCCGCGGCATCCTGCAGCAACTTCTCGATCTCCTTCTCCGGCGTCCAGTCGGACTCTGGGTGGTAGAAGTCGTACGACGAGTGAGCCCGTTGCCACACCGCGACGGCTTCGAGCGACGTGCCGAGGGCAGCCGCCAATCGGCGGGCTGTGCGGAGGGCTCTCACCGAGGACTCGGATCCGTCGACCCCGACAACGATCCGGTTTTCGGCCCCGTTCGAGGCGGTTGCAGGAGAACTGGCGTCCGTCATTCTCACAGTATCCTCGGTGCAACCTGAGAACCCAACAACATTCGATGGGTGCCGTAGAGTCAACCGCAAGCTTTCGCCCGCTACTCACTTTTCGGGGGTTCTTCTGAACGACTACACGCCTGCTCCGGTCAGCCTTGACGGCTTCTCCGCAGTCCTCTTCGACCTTGATGGAGTGCTCACTCCGACCGCCGACCTGCATCGCTACGCGTGGCAGTCCATGTTCACCGAGGTCTTCGCCGAGAAGGGCGTGGTGAGGCCGTACACCGACGACGACTACTTCGAACATCTTGACGGCAAGCGCAGGTACGACGGCGTGGCCAGCATGCTCGCATCCCGTGGCATCGTCCTTCCGCTTGGATCGCCGGATGATCCACCGACCGCCGACACGGTCATGGGCATCGGCAACCGCAAGAACGATTATTTCTCGCGGGCTCTGGAAGAGCGCGGCATCCTCCCTTACGAGGGCTCAGTGCAACTTGTGAACGTCCTGCAGGAGAAGCGGATGCCGATGGGCGTCGTCTCGAGTTCGAAGAACGCCACCTGGGTACTCACCGCCGCGGGACTGATCGACCGTTTTCCGGTCATCGTCGATGGTCTCGTAGCTGCGGAGCAGTCCCTCGCCAGCAAACCGGCTCCGGATATGTTCCTGCATGCTGCTCGGTCCATGAACCTGGACCCGGCGGACATCGTTGTCTTCGAAGACGCCATCTCGGGAGTCGCCGCTGCGAGGGCGGGCGACTTCGGACTCGTGATCGGCGTCGACCGCGGAGCCGGACACGAGGCGCTCCTCGAAGCAGGGGCAGACGCCGTCGTCGATGACCTTGCCGTCTTCGTCACCCATTGACCCACGTCACCAGAGGATCCGAGATGAACCGAGACCGTTTTCCCGTTGACCCATGGCGTTTGGTCGAGACGCATTTCGACGCCGAGACGCTCGGCCTGACAGAATCCCTGTTCGCCGTCGGCAACGGTTTCCTCGGTATGAGGGGAAACGCCGCCGAAGGGCGGACGGCGCACGAGCACGGCACCTATGTGAACGGCCTGCACGAGACGTGGAAGATTCGCCACGCCGAAGAGGCGTACGGCTTCGCCGAGGTCGGCCAGACCATGGTGAACGCGCCGGACAGCAAGGTGATGAGGCTTTACGTCGACGACGAGCCCCTGCTGCTCGATGACGCCGACGTGCTCAGCTACGAGCGCAGTCTCGACTTCCGCGAAGGCGTTCTGCGGCGGGAACTGCTCTGGCTGACACCGTCAGGAAAACGCGTCAAGGTGACGGCCACCCGCATGATCTCCTTCCCGGAGCGACACCTCGCCGTGTTGAGCCTCGACGTCACCGTGCTGGACGCAGACGCACCACTGGTCATTTCCTGTCAGATTCTCAACCGACAGGACGGTGAGGACGACTATGAAGGTGCCGGGGATTCCGGCGAAGAACTCAACGACCCCCGAACGGCGGGGCGGGTGTCCGAGCGGGTGTTCCTTCCACAAGAGCACTGGCAGGACGGCGAACGCAGCGTGCTCAGTTTCGAGGTCGCGAACTCGAAGATGGCTCTCGCTGTCGCCGCGGACCACCTCATCGAAACCTCGAACGACTACACGGTCGAACACCACATCGACGGGAACACGGCGAAGAACGTCTTCGCCGTCGACGCACGTCAAGGCGAGCCGGTGCGTGTTACCAAGGTCATCAGCTATCACAGCTCGCGCCGCGCGCCCGCTCGTGAACTCATCGACCGCTGCCGCCGCACTCTCGACCGGATTCGTTCGGCTGGGGTTCCCGAGCAGTACTCCAAGCAACGCGACTGGCTCGCGGACTTCTGGGAACGGTCCGACGTCGAGATTCCCGGGCACGACGACGTGCAACAAGCGGTGCGCTGGAATCTGTTCCAGCTCGCGCAGGCCTCGGCCAGAGCCGACGGGCTCGGAGTTCCGGCGAAGGGCGTCACCGGCAACGGATACAGCGGGCACTACTTCTGGGACACCGAAATCTATGTCGTCCCCTTCCTCGCGTACACGAGCCCGCTCTGGGCGAGGAACGCGTTGCGGATCCGGGAACAGATGCTGCCGGCAGCACGGGACAGGGCGAGAAAGCTCAACGAAGCGGGCGCCCTCTTTCCCTGGCGGACGATCAACGGGGAGGAGGCATCCGCCCACTATGCGGCCGGCACCGCGCAGTACCACATCAACGCAGACGTCACCTATGCGCTCGCGAAGTTCATCGACGCGACCGGCGACCTCGACTTCCTCTGCAATGGCGCCGTCGACATCGCCGTGGAGACCGCCCGCATGTGGACGACGCTCGGCTTCTGGCGCAGCAACGGCGACGACCGATTCGAGATCCACGGCGTCACTGGCCCTGACGAGTACACCACCGTCGTCAACAACAACCTGTTCACCAACGTCATGGCGCGGTTCAACCTCCGGTACGCGGCGCAGACGGTGCGAATGATCCAGCACGAACGCCCGACCGCATACGCGAGGATGGTCGAACGTCTGGGATTCACCGAGACGGAACTCGAGGACTGGGACCGGGCAGCGGATGCCATGACCATTCCCTATTCGGAGTCGCTGCAGATCCACCCACAGGACTCGGCCTTCCTCGAACGGGAGGTGTGGGACCTTGCGGCAACGCCGGACGACCGGAAGCCGCTCATGCTGCACTTCCATCCCCTCGTGATCTACCGGTTCCAGGTGCTCAAACAGGCGGATGTCGTGCTCGCGCTCTTCCTGCAGGGCGATGAATTCACCCTCGAAGAGAAGCTCGCCGACTTCGACTACTACGACCCGCTGACGACAAGCGACTCGAGCCTGTCGAAGATCGTGCAGTCGATCATCGCCGCGGAAGTCGGTTACCAGGACCTCGCTCTCAAATACTTCCTCGACACGGTCTATGTCGATCTTGAGGATCGGCATGGCAACACCGCGGACGGAGTTCACGTGGCGGCGTCAGGCGGAGTGTGGAACTCTCTCGTCTCCGGGTTCGGCGGCATGCGCGACCACGACGGTCTCCTCACATTCGACCCGCGACTGCCCGTTTCGTGGCCAGAGCTTCGCTACCGGCTGACCTGGCGTGGAACACGGATGCTCGTCGTCCTGACCGCGCCGAGCATGCGGGTGACGATCATCGACGGCGACGGACCCGTCAGCTTCGAGGTGCGGGGAGAGCGGTTCGAGGCGCAACGGGGTCAGGAGCTGGTCATCCCACTCGGCGATCAGGGACCGGTCCGGGCGGGTGCCCCCGTGCAGAAACGACGCAACCGACGCGACGACGGGAGCATCATGGAGCCGGCGGCCACTGTCTTTGCGGAAGAGTGACCCCGACCAGGCAGCTTGTCAATACCGGGCGAGAACCGCACGGCTCCCTTAGCTTGGAACTGATCGGGTCGACCGGAGCAGGATAAGAGATTGGGACCGAAGCAATGGGAAAACTGTACGCACTGATCCTCGGAATCGTGCTCGGCGGTCACGGGCTCGTCGGGTTGTTCATCGAGGGAGACCGGTTGATGGGGATCCTCAACGTGGACACTCTCGTGGACGTGATCTACCTCGTGAGCGCTGCGCTGCTTTTCCTCGTCGCGTTCACCAGGAGCTCGCCGCTGATGATCCGCGGCGTACTGTTTTCGGTCGGTGGTGTCCTTCTCCTTCTCGGAGTCCTGGGGCTCCTCGACAACAGGGTGTTCGGATTGCTGCCGACAGGCCTGACGCTCGTTGACTTCTTCCTGCTCTTCGGCGCAGGAGGTCTGACCCTCATCTTCTCGGTGCTGCCGAGCACTCCGGAACCGCTCACGACCGCGAACGCGCCCCTCAACTAGCGCCGGCGAGCGTGAGCGGCCGAAACTTTCGGGTTGCGTGACGCAAACGTTATCTTCTTGAACATGAGGATCGGTCATCCTTGTTGTGCCGCGCCAAAGCCGACGGGGCACCGCGAGGGGTAGACCTCGTTTTTCGAGAAGGAGTAAGCCATGAGGCATTCCTCAAGAATCTCCGCCGTTGCGCTCGCAGGAGTATCGGCCATGCTGCTCGCCGGTTGTGCGAGCGGCGGCGGCGGTGGAGGGAACGGCGGAGATGGAGGCGGCGGCGATGCCGAAGCCACCCGCGCGTGCGTCATCCTCCCCGACGCCGCGTCATCGCCGCGCTGGGAAAACAACGACCGGCCATATCTCGAGGAAGGGCTGGAAGCCGCCGGATTCGAGATCGACATCCAGAATGCAGGTGGCGACACGAACAAGTACGCCACCATCGCGGACCAGCAGCTCACCAAGGGCTGCGGCGTGATGCTCCTCGTCGACTACAACGGGGCCGGCGCGGCCGTCGCTGAAAAGGCAAAGGGCGAGGGGATCCCGGTGATCGCCTACGACCGCCCGATCGAGGGTGCCGATTACTACGTCTCATTCGACAACGTCGAGGTCGGGCGTCTCGAGGGACAGTCGATCGTCGACGGGCTTACTGCCGCGGGCAAGGATCCCGCCGAGGCAGTAGTCGTCTACATGGGCGGCGACCCGGCAGACGGTAACGCCAAAATGTTCCACGACGGTGCTGTCGAGGTGATGGAAGCCGCGGGAATCACGCCGGCGGCGGAACCACCCGGGATCTGGGATGGCGACAAATCGGCGACCAATTTCGAGCAGGCTCTGACCTCACTCGGCGGAACTGTCGACGCTGTCTGGGCGGCGAACGACACGAACGCGGCCGGCGTCATCACGGTTCTCGACAAGAACGGGCTCACTGTTCCGGTTTCCGGTCAGGATGCCTCCATCGCGGGACTTCAGAACGTGTTGCTCGGAAAGCAGACCGCGACGGTCTACAAGCCGATCAAGGAAGAAGCGGATGCCGCGATCGAGCTGGCGGTTGCGCTTCTCGAAGGGGAGACCCCCGAGGCCGACCAGGAGCTCGAGGACGGGACGCCGTACATCGCTGTCACCCCCATCCTCGTCGGACCTGAAGAGGTCAAGACGGTGGTCGATGCCGGCGATGCGGATGCCGCAGAGCTGTGCGAGGGCGAAGTGGCCGCTGCCTGCGAAGAGCAGGGAATCAGCGGGTAGTCACCATCACGTATGGTCCGGGTCGGGTCCTCGCGGCGCGGCCCGGACCACGCGCGTCTCAGTGGCATCGGCAGGAGGAAGGAACCGGACATGGACGTACCGCTCATTGAACTGTCAGGCGTTGTGAAGAGTTTTGGCCCCGTGAGCGTGCTCAAAGGGGTCGGGCTCAAGGCCTACCCCGGCAAGGTCACCGCCCTCGTCGGCGATAACGGCGCGGGTAAGTCAACACTCATCAAGGGGCTTGCCGGGGTGCAGCCCTATGACGCCGGAACGGTGCTCTTCGACGGTGAGGAGGTGACGCTGCACTCGCCCCGCGACGCCGCCAGGCTCGGTATCGAGGTGGTCTATCAGGACCTCGCGCTCTGCGACAACCTCGACATCGTCCAGAACATGTTCCTCGGCCGCGAGGAGACCCGCTTCGGAACGTTCGATGAGGGGCGGATGGAGCGCGACGCATCCGACACTCTCCGTTCCCTGTCCGTTCGCACCGTGAAGTCCGTGCGGCAGAAGGTCTCATCGCTGTCCGGCGGTCAACGCCAGACCGTGGCGATCGCTCGCGCTGTGCTCAAGAAGGCGCGCGTCGTCATTCTCGACGAACCGACCGCGGCGCTCGGTGTCGCGCAGACGGAACAGGTGCTCAATCTCGTCAAGCGCCTCGCCGAACAGGGGGTCGCGGTGATCATCATCAGCCACAACCTCGTCGACCTGTTCGCCGTCGCCGACCACATCAACGTCTTGTACCTCGGCCAGATGGTGGCGTCGCTCGAGACCTCCGAGACGACGAGCGATGAGGTCGTCGGCTACATCACCGGCACCAAAATCCCGGCGGGAGCAACGCCATGAGCGCTCAGCAGGCGGTCCCGACGTCGGAGGCAGCCCCCGCACCGATCGTCACCGACCAGATCGGAAGCGGGCTCGAGGGCGGTGTCGGCGATCAGGTTCGCGGCTGGCTCTCGCGCGTTCGCGGCGGCGAGATGGGGGCGCTGCCGGCCATCGGCGGTTTCGTTGGCCTCAGCATCCTGTTCTCGATCCTCAGCCCCGTCTTCCTCACCGAGCGGAACTTCGCGAACCTCATGACCCAGGCGGCGACCCTCGTCATGCTCGGCATGGCGCTCGTCTTCGTCATCCTCCTCGGGGAGATCGACCTTTCCGCCGGCGTGACGGCGGGCGTGACCATGTGTATCTTCATCGTTCTCGTGAACGTCCACGGGTTCAACTGGGTCCTCGCTCTCGGTATTGCTTTCGCCACCGGGATGGCGATCGGCACGTTCATCGGTTTCTTCGTGTCGAGAGTGGGGATACCGTCGTTCGTCGTCACCCTCGGCCTGTTCCTCGGTCTCCAGGGAGTGTCGCTCGTCATCATCGGTGCAGGCGGCCTGTACCGGGTGCAGATCCCCGAGATTCTCGCGATCCAGAACCGCAACATGCCGCCGTGGGCCGGCTGGCTCATGCTCGGCGTCATTCTTGCTGTGTCAGCAGGCACTTCCTTCTGGGACCGTGCCCGGCGGGCCCGTGCCGGAGTGCTCAATCGCACGATCACCCTTGTCTGGATCAAACTCGGTGTCATCGCCGTCCTCGGCGGTGCCGTCGTTTTCATCCTCAACCAGGACCGCGGGCAGTCCATCCGTGCCGTGCAAGGCGTACCCATCGTCGTGCCGATCGTGTTGCTCATCCTCTGGGGCGGAACATTCGTGCTCGACCGGACCAGGTTCGGGCGGAACATCTACGCGATCGGCGGCAACGCCGAAGCCGCACGGCGCGCCGGCATCAAGGTCGTGATGGTGCGGTGGGTCGCGTTCATCATCTGCTCGACGCTCGCCGTCGTTGCCGGACTGTTCTCGATCAGCAAGGTCGGCTCCGTGGATGCCGCTGCGGGGCGTGATCTCGTTCTGAGCGGTGTCGCTGCTGCCGTCGTCGGTGGAGTGAGCCTGTTCGGTGGCCGGGGTCGTCTTCTGCATGCCGCGGTCGGGGCTCTGGTGATCGCGGTGATCACAAACGGGCTCGGCCTGCTCAACCTTCCGGCCGGGGTGAACTACGCGGTCACGGGCGGTGTCCTCATCCTGGCGGCAACGGTCGATGCGATCTCGCGCAAACGGGGTGGAGCTGTCGTCCGAACGTGACGGGGGCTGACTGCCCGCGGCGCTACAACTTCGCATGCAAGCCGCGGTGGCTCGCTCCCGTTGCTGAGCGAATCGGTGCGCGAATTCTGCAGCGTGACATCGATCGACGCATCCGGGGGTTCGCGCGGGGGTGCGAAGATCCCGTCGTGCTGTCGGCGGTGGCAGCCTGAGGTGCTGATCCAGAGGAAGCGCCTGTACGAAGAGAGCGGATGACGGGAATCGAACCCGCGCTATCAGCTTGGGAAGCTGAAGTTCTGCCATTGAACTACATCCGCACGTGTCGCCTCGGGCGACCGTCGCCATACTATCAAGCCCGGCCCTTATAAGCTGACCTCGTGCTTCTCTCCGACCGCGACATCAAAGCAGAACTGGCCTCCGGACGCATCGGCCTCGAGCCGTCGCATACCGATATGGTCCAGCCATCGAGCGTCGACGTGCGCCTCGACCGCTACTTCCGTCTGTTCGACAACCACAAGTATCCGTACATCGACCCGGCCGAAGACCAGCCCGAACTGACCCGCCTGATCGAGGCGAAGCCGGACGAGCCGTTTATTCTGCACCCGGGCGAGTTCGTGCTCGGCTCCACCTACGAACAGGTGACCCTGCCGGATGACGTCGCAGCCCGGCTCGAAGGCAAGAGCTCGCTGGGGCGGCTCGGCCTGCTCACCCACTCCACCGCCGGGTTCATCGACCCCGGCTTCAGCGGACACGTGACCCTCGAACTCAGCAACGTTGCCACCCTGCCGATCAAACTGTGGCCGGGAATGAAGATCGGCCAGCTCTGCTTCTTCCAGCTGAGCTCGGCCGCCGAGAAACCATACGGCTCCGCCGAATACAGCTCCCGCTACCAGGGCCAGCGCGGCCCGACGGCATCCCGCTCGTTCCAGAACTTCCACCGCACCGATGTCGGTGTCCTCGACGCCGGGCGCGCCGGAAACTAACGCCACATGATCGAAATTCTGAACCCCGCCGAATTGACCCAGGCGAAACGCACGGGCAGCGTCGTCGCGCACATTCTCCAGACGATCAAGGACCGCACGACGGTCGGCACGAACCTCCTCGACATCGACCGCTGGGCACAGGAAATGATCGCCGATGCGGGAGCTGAGTCCTGCTACGTCGACTACGCTCCCTCGTTTGGTCGCGGCCCGTTCGGCCACTACATCTGCACGGCCGTCAACGACGCCGTCCTTCACGGGCTTCCGCATGACTACGCGCTCGCTGACGGAGATCTTCTGACGCTCGACCTCGCCGTGCTGACCGGAGGAGTCGCCGCGGACTCAGCCGTGAGCTTCCTCGTGGGCAACTCCAGGCCCGCCGCGAGTGTCGCGATGATCGATGCGACCGAGCGAGCGCTGGAGGCGGGCATCGCCGCAGCCCGGCCGGGGGCGCGCATCGGCGATATCTCCCACGCCATCGGCTCCGTTCTCAGCGAGGCGGGGTACCCGATCAACATGGAGTTCGGCGGGCACGGCATCGGATCGACGATGCACCAGGACCCGCACGTCGCCAATGACGGGCGGCCGGGCCGCGGATACAAGCTGCGCCCGGGTCTGCTCCTCGCCCTCGAGCCGTGGGTGATGGAAGACACGTCGGTCCTCGTCACGGATGCCGACGGCTGGACACTCCGGAGCGCGACCGGTGCTCGCACCGCACACAGCGAGCACACGATCGCGATCACCGACGATGGTGCAGAAATCCTCACCCTGCGACAGGGTGCCTGAGAGCTACAGCTCGAACTTAAAGCTCAGGTCCTCGGGGTAGTCGCCCAGGGCGGTGAGAGTGGTCGCCGCCCGCTGCAGCGCAGCGAGGGCGAGACCCATCGTCTGCGGTCCGAAGCTGACCCGCGAGATGCCCAGTTCGGCAAGCTTCTTCAGCGGAACTCCGCCGGCGGAACCGATGGTCGAGAGCCGTCCGTTCACCTCGTCGAGCGCTCGCTTGACCGTGTCTTCGTTGACGAGCCCGAGGAAGAAGATGACGTCGGCCCCGGCGTCGAGGTACGCGTTGGCGCGAGTGACCGCGTCTTCCCACGTCCCTCCGCCGGCCAGCGTGTCCACGCGCGCGTTGATGACGAGCGGGATGCCGGTGGCGTCACCGGCAGCGCGGGCGGCGGCCACACGGGCGGCCGCGTCATCGATGCTGCGCTGACCACCTGTCGCTGCTTCGAGCGAATCCTCGATGTTGATGCCGACGGCACCGGATTCCTCGATGAGGCGACGGACATTGGCGCCGACGCCGGCGGCATCCGTCGCGTAGCCCTTCTCGAAGTCGACAGACAACGGCAGATCGGTGGCTCGGGCGATGAGGGTGGCGGCGTGGATCGCCTGGTCGACGCTGAGGCCCTCGTTGTCGGGCACGCCGTGGGCGAACGAGACCGAGTGTGAGGCGCTCGCGAGCGCCTGGACGCCGGGTGCTTCCGAGACGATTTTGGCGCTGATCGCGTCCCACACGTTGGTGACGATCAGGGGGTTCCCCGGGGCGTGGAGTCGGTTGAGGAGTTCAGCCTTCTGTAATTGAGATGTCATCGCCCCAGTCTGGGGTGCGCACAGGCTCGCTGACCAGACCGTGCGAGGGTGGTCGATTCCTGCTACGCCGCGCCGTTCACTCGGGGCGGAGCCGCAATTCCTGCATCCCGCCGTCGACGGCGATCGCGGTGCCGGTCGTTGAGCCCGAGCGCGGACTGGCGAGGTAGGCGACAGCATCCGCAACCTCCTGGGGGGAGACGAGGCGGCCGTGCGGTTGACGTGCGTTGAGGGCGGCGCGCTCGGCCTCGGGGTCGTCGGCACTGTCGAGCAGACGTGCTACCCAGGGGGTGTCGGCCGTTCCCGGGTTGACGGCATTGACGCGGATGCCCTCACGCAAGTGATCGGCGGCCATCGCGCGGGTCAGCGAGAGGACCGCCCCCTTCGACGCGGTGTAGAGGGCACGCGCCGGGAGGCCTGCGGTCGCGGCTATCGAAGATGTGTTGACGATGGCGGCGGACGGGGACTGCCGCAGCCAGGGCAGAGCGGCGCTCGACACCCGCGCGATCCCGGTGACGTTGATGCTGAATACCCGGGCCCACTCGTCGTCGTCGTTGTCGGCGATTGTTCCCTGGGCACCGATGCCCGCGTTGTTGACGACGACGTCGATCCGGCCGAACTTCTCCGCGACGGTCGCGATTGCTGCGTCCACCGACGCGCGGTCCGCGACGTTCGCTTCGAGTGCGAAGTGGGCGGGGTCTGCGTCGGCGGGATTGAGGTCGAGCACGGCAACCCGTGCCCCGCCCTCAGCCAGTCGAGCGGCGATGGCTGCGCCGATTCCGGACGCACCGCCGGTCACGACGGCGACGAGGTTGTCGAACTCTGGCATGGGTCTACTCCTTTGTGGCTGCGCGGTCGTCGGCGTGCGCCGTGAACACCTGGCGCTGGCGCCCGAGTCCCTCGATCTCGACCTCGACCACGTCACCGTCGGCAAGGTACGGGAACCGCCCCGAGAGCGCGACACCCTCAGGGGTTCCGGTGAGAACGAGGTCCCCCGGCTCGAGAGCGAGGTACTGGCTGAGGTGCCAGATGATGTACTCGACACTGAAGATCAGGTCGGCGGTCGAGGAGTCCTGTCGAGGTTCGCCGTTCACGAAACTCGTGAGGCGAACGTCGGCCGCGTTCACCTCATCCGGCGTGACGAGCCAGGGCCCGGTCGGGTTGAACCCGGGCGCGCACTTGCCCTTCGACCACTGCCCGCCCGAGACCTCGAGTTGGAACGTGCGCTCCGAAACGTCGTTGGCGGTGACGAATCCGGCGATGTGGCCTGCGGCGTCTTCGGGGGAGTCGAGGTAGGAGGCGCGCGTGCCGATGACGACGCCGAGCTCGACCTCCCAGTCGGTTTTGGTGCTGCCCCGCGGGATCTCGACGGAATCGTTCGGGCCGACAACGGTGTTCGGCGTCTTCATGAACATGATCGGGATCTCCGGTGGCAGAGAGCCGGACTCGGCGGCGTGAGCGGCGTAGTTCATGCCGATGCAGATCACCGCGCTCGGGCGCGCGATCGGGGCCCCGATCCGCAACTCATCGGCACCGGCGAGAGGCGTGAGGGTGCCGGCATCGAGCGCCGCTCGCACGTCAGCCACGCCGGACGATGACAGGAAGGCACCGTCGATGTCGGTTGTGATCGACGAGATGTCGAACCAGGTGCCGCCGGATTCGACGACGGGAGATTCGGAGCCGACCGGCCCCAGTCTGGCGAACTTCATGCGGCAACTTCCTGTCTCTGATCCGGTGTGATGCAACAGCAGCACCGGGAACATCTGAACTATCGGGCCGACCTATCACGCGTCTAACGCAAGATTGGCGAACCCCGGTGTGATTGACATTCTATACATCGGATGTTTAGTGTGAGCTATTCCAACCGAGGAGATTTACCCCGTGAGCATCATCCGCGCGCTCGAAACCAGCGACATCCGTTTTCCGACATCGACGTCGCTCGACGGCTCTGACGCGATGAACCTGGACCCCGACTATTCGGCTGCATACGTCCGTGTGCTGACCGATGCCGACGACGGCCTCGAAGGCCACGGCTTCGTCTTCACGATCGGTCGCGGCAACGACGTCCAGGTCGCAGCGATCGAAGCCCTCTGCTCTCACCTCGTCGGACGCAACGCCGAGGATCTGCTTGCGCACATGGGTGCCACGTGGCGGGAGCTCGTCTGGGACTCCCAATTGCGCTGGCTGGGCCCGGAGAAGGGCGTGATGCACATGGCCATCGGCGCCGTCGTGAACGCGCTCTGGGATCTCAAGGCCAAGCGCGCGGGTCTTCCGCTCTGGCAGTTGCTCGGCCGGATGAGTCCGGAGGAGATCGTCGAACTGGTCGACTTCCGCTACCTGACGGATGCCATCACTCCAGACGAGGCCCTCGACATCCTCCGCGCCGCTGTTCCCGGCCGCGCCGAACGCGAGGCAGAATTGCTCGCGACCGGTTACCCCGCGTACACGACAACGCCCGGCTGGCTCGGCTACAGCGACGAGAAACTGGTCAGACTCGCAAAGGAAGCGGTGGCCGACGGCTACGGCATGATCAAGCTCAAGGTCGGCGGGAGCGTCGATGACGACATCCGGCGGATGCGACTGGCTCGCGAAGCGGTCGGACCCGACATCCGGATCGGAACGGATGCGAACCAGCGCTGGGGTGTCGACGAGGCAATCGAATGGATGTCACGGCTCGCTGAATTCGACGTCGCCTGGATCGAGGAGCCAACGAGCCCGGACGATCTGCTCGCCCACGCCGCCATCGCCCGCGGTGTCGCCCCGATTCCCGTCGCCACGGGGGAGCACATGTCCAACCGGATCATGTTCAAGCAATTCCTCCAGGCTGACGCCCTCCAGGTGCTGCAGATCGACGCGTCGCGCGTCGCCGGCGTCAACGAGAACGTCGCCATCCTTCTGCTCGCCGCGAAGTTCGGAGTTCCGGTGTGCCCGCACGCCGGCGGCGTCGGGCTGTGTGAGGCGGTGCAGCACCTGTCGATGTTCGATTACGTCGCTGTCACAGCGACCCACGACGACCGGGTCATTGAGTTCGTCGACCACCTGCACGAGCACTTCGTCACACCCGTCGATATGCGGAACGGCTGCTACATCGCCCCGACCGCACCGGGAAACGGCATGGAGATGCACGCCGCCAGCCGGGCCGAGTACGCTTTCGGCACATGAGCGAACTGACCCTCCCGACCATCGGATACGGTGCCGCCAACGTTGGCAACCTGTTCCGCGCGCTCACCGATGACGAAGCGTGGGAAATTCTCCAGACCGCGTGGGATGTCGGGGTGCGTTACTTCGACACCGCGCCGCATTACGGGCTCGGTCTGTCCGAACGCCGGCTCGGCGCGTTCCTCGCGACCAAACCGCGCGACCAGTTCGTTGTGTCGACCAAGGTGGGACGCCTGCTCGAAGACAATCCAGAGGGTGCGGATCACCTCGACACCGAGAACGACTTCGCCGTTCCTGCGTCGCTCAAGCGGGTCTGGGATTTCTCCGCGGACGGCATCCGGGCGAGTGTCGAGGAGTCGCTCGAACGGACGGGTCTCGACCGGTTCGACGTTCTCTACCTGCACGACCCCGAACGCAACAACCTCCGCGAGGGGCTCGATGTCGCGATCCCCGCCCTCGCCTCGTTTCGAGACCAAGGGATGACCCGGGCGATCGGCGTCGGATCGATGGACACCGACGCGCTGCTCGCTTCAGCGAACACAGGAGCGCTCGACCTGCTCATGGTCGCCGGCCGGTACACGCTCGCGGAGCAGCCGGCGCTCGCCGGTGTCGTACCGGCCTGCCGGGAGCACGGTGTGGGAATCGTGAACGCCTCGGTGTTCAACTCCGGTCTGCTCGCGACGGACAGCCCCGGAGCGGATGCCAGGTACGAATACGGCGGAGTTCCCGCCGGGGTGCTCGAGAAGGTGCAGGCGATCGCGGCCGTCTGTCGTGAGTTCGGCGTCTCACTCCCCGCCGCGGCGCTTCAGTACACGCTCCGCGACGACACCGTGGCATCGATCGTGGTCGGAGGAAGCAAGCCCGACCAGCTCCGGCAGAACGCCGCCCGGATGGCCGAGTCCATTCCGGTCGAACTCTGGCGAACCCTCACCGAGAAGGGTCTGATCCCGGCATGACCGCCCCGCGGCGCATCGACGCGCACCTGCATCTCTGGGACCTCGACGTCTCCGAGTATGGCTGGCTCGGTCCGCAATTCGGCCCGCTCTACGCCAGTTGGTCGGCAGAGCAGGCCGAGCCCGAGCTCCGCAGGGCGGGAATGGACGGGGCGATCCTGGTCCAGGCCGAGGATTCAGCGGTCGACACCCGGTTCATGCTCGACAACGCCGATGCGCACGACTGGGTGCTCGGCGTCGTCGGCTGGGTGCCGCTCGATTCGACGGATGCCGCGAGGCGCGATCTCGAGGCGTGGTCGCGACATCCGAAATTCCGGGGCATCCGGCACCTGCTCAACGACGACCCGCGTGACGACTTCCTCGACCTGCCAGAGGTTCGCGCCTCACTCGCCGACGTGGCGCGGCGCGGACTGGCCTTCGATGTTCACGACGCGTGGCCTTGCCACCTCGACCGCGCCACGCGGGTCGCCCGAGACCTCCCCGAGCTCACCCTCGTGCTCGACCACCTCGCCAAGCCGCCGCGAGGCCGCGACGACTTCGGCGCGTGGCGCGAAAGCATGACAACGTTCGCGGCACAGCCGAATACCGTCGGCAAGCTCTCGTCGCTTCGACGGCCGGACGCTCCCTATACCGTCGACGCGGTGCGCGAGGTGTTCGACCTGGCCATCACGGCCTTCGGACCCGACCGGTTGATGTACGGCGGCGACTGGCCGATGTCCGTTCCCGACGGCGGCTATGCCCCGACCTGGCACGTGCTGTCCGAGCTCATCGGCGAGCTCAGCGAACCCGAACAGGATGCAATCCTCGGCGGCACGGCCGGCCGGGTCTACGGCATCCGCTGACAACCACCCAACGAGAGGAACCCGCAATGCTGCAGGGCATCAACCCACTACTCACCGGCGAACTGCTGATGCACCTTGACGAGATGGGGCATTCGGATGCCGTCATCATCGTCGACGCGCACTTCCCGGCATCCCGCCTCGCCGAGCGCCTCATCACCCTGCCGGGCACCACGTCGCCCGACGTCCTCGCGGCCGTGTGCAGCGTGCTGCCTCTCGATGACACTCCCGCCGTTGACCTGATGACGTCCGCCGACGGCGATGTGCTCGACGTGCAGAAGGAACTGATGTCAGCGGCCGGCGTGACGGAGGACGGCGTCCGATTCGTCGACCGGTTCGATTTCTACGACGACGCGGAGGACGCCTACGTGATCATCCGCACCGGCGAGACCCGCAAATACGGTTGTGTCATCGTCCGGAAGGGCCTGGTCGGGCACACGTCAGCCTGAGTTCTCGCGAAAATTGGGCCGCCGAAGGCCCGTCACGCAATACTGGTACTCGGAAACTGGTCGTTTCGGCGCCATGAAGGTGCTGGTCGGCCTTGGAAAAGAGACGGTGACCGGACATGTCAGACCCGACGAATGAGCCACAGATCACTGCCGTTGTTCGTGCCGACGGTACCGGTGAGGTCACCGTCGACGGAGAACGAACCGACGTGCACGCCGAGGACGTCGCCGGTGTGCGCGCGGCGGTCATCGCTCGCGTCGCCGAGGTGGCCGTCGCCCGTGACCGGCCGGTGCGAGTGACGATCACCGACCTCGACGGCCTCTATCCCCTTCTCGTCCACCCCGACGGCGCCGTGGATTCCGAAGGGCCTGTCCTCAACGGAACCCATGTGCGCGGAGCCCTCCGGGCAGAGGATGCCGAACCGGCTGCGGCCGCACCGGAAGCCGGAGTCATTCCCCCTCCGCCGCTGGGGATCGAGGACCTCATCAATTTCGACGACGATGAGGAGCCGGAGGCGGAGAGGTCTCCCGCCAAGCGCTTCGAGCCCGCTCCGACCCGGCGCTCCACCTTCCGCGCGTACGAGGATGACGACACAGCCGTCGACAGCGACATCCCGCGGGAAAGCGACGCCGGATCCGACAACGCGAGTGGGTTCGACATCTCCATGAGCGGAGCTCGCCGGGGGAGCGGGATCGCCGCCGCCGATGTTGTGGAAGCAGCCGACGTGACCGCTTCCTGGCCGGAACCGGCGGCATCCGGTGTACCCGCTGAAACCATGCTCGTGCCCAACCCGGCCATCGCGCCGAGCACGACGCCCACGTTCTCCCCGCCCGCCGATGAGGTCGCGCCCACCCTCGACGACTTTCTGCAGTCCAGGCCCGCCGCGCCCGAAGGTCCGGCGAAGCAGGGCTGGCAGGGGTTCCTGCGCAAGATCACCGGCGGCCTCATCTCGCCGCAGCCCGGCAAAGCCGAGCGCGCGCATCGCGACGCGATCCGGCGCGTCCAGCGCAGCCTCAAGGGCCCGCGCACGATCGTCGTACTGAACCCCAAGGGTGGCGCGCACAAGACAACGGCAACGCTGCTGCTCGCCGCCACCTTCGGCACCCACCGCGGCGGCTCGACCCTCGCGTGGGACAACAACGAAACCCGGGGCACCCTGGGCTGGCGAGCTCAGCCCAGCCGGCACTCCAACACGGCCGTCGACCTGCTTCGTGACCTCGGCCGGTTCTCCGACGTCGAGTCGGCGCGGGTCGGCTACCTCGACAACTACGTCCGCGCACAGGGAGACGCCCAGTTCGACGTGCTTGCTTCGGACGAGGATGCCGCCGCATCGTCGACCATCGACGCCGACGCATTCCACAGCCTTCACTCCACCCTCAGCCGGTTCTATCGCGTGCTCGTCATCGACACCGGGAACAACATGCGCGCATCGAACTGGGAGGCAGCCGTCGAGGCCGCTGACCAGCTCGTGGTGGTCACGACCGTGAATGAGGAGACCGCCGCGAGTGCGGCCTGGCTCATCGACGGCCTGCGACAGAAAGGCCACCAGGACAAGGTCAGCCAGGCGGTGACGATCCTGTCGTCTCCGGGGGATGCCGTTCAACCCGAGCTGTCCGAGCGACTCCACGCCCACTTCTCTGCGCTCACGCGGATCGTGCTCGAGGTTCCATACGACCCTGGCTTCCAGAGCGGTGGCCCGCTCAACGTCGACGTGCTCTCTCCGCAGACCCGCGAGGCCTGGTTGCAGGTGACGGCGGCGGTCGCCGACGGGCTGTAGTCCGGCGTCGCACGCAGAACAGGAGATCGCACGATCAGCAGGAAGCCAAGCCCACAAGCCTCCTGCTAACCGTACGATCTCCGGTACCGGTGTTGCGGCCGCCTCCCGTCAGTGCAGCGCGATGGTCTCCACGGCGCGCACCGAGTCGCGGATGAACCGATTGGCGTGCGCAGCGAGGTCGTCCGAGTCGTCCCAGAGGTTCCGCCAGATGCCGAGCATGCGGCTGAGGTCTTCGTTGACGACGGCCGACGAGAACGATTCGAACACGACGGGTCCGTCATAGCCGAGCCGCCCCAGGCCCCGGAAGAACGACCCGAAGTCGACGGTGCCTGAGCCGAGGTAGCCGCGGTGGCTCTCACCGATGTGCACGTATCCGAGCCGTTCTCCGACGTCGAGCACTGGGGTATAGAGATCCGACTCCTCGATGTTCATGTGGTACGTGTCGAGGTGTACTGAAACATTCGATGAGCCGATCTCGTCGAGGAAGTCGAGCGCCTGCCTGCCGGTGTTCATCACGTTCGTCTCGTAACGGTTCACCACCTCGAGCGACAGATGGATGCCGAGGCCCTCGGCCCGGGACGCGAGCCGGCCCAGGGCGGCCGCACTCGACGCGCGACCCGATGCCGTCGCCGGTGCCATGTATTTCTTCATCGCGCTGTAGATGACGCCGCAGAGATTCCGTCCGCCCATCGCGTGCACGATATCGAGGCATTCCTCGAGCATCCGCTCACCGGCGGCGACGACGTCCGGGTCGTCGCTCGTCAGGTCCGTGCTGTCGTTCAGCCCCAGTGACGCGCTCACCGCGAGCCCGTTGTCCTCGAGCAGGCGAGCCGCAAGCATCCGATCAAAGTTGTACGGGTCCATCAGGGGAATTTCGATGAGGTCGAAGCCGGCCTGCCTGGTCTTCTCGATGGCCCGAGTCAGTCCCTCGTGCTCAAATGAGCCGGAGAAGACGAGAGCGTGTGCGCCTATGAGCACGTTCGTGTCCTTTCACGTGATGCAGACCGCCGATCCGGATCCGCGTTCGGGTTCCACACTATTCGCGAGGTGCGAATTTAGATACATTAAGGTACAACTGATAGTCCGGCCGGTCCGATTTCTCGGATTGATCGGATCTTTGGCAATTCCGTGTCATTATTCTCTAGTGAACGGAGCCTCAGGTTCCACCCTCCGACGAAGTAGGTGAAGAGTGTCGACGCAACTGTTGAAGGTCAGCGGGATCAGCAAAAGCTTTCCCGGTGTCCAGGCGCTGCAGGACGTGCAGTTCGAGTTAAACCGCGGTGAGGTCCTCACGCTTGTCGGTGAGAACGGTGCAGGCAAGTCGAGCCTGATGAAAATCCTCTCGGGGATCTACGCGAAGGACGCCGGTTCGATCGTCTTCGAGGGCACCGAAGTCGACATCGACAGCCCGAAGACTGCGCAGGAGCTCGGCATCAGCATCATCCACCAGGAGATGAACCTGATGCCGCACCTTTCCGTCGCCCAGAACATCTACATCGGCCGCGAGCCGCGCACAGCAGGATTCGTCAATGAGCGCCGGCTGAACCGCCAGACCACTGAGCTTCTCAAACGGCTGGGCATCACCCTCAACCCGCGCCAGACCGTTGGCGAGCTGACCGTTGCGAAGCAGCAGATGGTCGAGATCGCCAAGGCGCTCTCGTTCGACGCCAAGGTTCTCATCATGGATGAGCCCACATCGGCGCTCACCGACTCCGAGACCGAGACGCTGTTCGCGCTCATCGCCGCACTCAAGCAAAACGGCACGGGGATCATTTACATCTCGCACCGGATGGAGGAGCTGCGCCGGATCGCCGACCGCGTCACCGTTCTCCGTGACGGGCGCTACATCGGAAGCCTCGACAAGGGTGAGATCGACATCCCGACCGTGATCGAGATGATGGTCGGCCGCCACATCGAAGAAGGTGCCCGGCCCGAAGCGCGGGAGCACGCTGACGACGACGTCGTCCTCAAGGTCGAGGGACTCGGCACGCGCTACCTGCTCCGCGACATCAACTTCGAACTTCGCCGCGGCGAAATCCTCGGCTTCGCCGGGCTCATGGGAGCCGGACGCACCGAGGTCGCGAGGGCGATCATCGGGGCGGATCCCTCCGAGGGCGGCACGATCCACGTGCAGGGCAAGAAGGTCCGGATCGGCCAGCCGGCGGATGCTGTCGCTCACGGAATCGGTTATCTCTCGGAAGACCGCAAGCAGTTGGGGCTGCTGCTCGAGCGCGATGTGAACACGAACATCCTCCTCGCCTCGCTCAAGGATTACACCGGACCCCTCGGCTTCATGCGCACGGGCAAAGGCAAGCAGAAGTCGAAGGGATACGTCGAATCCCTGCGGATCAAGACGCCGTCGATCAACTCCGTCACGAAAAACCTGTCGGGCGGAAACCAGCAGAAGGTCGTCATCGCCAAATGGCTGGCACGGGACTGCGACATCCTCATCTTCGATGAACCCACCCGGGGGATCGACGTGGGTGCCAAGGAGGAGATCTACCGGCTCCTCAACGAGCTCGTAGCGCAGGGCAAATCGATCATCATGATCTCGTCCGAGCTGCCGGAGGTCCTGCGGCTCTCGCACCGGATCGTCGTGATGGCGGGTGGCCGGATCACCGGCATCCTCGACAACGAGGACGCGAGTCAGGCAAAAATCATGGACTACGCAACCAACGTGGCCGACGAGAAAGAGTAAACACAGCAATGAATGCAACTCCTGTCACCGAACAGTCCACACGCCCGGGGGTGACCCCGCCCGAGAAGCAGGGAACGGCGCTGTCGTTCCTGCGGGCGAAGCTCCAGCAGTCGCTGGCATTCGGCACGCTCATCGTGCTCGTGATCTTCTTCTCGATCGCGAGCAACAACTTCTTCAGCTGGTCCAACATCTCGAGCATCCTGCTCGCGACAGCGGTCATCGGTATCCTCGCCCTCGGAACCACGTTCGTGATCATCACCGGTGGCATCGACCTGTCGATCGGAACGGGGATGACGCTCGCCGCGGTGATGACCGGTATCTTCCTCGTCAACATGGAGCTTCCGCTCATCGTTGGGGTTCTCGGTGGTCTCGCGACCGGGGCCCTGATGGGCCTCATCAACGGCCTCAACATCGCCGTCCTGAAACTTCCGCCGTTCATTGCCACCCTCGCGATGATGATGATCGCCCAGGGTCTCGCGCTCGTCATCTCCGGTGTGCGCCCGATCTACTTCTCGGGTGTCGAGGGATTCAAGACCATCGCACTCGGAACGCTCATTCCTGGCCTTCCGAACGCGGTTCTCATCCTGTTCCTGCTCGCGATCGTCGCGTACCTCCTGCTGAGCAAAACGATCTTCGGCCGGTACACCTTCGCGATCGGCAGCAACGAAGAGGCGACCCGCCTCTCCGGCGTCAACACGCGTAAGTGGCTCATCACCGTCTACACCGTTGCCGGCCTGTTCACCGGTTTCGCCGGTGTCGTGATCGCGGCGCGACTCGATTCGGCCCAGCCTCAGATCGGTGTCGGCTACGAGCTCCAGGCGATTGCGGCTGTCATCATCGGCGGCACGTCGCTGCTCGGTGGCCGTGGGTCGATCATGGGCACCGTCATCGGTGCGCTCATCATGAGCGTTCTCATCAACGGTCTCCGGATCATGTCGATCCAGACCGAATGGCAGAACGTGGTCGTCGGAGTCGTCATCCTGATCGCCGTCTTCACCGACACCCTCCGCCAGCGGAGATCGATCACCTAAGCCCCCGAACCCGGGAAGGGCTGGCAGCACCCGAGAGGCCGGGCTGCTCTTCCCCAGCGAATCGCGAAATCGATTGCATCGGCGGAAAGACGCGGGATATAACGATCTTGTATCCACATGTACTTTCGCCACCTCCGGTCACTCAAACGAAATAGCATGGCCGAACCACCCCCGGTTGGTCCGAACAAACAATGGAGTTAATCGATGAAAACAGGAAAAAAAGTCGCAGTCCTCGCGGCCGCGGCCGCTGTGGCCCTGAGCCTCGCCGGCTGTTCGAACGGTGGCGGCGGAGGAGCGGCTGAAGAGTCCGGCTCCGGCGACGGCGACATCACGATTGCGCTCGTGTCGAAGGGCTTCCAGCACCAGTTCTGGCAGGCCGTCAAGCAGGGTGCAGAGCAGCGCGCTGAAGAGCTGGGTGTCACAGTGACCTTCGACGGCCCGGCAGCCGAGACCGAGATCGACGGCCAGCTGCAGATGCTGCAGGCGGCCATCGACAAGAAGCCGGATGCCATCGGTTTCGCCGCCCTCGACCCCGAGGCCTGCATCCCGCTCTATGAGTCGGCAGAATCAGCCGGCATCCCCATCGTCGAATTCGACGCCGGCTGCTCCAGCGAATACGGCCAGAGCATCGCCAAGACCGACAGCATGGGCGCTGGCGCCCTCGCCGCCGACCACATGGCAGAACTGATCGGTGGCAAGGGTGAGGTCGCGATCGTCGGTCACAGCCAGATCAACTCCACCGGTGTCGAGCGTCGCGACGGTTTCATCGAGCAGATGGAAGCCGAATACCCCGACATCGAGATCGTCGACACCCAGTACGGTGACGGTGACCACCTCAAGTCGGCAGACATTGCCAAGACGATGATCCAGGCCCACCCGGACCTCAAGGGCATCTACGGCACCAACGAGGGATCCGCGATCGGCGTTGTGAACGCTGTCGGCGAGCTGGGCCTCGAGCCCGGTGAACTGACCGTTGTCGGCTTCGACTCCGGCAAGGCACAGATCGACGCCATCACCAACGGCATCATGGCCGGTGCCATCACGCAGAACCCGATCGGTATCGGTGAAGAGGTCGTTCAGGCTGCCTACGACATCATCAACGGCGAGACCCCTGAAGAGGTCATCGACACCGGCTACTACTGGTTCGATAAGGACAACATGGACGACGAAGAGATCGCCGCCGTCCTGTACGAGTAGTACCGAATCATCCGCAGTGCCCGACCCCTTCCCCGGTACCCGGGGGAGGGGTCGTCCTGCATCCGGGAGGAACACATGACCGCCACAGCTTCGCGTCGGACCGACCCCATCGAATTCGGCCCGCTCTCGTTCGGCGGCGCGGAACTCGGGAATCTGTTCACCGCCGTTGATGACGCGCAATCGACCGCCGCGCTCGAGACCACGTGGGATCTCGGCATCCGTTACTTCGACACCTCCCCGCACTATGGTCTCGGGCTCTCCGAACGCAGGATCGGTGAGTTCCTCGCCGACAAGAACCGGGACGACTATCTCGTCAGCACCAAGGTCGGCCGGCTGCTCGAGCCGACACCGGAGAACGCGCACAAGCCGGACGACACCTGGTTCCTTGTGCCACAGGCGGCCAGGAGGGTGTGGGACTATTCGGCAGACGGGATCCGCCGTAGCCTCGACGATTCACTTCAGCGCATGGGGCTCGACCGCGTCGACATCCTCTACCTGCACGACCCGGAACAATACGGAGTGACCGGCGACATCCCCGGGGCCCTGGCGACCCTTGCGTCGATGCGTGACGAAGGGCTCGTCCGAGCAGTCGGAGTCGGCACGAGCGACGTCGCGATCCTGCGTGACGCGGTCGCCGACAGCGACATTGATCTCGTGATGGTGTCTAACCGCTACACCCTGCTCGACCAGTCCGCACCGCTCGCGATTTCGGACCTGTGCCGTGAGCGCGGCGTGGGCATCGTGAACGTCGGCGTTTTCAACTCGGGCATCCTCGCCACAGCCGAGCCACGCGAGGACGCTCACTTCGAGTACGGCCCCGTCCCCGCCGACCGTCTCGAGACCGTCCGTCGGATTGTGGCCGTCTGCCGCAACCATGGCGTCGAGTTGCCGGCTGCAGCGCTGGCGTACAGCCTCCGCGACGACGCCGTGCGCACGGTCGCGGTCGGGTCGGCGAAGCCGGAGGAAATGCGGGAGAACGCCGAACGCATGTCTGTCCGGATCCCCGACGAGCTCTGGAGAGAACTGGCGACGACGGGGCTGGTACCCGAGGTCAGCCGACGGTCCACCCCAGCCAGCGATGCGCGTTCGTCGTGAGGATGCCGTCGAGCGCGTCGCGTCCGATCCGATCGAGCAGCCGAGGAAGGTATCTGCGGCCCAGGTAGGCGAGACCGGGCATCCCGCCGTACGACTCGTAACGGCTGCGCCGCGCGACATCGCCGCCGAGCACGACCGTGGCTCCGGATGAGACGACCTCAGCCGTGAGATCGAGAAGCTCAGCGTCCGTCCGCACGCGGGAGCGGGCCATGCCGTCGTATCCGAGCACGGCGCCACGGGCGGCGAGCTCCAGATGCAAGCCAGTGTCCGGGTTGCGGTCGGCGTGGGCGAGGACGACGCGCGACGGGTTCACCCCGCCCGCCTCGAGAACGTCCAGCACCTCGTGGGCGGCGGTGCCGAATTCCAGGTGCACCATGACGGGGGCCCCGGTCTGTTCGTGGGCGGCGGAGACGGCAGCCAGCACTCGCCGTTCGAACGCGGAGATCCGCCAGTAGTCGACGCCCGCCTTGAGTACCCCGGCACGCACCGCGCTTCGGCGGCCCGGGTCGGTGTCGTCGACCGGCATGCCGTTGGTGAGATCGGACAGGAACAGGTTGGCGAGCGGGGATTCAGCCAACTCGAGTAGCGGGTGGCCGTTCCCGTAGTGTGCCTCGCGGTGCGCCCCGGTCGTCGCCACGACGTGGAGTCCGGTCCCTGTGCTGATTCTGGCGACCGCTTCGGGGTCGCGGCCGAGCCCGATCGGTGTGGCGTCGACCATGGAGTCGAAACCGCTCGCGTGAAGGAGCCCGGCTTCGGCGAGCGACGCCGGTTCATTCTCCAGTTCGTCACCGGGGAGCAACGGCGACACCTGGAACAGGTGCTCGTGATAATTCACCCGACCGAGATCGGCCGCGGCGACATCGCCGAGGACGGTGCGGGCGAGCGGCGGAGTCATCGCATGTCTTCGGCGGCGTCGGCGAGGCGTTCGACGAGCTCGTCGGTGAGGTCGATGGCAAACACCTCGGCGATCACTTGCGTCCAGCCGTGGATGAAGTACCGCCAGCCATCGACGACGACGAGGTCGGATGCCGCCTCCTGTTCGCGAGCCTGCGCGAGGAACTCGAGGGTTCCCCGATAGTTGAACTCCCACACGTAGGCGGCATGCGGGAACACGGCGCCGTCGGGAAGGGGCGACCCAGGCCGGTCTTTGCCCAGGCCTGACGCGTTGACGACGAGACTGGCCGCCGGAAGTTCCGCGAGGAGCCCGCGCGTGACGTCCGGGCCGGATGCCAGAACGTACCGCACGAGGCCGGTGGGTGTTCCCCGGCGCACGTGGACGTCACGGAGATGGTCGAGCCGTTCGGCGCTCGTATCGGTGACGATGATCGACCGGGGCCGGTCGCTCCGCTCGCTGAGGTACCAGCTCAACGCTGTCCCCGCCCCGCCGGCGCCAAGGATGAGAGCGTCAGCGCCGGTCGAGCCGAAGTGGTCGTCGGGGAGGAACTCGGCTACCGCGAGTCCCGCGGTGATCGGGTCCTTGGCGTGACCGAGCAGCTTGCCGTCGCTCTTCGAGATGCTCGAGACCTCACCGCACAGCGTGCTGAAGGCGTCGAGTTCGTCGAAAAGGTCTGACGCAGCTTCGAACAGGGCCATCTTGTGTGTGGTGACGAGGGCTCCCAGGTGGTCAGGGTCATCCCGGATCTGCTCGACGAGGCCCCGGTAATCCGCCGCTGCGGCATCCAGCGGAAGATCATGTCCGACAAGGGTGCGCGTTGGCAGGTCGAGGATCTCGGCCCATCGGGGAAAGATCCGCATGATCGATGACCCACCTGTGGTGACCCCGACAAATCCCATGTGGCCGGTCATGCGCCGACCCCGGATGCAGCGTACGCCTCAGCGCGGCGAGTGATCGCGGCCCAGTCCCCGGCGGTGAGCGCTGCGGAGGAGACCAGGTCGCTGCCAGCACCGACCGCGATCGCACCTGCCGCAAACCACTCACCGATGTTCTCCGGGCTGACGCCACCTGTCGGCATGAGCGGAACGGTCGGGAACGGTCCGCGCAGTGCCGTGAGAAAGGCAGGACCGCCGAGCGATGCGGGGAAGATTTTCACGACGTCGGTTCCGTACTCGACGGCTGCCATCACTTCTGAGGGGCTCAGGGCTCCGGTCATCACGATCAGCCCGGTGTCCTTCATCGCCCGGGTGAGGTTCTCACGGGTGCCGGGGCTCACGAGGAATTTCGCCCCGGCCTCCGCTGCCCGTGTCGCCTGCTCCTGCGTCGTCACCGTGCCTGCACCGACGTAAATGCGGTCGCCGTACTTCTCGTCGAGGGCGCGGATCACGGCGGGCGCGTCAGGAGTCGAGAAGGTGATCTCGAGTCCGGTGACTCCGCCGTCAACGAGCGCGTCCGCTGCCCGAAGAGCGCTGTCGGGAGACGGAGCGCGCAGGACGGCGAGCACCCGGGTGGATTTCAATCGGTCGAGCGACACGGTCAGCCTTTCAACGGGACGGGGTTGGGGGGAGTGTCACCGGCGAGCACGGCGAGCACGTTGTCGACGGCGATCGAGCCCATGGCGTCGACCGCTTCTACGGTTTGCGCGCCGAAGTGCGGCGTCACCACGACTGTGGTGGAGAGGTCCTCGGCGAGCAGCGGCGACGGCAACCCGCTCACGTCACCGGCGAGCGTGTCCGCGGCGAACCCGGCGATGCGTCCATCGCGGAGCGCGCGGGCGAGAGCGGCTTCATCGATCAGTTCGGGTCGTGCCGTGTTGACGAGCACGAGCCCTTCCCGAGCGGATGCCAGCCAGCCGGCATCCACGATCGTCGCGCCTCCCGGCGCGTGGAGCGTCACAAGATCACATGCCGCGGCCATCTCAAAGAGATCGAGCGGTTCGGCCCCTGCGGCACGCATCGCGTCGTCGCCGAGCCAGGGATCGTGGGCGACGACCAGGGAGCCGAATCCGGAGAGCCGACGGGCGACACCCTGGCCGATCCGCCCGAACCCGACGATGCCCACGGTGAGAGAACCCAGTTCCCGGCCGCGGTGCACCGACCAGTCCCCGGCACGCACGCGACGGTCACCGAGGGTCGTTCCCCGCAGCACGGCGAGCATAAGCCCGACGGTGTGGTCCGCGACGGCGCCGCTGTTCGCCCCCGGGGTGTTGGTCACGAGGATCCCACGTTCGGCGGCGGCAGCGAGATCCACCGCCTCGAATCCCACCCCGTACCTGGCGACGACGCGAAGGTTCGGCGCAGCGTCGAGGTGTGCCGCTGTGACCGGGCCAGTGCCTGCGATCCAGGCGACGGCATCCGACAGGAGGGGGCGAAGTTCGTCCAGGTCATGAGTGGGTGTCGCGAGGACAACGTCGTGGCCCGCCGCCGCGAGTTCGCCGATCAGGTCGCGGGAGCCCGACGAGAAGGAGCGACTCGAGGCAAGGATCTGTGCCATCAGCGCGCGAACCTTCCGGAGTTCCACGACTCGAGGCTCGAATATCCGCCGAGGAACACGCGGTGCCTGCCGAGGTAGTCACTGTGCCGAGACCCGTCGGGGGTGAATTCGGCGGTCACCTCCGAGAGCCCGCGTGCGGCCCCGAAGTCGTCGACGAGCCCGAGCCCGACGGCGGCCGTGACGGCGGCACCCAGGCTGTTCGCCTCCTCGACGATACTGCGGCGGCGGACAGGCACGCCCCAGACGTCGGCGAGGATCTGCAGCCAGACATCACTCGCGGCACCTCCACCGATCGCATCGATGCGGTCGACGACGGCGCCGGATTCGCGGAAGGCCTGGATGCACGTGAAGAGGTTGAACGCGACCCCCTCGAGCACGGCGCGAGTCATCGCTGCTCGCCCGTGATGCCGGCCGATCCCGAGAAACGCGCCGGAGGCATCCGGATTCCAGTGCGGGGAACGCTCGCCGAGCAGATACGGCAGGAAGTAGAGCCCGCTCGACGCGGCCCCGGCGGTGTCGGCATCGGCGACGAGGGCGGAGAGTTCGGAGCTCGACGGGTGGGGAGAAAGGAGTTCGGAGACCCAGGCGAGGGCAGCCCCTCCAGCCTGCATCGTCGCTGTCGGGACGTAGCTGCCCTGGACGACGTTGTCGAAGGTCATCGTGCGCATGAGCGGGTCGTACACGGGCACGTCACTCGCGAACGAGATCCACGACGAGGTACCGAGGGAGACGTACGCGCCGTCTGACGGTGAGACGATTCCCGCGCCCACCGCTGCGATGGGCCCATCTCCTCCACCCATGACGACGCGCGTGCCCCGGCGAAGTCCCGTGGCGCTCGCCGCATCCGCCGTGAGCTCACCGACGACATCCGTCGACGCGAGAATCTCCGGGAACAGCGATACATCGAGGCCGGCTGCCGCGAGCATGTCGGGTGACCACGCGCCGAGCGCCTGGTCGTATGCGTTCGTGGCCGAGGCATCCGAGCGGTCCGTGGCGAGCCGCCCGGTGAGCCGGTGGATGACGAAGTCCTTGGCGACGCAGAAGTGCCGGACGCGGGCGAAGACGTCAGGTTCGTTGTCGCGGACCCACATGATCTTCTCGAGCGAGTACGTCGGGTTGAGCCTGTGGCCGAGAAGAGAATAGGCACGGCCCTGTCCGATGATGGATTCGAGCGCCGTCGTTTGAGCGCTCGATCTGGTGTCCGCCCAGATGATGGCCGGGCGTACAGGGCGGTACTCGGCGTCGAGCAGTACCGCACCCATCATCTGGCCGCTGATCGTCAGCCCGGTGATCGCGGCGGGATCGGCGTTCGCCCGCGCGAGGAGGTCGCGTGTGGCCTGGACGACCGCATTCCACCAGTCTTCGGGGTCCTGCTCGGCGAGGCCGCCGTCGGCGAAGCGTGCCGGATAGCCGACGGTCACGGCGCTGAGCAGGCGGCCATCGTCGGTGTGCAGGGAGGCCTTGTTGCCGGTCGTCCCGAGGTCGTGGGCGATGATCATGGAAATCAGTCCGCGGAGTAGTCGACGAACTCGACACCGGTCTCGCCGGCAAGAACGCGTCGGCCCATTCCGTGCTCGAGGACCCAGCCGTAGTCGTGTCCGGCTCCGCCGGGGTAGACGGCGAGGAAGGAGTACGGCTCGTCGCCGACGTTGATGCTGCGGTGTGCCCAGCCGGGAGGCATGTACCCGATGGTGCCCGGTGTCATGTCTACCCACTCGGTTTCGGTGCCGTTGAACATGAGAAGCCCGCCGTGGCCGGAGATTCCGAGATAGATCTCACCCTGGTGGTTCGGGTGCTGATGCCCCTTGGTCATCCACAGTTCCCCTGCCGTCGAGCCGGGCTGAATGGTAGTGATCGACTGCGGCAACTCCCGCTCCACCTCGGGCACCCGTGAGGAGACGACGGAGTAGACAACCGGGTCACCATCGGCGACGGCCTGCTCCCAGGCGGCGTGGTCGCGGAACAGGCCCTCGAGGTCCGACATGCGGCGGGTCAACGTCGGCCCCTCGGGCTGGAGGGTCCCTCCGGCGGGGTCGAATCGGATGCTCATCGGCGGCACGGGAAGGCTTGAGTACGTCGTCACGGAAATCTCCTCGGTCGGGCAGCGTCGATGCTGCGCTTCCACAGTACCTGTAATGACAGGTGACATGTAATTACATGTGAGCGTGGATTCTCAGTTCGCTCCCGTGTGCCGCAAAGCGGCGGTGCTCGAATCGCCGGGCGTCGCGTTGAGCTGGAACTCGAACCGGCTGCGGTCGCCCCGGTGATACGCGACGAAGAACTCCATCGGGCGCTCGTTCTCGTCGAAGCCCACACTGCGGAGCACGAGGAGAGCCTGGCCGGCTGGCACGCCGAGAAGCGCGCCCTGTTCCGCTGTCGCCGACGCGGCTTCGGCCGAACGCACACCACGAACGGCGCGGATGCCATGGGTCGCGAGGATCGCGTAGAGCGACTGGTCCCGCAGGTCCTCGTCGAGCACGACGTGCCCGATGTCGTGGGGGAGGTAGGTCGTGGTCCACGACCACGGTTCGTCGTCGACGTGGCGCAGCCGCTCGAGCACGACGACGGCGGTACCGGGAGCGATGCCGAGGGCATCCGCTACCTCGTCGTCGGCCGGGGCGACCTCGAGCCGTCTCACGTCACTGTGCACGTGGCCTCCACGTGCGGCGACCTCCTGGAAGAGACCGGTCAGCGTGTGGACAAGGCTCTCGGGAGTTTTCTGGTGCGCCACGAACGTGCCCTTGCCCTTGACTCTCTCGATCACCCCCTGATGTTCGAGCTGGGACAGTGCCTGCCGCACGACGGTGCGGGAGACACCGAACTGCTCGCACAGGCGGTGTTCACCGGGCAGGAGGTCACCGGGGCGCAGGCCGAGACGGGCGATGTCCTCGATGATCCGGCGCTTCAGCTGGTGGTACATCGGCGTCGGGGCCTGCCGGTCGATGTCGGTGGACTCGATTGCAGGTGCGGGGTCGGTGGCCAGGGTCACGATGTTCGATCCTCGAGCGTTAGTACGCGACGCCGGCCTGGAGGATGACGTTCGCGTATGGCGTGAACTCCCCTGACCGGACGAACGCACGTGCGTCATGGGTGCGCAGTTTGAAGTCGGCGTGGGGGACGAGGGTGATGGGAACTCCGAGCGGATCGAGCCGCTCACGCAGCGCCGCGAGGACCTCGGGGCTGTGGTCCTCGATCTCGGCCGAGACGACCGCTCCTTCGACGACGAGCTCGGCGAGCACGGTGTCGAGAACGTCGAAGAACGCGGGGGCGCCCGGGCGATAGGCCAGGTCGACGCGGTCGGAGCCGGGTGGGATCGGCAGGCCGGCATCGGTGACGACGATGAGGTCGGTGTGCCCGGTCTCCGAGATGATGCGGGAGAGCTGCGGGTTGATGGTGGTGTTCGTGCTTCTCATCGGACGGCTCCCGCGTGGCCGGCGGCGAGGGCGTCGACCTCGGTGCGGTGAGGCAGGCTGGGTGACGCACCACGGCGGGTGACGGTGAGCGCGCCCGCCGCGATGGCGCGACGGATGGCATCCGTCACGTCGTACCCGTCGGCGAGCGATGCGCCGAGGTAACCGGCGAACGCGTCACCGGCGGCCGTCGTGTCGACGGCGTCGACCTGGATCGAGTCGAAGTGCTCCACGGCATCGGCGGTCACGAGAACGGCCCCGGCTGCGGCCATGGTGATGAGAGCGCTCGTGGCGCCGCGTGCGGTGAACCAGCGGCCCGCCTCGATCGCTGACGCTTCGTCGACGACCGCGATTCCGGTGAGGATCGACGCCTCGGTCTCGTTCGGTGTGACGATGTCGACGAGCGGCCAGATTGCTTCATCGAGGGTGGCGGCGGGTGCAGGATCGAGAACCACGGTGAGTCCGGCGGCGTTGGCCTTGCGGATCGCATACTGCGTGAGGGCCCAGGGGATCTCGAGCTGGGTGAGGAGCACGCGGCAGGTGGCGCCGAGTTCGTCGAAGGCGGTGTCGATCTGTTCTTCGCTCAGCGACGAGTTGGCGAGCGGCACCATGACGATGTCGTTCTCGCCGGAGTCGTCCACGCGAATGTGGGCGATGCCGGTCGGGCCGGGCACGGTGCGCACGTGGTCGATGTGCACGCCGGCATCGCGCAGGCCACCGGTGACGAGTTCGGAGAACAGGTCGGTCCCGACGCAGCCGACCATGTGCGCGTTGCCCCCGGCGAGTCCGGCAGCGACGGCCTGATTGGCCCCCTTGCCGCCGAGGACGAGTGTGAAGTCGTCGCCGAGGATCGTTTCACCGCGGGCGGGCAAACGGGAGGAGAAGGTGGTGAGGTCGGCGGTGATGCTTCCGACGATCAGCACGCCGCCTGGAGCGGGTGCAGACGACTGTGTCTGGCTCATAGGTGCCTTTCGGAGGGCGGGTGTGGCGGGAGCCGGAGGGAGTCCGGCTCTGCCTGTCATTACATTAGCGGACAGGTGGGCCAGCTCAAGGGTTGGGCTTGGTACGCTTCCCGGACGGATTCGTTCACGACAGGAAAGTACGCCATGACGACCACGCCCCGTTTCTACGCTGACAGTGCCGACGTGGATGCTGTCTCAGACCTTCTCGTCTCCGGACTGGTTCACGGTGTGACGACGAACCCGACGATTCTGGAGCGCGCGGGACGATCTGTTTCTGACCTGGCCGAACTCTATGGCCGGTGGGAGTCCGAGGGCGCGCGGGAGATCTTCTTCCAGTCCTGGGGCGCAACCGAACAGGAGCTGGTGACGCACGCACACGAGATCCTCGATCTGGGTTCCCTCGCTGTCGTGAAGGTGCCGGCAACGCGCGAGGGCTTCGGGGCAGCATCCGTTCTGGTCAGGCGCGGAGCACGCGTTCTGCTCACCGCCGTGTACTCGGACGCCCAGGCGCTCGCTGCCGCGACGATCGGAGTGCGGTACATCGCTCCCTACCTCGGGCGGCTGGGCGACGCCGGCCGAGACGGTTTCGCTGAGATCGGCCGGATGCAGTCGCTCGTCGACGGCAGCGGAACGGACGTTCTCGCCGCGAGCCTGCGGTCGCCGTCGGACCTGGTCGACCTCGCCCTGCTCGGCGTCCCGTACTTCACGGCGGCGCCGTCGGTGTTGCTCGCCGCGTTCCAGAACGATGTGAGCGACAGCTCAGCGGCGGAGTTCGAGGCGGCGGTTGGTCGGGGCCTGGCGGGTTCCTGACCCGCCCCACTCAGGGATTGAGGCACTCAGCCCCTGGCTCTGACGTCAGCTGACGGCGTCGCGGAGCCACTGCTCCACACCGGAGATATGCACGATCGTGAGCGCCTGGGCAAGGTCGGCGTCGCCGCGCTCGAGGGCGTCGACGATGCCGCGGTGCTCGGCGAGAGTGCGATCGACGGAGTTCTCCTGGGTCAGGCCGCGCCAGATCCGCGCCCGCACGGTGTGACTCGAGAGCGATTCGATGAGGCTCGCGAGGTACCCGTTGCCCGCGGTGTCCACGATCGCCTTGTGGAACTCGAGGTCGTGGGCAACGAGTCCCTCGACGTCGGTGCTGTGGTCGACAGACGCGATCTGTGCGCGCAGGCCGCTCACCGTGGCATCCGTCATGTGCTGTGTTGCGAGGGCGACGGCAGCGGGTTCGAGGATGCGACGGACGGCGAACAGTTCGAGGATCGACGAATCGTCGTGCAGGTCGACGACGAACGACATCGCCTCGAGCAGCAGCCGAGGCTCAAGGCTCGTGACGTAGGTGCCGTCGCCCCTGCGGACGTCGAGCACACGGATGACCTCGAGGGCCTTCACCGCCTCGCGCATCGAACTGCGTGACAGGCCGAGGCGTTCGGAAAGTTCCTTCTCCGGGGGAAGCCGGTCACCGGGCCCGAGTTCGCCCGTGAGAATCATCTCTTTGATCTTGAGGATTGCCTCGTCAGTGACCGCCATGCAGAGATCCTATCTTTCGGGGATGCTGCGGCGGGCTACCTCAGACGTTCCTGCTTCGCCTGCACAGGAAGAAGCAACAGAAGTCCGATGAAAATCACGAGAATGATGCCGAGGATTCCCCAGTATTGTTCGCCACCGATGGTGATGAACAGCGCGAACGCGGTCGGAGCGAGGAACGACACGGCGCGACCCGTCGTGGCGTAGAGACCGAAGACCTCTCCCTCGCGTCCGGCCGGGATCAGCCGCGCCAGGAATGACCGCGAGGCGGACTGGGCGGGGCCGACGAAAAGGCACAGGGCGAGACCGAAGATCCAGAACATGATGGCGCCGCCGTCGTGCAGGAAGAACACGGCGAGCCCGGCGACGACGAGGCCGATCAAAGAACCCACGATCACCGGTTTCGCCCCGAGCTTGTCGTCGAGCAGACCGACGGTGATGGTCGAGATGCCCGCAACGACGTTCGCGCCGATCGCGAAGATGATCACCTCACCGGGGGAGAAACCGAACCAGCCGGCCGCCAGGACGCCGCCGAAGGTGAACACCCCGGCGAGTCCGTCACGGAAGACGGCACTTGCCAGGAGGAAGTACACGGTCTGGCGGCTTTCGTTCCAGAGCTTCCTGATGTCGCTGAAGAGCCGCGGGTACGAGGCGATGAAGCCGACCTTCGCGCGGCGCGCACCGACACCCTCGTACTCTGGGACGCTGAGCAGGACGGGGAGCGCAAACAGGCCGAACCAGATCGCCGAAACGAGCACCGTGACGCGCACATCCATTGCACCTTCGCCGGTGATTCCGAAGATGCCGACGTCGGGCTGGATCAGTCCGAAGTACACGATGAGCAACAGCACGATGCCACCGAGATAGCCGAGGCCCCACCCGACTCCGGAAACCCGCCCGATCGTTTTCGGGGTGGAAACCTGCGCGAGCATGGCGTTGTAGTTCACACCGGCGAACTCGAAGAACACGTTGCCCGCGGCGACGAGCAGAAGTCCGAGCCAGAGGAAGCTCGGATCGGGTTGCACGAAGAACATGCCAGCGGTGATCGCAACGACGATGTAGGTGTTGATCGCGAGCCAGAACTTGCGGCGCCCGGCGCTGTCCGAGCGCTGGCCGGTCACCGGGGCGAGCAGGGCGATGAGCAGTCCCGCCCCTGCGAGGGCCCAGCCCAGCTGTGCGGAGACGGCGGCTTCCTGGCCGAACGCCTCCGAGGTGAGATAGACGGTGAAGACGAACGTCGTGACGACGGCATTGAACGCGGCTGAGCCCCAGTCCCACAGGCCCCAGGCGAGGACCTGCTTCGAATCGATCGTGGCTGGCGCCTCGGAGAGAGCGGGGGCGACAGTGGCGTTGCCGTCGTTGGCGTTGGTCGTCATGAGGTCAGGCTAGTGGTTCCCGGTTTCGCAGCGGCGAACATTCGCCGCGCCGCACTCAGAGCAGTTTGCGCTCAAGAGCCCACGCCGTGAGTTCGTGCCTCGACGACAGCTGCAGCTTGCGGAGCACGCTCGACACGTGCGTCTCGACCGTCTTCACCGAGATGAACAGCGACGTTGCGACCTCCTTGTAGGCATAGCCACGGGCGATCAAACGCATGACCTCCTGCTCTCGGGCGGAAAGTCGATCCAATTCGTCGGATGCCTCGGCCGTCTCGCCCGAGACCGCCCCGAACGCATCGAGGACGAAGCCGGCGAGCCGGGGCGAGAACACGGCGTCTCCCTCGGCGACGCGCCGTGCGGCATCCGACACATCCGCACCGGACGCACTCTTGGTGATGTACCCGCGGGCGCCGCTCCTGATGACGGTCACGACATCGTCGGCCGCGTCGGACACACTCAATGCCAGGAACCGTGTGTTCGGTGCCTGCTGCGCCGCCCGGCGAATGACCTCGGCACCGCCGCCGCCCGCCCCACCGGGAAGGTGCACGTCGAGAAGGACCACGCGCGGCCCCGTCGCGACGACGAGGTCGACGGCTTCGTCGACGGTTGCCGCTTCGCCGAGAACACGGATGTCGTCGGCCAGGTCGGCGCGAAGCCCCGACCGGAAGATGGAATGGTCGTCGACGATCACGACGGTGAGTTCACGGTTCTCAGGACTCGACATGGTGTACTCCAGCGTTCAGGGGGAGGGAAAGGCGGACTTCGGTGCCTGTCCCGCCCGGCCCGGGGACGAGCTCGGCGGTTCCGCCGATCCGGTGCATGCGACCGAGTATCGACTCGCGAACGCCCATCCGGTCTGCGGGGATGTCGTCGAGCACGAGGCCTGGACCCCGGTCGGTGACGGTGAGATCGACGGCGGTGGGCGAGGACTCGAGGAACACCGACACCATTCCTCCCGCGTGCCGTGCCGCATTGAGCATCGCCTCCCTGGCCGCGCCGAGCAGGGCGTCCGGAACCGAGGGAGGACTCTGCCCGGCGGACACGACGTCGATCTGGGCGGCGTACTCCTGCTCGATCACCGCGGCAATCCGGCGCAACTCCGCGGCGAGATCCACGCTCGACGCCGGTGAGCCGGCGAACAGCCAGTCCCGCAGCTCCCGTTCCTGCGCGCGGGCGAGCCGTGACGCTTCGCTCGAAGGATCGGCCTTCTGCTGGATCAGCGCCAGCGTCTGCAGCACCGAGTCGTGAAGGTGCGCCGCGATCTCGGCCCGGTCGGCCTCACGCACGCGCGCCGCTCGTTCGTCCGCGAGGTCGCGGGTCAGTCGCACGAGCCACGGCGCGACGACGATGGCCACCCCGAACAGCACGGCGATCGCGGCGGTGAACACCGTCCAGACGTTCGGTTCCTCACCGGTGACGAAGAACAGCAGGATGCCGAGGGCCACGAGCACGAGCGCGCCAAGCGCCCGAACCAGCAGAGCCGATGACGATGAGGAGCGTTGCTGTCGCAGATCATCGAACTGCCGCCATGCGAGCCCCGCTCCGGAGAGAACCACGATCGCAGGGATGACGAACGCAAGCGGAACATCCACTCCGAGCCTCGATGCGACGAGGGCCGCCGCTGCTGCGAGAAGCGCGACCCCGAGAAGGATCTCGGTCACGGGAGCGGACCGGACCCGGCCGGAATCCGCCGAGGCGGCATCCGTCGGACGGGTGAGAACGTTCTTGAGGGGATCGGCCGAGTTCTCAGCGACGGGGGTCGTCGCCCACAACCACGCATACAGAAGGGCGCCGGCGCCGCCGCAGACCGTCAACAGCACGGTCACCGTGCGCACCACAGGCAACGGCAGCCCGGTGTGCTCGGCGAACCCGGCACACACGCCGCCGACGAGCCGCACGCGCGGCCGGATCAAGCGAGGGGTGTCCATGCTGCAATCCAAGCACTCCGGCGGCCCGGTCAGGGACCCTCGTCGCGGATCTCAGGGTCAGGTCAGGGGGATACCCCATGGTTCGGGTGTCGGGTGGAGGCCAGACTCGAGACCATGAACGACGCACCTTTCCCCTCTGGCGCACCGGCTTCGGCCGGTCCGGCCGCGCCGCCGCCTCCCGCGAATTTCTTCGACTGGATCCGCAGCATCGGCATCACCCGTTCGGACGACCGCTGGCTCGCCGGTGTCGCCGGCGGCATCGCAGCGCACACGCGCCTCGACCCACTCATCATCCGCGGCATCATCCTGGTCATCGCCCTGCTCGGCGGTCCTATCCTCTTCTTCTATGCGGTCGCCTGGGCTCTGCTTCCCGACAGCTCAGGACGCATCCACACCGAGCGGGCGCTCAAGGGCATCTTCGATCCGGCGGCGGTGGCCATCATCGTGCTCATCGGCCTCACCTTCCTGCCGTTCATGCGTGGGTTGTGGTGGCAGGGCACGCCGGACTTCTGGAACATGCCGGAGTGGCTCGAGTCCACCTTCCGCACCGGCTGGATCCTCGCTCTTCTCGCCGGCCTGGTCTGGCTCACCGTGGTCATCGCCAAGCGTGTGACCGAGGGTGCTCCCGCCGCGCCCGCTCAGACACCCCGCTCGCACGAGGACTTCTGGATGAACGCAGCAGCACCAACTGTCCCTCCCACTGCGGATGCCACGGGTGCGGCAAGCGACGCGACGTCTGGCGCAGGCTCCACCGACGCTCCGCCGAGCGCGGACCCGGGCACCGGCACCGGTGACGCCTTCGCGGCGACCAGCGGAAGCGCCACACCGTCCGGCGTCTGGTACGAAAGCCCCGAAGCGGCACACGGCGCAGCGGGTGCATCCCCGACCGTGATCGGTGCGGTCTGGGATCCGTCGCGGAACGCGGCGGAAAAAGAAGCACAGCGCCGGATTCGTGACGCCGAGCGTGCCCGTCTCCGTCGTGAGCACGAGGAACGATACCGCCGGCGTCAGCCAGGAGCTGCCTTCGTCTCGATCTCGCTGGGCTTGTCGCTCCTTGCAGGAGTGTTCCTCACAATCGGGCTCGGCTACACCGAGTTCTCGGACACGGCTCTCCTCATCGGCGTCGGCGGAGCGCTCGCGGTGATCGCCCTCGCGACGATCCTTTCCGGCATCCTCGGAAAGGAGAGCGGCGCGCTCGGGTTCTTCGCCATCGTCGCGATCCTCGTGCTGCTCTTCGTCGGAGTCTTCCCCCGTGGCACCTCCATCGCAGCCGTTGGGGACAGGGTCTGGGAGGTGACAGACGCGGCTCCAGGCACCTCGACCGGATTCACGATGGGGGCGGGGTCGCCGACGCTCGACCTGACCGGGCTCGACGACCGCGGCGCGGAAACCGGCGGGCTCGTGGAGCTCTGGCTCGGCGCGGGAACCGTCGACCTCGAACTCCCGGACGACGTGCCCGTGATCCTCGAAGTCTCCGGAGGTGTCGCCGGGGTCAGCTACACCGATGACGGCGGCGACCTGCGGGAGCGCGGCGCTCCGCTCTACCGCGAGGTCGTCCGGTTCGGCAATACGTCCGACAGCGACACAACAACCGTCCGAATCTGGCTCGGCGCCGGAAGCGTCGACATCAGCGACACCCGAAGGAGTTCCCGATGACCGACAACCAGGACACCCGACCGTTCCCGCCGACGACCGGCGACGCGGATGCCACGGAGATCCTGTTCGGCACAAAGCCGACAGGCTCCGACACCCCGTTCCCGTCGAACGAACACAGTGAGCGGCTCCGGCCCCGCTTCGGCACCATCTTCTGGGGTGTGATCCTCCTGGTGTTCGCCGCCTTCATGGTGACCAATGCGATCGTCCCATTCGTTCTCGACCCGACGACGTGGGTGATCGCCGCTCTCGTCGCGGGAGGCGTCGTGCTCGTGGTGGCGGGAGTCGCGGCGGCCGTCCGCCGAGCCGACTGACGGCATCCGCTCGAAATGACGGGCGAGTGGGCGAAAGCCTGCTCGCCCTCTTTCTCGTTGAGAACGGCGACAGAAGTTGAGTCAGCAAGGCTCAAGATTTGCCGTGAGAAGTTGACACGAGAACGACCTCGGGTAAACTTGAGCCATCGCCGCTCAACTATGAGTGAGCGTCACGAACTTTTCTAGCGGGCCGTACCCCGGCCAACATCGAAACAGACCCTGACCGGTCCTAAAGGAGAAATAACACATGGCACGTGCAGTAGGAATTGACCTCGGAACCACCAACTCCTGTGTGGCCGTTCTCGAAGGTGGCGAACCAGTCGTCATCGCGAACGCCGAGGGACTCCGCACCACCCCATCGGTGGTTGCATACACGAAGGACGGCGAGGTGCTCGTCGGTGAGACCGCGAAGCGCCAGGCCGTTACGAACGTCGACCGCACCATTGCATCCGTCAAGCGCCACATGGGCACCGACTGGACCTTCGCCGTCGACGAGAAGAAGTACACCCCCCAGGAGATCTCGGCACGTATCCTCGCCAAGCTCAAGCGTGACGCTGAGCAGTACCTTGGCGACACGGTGACGGATGCCGTCATCACGGTTCCCGCGTACTTCAACGACGCCGAGCGCCAGGCCACCAAGGAAGCCGGTGAGATCGCCGGACTGAACGTTCTCCGCATCATCAACGAGCCGACCGCTGCAGCACTCGCCTACGGCCTCGACAAGGGCAAGGAAGACGAGCTCATCCTCGTCTTCGACCTCGGTGGAGGAACCTTCGACGTCTCGCTGCTCGAGGTGGGCAAGGACGACGACTTCTCGACCATTCAGGTCCGCGCCACCTCCGGTGACAACCGCCTCGGTGGAGACGACTGGGACCAGCGCGTCGTCGAACACCTCATCAAGCGTTTCAAGGAGACCACGGGCGTCGACGTCTCGAACGACAAGATCGCCAAGCAGCGCCTCAAGGAAGCTGCGGAGCAGGCCAAGAAGGAACTGTCCTCCGGCATGTCCACCTCGATCCAGCTGCCGTACCTCTCCCTCACGGAGAACGGCCCGGCAAACCTCGACGAGACGCTCACCCGCGCACAGTTCGAGCAGATGACGAGCGACCTCGTCGACCGCACGAAGAAGCCGTTCCAGGACGTCATCCGCGAGGCCGGTGTTTCGGTCAACGACATCGCACACGTCGTTCTCGTCGGTGGATCGACCCGTATGCCAGCCATCTACGACCTGGTCAAGCAGGAGACCGGTGGCAAGGACCCGAACAAGGGCGTCAACCCTGACGAGGTCGTCGCTGTCGGCGCTGCACTCCAGGCCGGCGTGCTGAAGGGCGAGCGCAAGGACGTTCTGCTCATCGACGTCACCCCGCTCTCTCTCGGTATCGAGACCAAGGGTGGCATCATGACCAAGCTCATCGAGCGCAACACGGCCATCCCGACGAAGCGCAGCGAGACGTTCACCACGGCAGACGACAACCAGCCGTCCGTCGCGATCCAGGTCTTCCAGGGCGAGCGTGAGTTCACCCGCGACAACAAGAACCTCGGAACCTTCGAGCTGACCGGAATCGCCCCGGCTCCCCGCGGAATCCCGCAGGTCGAGGTCACCTTCGACATCGACGCCAACGGCATCGTGCACGTGTCCGCGAAGGACAAGGGCACAGGCAAGGAGCAGTCGATGACGATCACCGGCGGATCCTCGCTGGCGAAGGAAGACATCGAGCGCATGGTTCGCGAAGCTGAAGAGCACGCTGCAGAGGACAAGGCACGTCGCGAGGCAGCCGAGACCCGCAACACGGCCGAGCAGCTCGCCTACTCGATCGACAAGCTCATCAAGGAGAACGACGACAAGCTCCCCGACGACGTCAAGAGCGAAGTCCAGGGCGACGTCGACGCGCTCAAGTCGGCTCTCGCCGGCGACGACGAGGCCGCGGTGAAGACCGCGTACGACAAGCTCAACGAGAGCCAGGTCAAGCTCGGCGAAGCGATCTACTCACAGGCGCAGCAGGCCGAGTCGGCACCCGCCGACGGCGCGGAGCAGCCCGCTGACGCGGCATCCGATGAGGATGTCGTCGACGCAGAAGTTGTGGACGACGAGGAAGGCGACAAGAAGTAACAATGACTGACACGAACCCGACTCCAGAAGACGGTGACGAGGTTCAGCCAGTGAACGAGGGGTCGGAAGCGATTGCTTCCGACCCTGAGTCGCAGGTGGACTCGGAACTGCCCGAAACAATCGACGACGAACTGACCGTCCAGGACATCCTCGACGCAGCGGAGGCCAACGGCCTCGACGGCGACGCGGAGGCCGAGCGTGTTGCCGACGCTGAACCCGAGCACGAGCACCTCGTCGACCTCAAGCGCGTCAGCGCCGAGTACGCGAACTACCGCAAGCGCACCGAGGCGAACCGCGAGGTCGAGCGTGAGCGCCTGACCGGTGACGTCGTCAAGGTGCTCCTGCCCGTGCTCGACGACCTGGACCGCGCGGAGAAACACGGCGACCTCGAGGGCGACACCCCGTTCTCAGCGATCGCCGCGAAACTCCGCACGAGCGTTCAGAAGCTCGGTCTAGCTCCGTTCGGGGTGAAGGGTGAGCCCTTCGACCACAACCTCCACGAGGCGATCTTCCAGCAGCCGACGCCAGACGTCGAAACCGAAACCATTCTCGACGTCGTCGAGACCGGTTACACCATCGGTTCGACACTCCTGCGTGCGGCGAAGGTTGTCGTCGCCGTTCCCGCTGAGTAGGCGCGATGGCAAGTCAGGACTGGTTCGACAAGGACTTCTACAAGGTTCTCGGTGTGAAGAAGGATGTCACCGCCGCTGACCTGAAGAAGACCTACCGCAAGCTTGCCCGCAAGTATCACCCGGACTCCAACGCCGGCGACGAGCAGGCCGAAGCGAAGTTCAAGGAACTGAGCGAGGCATACTCGGTTCTCAGCGACCCTGAGCAGCGCAAGGAGTACGACGCCGTCCGGGCCATGGGCTCCGGCGCCCGGTTCACCGCGCCGGGTGGCGGTGGAGCGAACGGCGGCTTCGACGACGTCTTCGGCGGGATGTTCGGAGGCGGCGCGCGCGGGACGAGCACCAGTTACCAGCAGGCCGACTTCGAAGACATTCTCGGTGGTGTCTTCGGTCGCGGTGGTTTCGGTCAGTCGAGCGGTGGGTACCGCGGCTTCGGCGGGCCCACCCCTGGCCGCGATGTCACAGCATCCACCACGATCGATTTCCTCACGGCAACCAAGGGTGACCAGATCACCCTGCAGACAGCCGAGGGTCGAACGATCAAGGTCAACATCCCGGCGGGTGTCTCCGACGGGCAGAAGATCAAGCTGCGCGGCAAGGGCCACCCGTCTCCCGACGGTGGCCCCACCGGTGACCTCGTACTGACCGTCTCGGTGCGCAAGCACCCGGTGTTCGAGCGCGACGGGTTGAACCTCCGGGTCAACGTGCCCGTCACGTTCGTCGAAGCAACGCTCGGCGCCACCATCGAAGTGCCCACCCTCGGAGGCGAACCGGTGCGGCTGCGTGTCGCACCCGGTACTCCGTCCGGCCGGGTTCTCCGGGTGAAGGGACGCGGCGTCTCGACGTCGAAGGGCACCGGCGACCTGCTCGCCGTTGTCCAGGTCGCCGTCCCGTCGCACCTCAGCGCCGAAGCGCGTGCTGCGCTCGAGAAGTTCCACGAACTCGAACCGCACGAGAACCCGCGTGACGACCTGATCCTCCGGGCAAGGGGATAACGACCATGGACGAGAATTCGCCGATCTTCGCGATCGCGATGGCGGCCGAGCTGGCCGGAATGCATCCGCAGACCCTGCGGCAGTACGACCGGCTCGGCCTCGTCTCTCCCACCCGCACCGCCGGAAAGTCCCGACGGTACTCGATGCGGGATGTCGTCCAGTTGCGTGAGGTTGCCCGGCTCAGCGCCGAGGGCGTGAGCCTCGAAGGCATCGGCCGGATCCTGGCACTCGAGAATGAGGTCGTCGCGCTCCGCGGGCGGGTTCGCGAACTCGAACACGCGCTGGCTGAAGAACTCGTCAAATCTCCCGGTCGACGAGTCTTCGCCGCGGGAGCGCACGGCGATGTCATCCCGCTCAAGAGCGGAACCCGCGCCCAGAGGCGCACCGAGGTCGTCGTCTGGCGGCCATTCCAACGCTGACCCCTTGCCCCTGGCGATTGGCCTGACCGGTACTCCCGTGCCATCCCGAACGGTACCCAGGGTGGGTTCCGCCCGTTCGTGCCTCTGGTTAAGCTGACCGCATGAGCGAACACGAATCGAACGACCGCGACGACGCCGCACCGTCGTCGCCCGACAGCGGGAAAGAGTCCGCACCGGCTCAGACCGGTGGCCAGCCCGCCGGTCCTCCGCCGGGTTCACCTCTCGCGCCTCCGCCGGGATCTCCGCCGCCACCACCTCCGCACTCTCCTGCCGCTCCGGCGCCGGGCCCGATCCAGCAGCCCGGCTATCCGCAGCAACAGGCCTATCCGCAGCAGGGCTCCCCACAGCAGCCAGGATGGCAGCAGGGATATCAGCAGCCCGGATACCCACAGCAGCAGCAGGGCTACCCGCCTCAGCCCGGATACCCGGCCGCGTACCCCCAGGCTCAGCAGCAGCCCTACCTCGCGAACGTTCCCGGCGGACCGCCCGTTCCGCCCCGGCCACCGCTCGGCGCACGCCAGAAACGTGGGGCCATGCTCGCCGGCGCCGTGTCATTCACGCTGATGAGCATCGGCTTCGCGCTCGCCGTCATCCCGCTCATCGTCGCCGCGTTCGGCGCATTTTTCGGAGCACTGTTCTCCTCCGTCGCGAGAAACAACCCTGACGATTTCTCACTGAACGGTGAAGTCGGTCAGGATGTGACCGATCAATTCATCGCCGACGCGTGGTCGATGGCCCTCCCGTGGCTCATCGGCTCGTTCATCCTCGGCGTGATTCTCTGGATCCTCGGCTACCTCTCCAGCATCTGGATCCTCCGCGGTCGCCAGGTGAACCGTCCGGTCGCCGTTACGTGGAGCGGCCTCGGGGTTGCGGTCGCGGCGTCGTGGCTGGCGAGCGCGCTGAGTGCACCCTTCTCGGGGCTGTTCGGCATGTTCCCGTCCGGCTTCGACACCGACCAGGACTTCAGCGGGCCAGACAGCATTCCGGGACTGGAGAACGTCGACTTCACCCCGTTGATCGGCCTGGGTGTGCTGTTCGTGCTTCTGGGTCTTCTCGTCAACGCGGCCATCGGCTTGCTGAGCTGGTGGTGGATGGCTCACGCCTTCCGGGAGCGGCCTGCCGGCGCCGTCGATTCGTCGACCGCTCCAACCACAATCGCCTGAACCGTCACCCGGGCACCGTTACCCTGAACAGGTGACTGACTTCGCGTTCGACCGGCTCCGCCGCTGGCCGGATGTCGAAAGTCCCAACCTGTTCGCTGCCGACGCCACCGATCGGCTGCTCCTGGAGACCGCCGCTGCGGACATCGCCACGGCGATGCCTGGAGAGGTCACCGTGATCGGAGACAGGTACGGTGCCCTGACGCTCGGAGCGGCGCATGCCGGAGCGACAGGCATCCGCACCCATCAGGACGCGTTGTCGGGCGAACGTGCCCTCGCCAACAACGCTGAAGTGCACTCGCTCACCGGCAGCTTCACCAGCATGCCGCTCGACGCGTCCGTGGTCTCCGGTGCTCGCGTCGTGCTCCTGCAACTGCCGCGATCGCTCGATGCGCTCGCCGAAATCACCGAACTGATCGCCCGGCATGCGACGGCGGATGTCACGGTGTACGCGGGCGGACGGGTCAAGCACATGACCCACGCGATGAACGACGTGCTCGGCGAACACTTCGGAGCGGTGACGGCGCAGCTGGCGCAGCAGAAATCGCGCGTGCTCGTCGCACGTGACCCTGCACCGCCTGCCGGGGACCCGGCCTGGCCGGCCCGCGAGTCGCACCGGGACCTCGACCTCGTGGTGTGCGCTCACGGCGCCGCGTTCGCCGGGACGAAGATCGACATCGGCACGCGATTTTTCCTCGGATTCCTCGAGCAGCTTCCGGCTGCGACGCAGGCCATCGATCTCGGTTGCGGCACCGGAGTAATCGCGACTGCTGTCGCCCGCGCCAGGCCGGGCATGCGAGTGACCGCCACCGACCAGTCCGCCGCGGCCGTGGCATCCGCCCGCGAGACCGCGCTCGCGAACGGGGTCGCCGACCGGATCACCGTCGTGCGGGACGACGGCCTCTCGGGGTGGGAAACGAGTTCAGCGGAACTCATCCTGCTGAACCCGCCGTTCCACGTCGGAGCGACCGTCCACGCCGGTATCGCCGAGAAGCTCTTCGTCGATGCGGCGCGAGTACTCACACCCGGCGGTGAGCTGTGGACGGTGTGGAACTCACACCTCGGCTACCGGCCGGTGCTCGAGCGACTCGTCGGGCCGACCCGTCAGCTGGGGCGCAACAGCAAATTCACCGTGACGGTGTCGACACGACGCTGATCGTCAGGAGCCGGAGGGGCGTTCCGCTTGAGCGATGTCGATCTCGAGTTCCTCGCGGTCGCGACGTGGGCCGTACGCCGGTGTCCCGACCTGGATGCGCCAGCTCTCGCTGAGCGGGCCGATGTCGAGGACGTCGAAACCGATGGCGTCGATGAACTCGGCGACGGCCGCCTTGGCCTCGTCGTCATCGCTCGCGACGATCAGCGCACGCCGTTCGGCGGTTCCCGCCGACTGGGCCTCGTCTGTGATGGCGTCGGACTGGATGTGGTTGAACGCCTTCACCAGCCGCGCGCCAGAGAAGTGATTCTGGACCAGCTCGGAGACGGTGGTCTGTTCGGCATCGAGGGCGTCGATGTTGCCGTCGCGCTGAGGGTAATAGTTGCTCGTGTCGATCACGATCCTGCCGTCGAGCAGATCGGCCGGGATGCTGTCGACCGCTTTGAGCGGGATCGCAACGGCGACGAGATCCGCATGAGCGGCATCCGCTGTGGTCCCCGCTGTCGCTTTCTCCCCCAGTTCGAGAATGAGTTCGGTGAGTGATTCGGGGCCGCGGGAGTTCGAAACGACGACGTCGTAGCCGTGAGCGACGGCGGCGCGAGCGAGCTGGGAGCCGATGTTGCCGGCCCCGATGAGTCCAAGAGTTGTCATAGGGTCTCCAAGTCATCCCGGCGCTGAGATGTTCCCGCGCCGCAGGAAAATCAGGCCAGGTTGCGAAGCTTCGGTGCGATGTCGCGGGAGAAGAGATCGAGGAATCGCTGCTGGTCGTGACCCGGACCGTGGAAGACAAGGTGGTTGAGTCCTGCGTCGATGTACGGCTTGATCAGTGAGACGGCCTCATCGGGGTCGCTCGTGACGATCCAGCGTTTGGCGACCTGCTCGATCGGCAGGGCATCGGCGGCCGCCTCCATCTCGATCGGGTCGTCGATGGAGTGCTTCTGTTCCGGGGTCAGCGACAGCGGCGCCCAGAAACGGGTGTTCTCCAGGGCGACGTCCGGGTCGGTGTCGTACGAAATCTTGATTTCGATCATCTTGTCGATGGCGGCGACGTCGCGCCCGGCCTTGCCTGCACCCTCCGCGACAGCGGGGAGGAGTTTCTCGGTGTAGAGCTCCATGCCCTTGCCCGAGGTGCAGATGAAACCGTCACCGGCGCGACCCGCGTAGCGGGCGACGACCGGTCCGCCCGCGGCGACGTAGACGGGGATGCCCCCCTCGGGTACGTCATAGATCGACGCTCCCTTCGTCGAGTAGTACTCGCCGTCGAAGTCGACCCGGTCGCCGACCCACAACTGGCGCATCAGGTCGACGGATTCGCGAAGGCGGGCGAACCGCTCCTTGAACTCAGGCCACTCGCCCCGAAAACCGGTGGCGATCTCGTTGAGTGCCTCGCCGGTGCCCACACCGAGGAACACGCGATCGGGGTACAGGCAACCCATGGTGGCGAAGGCCTGAGCGACAACGGCCGGGTTGTAGCGGAACGTCGGCGTCATCACCGATGTTCCGATCTGGATGCGCTCGGTTCGTTCTCCGACGGCCGTCATCCAGGCGAGCGAGAACGGGGCATGGCCGCCGTTGTGGCGCCACGGCTGAAAATGATCGCTCACCGTGACGCTGTCGAACCCGTGCTTCTCGGCGGAAACTCCGAGCTCAACGAGATCGCGTGGCCCGAACTGCTCCGCCGACGCCTTGACACCCAACTTCAACATCCGAGCCTCCTGGAACGCATACCGCGGCGGTCATCGCCGACCTTCCGAGACTATCGGGGCATTGCATTGGCGGGCGAGCGTGCGAAGCTGGAAGAGTGCCGCAACTTGACCACCGCCTGGACCTTTCCGAGTCCCTCACGCTCGGCACGCCGTGGAACGCGATCGTCTGGGACGACCCGGTGAATCTCATGACCTACGTGTCGTGGGTGTTCCGGAGCTACTTCGGTTTCTCCCGGGCTCGCGCCGAGGAGCTCATGCTTCAGGTTCACAACTCCGGCAAGGCCGTGGTCGCGACCGGAAGCCGTGAAGAGATGGAGCGCCACGTCGTCGCCCTCCACGGGTACGGGCTTCTCGCGACCCTCGCGAAGGTGCCGGAATGAGAGCGTTCGACGCGACATCCGGGGGCGACCTGCTCGCAGAGTTCGAAGCGCAGGAAGTCGCGTTGTTCACCGACCTCGTGCAACAGATCATCGGTCTGCTCGAGCGGGTCAAGGAGGGGGAGGCTGACGTCGACCCGACGGTGCTCGCACGGCTTTTCCCCGATGCCTATTCCGACGACCCCGAGGCTGCCGACGAATTCCGCCGATACACCCTCGACGGGCTCATCGACCGCAAGATTGAGAACGCGAGAGGGGTGCTGACCTCCTTCGACTTCGCTCGGCAGAAACACACAGCGGACGGTGACATGCACCTCGTGCAACTCGATCGGGAGTACGCGATGTACTGGCTGGGCACGCTCACCGACCTGCGACTCGTACTCGCGACGAGCCTGGGCATCGCCACCGTTACTGAGGACGGTGAGATGGAGAATCCCGACGCGGAATACGTCGAAAGCCTCTACGACTGGTTCGGCTTCGCGCAGGGTTCCCTGCTCGAGGCGCTCGAGGAGGTCGAGGGCATCGGAGGGTAGCCTTGAGCCACCATGCACATACTGATGTTCAGCGACCAGCACGCGGATTCCCTCGGCGGAGTGCAGGTCTCGATCAGGTTGCAGAAGCGCTTCCTCGAGCAGGCAGGCCACACGGTGACGGTGTGCGCGCCGAGAATGCACCGCGAGCATGCAGGCAGCCCCGACTACATCGATACGCCGTCGATTCCCATCACGCTCGACCGCGAGTACTCGATGACGCTGGTGAGCCGCGGGAATGACCGTCGGATCGACCGGGCGCTTGCCGGCCGGCCGCCGGTCGACGTCGTGCATGTGCAGGCCGACTTCTGGGGCGCGATGCTCGGGTACCGATTCGCCGCGCGGCACGGCATCCGTGCTGTGCACACCTTCCACAATCACATGGAGTTCGGGATCGAGCAGGTCGTTCCGTGCCCGAAGCTGGCGATCCGCGCCCTGTTGTGGTGGGAGCACCGGGTACTCAGACCGGCACGGTCGAAACTCGCGCCCAGTGCGTGGGCCTACCTCAACGAATTGGCCGTGCGGGCGGATGCTTCGATCGCTCCGAGCGGCCACTTCGCCGCGCTCCTCGAGCGCAGAGGTGCCGCAACCGACGTCGAAGTGATCCTCACCGGTGCGGATGATGCCGTCGTCGAGAGTGTGCTCCGGGATGCCCCGTCACGCCAGGCAGGGCGGCCCCTGTTCGTATGGATGGGCCGGATGAGTTCCGAGAAGCGGGTTCTCGAATACCTCGAGGCGATTCTGGAGTCCGGAGTCGATGCCGAGTTCCGGCTCTACGGCGCTGGTCTGCTGCTGGCCAGGGCACAGGCGTTCGTCCGGGAGAACGGACTCCAGGACAGGGTCGTGTTCGCAGGCAAGGTGCCGTATTCCGATGCGCTTGCCGCCATCGCGTCCGCTGATGCGCTCGTGCAGACCTCGATCGGCTTCGAGACCCAGGGCATGACGGTTTTCGAGGCAGCGGCGCTCGGCACCCCGTCGATCGTCAGCGATCCGAATATCGCCGGCGAACTGCCCGACGGGATCTATTGGCAGCCCACGGACGGATCGGTCGAGGCGCTGGCCAAGGCGATCCGTCTGGTTGCCGCTGACGTGGCATCCGGATCCCCGCTGGTCGTCGAGCCGCAGACCAGTCAGGCGTTCCGGCAGAGTTTCCAGACCGAGCGGATGATCGCCGTCTACGAACGAGTGCTTGCCGCGTCTGTGTGACGCCGGTCCCGTACGTTCAACAGGGAGACGCGCTTGAAAAGTGCCGGTTCCGCCTGTTGAGCGTTACACGGCGGGCTTTGCGCCTGTTGAGCGTGACGCAGACAGGCAACCGAGCCTGTGTGACGCCGTGTTGCGACTCCGCTCGACCCGGACGGGCTGGGCACGCACCATGGAAACATGCCTCGTCACATCCGTTTCAATGCCTTCGACATGAACTGCGTCGCCCACCAGTCTCCAGGGCTGTGGCGCCACCCGGACGACCAGTCGCACCGCTACACCGATCTCAGCTACTGGACCGAACTGGCCAAGCTGCTCGAACGCGGCAAGTTCGACGGGCTCTTCATCGCCGACGTGCTCGGCACCTATGACGTCTACGGCGGCAGCAACGAAGCCGCCCTCCGCAACGGCGCGCAGATTCCCGTCAGTGACCCGCTCCTGCTCGTCTCGGCGATGGCGGCCGTGACGGAGAACCTCGGCTTCGGCATCACCGCCGGCACTGCCTACGAGCACCCGTACCCGTTCGCCAGGCGCCTGTCGACGCTCGACCACCTCACCAAGGGACGGGTCGGCTGGAACGTCGTCACCGGCTACCTGCCGAGCGCCGCCCGGAACATGGGGCATGACGACCAGATCGAACACGATGAGCGCTACAACATCGCCGACGAGTACCTCGAGGTGCTGTACAAGCTGTGGGAGGGCTCGTGGGAGGACGACGCCGTCGTCCGTGACCGTGAAACGGGCGTCTTCACCGACCCGGCCAAGGTGCATGAGATCGGCCACTACGGAAAGAACTACACCGTTCCCGGCATTCACCTCTCGGAGCCGTCCCCGCAGCGCACGCCGGTGATCTTCCAGGCGGGGGCATCCGGTCGCGGTGTGCAGTTCGCCGCCGAGAACGCCGAGGCGATCTTCGTCGGCTCACCCACCAAGGCGGTACTCAAGGCGACCGTGTCGAAGATTCGGGATGCGCTCGAAGCGGCCGGTCGCGACCGTTACTCCGCGAAGATCTACCAGCTGGTGACGATCATCACCGACGAGACGCCCGAGAAGGCGAAAGCGAAGCATGAGGACTACCAGCAGTACGCGAGTGCCGAGGGAGCACTCGTCTTCATGTCGGGCTGGATGGGCGTCGACCTGTCGCAGTACGACCTCGACGACCCGATCGGCGACGTGAAGAGCAACGCGATCCAGTCCGCCGTCGCCAACTTCCAGGCGGCATCCGAAGACGGAAGTGAATGGACGGTGCGTGACATCGCCGCCTGGGCAGGCATCGGTGGGCTCGGTACCCGCATCGTTGGCTCGGGCGCGGAGGTCGCGGACCAGCTTCAGTCGTGGGTTGACGAGACCGACGTCGACGGATTCAACCTTGCCTATGCGATCACCCCCGGCTCGTTCGAGGACATCGTCGAGTTCGTGATCCCCGAGCTGCAGGCGCGGGATGCCTATCCCTCCGACTATGTCGAGGGCACGTTCCGCAACAAGCTGCACGGGCGCGGTGATCGGCTCCCGGAGGAGCACCGCGGTTCGCAGTACAAAGTGACTCCGGCCCTCGTCGGCTGAGCCGTTCGGAACCTCGTTCGCGGCTGTCAAGGGCCTTGCTGCCCGTTTTCTGCCGCGTAGCGTCGAGGGTATGAGCGATTCACGAGACATCGAAGACCAGCTGAAGATCAACGACGCTGACGGTGAAGTCAGCCCCGCTGATCGAACGGAAGCCGGAGTGAACACCGGTTCCGAGTCTGCCGACGCGGGAGACGAGAACCTCGGGGCCCTGGGTGACGTCGCCCATCCGTTCGACCAGACCAACGGCATCCTCGACGACTTCGACGAGACCAAACCGGGCAACGTGTCCGGCGAGGAGTCTGCCAGCGAGTTCGCCGCGTCAGCGGACCCCGGCATGGACAGCTCGCAGGGAGCCGTCTCGGCGGATTCCTATCTGGATGACGACGACACGGGCGCGGTTCCGCCCCGTGGGCCCGTTACTGGTTGATAATCGAAAAGTTGCGGTTCTCCGCAGAACGACGAAATGACCCGCTGACCTGTGCCCCCAGGTCTGCGGGTCATTTTCGTGTGCGAGCGCGGGTCACCCGAGGAGCGCCGGTCGTTCCAGATCGAACAGACCGATCGGCAGATCCGTACGGCCGCGCGACGCGAGGTCGGCGACGATATCGCCGACCACGGGGACGAACTTGAACCCGTGTCCCCCGAAGCCCGTGGCCACCGTTACCTGCGAGTGCTCCGGGTGAAGCCCGATCATGAAGTGGTCGTCTGGTGCGCTCGGGTACAGGCAGGTTTTCGCCTGAAGCAGGGGTCCGGTCAGGTGGGGGAACAGTTCGAGCGCGCGTGATTGCATCCGTGCGATTTCGAAGGGGAGCACGGTGCGGTCCACGGCATCCGGGTCTGTTGGGCGCTCGTCGTGGAAGAAGCCGATTTTGATCCCGCCGCCCGACCCGTCAGCGATCGGGAAACCGTAGACCTGCTCGTTCCCATCGGTGCGCTCGATGAAGACCGGCTGCCGGCCGACGGCGTAGTCCTCGAACACCGGCCGGCCGCGGGAATACCCGGGCTGGAACCAATACATGACCTGGCGCTCGGCCGTCACGGGCGCGCCGACCTCACCCAGTAGTTGCGCCGACCACGCTCCCGGTGCGACAACGAGCCTGTCCGCTCCATACGTTCCGTGTCGGGTCACGACTTCGACCCCGCCGCCGCGCGTCGCTGTCCAGGACAACACGGCCTCGCCGAAGTGCAGGCGGGCGCCGTGCTCCGTCGCGACGCGAATGTTGGCGGCCGTCGTGCGCTCCGGGTCCACGAAGCCGGCGTTCTCCTCGAACAGGCCGACGGCGTGATCGGCCGGGCGCATCGCCGGGAATCGCTCGGTGATCTCGTCGCTCGAGAGCACCTCGTGCTGGAGGTTCCACTCCCGCGCCGAGCTCAGCGCTCCAGTGAAGGTTTCCTCCTCCGGATCGCCGATGTAGATCCCGCCGGTGATCGTGACGAGCTTGGCTTCGGCCTGGTCCTCGAGCTGCCGCCAGCCCTCGTATGCGCGCCGCAGGAGGGGAACGTACTCGACTCCCTCGAAGTAGGACTGGCGGATGATCCGGGTGCCGCCGTGCGCAGAGCCCTGATCGTGGGACGGCCAGAACCGCTCGAAGCCGAGTACCGAGAGGCCGCGCTGGGCAAGGGCATTCGCTGCAGCGCCACCCATGGAGCCGAGGCCGATCACGATGACGTCGGCGGAGGACATGTCTGCTCGATTCTCTGGGAGTTCGCTGGTTGTCCCAGCCTAGAAGATCCGGCCGGTAGCGCCTGTCGAATGCGCGCGGTAAACTTGAGTCACAACGACTCAACTTTTCGATCCTCCAGGAGGCCACATGCAACCGGGTCAGCAACCGCAGGGCGAGCAGAAGAGCGCCCTCGAACTGTACGGCGTCAACCTCACCGAAGTCGCCCGGTCGGGCAAGCTCGACCCGGTGATCGGTCGGGACGCCGAGATCCGTCGCGTGAGCCAGGTGCTCACCCGACGAACCAAGAACAACCCCGTTCTCATCGGGGAGCCCGGCGTCGGTAAAACCGCCGTCGTCGAGGGGCTCGCCCAGCGCATCGTCGCCGGTGATGTCGCCGAATCGCTCAAGAACAAGCAACTGGTGTCGCTCGACCTGTCCGCTCTCGTCGCGGGAGCGAAGTACCGCGGTGAATTCGAGGAGCGGCTGAAGGCCGTTCTGCAGGAGATCAACGACGCCCAGGGCCAGATCATCACCTTCATCGATGAGCTCCACACTCTCATGGGCGCGGGTGCTGGCGAGGGCAGCGTCGCAGCATCGAACATGCTCAAACCCATGCTCGCGCGCGGTGAATTGCGGATGATCGGGGCAACGACCCTCAACGAATACCGCGAATACATCGAGAAGGATGCCGCCATGGAGCGGCGGTTCCAGCAGGTGTATGTCGGAGAACCGAGTGTCGAAGACACCGTCGCTATCCTGCGCGGGCTCAAGGAACGCTACGAAGCACACCACAAGGTGACGATCGCCGACTCCGCTCTCGTGGCAGCGGCATCCCTCTCGAACCGCTATATCCCGTCTCGCCAGCTTCCAGACAAGGCGATCGACCTCATCGACGAAGCAGCGTCACGGCTGCGGATGGAGATCGACTCGTCGCCGGTCGAGATCGACGAGCTACGCCGGAGCGTGGACCGGCTCAAACTTGAGGAGCTCGCTCTCAAGAAAGAGAAGGACGATGCATCGAAGGAACGCCTCGCGAAGCTGCGCGAGGACCTCAAGGAACGTCAGGCCTCCCTCGGTGAGCTGCAGGCGCGCTGGGAGAAGGAGCGCGCGAACCTCAACCGGGTCGGTGAGCTGAAGGAGAGACTCGACGCTGCCCGTGTGGCATCCGATCGCGCCCAGCGTGAGGGCAACCTCGAGAAGGCGTCGCGACTGCTCTACGGTGAAATTCCCGTGATGGAGCACCAGCTCCGTGAGGCGGAGCAGGCCGAGAACGACGGGCCGCTCATGGTCAATGACCAGGTCACCGCAGACGACATCGCCGCTGTGATCGCCGCATGGACCGGTATTCCGGTCGGCCGCTTGCTGCAGGGCGAGACCGAGAAGTTGCTGCACCTCGAAACCGAACTCGGCAAACGGCTCGTCGGGCAGAAGCAGGCTGTCAAGGCCGTGTCGGATGCCGTGCGGCGCACGCGGGCGGGAATCTCCGATCCGAACCGCCCAACGGGATCATTCATGTTCCTCGGCCCCACCGGTGTCGGCAAGACCGAGCTTGCCAAGGCGCTCGCCGAATTCCTCTTCGACGACGATAAGGCGATGGTGCGGATCGACATGTCGGAGTATGGCGAGAAGTTCTCCGTCTCCCGGCTCGTCGGTGCTCCTCCCGGCTACGTCGGATATGAGCAGGGCGGTCAGCTGACTGAGGCTGTGCGGCGGAGGCCGTACTCGGTCGTGCTTTTCGACGAGATCGAGAAAGCACACCCCGAGGTGTTCGATGTGCTGTTGCAGGTGCTCGACGACGGCCGTCTCACCGATGGGCAGGGTCGGACGGTGGACTTCCGCAACACGATCCTCATCCTCACCTCGAACCTCGGCTCGCACTTCCTCGTTGACCCGTCGATGTCGTGGCCCGAGAAGGAAGAAGCGGTGCAGAACCTCGTTCGGCAGGCGTTCAAGCCTGAGTTCGTGAACCGGCTCGACGACATCGTCGTCTTCTCCGCCCTCACGGAGGAAGATCTCAGCCAGATCGTCGAGCTCTACATCGACCGTCTGCAACGTCGTCTGCAGGAGCGCCGACTGGAGCTCGCGGTGACACCGGATGCCCGCAGTTGGCTCGCCGAACGTGGCTACGACCCGATCTACGGGGCGCGGCCGCTGCGCCGGCTCATGCAGAACGAGATCGACGACCGGCTCGCAACGGCGATCCTCGAGGGCAGCGTGCGCGACGGCAACACAGTGCGCGTCGACCTCGACCCGAGCACGGACGCGCTCACCGTCGAGTCGGTTGCGGTGGCTGTGTAACGGCATCCGCTCAACGGAAAAAAGCCCGCGTCCGTCCCCCAGGGGGCGGCGCGGGCTTCTTCGTGGGTTCAGGCGCTGACGAGCACGATTTCCTCGAGCGGGCGCCGACTGCGCGGAGCAACTTCGCGCTCGCGGAGAACGTCGCTCGTCAGGGCCTCGGGGGTACCGAGCACGCCGAGGGCCGTCACGGAGATCGGCTCCAGGTTTGCGTCGATGTCGAAGGCCTCCCTCAGGCCGTCGACCTCGATGCCGCCCATCTGGTGAACGTGGAGGCCGTCGTGGTGCGCCTGAACGGTGAGGTTCGCGACAGCCTGGCCGAGGTCGTACTGCGACCAGCGGAGAGGCGTGCCGTCTTCGGCGGCGATCGCGGCGAGGTTCACGATGAGAACCTGGGCTGACGATGCCCAGACCTGGTTGAAGCCCATGAGGTTCTCGACGATGGTGTCGTGCTCCGTCGTTCCGCGGCGGGCGACGATGAAGCGCCACGGCTGCGTGTTCGCGGCGGATGCTGACCAGCGTGCGGCCTCGAGGGCGGCGGTGATCTTCTCAGAGGGAACCTCGACGCTCGAGTCGAAGGAGCGAGGACTCCAGCGTTCGGCGAGGACCTCGTGGATCGGGGCGCTCGTCTCGGCGGTGCGGCTGATGGTGGTGAGTGACATGTGGCTTCCTTCGCGATGCTGATCTACGGTCGGTCGCCATTGACCCAGCTCAATAGAAGCAGAAAGCGCCACGGGATATTCCGTGGCGCTTTCTGTGTCGCCGTGTGACGGCATCCGTCAGGACAGTGCCGGGATGACCTCTCGTTCGAACAGTTCGATGCCCGACCGGTCGTATGCCGCTTCGGGGAAGTAGGTGATCGCGTATGCGAGACCCTTCTCCTTCATGCCGGAGAGCCGCTCGACGATCTGTTCGGGGGTGCCGACGCCGAGAGCATTGCCGCTGCGGTACTCCGCCATGAAGTCGGCGGCCTTGGCTTCACCGAGGTACGGGGTGACCCGGGCCTGGATCGCGTCGAGGCGTTCGTCGACCTCTGCTTCGGTGTCGGCGATGACGACGTTGTAGTTCGAGCTGCGCACGATCTCGTCGAAGTTGCGGCCGATCTTCTCGCAGTGTCCGCGGAGGATGTCGCTCTTGTGGGTGAAGCCTTCGGGCGAACCGTCGAAGTTCGTGTACTGGGCGTACTTCGCGGCGATGCGCAGGGTGACCTTTTCGCCGCCGCCGGCGATCCAGAACGGGATGCCGCCTTCCTGGACAGGAAGCGGCCGGACGATCGCGCCGTCGACCTGGTAGTGCTTGCCGTCGAGGGTCGCTGTTCCTGTCTCCCACGCTTGCTTCATGATCTGGACGCCCTCGTTGAGACGGCCGAGCCGGTCGCCGGCGCTCGGGAAACCATAGCCGTACGCGCGCCACTCGTGTTCGTACCAGCCACCGCCGATTCCCATCTCGACGCGCCCGTCTGAGATGACGTCGATGGTCGCGGCGACCTTGGCGAGGTATGCCGGGTTCCGGTAGCTCATGCACGTGCACATCTGGCCGAGACGCACACGCTTGGTGGTGGCGGCGAAGGCGGACATCAGCGTCCATGCTTCGTGCGTTGCTTCTTCGCTTGGCACTGGAACGGTGTGGAAGTGGTCGTACACCCAGATCGATTCCCAGGGGCCGGCATCCGCGTGGGCTGCCAGGCTGCTCATCGTCTCCCACTGCTCGCGGGTGTCGATTCCAACAAGGTCGTGTCGCCATCCCTGGGGGATGAAGGTTCCAAATCTCATCGGGCCAGCCTATTGGCGCGAGGTGGTCCCATAGAGGGATTGACACAACAAACCCGGTTTGTCCGAGGTGTGGTCGAATAGCCGCGGGAGCATCGAAACAGTGCGACCCGGCTTACTGACTGGAATGGAGTGGCGATGACGACGGAACGAGCGGTGTGGTTCGTTGATGTGAACGGTGCAGAGGTGGAAGAGGTCTCACTCGAACGGCTCGCGGACTTGCTGGCCGAATTGAAAGACGCGGATGAGGAGCATGCAAGCGTGTCCGTCACAGACTCCGATGAATGGAACCTCGAGATCAGCATGGACAGCGTTCTTCTCGAGAACGTGGGTGTCGAGGGCGAAGAGGTCGGTGTCCTGACGCTCGAGAGCGTCGATGACGCCCTCCCGGTCGCTGCGGACTTCATCGCGGGTGACTTCTCTGCGCTCCGCGCCCGTCCCTGGTCGGAGTGAGGCCGTCGCCGGTGACGGATGCCGCGTCGCCGCCTTGCCGCCACGATTTCACTCACTGCGGTCCAGTTCACGCATTACGCCGGGTGTATTGGTCCGCAACGGGTGAAAAGCACGCGCCCCTCGGCGGAGGACGGGCGGGGGAGGGTGCCACTGCCGATCAGGAGCAGTTATAAGGCGCGCTCGAGGGACCGATACGAAGGGTGCCAACACCCATGGAAACCTGGGTTCCGTTGGAGAGCACCTGCCTGACCTCCACAGCAACTGTTCCCGTGAGGTTCGTCGGGACGTTCTGCGTACCTAGCTGGAGAACGGGCCACCACTTCGTGGGCGGGGCCCACGCATCAGAAAGCGGCATCAGGACGCCGTTGAGGTACGACTCGTATCGCACCACTTCCGTGGTCGGTTCCTGCCAGGTGTACTCGAGATACCAGGCGTCGTATGACTTACACGTCAGTTTCGGCGGGGCATTTATCGTGCTCGTGGTCGCGGAGGCGGAGAGCGACGGGTTGAACGTCTGCCCTGCCGCATTTTTTGCCCGGACTGTGTACGTGTACGTCGTACCCGGATTGAGCCCGGTATCCAGGAATGAGAGGCCGGACGGATGCGACGAACGGGCGACACCGTTCCGGTACACGACGTATCCGACGACGCCGACTGAGTTCGTCGGCGTTGCCCAGCTCAGAGAGATCGACGTGCTGCCAGCCGGCGTGGCAGTGAGGTTCCGCGGTTCGCTCGGAGACACGGGTGCAACCGACGAGCGCAGACTGAACGTCTGCGCCGGGTCGGCCGGATTACACGTGACCTGCTCGAAGGTTGCATTCACCGTTGAGACCCCGCCGACGACGGACATGCATTTGCCGCTGTTGCGAGCGACGAACTGATACTTATCCGTACCGACCGCGATGACGCTCCACTGCTGGTTGGTGCCCGAGTTCGGTCCGTAGAGGATGATGCGCGCCGCGTTGTTGTTCGATGCTGATTCGACATCCCAGATCACGGAGCTCGAGTGTCGAGGCACCACGGTGTAGTAACCGGCCGAGTTCGGTCCGGAGAAGCTCCACTGCTGGTTGAGCGAGGCGGGGTTGCTGCACGTCCATTGCACGAGCGGGGTGAAGTTGGCGGTACCGGAGCCCGACGCGTCGATGCACAGCTGGCTCTTGGTGTTGACGAGCTGGAACCATCCGGTGGGTGCGCTGACCGAGAGCGTCTTCTCAGTTGCTATCGGAGACGCCGGAGAGGTGTGCCCCGCCCCATCGCGCGCTCGTACCGTGAAGCTGTACGACGTCGATGCGGAGAGCCCCGTCACGATGAAGGAGGTGGCTCCGGTCGTGCTTCCGATCAGCGTCGTGCCTCGGTAGACGTCATATCCGGTCACGCCAACATCATCGGTCGATGCCGTCCAGTTCAACGTCGTCGATGCAGAGGTGGTGCCGCTGAAAGTGAGGCCACTCGGCGCCGAAGGGTTCGCGTCCACGAAGGTCTGGGTCACCGACGACGTCGCCGCACTCGTCCAACTGCTGTGCGACAGAGTCGTGGAGAAAGTCGCTGTCACTGCCGTGCCGGACGCCAGGCCCACGGGCGTGATGAGGGACGTCTTGACGCAATAGAACTGTGAGCCGCCGGCCGCCAGTGTTCCCGTCAGTTCAGGAAAAGAGGCCCACGTTCCGGTCTTCGGATCCACGGCAGTCGTCGCGCACCCGCCCGCGGGCGTCGAGGCCCACATCCAGACCCGCACGCCGCTGGCGAGTGCAGCAGACCCTTCCACGGTCGTGACCGTGCGATAGTCGGCCTCGATGCTTCCCGTGTTGGTGATGGTCAGCCCACCGGTCTTCTCCGTCACTCCCGCAGAGAACTGAACAGCGGGCGATGTCGTGACAGCGCTGGCCGCCTTGATCGAGGCGGCCTGGACGGCAAGGATCTCACCGCTCGTCGTATCGCGGAGGGTCGCCTCCGATTGCCCCGTGTTCCCGACGGTGAAAATCGCGAGCAGAAGGGCGATGACAGCCATCGCGACGAGCGGACCCTGGCGGACCCGACGGCGAGTGACCTGGCGCGACGCAACGCGTTGTGCGGCAGGAGCAGACATGGGGCACCGGGTTCACAGTCGGGGAATGCTTCCATTCTATGAGGAGCACACTCGCCGACGCTGTATGCGATCAGTGAGAAGCGCGTGCCAGCACAATCCGCTCGATCCGTGCGGGAACGGTGTCGTCCTGCAGGCTCGTCACATCGCCAAGCGCCCGCCCGTCGGAGATGTCTCCGAGCAGCCGCCGCATTATTTTGCCCGAGCGGGTTTTCGGCAGGTCCGGCACCACGACCACATCGCGCGGCTTCGCGATCGGCCCGATCTCTCGCGCAACATGAGCCCGCAGCAGAGCGGTGAGCTCATCGGCAAGGCCCAGCCAGTACTCCGGATGCTCCGCCCCGGCACCGTGGGAACCGGCGGCAGGGATGACGTACGCCGCAATGGCCTGCCCGGTGAGGGCATCCGTCACGCCGACGACGCCGGCCTCGGCGACGGCGGGATGCGACACGAGCGCGCTCTCGATCTCGATCGTCGACAGTCGGTGTCCGGACACGTTGATCACGTCATCGACCCGGCCGAGGACCCAGATGTCGCCGTCGGCATCCCACTTCGCGCCGTCGCCGGAGAAGAAATAGCCCTGCCGCCAGAATCTCGCCCAGTAGGAGTCGCGGTAGCGATCCGGGTTTCCCCACACGGTTCGGGCGAGCCCGGGTCCTGACCGGTCGACGACGAGGTAACCGCCCTCACCGAACGGAACCGGATTGCCGTCGTCATCGACGATGAGCGTCGAGAGCCCCGGGAGCGCACGGTTCGCCGAGCCAGGTTTGAGGGTCGACACACCGGGAAGCGGGGCCATCACCGACGCACCCGTCTCGGACTGCCACCAGGTGTCGATGATCGGGAGCCGCCCGCCACCGAGGTGGGTGTGGAACCACACCCAGGCCTCTGGGTTGATCGCCTCCCCGACCGTGCCGAGCACGCGCAGGGAGGACAGGTCGTAGTCGGCGGGAACACCGTCGGGGAACCAGGTCATGAGGGTACGGATGAGCGTCGGTGCCGTGTAATACGTCGTCACCCCATAGCGTTCGATGATCTCGAAGTGCCGCGCGGTGTGCGGGGTGTTCGGTGTGCCCTCGTAGATCACCTGGGTGAGCCCGTTCGACAGCGGCCCGTAGATCTCATACGTGTGCGCGGTGACCCAGGCGAGGTCGGCAGTGCACCAGTGCACATCGTCGGGCTTCGCGTCGAAGATGGCCCAGTGGCTCCACGACGCCTGGGTCAGATAACCGCCCGAGGTGTGAACCAGTCCCTTCGGCTTGCCGGTGGTGCCGGAGGTGTAGATGATGAACAGCGGCGTCTCGGCGTCGAACGCCTCCGCCTCGTGGACGTCGGATGCCATACCCACCGTGTCGTGCCACCACACGTCGCGGCCCTCGGTCCACGCGATCGGAGGGATGTCATCGCCCGTGCGACGCACCACGAGAACGTGTTCGATGCTGTCGACGCCAGCAACGGCGGCATCCGCATTGTCTTTCACTGCGACAGCCGTACCGCGGCGGTATTGCCCATCGGTCGTGATGAGGAGCTTGGCGCGGGTGTCCTCGACCCGGAACCGCAACGCGTCAGCGCTGAATCCGCCGAACACGAGGGAGTGGATGGCGCCGATCCGCGCCACGGCGAGCGTCGCGATGATGGTCTCTGGGATCACCGGCAGGTAGATCACGACCCGGTCGCCCTTGCCGACACCCAGCTCGGTCAGGGCGTTGGCCGCACGCGACACCTCGCGCTGCAGGTCGGCGTACGTGATCGAACGCCGGTCGCCCGGCTCACCCTCGAAGTGCAGCGCGACCCTGGCACCGTTTCCGGATGCCACGTGGCGGTCAACGCAATTCACCGCGACGTTGAGTTTCCCGCCCGCGAACCACTCCGCCGTCGGCACGCTGAGTTCGCCGTCGGGTCCCTCGGTCACGGGTTCCCAGGTGTGTGCGGTGTGCCAGGGTTCGGCCCAGTCGAGACGGCGGGCCGCGTCCTCCCAGAACGCGACCGGGTCGGCATCCGCCTGCACCCAGTCCTCGGCTGACACATTGGCCTGCGCGGTGAACGCTCCGGGCGCGGGATACCGTCGCGTTTCGGTGGCGAGATTGGCGAGAGTGGGGGCGGATGCTTCGAGCGCGGGCATTCTTCGACGTTACGGTCGGCTCGTTGGCTGTCGAAATCGCGAGGAAACGCGACGTAACGTGCGCCGATGTCAAGGTTCCCGGCGAATTTGTCGCGAAGCCCGCGAAATCCGCCAAGTCACGAGAGGATGGGCGCATGACTGCAAAAAGTGTCCTGTTTCTCGGCGGTACCGGCATCATCAGTTCGGCTTCGGTGGCGCTCGCCGCCGAACGCGGCTGGGAGGTCACCGTCCTCAATCGCGGTGAGTCGACGAAGCGCCCACTGCCCGACGGTATCGAGACGCTGCAGGCGGACGTCCGCGACACGGAGGCCGTCACCGCCGCGATCGGGAACCGTCGGTTCGGTGTCGTCGCCGACTTCCTGAGCTTCACTCCCGGCCAGCTGCACCTCGACACGTTCCGCGATCGCACCGGACAATACGTGTTCATCAGCTCGGCTTCTGCGTACCAGACGCCGCCCTCACGCTTGCCGATCACCGAGTCGACGCCGCTCCGCAACCCGTTCTGGGAGTACTCGCGCAACAAGATCGCGTGCGAAGACGTGCTCGTCGCCGAGTACCGGGCGAGCGGTTATCCGCTCACGATCGTGCGGCCCTCCCACACTTACGACCGCACAGCGCTTCCGACCCTCGGCGGCTGGACTGATGTCGAGCGGATGCGACGCGGTGCACCGGTCGTGGTGCATGGAGACGGCAGTTCCCTCTGGACCATCACCCACACGCGCGACTTCGCCGTCGGGTTCGTCGGACTGCTCGGTCATCCTGCCGCGATCGGCGAGGCTTTCCACATCACGGGAGACGAAGCCCCGACCTGGGACGCCATCTATCGCGCGCTCGGCGCGGCAGCAGGCGTCGAACCCGAAATCGTTCACGTGACCAGCGACGTCATCGCAGCGGCCGCTCCCGACCTGGGAGCCGGACTGCTCGGCGACAAGACCCATTCGAGTGTGTTCGACAACAGCAAACTCAAGGCCCTCGTTCCTGACTTCGGCCAGCGCACGCTCTTCAGCGACGGGGCTCGCGAGATCGTCGAGTGGTACGACGCCGACGAGTCGCGACGGGTCGTCGACGCCGAGACGGATTCCCTGTTCGATCGGCTGCTCGCCGACCGCGGCTAGATGTACTGCCGCGCGTTCAACAGGCGCCTCCGGCCCGGAGCCCCGTCTGGCGCCTGTTGAGCGTGACGAACGCAGGATTGCGCCTGTTGAACGGACCGGCGGGTTATGCGATGGGTGCCAATTCCGCCCGGATTCCGGCGACGAACGCGTCGATATCGGCCTCGGTCGTGTCGAACGACGCCATCCAGCGCACCTCATTCTTCGCGGCGTCCCAGTCGTAGAACCGGAACTGCTCACGGAGCCGGTCGGCAACTCCGGGCGGCAGGGTCGCGAATACCGCGTTCGACTGGGTGGGCTGGCTGAACTCGAGGCCCGTGATCGCGCCCTCCGAGACCAGGTCATCGAGCGAACTGCGAAGGCGCGCGGCCATCGCGTTGGCGTGGGATGCAGAACGCAGCCACAGGTCCCCCTCGAGCAGGGCGATGAGCTGTGCCGAAACGAAGCGCAGCTTCGACGCGAGTTGCATGTTCAGCTTGCGCAGGAAGATCAGGCCGTCGGATGCCGCGGGGTTGAGGACCACCACCGCCTCGCCGAAGAGCAGGCCGTTCTTGGTGCCACCGAACGAGAGCACGTCGACCCCGGCGTCGGTCGTGAAGTCGCGGAACGGCACGCCGAGAGCCGCGGCGGCATTCGAGAGCCGCGCGCCATCCATGTGCAGTTTCATCCCGTGGCGGTGGGCGTGTCTCGCGATCGCCTTCACCTCGTCGACGCTGTACAGCGTGCCGAGCTCTGTGGATTGCGTGATCGACACGACGAGCGGCTGGGCCCGGTGCTCGTCGCCCCAGCCCCACGCCTCCTGGTCGATCAGCTCGGGCGTGAGTTTCCCGTCGGGGGCATCGACGGTGAGCAGTTTCATTCCGCCGACGCGCTCCGGCGCACCGTTCTCGTCGACGTTGATGTGAGCGCTCGATGCGGAGATGACGGCGCCCCACCGGGGAAGCATCGACTGGAGTCCGACGACGTTCGCGCCGGTGCCGTTGAAGACGGGGAATACCTGCACTCCATCCCCGAAGTGTGACGCGAAGACCTCCCTCAAGCGGGTCGTGTACACGTCTGCGCCATACGCTGTCTGGTGCCCGCCGTTGGCGGAGGCGATCGCTTCGAGGACTTCGGGGTGCACGCCGGCGTAGTTGTCGCTGGCGAATCCGCGGGAGTTGGGGTCGTGCAGGATGTCGGTCACCCCTCTAGTTTTGCGCAGATTTCGGGAGGCCAGGTGCGCGTCAGGAATCGAACAGGTCGGTGTATTGCTCCTGCAGCGAATCCCAGCCGTGCAGCCGTGCGTCTTCGCCGACCATCCGCGGTATCTCGACGCCTCCCGCGACAGCGTCGAGAGCGGTCAGGCACAGGTGCCAGCCCGCGGCATAGCTCGATGCGGATGCGCGGTCGTCGAAGGTATGGCTGAGCCGAAGCACGGTACCGGATGCCGTCGGCGCCAACTCGATGTCGAGAGGGTCCCCGCCCCAGACGAGCGACAGCATCCGTTGTGGGTCGACCGTCACGATTGTCCCGATCGAGTCCTCGGAGTCGTCGTCTTCGGCGCGCGTCACTCCCGCTTCGGGCAGGGCGACGAACCCGGTCTCGGTGAGGTCGCGATCCGGATCGAACGGCGCCCACCGACCGATGAGGGTGCGATCCGTCAGGACGGCCCAGATCACGTCGGTGGGGTGAGCAAGCGTTCGCTCCATTGTGACGAGCCAGCGTGAACCGAGGTTGGCGAGGCTCGCCTGGACCGGATGTTGCGGGAGCTGTGACGTCGACATGGAACCCTCCTCGGTGGCCAGTTCCAGTCTGGTCGGCACGGTGGCGCTGGTCCAGCTTGACTCGCCGCCGGTTCAGCCGAACAACGCAACCAGGATGGTCGGGGTGAGCACCGCCCAAATTGCTCCGAACACGACGCCCGTAGCGATTCCCCACGCCGACAGCGCGGCGTGGGCTGGTTCGCGGCCGAGAGCGATCACGCCGAAGACGAGCGCCGCGATCGGAGCGATGATCGTGAAGCCAACCAGCAACGAACCGAGACCGAGCAGCAACGCTGTGGCGCTGAGGCGTTTCGGTCCCGGTTCGAAATGGACCGGCTCGGGGATCCGGGCCGGGTTGATCATGGCGTGATAGCGGAGCGGGTTGAGCTGCCGTTGTCGCTCTCGTCGGGTGAGGGCGGTTTCGGGCGCAATGGAGGATGTCATGACGGTCCTTTCGGGTCAGACCGGGTGATCTCCGCAGACTATTCTTGAGTGATCCTCATGTCACGGACATTTCCCGAAATGACCCCCGAAAAGGCGGCGTCAGCTCTTGAGCGCTTCGCCCCATTTCACGCGCGCACCCATCTTCAGCAGCGAGTTCTGGTAGATCCGCGATCCGACCCAGATGCACGCAACGGTCGTCAGCGCCAGGATGACGAGGGAGAGGATCGGTTCCCACCAGGCGGCCGTCCCGAGGAACAGGCGGACAGGCATCCCCACCGGAGCTGAGAAGGGGACGTAGGACATGATCGCCATCACGGTCGGGTTCTCGTTGAAGAAGATCACCGCGAAGTACGGCAGCATGATCATCATGGTCACCGGCGTCGTCGTGGAGCCGATGTCTTCCATTCGCGACACCATCGACCCGGTCGCCGCGAATAGAGCGGCGAGGAGGACGAAGCCGATGGCGAAGAACGCGACGAACCAGATGATGGGCGTGCCAAGTCCGCTCAGCAGGTCGGTCTGCCCTGTGATGGTGAGGCCGATGATCGATAGCGCGGCTATCACCGCGATCTGGCCGAACGCGAGGATCGAGTTGCCGAGTACCTTGCCTGCCATGAGGGCGTGAACCGGGATGGCCGACATCAGGATCTCGACGACTCGCGTCTGCTTCTCCTCGACGACGTTCTGTGCGATGACCGAGCCGAACGTCATTGCCGACATGAAGAAGACGAGCCCGAAGCCGAGGGCCACGAAATAGGTGATGAGCGGGTTGGTGGCGTTTTCGTCGAGGAGCGTCACCGGCGGCGAGATACTCAACTGGCCGATGAGTCCGCTCGGTGCACTCGTGTCGGCGATGATCCCGACGCCGAGTGGTGTCGAACTGTCCGGGACGATCGCCGCGTCGACGGTGCCGTCGCGGACCAGCTCGCTGGCTTCGTCGACACTCGAGGCTTCGGTGATGTCGAGGGCCGCTCCCGACGGAATGGCGTCCCCCGCGGTTCCGACCACCGCGACGGGCGTCTTTTCGCTCGCCGCGTTCTGTGCCGCGAAACCGCCGATGACGATCGACGCGAGCACAAGCAGCAGGAGGATGCCCGTGGAGATCAGGAAGGCTTTGCTGCGCAGTCGCACGGTGATTTCGCGCTCGGCGACGAGCCAGGTGCTCTGCGCGATGCTCGGCGCTGGGGGCCTGGTTGTCGTTGTCGTTGTCGTTGTCATCGGATGACCTCCTTGAAAATCTGTGCCAGTGACGGATGCTGCGGAGAGAACGTCGCGACGTCGCCGCGACCGATGGCGTCACGGAGGACGGCCTGGGCGGTGGCTTCGGTGTCGACATCGAAAAGGGCGTACCCACCGTCGAAGTCCACGACGCTGACTCCTGGAACGGCCCGCAACCAGCCGGCATCCCCGCTCGAGATGAGTTCATAGCGGAGTGTCGAGTGTGCGGCGCGGAGCGATTCACGGGACCCGTTCGCGCGGATCGAGCCGTTCGCAATGATGACGAGGTCGTCGCAGAGGCGTTCGACGATGTCGAGCTGGTGCGAGGAGAAGAGCACAGGAGCACCCGAGACGGCGCGGTCCTTGAGCACGCTGACGACGACGTCGACGGCGAGCGGGTCGAGACCGGAGAACGGCTCGTCGAGGATGAGGACCTCCGGGTCGTGGACGAGCGCTGCGGCGATCTGTGCGCGCTGCTGGTTTCCGAGGGAGAGGCTCTCGACCGTTGAGCTGGAGCGCTCGGTGAGCCCGAGTTGTTCCAGCAGGGCACCGGCGTTCTTTTTCGCCGCTGCTGAGGACAGTCCATGGAGCCGCGCGAGGTAGATGAGCTGCTCTTCGACCTTCATCTTCGGGTACAGGCCGCGTTCCTCGGGCATGTACCCGAAGCGCCGACGGTCTTCCGGGGTGAGTTTTGTGCCGCCGAGGGTGATGGTGCCGCCGTCCGACGCGAGCACGCCGAGGATGATTCGCATCGTCGTGGTCTTTCCGGCGCCGTTGCCGCCGACGAACCCGGTCATTCTGCCGGGGATGACGTCGAAGTTCACGTCGGTGAGCACCTGGGCGGTGCCATAGCGTTTGCTGACGTTTCGGATCTCGAGCATGCTGCCTCCTCTGGGACGATGACTCAACGGTACGGCCGGGCGGTGACCGAAGGCATCCGCCTGTCGGGGGGTCTTTCAAGCGGTGCTGTCTCCGCCGAGCGGGGGAGCCGCATACGCTGGGCTGGTGCCCCGATTGTCCCTCCCGCGTCTGACGAACATTCGTCGTCTGCCGCGAGACGTGCTCGTGCTCGGGGTGATCGCGTTTTTCGTGATGGTCGGGTTCGGCGTCGTCGTTCCCGTGCTGCCGGTGTACGTGCGCAGTTTCGGCGTCGGCTACCTCGAAATCGGGGCCGTGGTGTCGGCGTTCGCCCTGATGCGTTTCGTCGCGAGTCCGTTCTGCGGGCGGCTCATCGACTGGCTGGGTGAGCGCACCCTGCTCGCGATCGGTATCGGGATCGTCGCCCTCTCGAGTGCGCTCGTCGGCCTGGCCGGGAGCTACGTCGAGATCCTGCTGCTGCGGGGCGCTGGCGGCATCGGGTCCGCCATGTTCACGGTGTCGGCGATGACGCTGCTTCTGCGGTCGACACCCGCGTCGAGTCGTGGGCGTTCGGTCGGCTTCTACCAGGGCGGATTCCTGCTCGGAGGAATGGCAGGCCCGGCGATCGGTGGGGTTCTCGCGACGGTGTCGCTCACGGCGCCGTTCTTCTTCTACGCCGGGACGCTGGCGGTCGCCGGCCTCGTCGGACTCGTTCTGCTGCAGCGAGGTGCGGTCGAGGACTCGGGCGCTCCGGCGCCGGCTGAGCTGCCGCTGCGCAGCGTTCTGCGGGACCCCCGGTTCCGTGCCGCCTGCCTCGCCAACTTCGCCAACGGCTGGACCTCTCTCGGGGTGCGCAGTGCACTGATCCCGGTCCTCGTTGTCGAGGTGCTCTCGGGAACGGCGGCGTGGACCGGTGCGGCATTCGCCATCGCCGCGGTCGTCCAGACGATCGCCCTCGGGCCCGCCGGCCGATTCGTCGACACCGTCGGCCGCAAACCCGCAATCCTCGGCGCGTACACCGTCGCGGCGGCGACGATCCTCGCGATCTCGATCGCCCCGAACTTCGCGATCCTCACCGTGCTGCTGTGCGTCTACGGGATCGCTGCCGCGTTCATGGGCACCGCCCCCGCAGCTGCGGTCGGGGATGCCACGGCTGGCGCGCGCGGCGGCCGACCGGTCGCCGTGTTCTCGATGACGAGCGACCTCGGTGCGATTGCGGGCCCACTCGTCGCCGGCTGGCTTGTCGACGTGGCATCCTTCCCCGCCGCCTTCGGCGTCGCAGCGGTGTTCCTGCTCATCGCCGCGCTGTCCGCATTGCGGATGCCACGCGAGGCGCCGCCCGCGGAGTAGGCGGGACGCCGCAATCGATCGGCCCCACGAGGCCCTTCCGCCGGTCATGCGCGCGACCGCGACATCCGTCAAACGTCTTGACATCGAGACGTATCGGTGGCATCTTCGAGATCGTTGGAAACGTTTACAGTTCCGCTCAAAGGAGAGCCTTGGTTCGTGTCACCATCACCCAGGTCGCCGCTCATGCCGGCGTCTCCGTGGCGTCTGCCTCACGGGCGCTGAACGGCCAGATCGCGAGCGCGGAGACGGTCGCGAAGGTGCAACACGCGGCCGCCACACTCGGCTACGTCGCCGATGCGACGGCACAGTCCCTCAAACGCGGCCGCACGAAACAGCTCGCCTATGCCGTTGCCGACATCGGCAACCCGGTCTACGTCGAAATGATGAGCGCGATCGAGCGTGTGGTCTCCGCATCCGGTTACCGCCTGGTCCTCTCGTCGACGGGCACCTCGTCATCGTCGGTCGACGTCGTGCGCGACCTCGGACGCGGTTATGTCGACGGCATGATCCTCTCGCCGCTCCGGGTCACCGACGAACTGCTCACCGCACTCGCCAAGACACCGACACCTGTCGTCGTGCTCGGCCGTTTGCCTGACGACGTGAACCTCGATACCGTCCGTGCAGACTCGCTCACGGCGATGCGTCTCGTCGTCGGTCACCTGGTTGCCGAGGATCGCCGGGACATCGCCTTCGTGAACGGACCCGTCGACACGACCCCAGGCGCTTTTCGCCGCGATGGCTTCGCCGCGGCCGTTCTCGCGCACCCGCTTCTCACGACGCGCAGCGTCGATGCCGAGGACTTCACGATCTCGGCGGGGTACGCCGCCGCACGCCAGGTTCTCGAGGGCGACCGGCGTCCTGACGCCATCGTCGCCGCGAACGACCTGATCGGCATCGGTGCCATTCGAGCGGCCGAAGACCTCGGACTGCGGGTCCCGCACGAAATCGTCGTCACCGGCATTGACAACACGGAGCTCGCAGGAGTGGTCAGGCCTGGACTGACGAGCGTCGATCTCGGAGCAGAGGAGCGCGGCCGCGTTGCCGCCGAACTCCTGCTTGCCCGCATCGCTGAACCGTCTCGTGCTGCGCATACCGTCACCGTCGCACCGTCGCTGGTTGTGCGTGGATCATCGGTTCACCGCCCCAACACACAGGGCCACGCATCTCCGGCCGACCGCAGTACCGAAGCCACAGGGCTCGGCGAAGAGAGGGCAGCCGGATGAGCAGTGTCGCCACAAAGGTCCCGCGGCAGACGAAGCGGGTCGGTCATCGTGCCCGCGCACAGCGCCGTGAGGCGGTAGCGCTCGTCATCCCAGCATTGCTGCCGATCATCATCTTCTCCGTCATCCCCCTCGCGAGCGGTGTGGCCCTCGGCTTCACGGATGCCACGCTGAAACGCAACGCCGAAATCAACTTCATCGGGTTCGGCAACTTCATCGAACTTCTCGGCGATCACCGCTTCTGGGGATCCTTCGGGATCGGCATCGTCTGGGCCGGGTCGGTGGCGCTTCTGACCCTCGTCTGCGCGATGGCACTCGCGCTGCTGCTCAACAGTGACCTACGGCTGAAGGGGCTCACCCGCGTACTGGCGCTGATCCCGTGGGCGATGCCACCGGTCGTGATCGCGATCGTCTGGCGGATGATCTACAACCCCAACTCGGGTCCGCTCAACGGCGCGCTCGAAGTGTTCGGGATTCCCGGCGTCAACTGGCTCGGCGACTTCTCGACAGCCCTCCCGGCGGTCATCGTGGTGGGCGTCTGGTCAGGCATCCCTCAAACCACCGTGCTGTTGCTTGCCGGCATGCAGTCGATCTCGGCAGAGCAGCACGAGGCTGCGGCCGTCGACGGTGCAGGCGCGATCCGCCGCTTCTGGCACATCACCCTGCCGAGCCTGCGCCCCATCATCATCGCCGTAACGGCGCTCGACTTCATCTGGCAGTTCAACTCCTTCGGACTCATCTACGTACTCACCGAAGGAGGCCCGGGAGGGCGCACGATGATCCCCCCGCTGTTCACGTACCTCGAGGCCTTCCGTAACCGGGAGATCGGGTACGCGTCGGCGATGGGCGACGTGCTGGTGATCGCCATCATGCTCATCCTGTCGCTCTATCTCGTCAATCAGTTCCGCCAGTCGAAGGGATCACGCGCATGACCATGAAGCGCCCCTGGTACGCAACGGTGCTGATGTATGCAGCACTCGCGATGTTCCTGTTTTTCCTTGGTTTTCCGCTGCTGTGGCTGCTGTCCGCCTCGTTCAAATCGAGCGGAGAGCTGAACTCGCTGGCCGTGAATCTCCTGCCAGCGGAGTGGGACTTCAGTAACTTCGGTGCGGCCCTCGAACGCCAGAACCTGCTGCTCGCGGCAGGCAACTCGCTCTTCGTCTCGATCGCGACGATGGTGATCACGGTGCTCCTGTCAATGCCGATGGCCTATGCGCTGGCTCGCCTGAAAGGGCGCCTGCGAGCCGCGGGAACTGTGTGGATTCTCACCAGTCAGGTGTTCCCATCGATCCTCATCATCATCCCGTTGTTCCTGGTGCTGCGTGCCATCAGCCTGAACGACACCCTTCTCGGCCTCATCCTGGTTTACGTCACGTTCACGCTGCCATTCACACTCTGGATGCTGCAGGGTTACGTCGCGGCGATTCCGACCGAGCTGGAAGAAGCGGGAGAGATGGACGGCGCGTCACGCATCACCATTCTGCGGACGATCGTTCTTCCTCTTCTCGCCCCCGGTCTCGTTGCGACGGCGATGTTCACCTTCGTCTCGGCGTGGAACGAGTTCTTCCTGGCTCTTGTGCTGCTGCAGAGTCCGGAGTTATACACGCTGCCGATCGCCCTGCGCTCATTCCTGGGTGCCGAAGGACAGACCCAGCTCGGACCGCTGGCCGCAGGCGCGATCCTCGCGACCATCCCGTCGCTCATCATTTTCAGCATCCTGCAGAAGAAGCTGACCGGCGGAATGCTCGCCGGCGCAGTCAAAGGCTGACCCGGCCTACCACGGGGAATCACAATCAGAAAGGCGAGCAACATGAAGAGAATCCGAGGCATTGGAGCCGTCGCGTTCGCGGGCGCGGCAGTCCTCGTCCTGAGCGGATGCCAGCAAGGCAGCGCAACCAACAGCGGCGACGGAGGCGACGACGGTGCAGTCACGCTTCAGTTTCAGTCGCTGTCCGACCAGCCGGCGACGCAAGCGGCCGTCAAGGCGATCGTCGACGACTGGAACGCGGAGAACTCCGACGTCCAGGTCAAGATCGTCCAGGCGGGATGGGACGGGACGTTCGACAAGCTCGTTACGCAGTTCACCGGCGGAACGGCACCGGACATCATCCACTATGAGGCAAGCTCGATCGTCTCCTTCGCGGCCGACGGCTATCTCGCCGATCTGACCGACTACATCGATGGCGACCTGAAAGCAGACATCTCCGAGGGCATCTGGGACTCTGTCACCCAGAACGACGAGATCATCGCGTACCCGTCGACGCTGCAGTCCTACATGGCGTTCGCCAACGCCGACCTTCTCGAGGCCGCCGGCGTCGAGGTTCCCACCGGGGACTCGATGACGTGGGATGAGCTTCAGGAGATCGCGAAGGCGACCACAACCGGCGACGCCCACGGCCTGGGCTGGGGACTCGGGTCGCCGACTGCGGCGATGATGAGCCTCGCGCTCGGCTTCGACGGCACCTTCTTCTCGGGTGAGGGCGAGGACGCCTCGATCGAGGTCGGCGACGCGGAACTCGCCGTGCCTGAGCTGGTCCACGAGATGACGTACACCGACAAGTCGGTCGATCCCACCTCCCTGACCCAGTCGGGATCAGAGGTGCTCGCCTCGTTCTACGGCGGCAAGGTCGCGATGACCGTGCAGGGCTCATTCCAGGCGACGAACATCGCCAATGATGCTCCGGAAGGTTTCAACTGGGTGGCTCTGCCCCCGCTTGAAGGCTCCGAAGGCGCTATCCAGGCAGCGAACCCGCAGACGTACTCAGTGAACATCGATTCCGAGTACGTTGAAGAATCCGCCGAGTTCCTCAACTTCTTCATGGCCGGCGACAACCTCGCCCAGATCGCCTACGCCGACGCGCTCATCCCGTCGTCTGACGCGGCGCGCGCCGAGGTGGAGAAACTGGCGGCGGACAACCCCGCCTGGACTCAGGTGCTGGCATCAGGCGATGGTCTCGTCGGACCGCCGTTCCTCAAGGTGGAAAAGTACACCGAGTGGAAAGACACGATCGCGACGCCGGCCTTCCAGCAGTACCTGGCCAATGAGATCACCAGCGAGCAGCTCGCCGCTCAGCTGTCCGACGGCTGGGCCGACATCGCCGGCTGATGACACCCGCGGGGGCGGCCACCGGTTCGCCCCCGCGTTTGTCGACAGCTGGAGTCATAAGGAGAAAATATGTTCGTGTTGCAGGATCGAGTGGCCGGAGTGCTCGCAGGAGCCGCAGTGGGAGACGCCCTGGGAGGGGCGACCGAGGGGTGGACCCCCGATCAAATCGAAGAGCGTCACGGCGGTCGAGTCGAGGGAATCGTTGGGCCGTTCCTTGCCGACTGGAAGACAGCGCGGCCGATTGCCCCGTACCACAAGGGTGATGGGCACGTCACCGACGACACCCTCATGACGCACGCGCTCGTGGAGGTATACGCCAAACGACGTCGTCACCTCGACGCGTACGACGTCGCCGGCGACCTGGTCCCGCTCATGATCGGCGAACGACGCTGGGTTCCCGAACTCGAGGACGATGCACTCATCCTGCAGCGTGTCTTTCTCGCCGAGAAGTGGATCGTCGCGAAGCTGCACTATGGCCACGCCGACCCTCGCGAGGCGGGCGTCGGCAACATCGTCAACTGTGGGGCCACGATGTACATGGCACCCGTCGGGCTCGTGCACATCGGTGACGCGCGCGGTGCATACGCCGAGGCGATTGACATCGCCGGCGCGCACCAGTCGTCGTATGGGCGTGAAGCAGCGGGAGTGTTCGCGGCTGCGGTGGCGGCATCCGCAGCCCCCGGCGCGACCATCGCTGATGTTCGCGCTGCCGTACTGGACGTCGCTCACGATGGCACCGCCGCGGCGATCCGCGCCGTGTTCGACGCCGTCGACGATTTCATGGGCGCCGGTGGATCGGATGATCCCCGTGACCTCGCTCGCATCGTGCGCACTGCCGTCGCCCCGTTCGACACGGTGGGCGATCACTACCGCGCGCCGGCGATGGACGCCAGGCTCCCGTCACGCACCAAGTCGATCGAGGAGCTTCCGGTCGCGCTGGGCTTCGTCGTTGCCCGGGACGGGGATCTGCGGGCGGCGGTACTCGACGCTGTGAACTACGGGCGTGACTCCGACTCGATCGCGACGATGGCCGGTGCCATCTGCGGCGGCCTCTCCGGCTACGACGCCGTCCCGAGCGAATGGGTCTCCGGCGTCACAACGGCCAGTCGGCTCGATCTCGACGGCGTGGTGGCTTCCATGACGGACGTCGTCCGCGACGTCGCACGAGCGGATGCCGACCGCGCGACGCAGCGAGCGGCGGCACTTGCAACAGTGCTGGGCCGGGAGACCGCGGCGTGAGGTTGACGTGGGCGCAACCCGAAGACCTGGTCCCCGCCGAGCTCGCCGCCCTGCGCGAGCAGGGCGTCGAGGAGAGCGAGATCGCTCCCATCGAACGGCGATGGGCGAACGGGGGCGGATCGATTGCGCTCGCGCCCTCGGGGGCAAGCGCAGTGCCCGCTCCACCTGAGGTGCGCGCTCTGGCGCGCACAGTGCTTGACGAATTGCAGGCCCTGCAGACGCCGAGCTCCGAGGAGCCGGACGAGTGGTCCGATATCACCGCGCTGCTCCCCGCCGTTTCATCCCCGGGCGAGGTGTCCGTTGCGTTCGCTCGCGTGCATGGAGCGTGGCTTGGCCGGTCCGCCGGGTGTCTGCTCGGCAAGCCCGTCGAGAAGATTCCTCGCAGGGGCATTGAGGAGATCGCTCGTTCGACAGGGAACTGGCCGATCCGGACGTACTTCACCGCAGTCGGTCTTTCCCCGGACATCGGGAATCGGTGGCCCTGGAACCGTCGCTCGGCACCGACCTCCCTCGTGGAGAACATCGACGGGATGCCCGAGGATGACGATCTCAACTTCCCGATCCTCGCGCTCCAGCTGCTCGAGACCCATGGCGCGAACCTGACGACCGAGCACATAGCCGAAGCGTGGCTGGGCGCCCTCCCCGCTGGCCGGGTCTTTACCGCCGAGCGTGCGGCGTACCGGAACATCCTCGACGCGCGGTCCATCCCGGACACGGCGAAACATCACAACCCGTTCCGCGAATGGATCGGCGCTCTCATCCGTGCCGATGTGCATGGCTGGGCGCACCCGGGCGATGTGCGTGCCGCTGCGGCATCGGCATGGACAGACGCGCGACTCAGTCACACCCGCAACGGCATCTACGGCGAGATGTGGGCTGCCGCGCTGTGCGCCGCGTCGCTCGTCGCCCCTTCCGCCGGCGAGGCCCTGGATGCTGCAGACACCGTCGTGCCGCCGGATTCCCGCCTTGCCGTCGCCGTTCGCCTGGGACGGGAAACGGGCCGCTCACTCGCCACGGGCGGATTGACCGCAGACTCAGCGCTCGACTCCCTGCATTCTGCCTTCGAGGGGATGCACTGGGTGCACACGCTCAACAATGCGGCGCTCGCCGCCTGCGCTCTTGAGGCGTATGGCGACGATTTCGGCGCCGCCATCGCATTTGCCGTCGCCGGCGGATGGGATACCGATTCGGTCGGCGCGACCGTCGGATCCGTGGTCGGCGGACTCGTCGGTGCCGAAGGAATCGGTGAGGCGTGGACCGGGCCGCTGAAAGATCGAATCTCGACCTCGATGCCCGGAGGTGCGGAGCGTTCCATCCGGGAGCTGGCTGACCGTACGCTTCGCCTGTCGAAGGGAATGTCATGAGTGTCGTCGTCGTCGGCAGCATCAATCAGGACGTCGTCACGCGCGTCCGCCGGATTCCAGCCCCGGGCGAAACGGTACTCGCGTCCTCGCTGGTGCGCACCGGTGGAGGAAAGGGCGCGAACCAGGCCGTCGCTGCCCGTCGGGCGGGAGGAGCATCCGTCGCCTTCGTCGGGGCTGTGGGAACCGACCCGGAGGGGGAAAACCTTCGGGATGCCCTCGTCGCTGACGGCGTCGACGTCTCCGGGCTGTCGCAGGTCGAAGGACCGAGCGGCATGGCGTTCATCTCGGTGGACGACACCGCAGACAACACCATTGTTGTCGTGCCCGGCGCCAACGCGGCAGCCACCGCTCTGACGCCAGTTCAGCGTTCGCTCGTGTCAACGGCACGTGTCGTACTCACACAATTGGAAATTCCCGTCGCTCTGGTACAGGATGCCGCCACCGCCCGCGGCGCCCAGACCTGGCACCTTCTCAATGCCGCACCGTCGGCGCCGTTCCACTCGGCCAGGGCAGCGCTGCTTGCCTCGGTGGATGTGCTCATCGTCAACGAGCATGAGGCGCTCGACATCACCGACGTCGACGACCTCGAGGCGGCGGTGACGGCGCTCGCACCACTCGTACGCGCGCTCGTCGTCACCCTCGGCCGTCGCGGATCGCTCGTCGTGTGCGGAGAAGAGCGCGCCGACATTGCGGCTTTCGCTGCAGACGCGGTCGACACGACCGGCGCGGGCGACACCTTCTGTGGAATGTTCGCCGCTGCCCTTGCAGCATCCGGACGCGCACCCCAGAGCGTCGATATGTCATTGCTTAAAGTCGCAGCCAGGGCAGGGGCGGCTGCGGCCGCGATCGCTGTTACCCGCCCGGGTGCGCAGGACGCGGTGCCGTCAGCAGCGGAGGTCGCCGCATTGACCGAGAGGACACAGGCATGAGCGGCGGTTTTGACCCCCTTCACCCCCGCGAGCTGGATCTGCCCACGCGAGTTCCCCTCGACGTCGATCTCTCCGAGGGGGACGCGGCAACTGTTCTCGACGACGCCAAGATCTTTGCGGCGCCGGCCGACCCGGCCGACTTCGACCGGTGGCGCGCCCAACTCGCTGCGTGGCGCGACGGCGCGAGACGACGCCACGGAGAGCCCACCCGTTACGCCGACCCTGCGTCGGCTTGGGCAAGCAGCTGTTTCACCGTGGCGCAGACCTGGCTGTGGGACGAACTGTTCTTCGACTTCGAAACCCAGCGTTTCACCCCTGAGCGTTTTCTCGCTGATGCCCAGGAGCGATTTGGAGGTCTCGACGGAATCGTGCTGTGGCACGCGTATCCAGTGATCGGTATCGACGATCGCAATCAGTGGGACTTCTACGAGGTGCCAGGGCTTGCCGACGTCGCCGCGGTCTTGCGTGCAGCGGGTGTTGCCGTGTTCCTCGACTACAACCCGTGGGACACGGGGACACGTCGAGCGGGCGATGACGCGACCGAACTCGCCACGACCGTGCGCCGAATCGGCGCGGATGGCGTCTTCCTCGACACGCTCAAGAAGGCCGATCCTGAGCTCGTCGCAGCACTCGACGCTGCACGAGAAGGCGTCGGCCTCGAAGGGGAGTCGAAGCTCGCAACCGAGCGGATCGCCGACCATACGCTTTCGTGGGCCCAATGGTTTGCCGATTCCGAGACCCCGGGCGTCCTTCGCGCCCGGTGGTTCGAGCGCCGCCACATGCAGCATCACATCCGCCGCTGGCACCGCGACCATGCTGCCGAACTTCGATCCGCCTGGCTGAACGGTGTCGGGGTCATGGTGTGGGAGGTCGTCTTCGGTGCCTGGGTCGGGTGGAACGACCGGGATGCCGCGACGCTGCGCCGGATGCTTCCTGTCCAGCGTCAATTCCATCGCTGGCTCGTGGAGGGAGCGTGGACGCCCCTCGCCGTGCACGAGGGCGGCGTCGTCGGTTCCGCCTTCGAGCTGGACGGTGTGACCGTGCTGCTCCTCGCCAACACAGCGAACGACGACGCCGTGTACGTTCCTTCCGGCGCACGATGGTCTCCGCTTCACGCCGGCGACACCGCCGACGCGATCACGGTGCCCGCAGGCGGAATCGCCGGGGCCGTGCAGATCAGCCACGGAACTCCAGCGCCAGAGGAGCTCGGGATTGCGCAGGCCGCCCTCGCTGGCCAAACCGCTGACCGGGACGCGTCGTTCCGGCACCGCACCTCCCGGCGTCTCGACGCACCCCGGTGGAACGGGCCGGTCGTGCACGATGAATCGGTCTGGGACCGCCCCGTCGAGGTACCCGCCGGCGAACACACGCTTACCGTGCGATACCGGATGAGAGAGACCGGTATGTACGACGGTGCGCCCTACGTCGACGAGTGGAAGCCGCTGCCTCCCCGGTTGCACGACCAGCGGACCATCGACCGGGTGGTTGTTGTTGCGCGGCCCGTGCAGGTTGCCGCCTCGGAGGTGAGCGAAGCTGAGTACGCCCGCTTCCTCGAAGCGATCGGCGAGGTCGCGGATGCCCGCGACCCCGAACGCCCAGCGACGAACGTGACATTCACGCGCGCCAGGGAGTACGCGGCCTGGGCAGGCGGCCGGCTTCCCACCGAGGACGAGTGGCAACTCGCCGCAACCCAGCAGGATTTCACTCGCAGGATGCCGGAAGTGTGGAACTGGACCGAGTCGGAGCATTCAGATGGCCGCTCGCGATTCGTCATGCTCAAGGGCGGCAGCGCCCACTGCAGTGTGGGTTCGGACTGGTATTTCGACGGCGGGGTGAAGCCTCCGGAGTTCACCGCGAAGCTGCTCCTGCCCGGGCTCGGCCAGGATGCGTCGCCGTCAATCGGCTTCCGGATCTGTCGAGAGGATGCGTCGTGAGTGCGCTCGACGGAGTGCGCGTGGTCGACGCGTCGACGCTGTTCGCCGGCCCCATGGCTGCGATGCACCTCGGCGACATGGGTGCCGACGTCATCAAGGTCGAGCATCCGAACCGACCTGACCCTGCGCGCGGTCACGGACCCAGCAAGGACGGCCAGAACCTCTGGTGGAAGACGCTCGGTCGCAACAAGCGCACCGTGGCGATCGACCTGCACACCGACGGTGGCCGGGATGCGTTCCTTCGGCTGGCACAAACCGCAGACGTTGTGATCGAGAACTTCCGCCCGGGCACCCTCGAGCGCTGGGGACTCGACTACGCCGCACTCTCCGCCGAGAATCCCGGATTGGTGCTCGCCCGCGTGACCGGATTCGGACAGATCGGCCCGTACCGCCGCCGCCCGGGTTTCGGGACCCTTGCGGAGGCAATGAGCGGGTTCGCGTCGTCCACCGGTGAACCCGACGGCCCGCCGACTCTTCCTCCCTTCGGGCTCGCGGACGGGGTGGCGTCGCTCGCAACGGCGTACGCCATCATGGTCGCCCTGCATGCGCGAGATCGAGACGGCGTCGGCCAGGAAATCGACGTTGCCATCATCGAGCCCATCCTCGCCATGCTCGGTCCGCAGATCACCCGGTGGGATCAACTCGGCACGGTGCAGCCACGGACAGGGAACCGATCGGTCAACAACGCACCTCGTAACGCGTATCGAACGGCCGACGGATCGTGGGTCGCTGTCTCGACGAGCGCTCAGTCGATCGCTGAGCGTGTCGTCGCTCTCGTGGGCCGGCCAGAACTCGCGGATGAGACGTGGTTCGCAAGCGGGGCGACTCGCGCCGAGCACGCGGACCTCCTCGATGACGCCGTCGGCGGCTGGATCGCGCAGCACTCGCGCGATGAGGTCGTCGCAGTGTTCGAGGAAGCAGAAGCAGCGGTCGCGCCGATCTATGATCCGTCCGACATCGTCGCCGACCCGCAATTCAATGCGCTCGGAACGATCCACCGCATCCACGATGCCGACCTGGGCGAGATCGCCATGCAGGGACCGCTGTTCCGGCTCTCGCGTGATGACGCGACCATCGCGTTCACCGGACGGGCGCACGGTGCGGATACCGACGCCGTGCTGGTCGAACTGGGCTACACCGACGACGAGCTCGCTGCCCTGCGTGCTGACGGGAGCATCGCATGACTCGATTGACCATGGTCGCGCTCTACGCTCCGGCAGACCGACCGGAGCGGTTCGACAAGGCACTCGACGCCGGGGCGGATGCCGTCATCGTCGATCTTGAGGATGCCGTCGCCGCCTCGCGGAAAGCAGATGGGCGGGCGGCGCTGAGCGACTTCGCCGCGAAGTGGGAGGCCCGCGGCGAACGGGCACCCACGGTACAGGTACGCGTCAACGGATCGGGTTCGCCCGCACACGACGCCGATCTGGCGGCGATCACCGGACTCCCGATCGCGTTCGGCGTGCGCTTGCCGAAGACCCAATCGGCCGAGGATGTCGCAACGCTCCGTGCCGCGCTGCCGGGCCGCGAGGTGCACGCTCTGCTCGAGTCGGCGATCTCCATCGAGCGCGCGTTCGAGATCGCCTGCTCGGGTGTCTCCTCGATCGCAACCGGTGAGGCCGATCTCCGCGCCGAACTCGGCGTACCCGCCGGGCAGGAAGGGGAGGCGGGCCTGTCCTGGTCGCGCAGCCGCATCGTCAATGCCGCCGCAGCGGCTGGGCTTCCTGCGCCCTTGATGGCCGTCTTTGCCGACGTTGCCGACCTGGATGGCCTGGACGCGAGTTGCCGTGCTGGCCGAGCGCTCGGTTTCGCCGGGCGAACCGCTGTGCATCCGCGCCAGCTCGAGGTCATCCGCACGGTCTTCACACCGGATACAGCGGACATTGCACGCGCGCAACACATCGTGGACCGCGTCCGTTTCGCCGCTGCCGACGGCACCGGTGCATTCGTGCTCGACGATGGCACATTCATCGACGTCGCGATGGTGCGGGCTGCCGAGCGGGTTCTGCGTCAGGCGGGGGTTCGCCGCGATCCGTCAAGGTGACGGGCCGACACACCGACAACGGCCGGGCGGCGGGACATCCGTTTCATCCCCCTGGGACAGCAACCCGGTTCTCGTACGCCCAGACCACGGCCTGGATCCGGTCGCGCAGGCCGAGCTTCTGCAGCACCTTCGACACATGTGACTTCACCGTCGCTTCGCCGACGAACAGCTGAGTGGCGATCTCGGCGTTCGACAGACCCTGCGCCACGAGCTGCAGCACCTCGGCCTCGCGGTCGGTGAGTGTTTCGAGCGCTGCAGGCGGGGTCACCGGTGCGGTGCTCTTTTCGACCGGTGCACCGAACCGCTCGATCACCCGCCTGGTCACGGCCGGTGCGAGCAGCGCATCACCCGACGCGACAACGCGCACGGCATCGATGAGCTGTTCCGGCGTGGAGTTCTTGAGCAGGAACCCGCTCGCCCCTGCCCCCAAAGCCTCAAACAGGTAGTCGTCGCGGTCGAAGGTGGTGAGGATGAGCACGGCGGATGTCACGGACTCGTCCGCGACGATCCTCCGGGTCGCCTCGAGCCCGTCCATGTCCGGCATCTGAACGTCCATGCAGATGACGTCCGGCTTCAGCTCCGCAGCACGGGCAAGGGCCTCGGCGCCGGTGGCGGCTTCTCCGACGATCTCGATGCCAGGCTGCGAACCGAGGATGATACGGAACCCGGCCCGCACCATCTCGTGGTCGTCGGCGAGGAGCACACGGGTCGGGGTCATCGGTTACTCCTCGGGGAGACCCGATCGAGGGCCTCCGGTGTCTGGTCGATGGCGGCATCCGTCTCGGTCGGAACGGGACCAGCAGAAGCGAGCGGAAGACGGGCCCGGACCAGGTATCCGCCGCGATGGCGTGGGCCGAGTTCGAGGCTGCCGCCGAGCGCATCGACGCGCTCCCGCATGCCGACCTGGCCGAGCCCGCCGGGGCGTGGCGTCAGCGGAACGGTTCCGGTGTTGGTGACCTCGAGTTCGAGCTCGTCCGGCAGATAACGCAGTCGTACGTCGGCGGTCGCACCGGCCCCGGCGTACTTGCGGGCGTTGGTGAGTGCTTCCTGGGCGATCCGGTACACGCTGAGCGCCACGAGTGGGGACACCTCGGAGGGTTCCCCGATGACACTGAGGGTCGTCGGCATGCCGGATGCCGTCGAGTCGGCGACAAGGGCGTTCAGGGACTCGAGGCCGAGCGTGGATGCGCTCGTCGATGCGGCGTCGACGGGGTCGCTCGCGCGTAGGGTGTGAAGCAGCTTCTGCAGTTCGTCGATGGCGGACCTGGCGCCGAGTTCGATATTCGCGAGGGCATCCCGTGCAGCTGCCCTGTCGGAGTCGAGAACCGTCCGCGCGGCGCTCGCCTGTACGCCCATGACGGACACGTGGTGTGCAACGACATCGTGCAGTTCGCGAGCGATCCGAACCCGTTCGAGCGCGACGGCCTGGCCTGCCGTCAGTTCCCGTTCCCGTTCGAGTTCGTCGGTGCGGAACTCGAGCAGCGCCTTTTGCCGCGCCGCTGCATACGACCGGTCACCGAAGTAGTACGCGCCGCCGAAGTAAAGGAGGTTCGTGAGGATCTGGATCATCAGGAACGCGACAAGGGGCGAGAAGGCGCCGACGCGCGAGAAGCCGTCGAGCCCTTCCGGGTTTGTCGTCTCACGAAGCATCGCGATCACGAGCCAGCTGAGCATCGCCCCGATGATCAGTCCACGCACGAGCATCGCCGTGCGCCGGTTGTCGACCCACGCGCCGACGGCATAGAGCGCCATGAAGAGGGTGATGTTGCAGAACAGCAGCTCGGGAACCCTCAGCTCACCGCCGGCGATGAACGTGACCGACACGATGATGGCGGCGGTGTTCGGAAACCGCCGCCTGAACGCGAGGGGCAATGTGATGAGAGCCGCCCAGATCAGGCTCATCCACATCGGTGCCGGTTCGTCGTAGACACCGGAGATGTCGTAGAGCATGAGGCTCATCAGGGTGCCGACGAAGAGGGCGGCGGCAAGAATGGCATCGGCCCGCAGGTCTCTCGACGACACCGCCGGCTGGCGCCATGCGGGGCCGCCCGGGTCGACGAGTGGCGAGGCTGAGGAAGTCACCCTCCCACGCTAACGAGTCCAGTGGCTCCGTGGCATCCGTCGTGAGGCGGAGAATCGTGTCAGGTCGCCGGCTCGAGCACGACCCGTGTCAGCGCCGCGGGTGCCGCTTCCTGATCCCACAGGCCAGTGACACCCGACGCGAGTCGGGTCTCGAGCCCGTCGAGCCCCTTCACCACGAAGATACAGGCGGATGCCGCCGGTGCGGACTTCGTGAATCCCGCAGCGATCGCTCGCACCCAGGTCTCCGCTGCCGCCTTCACCGCCGCGTAATTGGCGCCACCCGGTGTCGGTCGGTCGACGCTCGTCGAGGAGACGATCGCGAGCCGGCCGGCATCCGAGGCGCGGAGGTCGTCGGTGAAGACTCGGGTGGTGTTGCGCAGGGTGGTGACGATCCGGGTGTGCAGGAATTCCCAGTCCTCGTCGGTCTGGCCGTCGAGTCCGCCGCCACCACGCCAGCCGCCGACGAGATGGATGAGCCCGTCGATCGGTCCGTTCTCGGAGCGCACACGTTCGCCCAGGGCGACCACGTCGTCGACGTTGCTGAGGTCGCAGACGTGCGTCGCGGCATCCGGAACCGCGCCGGTCACAGCGGCGAGACGCTCCGCATGAGATCCGACCGCGATCACCCTGGCACCTGCCGACGCGAGGCTCCGGCAGACGGCGATCCCTGCAGCGCTGGTCGCACCGGCGATGAGCACGGTGCGACCAGCGGCCGGAGAACCGGGATCGAGGGAGTCAGTCACGACCGGTGATCCCCGCGGTCGACTCGATCACGTCGCGCATCTTCTTCGAGAGTGCCTCGTAGAACATGCTGAGCGGGAACTCATCGTCCATCACGAGGTCGGTGTATCCCTTGGGCGCCCCGGTGAGTACGTCGTCCGGCAGCCCGCGCGCCCACTTCGATGCGGGGTGCGGTTCGACCGTGCCGGACACCAGGTCGTAAGCGGCAAGCCAGTGTGCGACCTTCGGCCGGTCGATCGAACGCCAGTACAGATCGTCGATCGCGTTGCCGAGGGCCACGACGACATCGGGAACTTCCGCCCAGTCGATCGTGAGGGCGGTGTCTGTCCAGTGCAGAACGTGGTGCTGGTGCAGCCAGGCGAACAGCAACTGCCCGCCGAGCCCGTCGTAGTTGCGCACGCGGCTGCCGGTGAGAGCGAACCGGAAGATCCGATCGAAGATCACCGCGTACTGCACGAGCTTCGCGTGGGCGAGGATCTCGGTCTCCGCCTCGGTCAGTTCGGCCGGGCTCTGTGCCGACAGGGTGCGCTCGAGCTTCACCGATTCGCGGAACGCGGTGAGGTCGCACCGCAATTCCTCGAGTGAGTAGAGGAAGAACGGCATCCTCTGCTTGATCATGAACGGGTCGAACGGGAGGTCGCCCCGCATGTGGGTGCGGTCGTGGATGAGGTCCCACATGACGAAGGTCTCTTCGGTCAGCTTCTGATCTTCGAGCAGCACCTGCGCGTCCGCCGGGAGGTCGAGCTTCGTGATTTCGGCAGCAGCCTTCACCACTCGGCGGAACCTGGCGGCCTCGCGGTCGGCGAAGATCGCCCCCCAGGTGAACGTCGGGATGGCGCGCATCGCGACGGTCTCGGGGAAAAGCACGGCCGAGTTGGTGTCGTACCCGGGAGTGAAATCGACGAAGCGGATGGGCACGAACAGTTTGTTCGAGTAGTCGCCGGCTTCGAGTTCGGCGATGAACTCCGGCCAGAGCACTTCCACGATCACGGCTTCGACCAGGCGATCGGTCGACCCGTTCTGCGTGTACATCGGGAACAACACGAGGTGGGTGCGCCCATCAATGCGGTGCTCCTGCGGCTGGAACGCCATCAGCGAGTCGAAGAAGTCCGGAACTCCGAAGTCCTCACGGGACCAGCGCTCCATATCGATGACGACGGCGTCGAGGTATGCGGCGTCCCACGGGAACAGTGGCGCCAGTTCGCGAACCGCGTCGACGATCGTCGCGACGAACCCGCGGGCGGAGTCGTGGACATCCGTCTCTGGAATGGACCCGTCCTTGACCTGGAGCGGGCGGATGCCGGTGGCTGCGTCCTTGAGGCGGAGCCAGGCCGGGTGGGTGGCCAGGTCGGCGCGGTCTTCAAGCACCTCGGGCTCGCCAACGATCACGTGTGCGTGAGATTTCGACATAACTACCCTCCCGGTACTTGAGTGTGAGAACTGCGGATACGTCGAGCATATTGGGCCGCGGTCAGGCGTTTTCTTGACTCTCACGACCGGGAGCTGCGTGGTTCGTCCTTCTGACGCAGATTTGCTGCGTCGGCGGTCTGGCCGCGCCAGACAATGGCCGCGATTTCACGCACCCCGGACCGATTCACCCGGCGTACCGCGTGATCTGGGCCGGAACGCGTGAATCCGCGCCTGCGCCGAGCCGGGTTCGTCAGGCCGCCCGGAGTGTTGCGCCCTCCAGCCGGTCCATCGCGAGCTTCTCGGCTGCGGCGAGAGTGGTCGTTCCCTGTTCCGCTGCCGAGCGATACACCGAGCGCAGCGTCTCCCCGATACCGTCGACACGGGCGAGGATCGAGTCGAGATCTGCGCCAGGCCGCGATGCCATGTCGAGGTAGATCACCCCGCCGGCGTTGACGATGAAGTCCGGCGCCCACAGGATGCCCCGCTCCGCCAACTGCTCGGCACCATCGTGTTCGGCGAGCTGGTTGTTGGCGGCTCCGACGACGGCGCGGCAGCGCAGTTCGGCGATGATCTCGCGGGTGAGGGCGCCGCCGACGCCGCAGGGAACGAAGAGGTCCGTCTCGAACAGGTGCTCGTCACCCGGTTCGATCCAGCTCGCGCCGATCTCCTCCGCGAGGGCCCGGCGAGCGGGGTTCACGTCGGTGACGATGAGGGATGCTCCGGCAGCGGCCAATCTACGGGCGAGACGTCCACCGACCTGCCCGAGCCCCGAGATTGTGACATGTCTGCCGCGGACAAGGGGGTTCCCGAGCACGGTGTCGAGGGTTGCGAGAACGGCGGAGTACACGCCGGCGGCTGTCGCGTCGCTCGGTTCACCGACGCCACCCCGATCGGCGGGGAGTCCGGACACATGCCGGGTGCGTTCGGAGACGATGGCCATGTCGTTGGCGCTCGTGCCGACATCCTCAGCGGTTTGATAGCTGCCGCCGAGGCTCTCGACCGCGTCTCCGAGGTCGAGCATGGCGTCTCTGCGTGCGGTGTTGTCGAGCGTGGTTCCGTGAGGCACGAAGATGACGGACTTGCCGCCGCCGCGGGCGAGCCCTGCCGCGGCGTTCTTGAGGGTCATCCCGGCCGAGAGCCGGAGGGAATCCTCGACGGCTTCGAGCCAGGACCCGTAGTTCCAGATCCGGGCGCCACCGAGGGCTGGTCCGAGTTTCGTGGAATGGACGGCGACGCTGATGGTCAGACCGGATCGGATGCCGCGGGTGACCAGGACTGTTTCGTGGTCGATCGTGGGGGAGTGCAGGGCGTCGAGGGACGCGCCGGAATCAAAGGGTGACGTCATTGTCGGGGATCTCCTTGTGGGTGATGGTGCTGCCCCTGGTGTGGGCGGGTTCGTATCTGCGCGGGTAGCGCTTCGCGAACACTCCCATCACACCAACATCAGGCGGCTTTCACAAGGGACATCTGGCGCCGGTGCGGAACGATTTCACCCCGTTCGGACGCTTTCACGCAGCACGCCGGGTGACGTGGTCCGAAGTGGGTGAAATCGCACCGAGTTCAGCTGCGGATCAACCCCAGCGTTTGTTCACCCAGCGCTCGAACAGTCCGACGAGGGAGTCGGTGATCTTGCCGAGGAGGGCGAGCAGCACGATTGCGAGGAAGATGCGGTCGAGCCTGCCGTTGTTTTGCGAGTCACTCAGCAGGAAGCCCAGACCCATGGATGCCCCGAGCAACTCGGCAGCGACGAGGAAGAGCCACGCCTGGGCGAGGGCGAGCCGCAGGCCCGAGACGACGGACGGCAGGACTGCCGGGAGCTGCACGGTTGTGAAGAGCCGGGCGCCGTTGAGCCCGAACGCGCGACCGGCTTCGACGAGCTGGCGGTCGACGTGGCGGAGAGCGGCGGACACCGTCGTGTACACGGGGAAGAACGCGCCGATCGCGATGAGGGTGATCTTCGACTCTTCGCCGTACTTGAGCCAGATGATGAGGAGGGGAACCCAGGCGAGTGACGGCACCGCGCGGATGGCGCCGAGGCTCGGCGCGAGAAGGATGTCGCCGAGTCGAGAGAGACCGACGACGGCTCCGAAGACCAGGCCGAGGCCCGCACCGATGGCGAAACCGATGAGGACGCGTTGGGTGGAGATCGCGGTGTACAGGCCGAGTTCGCCGCGCTGGGCGAGTTCGAGTGCCGCCGTCCACACCATCGCGGGCGACGGAAGCTGCGACACCGGCACGAGCTCGAGTGTTGTGACCAGCTGCCAGATCGAGAGGACAAGCACCGGGATCAGTGCGCCCCCGACGACGACGAACCAGGTGCGACGGGTCAGCGGGCGGGTGGGTGCCGCACCGTTTCCTCGATCGTCGCCGACGGCATCCGCGGTTCGTGGATCACTCGTCAGGGTGTCGTTGCCTGTCATGCTCAGTCCTCAGAAGTAGTAAACGGCGGGAGCAAGCGCTCCCGCCGTGACGACTAGCCGATCGCGTCGGCGTCAGCCTTCTTCACGAAGGAGTCGTTGATGATCGAGTCGAGTGCTTTGTCGACGTCGTCCTGGGTTTTCACGTCTCCGGTTTCGACGAAGATCGGGCCGATGATCTCGAGCACGTCGCGCTGGGCGCTGCCGGGGATCGGGTCGACGTCGAGGTTCGAGCGTTCGGCGATGACCTTGGTGGCGACCTCGAGATCGAGAGCAGCGACATCCGCGAGGATCTCAGCGGTCTCCTCGGGGTTCTCAGCCGCCCAGACCCGGGCGTGCTCGTAGGCATTCACGACGGCCTGCGCAAGGTCCGGCTTCTCTTCGAGGAAGCTTTCGGTGGCGTTGAGGAATCCGTAGCTGTTGAAATCGACGTTGCGGTAGAGGAGCTTGGCGCCCGACTGCTCGGCGCCGGCCATGATCGGGTCGAGTCCTGACCAGGCGTCGACGGAACCGTTCTGCAGGGCAGCCCAGCCGTCGGCGTGCTGGAGGTTCTCGATCGTGACATCCGCGGGAGTGAGCCCTGCTTCTTCGAGTGCCTGGAGCAGGAAGAAGTACGGGTCCGTTCCCTTGGTCGCCGCGATCTTCTTGCCCTTGAGCTCGGCGACGTCGGTGATCGTCGAGTCGGGTCCGACGACGAGGGCCGACCATTCCGGCTGCGAGTACAGGTCGATGACCTGGATCGGTGAACCGTTGGCGCGAGCGAGGAGCGCGGCTGATCCTGCCGTCGACCCCACGTCGACGGCGTTGGCGCGGAGGGCCTCGTTGGCCTTGTTCGAACCGGCCGACTGGAGCCAGTTGACGGTGACATCCTGATCCTCGAGGGCGTCCTCGAGCCAGCCCTTCTCCTTGATGATGAGGGAGAGCGGGTTGTAGGTGGCGAAGTCGATGTTGAGCTCGCCGCCGGTCGTGACGGTCTCACCGCTGGCGTCCGTGGTGGACTCCGATGCGCTTGACGCATTCTCGCCGGCGACACATCCGGTCAGGAGGAGGGCGGCTGCGCCGGCGAGGAGCGCTGCGGCCGAGAGGCGTGTGCGAATCATGACAAGTCCTTAGTTGGTTTAGTAGGGGAAGTGGGGGATCGCGGTGGTCGTCTCGACGCCGCGGGCCTGACCGTGGCGGTCGATGCCGAGGCCGTCGAGAAGCCGACCGCGAAGCTCGGCGAGTTCCGCTGAGCCGCGATCGCGGGGGCGGGTTCCTGGGACGACGATCTCCTGGGCGATGGTCGACCCGTCTAACTCGTTCGAGCGGCCGAGGAGAATGATCCGGTCGGCGAGCTGGAGGGCTTCATCCACGTCGTGGGTGACGAGTAGAACAGTGGTGGGAGCCGCGGCGTGCACGTCGAGCAGCAGATCCTGCATCTTCAGCCGCGTCAGTGCGTCGAGAGCGCCGAAGGGTTCGTCGAGGAGCAGGACGCCCGGGTTTCGGGCGAGCGCACGGGCGAGGGATGCTCGCTGCGCCATTCCGCCGGAAATTTCCCGTGGGCGGTGCCCGGCGAAGTCGCTGAGTCCAACGAGTTCGATCAACCGGGCGACGCGCGCGGCGCCGTCAGCCTTGGGAGTTCCTCGGGGAAGTCCGAGGGCGACATTGTCTGTGATGCTGCGCCACGGCAGCAGTCGGGGTTCCTGGAAACCGACGGCGGTGCGGTCGTCGAAGTCGACGGTCGGTGTGCCGTCGATGAGCACTCGTCCTGCCGTTGCCGAGTCGAGGCCTCCTGCGATGCGAAGCAGGGTGGATTTTCCACAGCCGCTCGTGCCGAGGATGGCGAGCACTTCACCGGGCTGTACCGAGATCGAGACATCGCGAAGCACGGTTCTGGATGCTCCGCGGTCGCTGGGGAACGACCGGCCGAGCCCCTCGAATTCCACGGCGAACGCAGCATCCGCCGTGCCTGCGCGAGCGGGCGCACTGCCAGAGGCGGCAGGTGCGGTGCTGGCGAGGTACATGAGATCTCCGGAAGAGGGAAGCGGGTAACTACACGGTAATGAGGTGCCCGCAACCCTGCTCGCTCCACCGAAACACTGTGTAACACTGGCCGACATGGTTGGAGCACCCTCGATCGTCTGGTTCCGAGACGACCTCAGAATCGACGACAACCCGGCGCTCGTCGCCGCGGTCAGCCGGGGGGAACCCGTGATCGCGATCTATCTGCTCGACGAGGAATCGGATGGGTTCCGGCCGTACGGCGGTGCAGCGCGATGGTGGTTGCATCACAGCCTCGCCGCTCTCGCCCCTGACCTCGAGGGGATCAGCGCGCGGCTTCTGCTTCGGCGAGGGCCGGCCGAGCAGATCCTCCCAGCACTGGTTGCCGAGACCGGCGCGGGCGCGGTGTTCTGGAATCGCCGCTATGGCCGCGCTGAGCGGGAGGTCGACGCCCGGTTGAAGTCAGGGCTGCGTGACGATGGTGTCGAGGTCTCGAGCTTTGCCGCGTCGCTGCTTTACGAGCCGTGGACGATCGCGACCGGCCAGGGCACCCCGTACTCCGTCTTCACACCGTTCTGGCGGGCGTGTCAGGCGGCACCGCCTCCCCGAGCGCCCCTCGACGCCCCGACGACGATCGACGGATGGGCGGGCCAGGCCGGCGGCGACGACCTCGATGAGTGGCGACTCCTGCCGACTCAACCGGACTGGGCAGGTGGCCTTCGCGACGCGTGGGAGCCGGGCGAAGCATCCGCACACCGTCTGCTCGACGAGTTCCTTCACGAGAAGCTTGCCGCGTACGACACCGAACGCGATATCCCGGCGCAGGGGGCGACGTCCGGGCTCTCCCCGCATCTGCGCTGGGGGGAGATCAGCCCGAACCGGGTACTGCACGAGACGGAGCAGGTTCGCCGGGGTGCAGGTGCTGCGGTTGCTGCCGGAGCGACGCGATTCCTCACGGAACTGGGCTGGCGCGACTTCTGCTCACACGTGCTGTTCGCCGCTCCCGATCTCGCGACCGTCAACTGGCGGCGTGAGTTCGACGCGTTCCCGTGGCCCCCACTCAACGAGGCGGCGCTCGCCGCGTGGCAGCAGGGAACGACGGGCATCCCCATCGTCGATGCCGGAATGCGCGAGCTATGGCGCACCGGAACCATGCACAACCGGGTGCGGATGATCGTCGCATCCTTCCTGACGAAGAACCTCCTGATCGATTGGCGGCTGGGGGAACAGTGGTTCTGGGACACCCTCGTCGACGCCGATGCGGCTAGCAACGCGTTCAACTGGCAGTGGGTGGCGGGTTCGGGAGCGGATGCTGCGCCCTACTTCCGTATCTTCAACCCGGAGTTGCAAGCTAAGAAGTTTGATCCGCACGGCGAATACATCCGCCAGAACGTGCCCGAGTGGGGAACGGATGCCTACCCGCAGCCGATCGTGGATCTTGCGTCGTCGAGAAAGGCGGCGCTCGCCGCGTATGACGTGGTCACGCGTTCGAAGCGGGAGCCCGTTTAGAGACCGTGCTCAGCCAGCCACGGTGAGAGGACGTCGAGGAACTCCTTCGGGCGTTCGACGCTCGGCAGGTGGGCGGTGTCGGGCAAGACGTGGCGCCTGGCGCCGGGAATCGTCGCGGCGAGGTATTCGAATTGCAGGAGCGCGCGGGAGAGGTCGAATTCACCCACCGTGACGAGAGCGGGAACATCCAGGTCGACCACGCGGTCATATGCGGGAGGTTCGAGCTCATCGGCCGGCGCGTCGACGCCCGGCTGGTGGTGCAGATTCGATCGGCCGAGTTCGTATGCGGTGCGGACGAAATCAGGATCGAGATCGTCCTCGTTGCGAAGCGGGCCGATCGCCCACAGCCGGGTCTCGAGGTCGAGGATCCTGCCGAAGTCCTGCGCGTCCCAGGCCTGATCGATGTCGGTGCAGATCCGATCTTCTTCGTCGGTGAGTTCCACCTCGGGGAAGCCGCTGGGTCCGGATCCGATGGTCGCGATCCCTGCAACCCGCTCCGGGGTTTCAACAGCGACATCGAGGGCGATGCGCCCACCTCGGGAGGCCCCGATGAAAGTGGCTCGTGAGACACCGAGGTGGTCGAGAATCGCTCGCGCGTCGTCGCGATCGGAGAACCCGGATGGCTGGCAACTCGTCTGGCCGAAGCAGCGGGTGTCGTACCGGATCACGTAGTGGTTCGGTGCGAGGGAATCGATGAGCGGATCCCACATGCGGAGGGTGGCGATGCCGGCGTGGAGGAGGAGAAGCGGTTCCTCTGAGGCGTGACCGGCGGTTTCGTAATAAAGCCGGGCTCCCGGCACGTCGACGTGGGGCATGGTTCGAGCGTAGCGAGGCGGCGGGCTGACAGCTAGAGCGATGGCACTGCTGCCGGGACTGACCTGACAGAATGAGGGGGTGTCTGGCGTCCTCACGGGTTTCGGCGTCATCGGCGCCATCATCGCCGTGGGCTACATCGTCGGCAGGGCCGACTTCCTCGGGCCCCACAGTCAGCCGGTCATCGCGAGGACCGTCTTCTTCGTCCTCTCGCCGTTCCTGTTGTTCACGGTTCTCGCCGATGCCGAGGTCGACCGGTTGTTCTCGCCGCTGCTCGTAGTCTCGCTGCTCGCAGCGGTCTCGGCTTTCACGGTTTTTCTTCTCGTCGCCGCGCTGTTCTGGCGCCGGAAACTGCCGGAGGCGACCATCGGTGCGCTCAGCGCCGGTTATGTGAACGCGAACAACATCGGCATTCCCGTCTCGGTTTACGTGCTCGGGGATGCCGCGTACTCGGCACCGGTGGTGCTGCTTCAGCTGTTGGTGTTCACACCGATCGCGCTGACGCTCCTCGATATCGGGACAGGTGGCAGAACATCCGTCAGACGGATTCTCACTCAGCCATTCAGGAACCCCATCATCATCGGCTCCGTTCTGGGGCTCGTCGTGTCGGTCACCGGCGTCGAGATCCCGGTGCCGGTCATGGAACCGTTCCGCCTCATCGGCGCTGCTGCCGTGCCGATGATGCTCATCAACTACGGGATGTCACTCCACGGCACGCGGGTTCTGGAACCGGGCGGCAACAGGCGCGATGTCGTTCTGGCGACGTCGATCAAACTCGCGATCATGCCCGTCGCTGCCTGGTTGATCGGTCAGTACGGATTCGGGATCACGGGGACCGAACTCTTTGCGATCGTGGTGCTCGCCGGACTGCCGACCGCCCAGAACGTCTTCAACTATGCGCAGCGCTACGACCGTGGTGTGTTGCTTGCGCGGGACACCATCCTGCTGACGACCTTCGGATCCGTCGGGGTGCTGTTGATCGCCTCGCTGCTGCTGCACTGACGGCTGGTGCTTCACCGGACGACGGCTCAGCGGCAGTTCAGTGACGGCTCAGTGACGGCTCAGTCGCGGTCGCTGATCTCGCGTCCGAGACGCTGGGATGCCCACACCGGCAGCAGCGAGAAGAGGATCACGACGGTAGCGACGACATTCACCATGCTCGCCTCGTTCGGGCGGGCCATCTGGTTCATCATCCACAGCGGGAGTGTGTCGACTCCGGGGGGAGCGGTGAAGATCGTTACGACGACCTCGTCGAAGGACAGGGCGAACGCGAGGATGCCGCCGGCGATGAACGCTGAACGGAACTGCGGGAACGTGATGAGGCGGAAGGTCTGCCAGGGCGTCGCGCCGAGATCGCGGGATGCTTCTTCGACGTTCGGGCTCAGCCGGCGCAGTCGCGCGAACACGTTGTTGAACACCATCACGATGCAAAAGGTCGCGTGAGCAATGATCATCCCGAAGTAGCCAACCTGGATTCCGATCGGTTCCAGGAGCTGGTTGTAGGTGTTGTTGAGCGCCACACCGGTCACGACACCCGGCAGGGCGATGGGGAGCACCACGAGGAGGTTGACGCTCTGCTTGCCGAAGAAGGAGTACCGCTGCAGCGCGAACGCAACGAGGGTGCCGAGGAGCAGTGCGACCGCGGTCGCTCCCAGGCCGACGAGCACCGAGTTCAGCAGTGCAGCGCGGATCGGTTCACTCGCGAACGCTTTGCCCCACCACTCGAGTGAGAACTCGCGGATGGGCCAACTGGCGATCCGTGCGGCGTTGAATGAGTTGAGCACGACGAGCAGGAGGGGCGTGTACATGAACACGAGAACGACGGCGACGATGGTGCCGAGACCGATTCGCGCCCCACGGGAAAGTCTGAGCATGAGAGAACTCCCTACATCCGCTCGAGCGCGCCTGTGCGCTGCACGCTCAGCAGATAGATGACGACGAAAGCGATGGGCACGACAGCGAAGGCGGCGGCGATCGGCGGGTTGAGGTTGATGTTCGAGGCGATGATGCTTCCGATCATCTGGGTGGAACCGCCAACGAACTTGGCTGCGATGTAGTCACCGAGACTCAGCGAGAAGGTAAAGATCGACCCGGCGATGATGGCCGGTTTGATGAGGGGGAGGACGATCGTGCGGATGGTCCGCCAGGCGCCAGCGCCGAGGTCGGCTGATGCGTCGAACAGGTTGGCGGGGAGCTGCCGGATCGCGGTGTAGACCGGAACGGCCATGTACGGCAGCCACAGGTAGGTCAGGGTTAGGACGACCGTGGTGATGCTGAAGCTGGGGCCGGTGATCCCGAACGGTGCAAGCGCCCAGTTGAAGAAGCCGGCGTCGGTGAACGTCACTCGCATCGCGAGGATTTTGACCAGGTAGCCCGCCCAGAGCGGGAGGGTGATGGCGACGGCGAGCAGAGCGCGGAGCCATGGTTTCGCGATCTTGGCCATGAAAATACCCAGGGGGACCGAGATCAGCATGCACAGCACCGTCACGGCAAGTGCGATGACGAGTGTGCGGACAGCCGTTGAGAGGTAGGCCGGGTTAGCGACCAGTTGCTCGAAGTTGCGGAGGGTGAAGCCGGGTTTCACTTTCGACGTGAACGGGTCGGTCGTCCAGAACGCCGTCACGAGGAGCATGACGAGCGAGAAGATGTAGATGCCGATGAGCCAGAACATCGGGAGGGCGAGCAGTCCCGCAAGGTGAGCGCGACGCTTCATGGGCGTTACCTTTCAATCGAAGTGTGGCCGGTTCGGCCGAAGGCGGCTGGGCGGCGCCGCTGGTGCGGCACCGCCCAGCTCCCGGGCTATCCCTTGACGGTCAGCCAGGCGTCGGTCCACTCCTGGAAGTTTGTGCACTGAACGTCGGTGCGACCGTCGATGCACTGCTCGATGGGGGTGGTCCAGAACCACACCTTCTTGAAGTACTCCTCGTCGGTGGCGTTGAAGTAATCGCAGTGTGCCTTCGCTTCATCGTTGAGGTCGCAGAACGCGGCGTTCGCCGGAGCCATTCCGAATCCCATGGCGATCTGTCCGTTCACCTCGGGTGCGCTGGTGTAATCCATCCACGCGTACGCGCAGTTGGGGCTGTCGGATTCGCCCGAGAGCATCCAGGCATCCGACCAACCGGTCGAACCTTCCTCGGGAAGGACGCTCTTGAACTTCTCGTCTTCGCTGAGCTTGCGCAGGACCTCCCACGACGTGCCGATGACGCTGTTGCCTCCGACGAAGGACGTGATCTGCGCGGCCGGGTCGGCCCAGTACTCGGAAACGATCTTGTTCTGCTGCTTGAGAAGGTCGATCGCTGCAGCGAGCTGCTCCTTGTCGAGAGCGTACGGGTTCTTGATGCCGAGGTCCGGCTCGTGCGCCATCAGGTAGACGGCGGCGTCTGCGATGTAGATCGGGGCGTCATATCCGATGATCTGACCGGCGTACGGGCTGTCGGATTCCCACGCCACGGACCAGCTCGTCGGTTCTTCCGTCACGACTTCGCTGTTGTACTGCAGGATGTTTGCGCCGCGGCCGATCGGCACACCGTACGACTTGCCATTGATGGTGTCGTAGATCTGTCCCTTCATTCCCTCGACGATGTCGTCACCGAAGTTCGGGACCAGATCGAGGTTGAGCGGGGCGACGTCGCCACCGGCGATCAGGCGCAAGCTCGCGTCGCCCGAGGCCGAGACCAGGTCGTAATCACCGGTGCGCATCAGTTGAACCATCTCGTCGCTCGTGCCGGCGACGCGACGGTTGACGGTGCATCCCGTTTCGGCGGTGAAATCGTCAGACCAGGCGGGCTCGACGAATCCGCTCCACGCGACGATGTCGAGCGAGTCCTCGAAGTCCCCCATCTTTTCGTGCATGGGCAGATCGGGAACGTCGATCTTGAGTGCGCCTCCGCCGGAGTCGGACTCGTCAGCGCTTGCCGTACAGCCGGTAAGCGCGAGGGCGGCGACCGCAACGACTGCGGCGCCGGTGAAGAACCTGCTTTTCATGGACTGCTCCTTGTGTCGGTATCTCTTGGTGCTGGGTGAGTGGTGCTTGGTGGAGAGCGGTGGGTCAGGGCAGAGTTGCGGCGTGGTCATCGGTCCACGCCACTCGCACGCTGTCGCCGCGTCTGGCCTGGACGTCGGCCGCCGGGTGGTGGCTGTTCTGGGTTTCGGTGATCAGCCGGATGCCGTCGGCGGTGTCGACGAGCACGCGTGTGGTGGGTCCCGTGTAAACGATCTCGGCGACAGTCCCGGCGAGAACGATGTCGCTGTCGGACGCCGTGTCCGTTCCGGTCAGAAGGCGAACCCGCTCCGGACGGACGCTGACGACTCGAGCTTCTCCGGTGAGCCGTTCAACGGTGTCTGAGGGGATGATGTTCGAAAGGCCGAGGAACCGAGCAACGAACTCGGTCTGCGGGTATTCGTACACCTCACGGGCCGTCCCGATCTGTTCGATTCGTCCGTTGTTGAAGACGGCGACCCGGTCGCTCAACGTCAGAGCCTCTTCCTGGTCGTGCGTGACGAAGATAAACGTGATTCCAACGTCGCGCTGGATGCTCTTGAGCTCGATCTGCATCTCCTCCCGGAGCTGCTTGTCGAGCGCACCGAGCGGTTCGTCGAGTAGCAGGACGCGCGGCCGGAGAATCAGTGCACGAGCGAGGGCGATGCGCTGACGCTGCCCTCCGGAGAGCTGGTGGGGCAAACGTGACGCGACGTGGCCGAGCTTGACCTGCGCGATGGCGCTCGCGACTGCTGCCTCCCGGTCGGTCTTGGATTGTCCACGGACTCTCAGTCCGTACGCGACGTTCTCTGCGATGGTCAGGTGCGGGAAAAGCGCGTAGTCCTGGAACACCGTGTTGACCGGGCGCTGGTGAGGGGGCATCCGCGTGAGATCCTCGCCGCCGATCCGGATGCTGCCGCTCGTCGCTTCCTCGAACCCCGCGATCATCCGGAGGACCGTGGTCTTGCCCGAGCCCGAGGGGCCGAGCATCGACAGGAATTCACCCTGGGGGACGTCGAGGTCGAGGTTCTGCACGGCGGTCATCTCACCGAAGGTCTTGCTCACTCCCGTGAGAGACACATCCCCTGCTGCCGTCTTTGGAGCCATGGTGGTGGCGATGGGTGACGACATGCGGTTCTCTCCTCGGGACGACTCTGTGCTCCGTGCACGAGTAAACATATAAAACCAGATGTCATATTTCAAGCGTGTGTCACAATCGTGACATTCGCGTTCCGCGTCATCGTCGGAGGGCGGCTACAGGTGCCGAGTGAGAGGATGGGGATCGTGAGCAGCCAGCCCCAGGCGTCGGATCGGCGACCACATCGACTCCAGGGTGCGATGTTTCTGCCGATCGGTGACGCCGGTCGGGCCGAACTCGTGGAACGGCGGATATCCGAGGCAATCACCGGAGGGCATCTGAGGGCCGGCGATCGGCTGCCATCGGAGGCGGACCTTGCGCGCACGATGGGTGTTGCGCCAGTCACCGTTCGCGAGGCGCTTCTCGGATTGCGATCCCGCGGACTCGTCGTCACCCGTCGCGGCAGGAACGGTGGCAGCTTCGTCTCCGAGGAAGCCGATCCTCTCGAATTCGCTCGCGAAACGCTCTTGGCGTCCTCGCGGTTCGCGATCCGAGACCTTGGCGTGCACTACGCCGCTTTGACGATGGCGGGAGTCCGCCTCGCTGCGCGTCGCTCGGCGCCGGTCGAGGTTGCGGCAATCCGTTCGCGGCTGGGCAGGCTGGATGGCCTCGCCGGGCGTGAGCTCACCCCGACTGAACTCGGTGCGTGGCGTCAAACCATGGACGATCTCGTCCTTGAACTCGTGGCCCTCAGCCAGTCGGCGCGCCTCACTCGCGACCAGATGCGACTGCAGGCGGAATTCTCACCGCTGCTCCGTCTCATCGATGTCGATGCCGGCATCCGCGTGCACCACCGCGAGTTGTTCGAGAATGTACTCGGTGCGGTCGAATCGGGTGATGAGGATGCTGCAGGAGCAGCCATTGAGCGTCTGATCGCAGACGCCATCGATGCGCTTGACGAGCTCCGCTTGCGGGCCGATGATGCCTGATCCGGTGCAGCCTGTGTACGATGCCGATCACGGTGACGTCGTTGAGGCGCAGCGCTCGAAGAAGGGAGACGGTATGTCTGCGACGGCGGTCCAGACGCTCGGGGATGCCGAGACGCCGGTACTCGAGTCAGCTTCCTCGATCGTTTCTGCCTACTTCGCGAAGCTGCTGCCGATGCTCGAGGAACACGCAGCGCGGCTCGCGAGTGAGATCGTCGAAAGCGGCGGCGACGGGCTGACGGCTACTCGCATGGATGACCTCGTCGAACCGCACGCGCACGAGTTGCTTGACTTCGCCGATGAGCCGATTTACGGTGCCGGGTTCATCGCGACCGTGGATCTGCTGGCCGATGCGCCCAGCCACCTGGCGTGGTGGCAGGGTGCGGATCGGCGGAAGCTTGTCTTCCCTCCGCGATCCATCAAGCAGAGCATCGACTATCGCGACCTGGAGTGGTTCCGGGTCCCGTCGCTGACCGGAAACTCTCACGTCGCCGGGCCCTATGTCGATTATCTGTGCAGCGATGAGTACACCATGACCGCGGCAGCTCCGGTGACGGTCGACGGCAATTTCGTCGGAGTCGCCGGCCTTGATGTGCTGATCGAAACCATCGAGCGGCGCCTGACGCCGCCGCTCCGGGCGCTCGCGAGCCCGGTGCTCCTCGTGAACGGGGTGAACCGCGTTCTCGTCTCGACAGATCGCCGCTTCTCCGCCGGTGATGTCCTTCGAGCGGACCGGGTCGAGGTCCTCGAACGACGCGGATGCGACGCTGTCGACCTCGAGGTCGTCATTCTTCGCTGAGCGCGGTTGCGAGGGGCGCTGCCTCGTCAGAACGGTGGCGGTTCATCGTGTCTCGGAACGGGCGGCGCCTCCGGCAGGTCTCGCTGCTCGAATTGTGCCCGCTCCTGTGGCGGCTGCGCTTCAACTCCGAAGCCAGGCGGAGTAAGCAACACCTCGGGTTCGGTGACGTAGGTCGCGCCGCCGGGCGAGACCCACTCGAGTACTCCCTGGCCTCGCTGTTCCACACCCCAGGTGGACTGATGCTTCAGCCGATGATGCTTGCGACACAGGTGCGACAGGTTCTCGCATTCGGTCGGGCCGCCGAATTCGGCAGCCTTCGTATGGTCGAGGTCACAGTGTGTCGCGGCTCGATTGCACCCCGGGAACCTGCAGGTTCCGTCGCGGTAACGAAGGTACCGCTTCATCGATTCGGTCGGACGGTACTGAGTACTGTCCAGGGCAATCGGGGCACCCGTTCTCGGATCGGTCAGCATCCGGTACCAAACTGTGGACTGCCGGGCGAGAGCCCGGGCACTGTCAGCGTCGATCGGACCGTAGCCCTCGAGAACGGCCGGGGAGTCCGTGATCCCCAGAAGGGTGAGGGCGGGAACCGTCACGGTCACGGTCGGCGAGATACGGCGAAAGGCGGAGCCGGAGCCAAGGGGAGCCCCGGCGCCAAGCGCAGCCCCGACCTCCGTTCCCCCTGGCGTCGGCGCAATGTCGCCGGAGAGCCCTGCCGACACAGCATCGGTGAACACATCTGCCGTGAGCTGGGCAAGCGTGCGCGGATCACGAGGATCCCGCAGCGCTGTCGCGGCTTGGCGTGCGGCGCCGAAGATCGAGATGGCCTCCGGGGCGGTCGTGTACAGGCTCAGCCACGCCATCCCGTCGTCGGCGGACTCAAATTCGAGGCGGCGGTCCTTCGCGGAGCGGGTGACGCGCTCGGTGACCGACTCCGGGTCGAGTCTCTCGCGCAGCAGGCGCGTCTTCGCGCGAAACTTGGTGACCGTCAGCGCCCTCGCATGCGGCAGCGCCTGTTCCTCGAGCGCCAGGGCGGCATCGTCCCCGAGGGTGGCAGTCTGGTCGACCATCACTCGAGCATGCCGATACGAGACGTCGCCGGCCCTCAGGGCAGCCATGGTCTCTGGAAGCCGACCCGTCAACGCCTCCGCTTCGGTGATCATCCCGATCACCGTGGCCTCCGGCATCCTCAACGCACAGGCGAGTTCTGCGACGAGCGATCGTCGCGCCATCTCCTGCAGCTTCGCCGGCGACAGCGTCGAGCCGAACACCCGCACCCCGTGCAGCGTCGCCTCGGATGCGCGCCTCGCCTCATCGATGAGCTCGACCTTCCATGCCTGCCGCCTGGCGTCTGCCCGCTCGACCGCCGCGATCTCATCCACGATGCTCGAGCAGCCTTCGGCGAGGACTCTGGTGTAGGTCGACTCGATGAGTTGCGGGGCAGGCGCCTCGAGGTCGTCGGTCGCCGCGTCGTCGAACTCCTGAAGAGGCGGCCAGGTGCCTACGAACTCCACGTCGTCGCACTCGAGCGGCGATCTGGATGAGAGGTTCGGCTGCCGTTCAGCGCGCCTCTCGTTACTGTCGTCGTGGAGTTCTTCCATGCCTCAATTCTTCCGGCGACCACCGACATTCCGCCGATATGAAGCCGGTGAAAAGACCCGGCTGTGGATGATTTTCAAGCCCAAACATCCTGAAGAGAAACGGAAGTTCGATGGGAATCCTTGACCCAACACCTAAACCGGTATAGCTTGAACCTAAACCGGTTAAGCTGCACCGCGGCATCCGTTACTCAGTGTGGAGGCGTCATGGCGATTCGCAAGCCGACCATCACGGATGTCGCACGCACCGCCGGAGTCAGCAAAGGCCTGGTCTCCTTCGCGCTCAACGACAAGCCGGGTGTCTCTCCTGAGACGCGCAAACGCATCCTCGAGGTGGCGGGCGACCTCGGCTGGCGACCCAGCCTCTCCGCTCGGTCCCTGTCGACGCGCACCTCGTTCGCTCTCGGTCTCGTGATTCGCCGCAAGGCCGAAGTCATCAGCGCGGACCCGTTCTTTCCCGCTTTCATCGCGGGAGTCGAATCCGCCCTCACCGAAGAGGGCAGGGCGCTCGTGCTCAGCGTCGTCCCCGACGCCGAAGCCGAACTCCGCACCTACCGCACCCTCGCGGGCGACAACCGTGTCGATGGCGTCTTCCTCACCGACCTCCGGGAAAACGACGAGCGCTTCGCCGTCCTCGCCGACCTCGGTCTACCCGCTGTCGCCCTCGGTCACCCCACAGGGCGTGACGACATGCCGTTCGTCCAGGTCGACGATACCCACGGAATCGCGAGCGCCGTCGAACACCTCGTTTCGCTTGGTCATTCCCGCATCGCGCACGTCGCCGGCGACCCGATGATGATGCACGGCGGACGTCGCCGAAGCTCATTCGACGAAGCAATGCGCGAGGCAGGGCTCGACCCGTCGCTTGTGATCGACACCGATTTCTCCGCCTCCAACGGTGCGGATGCCACGAAACGGCTCCTCGACAATTCCCACCCTCCGACAGCGATCGTCTACGCCAACGACCCGATGGCGATCGCCGGGCTCGGCGTCGCACAGCAGCGGGGACTTCGCGTTCCCGCCGATCTGTCGATCACGGGCTTCGACGGTACCGACATCTCCGGCTATGTCTTTCCTGCCCTCACCACCATCACGAGCGACCCGGTGGAGTGGGGCATGGTTGCAGCACGCACTCTGCTGGAGCTCATCGGCTCCGGCTCAGCAGAGAGCGTCGAACTTCCGCCAGCCTCACTACTCATCCGGGCCTCCACCGGCCCAGCACCATCAGACAGCGGCCACCACGCCGCCCACCGATAAGGAGAAACACCGTGCAACGACGCACTCGGATCGCCGCGACAGCCACAGCAGCCGTCGCCCTTCTCGCACTCACCGCCTGTTCGGGTGGAGGAGGTGGTGGAGGTGGCGCCAGCGACGCCGTCTCCGCCCGGGGAGACATCACCATCTGGTACTCGAACAACGAGCAGGAAGTCGCCTGGGGCAAAGCCATGGTCGAGGCCTGGAACGCCGAAAACCCCGACGAACAGGTCACCGGGCAGGAGATCCCGGCGGGCAAGTCGAGTGAAGAGGTCATCGGCGCTGCCATCACCGCAGGCACCGCGCCGTGCCTCGTGTTCAACACCGCGCCATCCGCCGTGGGCCAGTTCCAGAAACAGGGCGGCCTCGTCGACCTGGCGTCGTTCGAAGACGGTGCCTCGTACATCGAGGAACGCAGCGGGGAATCGGCCGCTCAATACGAAGCACCCGATGGTGGCTACTTCCAGATGCCGTGGAAGTCGAACCCCGTCATGATCTTCTACAACAAGGACATGTTCGCCACCGCGGGACTCGACCCGGAGAACCCGGAGCTGTCGACCTACGACGACTTCCTCGCGACATCGCGGACGCTCGTCGAATCCGGAGCAGCCCCCTTCGCCATCAACCCGGCGCCCACGAGCGAGTTCTTCCAGACGCAATTCGACTTCCTGCCCCTGTTCGCCGCTGAAACTGGCGGTATGGGACTCGTCGAGGACGGCAAGGCCACATTCGCCGGCGACGAGGGAATCGCTGTCGCCGAGTTCTGGAAGACGCTCTATGACGAGGGTCTCTCCGGTCGCGAGCAGTACCAGGGCGACGCGTTCGCCGACGGGGAGGCAGCCATGGCGATCGTCGGCCCGTGGGCGGTTTCCGTCTATCAGGATGCCGTCAACTGGGGAGCCGTTCCTGTTCCGACAAGCGACGGCACAGCACCGGAGGACACCTACACCTTCAGCGATGCCAAGAATGTCGGCCTGTACTCGGCCTGCGAGAACCAGGCGACCGCGTGGGACGTGCTCAAGTTCGCCACGAGTGAGGAACAGGACGGCCAGCTCCTCGAACTGACCGGACAGATGCCACTGCGTGCGAACCTTCCCGACACGTACCCGGATTACTTCGAGGCGAACCCGGCGTACACCCAGTTCGGTGACCAGGCGGCGCGGACCGTCGAGGTCCCTGCAGGAAGCAACACGGTCGAGATGCTCCAGGATCTTCGCGACGCATACACCCGCGCAGTGATCTCCGGTGAAGGCGATCTCGAGGAAGCGCTCACGGCAGCGGCAGAGAAGGTCGACGCTCTGGCCGAAGAGGGCTAAGCCATGTCATCCAGAACGCTCGGCCGTTCCGCGGGGGTCACCAACCCCCGCGGCCCGGCCGGGGGCGCAGGACGTAAGCCTCCGGCGACACAGCGGGTGTTCGGCAAGAACCCGCTCGGCGCTTTGCTCAGCGCGCCATACCTGCTCTTCGTCGCCCTCGTCTTCGCGTACCCGCTCATCTTCGCCGTGTACATGTCGCTGCACGACTACTTCTTCTCAGCTCCAGGGGCGACGGTCGACCGGCCGTTCGTCGGAATCGACAATTATGTCGAAGCGCTGACCGATCCCGAAGTTCTCCGTTCGTTCCTCAACGTCGGCGTCTTCCTCATCATCAACGTCCCGCTCACCGTCGTGCTCTCGATCGTGCTCGCGACCGCGCTCAACCGGGTGGTCCACCTCCGGGCGTTCCTGCGCGTGAGCTTCTATGTGCCGTACGTCACGGCGAGCGTCGCGGTCGTCGGTGTCTGGCTGTTCATGTTCAGTGGCGGCGGGCTGATCAACACGGTGCTCGGACCGATCGCTCCTGACCCGTCCTGGCTCATCAACCCGACCCTCGCCATGCCCACCATCGCCCTCTTCGTCACCTGGAAGCAGCTCGGCTTCTTCATCCTTCTCTACCTCGCCGCCCTCCAGAACGTGCCGAACGAGCTGTACGAGTCGGCGTCGACCGACGGGGCAGGACCGGTGCGATCTTTCTTCTCCGTCACGGTTCCCGGAGTGCGACCGGCCACGGTCCTGGTTCTGGTGCTCGCGACGATCACCGGCGCGAACCTGTTCACCGAGCCGTACCTCCTCACCGGGGGCGGCGGGCCGAATGGCGCGTCGACCTCTCCGGTCTTCCTGATGTACCAGCAGGGTCTGCAGCAGGGGAAACCCGGCTTCGCGGCTGCCATCGGTGTCGTGCTGGTCATTGTCGTTCTCATCATCGCTTTGCTGCAGAACCGGTTCGCCGGTGGAAAGGAGCAGTGATGGCCATTCGTCGCCGCGCCCCCGGCGAACTCAGCCGCGGGCAGACGATCCTCCGTGGCGTCGTGCTCGGTGTTGGCGCACTCGTGTTCCTCTTCCCGTTTTACTACATGGTGATCGGGTCGCTGCAGACGAATCCGGACACCTCGATCGGCGGGATCTTCCCGAACCCGGCGAACATCACCGGTGAGAACTACGTCGCCATCAACGAGCGCATCAACCTCATGACGGGCCTCGTCAACTCCGGCATTTTCGCCGGCGCTGTCGTGCTCGGCACGGTTGTGTTCGGGATGCTGACCGGTTACGCCCTCGCGGTCCTCAAGTGGCGAGGGCGGGGAACCGTTTTCGCTCTCGCCCTGCTCGTGCAGGTCGTTCCTTTCCAGCTGCTGATGATCCCGCTCTACGTCATGATCGCCCGCGACTACGGTCTCGGCGACACCCACCTGGGCATGATCCTGCCGTATCTGATCAACTCGACCGCCGTCGTGATCTTCCGCCAGTACTTCCTGCAAATTCCGAAGGAGCTGTTCGACGCTGCGCGTATCGACGGCGCCGGCGAGTTGCGCGTGCTCTGGCAGATTGCCATCCCGCTGGTGCGGCCCGCACTCGTCACCGTGATCCTGCTCACCTTCATCGGACCGTGGAACGAGTTCCTCTGGCCGTTCCTCATCACGAAGGAAGCGAGCCTGCAGCCTTTGGCCGTCTCCCTCGCGAATTACATCTCAACCGTCGCGGCATCCACGGCGAACCCGTTCGGTGCGATGCTGGCCGGCGCTGTCGTTCTGGCCGCACCCGTCGTCATCCTGTTCATCTTCTTCCAGCGGTTCTTCATCTCCACGGACATCGGGTCCGGCGTGAAAGGTTAAACATGTCAGTTCAGTCCACCGGATTCCCCTACCAGCTCACCCGAGTCGGCGTCGTCATGACGCCGGAGCCCGGGAACGAATTGGAAGCTGAAGGAGTGCTCAACCCCGGTTCGGGTCGCGGGCCGGACGGTGAGCTCTACCTGCTTCCCCGCATGGTCGAGGCGGGAAACGTCTCACGCGTGGGCCTCGCGCGCGTCGTGATCGAAGACGGCGTGCCCGTCTCGGTGGAGCGAGAGGGAGTCGTTCTCGCACCCGACCGCGGCTGGGAACGCGGAGTCGGCAACGCCGGCGTCGAAGACCCGCGGATCACCTGGATCGAGGAACTCGGTCTGCACGTGATGACCTACGTCGCCTATGGGCCGCTCGGCCCGCGGAGCGCCATCGCCACCTCGACGGACCTCCGCACCTGGACCCGCCTCGGACCGGTGCTGTTCGCCTACGACGAGGACCTCGACATGGATCTCAACCTGTTCCACAACAAGGACACCGTGTTCTTCCCCGAGGCGGTGACCGCGCCAGACGGTGTCCGCAGCTTCGCCGTGCTGCACCGTCCGATGTGGGATCTCGACGAGGTCAAACCGGGTCAGGGCATCCGGGTCCCCGCGGGGGTGGAGGACGAACGGCAGAGTATCTGGATCAGTTTCGTCCCGGTCGACGAGGTTGAACGCGACATCAGGGCACTGACGCTCTGGCGAGGTCACCGGTTCCTCGCCGGCCCCGAGTTCGCTTTCGAAGCGGTCAAGGTCGGGGGAGGGCCAGCGCCGCTCCGGGTTCCTGAGGGCTGGCTGCTGCTTCACCACGGCGTGACCGGCGTGCTCGCTCGCGCATTCGACCAGCAGCAGAACGTCAACTACGCCGCTGGCGGAATCCTCCTCGACGCCGACGAGCCGTGGAAAGTCGTGGCGCGCAGCGCCGAACCGCTCCTTTCCGCCGAGACCGACGATGAAAAGAGTGGCATCGTTCCGAACGTCGTCTTCCCGACCGCGATCGAGAAGGTCGGGGAAGTGCACTTCGTCTTTTATGGCATGGCAGACTCGAAGATCGGTGTTGCCCGGCTGGAGAGCGTAAGCTGACGGATACTCACAGCACCGGAGCTTGAGAGGAGTGGCGGATGTTCTCACGGGCGCGAAGCAAAATCGCCGCGGTCCTGACCGTCGGGGCTCTGGCCATCGGCGCACTCGGGGTGGCCTCACCCGCCGCGGCCGCGCCCGATCCGCTCACGAACCTCTCGCATCTCGACTTCCTCCTCGACGAGGTGGCGCCCGCGGACACCGCCGAGCACACCACATACCGGCTCGCCGACGAACCGCAGCTCGTCATGCCGTGGACCTACGCAGACGCCAGGGACGGCGGCACATTCGAACGCGTCGGCGGCGGGCCGCTCGACCCCGAAACCGGACACTGGGGGCAGGGCGCATACAACGCCGACGACGTGACCCGCACCGCCGTCGTCTACCTGCGCCACTGGCAGCAGTTCGGAGACACCTCGTCCAGGGAGAAGGCGTACGAACTCCTCCGCTCGGTCGCCTACCTCCAGACCGCGACGGGACCGAACGCAGGAAACGTCGTGCTGTGGATGCAGGACGACGGAACTCTCAATCCCAGCGCCGAGCCGGTCGAACTCCCTGATCCGTCCGACTCGGCTGAGAGTTACTGGCTCGCCCGCACGCTGTGGGCTCTCGGCGAGGGGTACGCAGCCTTCCGGGATGTCGACCCGGAGTTCGCCGCCTTCCTCCAGGATCGGCTGCAGTTGAGCGTCGCTGCTGTCGATCGGCAGGTGCTCGACACCTACGGCACCTATCACGTCGTCGACGGGGTGAAGTTGCCGTCGTGGCTCATCGCCAACGGCGCCGACGCCAGCGCAGAGGCCGTTCTCGGGCTCGCCGCGTACGCTTCCGCAGCGCCAACGGATGCTGCCGCTCGCGCCGCCCTGTCAAAACTGGCTGAGGGCATCGCCAAGATGGGCGCAGGGAATGCGCGCACGTGGCCGTACGGAGCGATCCTGCCGTGGGCCGAATCGCGGACGGTGTGGCACGCCTGGGGGTCCCAGATGCCCGCAGCCCTCGCCGCCGCATCCGCGACCCTCAGCACCAGGAGTCTGCTCGGCCCGGCGATCACCGACTCCGCGGTCTTCGACCCGATCCTGCTGACTGCGGGCGGCCCCGACAACGGCTGGCAGCCCACCCCGACGGATCGCACCCAGATCGCCTACGGTGTCGACTCGCGACTGCAGTCCCTGCTGGCCGTGGCGGATGTCGCGAAGCTGCCGGGACTCGATGAACTCGCCTCCCTGGTCGGAAGCTGGTACTTCGGAACCAACGCGTCCGGCGAACCAATGTACGACCCGGACACCGGCGTCACGTACGACGGTGTGTCAGCGGCGGGCGAGATCAACCGCAACAGCGGAGCAGAGAGCACCATCCACGGTCAGCTCTCGATGCTCGCCCTAGATGACCACCCCGATGTCGCCGCACAGGCGACGGGCGTGAACGCCGTGCAGTCGCGGTCCGGGCTGACCACGGTCGAAGCAGAAACGGCGACATCGACCGGCTCGGTCGTGACCCCCGAATCACTCTGGACCGGAGAATCCCTCTATTCAGGAACCGGTTATCTCGAGCTCAGCCGGGGTGAGACAGCGTCGTTCCGGCTCCCGTCGGCGACAGCTCCCCGAATCGTCGAACCCGTCGCGTTCAACGCCGAGAACGGCAAGGCGAGGTCCCTCTGGCGGAGCGGCGTCCTGCCGCTCGGTGTGCTCAAACATGGCGTCGGTGCTCAGGGGATTTCGGCGGTGCCCGGTGCTCTCCTGCCGCAGCCGCTCGCGATCTCCGTGCCGGCCAAACATTCCTCGGTATCCGTGACCGCGCTCAACCGCACCGTGTCGATCGACGCGCTGATCGTGCGCCCTGTCGTCGGTCGCCTCGTGTTCACCGGCGACGCCGGGCGGACCGAACTCGCGCACTCGTCGAGCGCGATCCCGCAGCGCGTGCAGATGAACGCCGACGGCGGCGCCGGTACCCTCCGCAGCTACAACGCCGGCGGCAAACTCGTCGCGTCACACAACATCTCCGGCCCGGCCACTGTCACCGTTCAGCCCGGCGGATTCGCCATCGTCACGAACTAGACGCCTCGAACGAGCCGCGCTCTAGAAGATCATCGGCCGGTCGTCATCATCTTCGGTCGGCAGATCGAGGTCGACGACGACAGGCACGTGGTCGCTCGGTGCCTCGCCCTTGCGTTCATTGCGGTGGATGGAGGCATCCGTCACGAGGTTTGCGAAGTCGGGGGAGCCGAGGATGAAGTCGATCCTCATGCCTTCGTTGCGCGGAAAGCGGAGTTGCTTGTAATCCCAGTAGGTGAAGCCTTCAGGAACGATCGGCCGAACGACGTCGGTCAGCCCGATCTCTCCGAACGCAGCGAGCGCGTCACGCTCCGGCTGAGAGACGTGGGTCGAGAGCCCCGGGATGACGGTGGGGTCGCCCATGTCCGAATCGAACGGTGCGACATTGAAGTCCCCCATCAGGGCGAACGGAACACCGGGGTTCGCGGCCAGCCACGCTGCGGCATCCGTCTTCAACCGGGCGAGCCAGTCGAGCTTGTAGATGTAGTGCGGGTCCTCGAGCGACCGGCCGTTGGGCACGTACAGGCTCCACAGCCGAACTCCATTGATCGTCGCGCCCATCGCGCGGGCCTCGAGCGGAAGGCCGGGACCCTCCTCGCCCTTGAGGAAACCGGGCATGTCGGTGAACGCGGTGACGACGTCCTCAATGGGAAGGCGGCTGGCGAACGCGACGCCGTTCCACTGGTTGAGTCCGTGGATCGCGAGCTCGTAGCCCGCCTCCTCGAAGACGTCGGCCGGAAACTGGTCGGGCCGGCACTTGATCTCCTGCATGGCGAGCACGTCGATGTCTTCGCGCACCATCCAGTCGACGGTTCGGCGAACGCGGGCACGGATCGAGTTGACGTTCCAGGTGGCAATGCGCATGGACTCAACGCTATCCGACCCCGGCGACAGCACAGTGTGCGCAAGGATGGGGGGATGGGTTCTCTCTCGGTCGGTTATGCCGCGATGCTGGAGCAGTTCGAACCGCGGGAAGCGGTAGCGCTGAGCGCGCTCGCGGAGCAGCACGGGTTCACCGGGGTGATGGCGACAGACCACTTCCAGCCGTGGGTTCCCCAGCAGGGCCAATCGTCGTTCGTCTGGAGTGTGCTCGGGGCACTGGGGGAGCGGACGACCGGCGACTTCGGCACCGGGGTCACCGCGCCGACGTTCCGCCTGCATCCGGCGATGGTCGCGCAGGCGTCCGCGACCCTCGCCTCGATGTATCCGGGAAGGCACTGGCTCGGCCTCGGCTCGGGTGAGGCGCTCAACGAGCATGTCGTCGGCCAGTACTGGCCCGAACCCGCCGAACGCATCTCACGTATGTTCGAGGCAGCCGACATCATCAAGAAACTGTTCGCGGCGTCTCTCGCCGGGCGCGACACCAGACACACCGGTCAGCACTTCAAACTCGAGTCGACCCGGTTGTGGACCATGCCAGAGGTGGCGCCGGAGATCCTCGTCGCTACGGCGGGCCCCGTCACAGCGAAGCGCGCGGGAAAACATGTGGACGGTCTCATCACCGTCGGTGCGCCACTCGAGAAGATCTCGATGCTGTTCGGGCGGTTCGCCGAGGGCGCCAGGGAGTCCGGTCGCGACGCATCCACCATGCCCAAGGTTCTGCAACTGCACCTGTCATGGGCGCGAACAGACGAGGAAGCGATGCGCAATGCCCTCGTCGAATGGCCCAACGGCGGCATGCGATTCCCTAAGGCAGACATCCGCTCCCCGTTCGAATTCGAGCAGATGGCGAAGATGGTCCGCCCCGAGGACTTCGAGGGCCGCATGGTCATCTCGTCCGATCCCGACGTGCACCGCGCCCACATCCAGCGCTTCGCCGACCTCGGCTTCGACCGCATCTACCTGCATAACGTCGGCCGCAACCAGCGCGACTGGATCGAAACGTTCGGCCGCGACGTCCTCCCGAAACTGGTGCGCTGATGCTGTCGATCTGGGCGCCGGACGGAATAGGCGAGATCACCGCAGGCGACGACCTGGCGAGAATCGTGACGGATGCCGTCGGCCCGGACCTCGAGGACGGAGACATTCTCCTCATCACGTCCAAGATCGTGTCGAAGGCCGAGGGGCGACGCATCCTCGCCGCCGACCGGGAACAGGCGATTACCGACGAAACCGTTCGCGTGGTCGCCAGTCGTGAGCATCCGAACGGTGTCACCCGGATCGTCGAGAACCGGCTCGGTCTCGTCATGGCCGCTGCGGGCGTCGACTCGAGCAACACCGACGAGGGCACCGTTCTCCTGCTGCCGGTGGACCCGGACGCCTCAGCGCGCGCGCTCCGCTCGGCAGTGCGCAGCACCATCGGCCTCCGTGTGGGCATCGTGATCACCGACACCGTTGGCCGCCCATGGCGGGAAGGGCAGACCGACATCGCGATCGGGGCCGCCGGCATCCGTGTCGTCGACGACCTGCGAGGACAGACGGATGCGTCCGGTCGCCCGCTCACCGTCACCATCACCGCAGTCGCCGACGAACTCGCCGGAGCCGCGGACCTGGTCAAGGGGAAGGCGTCCGGTCGCCCGGTCGCCGTCGTCCGAGGTCTCGCGCACCTCGTCACAGACGAGGATGGGCCAGGCGCCCGAGCGCTCGTCCGCAGCGCTGAGAAGGACATGTTCCGGCTCGGCTCGGACGAGGCATACGCCGCAGGATTCACGGCGGGCGCGGGACAGTCACTCTAGGTCGTGTCGAAAGCGATCAGGGGACGCCCTGTTCGCGGGTGCTCGAGCACATCGGCCCGCACGCCATAGACGTCGCTGATCAGGTCACCGGTGAGAACGGATGCCGCCGGCCCGGCAGCGACGACGGCACCCGCCTTCAGCACGATCACGGAATCGGCGTACGCAGCCGCAATGTTGAGGTCGTGGAGTGCCGCGAGCGCGGTCAGCCCCGCCGCTGTCTGAGCACGGACGAGCGACAGCAGGCTGAGCTGGGCGCGCACGTCGAGGTGGTTGGTCGGTTCGTCGAGGAGCAACAGCCTGGGCTCCTGGGCGAGGGCGCGAGCGAGCTGCACCCGTTGGCGTTCCCCGCCGGAGAGGGTGTCGAACGGGCGGTTCGAGAACTCCGTCATGCCCACAGCGGTCAACGCATCGGCAACGACCCGCCGGTCCGCCGGCCCCTCTGACGCCCACCTGGGGATGTGCGGGGTCCTGCCGAGCAGCACCACATCGGTCACCAGGAGCCCGGTGTCACCGTCGCCGTGCTGCTCGCTCAGGGCGACGAGCCGCGCCCGGTCGCGCCGCTTCATCGCGAGCAGATCGTCGCCGTCGAACAGCACGGCACCGGAATCCGCGGGAAGGGTACCGACGAGCAACTGGAGGAGCGTCGACTTCCCCGCGCCGTTCGGACCGATCACCGCACCGAACGATCCGACAGGCAGGGAGACGTCGACGCCATCGATGACAAGCTTTCCCTCGCGCGTGAAGGTCAACCTGCTCGCGCTGAGAGAGTCCTGCCCGGGCGCGGACAGAGCGTCGACGATGTCGGCGGACGGGTTTGTCGTCGTCATCGGATCCTCCTGGCCTTCAGCAACAGCAGAGCGAACACGGGAGCTCCAACGACGGCGGTGAGAATACCGACGGGCAACTCGCGCGGGTCGAACAGGGTGCGGGCACCGGTGTCGATCCAGATCAGGAAGATGGCCCCGGCGAGCGCAGACAGGGGGAGCACGACGCGGTTCCGCTGCCCCGCCACGAGCCGCACAGCGTGCGGCAGGATCAGCCCGACGAAACCGATCGAACCCGAGACCGAGACCATCGCGCCGGTGAGCAACGCCGTCGCGCTGAGCAGCAGCCACCGGGTTGAGTTCACCCCGACACCGAGAGCGGATGCCGCATTGTCGCCGAAGGCGAACGCGTCGAGCGTCCGGCCGGTGAGCATGAGCGGAATTCCAACGAGCAGCAACGCTCCGAGCGCAATCGCGACGGCGGGCCAGCGTGCTCCGCTCAGGGAGCCGAGCAGCCAGCTGAGGATTTCGCGGTAGGTGTCGCCTGTCGCAGACCAGAAGATGACGAGGCTCGTCAGGGCGCCGAGGAACGACGACACGGCGAGGCCGGCAAGAACGGTACGGGTCGGCGTCAGTGCGCCGGCGGCACCGGCGAGAAGGAGGGTTGCAAGCAACGCGACGATGGCGCCGGCAAATGCCGCGACGGGAAGAAGGACACCGACGCTGAGCAGGATGACCGCGACAGCGCCGAGCGACGCTCCGGACGACAGCCCGAGCAGGTACGGGTCGGCGAGTGGATTACGCGTGATCGCCTGCATGACGGTACCGGAGAGGGCGAGACCGGCGCCCACCGCGGCGGCGGTGAGGATCCGTGGCATCCGCAGTTCCCAGATGATGCCGTCGCGCAGTGGCGACAGGACGTCCCCGCCGAGAAGCGTCGGGTCGAAGCCCAGATGGCCGAGGAGCGACCCCCACACCTCGGCGGGGCGAATGTCTGCCGGGCCGAGGGTGACGCTGAGCACGATGGAGAGCAGCAGGATTCCGGAGAGCACGAGAACGAGCACGACGGTGGGCACGCGCCGGCGTTCCCGCCGGGCGGATGCCGCTTCGGCCGGCCGCGTCGTCATCGTCGCCGTCACAATCCGAGCGCCTCCAGCTGCTCAGCGATGATCTGTGCCGCCTCGACATTGCGAACGCCGGCCTCCGTCGCTGCGAACGGAACGGTGATGAAGCGTTCGTTCACGACGGCGTCGAGCTTCGCCGTTGCCGGGTTCGACCGCAGGACGCCGATCTTCTTCTCAGCGGTGCCCCAGTCCGACTCGACGAGGATGATGACATCCGGGTTCGCATCGACGACGGCCTCCCAGTTGAACGAGGTCCAGGATTCATTCACCCCTGCGGCGATGTTCTCGATCCCGATGGCGTCCATGATCATCTGCGGGGCGCCGGCGCCGGCGCCGACGAACGGGGTATCCGAGCCGCTCGAGTACCAGAGCGCAGTGGTTCCGGCGGCTGCGGTCAGTTCGCCCAGCGCCGTCCGCTGCTCGGCGATAAGCGCAGTGGCCTCTTCGTCAGCGCCGAAGATCGAGCCCACCTCGGCGATCTGGTCGAAGACGTCCTCAAACCTCAGCTCGGCCGGCTTCTCGGCCGACTGGCAGGCGGCGGGTGACACGTAGGTGTTCACTCCGAGCTCAGCGAGGGAGTCACGATCCCCTGCGCCGTCCGCCGAGAAGTTGGACTCCCAGCCCGCGAAGATGAAGTCTGGTTCGAGCGTCAGAACCGCTTCCTGGCCCGGCACCTTGTCGCTGATCACCGGGACGTCCTCACCGCCCAGCTCGTCAGGGATCGGGCCGTCGGGGAACGCGTGACCGATGAGCCGGTCCTCGAGACCGAGCGCCAGCATCATCTCCGTCGACGTCGACTTGATCGTCAGCACGCGCTCAGGCGCCTTCTCGATCGTGAGCTCGGTGCCGCAATTGTCGATGGTGAGCGGGTACGCGGATGCCGTCGGCTCGCGCGAGTCGCTTGGCTCAGGGACCGGAGCGGCGGTGCACCCGGTCAGGGCGGCAAGGCCGGTGAGAAGACCGGCCGCCGCGAGGACGCGACGGGGGAGGATGCGACGGGCGGTGAAGGGGGAGCGGGAAGTCATGAGGCCTCGGATAGGGAGAAGCGGGCACGGTGCAGCGCGGAATGCGGTACGACCTGCCACCCAAATCCGGGCAAGCTCACCCGGTCACAACCGACCGGTGGTCAGGTTCGAGAGTACACCCGTGGTGTTACGAGAGGATGTCTTTGGTCGTGAATCTGCTGTACGCCAGTGCGAAGAACACCGCAGCATAACCGCCCTGCAGAACGGCGTTCGCGCCGAAGGCCGTCCCATCCATCGGCTGGCTCAGCAATCCGGAGAAACCGAGCCAGGTGTCGGTGAACAACCACGGGTGCAGCCACTCCAGCTGCGGGAGGGCTCCGAGGATCTGGGACACCACGGACACGACGACGGTCGCGGCCATCGCTCCGACAGGCACCGACGTCAGCGAGGAGATGAACAGTCCGATCGCACTGAGCCCGAGCAGGGAGAGACTGACGTAGGCGGCGACCAGGAGGGCGCGGACCGCGGATTCGGGAACGCTGATGACGTCGCCGGACAGTAGCGTCACCGGACCGACTGGGAACAGCAGGGCCCCGATGATCGTGCCGGCGACGACGAGCGTCAGGGTGGCAGCAATGCAGAACGCGATCGCACCGGCGAACTTCACGATCAGCAGGCGAAGCCGCCCTGCCGGGGCGACGAGCAGGTAGCGCAGCGTGCCATGCGACGCTTCGCCGGCGAGGGTGTCGCCAGCGACGACGCCCACGGTGAGTGGGAGAAACAGGGGGATCGCGACCACCATCGCCGTGAAACTCACGAACAGGCCGTTCTGCGTGACCCGGTCGAGGAACGGTGGGCCTTGCCCCGGCTCGACACCGGCCGAGGTCAGTCGCAGCGCAACAGCGAGCAGGATCGGGATGAGCGCAACGGCAGCAAGCATCGCCCAGGTCCGGCGCCGGCCGAAGAGGATCCGAAGCTCGGAAGCGAGGAGCGAGAGCCCGGCGCCGTGCTTCACCTTCGGATCAGCGGACGACATCGAAGCCCTCCCCGGTGAGATCGACGAAGCGATCCTCAAGGCTTGGCTCCTCGACGGCGAACCCCTGGACGCGGACCCCCGCTGTGACAAGCGCCGCGACGATGTCGTTCGACGCGGCGAACCCGGCCGGGAGCAGAGCGGTGACGTCTGCGCTGGAGGCGTCATAGTCCTGCGATGACGGTTCGAGACCAAAACCGGCGAGCACGGATGCCGCTCGGCCGGCATCCGCTGTACGCACACGCACGTGCCGCTCGCCGGCCCCACGGAGCTCGTCGAGCGAACCCTGCGCGACGAGGGACCCCGCACTCATGATCGCCGCGTGGGTGCACACCTGTTCCACCTCGGCGAGCAGGTGACTCGACACGAACACCGTCGTGCCCTCGGCGGCGAATGACCGGACGAGTGAGCGGACCTCTCGCGTCCCCTGTGGGTCGAGGCCGTTCGTCGGTTCATCGAGCACGAGGAGTTCGCGCGGCTGGAGAAGTGCGTTGGCGATCCCGAGGCGCTGTTTCATCCCGAGTGAATACGCTCCGGCCTTCTTCTTCGCAGCCGCGCTGAGGCCCACCCGCTCGAGCGCCCGCCGGACGCGCTCGGTTCGCGTCCGGGGTGACGCGTGTCGATCGGCGCTGTCGAGGCGGCGGAGATTGTCCTCACCGGAAAGAAAGGGGTAGAAAGCGGGGCCCTCGACGAGGGCGCCGACGCGAGGCAGGACGTCGAGGATCCGGTCAGGCATCGATTCGCCGAGAACGGACATCTCGCCGCTCGTGGCATCCGCGAGTCCGAGGAGCATCCGGATGCTCGTCGTCTTGCCTGACCCGTTCGGCCCGAGGAACCCGAACACCGACCCGCGCGGCACCGCGAGGTCGATCCCCTGCACGGCCCTCTGGCGACCGAAGGTCTTCGTCAGCGCCCGGGTTTCGATCGCGAGGTCGGGAGCGGTCATCCCTCGGCGGCCGCGGCCTGAAGCCGTTCGAGCGGAACGGAGCCGGCCAGAACGCGGCCGTCATCGGTGAGCAGGACGGTGACGAGCGTGGTCGAGAAGACGCGGCCCCCGTCGACCTTCGTGGTCAGCTGGTCGAGGAGCGGGTCGGCTTCCGCATCGCCGCCTGCGGTTCGCATGCTCACTTCGACGATGGCATCCCAGCCGGTTCCGATTACACGCGGCTTCTCGCCGGGATCCACGTCCTCGGAACGCTTGTCGGAATAGTCGGTGTCGCTCGGCGCTGAGGGGAACGGCTTCTCTTCGACCGTGACTCCGTCGCCAGGGGCGAAGGTGAACAGATCGGCCGATGGCTCAGCCAGGTCGATCGAGGTAAAGCCGACCGAGAAGGCGGCGTCCTCCTGACCGTCCGCGTGCACCGACACCTGGAGCGGGAGGCCGGTTTCGGAGTCGACGGCGATCGAGACGGACTCGGCGAGAGTGTCCGATGCCTTGGGGGTCAGCACGAGTTCGTAGACGGTGCGGCCCGCCACGGTGGCATCCGTTCCAACGGAAAAGCTCGTGCTGGGGCCGAGTTCATTGAGGAATCGCTCGGCGAGCTCGGCGGGGGTCACAGCCCCCGCTGCGTCCGTGACCTTATCGCGCATGGCGTCGCGGGCGTCGGCGGGAATCGCGACGTGCGTGGCGACGTTGGTTTCGGAGTCGTACAGCCAGGCATCCGTGGCGTTCAGAATGGCATTGCGTTCGGCAAGCTGGTCGGTGATCTGGACCCGGACGTTCTCCGAGCCGTTCACGAAGACTCGCGCTTCGTGCGACCCGCTCAACATCTCGAAAGCGGAGCCGATGGTCTCGCCGGCGCCTGGCATTCCCTCCGGAAGCGTCGGCAGCCCGAGGTCCGCGTTCTTCTCGACCGTCCCCGAGAAGGAGTCCTCGGTGCTCGAAGCGATGAGCTGGAGAACCTCGTCTGCGGTCTTGTCCGGCAGGTCGACGGATGCACCGGCAGACAGCGGAACGAGGGCTATTCCTCCCACGACAAGGGCCGGAACGACGATGGCCGGGAGCCACTTACGGGACGAGCGCGACACGATACATCCTTTGTCTGGAACGGATGCTGTCGATGCTACGCCGCGAAAGGGCAAATGACACCCGGGTACGGCAAAGCCTCAGCGTCCGGGAGCGACGGTCGCGAGCGCGGCCGCGACGTCCGCGTGACCCTCGCGGAGCATCCCGACGGTGACCCTGACGAACTGGCGGTCACCCGGCGCCGACAGGTAGGGAGTTCCGCCGGTCACCCGGATGCCGGATGCCGCCAGCTGGACGAGGGCGTGGCGTTCGTCGTCGACTTCGACCCAGGTATTGAGGCCGTCCGTCTCGGCAACCGCCCGGCCGGTGTCGCGCATGGCTTCGGCGAACATGCGCTGACGCGAGTAGTAGACGCTCCTCGCGGCAGCGACGGTGCTCATGGCATCGGAGTTGGTGAGGAGCTCGACGAGGATCGTCTGCACCATTCTGCTGGTCCACCCAGGGCCGAGCATCCGGCGGGCAACGACCTGGTTGATGAGGGCCTCGGGTCCACCGAGGGCTGCGATCCGCAGGTCGGGTCCGTGTGACTTCGAATAACTGCGGATGTGAAGCACTCGTTCGGGGATCCACCGGCCGAGGCTGATCTCTGTCGACGCACTGATCCCCGCTGAGTGGTCGTCCTCGATCACGATGAGCCCGCTCGCCTGCCGACTGGCGGCGATGATGCGGGCGAGTTCCTCTCCGCGTTCGACGCTCATCGATATTCCCGTCGGGTTCTGGGCCCGCGGCTGAAGGAGGAGTGCTGCGGGGCCCAGCTTCAGGGCCTGGCGAAGCGCAGCGGGATCGAGCCCGTGTGCGTCCACGGGAACCGGGATGCGTACGGCGCCGAGCTGGTCCAGCAGGTCGAAGAACGGGGGGAAGGTCGGGTCCTCGACGATGACCCGGTCACCGAACCGGATGACCTGCTCGAGCGAGCGGGAGAGCCCGTCGAGTGCGCCGTCGACGACCGTGATCGCCTCGACGTCGTACGGCCACACATCCTGCAGGTGTTTCAGCAGCGGCGGAATCACCGGCAGTTCCTGATAGCTGAACGTTCCCGCGTACTCGGATACCCGGGAGAGAGCCAGGGTGAGGTCAGGCAGCAGGAGCGGGTCCGGTGCTCCGCGGGAGAGATCGAGTCTCGCGTCACCGAGGTGCCCGGCCATCGACTGCACCCGCGGTGTCAGCCACGGAACCGGCGCTGATCGGACGAAGCTCCCGCTGCGGCCCTTCGAAACGATGAGCCCGACGCTGCCCATTGCCTGCCAGGCCTGGCTGACGGTCGCGGGGCTGACGCCGAGCTCAGCCCCGAGTTCACGCACCGTCGGCAGCCGGTCGCCCGGTGCGAGGGTCCCCGCGGTGATGAGTCTCGCGATGGCCGCCGCGATCCCCCGGGGGGAGCGGTCGTCGATGATCTCCCCGTACGCCAGATCCATAAGTCGGCCTTCCGCCCAAACTGGGTATTTACTCACGCGTCACGAAGGGAAACAATAGAGAAATGTTCAACTCAAATAATAACAAATGAGCGGAACAGTAAAACAGTCCCCGGACCGGGGTTTACCACTTCGGTAAGAGGACGCCACATCAGGCGTAATGCGCCCACCGCTCAATGACGATACGGAGGCTAGAGATGACGGTAGTTCGCGCCGCAATCACCCAGACAACCTGGACCGGCGACAAAGAATCCATGATCGCGAAACACGAACAGTTCGCTCGGGACGCTGCTGCTCAGGGAGCGCAGATCATTTGCTTCCAGGAGCTGTTCTACGGCCCATACTTCGGGATCACCGAAGACAAGAAGTACTACGAGTTCGCAGAACCGGCCGATGGCCCCATCGTCCAGCGCTTCGCGAAGCTCGCGAAGGAACTCAACCTCGTGATGGTTCTTCCCATCTATGAGGAAGACATGCCCGGCGTGTATTACAACACCGCCGTCGTCGTCGACAACGACGGAACCATCCTCGGCAAGTACCGCAAGCACCACATCCCCCACCTCGAAAAGTTCTACGAGAAGTTCTACTTCCGCCCGGGGAACATGGGTTACCCGGTGTTCGACACCGCTGTCGGCCCCGTCGGCGTCTACATCTGTTACGACCGCCATTTCCCGGAGGGCTGGCGTGAACTCGGACTCAACGGTGCCCAGATCGTCTTCAACCCGAACGCCACGAAGCCGGGCCTCTCCAACAGGCTGTGGGACCTCGAACAGGCGACGGCCGCAGCCGCAAACGGCTACTTCGTCGCCGCGCCGAACCGCGTCGGTACCGAGGACAACGAATACGGCGACCTCGCTGTCACGTTCTACGGCACGAGCCAGTTCGCAGACCCCCAGGGGAACTTCGTCGGCGAACGCGGCAGTTCGGAACACGAGGACATCGTCATCCGCGACCTCGACCTCGACATGATCAAGAAAGTCCGCGACGACTGGCAGTTCTACCGTGACCGTCGCCCGGAGTCCTACACGTCGATCCCCAAGCCATAGCCGGTCGGTACCGAGAGAGGAAAACCATGAAAACCCTCATCAAGAACGGCACCGTCGTGAACTCGACCGGCTCAGCCCCGGCCGATGTGCTCATCGACGGTGAAACCATCGCCGCCGTGCTCGCCCCCGGGTCGACCCTGCTCGGATTCGACGTCGAGAACAATGTCGACTCCGTGATCGACGCTGCCGGCAAGTACGTCATCCCCGGCGGGATCGACGCACACACCCACATGGAGATGCCGTTCGGCGGCACTTTCGCGAGCGACACCTTCGAGACCGGAACCCGCGCCGCCGCGCACGGCGGAACGACGAGCATCGTCGACTTCGTCGTGCAGTACGCCGGCGAGAACGTGCTCGACCAGTTCTCGCTCTGGCACGAGAAGGCGCGCAGCAATTGCGCGATCGACTACGGGTTCCACCAGATCCTCAGCGACGTTCAGGATTCGTCACTGACGGCGATGGACGAACTCGTTCGCGAGGGAGTGTCGAGCTTCAAGCTTTTCATGGCCTACAAGGGTGTGTTCCTCTCCGACGACGGACAGATCGTCAAGGCCATGCAGCGCGCGAGCGACAACGGCTCGATGATCATGATGCACGCCGAGAACGGAAGCGTCATCGACCTCCTCGTGCAGCAATCACTCCAGGCCGGAAACACCACGCCGTACTATCACGGCATGACGCGGCCCTGGCAGGCAGAAGAAGAAGCAACTCACCGGGCCATCATGCTGGCCAACCTGACCGGTGCTCCCCTGTACGTCGTTCACGTCAGCGCCAAGCAAGCCGTCGAGCAGATCGCCCAGGCGAGGGACAACGGCCAGAACGTGTTCGGGGAGACCTGCCCGCAGTACCTGTACCTCTCACTCGAAGACCAGCTCGGTGCATCGAGCGAGGAGTGGGGAGACTTCGAGGGCGCCAAATGGGTGTGCTCGACGCCGCTTCGATCCAAGCACGAAGGGCACCAGCACCACATGTGGCAGAGCCTGCGTACGAACGACATCCAGATGGTGTCCACCGACCACTGTCCGTTCTGCATGAAGGGGCAGAAAGACATGGGAATCGGGGACTTCTCCAAGATTCCCAACGGGATCGGGAGTGTCGAACACCGGATGGACCTGCTCTACCAGGGCGTCGTAGACAAGAAGATCTCGCTCGAACGCTGGGTCGAGATCACCTCCACCACTCCGGCCCGCATGTTCGGTATGTACGGAAAGAAGGGTGTGCTCCAGCCGGGCGCGGATGGCGACGTCGTCATCTACGACCCCAACGGCCACACGTCCATCGGAGTGGGCAAGACGCACCACATGAACATGGACTACTCCGCCTGGGAAGGATACGAGATCGACGGCCACGTCGACACCGTGCTCTCCCGCGGCAAGGTCATCGTCGACGACAACCAGTACCTGGGCACCAAGGGCGACGGCAAGTACGTCCACCGCGGCCTCAGCCAGTACCTGATCTAAGGGCATCCATGGACTTCGGAGCAGTAATCCAGACCAACCCGCCCGCCTCGAGAACCGTCCACCTCGCCAAGCTCGCCGAGCAATACGGTTTCAGTCACGTGTGGACGTTCGACTCTCATTTGTTGTGGCAGGAACCGTATGTCATCTACAGCCAGATCCTCAACGAAACGAAGAGGATCACCGTCGGCCCCATGGTCACTAATCCGGCCACCAGGGACTGGACGGTGACGGCATCCACCTACGCCACCCTCAACGAGATGTATGGAAACCGCACGATCTGCGGCATCGGACGGGGAGACTCCGCGGTCCGCACCACCAACGGCGCACCGACGACGCTCAAGACGCTGCGCGAATCGATCCACGTCATTCGCGAACTCGGCAACTCCCGGCCGGTGGAGTACAACGGTGCGACCGTGCAGTTCCCGTGGAGCGTCGGGTCGAAACTCGACGTATGGGTGGCGGCATACGGGCCGCTCGCCCTCAAACTGACGGGTGAGGTCGGCGACGGCTTCATCCTGCAGCTCGCCGACGTCGACATCGCCAAATGGATGATCAAGACGGTTCGGGATGCCGCGGAGCAGGCGGGACGCGATCCGATGTCGATCAAATTCTGCGTCGCGGCGCCCATGTACATCGGCGACGACTGGGAGCACATGCGCGACCAGTGCCGGTGGTTCGGGGGCATGGTCGGCAACCACGTCGCCGACATCGTCGCCAAATACGGAACGGGAGGGGCGATCCCCCAGGCCCTCACCGATTACATCCAGGGCCGGGAGTCGTACGACTACAACGAGCACGGCAAGGCCGGCAACACCCACGCTGCCTTCGTTCCGGACGAGATCGTCGAGCGGTTCTGCGTGATGGGCACGGCGAGCGAGCACATCGCCAAGCTCGAAGAGCTGAAGAGCATCGGCGTCGACCAGTTCGCCGGGTACCTCCAGCACGACAACAAGGAAGAAACGCTGCGGGTCTACGGCGAGGCCGTGATTCCAGCGCTCCGGGAAAAGATCGTGGCGACGGCATGACCGCCGAAACCCTGGCCCCGGCGATCCGGCGGCGCCGTGGTGCGCCCGCCAGGGAGCTGGCGCGCTGGGCGTACGGGGTGCTCGGCATTCTCGTCCTTGCGGCGGCGTGGGAGCTCTACAAGTTGCTCGGTCCGTCCGACGGAGTCGTGATCGGCGATGCCCGGATCCTTCCGCGCACCACCGATCTCGCGATGCCCCACACCTGGGACATGATCGCCAGGCTGTTCGACCCGGTCACCCGCTCGGCGACGGCGAACCCGCTGTGGCTCGAAGTGGCGCTCGCCGCGCTCGTCACGCTCGGGATCGCTGCCGTCGGCTGGCTTGTCGGCATCGTCGTCGGCTTCGCGCTCGCGTTGATCATGCAGCGGTGGCGACTCGCGGAATGGGGTCTCCTGCCCTGGATCATCCTCAGCCAGACCGTTCCGCTCATCGCATTCGCTCCGGTCGTTCGCAGCTGGGGGTCACGCATCGAGATCGGTGCGTTCGAATGGCAGGACTGGATGAGCGTCGCGGTGATCGCGTCGTACCTCGCGTTCTTCCCGATCGCTGTCGGCGCTCTCAAGGGACTTCAGTCGCCAGACACCATCCACACCGAACTCATGAGAACTTACGGGGTCGGCTGGTGGAAGACGCTCGTCAAGCTGCGGATCCCCGCATCCATCCCGTACCTGCTCCCCGCCCTTCGCCTCGGCGCTGCGAACGCCGTCATCGGTGCCGTCGTCGCCGAAGTCTCGACGGGAATGCAGGGCGGAATCGGGCGCATCCTCATCCAGTACGCCGGCCAGGCCAGCGGTGATCCGTCCAAGGCATGGGGACCCATTTTCGGTTCCATCGTGCTCGGCCTGGCAGCGGCAGGCTCGGTCGCCATCCTCGGCGCCATCCTCAGGAACTACCGACGTGTGGAGATCAACGCGTGACTCAGCTACCCGAAACCCCAGTTGCACCGACCCGCACGGTCGACGCCGTCACCGTGACGGGTGTCGACAAGACCTTCGATACCCGCTCGGGACAGGTTGACGCGCTCACCGGGATCGACCTCACTGTCTCGGCGGGGGAGTTCATCTCACTCATCGGCCCGTCCGGCTGCGGAAAATCCACCCTGATGCGGCTCATCGCCGACCTCGACCAGCCGACAGCGGGAACGGTGACGGTCTTCGGAAAGTCGGCGAAGCAGGCGCGGCTCGACCAGGACTATGGCATCGCATTCCAGCAGGCCGGTCTGCTCCCCTGGCGAACCGTCGCGGCGAACGTCGGGCTCCCGCTCGAGCTCCACGGGGCATCCGGTCGTGACCGGACCGCGCGGGTCGGTGAACTCCTCGACATGGTCGGGCTGAGCGACTTCGCCGATCGGTATCCCGACCAGCTCTCGGGCGGCATGCAGCAGCGCGTCGCTATCGCTCGAGCGCTCGCCGAGAAGCCTGACCTGTTGCTCATGGACGAACCGTTCGGTGCGCTCGACGAAATGACGAGGGAACGGATGCAGACCGAGTTGCTGCGGATCTGCGCCGAAACCGGCGCGGCCGTCGTGTTCGTCACCCACTCGATCCCCGAGGCGGTCTACCTCTCCGACCGTGTCGTCGTCATGTCGCCGCGACCGGGCCGCATCCAGGAGATCGTCCCGATGGGTCTCAACCGGGATCCGGCTCACGCCGAGGCGCTCCGTGAGGAACGGGCGTTCTTCGATGGAGTCACCGCGGTGCGCGAAGCCCTGCACACCGGATCTCCCGTTCCCACAGGGGCGCGGGGAGTGGAGAACCGCTGATGGCCCTGACGCTTTCGGGCCGCTCGGCCCCCTCCGCGAAAAGAGACACGACACTCCGGATCGTCGCCCCTGTCGCCGTCGGCGTGCTCGTGCTCGGAGTGTGGCAGTTCCTCGTGAGCGTCGTCGGCGTCAGCGATTACCTCCTGCCGAGTCCCGCTGCGATCGTGGAACAGTTCGTCGAGTTCTTCCCGTCGATGGTCTCAGCGACGATGATCACAGGACTGAACGCGCTGCTTGGCCTCGTGATCGGCTCGATTCTCGGCATCCTGCTGGCTGCTCTTGCGGCCGGCTGGCGCCCGATCGACCAGATGAGCGCGCCCATCGTCGCGTCTCTCGCCGTCATCCCGATCGTCGCCCTCGCCCCGGTGCTGAACTCGATGTTCGGGGCGGACAGCCAGTTCGGGCGGCAGGCGATCGCCGGTCTCGCGTCGTTCGTGCCCGTCTTCATCAACACGCTCCGCGGATTTCGGCAAACCCTTCCTGTGCACCGCGACCTCATGAAGGTCTACGCCGCGTCATCCGGGCAGATCGTTCGCACCGTGACGCTGCCGACGGCCGTCCCGTTCGTCTTCACCGGCATCCGCATCGCCTCGTCACTCGCGGTGATTTCCGCTCTCGTCGCCGAATACTTCGGTGGCCCGCGCGGTGGGCTCGGCGGTCTCATCTCGACCTCCGCCGCGTCGAGCGCCTACCCCAGGGCGTGGGCATACGTGCTCGCGTCGATCGCCCTCGGACTGATCTTCTTCCTCGCCACCCTCGCTCTGGAACGCCTCGCAACCCGCGGCAGGCAGCGCACATGAATGTCCCCGGTCCGCCCGGACCGACGGTCAAACCCCACGCACGCATGAAAGGACAGACCATGAAACACAGCACACGTCGCTTCGCGACGGTTGGTGCGCTTGCCGTCTCGGCAGCGCTCGTACTCTCCGCATGTTCAGGACCAGCCGACTCCGGGACAGGATCGAACACCGGCGGGGGCGACGACGAACTCACCGAGGTGAAACTGCAGTTGCAGTGGCTGCCGCAGGGACAGTTCGCCGGCTATTTCGCCGCGCTCGACCAGGGCTACTTCGAAGAGGAGGGCCTCGACGTCGAAATCATCCCGTCCGGAGGTGACATCGTTCCTCAGGACGCACTCGCCAACGGAGACGTCGACTACGCCATCGCGTGGGTTCCCAAGGTCCTCGGCTCGATTGAGGCCGGCGCGAACGTCACCAACATCGCGCAGATCTTCCAGAGGTCAGGGACCCTTCAGGTGTCGTGGGCCGACTCGGGCATCGAAAGCGTCGCCGACTTCGAGGGCAAGAAGATCGGCTCGTGGGGCTTCGGAAACGAGTGGGAGATCTTCGCCGCCATGGCCGAAGAGGGTCTCGACTCCTCCACGGTCGAGATCATCACTCAGGACTTCAACATGAACGCGTTCCTGCAGGGTGATATCGACGCGGCGCAGGCGATGACGTACAACGAATACGCGCAGCTGCTCGAGACCGTGGACCCTGACACGGGCGAGCTCTACACCGAGGACGACTTCAACGTCATCAGCTACGAAGACACCGTCGGCGCGATGCTGCAGGATGCCATCTGGGCCGACTCGGAGAAGCTCGAGAACGACGAGGACTACCAGGACACCACCGTCTCGTTCCTCAAAGCCGTGATCAAGGGCTGGATCTTCGCGGCGGAGAACCCGGAGGACGCTGCCGAGATCACACTCGCCGAGGGTTCCGGCTGGGGCCCCAGCCACGAACTGTGGATGGTGAACGAAACGAACAAGCTCATCTGGCCGGCTGAGAACGGCATCGGCTTCATCGACCAGGCAGCGTTCGAACGTACCGTCGCCGGCGCGCTCTCCGCCGTCAACGAAAGTGGCGCGGCCCTCATCACCGAGGAGCCGCCGGCCGGCGTCTGGACGAACGACTACATCCAGCAGGCCCTCGACGCACTGGAGGAAGAGGGCGTCGACGTGACGGGCGAGAACTTCGAACCCATCGAGGTCACCCTCAACGAGGGCGGCCAGTAGTTCCCCCCCGGGTGGGCGGACACCGTCCGTCCACCCGGGATCCCATCGGTAACACGCAACAAAGGAGATGTCGTGGCACTTCCGCTCACGTCAGACAGCAATCAGCACACACTCGACCTCGACCGCGCCCACGTCTTTCATTCCTGGTCAGCGCAGGGTTCGCTCAAACCCCTGGTCATCGCCGGTGGTCTCGGAACGAGAGTGTGGGACTTCGAGGGCACGGAGTACCTCGACTTCTCCAGCCAGCTGGTGAATGTGAATATCGGTCACCAGCATCCGGCCGTCATCGCGGCGATCAAGGAACAGGCAGACCTGCTCACCACCATCGCGCCGTCGACGGCAAACCTGACCAGGGGAGAAGCGGCGAAACGCATCACCGATCGCGCTCCAGACGGCTTCAACAAGGTCTTCTTCACCAACGGCGGTGCGGATGCCAACGAGAACGCGATCCGGATGGCTCGCCTCCACACCGGACGCGACAAAGTCCTCTCGACCTACCGTTCGTACCATGGCAACACCGGTGCTGCCATCGTCGCGACCGGGGACTGGCGCCGGATGCCCAACGAATACGCGCGCGGGCACGTGCATTTCTTCGGCCCATACCTGTACCGCTCTGAGTTCTGGGCGACGACGCCTGAACAGGAGACGGAGCGCGCACTGCATCACCTCGAGCGGGTCATCCAGGGTGAGGGCGCAGCGACCATCGCTGCCATCATGCTCGAGACCGTTCCGGGAACCGCAGGCATCCTCGTGCCGCCGCCCGGGTATCTCGCCGGGGTCCGAGCCCTGTGCGACCGGTATGGCATCGTGCTCATCCTCGACGAGGTGATGGCCGGGTTCGGTCGCACCGGGCGCTGGTTCGCTTTCGACGGGTACGACGTCGTTCCCGACCTCATCACCTTCGCGAAGGGGGTCAACTCCGGCTACGTCCCCGCAGGCGGCGTCGTCATCTCCGACCCGATCGCCGCCGATTTCGACGAAACGGTGTTCCCGGGCGGGCTGACCTACTCGGGGCATCCGCTCGCCATGGCGTCGATCATCGGCGCGCTCGATGCGATGGCCGGCGAGGGAATCGTCGACAACGCGGCGCGGGTCGGCCGTGAGGCGATCGGCCCCGGCCTCGCCAATCTCGCCGACAAGCACGACGTCATCGGCGAAGTGCGCGGCGAGGGCGTGTTCTGGGCGATGGAGCTGGTCGCCGATCGGGCCACACGCGAGCCGCTGCCGGCGGCGACCATGGGACAGATCAAGGCAGCCCTCGTCGGGCGCGGCCTGCTGCCGTTCGTGCAGGACAACAGAATCCACGTGGTGCCGCCGTGCACCGTCACCGACGACGAGGTAGCCGAGGCCCTGGCCGCCTACGACGCCGTCTTCACCACCGTCCAGGGAGGACACGCATGACCACATACATCAACCACTTCATCGGTGGATCGGCAGCCGAAGGGGACTCGTCACGCACAGCCCCCGTGTTCAACCCGGCGACCGGGGTCGTCGAGAAAGAGGTCCGCCTCGGCAGCGTTGCCGACGTCGACAGCGCTGTCCAGGCAGCGGCCGCCGCCTTCCCGGCGTGGAGCGACGCCTCCCTGTCGAAGCGGCAGGCCGTCCTCTTCAACTTCCGTGAGCTGCTGAACTCCCGCAAGGGTGAACTCGCCGAGATCCTCACCTCCGAGCACGGCAAAGTTCTGTCGGATGCCGGCGGGGAGATCGCGCGCGGCCTCGAAGTCGTGGACTTCGCCACCGGCATCCCGCACCTGCTCAAGGGTGAGTACTCGGAGAACGTCTCCACCGGCGTCGACGTCTACACCCTCAAGCAGGCGCTCGGTGTTGTCGGCATCATCAGCCCGTTCAACTTCCCGGCCATGGTTCCGCTGTGGTTCTTCCCGATTGCAATCGCTGCGGGTAACACGGTCGTGCTGAAGCCGAGTGAGAAGGACCCGTCGGCTGCCATCTGGATGGCCGAACTGCTCACGGAAGCGGGGCTCCCCGACGGTGTGTTCAATGTCGTGCACGGCGACAAGGAAGCCGTCGATGCCCTGCTCGAGCATCCCGTCGTCCAGTCGATCTCGTTCGTCGGGTCGACGCCGATCGCCCGCTACATCTACGAGACCGCGGCCCACCACGGCAAACGTGTCCAGGCGCTCGGCGGGGCGAAGAACCACATGCTCGTGCTGCCGGACGCCGACCTCGACCTCGCCGCAGACGCTGCCGTCAACGCCGGTTTCGGTTCGGCGGGGGAGCGGTGCATGGCGATCAGCGTGCTGCTCGCCGTCGACACCATCGCCGACGACCTCGTCGCCCGCATCACGGAACGGATGTCGTCGCTCAAGACGGGAGACGGACGCCGCGGCTGTGACATGGGCCCCCTGATCACGGAGGTGCACCGAGACAAGGTCGCCTCATACGTCGACGTTGCGACAGCGGATGGCGCCACCGTCGTGGTCGACGGACGGAACCCTGAGGTCGACGGTGACGAGGGCGGCTTCTGGTTCGGCCCGACACTCATCGACAATGTGCCGACATCGTCGACCGTCTACAGCGACGAGATCTTCGGTCCGATCCTTTCGGTGGTGCGGGTGTCGAGCTACGCCGAAGGACTCGGCATCATCAACGACAGCCAATACGGCAACGGCACCGCCATCTTCACGAACGACGGTGGGGCAGCACGGCGGTTCCAGCGTGAGGTCACCGTGGGCATGGTCGGCATCAACGTGCCGATCCCTGTCCCGGTCGCGTACCACTCGTTCGGTGGCTGGAAGAACTCGATGTTCGGCGACGCGAAGGCGTACGGGCCGCACGGTGTCGAGTTCTTCACGCGTGAGAAGGCGGTGACCAGCCGGTGGCTCGACCCGAGCCACGGTGGAATCAACCTCGGATTCCCCGAGCACGACTGATCAGACGATCGAGTTGCCCGGTTTCGTGGGTGTCCGGAGCTCCGGACCCGCGAGACCGGGCAACTCGTGTTTCTAGGTCCAGCGCGGAGACGTGAACGGCGCGGGATCGTCGACCGGGTCGTGCGTCTGCTGGAGGGCGGTGGCTTCCCTCTGCAGTGCTTCCGCCACCGTCCGCACCGCGAGACGCTCGGCCTTGTCCGGCCGCATCAACGCCACGATGTGTCTCGACATGTCGACGCCGGTGAGGGGGCGGGTCACGATGCCACGTTCCGGCCCGGATGCCGTGTAGCGCGGAATCATGCTGATTCCGATTCCCGCGGCAACGAGAGCTTCGGTGATGCGGCTGGAGGTGACCCGCTGCACCACGTCGAGTGACGCCCCGGTCACCGCTTCGATCTCGTGCAGCAGCCGGTCGAACGGGTACCCCTCCGGCACGCCGATCCAGGGTTCATCGATGAGGTGCTCGGGAGTGAGGACGCTCACGCCGGCGAGCCGGTGTCCGACCGGGAGCGCGATGTCGAGCGGTTCACTCAGCAGGTACAGGTTGCGCAGTCCGCGCCCGCTCCAGGACCGGCCTCCGGGCACGGAATGCGCGAGCACGATGTCGAAATCGGTGGTGAGTGCCGGGAAGTCCTCGGTTTCCGGATCGCGATCCGCCATCGTCACGTCGAGGCCGGGGGTCGAGCGCAGGGAGGCGAGCACCTTCGGCAGGAGCATCTGCCCGGCGGTCGGAAACGTCGCGACGCTCACCGTTCCCGTGGCGTCGTTGCGATACTCGTCCCAGACCGCGCCCGCGCGTTCGATGGCGACAGCGATATCGGTTGCGCTGCGGGCGAGCGCGCGACCGGCATCCGTCAGCAGGATGCCACGCCCGCTGCGTTCCGTGAGCGGAACGCCCGCCTCGCGTTCGAGCACTTTCAACTGCTGGGACACGGCTGACGGTGTTCGGTGTGTAGCCGCGGCGACGGCGGCGATGCTCCCGCGGTCGGCCAGTTCACGGAGCAGGTCGAGACGTCGAACATCCATGTAGCAATGCTACTGAGTCAGTCAAGCTTTGTGCGCTTGTCCTGAATAGTTGAAGCGGGCAGTATTGAAGAGTATCCAGCGGCGACCGCCGCATTTCACCCACGGAAGGGACTGGAATCCTCATGTTCGTATTCTTTGCAGGCATGGCAGCCCTGAGTGCTGCCGCCGTCGTCGGTAGCTTCGTTGTCGTGAAGCGCGACGGATATCGTCGGGTGCCTACGCGCACCTATGCTCTGCTGCCGTAAGGCAGTTCACCGTTTTCGCGCCCTCCCGGGTGACCCGCAGCGCCAGATGCGAGAGTCCCCGGGGCGGGCGCGATTTCGTTGTGCGCGGCGCGGCATCATACGGGTATTCGCTGCCCGCAACCGTGCATCGCTAAACTGGCGGACGTGACCGACGCGCGTAAGCAACTTATCGAGTACATCACGGCGGATGCCGTGTTCCACGGGGACTTCACGCTCACGAGCGGCAAGAAGGCCAGCTATTACGTCGACCTGCGCCGGGTCAGCCTCGACCACCGAGTCGCTCCGCTCATCGGGCAGGTCATGCTCGACCTCATCGCGGATGTGCCGGATGTCGTCGCCGTCGGCGGGATGACGATGGGAGCGGACCCGGTCGCCGCCGCCGTTCTGCACCAGGGTGCCGCCCGCGGCCTCGCCTACGACGCGTTCGTGGTGCGCAAGGAACCGAAGGATCACGGTCGCGGCAAGCAGGTCGAAGGGCCCGAACTGGCCGGGAAGCGCGTCATCGTTCTCGAGGACACGTCCACGACGGGCGGATCGCCCTTGGCAGCGATCGAGGCGCTCAAGAAGGTGGGCGCTGAAATTGCCGGCGTCGCCGTCGTGGTCGACCGCAACACCGGTGCTCGCGAGATCATCGAGAACGCCGGCTATCCCTACTTCGCCGCGATCGGCCTCTCTGACCTGGGACTCGAATAATGTCTGACGACTCCGGACGCCGCGGCGACGAAGACGACACTCCGGTCGATCCGCCGACAGGAGAGGGAGACGTCGTCGGTGCTGACTGGTTGCTCTCCCAGCTCGACGGGGAACCGACAGGTCAGATGGATGCCATCCGGCCCGCCTCGCACGACGCGGATGACGCAGGGCGCCCAAGCGCCGACGATGCAGGCGCCGACGACGAGGTCGGCAACACCGGCAAAGCCGACCGGCCCGTGATGGCCTGGTGGCGCGAGAAGCTCATCGCCGCTGAAGCGATCGTGAACCCTGAGGCTCGCGCCCCGCGGGATGCCGAAGGCGAGGCCGCTGACTCTTCGGAGCAGAACCCGAGCGAACCCGACCTGCCCGAGCCGGCGCGATTCGAGCCTCCACGTGACGAGCCCGTCGCCGACTCGCGGTCTGAGGTCGCTGCCGAACCGACCCGGGATGACGATTTCAGCTTCGTGCCCGAACCCGCCTTCGTTCCACCGCCCGCTCCTGCTCCTGCCCCGGTCTTCACCCCCGAACCGCTCATCGTCGATGAAGCGGATGACGTGGACGAAGCGGATGCCGACGGAGCAGGCGAGGTCGACATCGACGAGAGCCCGGCAGATGAGGCCGAGACGGGGCTGATCCCCTCGGCCGAGCCGCCGCTCTTCAAGCCGCGGTCGGCTCGCGAACACATCATCGAGGAGGAGGCCCAGTCGGACTACGTCGTTCCCGCGTCTGCTCCCGCTCCGGAACTCACGGATGACGACGTCACCGCCGACGGGCCGATGACCGGGAACTCGTCCGACGAATCCGAGAACGAGACAGAGGATCTCGACAACTTCAGCTGGAAACTCACCCCCAACGACGCGCTCGACCCGCTCATCCACACGCCGGATTCAGCGCCCGGATCCCAGGGGGCATCCAGCCCCGTCGACGCGCCCCCGGACGACGCGACCGCTGTGCTTCCTGTTCAGGCCCCGCGGCCGGAGGACCCTGACGACGCAGACAACGCCGTCAACGACACGGACACCGGGCTGCCGTCCCGCCGTCAGTTGCGGCAGGAGGCGGAGCAGCAGCAGGCACCAGAGCCGGTGATCATCGCGCCCCTCGCCGAGCCGGCGATCGCCCCCGGCTTACGGCGGAAGTCGGCCGTGCCAACACCGGCAGCAGCGACGGACGGCACCGGCGGATCGGACGAACCGCCGGCTGACCGCCCGGCTCGGCCGACGCGCCCCGCAGCGGCCCGCGCGCCGCGACCGGTGATCATCGCTGCCATCGCACTTGTCGCGATCCTGGTCCTCGGTGGGCTGTTCTTCCTCGGCTCACAACTGCCACGCCTGCTTGCCGGGCCTGCGCCGACCGAGACCGCATCTCCCAGCCCTACCCCGACGGAAACGCCGACGCCGACCCCCACCGCTCCTGCTGCTCCCGTCGGTCCTGCCGCCCCGGGCGAACAGGACTGGACCGCCCTCGGCGGCGGCGAATGCCTCGAGCCGTACTCGACACCGTGGGCCGAGACATTCACCGTCGTCGATTGTGGAGCAGGGCACACCGCCCAGATGGTGTTCACCGCACCGGTGAACGCCGACCCGGCTGCCGCCTATCCCGGCGAGGAAGCGATCCTAGCCCAGCTCTCGCTGTGGTGCAGTGCTCCGGGGGTCCTGAACGCCGAGGCTGCTGGCGAGTATGACGACCTGCAGGTCCAGGGAACGTACCCGGTGACCGAAGAGCAGTGGGCGAGCGGGGAGCGGAACTACTACTGCTTCGTCAGCCGTTCAAGCGGGGAACAGCTCACCGGCTCCCTCGCGACAGCGCAGGGCTGAGCGAGGGGCAGTCCGTCCGGTCAGACGACCTCTGACTCGATCGGGTGCGGCTCGAGCAGATCCACAACGCCGCCGAGGATCTCTGAGGGTCGGAACGGGTACTTGTTGATCTCCGCCTCGTCGCTGATCCCGGTGAGCACGAGGATCGTGTGCAGCCCGGCCTCGATCCCGGCGACGACGTCTGTGTCCATCCGGTCACCGATCATTCCGGTGTTCTCCGAGTGGGCACCGATCTTGTTGAGGGCGGAACGGAACATCATCGGGTTCGGCTTGCCCACAATGTATGGTTCCTTGCCGGTGGCCTTCGTGATGAGCGCCGCAATCGCGCCGGTCGCGGGCATCGGGCCGTCTGCGCTCGGCCCCGTGGCATCCGGGTTCGTCGCGATGAAACGGGCACCGTTGTTGATCAGGCGGATCGCCTTGGTGATGGCTTCGAACGAGTAGTTGCGCGTCTCGCCGACGACGACGTAGTCGGGTGCCGTCTCGGTCATGATGAAGCCGGCCTCGTGGAGGGCCGTCGTGATTCCCGCCTCACCGATGACGAAGGCGGAACCGCCGGGCATCTGGTCCTTGAGGAAAGCAGCCGTCGCGAGGGCGGAGGTCCAGATGAACTCCTCGGGAACATCGAGACCGGATGCCCGAAGCCGTGCGCTGAGGTCGCGGGGAGTGAAGATGGAGTTGTTGGTCAGCACCAGGTATGGCTTGTTCTGGTCGCGCCACTGCTGCAGCAGGTCCGCTGCTCCTGGCAGTGGCCGGTTTTCGTGCACCAGCACGCCGTCCATGTCGGTCAGCCAGCATTCAACTTCATCGCGTCTCGTCATGCCGCAACTCCTTCGCTCGAAGCCAGTTTAGGGTGGCGGGCTCAGGCACTGAGCCAGATGGCCGTCCCGGCGTCCGCGGGCAGCTCCACGCGGGTCGAACCCAGCAGAACGGCGCCCTCGTCGACCGACACCGTCGAACCGACATCGATTCCGGATGCCTCCAGGTCGCGCAACAACGCAGAGCTGCGGTCGCTGATCCGCAGCACCGTTCCGGTATGACCGCGCTCGGCCTCCTCGAGCAGCACGGCACGTTCGCGGCGCACCGATCCGTTCGCCGCGGGGATGGGGTCGCCGTGCGGGTCGCGGTCCGGGTGCCCGAGCCGTTCATCGATGCTCGCAAGCAGGCGGTCGCTGATGGCGTGTTCAAGAACTTCGGCTTCGTCGTGCACCTCGTCCCAGCTGTACCCCATCTCCCGGACCAGCCAGGTCTCGACGAGACGGTGCCGGCGGACAACGGCCACGGCCTTGGCCCTGCCCGTCTCCGTGAGGCTGATGGCCCCGTAACGCACGTGGGAGACGAGTCCGGCGGCGGCGAGCTTCTTGACCATCTCTGTGACGGTCGACGGTGCGAGCCCGAGTCTCACCGCGAGCGCGGAGGGGGTGATGGCATCCGCCTGCCACTCGGTGTGGGCATAGATGGTCTTGAGGTAGTCCTCGACAACGGGTTTCGACGGCTTCATGGGACCTCCAGCGTATCCGCGCTTCACGCAGCGCCCGTGAAGAGCAGGAAGAGGAGTACCGCATTGAGTGAGACGAGAAGAACGGATGCCACGACCCCGGCCGCCGTGGTCAGCCACCGGTTCGCGAACGTGCCGAGAACACTCGACCTGGCGGTGAGGATCACGAGGGGGATGAGGGCGAACGGGATCCCGAACGACAGGACGACCTGGCTCAGGACGAGGGCAGCGGTCGGGTCGAATCCGATCCCGAGGATGACGAGCGCCGGAATCAGCGAGATCAGCCGACGGGTGAGGAGGGCGATGCGTACCTTCAGGAGACCCTGCATGATCTCGGCCCCCGCATACGCGCCGACAGAGGTCGACGCGAGCCCTGAGGCCAGCAGTCCGACGGCGAAGAGCGTCGCGACGACAGGGCCGATGGAGGTTTCGAGGGCGGCATGGGCGCCCTCGAGGCTGTCCGTCCCTGGGACACCGGCGAGGTTGGTCGCCGCGAGGAGCAGGATGGCCAGGTTCACGCTCCCGGCGATGATCATGGCGATCGACACGTCCCAGCGGGTGACGGTGAGGAGCCGCGCGGTCGTCAGCCCCGCTGCACGGACGGCGAATCGGTCGCGGGTGAGCGCGGAGTGCGCGTAAATGGCGTGCGGCATGATCGTTGCGCCGAGGATCGAAGCGGCGAGGAGCACGGAGTTCGTGTCCTCGAAGCGGGGCACGAGACCGGATGCGACGCCACTGGCATCCGGGGGATGAAGAAAGACACCCGCGCTGAACCCGATGGCGATGATGATGAGCAGGCTTGCGATGACGAATTCGAATGCGCGCGGGCCGCGACGGGACTGGATGGTGAGCATCACCATCGAGACTGCCCCGGTGATGATGCCTCCCACGATGAGTGGAAGGTCGAACAGGAGGTAGAGGGCGACGGCGCCGCCGATGACCTCGGCGACGTCGGTGGCCATCGCGACGAGTTCCGCCTGCAGCCAGTACGAGAGCCGCCCTGGCCGGGACTTCAGGCGCTCGCCGAGGATCTCGGGCAGGCTCCTGCCGGTGACGATGCCGAGCTTCGCCGAGAGGTACTGGATCAGCCAGGCCATGATGTTGCCGGCGACGACCACCCAGACGAGCAGGTAGCCGTACTGTGCCCCTGCCGTCATGTTGCTCGCGACGTTGCCCGGGTCCAGATAAGCGACACCGGCAACGAGGGCGGGACCGAGGAGCCACAGCAGCCGTGGCGGCTTCGCTTGACGGAGCGGTGTCGGCTCCGGGGCAGCGACGACAGATTTCGGCATGCCGAAACTGTAGCAATCTTTCGGTACACCGAAAAGACTCTGGTGGCGCGAAAATCCAGACGACATCGCCCGTAGGCTGGAAGGATGCTTCATCCTCCTGCCGAGAACCCCAGCCACGAGCTGTCGACGAACGGTGTCGGACCGTGGCAGGGGGAGTGGCCCGAAGAGCACTACTTCGACCCGGACCTTCTCACCCACGGTGACACCCGAAACGTCATCGACCGTTACCGTTACTGGAAGCTCGAGGCGATCGTCGCGGACCTCGATGAGCACCGGCATCCGTTCCACGTCGCCATCGAGAACTGGCAGCATGACATGAACATCGGATCGATCGTGCGTACGGCCAACGCGTTCGGTGCCGACACGGTGCACATCGTCGGGCGCCGGCGCTGGAACAAACGCGGTGCGATGGTGACGGACCGCTACCAGCACGTGCTGCACCATGCGGATGTCGCGGGGCTGGTCGACTGGGCTCGCTCGGAGAACCTGCCGATCCTTGGAATCGACAACGTGCCCGGCTCCGTGCTGATCGAGACGTTCCGCCTGCCTGAGCGTTGCCTGATGCTCTTCGGCCAGGAGGGCCCTGGGTTGTCTCCCGAGGCGATCGCGGCATCCGATGCTGTGCTCGAGATCAGCCAGTTCGGGTCGACCAGGTCGATCAACGCCTCGGCGGCGGCAGCTGTCACCATGCACACCTGGGTGATGCAACACGTCAGTTTCGATGCAAATGGTCCGGTGGCATCCCCGACGCACTAGCGTGAAGCCATGACTGAGATCACTGACGATCTGCCCGCCATCCTCTTGCGCGAGGAGCACGCCGGCTGGAAGGCCATCCTCGAGGGACGTGGCGGTGAACACTATGCACGAGCGATGACGCGCGATGCGCTCATGATCGTCGAGGGTGCGGCGATCGGCCGGGACGGCATCGCTGCCTCTTTCGCCGGGGTCGATCCGTGGGACTCGTATGAGATCCATGAGCCGGCGATCATCCGGCTCGGTGACCGTGCCGGGACGGTCGCGTACCGCGCCATCGCGCGGCGTGGGAAAGACACTGTGGAACTGCGTATGTCGACCACGTACCTGTACGGCGGTGGCAGTTGGCACATCGCCCTACACCAGCAGACCCCGGCGTAACAATGGTGGCGTTCTCCGCGCCGCACTGTCTACGCTGAAATCATGCGCAGTTCCCTCGAACGACGTCGCTCGAGGGGGTAACTATGATCACATTCGACTCGGTTTCGAAGAGGTTCCCCGACGGGACTCTCGCGGTCGACGACTTCAACCTGACCCTTCCGTCTCGCACCACAACCGTTCTGGTTGGTTCGAGCGGATCGGGCAAGACGACGCTTCTGCGGATGATCAACCGGATGGTCGATCCCACGGCGGGCAGCATCCGGATCGATGACGACGACATCTCGACGCTCGAACCCGTGAAACTTCGGCGCAGTATCGGATACGTCATGCAGAATTCGGGCCTGCTGCCGCACCGCACCGTCGCGGACAACATCGCCACCGTCCCGCTGCTTTCCGGGGTGAAGCGACCCGCCGCCAGAACCCAGGCGCTCGAGCTGATGGACACCGTCGGCCTCGACCGATCGCTCGCCGAGCGATACCCGTCCCAGCTCTCCGGTGGTCAGCAGCAGCGGGTGGGAGTCGCGCGCGGCCTCGCCGTGAATCCCAACATTCTCCTCATGGACGAACCTTTCGGTGCCGTCGACCCGCTCGTGCGGAGCGAACTGCAGCAGGAACTGGTGCGCATTCAGAAGGACCTCGCCAAGACGATCGTTTTCGTCACCCACGACATCGACGAAGCGTTCCTGCTCGGAGACCAGGTGGTCCTCCTCAAGACCGGCGGCAAGATCGCGCAAGTGGGCACGCCGGCTGACATTCTCGCCAACCCCGCCGATGACTTCGTGAACACGTTCGTCGGCGCTGACCGTGGGCGACGCGCGCTCCGAATCGAACAGGTTTCCGGCCGCCAGGTGGTGGTCGACGGAACCGGGCGGATCGCCGGCATCCTGAACGACGGCACCCCGACATGACCTGGGTCCTGGCGAACATCGAGCAGATCTGGTCGCTCACCCTCGACCACATTCTGCTCAGTGTTCCGCCGATCCTCGTCGGGTTCCTTCTCGCCGTTCCGATCGGCTGGCTCGCCCACCGCTACCGGGTGTCGAGGGGCGTGTTGCTCACTGTATGCGGTCTGCTCTACACGATCCCATCACTCGCCCTCATCGTGGCGATGCCTACCCTGCTCGGTACCAAAATCCTCAACCCGGCGAACCTCATCGTGACTCTCACGATCTACGCGATCGCCCTCATGGTGCGAACAGCGACGGATGCTTTCGATGCGGTCTCGAAGGACGTGACCCAGTCCGCGACGGCAGTCGGGTTCGGCGGCTGGCGGAGGTTCTGGCAGGTCGAACTTCCGCTCGCCGGGCCCGTGCTGCTCGCCGGCCTGCGTGTCGTGTCCACGAGCACCGTGAGCCTCGTCACACTCGGAGCCCTCGTCGGGATGTCCGGCCTCGGCTACCTCTTCACCAACGGCTACCAGCGGAACTTCGCTACCGAGATCCTCACCGGCATCGTCGGCACGGTACTCATCGCCATCGTTTTCGATGTCGTGCTCGTCATACTCGGACGGATGCTCCTGCCGTGGGCGCGCGTCGACACTGCGGCCCGCCGCAACGCGAAGACAGCAACCACGAAGGCGGTGACCGCATGAATGCGATCGCCGAAGCGGTGGCGTGGATCGGCGATCCCGCCCACTGGACCGGGCCCGACGGCATCCCGACCCGACTTGCCGAACACCTCGGGTACACCGGGCTCACCGTTCTCATCGCCGTGCTTCTCGCCGTCACACTCGGGTTGTACATCGGTCACACCGGACGCTTCCGCGGGATTTCGATCGGCGCAACGGGCGCACTGCGTGCTCTTCCCACACTTGGCCTGCTCACCTATCTCGCGATCGCCTTCGGCTTCGGGATCCGGCTCGCTCTCATCCCGACGATCATCGTGCTCGTCGTCCTCGCCATTCCGCCGCTCCTCGCCGGCGCATACTCCGGGGTGGAATCGGTCGATCCGAGAACGGTGGATGCGGCGCGGTCGATGGGAATGACGGAATGGCAGATCCTGTGGAAGGTGGAGATTCCGCTCGCGCTGCCTCTCATCATCGGCGGTATCCGCTCAGCGGTGCTGCAGGTTGTCGCCACGGCGACGGTCGCCGCATACATCTCGCTCGGCGGTCTCGGCCGCTACATCATCGACGCTCTTCCCGTGCGCGACTACACAAAAGTGCTTGTCGGAGCGCTTCTCGTCACCCTGCTCGCCCTGGCGCTCGAGGGCATCCTCATTCTGATCCAGCGACTCACCGTCCCCGCCGGAGTCCGTGCAACCCGCTCGGCCTGATGGCGACGCACCAACCACACAGTAAGGAAAATCATGTTCACTTCACAACGCGGCCGTCTCGCCGCAGGAATCCTCGCGGCGGGCACCGTTCTCGCTCTCACCGGTTGCGGGGCGGGGGGCGACCCACTGGAGCCCGGCAGCGAGCCGTCCGGTGACGGCGAAACGATCATTGTCGGCTCGGCCGGCTTCGCCGAGTCGGAAATCATCGCCCAGATTTTCGCCCAGGCTCTCGAGGCGAACGACGTCACCGTTGAGTTCGCCGGCCAGATCGGTCAGCGGGATGTCTACATCACCGCTCTCGAGGACGGCTCGATCGACCTCATCCCCGACTACAGCGGAAACCTGCTGCAGTTCTTCGATGAAGATTCAGACGCGAAGTCGAGCGAGGAGGTCTTCGCTGCCCTCCCCGACGCGCTTCCGGACGGCTTCGAAGTCCTCGACCAGGCCGAGGCGGAAGACAAGGACAGCTACAACGTCACCCAGGAATTCAGCGAATCCAACGGCGTCACGAGCCTCGCTGATCTCGCGAACCTCGACGTTCCGCTCATCGTCGGCGGCAACCCCGAACTGGCTGAGCGACCATACGGTCCGCAGGGCTTGACCGAGGTTTACGGCGTCGATGCAGCGAACATCCAGTTCGTTCCGATCTCGGATTCGGGGGGACCGCTCACCACGGCGGCCCTGCTCGACGGCACAGTGAACATCGCCGACATCTTCTCGACCACCCCGTCGATCAAGGAGAACAACTTCGTGACGCTCGAGGATCCCGAGAACATGATCCTGCCGCAGAACGTTCTCCCGCTCATCAATTCGGAGAAGGCGTCCGACACGGTGAAAGAGGTGTTGAACGCGGTCTCAGCCGAACTGACCACCGAGGACCTGATCGAACTCAATGGTCGCAACCAGGGTGATGAGAAGGCCTCACCCGAGGCTCTCGCTGCCGACTGGCTCGCTGAAAAGGACCTCTTCTAGTCGCGTCGGACCCGAAGCGGAGAATGGGGGTCACCCGCTTTGGGTCCACGCGACTCACCCAACCCCACCAGACAGATCGCTCTTTTTCTGCCACCATGAAGAAATGCGTTTGCGTTTCCGATCCCTTGTCGCTGCCGTTTCACTCGCGGTTGTGGTGTCAGCGGTCGGTATCTCCGCACCCGCGGCAGCCGCAGTCAGCTACCCCAGCTGGGAAGATGTGAAGAACGCCCGGGCCAGCGAGTCCGCCAAGAAGGCGCAGATCGACTCCGTCAAGAAGCTGATCGAGGACCTGCGTAACGCATCAGCGGCAGCCCAGGAAGCGGCGGCCACTGCCGCAGCCGAATACCAGGACGCGCTGATCGTCGCAGAAGCCGCCGAACAGAAATCCGCGGATCTCAAGATCCAGCTCGAAGAAGCTCAGGCATCAGCCGAAGCGTCGGCCAAGCAGGCTGGATCGATGTTCGCCCGCATGGGCAGGACGAACTCGTTCGACGTCACCGCGAGCCTGCTCGTCGACGCCGAGAACGCCGATGACACGCTCTACAAGCTCGGTGCGATCGACAAGCTCACCGGCCTGTCGTCCCAGCTTCTTGATGATGCCAAGCAGGATGCCAACCAGGTCACGTCGCTGAGTGAACAGGCCGTCGTCGCCGCAGAGGTGCTCGAAGCCGCCCGCGCTGAATCCGAAGTGAAACTCCAGGCAGCCGAGGACGCCGCCGCTGTCGCAGCGGCCGCCGTCGCCGAGCAGGAGAAGCACGAGGAGACCCTCCTCGGCCAGCTGTCCTATCTCGAGGGCCGGACCGCGACCGTCGAAGCCGGCTATGCCGCCGGAGTCGCCGCGGCGAAGAAAGCAGCCGAGGAGCGTGCTGCACGTGAACGTGCGGCAGCGGCCAAAGCAGCAGCAGAAGCAGCCAAGAACAACAGCGGAAGCGGTGGCGGAAGCAGCAGCGGTGGCGGTGGTGGCGGCGGTTCCAACGCCGGCGCGACCGGAACATACTTCCAGCCGTCCGCACAGGGTTGGTGGCGTCCGCTGCCCGGCTACATCAGCTCGTGGTACGGCCCGCGCGCGATCAAGTGTGGCGGTACCGGCTGCTCCGTTCCATTCCACGCAGGTATCGACTTCGCGAACCCCTGTGGCAAGGCCATCCGTGCCGTCGCCGGCGGTCGCGTCACCTTCGTCGGCAACGCCGGTGGGTTCGGCAACCGGGTCATCATCAACCACGGTGGCGGCGTTGAGTCGGTCTACGGTCACCTGCAGTCCGGCTCGTACCGTGTCGGTGTCGGAAGCTACGTGAAAGCCGGTTCGTTCATCGCAAACGTCGGTCGGACCGGCGTCGCTACCGGATGCCACCTCGACCTCAAGATCCAGGTCTACGGAAGTCACACCAACCCGGCTCCCTTCCTCCGCGCCCGCGGCGTCTCGATCTAGAACGCTTCCGCTGCCCGTGCATCGAGTGACGCGGTAGGCTGGTCGCGTGACTGGAGAGAACCTGCTCGGAGTACCGGAGACACGCCTGCCGGCGGAACCCGAGGTCGTTGACGCCATCGACCGGTCGTCAACTGTCGATGATCTCGCTGCCGTCGCCGCCGCGCATCCCACGTCGTCGCTGGCCTGGGCGCGTCTGGCCGAGGCGGCATTCGATTCTGCTCACCCGATCGCCGCTTACGCATATGCCCGGGTCGGTTACCACCGCGGGCTCGACGCTTTGCGTAAAGCTGGCTGGCGTGGACAGGGTCCTGTGCCGTGGTCGCACGAGCCGAACCAGGGATTCCTGCGCGCGCTGTACGCGCTCCGTAACGCTGCGGATGCCATCGGCGAGGTCGACGAAGTCGAGCGGCTGACCGAGTTCCTCCGTGGAGCTGACGAGACCGCGGCAGCCCGGATCGAAACCGAGGGTCTGCCACTTGAACCGCCGCCCTCGACCGAAGTTTTCTTCATCCGGGGCCAGGACTAGGCCGATCCGGTCGCCTGCCGGCGCACCATAATTTTTTCCGCCAAGAAGGAGCATCCGCCATGCCAGCAATCGTGATCGTCGGCGCCCAGTGGGGCGACGAGGGCAAGGGAAAGGCAACCGACCTCCTCGGCAGCCGCATCGACTATGTCGTTAAATTCAACGGTGGAAACAACGCCGGCCACACCGTCGTCGTCGGGAATGAGAAATACGCTCTCCACCTGCTGCCGTCCGGCATCCTGACTCCCGGGGTCACCCCGGTCATCTCGAACGGTGTCGTCATCGACCTCGAGGTGCTGTTCTCCGAGCTCGAAGCGCTCAGCGCTCGTGGTGTCGACGTGTCACGGCTCAAGGTTTCGGCCAACGCCCACGTGATCACCCACTACCACCGCACGCTCGACAAGGTCACGGAGCGGTTCCTCGGCAAGCGACAGATCGGCACCACCGGCCGTGGAATCGGCCCCGCATATGCCGACAAGATCAACCGGGTCGGCATCCGGATCCAGGACCTGTTCGACGAGAACATCCTGCGGCAGAAGGTCGAAGGCGCTCTCGACGTCAAGAACCACATGCTGCTCAAGATCTACAACCGTCGTGCCATTTCGGCCGACGAGATCGTCGAAGACCTGCTCTCGTACACGGAGCGACTGCGTCCGATGGTCGCCGACACCGCCCTGGAGCTGCATCAGGCGCTTGAGCGGAACGAGACCGTGCTGTTCGAGGGCGGCCAGGCCACGATGCTCGATGTCGACCACGGAACGTACCCGTTCGTCACGTCTTCCAACGCGACCTCCGGTGGAGCTGCGACCGGTTCCGGTATCGCGCCCAACCGGATCGACCGGGTCATCGCCATCGTCAAGGCGTACACGACTCGTGTCGGCGCTGGTCCGTTCCCGACCGAGTTGTTCGATGCATCCGGTGACCACTTGCGGTCGCGCGGTTTCGAATTCGGAACCACCACCGGGCGTCCGCGTCGCGTTGGCTGGTACGACGCGCCGATCGCCCGGTACTCGGCGCGGATCAACGGTGTGACCGACTTCGTGCTGACCAAGCTCGACATCCTCGACGAGCTCGACACGATTCCCGTGTGCGTCGCCTACGACGTCGACGGTGTGCGTCACGAAGAAGTGCCGGTGTCTCAGTCCGACTTCCACCACGCGACTCCCATCTATGAGGAGTTCCCGGGGTGGAAGGAAGACATCTCCGGATGCCGTCGATTCGAGGACCTGCCGAAGAACGCGCAGGACTACGTTCTCGCTCTTGAAGCGATGAGCGGTTCGCGGATTTCCGCGATCGGTGTCGGCCCGGGCCGGGATGCGATCGTCGTGCGGCACGACCTGATCGACTGAACGTGGCGGAGTCGCTGACCGGGGAATCGCCGGGCGGGGAGACGCTGGGCAGGGAAGCAGCAAGTCCGGAAGCGGACGAACCGGCCCCCACGCGGCGTGCTGCTCGGGCTGCTCGCGCTACTGGATCGCCTCGGGCAACGTCGGCATCCGGAACAGAGAAGCGACCGGAGAAGCGACCGTCCGTGATCGGCCGGATCGGGAGCATCCTGCTGAAGAGTGTCAGCTGGATCGTGCTCATCGTGTGCGGTGCCCTGATCATCGGGTTTGTGCTCGTGCCACGGGTGACGGGGTCGACGCCGTACACAGTGCTGACCGGGTCGATGCGGCCGACCATGCCGCCGGGAACCACCGTGGTCGTGAAGCCGATCGACTTTGCGGACATCACGGTTGGTGATGTGATCACCTACCAGATCCGCTCAGGCGAACCGGATGTCGTCACTCACAGGGTGATCGGTGTCAACGTCACTCCTGACGGTGTGCGACTCGAGACACAGGGCGATGCCAACCCGATTCCCGACCAGGAACTGGTGCGCGAAGAACAGGTCCGCGGCAAGGCCTGGTACTGGCTTCCGGTGATCGGCTACGTCACCAACGGTGTGACGAGCGACGCCCGCACCTGGCTCGCCCAGGGCCTGGGAGTGGGGCTCATCGGGTACGCGGTCGTGACCCTCGTGGTTGTTGCGGTTCGGGGAAAAAAGAAGCGCGGTGGCGATGGAGCGTCCGCATCTACGGAAGACTCCGCAGAATCAACCGACGAGAACGCTAACTCGCCAAGAACGTCGATCCGCTAGAACGGCGGAGGATCCGACGACGGTGCCGTTGTCTTCGGAGTGAAGGGCCTCACCTCGTTTTCGGGATGCGTCGGATAGGTGCGCCCATTCGGTGATGTCCATCGAAGCCGTCCGCCGCCCAGTTGCTCCACCTTCCAGGTGGTGTCATGTTTCATTCGATGGTGTTTGGGGCACAGCGCCGCGAGGTTGTCGAGCTCGGTCTCGCCACCAAAGCCGTAGGGAATCGTGTGATCGATGTCACAGAACTCGGCGACGCGGTTGCACCCAGGAAAGCGACACCGTTGATCGCGGTACCGGAGGAACTTCTTCATCGTCGTTGTCGGCTTGTATCTCCTGGTTCCCCAGACGACGGCGGCGCCGGAATCGGGGTCGGTCAGGATTCTTGTGAACGAAGTGGCCTGACCAACGAGCTTGCGGGCCATTTCGATGTCGATGGGTCCGAAGCCATCGAGGGTGGCCGGCTCATCGCTTCTTCCGAGCAGGGAAAGTATCGGCACGGTCACCGTCACGTTCGGCGTGATCCTGCGGAGCGCGGCGCCCGGTTTCGAACCCGGTCCTGAGCCTGGCGCAGCTTGGGCAGCGTCAGCGCCGGCTGACAAAGAGGGGTCGGCGCATTCGGGCGCGCCCTGCTCGCCCGCCTCGCCCAGCGTGCCCGTCAAGCCATCGAACAGGGCGTCGGCACAAACATCGGCATCGAGTTGCCCGAGCGTGCGCGACTCGGCCGGCCCCTGGAGGCTGACCGATTGGGTTCGGATGGAAGTGAACAGTGCCCCGGCAACCGGTGCTGTCGTGTAGAGGCTCAGCCAGGCCATACCGTCACGCGCCGGGATGTACTCGACCTTGCGGTCGCTCGAGCACTTCTCGCGCCGGTCGACGGCAGACTCGGGTCGCAGCCTCTCACGGAGGGTTCGTGCTTTCTGCCGGAACCGGGCCGGCGTCAGGTTGCGCGCGAAGGGGAGGGCTCCCCGTTCGAGTTGCCCCGCGGCATCCGGATCGAGAGTTGCTGTCTCGTCGATGAGGTACTGGGCGTGACGATAGGTGATCTCGCCCTCGCGGAGCGCGGCGAGAGTGAGCGGCAGGCGGTGCATGAGTGCTTCACTCTCGTCGATCAGGGCGATGGCACTGCGCTCGGGGATGCGGAGTTCGCACGCAACCTCGGAGATGAAGGCTCGGCGGGCGAGGTCCTGGCGTTGGGCGGGCGAGAAGTTCTTGCCAACGGTGATGACAGCCTCTTCGGTCATGAGCGCGATGCGACGGGCCTGATCGATGAACTCCGCTTTCCAAGCTGACTGGCGAGCCTCGAGGCGATCGATCTGGGAGACGGCACCGAGCAGGGCGAGGGAGGTATCGGCGATGATCGCGGCCGTGGTGGGCTCGACGTGGATGTCGAGCGTGGGCTCGTCGGGGCTCTCGTCGGGGGAGTCGTCTGGGGCAGCGTCGGTGCTTTCCATGCCTCAAGTTAACACCTGACCACCGACAATAAATCGAGAGTCAGGGCTTCTGTGGGCAAGCTAGCTCGGAACACCTCTCTGGGGAGGACCAAGGCGCCTGATCCTCCCCAACGATCACCACCGATGCGCGACGTCGATGACGAGCCGGCTTGTGTGAAGTGGCCCATCAAGGATGAAGGCACGGAAGGGAAGTCGTGCGCGAACACCAAGTCCGAAGTTCGTCTGCCCCTCGAAACTCCCGGCATAGGCGACCTGACGGAACGTCGAGAACCCGGTCAGGGGAACGAGCTCGTTGGGGTTGCCCGCTCTCCAGATCTGCTGGCCCGTCGAGGTGTAGTTGGCCATGAGAGCGATGACCTGCAGGTCGGCGGCGCCGCGTAGTGGAACCACGGCTCCGGATCCGTCTCGTTTTACGGAACTGACGTATCGAACATCGAATCCACGGACCTTCCCGTTGATATCGATGACCATGCGGTCGAAGCACTCGTGCTGGCCGGCACGGACTCCGGTCGGATAGGCCTCCGGCGAGCCGATCCGCTGGGTCTCGGCGAGCGAGCCCCAGGTGATGCCGCAATATGGAGCGGCGGTGGCAGCGGGACCGGTCGACACAAGAAACACTGCGCCGAGCAGCACGCTGAGAAGTAATGCAAAGGAACGCTTCATCGCGGTCCCCTCCTTTAAGGTTCAGCCCCCTCAGCGCAGATGGTACGCCTGAGGCTCCCGCTGCGGGAGAGCACCAAGGTCACGAAATGAGCATCAATTGTTGGATGCCGCCGCACGCGTGATCGCGCTCTCATCGTTGCAAAGACGCGAAATTGCGTCGATCTTGAGCAAGTCTTTCGGAAACGACCCGGAATTTTCCGAACCTTGCGGGAGCACTGGTCGCATCTTGGGTTTCATTCGGAAGTATCAATCTTGTTCGAAGCGCAAGGCAAGAACATCACCGCAGCTCCTCCGCTGCCAGCCCAAGGGAAACACCATGAAGAAGTTCAACATGAAGAAGACCACCGCAGCAGCAGTCGCAGCAGCAGTCGGAGCAGCCCTCCTCCTCGGTGGAGCCGGCACCCTCGCCTACTGGTCTGACAATGCCGAGACGACCGCCCAGACCATTTCGTCTGGTGACCTCGACTTTGGGACCATTGCGAATGACACCTGGAAAATTCAGCAGGTCGTCACGACTGGCACTCCCAGCGTTACCAAGAAGACCGCATCGGTGGACTTCAAGCCAGACACGATGAAAATCGTCCCAGGTGACGTGCTTACACGTCAGTTGACGCTTCCGGTGACGCTTGTCGGCCAGAACATCGCAGCTGAGCTGACTGTCGCTCCCATCGCAGTGCCCGCCGCTCTCACCAGCGCTGTGACACAGGAAGTCTTTGTCAACGGCACCAAGGTAACCGCCCCGGTCAAGGTTACGACGGACGCCACAATCAAGCTCGTCGTGACTTTCGACTGGAACGCCACGAACGCCACGAAGCTGATCTCGAACTACAACTTCGGAGCCGCCTACACACTGACGCAGGTCGCCGCGGGAACTGTCACGCCGTAATACCTTCACCTTGCAGCGGAGGCGGGATCAGCTGAGCTGATCCCAGGGCCCTGTCGAGTATCCGACACGGCAGGGCCCACATCTCCGCAGGCAGCACACGCAACACCCGCAACACCCGACCGCATCACCCCTAACTCTTACTGCTACGGAAGGACCATCATGAAGAAGCCAACCCGCACTCTGATCGCCTCATCCGTTGCAGCAGCCCTTGGCGTCGCACTCCTCTTGGGCGGTGCGGGCTCACTCGCTTTCTGGTCTGATTCTTCGACCAGCACCCCTCAGACGATTTCGTCTGGAACACTTGACCTCGGTTCGACCTCCGAGGTCAAGATCGGGGCGACCCCCACGATCAAGAACTGCACCTCGCCCACCTCGTGCAGCGCGTCCGGAGCTTATTCCGGCGGACCTCTTGTTCCCGGGGACGTCGTCACCGCGACGGTGAGCATTCCCGTCACCCTGATCGGTCAGAACATGAAGGCCCGCTTCAGCGTTGCGCCGACGAAGACAGCCGGAGCGGTCAACACAACAGCCACTGAGGCGGACACCGCGCTCGCTTCTGCGATGACCATCACCATTAAGAAGGTGGAACAGACGAACTTTGCTGGTGTCGCTGACGCCGCGCAGTCGGTCATCCTGAGCTCCACTGCGAAGCGCGATATCCCGGTCACGGTCGACGTTTCGTTCCCTTGGGGCGCGACGGCTGGCCAATACAACGACGCGATGGGTGGCAAGGTTTCGCTCGGCGCCACATACACGCTCGAGCAGATCCCCGCATAGCATCCCGATGGCAACCCGCTCAAGCAAACTTCGTGCGCCGGTGACCAAACCGGTGGCACTCGCGCTCACAGCACTCGTCGCGGCCGCGGCTCTCATCGGTGGACCAGTCACAATGGCGTACTGGAACGATGCGACCGAGCAAACTCCGCAGCAAATCGAATCTGGTCTGCTCTCGATCACCGCCGGAATCACCGCGACTTACTTCGACCTCGCGTCCGCCTCCGACGTCGCGTCGACTGTCTCCGCGCCGAGCGCGCAAGGTCTGATCCCCGGCAAACGCGGCCAGAAAATCACCTACACGCTGGCCAGTGGATCGGGCGATGCGGTTCAGAGCCGGATCCTCGGTTCGATCAGCGCTCCAGCGACGAGCGTCTGGACGGAGATCTACAGCAAGGGCTACCTTGCTGTGAACGCTGAAACAGTCGGCGAGTGCACGGTGAATCAAACCCCGGGCGCCCCGAGCTGGGTCATAGGAAACGCGCCTGGCCAGACGTTGAAACCGGGCGAAAGCTGCAAGGTCACCGTAACCCTCTCCATTCCTGCGGTTGCGAACATCTCCGGAAAGAATGTCGATGTTTCACGCGCACTGTTGAATCTGCGCGGCTCGGCATCGTTGAACCCTTTGGTCGATTTCGCGGCCAACGCAACACTCGCGCAGGTGCCCCGGGCAGAGGAAAATTGATGAGGATCTCCTTCCGCACGGTTCCGCGTACAGCGATCGTCGCTGCAGCAGCGGTCGTCACGATGATCGGCATAGGATTGCCCGCCTCGACAACGGGCGCGCACCTCACGATAAAGGCGGCTGTGGTTCACGCTTCGTCCGGCGTGGGCACCTGGTGTTCGGTTCCGAACCCCGCTGTTGCGTCGAACGTTTATAAGCTGAGCGAGTTCACCGAAATCCAGGCGCCGGAGAGCACGACGGATCCGAGAGCCGGAAAAACGACCGTTCGAATGCTCGTTGTGCCCGTCGTCAACGATGGCAGCTTCGAGCCGGTCGAGCCGTTGGCCCCTCACATCGGCGGCGTCGAGAACCAGCTCGGCGTGAGGCTGTGGAGCTGCACGCCCGGAATGAGTGCGACCCAGTCGATCAAGCTGACTGCCTGGCGCGGTAACTACGCCACAACGGCAGCAAGCGCTTTCGTATGGGACGCCGCCCCAAGTGCAACCGTACCGTTCGCTCGCGCGCGCCTGAACACCGACGCGCTTCTGGCGATCAACGGCTCAACGACCAATTCGACCCGGCCCGGAGTGGAACTTCGAGACGCCCACCGAGGTATCAACAGGCTTGGTGGACAGTCCGGCGCGAATGCCGACCCCCTGACTATGCGCTACAGCTGGATGCTGACGAACGGTCGAACCAAGAACGCCGATTTCGCGAATGATCCGTTCTGTGCGAGTAAGACGTGCCGAGTTGATGGTGGATCCGGAGCCACGAATTACAACAACGTGTTCTCGGGCGTCGACACTGCGGCGGCAGCCAATGCCGTTCACCGGAACTCAACGACCTACCTCGCGGAGAAGTACTATTCAGCTTCGGGCGCGTGGCCAACGACAACGACAACCGTCCAGCAGTTGCAGTGTCGCTCCAAGCTTTTGTGGGAGGACTGGAGAGACAACTGGTACAACAGCTCTACGGCGTGCCCGAGGAGCAGCACCTGGACGCAGTACCAATCCCGAGAAATCGACGTGACGGTGACCGCAGATGCGTCGCCAACCGCCACGCCAACGGTGGTTCTTCCCAAAGGCTCGAGTTCCGTCGATTCTCTGTTGCGCGACACCACTGGCACAAAGGTTCAGTACGTCGTCCTCGAATGGTGGGGTGCGGGAACGCCGCCGGAAGACCTGGAAGTCGAGGTGTTCGTCAAATGACAATCTTCACCCGCATCGGCGCCGGCCTGCTCGCGAGCGCCGCAGCTCTTGCACTCACGCTCGGCGGAGCATCCGTCGCCACCGCCGACACCGGTGAACGCAGCCTCAGCATCACACGCACGGATGGATCACCCGTCGGAACTCTGTTCACCGACTGGACCATGGTTCCCGGCGACAAGGTGAGCACCACCGTTCTCGCCCACCGCACCGGTGGCGGCGAATCGAGCCTCATGATCACTCTCGGCAACAACCGGTCCGACCGTGAAGCAACCCCGACTCCCGTCGAAGAGGATGTCGTCATCACCGTCGCGAGCAACGGCATCGAACTCGCTTCTTCAGCGGCCGCACTCATGCACGGGGACGTCATGCTCGACCTCGGCCGCAGTGCGGCAGCGACGGTTCCCATCGACGTCACCTTCGAGCTTCCGTTTGCGTCGAGTAACGCCACCCAGCAGCAGTCCATCGACCTGGCCCTTCTGGTCGTCGCCGCAGACATCCCCACATCGACGGACCCTGCCGATCCGACGACACCGGCTCCTCCCGCAGACCCGACGCCGGCACCCACCCCGGGCACAGAAATCCCGGCTGCAGACGGAGCTGCCCCTCCCGCCCTGCCCTCAACAGGGGCGTCGGTCCGCGACATCCTCATCGCCGCAGCCGTCGTCACCTGCATCGGACTGCTCCTTATCGGTAAACGCAATCGGCGTGACGAAGCGGTAGACCCCCACTAGAGTGACTGTTGGTCCGATTCCATCGGATCATCGAGGGGCGCTCATCGGAGTGCACAGCACTTCCGGGGGAACAGCACCACATGGCAGAGGACATACGCCGCACCGCCGTAGTCATCGAAGATGACGCCGACATTCGCGGTCTCGTCGAAACAGTGCTGCGCCAGGCCGGATTCGAAGTCACATCGACCGCGAGCGGAACAGAAGGCGTCGAACTCGTCCGCGAGAAGAAGCCGACCGTCGTCACACTCGACATCGGCCTCATCGACATCGACGGACTCGAAGTTGCCCGCCGCATCCGCCTCTTCACCGACTGCTACATCGTCATGCTGACCGCACAGTCCGACGAAGCCGACCTTCTCTTCGGCCTCGAATCCGGTGCAGACGACTACGTCATCAAACCGTTCCGTCCCCGTGAACTGCGCGCCCGCATCGAAGCTATGTTGCGCCGCCCCCGCGCCGCAAGCCAGTTCGACACGGATGCTCCCGCGCCCGCCGCCGCTCCGGCCCCGGTCCCCGAGACTCCGGCTCCCATTCCAGCGCCAGACGTTCCCGCGAACGACGACGAGCTCGTCTACACCCACAATGGCTTGAGTCTCAATGCCGACACCCGCACGGTCGAGCTCGGGGGAGACGAGCTCGAACTCACTCGCACCGAGTTCGACCTCCTGCGTTCACTGCTGCACAGCAAACGGCGCGTGCGCTCCAAGGCGGACCTCGTGCGGGAACTCCGCGACGAAGCGTACGTCGCCAACGATTTCGTCAGCGAGTCCGAAGAACGTTCGATCGAAGTTCACTTCGCCAACCTGCGGCGCAAGCTGTCAGATGACCCGAAGCATCCGCGCTGGATCGAAACCGTGCGTGGCGTCGGCTACCGGCTCTCGCCGAACCGCGACTGATCGCCGCGCGGTTCAGGCCGCGAGATCCAGTTTGCGGAGCACAGCCAGCTCGCGCAGCGTCGCATCGCCGACCGCCTGCAAGGCAGGCAGGAACGGCTCGGCTTCGTGGAGCCGGCCGGTTCGGGCCAGGCTTTCCAGCGCTGCCCCGTATGCAGCGAGCTGCATCGCACCGACCATCTGGGCGGCGACCTTGATGCTCAATGCGCAATCCTGAGCCGCGACGGTGTCGAGGGACCGGATGCTCAGCTCTGCTCGCTGCAGTCGCGCCGGCCAGTGGCCCATGAATCTCGCGACGAACCCGTCGAGCGCCGACTCGTCCGACTCGAGCGAGTCGAGGAGGGAATCGAGAGCGGCAGGATCGAGAAGGGGCGGATGGCCGGTGTCGTCAGGATGAGTCGTGGTGATGAGGGGGGTATTCACCACGCCTGCCAATCCTGAGTCGTATCACCGGGCATCCGCCCGTAGAGCGGCATTCGGGTTGCCGCTTAGTTAGATTCTGCATCGCCAAAATCAGGTTTTCAGTCCATCCTTGCTCAAGTTTCGCCCAAGTTCTGGCACACATTTGTGACACCTCTTTGGGGGACGTGCTGAATTGGCGAAATCAGCGTGACGTGACCTGTGAGAAACGACGAATGGCGAGCGGGACAAAAACGATGAGGATGACAGCGACGCCGATGAGGACAGCGAAAGCGGGGTTCTGCTGCACCCAGCTGTCGCCGATCGGTGTGCCTGCAGGAACGTTGCCGAACAACTCCCTCGCGGCCTGCACGAGAGAGGTCACGGGATTCCATTCGGCGAATACGCGTAACGGAGGGGGGAGCGTCTCTGCAGGAACGAACGCGTTCGAAATGAAGGTGAGCGGAAACAGGATGAGGAACGACACATTGTTGATGACCTCAGGGCTCCGCACCATCATTCCGAGGAACGCCATGACCCACGACAGTGCGTACGCGAAAAGCAGGAGCAGCCCGACGCCGGCGATCGCTTCGATGAGACTGGAGCGCACCCGCCACCCGACGATGAACCCGGTCGCCATCATGACCACCATCGAGATGCTGTTGATGAGGAGGTCGCCGTTGGTCCTCCCGATCAGCACGGCCGAAGGGCTCATCGGCAGCGTCCGGAAGCGGTCGATGATGCCGTCCTTCAGATCCTGCGCCATCGCGGAGCCGGAATACGTTGACCCGAAAACGACGGTCTGCGCGAAGATGCCCGCCATGATGAATTCGTTGTAGGTGCTGCCCGGGATGTCGATGACGCCCGCGTACACGTAGGTGAACAACAGCACGAACATGATCGGCTGCAGTGTCGTGAAGACGAGGATGTCAGGAACTCGCTTGATCTTGATCAGATTCCTGCGGGTGGTGATCCAGCCGTCGTTCAACCAGCGTGCAGCGGGACCCGGCTGCGGGGGAGCATCCGTTCGTGTGGCCGTCGAGGCGGTCATCGTGCTTTCTCCTTCGACTCCTCGGAGTCGGTCTCTTCGGTGGTGCGACCGGTCAGCCGGAGGAAGACGTCGTCGAGTGTCGGCCGCCGCATCCCGGCGTCGTACAGGGCGACGTTCCGCTGCTCGAGGTCACGCAACACGAGCTGCAGTGCTTCGGGTCCTCGCGCGACGCTCACCGTCACGGTGCGTGCGTCGTTCGACACCGCAGGTTCCGCGTTCCCGTAGCGTCGCAGCACCTCGACCGTCGCAGCGGTGTCGTCCGGAGTGACGAGGTTCAGCTCGACACGCTGCCCACCGACGGATGCCTTCAGCTCGTCGGCCGTGCCCCTCGCGATCACCCTTCCCCCGTCGATGACACTGATGTCGTCGGCGAGCTGGTCGGCCTCCTCGAGGTACTGGGTCGTGAGCAGGACCGTGGTTCCCTGGCTCACGAGCGACCGGATGATGTCCCACATGCCGAGCCGGGATCGCGGATCGAGTCCCGTTGTCGGTTCGTCGAGAAAAAGAACCTCGGGTTGAGTGACGAGCGCCCCGGCGAGGTCGATCCTGCGTCGCATGCCACCCGAGAATCCCTTCACCGGCCGGTTCATCGCTTCGGTCAGATCGAAGAGTTCGATGAGTTCCTTCGCCCTGGCCCGTGAAGCTTTAGCCCCCAGGTGGTAGAGCCTGCCCACCATGTCGAGGTTCTCGAAGCCGGTCAGGTTCTCATCGACGGCAGCGTACTGGCCGGAGACCCCGATGATCGGTCGAATGTCGTCGGGCCGCTTCACGACATCGATGCCGCCGATGGTGGCAGTGCCGCTGTCGGGGATGATGAGCGTCGTCAGGACCTTGACCGCAGTCGTCTTGCCGGCCCCGTTCGGCCCCAGGATCGCCGTGATGGTTCCACGCGGCACAGAGAGATCAAGCCCGTCCAGAGCGTGGACCGGCTCAGCGCCTTTGGGGGTGTACGTCTTTGTGAGGCCGACGGCCTCAACGAAATTCATCCTTCGACCGTACTCCTCGACGCTCAGCGGTCAAGAGGTAATTTCGCTGCGTCAGACGACGCTGAATCCCTCAGGCAGTCTCTCGCGACCAGTCAGCGCCATCAGCACCTGCTCACCGTCGCCCTTCCGTGCGGCGATACCGCCCGCGAGCGCTGCCGACTCCTCGATGAGGTCCGGGTCGAGAAGCGGCTGTTGCCCGGTCGCTCTCGCGATGTCGATGGAGTGCACCACCAACTCGAACACCCGGGTGCGCAAGTACTCGTCGAGCGGGATGCCCATGCCGCCGAGTGACACCAGCCGTGACGGCTCCTGCGCGAGGATCAGCTCGAGCGCCCGCGCCTTGAGCGCCTCTATTCGCTCCACTGGGTCGTCACCGAGGGCGATGCCGGCGTCGATGCCGCGTTGCGCGATCGCCTGCGGGTTCGTGTAGACGAGGTAGATCTGCCCGTAGTAGTCGCCCGCGGTCTCCATGTCGACCTGGTTGGCGGGGTCGAGTTCGAGATAGTCGCGGACAGTGATGAGTGCGCGGGTGGTGTGCCCGACGAGTGATCGCACATCCCAGACGCCGAGACCGGGGGCACCCCACTGGTCGGAACGGATGCCACGGACGAGATCGACGAAAGCGTCTGCTGCGCGAGAGAAGCTGGAGGCTGTGCCCATGCTTCATGCTGGCAGAAACTGCTGCCAGACTGAAGAGCATGGCTCAGCTTGACGTTCCCCACCCCCTGTTCTGGCTCGGCTCGTATACAGAAGATGCCGGAGGAAGCGGGGCGGGGATCACGGCTTTGCGCCAGGAAGAGCGCGGGACGCTGCATCCGTTGTCATCCTCCGCCCTCGATTCCCCGTCATTCGTCGCCACCCATCCCACCCTCCCTGTCGTGTACGCCGCGCTCGAGCCTTCCGGCACGGTCGAGGCCCTCGCACGCCGCGGCGAGTTCGGGCTTGTGCCGCTCGGTAGACCGATCGAAGCGGGCGAATCGGTGTGCCAGCTCACCGTGGCCCCGGATGGTTCCGCGCTCATCGCGAGTTGTTACGGCGACGGTCGTGTCGTCGTGTTCGCGCTCGCTGCGAACGGATCGTTCGCGGCCGACGGCGTCGTCGCGGATGCGTCGCACGACCCGTACGGGAACCCGCTCGCCGCGCAGGCGGCATCCGACGAGCCGGTGGACTTCGGCGACGACCCGTTCGCGGAACTCGCCCTCGCCAAAGCGATCAGCGACGCCGCTGTGGACCGTCAGTCCCGCGCGCACGCGTCGCTCGTCCTGCCCGAGGGCAGAATCGCGACCACGGACCTGGGACACGACACGGTGCGGATCTGGGCTCGCGTCGGCAGCCGGCTGCTGCCGAGCCAGGAGATCGTCCTGCCGTTCGGAGTCGGGCCGCGCCACCTCGTGGCTCACCCGTCAGGCCACGTTCACCTCGTGACCGAATACTCCAACGAGGTCTTCACGCTCGGACGGAGCGACGATGGGAAATGGCGCGTCGTGGCATCCGTCCTCGCGACAGCAGACTCGATCGAAGACGGCGACAACGCTTCAGAGATCTCTCTCGCGGCGTCGCGCGATTCGTTGCACGTGTCGATTCGCGGAAGCAACCGGGTCGCAACCCTCGCGATCTCGGGGGACGGATCGACGCTGCGTGCGGTCGGCGACGTCGAGAGCGGCGGCAACTGGCCGAGGCACCACGTCGAGTCGGGAGAGTACCTGCACGTCGCGAATGAGAGATCCGGTCACGTATCGAGTTTCCGGCTGGATGCCCGCGGGGTGCCGTCGAAGCAGATCGGCGCCGTCGAGGCCGGTTCACCGACCTGCCTCGTTCGAGCCCGACTCTAAACTGGGCGAGTGACAGCGACCGTTCCCGAACCAGCACCGCTCCCCGGCCACTTCGTGCGCCTCGACCCGATGACGGCCGACGACTACCCGGGGCTCTTCGACGCGGTCGCCAAACCCGAGGTCTTCGCCGGCGGCTACGGCGGCGGTGCAGCAGGGCTGCCCCGAGACCTCGACGAGTTCGCCTCGTTCGCGGCCGGCTATTACAACGGGGGCACGAACCAGTCGTTCACCATCCGGCTCGTCGGTGGACAGTCGGACGGGCTCATCGTCGGCACATCGACCCTCGGCGACTTCGACGAAGCAAACGAGCACGCCCATCTCGGCTGGACCGCATACGACCCGCGCGTCTGGGGAACGGCGGTCAACCCGGAAGCGAAACTTCTCCTGCTCGGCCTGGCATTCGACTCCGGCTTCGGGAGGGTGAAGTTGCAGGCCGATGAACGCAATGCACAGTCCCGTGCCGCGATCGCGAGAATCGGCGCGACGTTCGAAGGGCTGATCCGCCGGGACAAGCGGCGGGCAGACGGAAGCTGGCGCACCAGCGCGGTTTACTCGGTTCTCGTCGAGGAGTGGCCCGCGATTCGTGCGGGGCTCGAGAAGAGACTCGCGCGCATCGATGAGCCCGTCGCCCTCACAGACCGCTGAACGAGGGCAGGAATTCGTGGTGACGTGGCCGGAATCCGCCAGTACGCGGCATCCGCTGTCGTTAGATTGACTGAGTGAAAACATCCACCGCTCCCGCCCGACTCGGCGACGGCCCCACGACCGCACCGCTGCCCGCGGCGCAGCCACGAATCGTTCTGCAATTCGTCGGAATGGGACTGATCTGGGGATCCAGCTTTCTCTTCATGAAGGTTGCGCTGACCGGTGTCTCCTTCGGGCAAGTGGCCTGGACCCGGATCATGCTCGGCGCGCTCACCCTCGGCATCATCGCCCTCGTCACGCGGGCACGCCTGCCGCGCAGGCCCATCATCTGGTTCCACTTCACGGTCATCGCCGTCACGTTCTGCGTCGTGCCGTATCTGTTGTTCGCGTGGGCGGAGCAATACATCTCGTCGAGCCTCGCCTCGATCCTCAACGCCGTCACCCCGATCACGACGGCGGTCCTCGCCACGCTCGCATTCCGGGTCGAGAAGCTCAATCTCGGCCAGGTCCTCGGCGTGCTCCTCGGGATGGTCGGTGTGCTCGTCATCGTCGCCCCGTGGCAGGTGGGCACGCTGCTCGGCGACTGGCGCGGCCAGCTCGCCTGCCTGGGAGCTGTCACCTGCTACGGCTTTGCGCTGGGTTACCTGCGCAAGTTCCTCGCACCGTACAAGGTCCCATCGATCACCTCCGCGTTCATGTACATCGGCCTCGCCGCGGCGATCATGGCCGTCCTCACCCCGATTGTCGCGTGGCATCCGGTGTCCCTGGACCTCTGGGTGGTGCTCAGCCTCGTCGGACTCGGCGTGCTCGGAACCGGTGTGGTCTACATCTGGAACATGAACGTCCTCACCGCGTGGGGTCCAACGGCCACCAGCGGGGTCACCTACGTCACACCGGTCGTCGGAGTGGTCCTCGGGGTGCTTCTGCTGCAGGAGTCGCTCAGCTGGCACGAGCCGCTCGGAGCGGTTCTCGTCTTCGTGGGCATTCTGCTCACCCAGCAGCGCATCCGGCTGCACCGGGGTACCGTCGCCTGACCCAACGTCACCCGGGAGGATGACGCCGGATCAGCCGGGCGCACGATGTGCGGATGCCCCGGGCAGGGGAGGGTGGGAACATGAACTTCTTCACGCCCCCACAGCCCACGAACGCCATGCCGCCCGCGAATTCCGCGCAGCGCCCGCCGATCCTCACCGGCTCCTCCCTCGTGAAGACCTACGGCTCGAGCACCGCGCTCGCCGGAGTGGACATCGCCATTGCCGCGGGCGAATCCGTCGCCATCATGGGAGCCTCCGGCTCGGGCAAGACGACTCTTCTGCACACGCTCGCCGGCATCACGCCCTCGGACTCCGGACATGTCGGGTTCTACTCCGCGTCCGGCCTGGTGGATGTCACCGCGATGAACGAGAGCGAACGTTCCCGGTTGCGCCGAGAAGCGTTCGGTTTCGTGTTCCAGCAGGGACTGCTCATTCCCGAACTCACGGCTCTCGAGAACACGGCACTCCCGCTCATGCTCGCGGGCTATCCGCGTCGGGAGGCCGAAGGTCGTGCGCAGCACTGGCTGGTCGCACTCGGCCTCGGGGGGATGGAAACCCGCCGCATCGGTGAGCTCTCCGGCGGTCAGGCCCAGCGCGTCGCGATCGCCCGGGCGCAGGTCACCGGAGCAACGGTGGTCTTCGCCGACGAACCGACGGGTGCCCTCGACTCGGCGACAAGCGAAGACGTGATGAGCGCCCTCCTCGGATCGACCGTCGGGCAGGGTCACGCCCTCGTCGTCGTCACCCACGACGAAACCGTCGCCGCGCGGTGTTCTCGCGTCGTTCGGCTGCGCGACGGTCGCGTGCTGTCTCACACGGCAGTCGGTACCACTTTCGGTTCGAACGCGGTGACCGCATGACCGCCACGACTCTCGCGCCGCCGCCACCGGCATCCGCTTCTCGCTCCGGACGCGCCCCTATCGGCCGACTGACCTGGTTGCTGTCTCGACCGACCGCGCAGACCAAAGCCGTGCTGGCGCTGCCAGCCATCGCATTCGCCGTGACGACCGCACTACTGCTCATCGTGCTCGGCGGCGTCATGATGTTCTGGCGGTGGACCATCGCCGACGCCGACCTCTACCAGATGCTCAGCGTCATCGCGCTCGTCCTCCTGATCGTGCCGCTGATCGCCCTCGGCGGCGCCGCGGCACGCCTGTCTGCCCGCCGGCGCGACGACCGGCTTGCCACACTGCGGCTGATCGGTGCAACGCCGGGGGTCGTCACCCGCATGACGGTCCTCGAGTCGACGGCCGTCGCCACCCTCGGCGCTCTCGCCGGTGTCGTTCTCTACCTCATCGCCATGCCGATCGTCGGGCTTCTGCCGTTCCAGGGTGAGCCCATCGGAGCAGGAGCGCTGTGGGTCGGCCCCGGCGCGATTCTCCTCGTCATCCTCGCGGTCGCGGCCCTCGCCGCGGTCAGCGCTGCCATCGGTCTGCGCCAGGTGACGATCTCGCCGCTCGGTGTCCGGACCAGGCAGTCGGCTCCCCGACTGCACTGGTCGCGAGTCGTCGTCAGCGTCGTTGCGATTCTTGCTGCGTACGTGATGCTCGGTTCACTTGGCTCCAGCGGCGACTGGATGCTCACCATCATCGTTCTGGGAACCGGCCTCGGAATCGGTGTCGGCATCCTCAATCTGATCGGTCCGTGGGCCATCGGCATGGCCGCTCGCCTTGCGCTCCGCCGGGCGAAGACCGCGTCCAGACTCATCGCAGCCCGGTCCATTCTCGAATCGCCCAAGGCGACGTGGAGGCAGGTCTCCGGTGTCGCGATGACGAGCTTCATCGCGGTCGTCGCCGGCACAGGCGTCTCGTTCATGGACCAGTTCCAGGGTGACTACGACGCTCCCACCCGCATGCTCATGGCTGACATCAGGACCGGCATCCTCGTGACGGTCCTGATCTCATTCCTCATGGTCGCATGCTCGGTGGGTGTGAATCAGGCCGCCGGGATCCTCGACCGTCGTGACCTGTACGTCAGCCTCGACCGGCTCGGGATGCCGCGCAGCGTCATCGAGCAGTCCCGGTCGCGTGCGATCCTCGGACCGCTGCGCTTCACGACGTTCGGTTCGGCGCTTGTCGGTGGGGTCCTCGTCTTCCCGCTCACCTCGCTCGCGCTCATCTTCGCGCCGGTGTCATTGGTGGTGATCGTCGGTTGCCTCGTCGCCGGTGTTCTCATGGTGTGGGGAACGATCAAAGCCACCGCACCGGTGATGACGCGGGTTCTGTCGGAGCCGGAACGGATGTGATCAGTGGCAGTCATCCGATCCGGAGAATGACCCGGTGGTGCCGCTGTTGGTGAAGGTCATCCCGGAGATCGGGATGAACCGCCACGAATACTCGCCATCACCGAGGACGAGCTCGAGAGGCCCGAACGCCACCCGGCTTCGGGCCTCCAGCGCTGAGATCAGCGGGTCCGTCGTCGGTGTGAGGCCCTGGATGTTGGCACCGCCGCCCCCAGCAGTGAACGCGCGGATTCCGTTCGCATCCATTGCAGGGGTCGACCCTGATCCTGAGACCCCGATCGGCTTGAAGATCTCGCTGACGTGGTTGTGACCGCTGATCGTGATGTCCACACCGTTCACAGCCATCAGATCCCACAGTGCGGACATCTGCGGGTAGGAGCCGTGGCTCGCGCCGGTTGACCAGCGCGGACGGTGCGTCGCCACGACGGTGCAGGAGCTCGACGACGCCAGTTGGTCCTGCAGCCAGGTGTACTGCGGGCTGCCGACGCCACATCCGCCCGTTACCCCGCCGGTACCGCATTCGGTGTTCAGGCCGATGAAGGTCCACGAGCCGATCTGCGTCGAATAGTAGCCGTTCGGCCGGCTGCCAAGCGGACCGGACGACACCCCGCTGCCATAGAAGTAATCGAAGTACCCGTTCGTCGAGTCGAGGTACTCGTGGTTGCCGAGCACCGGCAGGGTGATCGGCTTGAGTGGCCCGAACGTGTCGTTATAGGCGCCGGATGCCATGAACTGAGCGTAGGTCGCCTGCTGGTACTGCAGGTCTCCGAGCCCGATGAACCGGTCGGGGTTCGCTGCCCGGATGAGGGATGCCACCTCTCCGTGCCTGCAGGCCGTCGACGTGATGGCGGTTCCCGACTGGCACGCGATATCGCCGACCGCCATGATCGTTGCGGTCTCCGGCGGGGGAGGCGGGGTTCCTCCGGTGTAGGTGAGGTCGAGGACGGGGCGGGTGGCGGTTGCTGGTGCCTGGCGGGACCAGAGCCAGAGGCTGTCGGTGCCGGTTCCTTCAATCGCGAGGGTGATCGATCCTGCGGCCAGTGCCGAGGGGGTGAGGGTCACGGCGTAGCGGGTGTTGGGGGCTGTGCCGCCGGGGAGGGTGCCGAGCACCGGCCCGGACACGGCGGGTCGGTTGGTGTAGGTGGTGGCAGCTTCGGACCAGGTGTCTGCGGCGGTTCGGATGGTGGCCGGGTTCGCTGATCCGGCTGAGGTGATGTTCGTCGTGCTCAGTCGCAGGACGGCCCCGGTGAGGGTCTGGCCTGCGGGTGTCGCGGGAATGGTGAAACGCAGAAGCGATGTGATTCCCGGCGTGGAGTAGGCGGCGAGCGACGCACTCGTGCCGTAGTTCGTCGACGGCGACGACGATGCCGTGTACGTATCGGCGACAGCGGCGACGCTTGCCGTCGTCGGCTGAGCCGGGGGTGACACGGTCGCACTCGCCGGAGATGACGGCGCACTCGTGTTGCCGGCAGCATCGCCTGCCGTCACGCGGTAGTGCCAGGTTCCCGCTGGCCGGTCGGTATCCGAGAAACTGGTGCCAGGGACGGTGGCGATCACCGTAGCCGCGGTCGGGGTGAAGTTCGCCGTGGACGAGCGGTGCACGGTGTACCCGGTGACCCCGACGTTGTCCGTCGACGCCTGCCAGCTCAGCGCCACGGTGGTGCCGGTGACGGATGCCGCGAGTGCGGCGGGAGCACCCGGTGCGGTGGTGTCGGGTGGTGGAGCCGTATCGTCGGTGTAGGTGAGGTCGAGGACGGGGCGGGTGGCGGTGGCTGGTGCCTGGCGGGACCAGAGCCAGAGGCTGTCGGTGCCGGTTCCTTCAATCGCGAGGGTGATCGATCCTGCGGCCAGTGCCGCGGGGGTGAGGGTCACGGCGTAGCGGGTGTTCGGGGCTGTGCCGCCGGGAAGGGTGCCGAGCACCGGGCCGGACACGGCGGGACGGTTGGTGTAGATGGTGGACGCTTCGGACCAGGTGTCTGCGGCGGTGCGGACGTTGGCCGGGTTCGCTGATCCGGCTGAGGTGATGTTCGTCGTGCTCAGTCGCAGGACGGCCCCGGTGAGGGTCTGGCCTGCGGGTGTCGCGGGAATGGTGAAACGCAGAAGCGACGTGATTCCCGGCGTGGAGTAGGCGGCGAGCGACGCACTCGTGCCGTAGTTCGTCGACGGCGACGACGACGCCGTATACGTATCGGCGACAGCGGACGCACTCACGACAGTGTCCGCCGCTGAGGCGGGTGGCGCGGTCAGCAGGACGGCAGCAACCGCCATCGTGGTGACGGTGACAAGGGCGCGGAAGGTTTTCACGGGATGGCCTCTCTCCGGGCCGAGGCTCAGACGCCACGGCCATAGAACCCCCTCTGAGAAGCATTTGTCCTCTCTTTGCCCGGTGATGTAAACCCCCCGCCCGGGGGGTCCGGGCCTGTCGAAGGAGTCGCAGGCGCGCTGGCGGTAGATTGAGAGCATGGCCGATGACGAAGTAACCGCGCAGCTCACCAGTCTGAGACGGAGCATCGACAACATCGATGCCGCCCTCATCCACATGCTGGCTGAGCGGTTCAAGGCGACTCAGCAGGTCGGAACGCTGAAAGCCGAGCACGGTCTCCCGCCCGCGGATCCCGAGCGCGAGAAACGTCAGATCGCCCGTCTCCGCGGACTCGCCGAAGAGGCGCATCTCGACCCCGCTTTCGCCGAGAAATGGTTCAACTTCGTCGTCGCTGAGGTAATCCACCACCACGAACAGATCGCCAGCGGACACCGGTGAGCTGGGATCCTGCCCGGCTTCCTTCTCAGAGTGGACGCACCGTTGCCGTCACGGGAGCGAACGCGGGACTTGGATTCTGGACCTCGTACGCGCTCGCGGGTGCGGGAGCATCCGTCGTCCTCGCGTGCAGGGACGAGGGGCGAGCGGATGCCGCGGTGCGGGCGATCCGTGCACACGTCCCAGACGCGGACCTGTCGGTTCTGAAACTCGACACGGCCGACCTCTCGTCGGTGCGTGCTGCGGGGGAGCACCTGGGCGGGCTCGCCCGTCTCGACGCGCTCGTTCTCAACGCGGGAATCGTTCACCCGCCGAAGCACCGCGCCGAGACCGCTGACGGCCTCGAACTCATCGCCGCGACGAACTTTTTCGGGCACTTCGCGCTGGCGGCCGCCGCGTTGCCTGCCCTCGACCGGACGCCAGACTCACGTGTCGTTTCGCTCGGCAGCATCGCGAGCATGCTGGTGTCGCTGCGGACCGACGACCTCCAGCTCACGCGACGTTACTCGAGCTGGCAGGCCTACGCCCAGTCGAAGATCATGCTGTCGTCGTTCGGATTCGAACTCGATCGCCGCTTGCGCGCGCAGGGGAGCGGCATCCGTTCCCTCGTCACGCACCCGGGATATTCGATCTCCGGTCGGACTCCACGAGTCCCCGGCGTCAACGAGCCGAGCCGGCTCAAACGCTTCGTCGACGCGCTGCAGGGCCCATTCACGCAAGGCAAGAACCAGGGCGCGGAACCCGTGCTGCGGGCGATCACCGACCCGGATGCCGCTGGCGGCTCCTCTCTCGGGCCGCGCTTCCTGCTGAAGGGTGAAGCCCGCTTCGTGAAGCCCGCCCCGATCACGACAGATGAGCGAACCGCCCGGGCGATCTGGGCCGAGGCCGAGGTCGCGACCGGCACGACGCTCCTCTAGGTTCGGCCACTCCAGCAAGACCACCCCGGGGGCGGTCGCGCTGGTCGTTGTCTTCCATGGGACCTAAGCGGTGCGTGGCACCAACTGGCGCACCGTCACCGTTCGGGACTTCGCGATCGCGATCGTCGTCGCGATGAGGGATCCAGCCGTCCACAGCACGAGCCCGACGATGGCGGCGCCGAGGCCTCCACCGGAAGTGACCACCGCGTGGAACGCGTTCACCGCTGGTTGCACCGGCAGGAACGTCAGAGCCTGATCAAGGGCCGCCGGCACCGTGGCGATGATGCTCGTCGCGATGAGCACGAGGGCTACGATCATCGACACGAACCGGCCTGCGCCTCCGAAGACGGCGTTGAGGGCCTGGTTCGCTGCCGAGAAGGCGATGCCGGTGAGGGCCGCGAGCGCGGCGAACCCGATCCACGCGCCGACCTCGAGGTCGAGGAGCGGCTGGAGGATGCCGGCGACGAGAACGCCCTGCACAGCACCGACCGCAGCGGCCGGGGCCCAGGTGCGAAGGGCGAGCAGGATCGATGGCCGGGTGGACCCGAGCGACCGCACGGGCTTCGCCCGGAGGACGATGAGACTGCCGAAGGCGCCGAGCCAGAGGGCGAGCGCCGCGTAGAACGGAACGCCTGCCGTGCCGAGTGAGAGGGCGTCTTCGCCGTCGGTGACAACAGGCTCGGCGACGACGTCGGCGAGGTTTCTGCGGTCGGATTCCGAGTAGCTCGGGATGGCCTCGACCGCCTCCGCGAGTCCATCGGCCAGGCTGTTGACGCCGCCGGCGACACCTGTCACACCTTCGGACAAACCGGTTGCTCCCTCGGCCAGACCCGTCGTGCCAGTGCTCAGCTCGCTGACCCCACTCGAGAGTTGCGTCGCACCCGAACTGAGTTCCGTGCCGGCGGTGGACAGAGTCGAAGCGGCGGTCGCGAGCTGCGAGATTCCACCCGTGAGGGCGGGGATGCCGTCGGCGAGCGACTGCGCACCGGAGGCGACGGACTGTGCACCCGCGCTCAGCTGGGCCGCCGCATTGGGGTTCGCGGCGTTGGCCTCTTGCGCGGCCTGAAGGTACTGGAGTACGGCGAGGCAGTACGAATCCGTGAGCGGGTCACATCCCTGAGCCACCTGGGCGAGAAGCCCGCTCTGTTCCTCGACGGTTCCGATGAGGCTGTCGACGCCGGTAGCGATTCCGGCGGCACCGGTCGCAAGGCCCTGCACCTGCGTCGGGAGGGCGCTCGTCGAACTGTTCAGATCGGCGAGTCCACCCGAGAGTTGCGAGACACCGCCCACGTAGGAGGTGATTCCGGTCGCGAGGCCCGAAGCCCCCGTGGAGAGCTCGGCGGTTCCGGCGGCGAGCTCGGTCGTTCCATCGGCGAGCGTTGCAGCGCCGTCTGCGAGAGTGTCGGCACCGTCGCCGAGTTCGGCTGCACCATCCGCCGCCGTACCGAGCTGGTCGCCGAGGCTGTTGAATCCGACGTAGATGTTCTCGAGGTACGTCGTGGTCAGCTCGTTTCCGACGAGTCCGGCGGCCGTTGTGGTGATGACCTGGCTGACAGCGTCATCAACGAGGCGACTCTTGTCGCTCGTCGTCACGTCGATGGTCGCCTTTTCGGCGGCAGAAGCCTCACCGGAGAATGAGGTGGCTGCAGCGGAGAAGTTCTCGGGAATGGTCACGACGGCGGCGAACTCGCCGGAGCTGAGGCCGTCCGCTGCGTCTTCTTCGTCGGTGATCACCCAGGAGTAGTTGGTATCGCTCGACTCGTCGCCTCCGACGAGACCCGCGGCGAGCTGGCGCCCCAGCGGAACCGTCTGGCCGTCGAGTTCGACGGGGGAGTCGTTGTTCACGATCGCCCCGTTCACCTGCTCCAGCCGGTCCTGGGGGTTCCAGAACGCCCACACCAGCACCCCGGCGACGACGAGCGGCACGAGGATGATGCCGAGGATCGACAGCCAGGTCACCCGGCCTGAGGCGCGGGCTGATTCGAATCGTGCGAGTGGAGTGCTCATGCGGGTACCTCTGCTTCGTGCGACAGGTCTGAGAATGTGAGGGCGACGTGGACGGCGCCGGCTGCTCCGGGAACAACCTCGGCGAGTGCGTCCGGGAACGCGGTGCCCACGACGACGGCGAGGGGCCGTTCATTCGCGGATGCCTCGGATTGTGCATCCGAGAGGGCGTCGCGGAGATTGCGGCGAGTGACGGCATCCGTCACCGTGTCGATGCCATCGAGAGTGATGATCCGCGGCGACTCGCGGAGGGCGTCGGTGACCGTGCGAACGGGGTCGAGGGCCTCGCTCAGCGAGACGAACGCGACCCGTGCGCGGACGGATGCCGTGCGAACCGGCAGAACGTATCCGGCAACCTTGAGCTTCCCGTCGTCGGCTTTCATGCGTCCGGAGAGCGTCAGGAGCAGAGCGGTGACGCTCGCCTCCCTGCTGCCGGAGACGATGAGGGTGCCGCCATCGGGCAGCGAGACGTCGACGCCCGCAAACAGCGGGTCCCGAGCGCCGGCGAGGAACAGGCCCTCAGCGCTGACGATGTCCGTCGAAGACGCCGTCGGCCACTCCCGCAACTCGATCTCGCGGTGCAGCCCCTCGCCCTCGACGTCGAACGACGGCAGGCTGCGGTCGAGCCACCTGGGGATCCACCAGGCCTTCTCGCCGAGGAGCGCGAGGACGGCGGGGACCAGCGTCATCCGGACGATGAAGGCGTCGACGAAGACACCAACGGCGAGGCCGAGCGCGATCGGCTTGATGTTGACGTCGCCCTCGGGAACGAACGCGGCGAAGACGGCGAACATGATCACGGCGGCTGCGGTCACGACCTTGGCCGAGCCGACGAAACCGGTCTCGACCGATTCGCGCGCCTTGCCGGAGTGGACGTAGTCCTCGCGCATCCGGGCGACGAGGAAGACTTCGTAGTCCATCGCGAGGCCGAACAGCACACCCATGAGGATGATCGGCATGAAGCTGATCACCGGCCCCTGGGAGACGTGGAGCGCGTCTGCGAACCAGCCGTATTCGAAGACCAGCGCGACGATGCCGAACGATGCGGCGACGCTGAGCAGGTAGCCGAGGGTCGCCTTGATCGGCACCCAGATCGACCGGAACACCATGGTGAGCAGGATCAGCGAGAGTCCGACGACGATGAGACCGAACGGCAGCAGTGCGTTTCCGAGCTTGTCCGAGACATCGATGCCGACGGCGGTGAACCCGGTGACGGAGAGGTCGACGTCGTACTCCTCGAGGAAGTAGTCGTGCATCTCGCGGATCTCGGCGACAACGGCCTTGGTCTCCTCGGAGTCAGGGGCGCCGTCGGTGATCACCTGGATGATTCCGGTGTCCGCGGTCTCGTTCGGTGTTGCGAGGGGGACGGCGACGACCCCGTCGAGGTCCTCGATCTCGTTCTTGAGGTCGTCCATGAGGCCGAGCGGGTCGGTCGAAGTGACGATGGAACCGGTGACGATGAGGGGTCCGTTGAATCCCTCACCGAAGTTGTCCGAGACGAGGTCATAGGTGACGCGGGCGGGATCGTCCGCAGGCAACCCACCGGCATCCGGCAGCGCGAGACGCAACCCGAGAGCGGGGAGGGCTGCCATGCCGAGGACGGCGATGACGGCGAGGATCGTGACGATGGGGAACCGGGTGACGGCGCGAACCCAGCCGGTGAAGAACCGGTTCGGGCGGTGCTCGGCCTTCGGGGCGGCGACGGGTGCTTCGGCCGACGCCGCGGCTGCGGCGTGGGCCTTGCGCTTCCGGCGCGACGGTTTCTTCGGCTTGGGGCGCAGCCGGTCGCCCGCGAAGCCGAGCAGTGCGGGGATGAGTGTGATCGAGACGAGCACGGCGACGGCGACTCCTGCCGCGGCGGCGACACCCATGGTGGTGAGGAACGGGATGCCGGCGACGCCGAGGCCGAGCAGCGCGATGATGACGGTCAGGCCGGCGAAGATGACGGCGGAACCGGCCGTCGCGGTGGAGCGCGCCGCCGATTCCTCGGCAGACATGTCTCCTCGGAGCTGTTCCTGGTGTCTCGCGATGATGAAGAGGGCATAGTCGATCCCGACCGCCAGTCCGAGCATGAGCGCGAGCATGGGAGTCGTCGAGTTGATCGAACTGAACGCCGTCGCGAGGAAGATCAGGGCCATTGAAATGCCGACACCGAGCAGGGCGGTGAGAAGCGGCATCCCGGCTGCGAGGAACGAGCCGAAGGTGAGAATGAGCACCACGAGCGCGACGGCGACACCGACGAGTTCCACGATGGAGAGGGTCGGCAGGTTGTTGCTGAACAGCTGGCCGCCGAGCTCAGCGACCGCTCCATCCGGGAGGGCTTCCTTGAGGTCATCGATCTCGGCGCGCAGCGCGTCCTTGGTATCCGCGGTGATGTCGGCGGTCTCACCATCGAGCTGGATGCTGATGAGCCCGGCGGTCTCGTCCTCGTTGACCGCGCCAGAAACGTTCTCGTCGAACGGTGAGACGGCGCCGGCAACCTGGTCGAGGTCGGAGAGGGCGTCGACGGATGCCTCGATCTGCGACTCGAGGTCCGTCACGGTGTCACCGTCCGCTGCGACGACGATCACCTGGGCGCTCGCCCCGCTCACCTGGGGGAACGTCGTCGAGAGCGAGTCGAGCGCTGCCTGGGATTCGGTGCCGGGGATGGAGATCGCGTTGTCGAGGCCCTGGTTGAAGAGGAGGGCGCCGCCGCCGATGAGCGCGAGGATGAGGATCCAGGCACCCACGACGATTCCGCGAGCGCGGAACGCCCATCGTCCAAGTGAATACAGCAGAGAGGACACAGGGGCTCCTGAAAATGAGGGATGGAGAGGCGTTTTGCGTTCGGGAAATACACCGTTGTATCCGCTTCACGAATGTATCCGATACACTGATGTATCGCAAAATGTTCCCAGTAAGGTGTCAGGATGCCCCCGGAGATTGAGACCGCTGAGACCGCCCAGGTCGAAAGCGCCCGGCGTCGAAAGACGCGGGATCGACTTATCGACGCCGCGTATGAGGTGTTCGCAGAGACGGGTGTCCACGCGGCATCCGTCGAGATGATCAGTGAGCGCGCCGGGTTCACCCGGGGCGCGTTCTACTCCAACTTCGCCACGAAGGAGGAGCTGTTCTTCGCGCTCGCTGAACGGGAGAACCGCATCCGGTTCGAGCGACTGCAGGAGGGCGTCGACGTCATCCTCCCCCAGGTGGGAGAGGCAGCTCTGACCGAGCGCAGCCTCGGCGAACTCGTCACCCGGTTCCTCGAGCTGCAGTCGGACGACCGCCGCTGGTGCATCGTGCAGTCGGAGTTCAAACTGCTCGCCATGAGGAACGCGCAGGTCGCCGCGAGTTATGTCGCCTACCAGCGGAACTTCCTCGAGCAGCTGACCGAGCAGATCGATGCGGCCGTCGGCTCCGTCGGCCTGCGGTTCACGATCGAGCCGATCGAAGCCATCGGCATCATCGTCAACCTCTATGAATCGGCCATGCAGGCCGCGATCCTCGAGGGAGACGACGGCGACTCCGTCTCCGCCCCTCCGCTCGCGCGCGCGGCACTGCCGGCGCTCGTGCACGCGCTGACCGAACCGATCAGCTGAGCGCTCAGATCAGGGTGCGGAGGAGTTCCTCGGCGCTGATCCCGGCCTGACGCGCGCGCTCGTGCAACCGCACATGCTCATCGTCGGTGAGCCACAGGGTGACCTCGTGGAGGTCAGGGTCGTCGAGCGAGAACAGTGCGGGAGCCTCGGCGTCGATGTCGTCGTCGGCAGGAACTGCCTCATCGACGACGGGCTCGGTTGCGCGTGTGGCGGGCGGTGCGGCATCCTTCTCGTCGCCCTCGCGCGGCCAGCCGGGCCCGTGCGGAATCGGGCGACCGGCCTGGAACGCTTCGGAGACAGCGCGGGCGCGGGCATCGGCGGCTTCGTTCATCGGGTGCCCGGCGTGGCCGCGCACCCACTCGAACCTGTAGCGGCGACCGGCCATCGCCTCGTCGAGCTCTTTGACGAGCTCGAGGTTCATGACGGGCTTGCCGTCACCCTTGCGCCAGCCCTTCGCCTTCCAGCCATGCATCCACTTGGTGACGGTGTTGATCACGTACTGGCTGTCGCACAGTACGAGCAGGTCGTCGTCGAGATGCGCTGTCGCACGGAAGAGTTCAAGCACCGCCTTGAGCTCACCCTGGTTGTTGGTGGCGTGCTTCCAGCCGCCGGCCGCCCAGTGCAGGTCGTCGACGTACCAGGCCCAGCCGGCCGGCCCTGGGTTGCCGAGGGCGGAGCCGTCTGCGGCTGCGGTGATCGTCATGCGGGCCCTTCACTGTGAAAACTTCATCGTATCGGCCGCCCGGGTACCGCCCGGGTGCGCTGCTCGGTCGGTTTTGGCTGGTCAGTCACCCTGCTCGGTCGACAATGGTCGAACGGCGGCGCGGGAACCGACCATAAGCGACCGAGCAACGACGACAGGCGGATGCCATGGCATCCGCCGGTCGTCAACCGACTATCCGAACGCGGCCGGGAGCGTCGCCGTGTGGGTCGCGCGCAGCTCGTCGATCGTCGCGGTGAAGAGGTCCTGGATCTCGAGCGAGTTCGACGCCTTGTCGGTCACGCCCATGCGGAGAACGGGGTAGTTGCGCCCCTCGCACAGCCCTCGGAACTTGACGTCGTCCTCGCGCGGCACGGACACGAGCACGCGGCCGGTCGACTCCGAGAACAGCGCCGTGGCGACGTCGACGCCGTCACGCTCGAGGATGTCGCCGAGCCACACCCGCGCGCCGACGCCGAAACGCAGAACGCTTTCGGCGAGGGCCTGTGCGAGGCCACCGTCGGAGAGATCGTGCGCTGACGCGATGATCGAGGACTGGGAGCCGGCGTGCAGCAGAGCCGCAAGGTCCTTTTCGCGGTCGAAGTCGACGGCCGGCGGGAGCCCGCCGAGGTGGTCGTGGATCGTGCCAGCCCACGCCGATCCGGAGAGCTCTTCGCTCGTGACGCCGAGCAGGTAGATGTTGTCTCCGTCATCCTGCCATCCGCTCGGGATCCGGCGGGCGACGTCGTCGATCACGCCGAGCACACCGACGACGGGCGTCGGGAAGATCGGGGTGTCGCCGGTCTGGTTGTAGAACGAGACGTTTCCGCCGGTGACGGGAACTTCGAGTTCGAGGCACGCGTCGGAGAGACCCTCGACGGCCTGCGAGAACTGCCACATCACTTCGGGGTTCTCTGGGGATCCGAAGTTGAGGCAGTCCGTGACCGCCGCAGGAACGGCGCCGGTGCAGGCCACGTTGCGGTACGCCTCGGCGAGAGCGAGCTTCGCGCCCTGTGACGGGTCGAGCTGGCAGTAGCGGCCGTTCGCGTCGGTCGCGATCGAGAAGCCGAGCCCCGACTCCTCGTCGACGCGGATCATCCCTGCGTCATCGGGGAACGCCAGCGCGGTGTTGCCCATGACGTAGTAGTCGTACTGGTCGGTGATCCAGCTCTTGTCGGCGAGGTTCGCCGAGCCGAGCAGCGAGAGGAACTGCGAACGGAGCTCCTGGGTATCCGTCGGTCGTTCGAGAGCGGATGCCGTGTCGGCCTGCAGCGCGTCGAGCCAGGTCGGGTACGCGACCGGGCGCTCGTAGACGGGGCCGTCGACCGCGACCGTCGATGGATCCACATTCACGATCTCATCACCGTGCCAGTTGATGATGAGGCGACCCGTGTCGGTCACTTCACCGAGGACGGAGGTTTCGACGTCCCACTTGGCGGTGATCGCGAGGAAGCCCTCGAGCTTGTCGGGTTCGACGACGGCCATCATGCGCTCCTGCGACTCCGACATGAGGATCTCCTCCGGAGTGAGCGACGGGTCGCGCAGCAGCGTGTGCGAGAGCTCGATGAACATGCCGCCGTCGCCGTTCGCGGCGAGTTCGCTCGTGGCACAGGAGATGCCCGCTGCACCGAGGTCCTGGATGCCCTCGACGAGCTTCTCCTTGTACAGCTCGAGGCAGCACTCGATGAGGACCTTCTCGGCGAACGGGTCGCCGACCTGAACGGCGGGGCGCTTGGTCGGACCGGCGGCGTCGAACGAGTCGGAGGCGAGGATTGACGCTCCGCCGATGCCGTCGCCACCGGTGCGCGCACCGAACAAAACGATCTTGTTGCCGATCCCGGACGCGTTGGCGAGGTGCAGGTCTTCGTGGCGGAGCACGCCGACCGAGAGGGCGTTGACGAGCGGGTTGCCCTGGTAGACCTTGTCGAAGTAGGTCTCTCCACCGATGTTCGGCAGCCCGAGGCAGTTGCCGTAGAACGAGATGCCGCTCGTGACACCGTGCACGACGCGCGCGGTATCCGGGTCGTCGATCGCTCCGAACCGAAGCTGATCCATGACCGCGACCGGGCGTGCGCCCATCGAGATGATGTCGCGGACGATTCCGCCGACTCCGGTCGCAGCACCCTGGAACGGCTCGATGTAGCTCGGGTGGTTGTGGCTCTCCACCTTGAAGGTGACGGCCCAGCCCTCGCCGATGTCGACGACGCCGGCGTTCTCGCCCATACCGACCATGAGGTTCTTCTTCATGGCGGGGGTGACCTTCTGGCCGAACTGCCTGAGGTAGATCTTGCTCGACTTGTATGAGCAGTGCTCGCTCCACATCACGGAGTACATCGCGAGCTCACCAGACGTGGGGCGGCGGCCGAGGATCTCCTTGATCTTCTCGTACTCGTCGGGCTTGAGCCCGAGTGCCGCGTACGGCTGCTCCTTTTCAGGAGTGGCGATGGCGTTGGAGACGGTGTCGGCGACCGAAGTTGCGGGGATGCTCACGGGGAAAGGGCTCCTAGATCGAGGGATGCCGGATGCCTCGATTCTATCCGGGCGAACGGATGCCGTCTGGCAGCCCTCTTTCTCAGTGGTCGCCGCCGGGAGGGCCGATCACGAGAAGCGTCGCGAAGATGGCGACGAGTGCGACGACGAAGATCACGGCGAGCAGCACCGGGTGGGTGAGGAACCAGCGCAGAAGACGATCGACCCAGGTCTTGTCGCGCGGGTCGTCGGTCTCGACCCTGCGCCAGGAACCGTCGAGCCGTCCGGTGCGGTCTGCCCACAGATCGAACGGGATCGTCGCGTACGGTACGACCGCTGTGACGACGCCCAGCGCGATGGTCGGGATCTTCCAGCGCTGGTTGAGGCCGACAAGGACGGCGGTCATGCCGTAGGCGAGGAAGACGAACCCGTGGATCGTTCCGCCGATTCGCACACCCAGGTCGCCCAGCTCACCGAGCTGCCAGACGTACTTCATCAGCAGCCCGAGAATGAGGAGCGTCCAGGTCACCGCCTCAGCGATCGCGAGCGTGCGGAAGAAGAGGCGGGGAGACACGGAAGAAACTCCAGGGAGGTGGGGCAGAGCGGATGCCACGGGGCGCGGCAGTCGGGATGACTCCATTCTCGCAGGGCCGCAGCGGGCGTCGCGTCGTCCGAAAGACGGAGCTGGCGGCATCCGCCGTCATCTCCGCCGCGCGGGGGATGTTCGGGAGCGAAGAACCCTGCCAAGGTAGAAGCGCACCCCCGCCCATCTACTTCAGGAGCAGAATGCCAACGGGAGTCCCCATAGAATTCGCCGGAATCACGAAACGGTTCGGCCAGGTCGCCGCGGTCAACGACCTCAGCTTCACGGTTGAACCGGGCCGCGTCACCGGCTTCCTCGGCCCGAACGGCGCCGGGAAGACGACAACACTCCGGATGCTGCTCGGTCTCGTCGCGCCGTCGGCCGGCTCGGCAACCATCGGTGGTGTGCGCTACAAGGACCTGCCGTCACCGCTCGGGTCGGTTGGTTCCGCCCTCGAAGCCGCGAGCTTCCACCCCGGCCGGACAGCGCACGATCACCTCGCCGTGTACGCGAAGGCGGCGCGGATCGATCCGAAGCGCGTTCACGTGGTGCTCGACACCGTGGGACTCAGCGAACACGGCAAACGTCGGGTCGGCGGCTACTCACTCGGTATGCGCCAGCGACTCGGTCTTGCTTTCGCCCTCCTCGGCGACCCGGGCGTGCTCGTGCTCGATGAGCCGATCAACGGTCTGGACCCCGAAGGTATCAAGTGGATCCGTGGGTTCCTCCGGCAACTCGCCAACGAGGGGCGCACCGTGCTCATCTCGTCGCACCTGCTGAGCGAAGTGCAGCAGAGCGTCGATGAGGTCGTCATCATCGCCCGCGGTGAACTCGTTCACCGTGGTCCGCTGTCGAGCCTCGAGATCGAAGGAGCCGCCACCCGGGTGATCGTTGATTCTCCGAACCGGGAGGCCCTGATGGCGGCGCTCGCCGCGGCATCCGCCACCTTCGAGGTCGCGCGTGCCGGAATCCTCGTCTCCGGTCTCGAACCGGGGCAGGTCGGCCATATCGCTTTCATGGCAGGAGTGGAGGTGAGTTCGCTGCACCGACAGAAGTCGGGACTCGAGGACTCGTTCCTCGCGCTGGTCGGAGAGGGGGGATCGCTGTGAGCATGTTCTTCGCGGCCTTCCGTGCCGAGATCGCCAAGCTTCTCACCACCAGGACCTGGTGGATTCTCGCCATCATCCTGTTCCTCTACATCGGTGCTGTCTCCGGAGGGATCGGGGCGCTGTTCGGGTTCTTCACCACGTCGGAAGGATCCGGCATGGGGGATGAGGCGCCTCCGACGGAGTTCCTCGCTCCGATGCTCTACGGATCGGTCAGCACGTTCGGCTACGTTTTCCCTGTTTTGCTCGGCGCCCTGGCCGTCACGACCGAATACCGGCACCAGCTGCTGACGCCGACGTTCCTTGCGACACCCAAGCGCGGCATCGTGCTGGGCGCGAAGTCTCTCGCGCTCTTCCTCTTCGGGCTCTTCTATGGATTGATCGGGGTCATCGCATCGGTGGGTCTCGGAGCGGGAGCGCTCGCGCTCTTCGACCTCGACACGCAGCTCGGCGACAGTGATACCTGGGCGATGATCGGGAGGGGAGTGCTCGCCCTCGCTCTATGGGCGATCATCGGAGTCGGTCTCGGGGCGCTCATCCCGAACCAGGTCGCGGCGATCGTTGTGATCCTCGCGTTCACGCAGTTCGTCGAGCCAACCCTTCGGGCGGTCGTCATGTTCGCCGATTGGGCTGCGTCCCTCGGCCGCTTCCTGCCCGGCGCAGCGAGCGACGCACTGGTCGGCGCGCCCAGCCTCTTCAACGCCGGCATGGCAGCCGGAGGTCCGGACCCGCTCGAGTGGTGGCAGGGCGGCCTTCTGCTCGGTACCCTCGCGCTCGTGCTCACCGTGCTCGGCTACTTCGTGTCGTGGAAGCGTGACGTGACGTAGGTCACGACAACGCGAGAAGGGCTCCCTGCCACGACGGAAGTCGCGGGCAGGGAGCCCTTTGCGGTGTCTGCGTGAGGCGCTCTAGACCGCCTGGAGCTGAGCGATCGCGCTCGTGAACAGCGTGAGTCCGTCGACTCCCGAACGCATGGCATCCGTGGTGTCCGGGCCGAAACCGGGTTCGACGGCGTGCTCGGGGTGAGGCATGAGCCCGACGACGTTACCGCGGTCGTTGGTGATGCCGGCGATGTCGCGGAGTGAACCGTTGGGGTTCTTCTCGAGATAGCGGAAGACGACGTGGCCCTCGCCCTCGAGCCGGTCGAGTTCGTCTTCGGACGCGATGAAGCCGCCCTCGCCGTTCTTCAGCGGGATGACGATTTCGTCGTTCGCGGTGAAGTTGGCCGTCCACGCTGTGTCGGCGTTTTCGACCCGCAGTTTCTGGTCGCGACGGACGAAGTGGCCGCTCTCGTTGCGGATGAGCCCGCCGGGCAGCAGGTGTGCCTCGGTGAGCATCTGGAATCCGTTGCAGATGCCGAGCACGGGCATCCCCTTGTTGGCGGCGTCGATGACCTCCGCCATGATCGGGGACACGGATGCGATCGCACCGGCACGCAGGTAATCGCCGTAGCTGAATCCACCGGGAAGAACGAGGGCGTCGACGCCGTGCAGGTCGTGCTCGCCGTGCCAGAGAGCGACGGGTTCGGCACCGGCGATGCGGATCGCCCGCTGGGCGTCACGCTCGTCGAGCGAGCCCGGAAAAGTGATGACGCCGATGCGCATGACTACTCGGCCTCCGGATACGTGATCGCCACGACGTCTTCGATGACCGAGTTCGACAGGATCTCATCGGCGATCTTCTGCACATCGTTCCGAACGGCATCCGTGATCGGGCCGTCTACGGTGAGTTCGAAGCGCTTGCCGATCCGCACGTCGGTGAATTCGGACTTGCCGAGCCGGGTCAGTGCACCTGAAACGGCCTTACCCTGCGGGTCCAGCAGTTCAGCCTTGGGCATGACTTCGACGAGAATTGTGGGCACGGCGTGACTCCCGGGTGTTCGAGGTAGGGGGTTTTCTCATCCTACCGGCACCTCGAACTATCGATGGATGCCGTCTGACGCTCCCACACGTAAGCTCTCGGAGAAAGGGAGACCATGAACCACTCCGCCCTCACTCCCGTTTTCGCGGGCCTGCGCTGGTCGCTGCACTCGCTGCTGATCGCACTCATCGCGGTGGTTCTCGTGCGCTCCGTTCTCACCGATGCGCCGAACAGCGCCCAGATCCACGCCCTCGCCGCGACGCTTCTCGCCGTGTACCTCGGTGGTTCCCTCCTCGCCCACCTGCGGCCGGCCACCATCCGCTCGGCGCGGTGGATTCCCTGGCTCTGGGTCGGGGCGCTGAGCGGGCTCTGGGTCTGCCTGATGTGGCTGACTCCGGATGCCGCATTCATCGTCTTCCCGCTCTTCTTCCTCTATCTGCAGTTACTTCCTTCCCGGGTGGCTCTTGGCGCCGTTGCCGTATCGACCGCCCTGTCGATCGTCGCGATCGGTCTCCATTCGGAGTTCGTGATCGGCGGCGTGATCGGCCCGATGATCGGGGCGGGTGTCGCCGTTGCCATCGGGTTCGGGTACCGCTCGCTGTACCGTGAGGCGGAGGAACGCCAGCAGCTCATCACGGAACTCGTCGACACCCGCGGCGAACTGGCCGCCGCCGAGCGAGCCGCGGGGGTGCTCGCTGAACGTGAGCGACTTGCCCGCGAGATCCACGACACCGTTGCCCAGGGGTTGTCGAGCATCCAGCTCCTCCTCCACGCCGCCGAACGGCTCGACGGCGATCGGCCGGGGCTCGAGCAACTGCAGCTCGCCCGTCAGACGGCCGCTGAGTCTCTCGTCGACACCCGAAGGATCATCCGGGAACTCACCCCGCCCGCGCTCGACGATCGCACGTTGCCCGGGGCTCTGGCGCGGCTCGCCGGCTCCGCCACTGACACCCTGCGTGCATCCGGAACACCCGCCGCGGTGAACTTCCAGCTCGAGGGTGCTCCTGCGCCGCTGCCGATGAACGTCAACGCCACACTTCTGCGGATCGCTCAGGGCGCGATCGCCAACGTCGTACGGCACGCGCGAGCGACCAGGGCGGACATCACCCTGACCTACCAGTCCGACAGTGTGTCGCTCGACATCGTGGACGACGGCATCGGGTTCGATCCGGGCGCTGCTCCCGTCGGCGACACCGATGATTCGTTCGGTCTACGCGCCATCCGCCAGCGCGTCGACTCGCTCGGCGGGGTTCTCAGCGTCGAATCCGTCCCCGGCGAGGGCACCGCCATCGCTGTGACCGTCCCGGTCCGTGAGACCGCCCCGGTTTCTTCGTCCCTGCCGGGAGTTCGCGCATGATCCGGTTGCTGATCGCGGACGACCATCCCGTGGTGCGTGCCGGTCTTCGAGCCCTGTTCGCCACCGAACCCGACCTCCACGTCGTCGGGGAAGCAGCGACAGGCGAGAACGCCGTCGAGCAAAGCAGGACGGGCGTCGACATTGTCCTGATGGACCTGCAGTTCGGCGGGGGCATGCAGGGCGCAGAGGCGACCCGCCGCATCCGCGAAGCGCCGGGAGCGCCGCACGTCCTCGTGCTCACGAATTACGACACGGATGCCGACATCCTCGGGGCGGTCGAGGCCGGCGCGTCCGGCTATCTGCTGAAGGACGCGCCTCCCGTCGAACTCATTGCAGCCGTGCGGTCCGCCGCCAGCGGCGAGAGCGCGCTCGCCCCCGCCGTCGCCGGCCGGCTCGAAGCGCGGCAGAACTCGGCGAACGAAGCGCTGACCAGCCGGGAGGCGGAAGTGCTCGGCCTCGTTGCCGATGGACGCTCCAATCGCGATATCGCCCGCACCCTGTTCCTGTCCGAGGCGACGGTGAAGAGTCACCTCGTGCACATCTTCACGAAACTGCAGGTCTCGTCGCGAACCGCTGCCGTGGCATCCGCTCGCGAACGCGGCTACATCCGACCCGCCTGAACCGCTTAGCCGTGCAGCGTGCGCAGGGCGGTGACGACGTCAGCGTGCCAACGGCGGGCGAGCGGCACGACCTTCGTGTACATCGCTGCCTCGTGTGTTGCGCCCGCGTAACGGACGGCGCTTGCCTCGACTCCGCTCGAGCGGAGGGCGACCGCGTAGGCTTCACCATCCTTGCGGAGCGCGTCATATTCCGAGGTGAGAATCACAGCGGGCGGCAAGCCGGCGTGCGACGACGCCCGAAGCGGCGAGGCATACGGCTGCCGGGCGCGCGACCGGTCACCGAGGTACGCGTTGGCGACCTGAACCAGTTCGCGACGGGCGAGGATCACGGGGATGCGCATCTCGCGGATCGGGGTGAGGTCGATGCTCCGGCCAGTGAGGTCGGTGACCGGCACTTCGAGGATCTGGAGCCGCAGGGGGTGGTTCGCACGATCCCGGTTGAGCAGCGTCACCGCCGCCGCGATGTTGCCTCCGGACGACGTGCCGTTGATCCCGATTCGTTCCGCATCGATGCCGAGCTCGTCGCTCGAGCGGAACAACCAGTCAAGAGCGGCATGACCCTGCTCGATCTGGGTCGGGTACCGGTGTTCGGGGGCCAGCGCGTAGTCGACAGCGACGTGGACGACATTGGCGTCGGCGGTGCGCATCCGGAACGTCGCGTCGACGCTGGTGTAGTCGACCCCTCCGAGCTGGAATGACCCGCCGAAGAATGCCAGCACAGCGGGCAAACGTTCATTCCCGCTGCCGAGCGGGCGGTAGACCCGCACCCGGACCGCGGGGTAACCGCGTACGTCCACCGTTGCATCCGTCATGTCGACGTCTGGTGGGGTGAGGCCGACGCGGCCGTAGAGCTTGGTATCCCATTTCTTCGCGTTGCGTCTCTTCCACCCGGGAGTCTTGCGCTTCGCTTTCTCTTCGGGCGAGAGCGGGGGCTTCGGCCCACTGCCGGCGGGTGCCCGGGATGCTTCCGCGCCGGCGACCGCTGTCCCCGCCGCTGTGGTTCCGACGGTTCGCGACGGCGATTCGACGAGCGCACGCCTGGAGGCACCTCGCCGCCAGGGGGCCAGTCGCGCGGCAGCAGCCGCCAGGAATCCGGTGACGACGCCTCGTGCCTCGGCGATCATGTCGCGCCGCCGGGCCAGGTACATGTCGCGGAAGTACGGATCGAGTGGCACGGGTTCCCCTTCATCTCGTGGGGTTCGACAGTATCAACCCCGGTCCGTCTGGCAGGGCCGGTTGACGCCGAGACGTCTCGTTTGATTCACCGGCGCTTTACCCGATGATGAGGTGCCGTTGGGCCGGGCTGTCTAGCGTGATGTGCAACAAGGGGGGAGATCGCAATGACGCGGCAACTGATTTCTGAGGTGGGGCGCGACGTTCTCGTTCGCCCGTCACCGTTCGCGATGGTGTGGCAGGGCAAAGGTTCGCCGCACGAGGCGCTCGCCGTTCCCGGGGTGGCGCTCGGTCCAGGCGAGCTGCTGGTGGAGGTGGAACTTGCGACCATCTGCCGCTCAGACGTCCACACCGTGCTCGGCCAGAGGGAAGGGCCGGCGCCCGTGATTCTCGGGCACGAGCAGGTCGGCAGGGTCGTCGCGGTCGGGGAGGGTGCCGTCACCTGGACGGGAACGCCGATTGTCGCGGGGATGCGCGTGGCCTGGTCGGTCACGGTCAGCTGCGGAAACTGCGATCGGTGCTCGCGCGGCCTGACGCAGAAGTGCCGCACACTTGCCAGATACGGCCACGACCGTGTGCACCGTGGGTGGGAATTGAGCGGGGGTTTCGCCAGCCACGTCCAGGTGCGTGCCGGATCCGCCGTTGTGCTCGTCGGTGAGAGCATGCCCGCCCGTGTCGCAGCGCCGGCGTCGTGTGCGACCGCCACCGTGGCTGCCGCGCTCGAGGCGGCATCCGCTCACGCTCCTCTTCGCGGCGCTACCGTGCTCGTTCTCGGCGCCGGGATGTCCGGGCTCACTGCGACCGCGATGGCGACGGATGCCGGTGCGCACGTGATCGTGTCGGACCCGGTTGCCGCGCGCAGGAGCGCTGCCTTCGACTTCGGGGCGGCTGCGGTCGCGGACCCGGGGGTCGGCTACCTCGCGGTCACCGGGCTCGGGGGAGTGCTCGCGGCATCCGCCGCTGCCGGTGCCGCGGAACCGCTCGTCGTTCTGGAGACGTCCGGGTCGCCCGCGGCGTTCCGCTCCGCCCTTCGGGCAGTAGGAATCGGCGGGATCGTCGTGCTCGTCGGGAGTGTGTCTCCCGGAGCCGAGGTCACCCTCGATCCGGAGGTGCTCGTGCGGAACGCGTTGACGGTGCGTGGCGTGCACAACTACTCGGGCAGGAACCTGCAGCAGGCGATCGACTATCTCAGCGATGCCTGGCACAGTCATCCATTTGCGGATCTCGTCGGGGAGACCTTCCCGCTCGCGCTGCTCGACGACGCCCTCGAGTGCGCGGCGTCCGGTCCGCACCCGCGGGTCGGGATCGACCCGCGGGTGTAATGGAAGGCTGGCCGGTCTAGACGGTCACGCGGATGAGGTTCGACCACGGGTCGTCGAAGCTCAGCGTGCGCCCGTCATCGCGGGTCTGGATTCTGTGATGCGTGAGCCGCTCGGCGAGTTCGCCGACGGCATCCGTCTCGCCAACCTGGATGTCGATGCGGCCGAGTCCGAGCGCCGGCATGCGAGGGCCTGCGCCGCGCGAGTTCCAGACGTTCATCGCCATGTGGTGGTGGTAGCCGCCGGCGGAGACGAAGAGGGCCTGGTTGCCGAGTGACGCCGTGGCGTCGAAGCCCAGCGTGTCGACGTAGAAGGACCGGGCGGATGCGACGTCGCCGACGGAGAGGTGGACGTGCCCGATGCGGGCGCTGCCGAAGACGGATTCATCGCCGGGGACGGTCTGCCCCTGCTCGGTGAGGTGCTCGGACAGGTACTCGTTGGGGTCGAGGTACAGCGTGGCCATCTCGACCTGGCCGTGGACCCAGCTCCATTCGGTGCGGTCGCGGTCCCAGTACAGTTCGACACCGTTGCCCTCGGGGTCGGTGAAGTAGAACGCCTGGCTGACGAGATGGTCGGCGCTGCCGGTGAAGGTTCCTGGTGACTTGCGGGCGACCGAGTACAGCGCGGCAGCGAGTGCTGCCTGGGTCTCGAAAACGATCGCGGTGTGGAACAGGCCCGCAGAGCCGGGAGCGGCGTGCTTGAGCTCGGGGGCGTGTTCCAGGATCACGGCCGGTACGCCGCCGCGACCGAGCGTCACGGTGTTTCCGGTCGACGAGAGGGGACGCAGGGTGACGGCATCCGTGTAGTAGGTCGTCATCGCGTCGAGGTCGGCCACGAGGAGGGTCACGGGTCCCATCGCGGTGTCGGCGGCGAGCTTGTCTGCGGTCGGTGTCGTGTTCATGATGTCATCTACAATAGTTGTAGCAACAACATTTAGCAAGCCCCGGCGTTGTTACCGAAGCTCCCGGCCGAGCGACACCGTTTTCAGGTTGTTGGCGTAGTGGCCGTAGTTCGGGATGTCGGCATAGCCGGCTGAGCGGTACAGGGCGATCGCTTCCGGATGGTTCTCGTTGGTTTCAAGGATCATGGACGAGACTCCGTGCTCGAGCGCCGAGTCCTCGAGCCAGTGGAGCAGGGTGCGGGAGTGGCCTGTTCCCCGATGTCGGTCGTCGACGAACATGCGCTTCAACTCGCCCCGTCCCTCGCCGACCCGCCTCCACGCGCCCATGGCCACCGCTTCGCCGTCGACGTATCCGATAGCGATGGCCCCGCGAGGCGGCACGAACTCGGCTTCGTGGATCGGGCTGCCATCCGGACCACCATAGATCCGGGTGTACAACTCCTGAAGCCGACGGATCAGTTCCCGTGTGTCCGGGTGGGAGTACTCGCGGCGGACAACGACGAGTGGCGATTCGTTCGGCAAGGCAAGGTCAGGCCGAAGCCGCGGCGCGTTTACGCACGTCGAGCAGGCTGAGGATCAACGCGAGCGCCAGCAGGGCGACGATGATCGCGGTCCCGCGCCCGTAGGCATCCCGGTAGATCGTCACAGGGTTGGCGAGTCCCTGCTCGGCGTAGAGCGTTGCGAAGAACGTGCTCGACGCGACCGCGACACCGATCGCGGTTCCGACCCGCTGGCCGACTTGCGCAACGGAGCCGGCGACGCCGCCCTGGGTGACCGGGACATCCTGAAGGGTGAGGGTCTGGTTCGGCGAGATGACGAATCCGCCACCGGCACCCGCGACGGTGAGTACGGCGGCCATGAGCCACGGCGTCCACTCTTCGGAGGCGAAAGCCGCGATGGGGAGGGTGGCGCCGATACCGATTCCGGCGAGCGCAACACCGAGGACGACGATGGGGCGGCCGTAGGTGTTCACCATGCGCCCACCCAGCCAGGACGTGACGGCGGAGGCGAGCGCGAACGGGATGGAGACCATGCCGGCGAACACCGCTTCGAGCCCGAGCCCCTGCTGAAGGAACAGCGTGACGATGAGGAACATCGCCGGGATCGCTGCGAAGTAAGCGGTGGCGATGAGGATGCCGTTCCGGTACGACGAGAGACGCAGCAGCCCGAAGTGCACGACGGGTGACTTCCCGATGCGCAGGTACCGGCGTTCCCACCAGACGAAAGTGGCCGCTGCGACGACGAAGCCGATCAGCCAGAACCAGCGGTTCGGATCGTCATCGGGCCCTCCCGTGGTCAGCACGAACGGCAGCATGAGGCTGAAGGTCGCGGCACCGAGGAGAAGGATGCCGGTGACGTCGAGACTCTTCACGTCCGCGTCGTGCACCTGCTGGCGCGGCAGGAGTCGCCAGGCGAACCAGATGGCGATGAGCCCCAGCGGGATGTTCATCCAGAACAGGAGCCGCCAGCCGTTCTCCAGTCCGCCGACCGCGATGAGCAGACCGCCGATCGTTGGCCCGAAGGCCGTTGACAGCCCGATCGTCGCGCCGAAAAGCCCGAACGCCTTGCCGCGCTCCCTGCCCTGGAACAACTGTTGGATGAGGCCGAGGACCTGAGGCATCTGAATACCCGCGGCAACACCCTGCAGGATCCGGCCGATCACGAGGACCTCGATGGTGGGGGCGATCGCGCACAGCAGGCTCGCGAGCATGAACGAGGTCAGGCCGATGAGGAACATGTTGCGTCGTGAACGGATGTCACCCAGTCGGCCGGCGGGAACGAGAGCGAGGCCGAACGCGAGCGCGTAGCCCGCGACGATGAGCTGCAACTCGGTGGCACCGCCGCCGAGGGACTCCTCGATCGACGGCAGTCCGACGTTGACCTTGGACAGGTCGAGGATCGTGAGGCTCGCCACACCGGCGCAGACCCAGAAGCTTTCCCACTTGACGCGGTTGGCGCTTGCTTCGTTTGGAGAGAGTTCAGACATCTCTCGAAACCTTACGCCGTCAGTCGCTCCAGTAATTCGCGGTAGCGCGCCGTCGTTTCTTCGACTATCTCGTTCGGCAGTTCGGGCGGGTCCTGGACCTGGTCCCAGTTCGCGGCGAGCCAGTCGCGCACGATCTGCTTGTCGAAGCTCGCCATGCGGTCCTCGGCGGTTCCCGCTGTCGCGTAGATGTCTGCGTCCCAGTACCGCGACGAGTCCGAGGTCAGCACCTCGTCGCCAAGGGTCAGGACGCCGTTGACCGGGTCGCGACCGAATTCGAACTTGGTGTCTGCGAGGATCACCCCCCGTTCCTCGGCAATGGCGGATGCCTGTGCGTAGATCGCGAGGGACGTGTCGCGCAGCGCCGTGGCATCCGCTTCGCCGACAAGTTCGATGCTCTGCTCGAACGAGATGTTCTCGTCGTGCTCGCCCATCGGAGCCTTGTATGCCGGGGTGTAGAGGGGTTCGGGCAGACGGTCGCCGTTCTGGAGGCCGTCCGGGAGCGGGATGCCGCAGACGCTCCGGGAAGCGACGTATTCCTTCCAGCCGGAGCCGGTGAGGTAGCCGCGCACGACGCACTCGACCGGGAACATCTCGAGCTTCTTCACGAGCATCGCGCGGCCGGCCACCTCCGCCGGGATGAGGCCGGGCATGGTGTCGTCGTCACCAAGCATCTTCTCGGCGAGGAGGTGGTTGGGTACGTCGAGGCGGTCGAACCACCAGAGGCTGAGCGCGGTGAGCAGTTCGCCCTTTCCGGGGATGCCGGGGGAGAGCACGTGGTCGAACGCGCTGACCCGGTCGCTCGCGACGACGAGAAGGGCATCGGAGTCGTCCGGGCGCTCGTAGAGGTCACGGACTTTGCCCGAGTAGAGGTGGGTCCAGCCGGGCAGGTTCGTCGATGTGCTCACCCCTCCATTATCGCGTGTGCGGTCGCCGGCGAGGGCGCCGGCGAGATTGCACTTACGCACCCGATCGGAGCCCATGCTGTACAAGCCTTGTTATACAAGGTATGGTCTCGATCATGAACGAAGACGAGGAGCGGATCGCGACCAACATCCGTAAGGGAGTGCTCGAATTCTGCGTGCTCGGGCTTCTCGCTCGCCGGGAGATGTATGGACTCGAGCTCGCGAATGAGCTCGTCGGACGGAGCCTGACCGCGAGCGAGGGAAGTCTCTATCCGCTGCTCGCACGGCTCCGCGATTCAGGTGCCGTCGATACACGGTGGAACGCTCCGGATGTCGGCCGCGCACGTCGTTACTACACAATCACCGCTCGCGGCCATGACCAACTGCGTGCGTTCGCAGACGTCTGGCGCACCATCGTGCCGCAGGTCGGCGCCCTATTGCAGGAGGAATCATGATCCAGGAACACCCCGCGATTCAGCGGTACCTGCGCGCTCTCAACTCCGAGCTTCAGCGCGTGCCTAACGCATCCCGCGAAACGATCATCGACGACGTGCGAGCCCACGTCGCGGATGCGGTCGACGCCGGCCGTGAACCCGATGAAGTGCTTGCGGCCCTCGGTAGCCCGAAGGACGTCGCGCGAGACGCACGGGAGCAGTTCGGGATCAGCGCCGATCCGTCCAGGCAGGACAATCCTGCCGATCGTGCCTCACGGATGCTGCACAGAGCCGCGGTCATTCTCGCCGTCGTCACTGCTGTGTTCGTTGCCTTCATCCTGCCGTCCTACGCCACCGAAGAGGGCGGCGTCAGTAGTGATTCCACCGGCTCCACTCTCCAAACGGCGACGGGCTTGTTCGAGCAGTACGGCCTCGGGGTTGCCTTGCTGCCGCTTGTGCCTGCGCTCCTCGCGCTACTCCCACTTCTCTCCGGTTCACTCCGCTTGCCGGTCTCGTGGCTGGGCGCGGTGCTTGTGACGGGTTTCTCGATCGTTGCTGGTTTATCGATCGGCGGATTCTTCGTCCCGCTTGCTCTCCTGATGTGGACCGCGGTTCTCGTGCCCCTGTGGATCCGTCGCGGAGCATCCCCTGTGGTTGGGCGTTCGTGGCGCATCGTCGGTGCGCTCCTGATGGTCGCGCCCGCGCTTCTCGGCATCGGCGGTGCCCTGACCGGAACGTTTTTGGACCCCGGCGCACCGTTCTGGATCGTTACGATCCTGGCGATCGGCGTGAGCGTGCTGTTCGCACTGCGGGTGCGGTTCATCGACGTCACCGTTGGCGTGCTCGGTGTGGCGATCATGGGGCTTGCCGTCTTCGACGCCGGGCTCCTCGTGCTCGCCGTGTGGTGGGGCGGGGGCCTGTGGCTGGTCATCGGGCTCAGCGCCGTCGCCGCTCGCCGCTCGACTGCCGGCCGGTAGCAGCGGGTCAGTCGGCGACGCGGGCCGCGATGTCGGTCCGGTACTGGGAACCCTCGAGTGAGATGTTGCCGATCACGTCGTAGGCACGGGCCCGAGCCTCGGCGAAGTCGTCGCCGAGCGCGACAACGCTGAGTACACGGCCGCCTGTCGACACGAGCTTGTCGCCCGACTGCGCGGTTGCAGCGTGGGCAAGATGAACGCCGGGAACGGCATCCGCATCGCGGAGCATGCTGATCGGACGTCCGGTGACGGGGGTTCCCGGATAGTTCTCGCTCGCCAGCACGACGGTCACGGCTGATGCTGCCGCAAAGGTCGGACGGTCGCTCTGGGCAAGGGTTCCGGTCGCGGCTGCGTAGAGGAGTGACGACAGGGGCGACGTGAGGCGGGGCAGGACGACCTGGGTCTCAGGGTCACCGAAGCGAGCATTGAATTCGATGACACGGATGCCGCGATCAGCGTCATTCTCGCGGCGCGAGGTCAGGATGAGTCCGGCGTACAGCAGGCCGATGAACGGCGTCTGCTCCTCTGCGAGCTGCGCGATGACGGGCTTCGCGATGGTCTCGAGAACCTCGGTGACGAAGGCTTCTTCGCTGCCGAAGGTCTCATCGAGCCAGGGGAGCGGTGAGTACGCACCCATGCCGCCGGTGTTCGGGCCTTCGTCGCCGTCGGCGAGGCGCTTGTAATCCTGCGCGGGGGAGAGCGGGACAACGGTGTGCCCGTCGCTCACGAAGAACAGCGACACCTCCTGGCCGTCGAGGAATTCCTCGACGAGCACGCTGCCGGAATCGAGATAGGTGCGGGCATGCTCGACGGCTGCGTCGCGATCGGTGGTGACAAGGACGCCCTTGCCGGCGGCAAGGCCGTCCGCCTTCACCACGTAGGGCGAACCGAACTCGTCGATGGCCGCCTCTGCCTCGGCGAGCGTTCCCGCGCGACGGGCCCGCCCGGTCGGAACCCCGGCTTCATCCATCACTCGCTTGGCGAAGGTCTTGGAGCCCTCGAGCTCGGCGGCGGCCCGGCCGGGGCCGAAGACGGGGATTCCCTGCTCCCGCAGTTCGTCAGCGACTCCCGCGACGAGGGGGGCCTCCGGCCCGATCACGACGAGGGCGATGGCTTCGGCGATCGCGAAGTTCGCGACGGCGACGGGATCATTCGGGTCGAGCGCGACGGTTTCGGCGACCTGCGCGATACCCGCGTTACCCGGGGCAGCGACGATGTCGTGTCCTTCCTCTTCGCCGAGGAGGGACAGGATGATGGCGTGCTCTCGCGCACCCGAGCCGAGGACAAGGATCTTCACGAGTACTAGCCTAGAGCGCATGGCACGTGCCCGTATTCCTGATGACGTGGGGCGCGAGGCGGTCGATCGGGCCGTTCGCGAGGCAGCGTCGCGCGATGAGATCGCGACGGCGGTTCGCTACACCCTGCAGTTGCTCGCCGAGCGTTCGAGCGGAAACACCCTCGAGGTGCGGGTTCCCCCGTTCGGCGCCGTCCAGTGCATCGAGGGGCCCAGGCACACGCGGGGTACCCCGCCGAATGTGATCGAGACGGATGCCGAGACCTGGCTCGCACTCGCGACCGGGGCGTTGTCGTGGACGGACGCCGCGGCATCCGGATCCGTGCTGGCGTCCGGCTCGCGCGCCGACCTCACCGGTCACATCCCCGTTGCGCGCGGCATCGCAACATAACGGGCGAGCACTCAGGGTTTGTGCGTCTCTCCCAGCGAACGGCGGGCGAGAAGCGTCGCTCCCGCTGCGGCCGCTGGCATGGTGACGAGGGCACCGAACGGCACGAGGAAGAGCAGGAACACGGCGATCCCGAAGCCGAGCGTCGTGGAGCGCTGGGCGCCGAGTGCCGTCCGTCGCTGCTTGAGCGCAAGGCCGCGGCGTTCGAACGCCGGCGTCGACAGTTCGAGGGCGAGGAACCAGCCGCCGGTGATCGCGCCCAGAATCCAGGCGAGGATCGTCCCGATCAGGGGAATGAACCCGAGCAGGAAGAGACCGAGGCCGATCGCGACGGTGACGACGAGGACCCGAAGCGACTCTCCGATTCCCCGGGCGATCGACGCGAGAAGGGGTGCCGCGACCTCGTGCGGGACGCCACCGAGTGACTGTTCCACCCGCTCGGAGATCCTCTCGAAGAACGGCTGGCCGATGAGCAGGGTGATCGCCGTATAGCTGTAGACGAAGATCAGGAGGCCCGCGCCGGCGAGAGCTGCCATGACGAGCACCCGGATCCCGTTCCGGTACACCTCGTCCCAGGTCTCGGCGAACGGAGTGACCGTCGTCGCGATGTTCTGCAGGTTGAGCACGAGCACCGTCGCTGCCGCGAGGATGAGGACGAGCGTCACGAGCCCGGGGATCGCGCCGATGAACATCAGTCGCGGTGACGTGCTCCACACCCTGAAGCCCCGTCCGAGCAGGCGGATGCCCATGCTGAAGCCGGCCAGAAACCCGGTCTTGGTCGTCGTGCCCGTCATGGAATCAGGGTAGCGCCCGGCGGAGCGCACGCTCGGTTTCATGGGCGACAATAGGAGTATGAACACTGAGCCAGCCCGTCCTGCGCCAGACTCCCCACCCGCATCATCGAACAGCTCCGGTATTCCGGAGGGTCGTCAGCGTGTGGCCGTGAGGCGCTCACCGAAGTTCGCCAACTTCGCCATGCTCGGTGCTCTCCTCGGCGCTGTGGCTGCCTTCATCCTGACCGTGTCGATTCCCCAGGATCTCGAGTATGCCCGCGCCAACGGCTTCGCCGAATACTCGCAAATGCAGATCTTCGGTTTCCTTCTTCTCATCGGCGTCGTCGTCGGCATCGCCATCGCGCTGACGATCGCGATCCTGCTCGATCGCAGGAGCAGCAAGAAGAGGCGCTACGTCGAAGCGGATAGGGTGGACGTGCGCGAGGCTCCCGTCCCGTCCGCCGACATCGAAACGGATGCCGTCGACGCGGCAGACGCACCGGCCATCGAGCACAATCCCCCGCAGGCATACCCCACCACGAACGAGGGCAAAGCGTGAGCACATCCACCCCGGCCGACGACTCCTCCTCGAGTTATCGGCAGGCTGGTGTCGACACCGCCGCCGGTGACCTCGCCGTTTCGCTGATGAAGTCGGCCGTGTCGAATACCCACGGCCCCGAGGTCCTCGGCGGAGTGGGCGGATTCGCCGGTCTCTTCGACGTCTCGTTCCTCACCTCGTACCGGCGGCCGCTGCTCGCCACCTCGACCGACGGTGTCGGCACAAAGGTCGCGATCGCCCAGGCAATCGACAAGCACGACACCATCGGACAGGACCTCGTCGGCATGGTCGTCGATGACATCGTCGTCGTCGGAGCGAAGCCGCTGTTCATGACGGACTACATCGCGTGCGGCAAGGTGGTCCCACAGCGGATCGCCGACATCGTCGCCGGCATCGCCCGCGCCTGTTCAGCAACGGGCACCGCCCTCGTCGGCGGCGAGACGGCCGAGCACCCCGGCCTCCTCGGCCCCGATGACTACGACGTTGCCGGCGCAGCCACCGGCGTGATCGAAGCAGACGACCTGCTCGGTGCCCACCTGGTCAGGGACCAGGACGCGGTCATCGCGCTCGAATCCTCCGGGCTCCACTCCAACGGCTACTCGCTCGTGCGGCACATCCTCGCCGAACGGAACATCTCGTTCACCGACACGTCGGCCGAGCTGGGCGGTGTCGTCGGCGAAGTGCTCCTCGAGCCGACGCGCCTGTACACCTCGCCGCTGCTCGAGTTGATCGGCCGTCACCCGGGTGCCGTCCACTCGCTCTCCCACGTCACCGGCGGCGGTATCGCTGCCAACCTGGCGCGGGTGCTTCCCGTCGGGAGCTGGGTCGAGGTCGATCGCACCACCTGGTCGCCCGCTCCCGTTTTCCGGGCGCTCAGCGACCTCGCCGGCTCCACGCTCGAAAGCGCGGAGGGGACCTGGAACCTCGGCATCGGATTCTTCGCCGTGGTCTCCGCGGATGCCGCGAGTGCGATCACCGCGGATCTCACCGCAGGCGGTATCCCCGCCTGGCAGGTCGGAACGGTACACACCTCGACCAGGGACCTCACCGGTTTCGAGCAGGGCGCGAAGGGTGTCGACGGCGGCGCCGTGCGCCTCGTCGGAAGCTACTCCCAATAACATCACCCCACGAAACATCACCCCCACGCAAGGAGTCCGCTAGGTATGTGCGGCATCGTCGGAATCGTCTCACCGGAACCGGTCAACCAGCAGGTCTACGACGCTTTGCTGCTGCTGCAGCACCGCGGCCAGGACTCGACGGGGATCGCGACCGCTGACGGCCCCACCTTCCACATTCACAAGGCCAAGGGCCAGGTGCGGGAGGCGTTCCGCACGCGGGACATGCGCTCGCTCCAGGGCAAGATGGGCCTCGGCCACGTGCGGTACGCCACCAAGGGCCTCGCCGACAACGAGCAGGAAGCCCAGCCGTTCTATGTGAACGCGCCGTACGGCATCATCCTCGTGCACAACGGGAACCTCACGAACACCCGCGAACTGGCTGATGACCTGTTCCACATCGACCGCCGTCACGTGAACTCCACGAGCGACACGGAGATGCTCCTGAACGTGCTCGCCACCGAACTCCAGTCCCAGATCACCGGGCTCGAGCTGGACCCGGACCAGGTGTTCACCGCGGTGTCGCAGGTGCACGAGCGCGTCGAGGGGTCGTACGCGGCGATCGCCATGATCGCCGGCCACGGTCTGCTCGCCTTCCGTGACCCGTACGGCATCCGCCCGCTCATCCTCGGCCGCCGCGCCGCCGGTCTGCTCGGCGACGAGTGGATCGTCACCTCGGAGTCCCTCGTGCTCGAAAGTGCCGGCTACGAAGTCGTGCGTGAGGTCGCGCCGGGCGAAGCGATCTTCATCACGACGTCTGGCGAGATGTACTCCCGCCAGTGCGCCAAGAACCCGCGGCTCGTACCCTGCTCGTTCGAGTACGTCTACCTTGCCCGTCCCGACTCGGTGATGAACGGCATCTCGGTCTACGAAGCGCGGCTCCGCCTCGGAGACCGGCTCGCGGACACCATCGCCGAGTACACGCCGATGGGCGACATCGACGTCGTCATGCCGATCCCGGACTCATCCCGGCCGGCGGCGATGCAGGTCGCCCAGAAGCTCGGCATCGAGTATCGCGAAGGGTTCTACAAGAACCGGTACGTCGGCCGCACCTTCATCATGCCCGGCCAGGCGCAGCGTAAGAAGAGCGTGCGGCAGAAGCTCAACGCGATGTCGACGGAGTTCGCGGGCAAGAACATCCTCATCGTCGACGACTCGATCGTGCGCGGCACGACGTCGAAAGAAATCGTCGACATGGCCCGCGCGGCAGGCGCCAACAAAGTGACGTTCACCTCGGCCGCCCCTCCCGTGCGTTACCCGCACGTCTACGGCATCAACATGCCGTCGCGGTCGGAACTCGTCGCCCATAATCGCAAGATCCCGGAGATCGCCCGCGAACTCGGCGCTGACCGCCTCATCTACCAGGAGGTCGAGGACATGAAGCAGGCAATCATTCAGGGATCCTCTGTCACCGAACTCGAGATGAGCTGCTTCACCGGTGACTACGTCACCGGAACCGTGACCCCTGAATACCTCGAGTGGGTCGAGCGCAACCAGCTCTCCTAGCGGCGAAAACGGCTCGGCGCGAGCCGTATCGTAAAGATCGCTCCACTGTCAATGCTGCGGTGATGCTCCTCAATCGTGAAACAGTCGTTTACGAGGGAGTGAGGACACATGAGCATCATTACACGGCACAACGAACGACGCACGAGCGTATTCAGCGAGGTGCGCGAGGCCGCACGGGACGAACTCCTGATGGTCGCAGCGGGCGCTACTGGCATCCTTTCGGTCGCGACAGCAATCGCCTGGACCGTCGTCGCGACGACAGCCTGATCTCGCCGCAAAATCCCAGTTCCACGCTCTAGCGTGAGGCCATGGTCTCCCAAGCCGAACTGAACGACGACATCGCCGCAGGCGAGAGCCCTGACCGGCCCCTTCGCAGGTCGCTCCGGAGACTCCGCACCTGGATCGACACCCGGCCCCGCCTCAGGAGCATCTACCGACTCACCGTCGGGATCCTCGGCGGAGGCATCGCGCTTCTCGGGCTCTTACTCGTGCCGTTGCCTGGACCGGGCTGGCTCGTGGTGTTCCTCGGTCTCGCCATCCTCGGAACAGAGTTCCGCTGGGCCAAACGGGCCGCGAACGCACTCAAGCGACTCCTCGCCCGTTTCTGGGCATGGTGGAACTCCCGGAAAACGGCCCGAGCATAGGGCGCCCCGGTGATCGTACTTCGACAGGCTCAGTAACCAGGCAACGCCGAGATCAGGCCCGCTTGGGCTCGCCCGCGGGGAAGTCGTCGGTGTATTCCGACCACTTCGCCGCTTCGTCACTGTAAGTGTCGTCGTGTGAATGGCCCGTGAGCTCGCGCTCAAGAGCGTCGTAGTTCACATCAGGACTAAACGACTTCAGCTCACGCGCGATCTTGGTGTGCTTTGCCTTCTGACGGCCACGCCCCATGCGAGACCCCCTTACGAATTAGTAGCGGGGCGGTGAAGATCCGCCCTATGGTTTTCACCCACCAGGGAACGATAAAGACTAACCTCGATCTTAGCATGACGGCCCGCCGTGAAAGGCCGCTGCTGGGCGGTGCGCGGCGGAACAGGCGCAGGCCGGAACCCTCCCGGATCCCGGCCTGAGCGCGTGCTGGTGGACGCGATGCTATTCGGTCGTCGTTCCGAAGGTCGCTCGGATGCCGTTCCGCACGCGATCGAGATCGTCACGTAACTGCCGAACCGTAGCATCCGTCAGTGCACCGGTCTCCACCTGCCCGCGCAGGTCTGAGCGCAATTGCTGGCGGAACTGGGCGATGACCGTATCCGCATCGTGGAGGGCGATCCGGCTGCGCGTGCGGAGGTCGGGCTCTTCGGTCGAGACGGACGGAGCTCCCGAAGCTGCCTGGGTGGCTTGCCGCGCGGCGGACGCGAGATCCGCTTTGAGGCTCCGCATCGCATCCGTGACCCCTATTCTGACCTCATCGGCGAGCCGGCGGACCGAATCGGTGAGCTCGAGTTCGATCGCATCGAGATCGCCGCGGCGTTCCTCGAGCTCGCGACGGCCGGCATCCGTTATCGAATAGACGGTCTTGCGCCCGTCGCTTTCCTTCGTCACGAGCCCCTCTTCTTCGAGCTTGCCGAGACGCGGATAGATCGTGCCTGCGCTCGGTGAGTATGTCCCACCGAATCGTTCGGACAGCGACTGGATGAGTTCATAGCCGTGCTTCGGCCCCTCGGCGAGGAGGCTCAGCAGGTACAGGCGAAGGCTGCCGTGGCTGAAGACGGGGCTCATGCCATGCCTTCCGTCGAGAAAGCGTCGTCGGTAGAGGCCGAAGAGGTATCCGCCCGGCGAATGACCGTGACGTTGCCGGAGACGGAATTGGCGACGACATCGGTATAGAAGTTGCCGTCACCCTCCGTGGTGCTCCTGAATCCACGCCCACGCGTGCCCTTGATCACCGAGCTGTCGAGTTGCAGTTTTCCGGACACCGTGTTGACGACGTAGCGGGTGCCGACGTCGGCCGACAGGCGCGCGGTCAGGTGGCCGGAGACCGTGTTGGTCGAAATCCGGTCGCAGTGCCCCTGGGCGTCGACGAAGACGTCGCCTGAGACGCCGTCGCTCGAGAACCTCGAGATGTTGCCCGATGCCGTGATGTCGCCGGAGACGGTGTGGGCGTTGATCGCTCCGGTGTGGGACTGCACGCTCATCTCGCCGGAGACGCTGTTGAGGTCGAGGTCGCCCGTGATCCCCTCGACCTGGAGCTCGCCGTTCACCGTCGAGAGCCTGGCGCTCGTCGTCAGGCCGGAGACCAGCGCGTTCGCCGACACCATCCCGAATGTCAGCGCCACCCGGCGCGGAACGAGGACGCTGATTTCGGCTTTTGCTGAGTTCTGCCCGAACGACTTGAAGACGTCGAGAAAATTCTCCCAGCCGAGCTGCGGGTGGTCGATTTCGAGAACGTCGCCGTCGATGGAGATCTTCAGGTCTTTTCCCGTGACGCTGTGCACTTCGATGCGAGCTGAGTCCTCGTCGTGGCCGATGATGTCGATCTGGCCCCCGATGAGTCCGACCTTGAGCTTCCGTACGAGTTCAACGTCGATGACGCGGGATTCCCCGGGGAGGATGACCCATTTTTCCAATGCCATTGTTCTTCCTTCTGTGCCGGCCGACGGCCGAATTCGAAGTCACGATATATCGCAACGTTGACAGACACGATATATCGCGAATAGCGGGACATCAAGAGGTATCGAGGAAGACTCAGGAAACGGGGTCAGCCCTGGCTGGTGGGAAGCCCCGCGTCCTGCCAGGCGTGAGTTCCGCCCTCGACGTTGACGGCGCGGTAATCGCGATCCTCGAGGTACTCGGCCACCCGTGCGCTTCGTGCGCCCGACGCGCAGATGAGGTAGAACGTTTCGTCGGCGGGAAGCTCGCCGATGCGCTCAACGAACTGGCTCATCGGGATGCTGACGGCGCCGACCGCCCGGACAGCGGCGAATTCATCTGGCTCGCGCACGTCGATGATGGCAGCGTCCTTCAGGGCGGCGAGCTCGGCGACGGTGATGGTGTCCATGGTGTCCAATCTGCAGGGGTGTCCGTGTGATTATTCGTGAGCGGACACGCATCCGCAATTCTGCAGCCTCACTTGACCTTGACGCAGCGTAAACCTTTATCGTCGGAGGAACAGAGAGGAGGGATGCCATGGACTGGTCCATCCAGGAGATCGCCCGCCATGCGGGAACCACGAGCCGGGCGTTGCGGCACTACGGCGACATCGGATTGCTGGCGCCGAGCCGCATCGGATCCAACGGGTACCGCTATTACGACGAGCAGGCGCTCGTGAAGCTCCAGCGGATCCTGCTCCTTCGCGATCTCGGGCTGGGGCTGCCGGCGATTGCCGGCGTACTGACGGCGTCGACGGAACCGGTCGCTGCGCTTGGGACCCATCTGGACTGGTTACGCCGCGAGCGAGACAGGCTCGCGCGCCAAATCGCAGCCGTTGAGGAAACCCTGAAAGCACTGAAGGGAGGTGAACAACTGATGGCAGAGAAAATGTTTGACGGATTCGACCACACCCAGTACCAGGAAGAGGTCGAAGAACGCTGGGGCAAGGAGGCCTACGCGACGAGCGACGCGTGGTGGCGCTCGATGAGTGACGCGGAGAAGGCGAAGTGGCAGGAGCGGGTCTCCGCTCTCGGCTCAGATTGGGCGGCGGCAGCGGAATCCGGCATCGCCCCGGACAGCGATGGTGCCCAGACTCTTGCCGAGCGTCACGTCCAGTGGCTCTCATCGATTCCCGGAACCCCGGGAGCGGTGAAGGAATACGTGACGGGCCTCGGCGACATGTACGTCGCCGACGAGCGCTTCGCTGCGAACTACGGCGGGGTCGCCGGCGCCGAATTCGTGCGCGATGCCCTCGCGGTGTACGCAGACCGCCACCTGTAGGAGTCGGGGCGAGCGGCATCCGTTCTTCCTCGCGACGAGCGGATGCCGCTTCAGTTGGCGGGGGAGTCGACGAACGGTTCGCTCGGCTTGACGGAGCCTTCGAGTTCCCGCTTCTCCTCGCGGGGAAGCTCGATCCGGAACCACGGGATGGTGATGTTGCAGAGCGGTCCGACGAGAAGAGCAAACAGCACGGTTCCGACACCGACGTTGCCGCCGAGAACCCAGCCGGCGGCGAGCACCGAGGCTTCGATGAGCGTGCGACCGACCCAGATCGGCCACCCGGTCCGCTCGTGGATGCCGGTCATGAGGCCGTCGCGCGGGCCGGCGCCGAAACGGGCACCAAGGTAGAGGCCCGTTGCGAGAGCCAGCACGAACAGTCCCGCAGGGAACATCAGGATGCGGAGCCACAGGTCGAGGCCCTCGGGAATCAACCAGAGCCCGAAGTCGGCGGCCGGGCCGACGAGCAGCACGTTGAGCACGGTTCCCACTCCCGGCTTCTGCTTGAGCGGGATCCACAGAACGAGGACGATCACGCCGATCACGATCGTCAGCGCGCCGAAGCCCCAGCCGGTCTTGAGCGAGAGACCCTGCGTCAGGACATCCCACGGGGCGACGCCGATGGCGGCGCGCACGATCAACGCGAGCGCGATGCCGTACAGGAAGAGGCCAATCAGCAGTTGGAGGGCGCGTCGGAGCATGATCACAATCCAATTTCAAAATTGGCCTTTCGACAAGAGGCCAATCGATCTAGAGTGGCCTCATGTCAGAGGTCCACATCACGGCCCGAGCGCTCGCCGCCCTTCTGGGGAGGTGGCGCACCGACGACGAAGCCGCTTATCGTTCGTTGGCCGGTCGCATCCGTCTCCTCATCGTAGACGGGCGGATTCCCGCTGGTACCCGTATTCCCGCCGAACGCGACCTCGCCGAGCGTCTCGACGTCTCGAGGACGACCGTCACGGCTGCGTACCGCGAACTTCGTGACAGCGACTACCTCGAGAGCGTGCGCGGATCAGGCAGCGTTGCCCAGTTGCCAGGAGCGCGACCGGGACCAGGGCCGTCGAGTGCCTTCGGGTATCTGGACTTCAGCAAGGCGGCGCTCCCGGCGGATCCCCGCCTGGTGGAGGCCGCGCAACGCGCCGCGCTGAAGCTGCCGCACTACCTCGATTCCTTCGACTACGACACGATCGGGCTCCCGGAACTTCGAGCGGCGATCGCCGAGCGGTACATCGACGCCGGGCTGCCGACCTCGCCGGACGAGATTCTCGTCACCCTCGGCGCCCAGCACGCGATCGGCCTGATCGCGAGGACGCACCTCTCGCGCGGAGACCGTGCCGTGATCGAGCATCCCACCTATCCGCATGCGCACGACGCGCTGCGGTCGGCGGGAGCCCGCCTCGTTCCCGTTGCGGTGACGACCGACGGCGGCTGGGACACCGATGAGCTGGAGCAGGCGATCGACCGGTCGTCACCGACGCTCGCATACCTGATGCCGGACTTCCACAATCCCACCGGCGCGACGATGCCCGCCGGAACCCGACGGCGGGTATGCCGCGCGGCCGCACGCCAGGGCACCGTCCTCGTCATCGACGAAACCACGGCCGAACTCGACATCGACAGGGGGACCCCGTTCGTCCCGTTCGCCGCCTCCGACGATGCCGGGGCGAAGATCCTCACCATCGGGTCTGTCGGCAAAACCATCTGGGGCGGACTCCGGGTCGGTTGGATCCGCGCCGATCGGGGAGTCATCCGAAAACTCGTCGCCGCCCGCAGCGTCGGTGACCTGGGAACGCCTGTGCTCGAGCAACTCGCCGTGCTCGAACTGCTTCCAGAGATGGATGCGATCCTCGCCGGTCGGCGCAGGCAGCTCGCGGCGACGAGGGACCGCGTCGAAGAGATCCTCGCCGACCGTCTGCCGCACTGGGATGTTCCGCACGTGCAGGGCGGGCTCGCGATCTGGACGAGCCTCGGCGCACCGGTGAGTTCGCAACTCGTCCTCGCGGCCCGCAGCCAGGGCCTTCTCATCGCGGCGGGTCCGCGATTCGGTGTTGACGGTGCCTTCGAGAGGTTCCTTCGCATCCCCATCACCTATGCCGTCGGAGACACGGAACGCGCCCTCGACGCCCTCGCCGGTGCCTGGCAATCCATCATGCGGGCGCCGGTTCCGGACGCAGCGCTCCTCTCCGAGATGGTCTGAACTGGGAGCATCCCCTGAGGTACCGGATTCGCCGGGCAAACGGTGCTGGGCCGACCCGCCGCTGTGACAGACTTTTACAGGCTGAGCGGCCGAAAGATCGCTCGCTCCGTCGCGATCGCGGCATCCTTCGCTGGCCTTCAGGAGAATCGTGCACGCCCTCGCTGTTCTGAGCATGAAAAACCGTGCGCTCATCGCGCTCGTGACCATCGTCGCCGCCGTGTTCGGCGGTATCGCGCTGACGAGCCTCAAGCAGGAGCTCGCACCCAGCGTGCAGTTCCCGCAGCTGGCCGTGATCACCAACTACCCCGGTGCAGCGCCGGCCGTGGTCAACGACGACGTCTCCACGCCGATCGAGACGGCCATCCAGGGCGTCGCCGGCCTCGAATCGACAGCGGCCACATCGTCGACGAACCTCAGCCTCATCTCAGCGACGTTCACCTACGGCACCGATCTCGCGACCGCTGAGCAGAAGATCAACCAGGCGATCAACCGGATCAAGTCCCAGCTCCCCGCCGACGTCGACCCCCAGGTCCTGTCGGGCAGCCTCGACGATCTCCCCGTGCTGCAGCTCGCTGCCACCGGAGCAGATGGCGACACGGACGCCCTCTCCGATGCTCTCGCCCGTACCGCCGTTCCCGACATCGAAGACGTGGACGGCGTTCGCGAAGCCGCCGTGGTCGGCAACGTCGGCCAGCGTGTCACGATCACCCCGGATGCCGCCGAGCTGCAGGGTGCAGGCCTCACCACCGCGGCGATCAGCCGAACCCTCCAGCAGAACGGTGTTCTCCAGCCGGCCGGTGACATCACCGAGAGCGACACCACCTTCGCCGTGCAGACCGGGTCGAAGCTGGGCTCCGTCGAGGACATCGCCGCCCTGCCGCTCGTCGGACAGTCGTCGGGTGAGGTCCGCACTCTCGGCGACGTGGCATCCGTCGCCCTCACCGACAACCCCGTCACGAGTATCTCGCGCGTCGACGGGCAGCCAGCGCTCACCATCGCGGTGACGAAGCTCCCCGCAGCGAACACCGTCGATGTGTCGAAAGGCGTCCGCGCTCTCATCCCCGGCCTTGAAGAATCGCTCGGCAGTGACGTCGAACTCGCCATCGTCTTCGACCAGGCGCCGTACATCGAGGAATCGATCGAAGCTCTCGCGACCGAGGGGCTGCTCGGCCTCGTGTTCGCGGTGCTCATCATCCTCGTGTTCCTCCTCGACGTCCGCGCGACGCTCGTCACCGCCATCTCCATCCCGACGTCGGTGCTCATCACGTTCATCGGCCTGCAGGCCACCGGCTACACCCTCAACATCCTGACGCTCGGTGCTCTCACGATCGCGATCGGCCGGGTGGTCGACGACTCGATCGTCGTCATCGAGAACATCAAGCGCCACATGTCCAACGCCAGGGACCGCAGCCCTGACGGCCGTGCTTTCTCGATTCTCACCGCTGTGCGTGAGGTCGCCGGCGCGATCACCGCGTCGACGATCACCACCGTTGCGGTGTTCCTCCCGCTCGCCTTCGTCGGCGACATGACCGGGGAACTGTTCCGCCCGTTCGCGCTCACCGTGACCATCGCACTGCTCGCGTCGCTCCTCGTCTCGCTCACGATCGTGCCGGTACTCGCGTACTGGTTCCTCCGCGCCAAAGAGTCGAAGGGCGAGGCTACTGGGGTCCGCCCCGCGCGCGTCTCCCGCGCCGAGGCCAGGAAGGCCGCGACGGTCGCGAAGGCCACGGCGAGCGCAGAGGATGCCGCCCCCGCACCTGTCGAGCCGGCCGCAGAGACCGCGCGCGACCTTCCCGCCGGGGTCTTCGCGTCACCGGCGATCGTCGGTGACGAGCACCTGACGGCACCCAAACGCACCGGTGCTGCCGCTGCGGCCGAGGCGACAACGAACTCCGAGTCGCCCGCCGTCGCCGTGCTCTCCGCCGATGAAACCGCGTCCGCGACTCCCTCGGGCGCCGTCACGCGCCGCGGCCGCAGGAACGGCGGTGACATCGATGACGAACTCGACTCGCCGACGCGACTGCAGAAGGGCTACCTCCCGGTTCTCAACTGGACGCTCCAGCACTCGGTCGTGACGATTCTCCTCGCCGTGCTCGTCCTCGGCGGGACCCTCGCTCTCGTGCCGTTCATGAAGACCAACTTCCTCGGCGACTCGGGTCAGAACACGCTCAACGTGTCGCAGACCCTCCCGGTCGGCGCGAGCCTCGAATCGCAGGATGCCGCGGCGACCCTCGTCGAGGACGCCCTGCGCGACATCGACGACATCGAAAGCGTCCAGCTCTCGATCGGGTCCTCCGGCAGCTCGATCCGCGACGCCTTCGTCGGCGGAGGCTCAGGAAGCATCACCTATTCGATCACCACGAACGAAGACGCCGACCAGGAAGCCCTTCAGTCCCGCGTGCGCGATGAGCTCGCCGAGATCGAGGGAGCTGGCGAGATCGAGGTGGCGGCATCCGGTGGGTTCGGTGCGTCCAGCGACATCGAGGTCGACATCACCGCTCCGGACGAAGAGACCCTGCGCGAGGCGACGGATGCCGTGACCGAAGCGGCGCGAGACCTCGAGGGGATGCGCCAGGTCACCAACAACCTGAGCGACTCGCGGCCATACATCGCGGTGCAGGTCGACCGGCTTCGCGCCGCAGAGGCCGGCTACTCCGAGGTCGCGCTCGGCGGACTCGTGTCTGCCGCGATGCAGCCGTCGACGATCGGTACCGTCGTCATCGACGAGACCACCGTGAGCATCTACCTCGCGAGCGAGGACCCGCCCGCGTCCGTCGATGAGCTCTCGGCCCTCACCGTTCCGACGGTGCTCGGCCCGGTACGTCTCGACTCGCTCGCGACCGTCGGCGAGGTCGATGGACCGTCGTCGATCACGACGGTGCGCGGGCAGCGGTCAGCAACCGTCGCGATCACACCGGCGAGCGACAACATCGGCACAGCGAGCGCGGAGGTCGCCACAGCGGTCGACGAGCTCGACCTCGATGGCGGAGCCACGGCGACCCTTGGCGGCGTGACGGCCGACCAGTCGACCGCATTCCAGCAGCTCGGACTCGCCCTGCTCGCCGCGATCCTCATCGTGTACGTCGTCATGGTGGCCACCTTCCGGTCGCTGCGGCAGCCGCTGCTTCTGCTCGTGTCCGTGCCGTTCGCGGCAACCGGTGCGATCGGCCTGCAGGTGCTGACCGGTGTTCCGCTTGGCGTGGCATCCCTCATCGGTGTGCTCATGCTCATCGGAATCGTCGTCACCAACGCGATCGTGCTCGTCGACCTCGTCAACCAGTACCGGGACAGGGGCATGGCCGTCGCCGATGCGGTTCGACACGGTTCGAGCCGCAGGCTCCGCCCGATTCTCATGACCGCGCTGGCGACGATCTTCGCGCTCGTGCCCATGGCTCTCGGCATCACCGGTCACGGCGGCTTCATCTCGCAGCCGCTCGCGATCGTCGTCATCGGCGGGCTCGTATCGTCGACGTTCCTCACGCTCATCGTGCTGCCGACGCTCTACAACCTCGTCGAGGGCGCCCGCGAGCGACGTCTCGCGCGACGGGCCGCGCGAGACGCGTAGGCGGCATCCGCTCGCACGTTTTCACCCGTCCCGGACGGAATCACCCGGCGTACCGGGTGTTCCGGTCCGGGAGGAGTGAAAACGCCGGCTCTGCGGGCGCGCTCAGGGGTCGACGAGGCCCGCGAGCAACTCCACGAGCAGGCGCTCGGTCAGCGGTGCGGGCAGGGATTCGAGCAGCGCAAGCAGCGGCGCCATCCGCTCGGGGAGCGCGCCGCCGGAACGAATTCCGATCCCGGCGAGCAGAGCGGATGCCTCGGCCGAGTCGATCGGCCGGCTCCGGTTCGCGAGACTTCCGAGCACGTCGCCGAACCCCACCGGCAGGGCACCGAGCACGTCGTCCGCGGTCACCGCAGGCACCCCGCGAACCTCATCGGCTGCGGTGCGGAGGGCAGCGACCAGGTCGGGGAGCACCGACTCGGTCACCGGTGTGATGGTGAGGTGGGTGGTGTGGGGCAGCCGGCTGCCGTCCGACTGCAGATGCCCCGGCTGCAACTGCAGCAACCAGCCGTGGGAACGGACCCGGTCGGCCCAGTGGTGGGGATCGACGCGCCGCTGGGCGGGGAGGGACTCGTCCGTCGCCACCGCACACAGCGGCCCGACGGGGGAGCCGACCACACGGAGACCGTCGATGGCGTCGATCGCGGTGGTGACGGCATCCGTCGACCGGCGACAGGAGGCGGCGAGCTCCGCGAAACCGGATTCGCCGAGCCGCTCGACGATCGCCCACGCGGCGGCGAGCGCGCCCGCCGACTTGGATCCGAGCATCGTCGCGTTGACGACGGGATAACCGGGCCAGCGTCTCGTGGCGAAGTACTGGGCCCGATGGCGGTCACGGCCGCGATGCAGCAGAACGGATGCTCCCTTCGGCGCGTACCCGAACTTGTGCAGGTCGGCAGAGATACTCGTGACTCCGGGGGCGGCGAAATCCCACGTCGGCAGGGGGTCGTCCGGCGACCACCACGGGAGCACCCAGCCGCCGATGCAGGCGTCGACGTGGCACGCGATGCCAGCCGCCTGGGCAGCCGCGGCCACCGCGGCAATCGGGTCGAGCGACGCATGGGGGTATGCGGGTGCGGACACGACGACGAGCGCGACATCCGGACCGAACCGTGCGGTGAGGGCGTCAGCGGCGACCTGGCCGTCTGCGCTGACCGGCACGAGGTCGAGATCGAGACCGAGATACTGCGCTGCCTTCGAGAACGCGGCGTGCACGGTGACGGGTGCGACCAGGCGAGGCGCACCCGCGCCTCCGGCGGCGCGCCACACGTCACGCGCCGTCTTCACGGCGAGAAGGCAACTTTCGGTGCCGCCGGAGGTGACAGAGCCGGTGACGTCGTCGCCCCCGTGCAGCATCCGTCGTGCGAACCCCACGAGGTCGCGTTCCATCGCCGCGACCGACGGAAAGGTGGTCGGGTCGAGTCCGTTCACGGGTTGCATGATGCGGATCGCCTCGGCCGCGAGTTCGTCCAGTTCTGCCAGCCCGGAGTCATAGACGTAGGAGAGGACCCGGCCGCCGTGGGTCGGAGCATCGGCCTGCCTCAGTGCTGTGAGCCGGGCGAGGATGTCTGTGGATCGGTCGGACAGGGCGGATGTCATGAAGCGTCTTTCCGTTGGCGGTTCAGTGGGGCGATGGTGTCGATGTCCGCCCGGCGGAGGCGGTACCGGCGGAGCGGAAGCAGGCTCGTGACGATGAGCAGCGCGGGAACGACGCTGAAGCTCAGAATGATCCCGGTGACCGCGGTGCCGGACTGCTCGACGGTCTCGCCTGCGATCCGTTCGGCGTAGCCGGTGACGGCGAGGACGAGCGTGAGCGCCGTCGCGCCGAAGGCCATCCCCATCGTTTCGCCCGCGGTCCAGACCCCACTGAAGGTTCCCGCGTGACCGTCGCCCGAGGTCCTGGCGTCCGCCGAGATGACGTCGGGAAGCATCGCGAGCGGCAGCGATTGCATGCCAGCGTACGCGGCACCGGCCACGGCCACCGGCACGTACACCCACGAGCCAGGCACCACCAGCATGCCGAGAAGGGACAGCGCTGCGACCGCGAAGACGGTGCTGGAGAGGGCGAACGCTCGCTCCTTGCCGACCCGTTGGGCGAACCGGCCCCACAGCGGTGCGCACAGCAGGGCGGGAGCGATGAGTGCGACGAACAGCAGGGTCACCGCAGCCTCGGAGCGGAGGACCCACGTCGCGACGTACTGGGCGCCTGCGAGCATCATTCCGGTCGCGACCGCCTGCAGGACGAAGGTTCCCAGCAGGGTGCGGAACGGAACACTGCGCCGCAGCGCCGCGAGAGCGGCGCGGTAGCTCTCGGCGAGGGGAGCGTTCGGCGAGCGGCGTGCGATCGGTGGATTCAGGGGTGCGATCGTTGTCGAGACGAGGAGCCCGGCTCCGATGACGACCCCAGCCACGACGGCCATGAGCAGGTACCCCACGCGCGGATCGTCGCTCAGCCCGCGGAGGATCGGTCCTCCCGCTCCGAAGAGGAGGATGGCGATGGTCAGGACGACCACGCGCCAGGTGAGCAACCGGGTCCGGTCGTCGTACCGTCGGGTGAGTTCGGCGGGCAGACCGATGTACGGCACCTGGAACAGGCTGAATGCCGTCGCACAGCCGAGGAACGCGACCGCGACCCAGGCCATCGACGCTGCCGGGTTGAGTGCGGCAGGTACCGCGAAGGTGAGCGCGAAGAACACCGGAAGGGCAAGCGCGCCGATCAGCATGAACCGTCGCCGGGATCCGGTCGTCGCGAGGCTGTGGTCGCTCCGGTTTCCGATCACCGGGTCGATGACGACGTCCCAGATCTTCGCGACGGCGACGAGAAGGCCGGCGGCGAGCGCGGCGACACCGAGAGTGTCCGTCAGGTAGTAGACGAGCACGAGTCCTGGAAGGGTCGCGAACCCACCGGTTCCGAGCGAACCGATCGCATACCTCGCGAGGGTTCTCCGATCGAGCGGCTGCACCGTTGCGTCCATGACCGCAGCCTAGGGCCTCGAATGCGGTGGGCCGAGGACCGCGTTCGGGGGCGGGCCGGTTCCTGCTCACCGTCCGGGATCGCAGACGCGGGTGACGAACGGATGCTGTCGCGGCGCTGCATCCGATTGCTAACGTTCCCCCATGGTTACTCCCGCGCTGCCGACCGATCCGCTCTGGCCGCGCGCGGGCGACTGGCCGCGCGACGTCGACGGACCGATCGATCTCGCGCTCATCGGAATCCCGACCTGGCGTACATCGCTGTCGCCCACCTCTGCACACGCCACCCCGGCCGCGGTTCGCGCGGCGCTCCGCCGGTTCACCCCATTCGCCGCGACGGCGGACGGGCGGAACGTGGACGAGCTCGTGTTCGCCGATTTCGGGGATGCGGTCGAACCCGACGGTCCGGACGGGGAACCGACTGCGCGCCGATTCATGGCCGATGCTGTCGCACGATCGAGGGTGACGGTCGCGCTCGGCGGTGACAACGCCGCCACCGTTCCCGCGGCTCTCGGGGCGTGGGGTGACACGATCCGCTCCGCCGGATTGGTGACCCTTGACGCCCACCATGACCTGCGGGATGGAATCTCGAACGGTTCGCCGGTGCGCAGACTGATCGAGGCTGGCCTCGACGGACGGCGGGTGGTGCAGGTCGGCATCGCCGACTTCGCGAACTCGCGGGTCTATACCGAGCGCGCGCGCGACCTCGGGATCACCGTCGTCCCGCGAGGCGCCCTTCACTCCAGACCGATGGCCGACGTGATGGCCGAAGCTCTCGACATCGCCGGGGCGGGGGGAGGGCCGGTGCATGTAAATCTCGACGTCGACGTCTGCGACCGGTCCGTCGCTCCCGGCTGCCCGGCATCCGTTCCCGGCGGTATCGCTGCACACGAATTGCGGTGGGCTGCCCGTGCGGCCGGCGCCGACCCCCGGGTGCGTTCGGTCGATATCACCGAGGTGGACGCGCTCGCCGATGCCCCCGACGGCCGCACCGTCCGGCTTGCTGCCCTGTGCGTGCTCGAGGTGGCAGCGGGACTCACGGTTCGCTGAGCGGATCAGCCGACGACGAGCGCTCCGTCCTTCCAGACCCGCGCGACGAGCGGCACACCAGGCCGGTAGGCGAGGTACCCGACGGACGGGGCACGCAGCTGCAGCACGTCCGCACGCGCCCCCGGCCCGATCCGCCCGATATCCGTCCGCTGCAGTGCGGCCGCTCCACCGGCCGTCGCCGCCCAGACCGCTTGCTCCGGCGTCATCCCCATCTCGCGAACGGCGAGCGCGATGCAGAACGCCATCGACGACGTGAAGCTCGAGCCGGGGTTACAGTCGCTCGCGAGCGCGACGGTCACGCCCGCGTCGATCAGTCGCCTGGCATCCGGATACCGCTGTTTCGTCGAGAACTCGACGCCGGGCAGCAGCGTGCACACGGTGTCGGATGCCGCGAGTGCGGCCACATCGTCTTCGCTCAGCACGGTGCAATGGTCGACGCTCGCGGCGCCGAGTTCCACGGCGAGGAGCACCCCGCCACCCGCCCCCAGCTGGTTGGCGTGCACGCGCACGCCGAGCCCCCGAGCGGCTCCGGCCTCGAGCACACGGCGGGACTGTTCCACCGTGAACGCCCCGGTCTCACAGAACACATCGATCCAGCGGGAGTGTGGCGCGCACGCGTCGAGCATGGCACCGGTGACGAGGTCGACGTAGTCGTCTGCCCGGCCTGCGAACTCCGGGGCGACCACGTGCGCCCCGAGCAAGGTGACCTCGGACGTGACCTCTGCGGCGAGCCGGACGAGCCGCTCCTCGTCGGCGACGCTGAGCCCGTACCCGCTCTTGATCTCGACGGTCGTGGTTCCCTGGGCGTGCAGTTCCGTGGCGAATCCGGCCAGGCGGGCGCGAAGCTCGTCGTCCGTCGCGGCGCGGGTCGCCGAAACGGTACTGCGGATGCCGCCGGCCGAGTACCGCTGCCCGGTCATGCGAGCGTCGAATTCCGCCGCGCGGTCGCCGCCGAACACGAGGTGGGTATGACTGTCGACGTAACCGGGCATGACCGCAGCGCCCCCGGCATCCGTTCGAGTATCCGCTGCCGGAGCGTCGACCGCTCGCCCGACCCAGGCGATGCGGTCTTTCTCGATCACCAGGGCGGCGTCGGAAATCGTGCCGAGGGTGCCGCCTCGATCGGGATCGTTCGTGACGAGCTGCCCGATGCCGGTGAGGAGCTCACTCATTCCGACTCCAGCATGGGCACCCTCAGCCCGCGTTCGCGCGCGACCTCTGCCGCTCGGTCGTATCCCGCATCGACGTGTCTCATGACCCCTGTGCCTGGGTCGTTGACGAGTACCCGCGCGATCTTTTCCGCGGCAAGCGGGGTGCCGTCGGCGACGATCACCTGTCCGGCATGGATCGACCGGCCGATGCCCACGCCCCCGCCGTGGTGGATCGAGACCCAGGTCGCCCCGGATGCCGTGTTGAGCAAAGCGTTGAGAAGCGGCCAGTCGCCGATCGCATCCGAGCCGTCTGCCATTCCCTCGGTCTCCCGATAGGGCGAGGCGACGGACCCGGAGTCGAGGTGGTCCCTGCCGATCACGACCGGTGCCGAGAGCTCGCCCGACGCCACCATCTCGTTGAATCTGAGCCCGGCGAGGTGCCGTTCCTGATAGCCGAGCCAGCAGATGCGGGCCGGCAGCCCTTCGAACTGCACCTTTTCCTGCGCCTTCGTGATCCAGCGGTGCAGGTGTTCGTCGTCTGGGAAGAGGTCGAGCACTGCCCTGTCAGTCGCGGCGATATCGGCGGGGTCGCCCGAGAGCGCCGCCCAGCGGAACGGGCCCTTGCCTTCCGCGAAGAGGGGACGGATGTACGCGGGCACGAACCCGGGAAAGTCGAACGCCCGCTCGCATCCACCGAGCCGTGCCTCCGCGCGGATCGAGTTGCCGTAGTCGAAGACCTCGGCTCCGGCGTCCTGGAATCCGACCATCGCGGAGACGTGTTTCGCCATCGACGCCCGGGCACGCTCGGTGAATGCGGCCGGATCCTCTGCGGCGAGAGCGTGCCACGCTTCGACCGAGACACCCTCGGGCAGGTATGAGAGCGGGTCGTGAGCGCTCGTCTGGTCGGTCACGACGTCGATCGGCACGCCGCGGTCGAGCAGCTCGGGAAACACCGTCGCTGCATTGCCGACCACGCCGATCGACAGCGGGGTCCTGGATGCCTTCGCCGCTAGTGCACGCTCGACAGCGGTGTCGAGCGATGGGGCGAGTTCATCGAGGTAGCCGTGGTCGACGCGGCGCTGCAACCGGGTGACGTCGACGTCGACGAGAAGCACGACGCCGTCGTTCATCGTGACGGCGAGGGGCTGGGCGCCGCCCATGCCACCAGCGCCGCCGGTCAGGGTGAGGGTGCCGGCGAGGGAACCGCCGAACCGCTTGGCGGCGACGGCGGCGAAGGTCTCATAGGTGCCCTGCAGGATTCCCTGCGTTCCGATGTAGATCCACGATCCTGCGGTCATCTGCCCGTACATGGTCAGCCCGAGCGACTCCAGCCGACGGAACTCCGGCCAGGTGGCCCAATCGCCGACGAGATTGGAATTCGCGATGAGTACGCGCGGTGCCCACTCATGGGTGCGGAAGACCCCGACCGGCTTGCCCGACTGCACCAGGAGCGTTTCGTCGGACTCGAGCGACTCGAGGGTGCGCACGATCGCGTCGAATGCGGCCCAGTCGCGCGCCGCCTTCCCGGTACCGCCGTAGACGACGAGGTCGTCGGGGCGTTCGGCGACGTCCGGGTCGAGATTGTTCATGAGCATCCGGAGCGGGCCCTCGGTCTGCCAGCTCTTCGCCGAGAGGGTGTTACCGCGGGCAGCGCGGACGGGGCGGGGCGTGCTCATGCGAGTCCTTTCGTGACGGATGCCGCGGCATCCGCTATCGATCCGGTGCGGACGAGGTCGTACACGGCCTCGATCTCGGGGGAGAGGTGGCGGTCGGGGCCGGGTCCGGCAGCGACCGTGCGGATGGCGTCCCGCACAGCGGCGGTCGCAGGCGCAGGCGTGAGCGGAGCACGCAGGTCGAGCGAACGTGCCGCCGTCATCGCCTCGATGGCGAGGACGCGGGCGAGCCCGTCGATCGAGCGCCGCAGTTTCCGGGCGGCGGCCCAACCCATCGAGACGTGATCCTCCTGCATCGCTGATGACGGGATCGAGTCGACGGAGGCCGGGGCCGCGAGCCGCTTGAGCTCGGACACGATGCCCGCTGCGGTGTACTGGGCGATCATCAGCCCGGAGTCGACACCGGCTTCGTGGGCGAGAAACGGCGGCAGGCCCTTGTTGCGCGCGACGTCGAGGTGCCGGTCGGTGCGACGCTCGGACATTGACGCGATATCGGCAACGGCAATCGCAAGAAAATCGAGCACATACCCGATCGGGGCGCCATGGAAGTTCCCGTTCGACTCGACCCGTCCGTCGACGGTCACCACCGGGTTGTCGACGGCGCTCGCCAGTTCGCGGCTCGCGATGGTGGCTGCGTGGTCGGCGGTGTCACGAGCGGCTCCGTGCACTTGCGGGCTGCAGCGCAGCGAGTACGCGTCCTGGACCGTCGTGCATTCCGGTCCGGCGTGGGAGGCGGTGATCGCGGAACCGTCGAGGAGCGATCGGAGGTTGGCCGCCGACAGCGACTGCCCCAGCTGGGGTCGCAACGCGTGCAGGTCCGCCGCGAAGACGGCATCCGTTCCGAGGAGTGCCTCCACGCTCATCGCTGCGGCGATGTCGGCGGTCGTGAGCAGCATCCGCAGATCGGCGAGGGCGAGCACCAGCATGCCGAGCATCCCGTCGGTGCCGTTGATGAGGGCCAGCCCCTCCTTCTCGGCGAGTTGCACGGGTGCCAGGCCGGCGGCGCGGAGGGCGACAACTGAGGGAACCAGAGCGCCCGCCGCGTCGCGGACGTCACCCTCGCCCATGATGGCCAGGGCACAGGAGGCGAGGGGCGCGAGGTCGCCCGAGCAGCCGAGCGAGCCGTATTCGCGTACGACCGGGGTGATGCCCGCATTGAGCATCGCGGCGTAAGCCTCGGCGGTCGTCGGGCGGACTCCGGTGCGTCCGGTCATCAGGGTCGAGAGGCGAAGGAGCATGAGCGCGCGCACGACTTCCCGTTCCACTTCGGCGCCAGAGCCTGCCGCGTGGGAGCGGATGAGGCTTTGCTGCAGTTGTGCCCTCCGGTCGGCGTCGATGTATGTCGTCGCGAGTGCGCCGAAACCGGTCGAGATTCCGTAGTGCGGCTTCGGGTCGGCGGCGAGGTCGTCGATGATCCGGCGGGTGGCGCTGACGCCGTCGAGCGCGGCCGAATCGAGCTCGACGCGCGCTCCGCCGCGGGCGACGGCGACGATCTCGTCGAACGAGACGCCGCCGACTCCGATGGTGACGGAGCGCGTCGAGGTTGCGGCGGAATCTGTGGTGCTGAGCATGATTCGAGTCGACCAGCCCGTCGGGCACGCGGCAACAGCCGTATGCTCGGAGGAGTCCGGAATCCCAGACGATAGGGGCGTCCATGACCGACTCGAAGGTACCGGCTGCGGATGCCACGCTGCGCATTCTCAGCCACCTCGCAACCCAGCGGGGTCCGGTCGCGGCGGCGTCCATCGCCGCGGCGCTCGAGCTGCCGCGGTCAACGGTCTATCACTTGCTCGCTGTGCTTCAGGAGCGCGGGTTCGTCGTCCACCTGCCCGAAGCACGCCGGTACGGGCTCGGTGTCGCCGCGTTCGAGCTCTCCGGCGGCTTCGCACGGCAGCAGCCGCTGAGCCGGCTCGGCCATCCGTTGCTCGCCGAGCTCGTCGACCGGGTTGGTGAAAGCGCCCACCTCGCGGTGCTCCACGGACGCGACGTGCTCTACCTCGTCGAGGAGCGCGCTCCGCGAAGGCCCCACCTCGTCACCGACGTCGGAGTCCGGCTTCCAGCGCACCTCACGGCGTCCGGCCGGGCAATGCTCGCGCGGCTCCCGAGGCAGCAGGTCCGGGCACTGTTCCCGGATGCCGCCGCCTTCGTCGACCGCACAGGGGTCGGCCCCAGCCGCTATCGCGAGTTGCGGTCACTGCTCGATGCCGTCGGCGCGGGCGGGATCGCGACGGAGGATGGAGAAGTGACGGAAGGGATGGCATCCGTCGCCGCTGCCGTCACCGACCACGTCGGCTGGCCGGCCGCTGCCATCGCCGTGACCTTCCCCTCCGGCCATGAGCCGTCCGGGCTCGCGGGGGATGTCTCGGCAGCGGCGTCCGAGTTGTCCCGTCGGATCAGCGGCCGGTCCTGAGTGGCGCGTTCTTCTCGTCTGCGGGATATCCGCATCATCACGCGGTCGACGAGGATCCCGAGCACGATGGCGAGTACCACGCCGATGGCGGCGCCGAGGAGCGGCTGGTCCTTCACCCAGTGACCGGCCAGGACGCCGATGAGTACGGAGTACACGGCCCAGGTGGCCCCTGCGATTAGTGTGAGCGGCCAGAACCGGCGGTGGGGAAACCCAACGGCCCCCGCGGTCATGTTCACGGCGATCCGGCCGACCGGGATGTACCGAGCGGTCAGGATGAGTGCGGCAGGCCGGCGCCGGATGCCACGAGCCGCCCAGTCGAAGGCGCGCACGGTGCGGGGATGCCGCATCCACGCGAACCGCCGGGTACCGATCGATCGGCCAAGCGCGAACGCGATGTTGTCACCGATGGCCGCTCCGACGGCAGCGACCGCGACGATCAGCCAGGGGTTCGGTGCGCCGGTGGACACGCCCAGTGCCGCTGCCGCGACGACCACGGTCTCGCTGGGCACGGGCGGGAAGAACCCGTCGATCACGACGACGGCGAAGACGATCGCGTAGATCCAGGGGGAGGCGACTGTCTGCAGGATGGCGTCGGAGATCAAGTCCATGTCTTCGACGCTAGAGATGCGGGAGTTCTGGAGAGTCCACCGCAGGTATCGCCGGTGTCAGACCAGCGGACGACATGTGGGCGCGGTGCTGTCCGAAAGTGCTGGCCGCACGCACGAGGGCGGCCCCACGCTGAACGCGGGGCCGCCCTCGATATGCAGCTGCTGGCTTACGCCTGGGCGGTCTGCTCGCCGATCGCGAAGCGAACCGCTCCGGCTTCATCAACGTCGGCGTCGAGGATCTTGTCGCCGAGCAGGGCTGCGGCGTTCTCCTCGAGGAAGATGCGGGCACCGGAGGCCTCGACGACCTCATCCTGCGGCTCGGGGGCCGGCGCGACGGCGACGGCGAGGTCGGTGCTTTCGGGTGCGGGGCTGGAGATGCGCAGTCCGCCCTCTTCAGCTCCGGCGGTCTGGGTGGTGATGGTTCGTACGATCGTGCTTGCGTTCTCGGTGAGGGTGAGCATGTGCGTCCTTCCGGTTGGCGAATAGAAGTGTCCCACCCTTCCGCACCACGTTGCCGATCTCAACATCTCGGCTGAGTTCGGAGGCCATTCACATGAACATCCAGCACATGAAGGCTTAGAAAACGGATGCCTCCCCGCTGTGTGCGGGGAGGCATCCGTCGAGTAGGTCGCGAGTTACGCGGCCTTCCGCGAGTTACGCGTAAGCAGTCCGTAGATGAGGAGCACGATGATGGAACCGACGATGGCGACGAGCCAGGTCTGGATGCTCCAGAACTCCTGCAGGTCGACATTGAACAGTAGCCCGCCCAGCCAGCCGCCGAGCAAAGCTCCGACGACACCGAGCAGCAGCGTCATGAACCAGCCACCGCCCTGCCTGCCAGGAAGGATGGCCTTGGCGATCGCACCAGCGATCAGACCGAGTAGAAGAAACGCGAGGAAGCTCAAAGCTCCACCTCCATTTGTTCAGTACGTCGTCCCGAGCCCGGGACTCGGGTTCGCCGCCGGGTTAGGCGGGTGTAACTGAAGGATACCGCTGATGGCCCCGATTCTGGGGATTCGCCGCGAATATGTGATCTTTCGGGTCTATTTGGGTTCTTCACGTGACAGGACGGTCGAACTCGGGTAATATTGCCGGGTCGGCTCTGGACACCGCGGAATGTACCGCGGAAGGGTTTGTAAGTCTGGTGGGCCGGTTGTACGTCGCGATAACGCGTACGTATTCACACGATGTGAAACGGTCCCGGCCATCGACTGCTCGGGTATAAGAATGCCGCGGTTTTTCTGCGCGCGCTTGCGATTCATGCATATCTAAAACCCGGAAAGTACTATGCCTAAAAACAACAAGCCAGTTGGCGGACGCCCCGCCAAGAACTTCGATCCCGGCTACGCCCGCAAGAGTGGTGGACCCGCAGGAGCTCCGGGCAGCCGCAGCGCCGGACACCGCGGGTACCGCCCCGTCGAGGGTGACGCCCCCAAGAAGGCGCGCTGGAACGCCGACGAGCGTGCCGCCCGCCGTCACTCGGACGAGCCGCGCGAACAGCGCGCGCCACGCAACGAGCGCTATGACGCTCCTGCCGCACGCAGCTCCGACCGCCCCGCGTACAACCGCGGTGAGAACCGTCCGGACCGGAACGAGCGTCCGTCGTACAACCGTGGTGAGCGC
>NZ_RCUV01000032.1 GCF_003667545.1 Mycetocola manganoxydans | reverse complement strand
GCATCCGCTCGTTTGCGACTGACACGTTGTGGTCTCCCCCGTCACGCAAAGGCGTTTCGGGAGCAAGCTATAGAATTAGGTGCCCTAACTCGCTCGTGCTCCTAGACGCGCCGCGTCGTTGTCGGCATACTTGACGTATGGTCCCCGAGTTCTCGGGTTCGCTGCGCTGGGCCAGGAAGGGCGGGACGACGTGACAGACAAGAACGAACGGCGTCTGTTCGGCCGCCAGAGGCGCGCGAATTCAGACGAGCCGCGTGAGCGTCGTTACAACGTGCGGGTGAGCCCGGAAGAGGATGCACAGTTGCGTGCACGGGCGGTTGTTGCGCGGGTGACCGTTCCGCGGCTGTTGGTCGAGTCTGCGATGAACGCACACATTGAGACCGACACCGACCGTAAGGAAGTTATCGCGGAGGTGTTTGCTGTTCGCCGGCTGATGGCGAACGTTGCGAACAACGTGAACCAGCTCGCCCGGTTCGCCAACACGGAGAGCACGTTTCCCGCCGAGGCGGAAGCGAT
>NZ_RCUV01000031.1 GCF_003667545.1 Mycetocola manganoxydans | reverse complement strand
TTTCGCAGGCGCGGAAAATCGTTGTTCTCCTATTTGTCCCCGCTGAAGATGTTTCCAAGTCCGCCGAGTCCGGGGATCTCGAAATTGGAACCGAAATCGGAAATTTGTTCGCCGAGTCCGGTCACGTACTCGCCTGCACCGTTGGTGATGCCGTCGAACCCGCCCGCAAGGTTCTCGAAGTCGACGCCGATTCCGGCTGCCTGCTCGAGTAGCGGCGTGGCGACGTTGCTGAGCACGGCGCCGCCGGCGACTGCGGCCAGTAGACTGCCCGCGGCACCGAGCCCGACCCCCGCAACGGCCCCAATGCCTGCTCCCGCCGCAGCACCGGCGGCCCCGCGGGTGGCCGACTTCGCGAACAGTTTGCGCAGGAAGCCCGGGTTGTGTGCTTCGCCGCGAGCGGCCGATCGGGCGAGGTCCTCGGGGCTTGAAGACGCCGGCTGTTCGTTAGCGGGTAGCTCCGCGCGCAGCTGCGTGTCGACCTGGTTTCGTTGAGCGGGGGTCAGACGGGCGAACGCGTCACGGTGGACCTGCTCGAGCTGCTCCGGCTGCGCCGTCTTGAGGAGGTAGTCGTATCGGGCAATAGCAGCTCGGTCTTCAGGGCTCCCGGCTGACGGCTCGGGCGCTTGTGATGCGCTTGGGTGCGGGG
>NZ_RCUV01000030.1 GCF_003667545.1 Mycetocola manganoxydans | reverse complement strand
TTCGAGGACGTCGGCGTCGACGCGGACGATGACGGTGGGGGAGGCGCCGGAGACGGTGGGGGTGTCGGTGGAGCGGGCGAGGGAGTCGATCATCGCGGCGAACACGTCGGCGCGTTGCTGGCCCGGGGTGCGGGGATCCCGCACCCGCCCCGGCTGTGCGCTCTGGCCGGTGACACTCCTGGTGCTGTCTTCAGCGCCTTCAGTGCCTTCGGCGGTTTCATCGTCTGGGCCGGTGGGGCGGTCTGTGTGGTAGCGGGTGGTGGTTCTGGGGTTGAGGACGGCGTCGAGGAGGGCGTGGAGTTTCCCGCCGACGTCGGGGGTGACCTGCCCGCCGAACTTCATCACCCCGTTGTGAACGCGGCGGGAGATCCAGAAGTCCCGGTCCTGGAATGCTTTCTCGGCGCGGGGTTCGATCCCGTCGGTGTCGAGCCGGTCCCGCCACTGCCTGGCCTGGATCGCGATCAAATCTGCCGGCAACGACACACCCACAACACCGGTGTGGTCGGTTCGGCCGGTGGCCTGATCGACGAGGAACTGTTCAGCCGCGGCCAAATGCTCCACATCGGCGCGAGGGGACGCGGTGGCAAGTTCCCTGGTGATCACGTCGGCGGTTTCGATCCCGATCAACCCGTCCTGCAGCGCGTCTTTCACCACCGGGAACAACGCCGGTAACGGTTGGCCGACCCGAACCCTCGGGG
>NZ_RCUV01000029.1 GCF_003667545.1 Mycetocola manganoxydans | reverse complement strand
GGGCTTCTAGTGTGCACGGGTGCGCCTGAGCGAAGCCTCACAGCGAACCTCGCCGTCAGTGGCTTCCAGCAAGATTTCATCCACCAATTGAAAGGGCAGCATGAAACACGGGCTAAGTCTGTCCCGTAAGGCGTTGCTCTTGCGGCCATCCGGGCCGCAGCTATCGACAGGATGTCGTCGCGGCATTCGCTACGCATTCAGCAACCGCGGCTCGGGTGTAACGGATGAGCCGGCCCCCGAGCCGGTGGAAGGTCGGTCCCGCGTTCTGGTCGCGCCATTGGCGCAGCTCTTCGAGCGTGTGGCCGAGTATTGCGCTGGTCTCTTCTGGTGTCAGAAGAAGGGGAGCTGGGATCGTTTCACGGCTCATAGTTTTTGTCCTTCCGGGGTGGCGAGCCCGTGACCGGATCGGACCTCGTTGGTCCTCATGATCTCCGGATTGTCGGCTTGCAGCCGATGGCCCGCCATCGGCTGACACTCGCCAGTTGCGCGCAGCGGAGTGGGTGTCAAGGGCGGCCGCAGGCCGGATTCCGGAGGAATCTGCGAAGCACCCTTGACTCCCTCGTGAGCGCAGTGCAACCAGTTCCACCACAAAGCAGAACAAGAACCCGGTACACATAGAACTGGCCCCACCTGGAAGAACCGGGTGGGGCCAGAAGCGGTAGCGGGGGAGTGGTGCATTACTCCGCAGCAGCCAGCTGAACGCCAGGTGCTGTGCGGCGCTTTCGCGGCCGTGGTGGAGAAGCGCCGGGCGCACGAACACCCGTTGCTCGCAAATCTTTCTCGCTCCATCCAGCGCTGATCGCCGCGCTCCAGGCACGCTCATGCGCCGCTGTTGCTTCCTTCAGCTGCTGCTCGGCCGTGTCGAAGCGGTTGGCGGCATCCGCCAATGAGCGCACCGCTTCAACCCGCGTGTTCACGTCGGCTTCGATAATCTGCCGCGCTTTTGCAGCGGCCTCTTCGGGATTCACATTCACGTCGCTCATGCCCCCAGATTAACAGTGGTTTGCTCACGCGGCTAGACCGTTCTCGCATCCGCTCGTTTGCGACTGACACGTTGTGGTCTCCCCCGTCACGCAAAGGCGTTTCGGGAGCAAGCTATAGAATT
>NZ_RCUV01000028.1 GCF_003667545.1 Mycetocola manganoxydans | reverse complement strand
TTTTACTAAGTTAAGTCCGGCGGTGTCCTACTCTCCCACAGGGTCCCCCCTGCAGTACCATCGGCGCAAAGAGTCTTAGCTTCCGGGTTCGGAATGTGACCGGGCGTTTCCCTCTTGCTATGGCCGCCGAAACAATTGTTGACGTTAGTCAAAATCGAATCGAACAAACATATGTTTGTTCGGTTCTCGACCGTACATCGAGAACCACATAGTGGACGCGGAGCATCATGCAATTTTTTCGAAACATCGAATCAAATTTCATGCTCCCACCTCGAGGGTGGGTTTGATTATCAAGTTATCGGCTTATTAGTACCGGTCAGCTCCGAGAGTCGTTAGTCCTCTCTTCCACATCCGGCCTATCAACCCAGTAGTCTAGCTGGGAGCCTCTCGCCATAAAGGCGTGGAAATCTCATCTTGAGGCCGGCTTCCCGCTTAGATGCTTTCAGCGGTTATCCATCCCGAACGTAGCTAATCAGCGGTGCTCCTGGCGGAACAACTGACACACCAGAGGTTCGTCCAACCCGGTCCTCTCGTACTAGGGTCAGATCCTCTCAAATTTCCTGCGCGCGCAGCGGATAGGGACCGAACTGTCTCACGACGTTCTAAACCCAGCTCGCGTACCGCTTTAATGGGCGAACAGCCCAACCCTTGGGACCTACTCCAGCCCCAGGATGCGACGAGCCGACATCGAGGTGCCAAACCATGCCGTCGATATGGACTCTTGGGCAAGATCAGCCTGTTATCCCCGAGGTACCTTTTATCCGTTGAGCGACAGCGCTTCCACAAGCCACTGCCGGATCACTAGTCCCGACTTTCGTCCCTGCTCGACTTGTCAGTCTCACAGTCAAGCTCCCTTGTGCACTTACACTCGACATCTGATTGCCAACCAGATTGAGGGAACCTTTGGGCGCCTCCGTTACTTTTTAGGAGGCAACCGCCCCAGTTAAACTACCCACCAGGCACTGTCCCTGAACCGGATTACGGTTCGAAGTTAGATATCCAATATGACCAGAGTGGTATTTCAACAATGACTCCACCGACACTAGCGTGCCAGCTTCACAGTCTCCCACCTATCCTACACAAGCCACACCGAACACCAATACCAAGCTGTAGTAAAGGTCACGGGGTCTTTCCGTCCTGCTGCGCGTAACGAGCATCTTTACTCGTAGTGCAATTTCGCCGAGTTCGCGGTTGAGACAGCTGGGAAGTCGTTACGCCATTCGTGCAGGTCGGAACTTACCCGACAAGGAATTTCGCTACCTTAGGATGGTTATAGTTACCACCGCCGTTTACTGGGGCTTAAATTCTCAGCTTCGCCTTACGGCTAACCGTTCCTCTTAACCTTCCAGCACCGGGCAGGCGTCAGTCCGTATACATCGTCTTGCGACTTGGCACGGACCTGTGTTTTTAGTAAACAGTCGCTTCCCACTGGTCTCTGCGGCCCTACCACGCTTCCCGGAGTAAATCCGTTGACGTGTCAGGCCCCCCTTCTCCCGAAGTTACGGGGGCATTTTGCCGAGTTCCTTAACCACGATTCTCTCGATCTCCTTGGTATTCTCTACCTGACCACCTGAGTCGGTTTGGGGTACGGGTGACTGGAACCTCGCGTCGATGCTTTTCTTGGCAGCATAGGATCATCGGATCATGCCCTTGCGGGCTCCCCTTCAGCTCTCAGCCTGTGTGAGAGACGGATTTGCCTATCTCTCGGCCTACAACCTTGGCCTGGGACAACCATCGCCCAGGACCGACTACCTTCCTGCGTCACACCTGTTAATACGCTAACCGTGCCAGCATAGGGTCGTGCGCTAGGCCCAGAGTCTCACCCCGAAGGGATCAATCACTGGGATTCAGACACTTAGCATTACTGGGTTGGTTTGGGCGGTTCTTCGTCAGTACGGGAATATCAACCCGTTGTCCATCGACTACGCCTGTCGGCCTCGCCTTAGGTCCCGACTTACCCAGGGCGGATTAACCTGGCCCTGGAACCCTTGGTCATTCGGAGGACGGGTTTCTCACCCGTCTTTCGCTACTCATGCCTGCATTCTCACTCGTGTGGCCTCCACGGCTGGTTTACACCGCCGCTTCGCTGGCCACACGACGCTCTCCTACCCATCAACATGGCTGGACCAACACACTAAATGTGCGGCCTACCTAATACGTCAATGCCACAACTTCGGTGGCGTGCTTGAGCCCCGTTAAATTGTCGGCGCGGAATCACTTGACCAGTGAGCTATTACGCACTCTTTCAAGGGTGGCTGCTTCTAAGCCAACCTCCTGGTTGTCTGTGCAACTCCACATCCTTTCCCACTTAGCACGCGCTTGGGGACCTTAGTTGGTGGTCTGGGTTGTTTCCCTCTCGACGATGAAGCTTATCCCCCACCGTCTCACTGCTGCGCTCTCACTTACCGGCATTCGGAGTTTGGCTGACGTCAGTAACCTTTTAGGGCCCATTAGCCATCCAGTAGCTCTACCTCCGGCAAGAAACACGCAACGCTGCACCTAAATGCATTTCGGAGAGAACCAGCTATCACGAAGTTTGATTGGCCTTTCACCCCTATCCACAGCTCATCCCCTCAGTTTTCAACCTAAGTGGGTTCGGTCCTCCACGCGCTCTTACACGCGCTTCAACCTGGCCATGGATAGATCACTTCGCTTCGGGTCTAGGACATGCGACTGAATCGCCCTATTCAGACTCGCTTTCGCTACGGCTACCCCACACGGGTTAACCTCGCCACATATCGCTAACTCGCAGGCTCATTCTTCAAAAGGCACGCTGTCACCCCTACAAGGAGGCTCCAACGGTTTGTAAGCAAACGGTTTCAGGTACTATTTCACTCCCCTCCCGGGGTACTTTTCACCTTTCCCTCACGGTACTTGTTCGCTATCGGTCATCTGGGAGTATTTAGGCTTATCAGGTGGTCCTGACAGATTCACACGGGATTTCTCGGGCCCCGTGATACTTGGGATACTCTTCGCGCCATCACGTCATTTCGACTACGGGGTTCGCACCCTCTCTGACCAGGCTTTCAATCCTGTTCGTCTATAACGCTCTGTAACGCTGTACCAGCGGCAGCCAGTACTGAAAAGTCCCACAACCCCGAACATGCAACCCCTGCCGGGTATCACACATGCTCGGTTTAGCCTGTTCCGATTTCGCTCGCCACTACTGACGGAATCACTGTTGTTTTCTCTTCCTGTGGGTACTGAGATGTTTCACTTCCCCACGTTCCCTCTACCCGCCCTATATATTCAGGCGGGAGTCACCAGGTCGAATTGCTCCGCCTGGCGGGGTTTCCCCATTCGGAAATCCTCGGATCGAAGCTTGTTTATCAGCTCCCCGAGGCTTATCGCAGATTACTACGTCCTTCTTCGGCTCCAGATGCCAAGGCATCCACCGTTTGCTCTTAGAAACTTGCAATCACATGAGTTTGAATCGATCTTTCGTTTCGGAAAAATTGACCAATGAATCTGAATAAATCAGATCAATTGATAACCCAACGCATCAACCAGCTCAAGAGCCGGCCGAAATACGCTGAGTCAATGTGATTTGAACACGTGAAGTGTTCAAATCTAAGATGCTCGCGTCCACTGTGTAGTTCTCAAAGTACGGGCGGTACCCACCCTGCTCGCCACCATACGGTTCTGCAAACAGGAGAAGGTCCAGAGAGTTCAGCCCACACCACTTTCGTGATGCGTTCCGGTCCCTCAGGACCCAACAGCGTGCAACATACGAACCCGGCCAACCCGGTGCTTTCCTTCCGACCCCCGAAGGAGAAGGCGTACTCATACCGGATCATCCCGATCCGCATCAATGTCAATGTTCCACCCATGAGCGCCAGCCAGGAACGTTCGTCCTGATCTGACTTGGCCAGTTATTCCGCTGTAGACAGACGGACTGGCACATGCTCCTTAGAAAGGAGGTGATCCAGCCGCACCTTCCGGTACGGCTACCTTGTTACGACTTAGTCCTAATTACCAATCCCACCTTAGACGGCTCCCTCCCAATAAAGGGTTAGGCCACCGGCGTCGGGTGTTACCGACTTTCATGACTTGACGGGCGGTGTGTACAAGGCCCGGGAACGTATTCACCGCAGCGTTGCTGATCTGCGATTACTAGCGACTCCGACTTCATGAGGTCGAGTTGCAGACCTCAATCCGAACTGGGACCAGCTTTTTGGGATTCGCTCCACCTTACGGTATTGCAGCCCTTTGTACTGGCCATTGTAGCATGCGTGAAGCCCAAGACATAAGGGGCATGATGATTTGACGTCGTCCCCACCTTCCTCCGAGTTGACCCCGGCAGTATCCCATGAGTTCCCACCATTACGTGCTGGCAACATAGAACGAGGGTTGCGCTCGTTGCGGGACTTAACCCAACATCTCACGACACGAGCTGACGACAACCATGCACCACCTGTATACCGACCTTGCGGGGCGACGATCTCTCGCCGTTTCCGGTATATGTCAAGCCTTGGTAAGGTTCTTCGCGTTGCATCGAATTAATCCGCATGCTCCGCCGCTTGTGCGGGCCCCCGTCAATTCCTTTGAGTTTTAGCCTTGCGGCCGTACTCCCCAGGCGGGGAACTTAATGCGTTAGCTGCGACACGGAGACCGTGGAATGGTCCCCACATCTAGTTCCCAACGTTTACGGGGTGGACTACCAGGGTATCTAAGCCTGTTTGCTCCCCACCCTTTCGCTCCTCAGCGTCAGTAACGGCCCAGAGATCTGCCTTCGCCATCGGTGTTCCTCCTGATATCTGCGCATTCCACCGCTACACCAGGAATTCCAATCTCCCCTACCGCACTCTAGTCTGCCCGTACCCACTGCAGGCCCGAGGTTGAGCCTCGGGTTTTCACAGCAGACGCGACAAACCGCCTACGAGCTCTTTACGCCCAATAATTCCGGACAACGCTTGCACCCTACGTATTACCGCGGCTGCTGGCACGTAGTTAGCCGGTGCTTTTTCTGCAGGTACCGTCACTTTCGCTTCTTCCCTGCTAAAAGAGGTTTACAACCCGAAGGCCGTCGTCCCTCACGCGGCGTTGCTGCATCAGGCTTTCGCCCATTGTGCAATATTCCCCACTGCTGCCTCCCGTAGGAGTCTGGGCCGTGTCTCAGTCCCAGTGTGGCCGGTCACCCTCTCAGGCCGGCTACCCGTCGTAGGCTTGGTGAGCCATTACCTCACCAACTACCTGATAGGCCGCGAGTCCATCCTTGACCAAAATTCTTTCCACCAACACCCGATGCCGGGGCTGGTCGTATCCGGTATTAGACGTCGTTTCCAACGCTTATCCCAGAGTCAAGGGCAGGTTACTCACGTGTTACTCACCCGTTCGCCACTAATCCCCCCAGCAAGCTGGAGTTCATCGTTCGACTTGCATGTGTTAAGCACGCCGCCAGCGTTCGTCCTGAGCCAGGATCAAACTCTCCGTAAATGTTTAAACGCACGACACCCGAAGATGCCGGCACATTAGTTGCAGCACCCCACCGGAATAGGCGAAAGCACTGCGAGTTTGAAACTGACAGAACAAATCATTACTGACTTGCTTTGTTGTTTAAATGTTTTCCAAAGGAATCCGCGACTCGATCAAAAGATCAAGCCGACGGGTATTTGGCATTTGACATTGTGCACGCTGTTGAGTTCTCAAGGATCGGATGCTCCTGCTTTTCACCCTTCCGGGCTGCTCCGCAGGGCAACTTCTCTA
>NZ_RCUV01000027.1 GCF_003667545.1 Mycetocola manganoxydans | reverse complement strand
TCGATCGGCACCGCCGGACGACCAGCCATAGCAACTCCCTGAGATCAGGGTGTTGCGTCACTTCCTTGAACCCGCCCATCCCTGCCGGAACGTACGCAACCGTCGGGCTCGTCTTTGGCCGCTACTGGGAACGGTCCGACGGTCCCGGCGACATCTACGAGAACAACTTCGTCCGCTCCGCCTTGAACGGTCTGAGCGACCGCGTCTACAGCGGCGAGCCCGCTCCGCGATCGGGATCGGCTGGATCCCGAGCTGTTCGAATTCTCCGAGGTGCTCTCGAGTCGGGCGAGCTTCGAGCTGAGTTCTTCGACGAGACGCCTTCGGGCCCCTTCGTTGAGGGTCGTACCGTCCGCCTCCACCAGATTCAGGACGAGCTCGCTTCGACGCAAGCCGAGATTCGGCATCTTCAGGCACACTGCCAGATAGGCCCAAATGTCGATGTTCAAGTGCGTGAGTTCAATACTCTCTATCTGGGAGAAGGGAATTCGGAGGGTCGGCTCAGCTTGACCGGACTCCCAGACCGTCAGATCAGTCCCGAAGGCAACCCCGAGGACGGGTTGTGTCGGAAACATCTTGATCGTCGACTTCCAGCCCAACCGTTCAAGGGCGGCTCGAGTCTCCGGGTAGAGAAAGAACATGGACTTTACGTCATCGGAATGGTGCTGCATCATCACCTGCCAGAGTCGCCGTGTCTTCGTTTTTTCCTTCCTCAGAAGCACCCACAACGCAGGGAGGATGATTGCCAGGCACGGGAAGATGAACCACGTTCAGACCCTCAGATTTTCGTCAGACGGCCCCGTCAAGCGGAACGCAACAGGGCCGACAATGGCGACAGCGAGAAGTAGCAACGGCACGGTCTTTCGCCGATTCAGGTATCGCAGATTCATTTCGCGTCTCGAGTTCTCGGATGTGAATTTATCTCAGGGAAGGATGCCCTGGCAGCATTTCAAATGTTGTCCACTCTCTGCCGGCGGGTGATCGCACTAGCTTCCCCGTTGAGCGTTCCCGCAGAGCGCCGCAAATCGTCTGGCTTTCGGGACTTCGCTAAGGCGATCGTGTCAGCGGTGAGAAGTAATGTCAGAGTATGTCGCTCCACCTTGAGCGACACGATCAGGAAAGGAGGGATGCCAATGGCTAAGCCGTCGAAATCCTCTCTGTCCAAGGCTGGCAAGGTTCTCGCGTCGAAGGGATCCTCGAAGCCGTCCAAGTCCAAGGCGGGCTCAACGCTCGGTAAGGGCTGATCGAAACGGTGCGCGTCGTCGACGCTACGGCGCGCACCATCCCATCCGCTCGGCAGTAGTGTCCCCGCCGGGTTCGCCCATCAGCGGGGAACCGTCGGAGTTAGAGGTTGATTCGGAACAGCGCTGACGTGTCAAGAAAGTTTTTTCTGTGTTTCGTTGCTCGCTCGGTGGACGTCCTCGTCGTGGCGATCGCCACGGGTCTTCAGAAGGCTGGCGACGGTCGCCACGGCGATCGTCGTGCCGATGAAGACCAGCGAGAACCAGATGGGGATTTCGGGGGCCCAGAGCATCGGCTCCCCGCCGTTGATGAACGGCAGTTCGTTGACGTGCATCGCGTGCAGCACCAGCTTCACACCGATGAACGCGAGGATGACTGCGAGTCCCTGTGCGAGGTAGACCAGACGCTCGAGGAGGCCGCCGATGAGGAAGAAGAGCTGGCGCAGGCCCATCAGCGCGAAGGCGTTGGCCGTGAAGACAATGTACGCCTCCTCGGTCAGACCGTAGATCGCCGGGATCGAGTCGACAGCGAAAATGAGGTCGACGAAACCGATGGCGATGATCGTCAGCAACATCGGGGTAACGAAGCGGCGGCCGTTCTTGCGCACCGTGAGGCGATCCCCGTGGTACTCGTCAGTCACCGCGAGGTGACGACGGACGAAGCGCATGAACTTGCCGTTCGCGGGGTTGGAATCACCATGCGCGAAGGCCTGGCGGTAGGCCAGCACCAGCAGCAGTGCACCAAAGAGATAAAACACCCACGAAAAGTTAGCAATAAGGGCGGCGCCGACCGCGATGAAGATCCCGCGGAGGATCAGCGCGATCACAATGCCGATCATCAGCACCTTCTGCTGGTAGATCTTCGGCACAGCGAAACCCGTCATCACCAGAAGGAAGACGAACAGGTTATCGATCGACAACGCCTTCTCGGTGAGATAGCCGGCGAAGTACTCCCCGCCGTACGTCCAACCCGAGACGACGCCGATCCCGACCCCGAACAGGAGAGCCAGTCCGATATAGAAGGCTGACCAGCGCGCGGACTCGGCGATCGTCGGCTCATGCGGCTTGCGCACGTGCACGAAGAACTCGTACACGAAGAACGCGATCGTAACCGCAATAGTGATGACCCAGATGAGTGGGGTGATGTTCAAGGGTGGCTCCAGACTTGAGGTGACTGATCGACACCGAAGTCTTCTCCATCCCTGCGATGAAGGACCGGTGACCCGGGATGCGAACACATCCGTAGTGACGAGTCGGCCGTCTCGGAGTACTCCCCTCGGACTAGGAATACTACGGCACCCGATGAAGCGTTCCTGAGAGATTCCCGAATAGTGAGCTGCTGGAGGAACACATCGTTTTAGGGAGACGATGAGTTTTTCGGCTCAGCACCAGCCAAGTTCGCTACTAACGTCCCACAGGAGGTCCCACTTGCGTACGGTGTTTGAGCCAGCCGCTAGGGCGTGTCTCCTTACCATGCGGGTCGGTGTTTGAGAGAATTTCGGTGTGCCTCGTACTGTTTCTCTGACTGATTCCCAATGGGCTCTGATTGAGCCGTTGATGCCGAGTGCTGCGGCGAAAGGCGGGCGTCCTTTTCAGGACCACCGCGGCGTGACGGAGGGGATCATCTACCGGTATCGGACGGGGACTCCCTGGCGGGATCTGCCGGAGAGCTTCGGTCCGTGGCAGACGGTGTGGAAACGACACCGCAGGTTCAGCGGTGACGGAACCTGGGACAAGATCCTCACGGAGTTGCTCGCCCAGGCTGATGCCGGTGGGCTGATCGAGTGGGAAGTTTCGGTGGACTCGACGGTGAACCGCGCGCATCAGCATGGCACGAACCTCGGGCGCGCCACAGGGGGACCTGTCGAATTACACGAATCTGCTCGTTGAGCCGCCTGATCATGCAATTGGCCGGTCACGGGGCGGTTTGACCACGAAGATCCATGCATTGTGCGACGCGAACATGCGTCCGCTGGTTCTTCTTTTGGGCCCCGGTCAAGGCGGTGACTCGCCGATGTTTCCCGAGGGGATCGGGAGCCTGAGGGTGCCGCGCCCTGGCAAAGGCCGACCCCGAACCACGCCCGATCGGGTCATGGCTGATAAGGCCTACGCGTCAAAGGCGAACCGGGAATTGCTGCGCGATCGCAGCATCCAGGCCGTGATTCGGAGAAGACAGATCACATCGCCAACCGTAAACGGCGTGGAGCGAAAGTCGGCCGGCCTCCCGGCTTCGATAGAGAAGCCTACAAACGCCGCAACGTGATCGAGCGATGCTTCGAGGCGTTCAAGCGATGGCGCGGCATCGCGACCCGGTACGACAAACTCGCCGTCACCTACCGTGGTGGAGTTGTCCTTCGGGCAATCACAATCTGGCTCAAGCCGTTAGGAGACACGCCCTAGCGAGCGAGCCCGCCACGGGTGCGTTCCTGCGCCGCGCCTGTTGACTTGTTGCGGATCTTCGCGCTCTTTCCAGCCTGCGTACGCACTGCTTCGCGGGGGTGCTTGGCGTTCTCCCCGTCTGCGAGTACCCGTGCAGCGACGGTTTCTTTTGCGATGCCCTTCTCTTCGAGGCTGGACGCGAACTTCTGCCGGCGTTCGGAGCTGTCGTACTCCTGGGCGCTCGCGCCGCGCTCGTTGACTGCTTCGCCGGCTTGCTTCCAGTCGGCCTCGCGATCCGCGAACTCGTTGAGATCGGCGATATCGGCGCCGTCAACGTCGCCGGAGTTCCAGTCCTTCTCTGACTGTTCCTGAGCCTCGCGCTCTCGCCTTTCAGCGTTGGCGAAGAGGATCTGGCTGGCCGTGAGTTCTTCCGCTGAACGCTCTCGTTCGGCGCGGGCGTTCGCGCGTGCCTGTTCGGCTTCGCGCAATGCCGCGGCTACTTGGGCGGGGTCTCCGCCTGGTGCGTCGACGTCGATGCCGTAGCGGTCCTGCACTTCCCGGCGGATCGTGTCGCCGGCCTCACGTGCAATGTCGTCGTGGTCTCGCCACACGGTCGCTGTCTCGTGGGCCAGGGCAATGTCGTCGATTTTCGCGGTGTCCCACCACTCGGCGTGCCGTACCGGTTCGAGGCTGGCGCGAGCTGCGCCGCGTTCTGCCTCGAACCGGTTCTCGAGCTCGCGGTACTCCTGCTGTGCAGCGGCCTCTCGCGTGTGGCTCATCTGCTCGCGCAGTCGGGAGATTCGCTCTCCGAACTGCGATGCCACTGTGAGAGCGATGCGCAGCGAATCGTCGAACGTTTCGCCTACACCGTCTGTTTCGTCGGCCATGTTTGGTCCCCCTAGTCCCTTCCGTGACCGTCACGCTCGCGTGGCGTGACTGGTGTTTTGTCCTTCTTCGGGTGCAGCTTGTTTGGCAGCGGCGAGCCGGTGCCGGGCGCTGCAAGTCCGTCCGTCGCGCGGCGCATGGTCTCGTTCTCGGACGTCATCACCTGGCCGTCGGTCCGGGTCGTTGTGGTCGAGATCTCCGGCAGGCTCTGTTGCACCTGAGCGAATTTGCTGCGCATCATTGCCGTCATCTGTTCGGCTCGTCGCGCGTCGCCGGCTGCGGTGTGGGCGTCGAGGATCGCGACGCTGACACGGCCGAGCTGGCGGAGCATGATGGCTTCGGCCATGGTTCCGCGTCCGCCATTGGCGGCCTGCATGAGAATCATTGCGGCGTTCGCTGCGGAGCCGAGCTGCGCTGGTTTCGGCTTCGACTGGTGAGCTCTGAGGTGGGCGCTCCGGGCCAGCTCGCGGGAAGTCTCAGCGAGCGGTCCAGGCGTCGCCTCAACCCGCTGTGACCATGCCGCGAACACTCCAGAAGTCTCTCGAGCAACGTGAGCCCACGTCGCCCGGTCGGTAACGGGAACGTCCCTCAGCTGCTTGCGGAGCTGCGCCAGTTCGTCGGTGTACTGCTTCCACAGTTGCGGGTCCGGGGTGGTTTCCTCGCGGCCCGGTGCTACCGGTCGGTACTGCCATGGGTTCTTGCTGGTGGCGCGCCACTCGTCGGCCGCGGCCTGTGCTGTGGCGGGTGCGTCCGGCCATCCTTCGCGCAGTCGCGGCAACGTGAGGTCACGAGCCAGCCGCCCGCCGCCGTACCAGATCGGTGTGGCGCCCTCGGCGGGTCGCAGAGCGACCGAATAGCCGGCCACAACGTCGTCGCGTCCAGCGGCGAAACGGGGGCGAATGAGTACCCCGCCGCGGCGTAGCCGGCGGACGAATTCGCCCTCGTCGGCCGACGCTGTAGCGGCGGCACGGACAGAACGTTCCAGCCGGTGCGCGTCGATCTCGACGGCTCCGGTGCGTTCCTGGCGTGCGCGCTCCGCGGGCTTGACACCCCGCTCCCCCAAACCTGTTTCCCGGCTCTCCAGCTGTTCCAGCCCGTAGTCACGCTCAAGATCGCGGCAGACCTTCTGCGCCTTGGCGAAGTCGTTGTGGGTTGTCGCTTTGGTGCCGTCCTCGCGCACCAGGGACACCGCGATGTGCACGTGGTCGTTGCCGTTCGTGGACAGTCCGTGACGGACCGCAACCCACCGGCACGGTGCTTTCCCGCTGGCTTCGGTGAAGCCCATGCGGTCCGCGAAGTCCTGAGCGATCGCGCCCCACTTCTCGTCACTCAGCTGGCCTTCCTCGGCCCGCAATGAGAGCGAGCAGTGCCACACATTGGCGTCTACCTGCGTCGTTGACACCACACCGGTATCCGGGTCGGTGATCCGTGCAGTCCGGGTCACGTTGACCCCGAGCCGTGTCCGTGGCTCATCGAGGTCATGGGCGATCTTGAGCGCTGTCGCCTTGTCCAGCTGGTCGAATCCGTACATCGTCACGATGGCCGAATCCCCCGCCACCAAGTGCTGCTCTCGGTGTTCGTTGTGGCGCCCTCCGCCAGCGAGATAGACCATAAGACCGGTCATCTCGTTCCCACGCGTAACGTTCGGCATCATGACTGATCAAGCCTGTCCAGTGCCGCACTCAGTCGTGGAACGAGCGCGCGGTACTCCTGCACAATCGCTTCCGCCTCGGCGGGAAACGTGCTCTCCGTGTTGGCGAACCGGGCGAGCTGGTTCACGTTGTTCGCAACGTT
>NZ_RCUV01000002.1 GCF_003667545.1 Mycetocola manganoxydans | reverse complement strand
CCGCCGAACGACTCGACAAACTACTCTTAAACCCACACACAAACACCGGTGTTGCGTGACTACCTAGAATTCGCCCCCCACGCGTCGACCTTTCGCGCCAGCGCTGCGATACCGATCCCGCATCGCTAGAGTTACGGGTCAACTGAAAGGGTGTCATGACCGAGAAGATCAAGGCCGTTCTGTTCGACGTCGACGGAACTCTCGTCGACTCCAATTACCTTCACGTTGAGGCCTGGACCCACGCCTTCGCCGACCTCGAGGTGTTCGTACCGGCCTGGCGGGTGCACCGCGCGATCGGCCAGGATTCGGCGAGGCTCCTCGGCGCTCTTCTCGGCGACCGGGCAGATGAACTCCGTGATCGGGCGAAGGAACTGCACTCCCGTTACTACAAGGAACTCGCGCCGAGGCTCGAGCCCCTCGCTGGCTCGCGCGACCTGATCCGCGCGCTGTCCGCGCGAGGCACCATCGTAGTTCTCGCCACCTCGGCCCCGGAGGACGAACTCGAACTGCTCACCGGGACGCTCGACGTCGACGGGTCTCTCCACGCGACCACGAACGCCGACGACGTCGAGACGGCGAAACCCGACCCGTCGATCGTCGAAGTCGCACTCGGCAAAGCCGGGGTTCCCGCAGGCGAAGCGATCTTCGTCGGCGACTCGGTCTGGGACTGCTTCGCCGCATCCAGAGCGGGCGTTCCGACCATCGGGTTGCTCTCCGGCGGATTCTCCTCAGCCGAGCTTCTCTCCGCGGGAGCGATCGCCATCTACGACGACCCCGCAGCGCTGCTTCGCGAACTCCACCTCAGCCCGCTGGCCTGATCGCTCCCGATTTGGCGGAACGACGACGGATGCCGTAGGGTGAGACAAAACCAAAGACCGCAGGTTTTCGGCGTGCGTGCGTAAGCAGGCATCCGATCGAAGGTTCTCAGCTGAGACGACCCGCGCAGGTGGACGAAACAACATCGAGATTCTCTCTCCTTTTGCTCCGTGCGCTTGCGCCGGAGCTTTTTTTCTGCCGAAAACCAACTGCCTTTTTGGCTCGCATTCGCTTCCGCGGTGCGAGGAAGACTAATCAAGGAGTGGCTATGGCGAACAAGGAAGCCTCGGTTGCCGAACTCACGGAGAAATTCCAGAGCTCGACTGCCGTACTGCTGACCGAGTACCGCGGCCTCACTGTTGCACAGCTCAAGACGCTGCGCACCAACATCAGTGCGGACGCAACCTACGCCGTGGTGAAGAACACGCTGACCAAGATTGCCGCGAACAACGCGGGCATTTCGTCGTTTGACGAAGAGCTCGTCGGTCCGTCGGCCGTCGCATTCGTGCACGGAGACCCTGTCACCGTTGCAAAGAGCCTGCGCGACTTTTCCAAGGCAAACCCTCTCCTGGTGATCAAGGGCGGTTACTTTGACGGTAACGCCCTGACCGCCGCAGAGGTAGGCAAGCTCGCCGACCTCGAGTCCCGCGAAGTTCTGCTCGGCAAGCTTGCCGGCGCCTTCAAGGCCTCGCTGTTCGGAGCCGCATATCTGTTCAACGCACCGCTGTCGAAGGCCGTTCGCACGGTCGACGCGCTGCGTGAGAAGCAGGAGTCCGCTTCCTAGGTTCAGACCTGGGACAGCGGTGAGTAGACCAAAGAAATCTAAGGGAGAAAATCATGGCAAAGCTGTCAACTGAAGAGCTGCTTGAGCAGTTCAAGGGCCTCACGCTCATCGAACTCAGCGAGTTCGTCAAGGCATTCGAGGAGACCTTCGAGGTCACCGCGGCTGCACCCGTTGCTGTTGCTGGACCGGCTGCTGCCGGTGCTGCTGCAGAAGAGGTCGAAGAGAAGGACTCCTTCGACGTCGTTCTCGAGTCGGTCGGCGACAAGAAGATCCAGGTCATCAAGGCCGTTCGCGAGCTCACCTCGCTGGGTCTCGGCGAGGCCAAGGCCGTCGTCGATGGCGCTCCGGGCAACGTCCTCGAGGGTGCAAACAAGGAAACCGCCGAGAAGGCAAAGACTGTTCTCGAAGAGGCTGGCGCAACCGTTACCCTCAAGTAATCTGCGCCCTTCGGGGCTCATGCTTGTGGTTTGACTGCGCTACCGCTCGAGGTAGTTCACGAGAGCGTCGCTCCCTCCGGGGAGCGGCGCTCTTTTTCGTGCTCAGACGGCGTCGGCGACGACGCCGACATGGGCCGTGCTCGCCCGCACGACCAGCCGTGCCGGCATATCGACCACCTCGGGAGCGCACGGCTCTCCTCCCACGGCCGAAAGCAGGTCGGTGACGGCAGCCAGGCCCTGCTCCCGCGGGCGCTGTTCGATCGTCGTGAGCGAGAACATCTCCGCGTACTCGTGGCCGTCGATGCCGATGACCGACAGATCGCCCGGCACCCGGATTCCGATTCGGCGGGCCGCGATGATCACCCCGATGGCGATCTCGTCGCACGCGGCGAAGATGGCGCTCGGCCGGGAGGTGGCATCGCTCAGGGCGTGCGTGCCGGCGTCATATCCGCCGGGCACGCTCATCGTGGTCTGGGTCGCCCGCGCCTCAGACGCGAGGCCGGCCGCGAACATCGCCTGCCGATAGCCGGCCAGCCGCAAGTTGTGAACAGTGTTCTCGGCCGGATCCGCGACGTGGCCCCCGATGTGCAGGACCCTGCGGTGACCGAGCCCGAGCAGGTGCTCCGTTGCGACGCGCGCGGCCGCGACGTCATCGATCGTCAGCGAACGGATGCCGGGAACCGGCGCCCCGACGCTGACCATCGGTATCCCGAGCCGAAGGAGCCTCCCCGCCTCTTCAGCGGTCGGCTCCACCCCGACGGCGATCACCCCGTCGAATCGCTTGCGAGCGAGGAAGAAGTTGAACACGCGGTCGCGTTCTGCGGACCCCGGGTGCAGGTTGTACAGGGTCATGTCGAAGCCGCTGTTGAGCAGCGCCTCTTCGATAGCTTCGAGAATCTCGCCGAAGAACCACCGGTTGATGAAGGGAATGACGACGCCGATGTTTTTCGTCTTCCCGGTCACGAGGCTGGCGGCATTGGGCGAGGCGACGAAGCCGATCTCCTCTGCAGCCTGCACGACCCGCTTCCGCGTGGCTTCAGCGACGTAGCCCTTGCCCGACAGTGCGCGGGACGCGGTGGCCTTGGAAACACCTGCGCGTGCCGCGACATCCGCGATTGCACTACCCACGGTGGCCTCCCGACGCTGGGACGCGTTCCCAGAGGAGAGGGAAGGCGTTGTTGGATCGAGGATAGCGAAACGACTCCCGGTATGGAACCGGTTTCAGAAATCGAGCGAGCGGGCCGGGCCGCGGCATCCACCTCTCCCGGCGAGTTCCCGCGAGAGAGCGCGATCATCGGCCGAATTCGTTACCCTGTCGTGCTTGTATATCCGGGTGGGGTGCCGTAACTTTTGCATGGAACCGGTTCCCTATGGGGATCGGCGTGCACCAGCGGGGCGAGGTCCACAGCTTCAGGCCCGAGAACAATCACACTCAACGAGGAGAACAGAGATGAGCTTCAAGACCCATCGCCGCATCCTGGCGCCGCTCGCGGCAGCCGGAATCGTCGGTCTCGCACTCACCGGCTGTACCGGCGACGTTGCGGCCGGCGACAAGGCCGACACGGACTGCGCCGACTACGAGGCGTACGGTACTTTCGATGACAACCCCGAGGTCACCATCGGTGGAACGATTCTCGACGCCGAGGCTGACCGTCTCGTCGAGTCCTGGGCCGACTTCGCCACCTGCACCGGTATCGACGTGGCGTATCAGGGCACCAAGGAATTCGAGGCACAGATCGCGGTGCTCGCCGAGGCAGGCAACGCCCCGGACATCGGAATCGTCCCGCAGCCCGGTCTGCTCCAGCGACTCGCTGCAGGCGGCTGGCTGATCGAAGCACCCGAGGCCGTCGAGTCGAACGTCGACGAGTTCTGGGGCGAGGACTGGAAGGGCTACGGCAGCCACGACGGCACCTTCTACGCCGCTCCGCTCATGGCGAGCATCAAGGGGTACATCTGGTACTCGCCGGCCGAGTTCGAGGAGAAGGGGTACGAGGTCCCCACCACACTCGACGAACTCACTGAGCTGAGCGAGACGATCGCCGCAGAGGGCGACCACAAGCCGTGGTGCGTTGGTCTCGGTTCAGGTGACGCCACCGGCTGGCCCGGTACCGACTGGATCGAGGACTTCGTCCTCCGCCAGTCAGGCCCTGAGGTCTACGACCAGTGGATCACCCACGAGATCCCGTTCAACGACCCGCAGATCGTCGAAGCGTTCGACGCCGCGGGCGAGGTCCTCAAAAACCCGGACATGGTCAACGGTGGACTCGGTGACGTCTCCAGCGTGATCTCGACCGAGTTCAACGGAGCCGGCCTTCCGATCCTCGACGGCACCTGCTCACTGCACCACCAGGCATCCTTCTACGAAGGCTTCTGGCCCGAGGGTACCGAAGTCAGCCCAGACGGTGACGTCTTCGCATTCCTCATGCCTTCGGTTGAGGCCGACGGAGAGCAGGCAGTGACCGGTGGTGGAGAGTTCCCCGTCGCGTTCAGCGAGGGCGAGGAGATCGACGCCGTACGTGCATACATGTCAAGTGACACCTGGGCGAACAACCGGGTCAAGCTCGGCGGTGTCATCAGCGCCAACAAGGGTCTCGACCCCGAGAACGCTTCGAGTGACGTGCTGAAGCAGAGCATCGAGATCCTTCAGGACGAGAATGCTGTGTTCCGTTTCGACGGTTCCGACCTCATGCCGGCCGCCGTCGGCGCGGACTCGTTCTTCAAGGGCATCGTGGCCTGGATCTCCGGCGACAGCACCCAGGAGACGGTCGACGCGATTGAGAGCAGCTGGCCGAAGAGCTAACTGTTTCATCCCCCGAACACGGGCGGGGTCGCCATCCGGCGGCTCCGCCCGTGATCTCCCTTCTCGGAAAGGCGCAGTTTCATGACGACCGCTGATCTCATCGGCAAGATCATCCAGGTGGTGGGTGGTCTCGCCATCTTCGCCGCCATCATCGGCCTCCTCTTCTTCTTCCTCGACAAAGCTCCCAAGCGCGGCAAGGACTACGGGCAACTGGCCGTCTTCCTCGCACCGGCGATGATCCTGGTTTTCCTCGGGCTCATCTACCCGGCCATCCGGACGAGCCTTCTCGCCTTCACCAACAACACGGGCGAGTTCAACGGACTCGACAACTTCGTCTGGATGTTCACGCAGCCGGCGATCGTCAACACCCTCATCAACACGGTGGTCTGGGTTCTGCTCGTTCCCACCGTCTCGACAATCGTCGGGCTCGCCTACGCGGTGTTCATCGACAAGTCCCGCGGCGAGAAGATCTACAAGGTTCTCGTGTTCATGCCGATGGCCATCTCCATGGTCGGCGCGGGAATCATCTGGAAGTTCGTCTACGACTACCGCCAGGCCGGAAGCGAACAGATCGGTCTCCTCAACCAGATCGTTGTCTGGCTCGGTGGAGAGCCGGTTCAGTGGCTGCAAACCAGTCCGATCAACACCTTCCTCCTCATCGTCGTGATGATCTGGATCCAGACCGGTTTCGCCATGGTCGTCCTCTCGGCCGCCATCAAGGCCGTTCCGGTCGAGCAGCTCGAAGCAGCAGAAATCGACGGAACGAACCCGTGGCAGCGATTCCGGAACGTGACGCTCCCCGGCATCCGCGGTTCTCTCGTCGTCGTCATCACGACCATCTCCATCGCAACGCTCAAGGTCTTCGACATCGTGCGCACGATGACCGCCGGAAACTTCAACACCAGCGTCATCGCGAACGAGATGTACACCCAGGCGTTCCGTGCAGCTGAACCGGGTCGTGGTTCGGCTCTCGCACTCGTGCTCTTCGTGCTGGTGCTGCCGATCGTCATCTACAACATCCGAGTCATGCGGAAGCAGAGGGAGATCCGATGAGCACGACACCGATTGTGCCCACCACGACCGACACCGACACCGGGAAGAAGCTCGACAAGGGCGCCGACATCGAAGTCGGTACCAAGTCCCGTCGGGTCAAGCGCCGCCTGACCTCTCGCACCGCGACGATCGTCGCGCTGGTCATCGCGGTGGTGTGGACGATCCCGACCTTCGGCCTGTTCGTCTCGTCGTTCCGGCCGGCTGAACTCATCCAGTCGACGGGCTGGTGGACGATCTTCCAGAACCCGGGCTTCACGTTCGACAACTACGCAGAAGTGCTCTTCTCGTCGTCGCAATCGTCACCGCAGCTCGGCTCGTACTTCGTCAACTCACTCGCGATCGCGATCCCAGGAACCATCTTCCCGCTGATTCTCGGCGCCATGGCCGCATACGCGTTCGCGTGGATGAAGTTCAAGGGATCGAACTGGCTGTTCATCCTCGTCTTCGCGTTGCAGATCGTTCCGCTGCAGATGGCGCTCCTGCCGCTGCTTCAGATGTTCACGCAGTTCCTGCGTCCGTTGCAGAACGGTCTCCACGAGGTGATCCCGATGATCCCCGAGCAGAACTACCTGCCCGTGTGGATCGCGCACACGATGTTCGGCTTGCCGCTCATCATCTTCCTTCTGCACAACTTCATCTCGGAGGTTCCGGGAGAAGTCATCGAGGCCGCACGAGTCGACGGTGCGAACCCCGGGCAGATCTTCTTCAGGATCGTTTTGCCGCTCGCTCTCCCGGCGATCGCATCCGTTGCCATCTTCCAGTTCCTCTGGGTCTGGAACGACCTGCTCGTTGCGCTGATCTTCTCGGGCGGAACAGCGGATGTCGCGCCGCTCACCCAGAGGCTGGCGGAGCTCACCGGAACGCGAGGCCAGGACTGGCAGCGACTGACAGCCGCGGCGTTCGTGTCGCTCATCGTGCCGTTGATCGTGTTCTTCAGCCTGCAGCGGTACTTCGTGCGAGGCCTCCTCGCCGGTGCGACGAAGGGGTAACCCGCCGCATTCTCTCACTACCTGAACCCCGGCATTCGACGTCGAATGCCGGGGTTAGGGTGAGTCCATGAGTATGCATGGCGGCGGCGGCCGTGGTGGCGGCGGCCGGATGCGCGGCGGTGGCGACGAAGAAGCCCAGCGCGCGGTGAACGCCGAGGCGCCGAAGATTCCCAACCTGTTACCGCGGGTCGCCGCCCTGTTCTCGCCGCACAAGGCGAAGATCGCTCTCACGGTCGTGCTCGTCCTCGTCGGCGCCGCACTGAGCGTGATCCCGCCGCTCCTGGTGGAACAGGCCTTCGACGTGGGGCTCTTCCCGCCCGATGGCGGGCCCGACCTGCCCGCTTTGACCCGGATCGTTGCGATCATGATCGGCATCTTCGTGCTCGCCACCGGCCTCGGGGTCTGGCAGACCTGGCTCACCGCGACGGTCGGGAACACCGTCATGGGCGAGCTCCGGGTCGCGCTGTTCCGCCGGCTGCAATCGATGGAACTGAGCTTCTTCACCCGGACCAAGACCGGCGTCATCCAGTCCCGCCTGCAGAACGACGTCGGCGGGGTCGCCGGTGCGCTCAGCAACACCATCTCCAGTGTGCTCGGCAACACCGTGACCGTGCTCGCAGCCTTCGTCGCCATGGTGCTGATCAACTGGCAGCTCACCATCGTCGCCCTCATCCTCATGCCGATCCTCGTGATCGCCCAGCGCCGGGTCGGGCAGGTGCGGGCCCGGATCGCCACGAAGACGCAGGAGTCACTGTCGGACATGACGGCGATCACGCAGGAGACACTGAGCGTGTCCGGCGTGCTGCTGTCCAAGAGCTTCAACCAGCAGCCGACGGAGATCCGCCGCTACGAGCGGTCCAACGACGAGCAGGTCGACCTGCAGGTCAAGCAGACGATGAGCGGGCAGTGGTTCTTCGCCATGGTCAACATCTTCCTGTCGTCGATCCCGGCCATCGTCTACCTCGTCGCCGGCTTCCTCGTGACAGGCGGGGCCACCGACATCACGGCCGGTGCGATCGTCGCGTTCACGACCGTGCAGTCCCGGCTGCTCTTCCCGCTCATGGCGCTGATGCGCGTGGGACTGGACCTGCAGACATCCGGAGCCCTGTTCGCCCGCATCTTCGAGTACCTCGACCTCACACCCACCATCTCGGACGGTCCGGATGCCGTCCCGGTCGACGCCGCAAGCGGCTCACTCGGACGCGTCGAGTTCGAGCGCGTCACCTTCCGTTACCCGGATGCCACGCCGGACTCACGTCCGACGCTCGACGAGGTCTCCTTCTCGATCGCACCGGGGGAGTTCGCGGCCTTCGTCGGACCCAGCGGGGCCGGCAAGACGACCGTGTCGTACCTCGTTCCGCGGTTCTACGATGCGACGGGCGGGCGGGTGTTGTTCGCCGGCACCGATGTGCGAGAACTGCAGGCCGAATCGCTGGTGTCGAACATCGGGATCGTGAGCCAGGAGACTTACCTGTTCCACGCGACCATCGCCGAGAACCTTCGCTACGCGAAACCGGATGCTACGGACGCGGAGCTCGAGAGCGCGGCGCGGGCAGCGAACATCCACGACACGATCGCCTCGTTCGAGGACGGCTACGACACTGTCGTCGGTGAGCGCGGCTATCGCCTCTCCGGAGGTGAAAAGCAGCGCATCGCGATCGCCAGGGTGATGCTCAAGGACCCGGCGGTGCTCGTGCTCGACGAAGCAACGAGTGCGCTGGATACGATCTCGGAGCGGGTCGTCCAGAGGGCGCTGGAGGCGGCATCCGCTGGGCGCACCACCATCGCGATCGCGCACCGGCTGTCGACGATCGTGAAGGCCGATGTGATCTTCGTCGTGGAGGCCGGTCGGATTGCCGAGACCGGAACGCACGCGGAGCTTCTCGCCCTCGACGGAACGTACGCCCGCATGTTCGAGGAACAACTGGGGAGTCGGCCGCTCGTCGACTGAGGGCCGCGTGGCACCCGTCTCAGCGATCGTTTTCGGATGCCGGTGGTCAGCGCTGCGCCGCCCGCTGGGTCCGCGCGACGGACACGCGGCGCACCACCTCGGCCGGGTCGGAGAAGACGTGACGTTTGGTGAGGCGCACGATGCGCCATCCGTTCTCGACAAGTCGCTCGAGCCGGTCGATGTCTCGCTGGATCTGCTCAGGCGTCTGCCAGTGGTGCGCGCCCTCGTATTCGATCGCGATCTTGAGGTCCGGGTAGGCGAGGTCGACACAGCCGAGGAAGCTGCCCGCGTCGGCGAAAGCGTCGAAGTTGAGCACCGGTTCGGGTAGCCCCGCGTCGACGAGAATGAGGCGCACCCACGTCTCGAGGCGAGACCACGACCCGGTGCGGATGCGACCGAGCGCGTCGCGGAGGGCGCCCACCCCGGGGCGGCGCCCTGCGTCGATTGCTGCGCGGAGCTGGTCCAGCGTGGCGATGGGCGGCTGGGTGACGCCGCTGCCGCCCGCCGAGGTGCGCTGGCAGACGATCGCGTCGCCCGCGGCCACGAGGTCGTACGGGTGGAGGAGCGGGCCGAGGTTCGCCCAGGTGGATGCGGGGGTGGCGAGGCGGAGCCCGCGGTGCGTGGTGACGTGGACGAGGTTCGGATCGAGCGTGTGCCCCCGGACCCCCGCCCCTTTCGGTGCGCGTCTCGGCCGAAACACGGATACATCGATAAGGCGATCTTCGAGGCGCGGCAACGGCACACCCCAGAGAGTAGCCGCTGTGGTGTGACTGAAGAACTCCGTGGGTAGCATCCGGTTCGAGTAGGCCTGCGCCAGATGGCGCACCTCGGTGCGAATCAATTCCGCGGGATCTGAATCGGCAGCGGATGAATCCACGGCGGCCCGTGCCCATACGCCTCGGAACAGATGCTCGAGGTCTGGGCTGTGGAGGCGTGATCGCCCCACACCGTGCCGACGTGCTTCGTGATAGGTGAATGAAGTCGGAAGGTTCGATGGAAGTGGGCGAGGAGACAGCATCCGTCAACCGTTCCACCGTGCGTTCCCACCTCCGCGACACCGGCAAGAACTGTGGAGAGAAACCGGTCATGTGGAGAAAGCGTTGAGCGCGGAGGGCCGGGGTTCATCGGTCCCGAATGCTCGCTTTGCTTCGGGGAATCGGACATACGGGACCGACGAACGCGGATCAGATGCGTAGGGGGAGCTTCATCGGTCCCGAATGTTCAGTTTCTTGTGAGAAACCCGACATTGGGGACCGACGAACGGCGGGTACGCGACTAGGGCGCCGGACGCTCGTCGAGCATCGACTCCATCAGGTCGATCTCGGAATCCTGGCTCTTCACCACGCCGATCGAAAAGGTGCGGACGGTGGAGTTCGTGCTGCGGTCGAGCAACGCCTCCGCCATGTCGATCGCACCCTGGTGGTGCGCGATCATGAGTTCGAGGAACATCCGCTCGGCTGCAACACCGGTGAGGCTCTTCAGCTCCGTGATCTGTTCCTGCGTCGCGAGCCCCGGCATCGGCTCGCCCGGCTCATGGGCGCTCTCACCGGATCCGTGGTTGTGCCCGTCGCCCTCGAGCGTCGGGCGCATCATCCACGTCATCTCCGGCTCGGTGGAATGCGCGGGCAGACCCCAGACGCTGAGCCAGCCCTGCATCATGCCGGACTGCGCACCCTGCGTGGTCGCGATGTCGTAGGCGAGCAGACGCACGTCGGGGTCGTCGGTGAGATCACGAATGATCATCGACAGTTCGACGCCCTGATTGTGGTGCGTCTGCATGTCGCGCGCGAAACCGGCCTCGGCGCTGCCGGTCGTGGGCGTCGGATCACCGAGCGTCGACAACCGCCCGACCGAGAAGGCGACGATGCCGACGACAACGATCGCGACGAGGGCGAGCACGAGGAGTGCGAGCGGGGACCGCCGCCTCGAAACGCGAGCCGACTCGGGGACGGATGCCGTGGCATCCGTCTCGATCTCGACGCCGGCCAATCTACGCCTTGCCCGGGCCGTCGACGGCGCCGGTGCAGAGTGCGCCGGGTTCTGGGACGTTCTCGCTCTTCCAGTACTCCTCGAAGAACTCGCCGATACGCTCGTCAGAGGCCTCGTCGACCTGGAGCTGGACGTCCCAGCCGGAGAGCACGATCGGAGCCGGAAGGTCGTCGAATGGAGAGAGGATCACGTAGGTAGAGGGGAGCTTCGTCTTCAGAAGGTCGAGCTCCTCGTCGGAGATCGACGGGTCGTAGGTGACCCAGATCGCTCCGTGCTCGAGGGAGTGGACAGCGTTCTCGTTCGGCTGCACCTCGGTGTAGACGCCACAGTTCAGCCAGGCCGGGTTGTGGTCGCCACCGGCGGGGGGAGTCTGCGGGTAGTCCACAGCGGTCTCGACGTGGTTGTTGGTGTTCTCGAACGTCTCGACGCCCTCGATCTCGGCGCCAGAACCACCGGCGGTGTACGACGCGTTCTTCGGCTGGGTGAGGATCAGCGACGTGACCAGCAGCGCAACGACCGCAACACCGGCGACGACGGCAGAGATGATGCCGATCTTCTTCGCGCGACGCTTCTTCGCCTGCTCACGCTTGTACGCTTCGACCTTCTGGGCGCGCTGTTCGGCCCGCTGCTCCTTGATGGTCAGCTGCCTCGCAGGGTTGCCGCTTTTGCTGCCGGGGGAATCGCTTCGCGGGGTCACAGTGGCCTCTCGTGGTGTGGGAACCCGGGTTCTCGTCCATGCGCGCGCATGGGGGCCGGGCGTCTCCAGTTTATGGGCCCGGAATGGGGTTTGCTGGGAGCACGCGGTGAAGCGGATGCACGGCAATGTTAAAGCGGATGCCGTCGGCCGGCCGGCGCGGGATGTTCACCTCGCAAGACGCCCCACCCTGTAACAGAACGGGGGCAGCGGCTAGGCTCGAATCGGCGGCCACAAGCCGCACCGGGTTGCGCGTGGAAGCGAACCCGCAACGAAAACCCATCACCGAACGGACGAACGTGAAGTACGCAGAGAGCATCGTCGACCTCGTGGGAAACACCCCGCTGGTCCGGCTCAACCGAGTGACCGACGGCATCCGTGCCACCGTGCTGGCGAAGGTCGAGTACCTCAACCCCGGCGGCAGCGTGAAGGACCGCATCGCGGCGCGCATTCTCGACGCGGCCGAGGCGTCCGGAGAGCTCAAGCCCGGCGGCACCATCGTCGAGCCGACGAGCGGAAACACCGGCGTCGGCCTCGCCCTCATCGCGCAGCAGCGTGGATACCGCTGCATCTTCGTCGTGCCGGACAAGGTCGGCGAGGAAAAGCGCAACGTGCTCACCGCGTACGGTGCCGAGGTCGTGGTCACGCCGACGTCTGTCGCGCCCGAGTCCCCCGAGTCGTACTACAGCGTCTCCGACCGGCTTGCCGCCGAGATTCCCGGCGCGTTCAAGCCCAACCAGTACTTCAACCAGAACGGTCCGCTGAGCCACTACGAGACAACCGGCCCCGAGATCTGGAACGACACCGAGGGCAAGCTCACGCACTTCGTCGCCGGAGTCGGAACGGGGGGAACCATCACGGGAACCGGTCGCTTCCTCCGCGAAGCATCGAACGGAACCGTGCGCATCATCGGTGCAGACCCGGAGGGCTCCGTCTACTCCGGCGGCACCGGCCGCCCGTACCTCGTCGAGGGCGTCGGCGAAGACATGTGGCCAGGCGCATACGACCCGGGTGTCGTTCACGAGGTCATCGCGGTGTCGGATGCCGAATCCTTCGCCATGACCCGCCGGCTCGCGCTCGAAGAGGGCCTCCTCGTCGGCGGATCGAGCGGCATGGCCGTCGTCGCAGCACTCAAAGCGGCGGAGAGCCTCGGTGAGGACGACGTCGTCGTTGTGCTGCTCCCGGACGGGGGCCGCGGTTACCTCGCCAAGATCTTCAACGACTCGTGGATGCGCTCGCACGGGTTCATCGACCACGCCGCCGGTGAGCGGACCGTCGGAGACGTCATCAGAGCCAAGGGCGGGGACCTTCCCGCGTTCCTGCACGTGCACCCCTCCGACACCCTGCACGACGCGATCGGCATCATGGCAGAGCACGGGGTGTCACAACTCCCCGTCCTCAGCGCCGAACCTCCCGTCGTCATGGGCGAGGTCGTCGGTTCTGTCTCGGAGAGTTCCCTCCTCGACAGCGTCTTCACCGGGGATGCGAAGCTGACGGATGCCATCGCGACCGTCACCCAGGCCCCGTTGCCGATCATCGGATCCGGCGATTCACTGGCCGCTGCGCGACTCGCGCTGACGGCATCCGATGCCCTCATGGTGACTCGCGACGGCAAGCCGGATGCCGTGCTCACCCGCCAGGACCTGCTGACCTCGCTCAGCGACTGAACCCGCGAACGACGACGACGAGGAATACGCCATGAGCTCCGCACAGAACGACAAGAAGAACAAGAAGAACAAGAAGAGCAGGACCTCCGGATTCGCGACCCGCGCGATCCACGCGGGTCAGGACTTCGATCCGACGACCGGGGCGGTCATCCCGCCGATCTACCAGTCGTCGACCTTCGTGCAGACCCACATCGGCGGCCTGCGGAACGGTTTCGAGTACGGCCGCGGCGGAAACCCCACCCGTAACGGGCTCGAGGAGCAGCTCGCGGCGCTCGAGGGCGGCAGGCACGGAATCTCGTTCGCGTCAGGCCTCGCCGCTGAAGACGCGCTGCTCCGAGGCATCCTCAAGCCGGGAGACCACATCGTGCTCGGCAACGACGCGTACGGCGGAACCTACCGCCTCATCGCCCGCATCTTCGGAGCATGGGGCGTCACGCACAGTGTGGTCGACATGTCGAACCTTCGCACCGTGCAGTCGGCGATCACCGAGAACACGCGCGTGCTCTGGGTCGAGACCCCGTCGAACCCGCTGATGAAGATCACCGATATCGCCGAGCTCGCCGAGGTCGGTCACGCCGCAGGGCTCACCGTCGTCGTGGACAACACCTTCGCGTCTCCCGCATTGCAGAACCCGCTCGCGCTCGGCGCCGACGTCGTTGTGCACTCGACCACCAAATACCTCGGCGGACACTCCGACGTCATCGGTGGCGCCCTCGTGCTCAACGACGACGAGATGCACGAGAAGGTCCGCTTCATGCAGTTCGCCGCCGGGGCGGTCTCGGCGCCGATGGACGCGTTCCTCACCAGCCGTGGCATCAAGACCCTCGACGTGCGGATGCAGCGTCACAGCGACAACGCCCAGGCGATCGCCGAGTATTTCTCCGAGCACTCCGCGATCGAGACCGTGTACTACCCCGGGCTCGATTCCCACCCGGGGCACTCGCTCGCGGCGACGCAGATGTCGCGATTCGGCGGGATGCTGTCGCTCGCCTTCGCGGGCGGCGAAAAGGTCGCGCGCGCGTTCGCGGAGTCGACGCGAGTGTTCCAGCTCGCGGAATCGCTCGGCGGCATCGAGTCCCTCGTGAACTACCCGGCCGAGATGACCCACGCGTCGGTCGCGGGGACCGAGCTTGCCGTTCCGGCGAACGTCATCAGGCTGTCGGTGGGGCTCGAATCCGTCGACGACCTGCTCAGTGATGTCGACCGCGCCATCGGTAAGGCACTCAAGAAGCGCTGAAGCACCGAATCGTAGAGCAGCCCCGGCGTTTTCGCATGGGGTGGACCCGGCTCGATCTGGAGTGTCTACTGGGGCGATGAGCCTCCAGAACCCACTCGACCAGTACCCGCGTCCACCCTTCGAAGCCGACGACTCCGGCGATGAGCCGGTCATGTCGCCGAAGCCGGATCACGGCGAGGAAACCTACCGCGGCAACGGCCGGCTGAAGGGCAGGAAGGCGTTCGTCACCGGCGGTAACTCCGGCCTCGGCCGCGCGACGGCGCTCGCGTTCGCCCGTGAAGGCGCGGACGTGGTCTTCACGTTCCACAGCGACGAGGAGGGCGCCGCCGAAGCGCTCGCAGAGATCGAGAAGTCCGGGGTCACCGCGGCGTCGCTCAAGGTCGACATCTCCGACGAGAAGGAATGCACGGATGCCATCGCGACCGCTGCGGAGAAACTCGGCGGACTCGACACTCTCGTCATGGTCGCCGGCTACCAGAACAACGTGCCGGACATCCTCGACCTCGAGACCGACCAGCTCGACCTCACCTTCCGCACCAACGTGTATTCGCTCTACTGGCTCACCAAAGCAGCCCTCGAGCACCTTCCGGAGGGCGGCAGCATCATCACGACGAGCAGTGTCCAGGCCAATCAGCCATCGGCAGACAAACTCGACTACGCGGCGACGAAGGGTGCGATCGTCACCTTCACGAAAGCGCTCGCGCAGCAGCTCGCGCCCCGTGGCATCCGCGTCAATGCGGTTCTCCCTGGCCCGTTCTGGACCAACCTCCAGCCGGACTCGGCGAGCGGCGCCGACGACCTGAGCGGGTTCGGATCCGACACCCCATATGGTCGGCCTGGCCAGCCCGCCGAGATCGCCGGCGCATACGTCTACTTCGCGAGCGCCGACGCCAGCTACACGAGCGGCGCGACGCTCGTGGTCTCCGGCGGTTCTCCGAACTGACGCCAGTACCGTTCGAGGGACGCAAACTGCTCCGTTCTGCCGGTGTGGCAGCGGTTTGCGTCCCTCGAAGGCCGAGAATGCCCGCGCGCGGTGAAGGAAGAAGCGAATAAGCTCGACGGGTGACTTCCGACGCCCCTCCCGGTGCGGCATCCGTGAACCGGGAACCGGACGCGCTGCCAGGGATCTTCTCCTCCCGCTACCTGTGGGTGACGATCGGGGCGTGCGCTCTCGTGTTCCTTGCCGCGTTCGAATCGCTTGCGGTGACGACGATCATGCCGCTCGTGAGCGCAGACCTCGACGGTGCTGCGCTCTACGCGCTCGCCTTCGCCGGACCGCTCGCCACCGGGGTGATCGGCATGGTGTTCGCCGGCAACTGGTCCGACCGCAACGGCCCCGTTGCGCCACTGCTGACCTCGGTCGCCGTGTTCATCCTCGGCCTGTTCATCTGCGGTCTCGCGACCGACATGACGGTGTTCCTCATCGGCCGGCTGGTGCAGGGGCTCGGGTCAGGCGCGATGAACGTCGCGCTTTACGTCGTCGTGGCGCGCATCTACCCTCCAGCGCTGCACGCCCGCATCTTCGCCGGGTTCGCCGCTGCGTGGGTCGTGCCGTCGCTCGTCGGCCCGTTCGCCGCCGGTGTCGTCGCCGAACTCACGAGCTGGCACTGGGTGTTCCTCGGGGTCGTCGGCCTCGTACTCATCGCGATGCTCATGGTCGTCCCGGCACTGCGGATGCTCCGCGGCGGCTCCCACGGCGACGTGGCAGGCAAGCCCGCCTGGGCCCACGGCAAGATCGCGTGGGCCGTGCTCGCCGCCGTCGCCGTGCTCGGCCTCAACCTCTCCGCGCGACTCGACGGCGCCTACGTCGGTGTCGTCGCCGTCGCCGCCATTCTCGTCGCGCTCGTCGCGGTGCGTCCGCTCCTGCCCCCTGGGTCGCTTCGCGCCGCACGCGGACTTCCCACCGTCATCCTGTTGCGCGGCCTCGTCGCCGCGGCGTTCTTCGGGGCTGAGGTCTACATCCCGTATCTCCTCGCAGAACGCTACGACTTCTCGGCCGCCCTCTCCGGCCTCGCACTCACCGGCGCCGCCCTGACCTGGGCCGGTGCATCATGGCTGCAGGGCAAGCTCGAGAGCTCACTCAGCTCGGTGAACGCGATGCGCATCGGCACGGCCCTCGTGCTTCTCGCCATCCTGCTCGCCGTCGCGACCGCAGCAGCAGAGCTTCACCCGGCCGTCATCATCGGAGGCTGGCTGTTCGGGGGAGCGGGGATGGGGCTCATGTATCCGCGGCTCAGCGTCATGACGCTGTCGTACTCGTCGGAGCGGGACCAGGGCTTCAACAGCTCGGCCCTGTCGATCGCCGACTCGCTGGGAGGCGCGCTCGCCCTCGCGTCGACCGGTATCGTCTTCGCCGCACTTCTCGGTCTCGGTGGTGCGTGGCCGTTCGCCGGATGCTTCGCGCTCGCCGCAGTGCTCTCGGTTCTCTCGCTGGGCCTCGGTTCACGCGTCGGAACGGGTGTCCGTGCACCAGAACCTCAGAGTGAACGCGCCGATGTGACAGGCGTGTGACAACGGGTCTTTGCCGTCACATCCCGTGTCACATCGCCACCAAGTGCCGTAGAGGCGCGTTCGCGCTCCTGCCCGAGCCGTGCATAATTGACGTACTGGCGCGGATGTGACCGTGCACATGGATTCAAGGGTGTTCCGGTGACAGACAGCGTCGACAGAGGCAAAGCGCCGAACATCCGCGACGTCGCACGCCTCGCTGGCGTGAGCCATCAGACCGTCTCCCGGGTGCTCAACGACCACCCGAGCATCCGCGATTCGACCAGGCAGCGCGTCCTCGACGTGATGAACGACCTGCAATACCGCCCCAATCGCGCGGCCAGGGCCCTCGTCACCAGTCGCTCGCGCACGATCGGCGTGTTGGCCTCGCAACGTTCGCAATACGGGCCGTCGAGCATCATCCAGAGCATCGAGAGCGCGGCGCAGGATGCCGGCTACCTCGTCTCGACCGCCAACATCACGAAGACCGACGAGTCGTCGATCCTCACCGCGCTCAACCACCTCAACGCCCAGGCCATCGAGGGGCTCGTGATCATCGCGCCCCAGGTCCGCGTGTTCCGGGCGATCTCCAATCTCGATCTCCGCGTGCCGTTCGTGACGATGAACACGAGCGAGGGCACCGACGACCACGCCATCGCCGTCGACCAGGTCGCGGGGGCGCGGCTGGCAACCAGGCACCTCATCGAGCTCGGCCACCGGAACATCTACCACCTTGCTGGCCCGCAGGACTGGATCGAGGCGGAAGCGCGAATGCGCGGGTTCCTCGAGGAGATGAACGCCCAGGATGTGCCGACGACGGCACCGATCCTCGGTGACTGGTCGGCAGAGTTCGGCTACTACGCCGGGCGTGAACTCATGCGCGTCCGCGACTTCACCGCGATCTTCTCCTCCAACGACCAGATGGCGCTCGGGCTCATGCACGCGATCCGCGACGCGGGCCAGGACGTTCCGCACGACGTCTCCATCGTCGGTTTCGACGACATCCCGGAGGCCGCCCACTTCTGGCCGCCCCTCACCACGGTCAAACAGGATTTCCCCGAACTGGGGCGGCGCTGCGTCGCCCAGCTCCTCGGGACCATGGACGACCAGGCCGCAGGCTACACGGGCAGGATCCAGCCGGAATTGATCGTCCGCGCGTCGACGGCGCGGCCGTCGTTTTGACTCGCGCGATACGGCATCCGGCCGCGGTTACCAAACCGAGATCTTGCAATTTGACACAGGCAGCGGTTTTCTGCGTAACATGTGACGACAATGTGAACGGTCACATTGCAACGGTCGAAATCGCTGGTGTGCGAGATCGACGAAGAAACCCCCACACCTTTTTTCACGGTTCCCCACCTCCCTTCGTCTCGGCAGAGGGATCGAGCGCGGCATTCATGGACGCAGCCCGCTCGTACGGAAACCACACCTGTCTGGAATCCCAGGCGACAAAGACGTCCATGGCAACGATTACAGAGAGGTAAACACAGTGAAGAAGATTGTCATCGCGACACTCGCGGCCGGCGCAATGGTCGTGTCGCTCGCAGCGTGCTCGCAGGGCGGTTCAACCGGCGGCGGAGACGGCGAAGCAGCAGGCTCAGGCCAGCTCGTCGGCGTCGCAATGCCCACCAAGTCGAGCGAGCGCTGGATCCAGGATGGCGACGCCGTCAAGGAGCAGCTCGAGGCCGAGGGTTACAAGGTCGACCTGCAGTACGCAGAAGACGACATCCCCACCCAGGTCTCGCAGATCGAGAACATGATCACCAAGGGCGCAGAAGCCCTGATCATCGCCTCCATCGATGGCACCACGCTGACGCAGGTCCTGCAGGACGCCGCTGACGCCGAGATCCCGGTCATCGCATACGACCGCCTCATCCGCGACACCGAGAACGTCAGCTACTACGCCTCGTTCGACAACTACAAGGTCGGCGTGCAGCAGGCCACCTCCGTCCTCAACGGCCTCGGCCTGACGGACCTCGAGGGCGAGCCGGTCGACGGCGCACCCGCGGGCCCGTTCAACATCGAGATGTTCGCCGGTTCCCCCGACGACAACAACGCAACCTTCTTCTGGGACGGCGCGCAGGACACCCTGAAGCCGTTCATTGATGCAGGCACTCTCGTCGTCAAGAGCGGCCAGACGAGCTTCGAGCAGGCAGCAACGCTCCGCTGGGACGGCGAAACCGCTCAGAAGCGCATGGAGAACATCCTGACGTCGACCTACTCCGACGGCTCGAAGGTCAACGGCGTTCTGTCGCCGTACGACGGCATCTCCCGTGGAATCATCTCGGCACTGACCGACGCCGGTTACACGACCGGTGACGAATGGCCCATCATCTCGGGTCAGGACGCTGAGATCGACTCGGTCAAGGCAATCGCCAACTCGGGCGAGCAGTTCGCGACCATCTTCAAGGACACCCGCAAGCTCGCAACGGCCGCGGTTGAAATGACGATCGCCGTTCTGAACGACGACGAGCCTGAGGTCAACAACACCGAGGACTACGACAACGGCAAGTTCGTCGTTCCGTCCTACCTCCTCGACTCGCAGATCGTTGTCAAGGACAACGTCAACGAGGTCCTGGTCGAGTCCGGCTACTGGACCGAAGAAGAAATCGGATAACACCCTTCTTCAGTAACGCCCACCGCCGGTGGGAGAGGAGCTTTCTCTCCCACCGGCAGTCGGGTGCAACGAAGCAGGTTATCGGTATGAAGAAGGTGCGGAAGTGACCACAAACATCCTCGAGATGCGCAGCATCACCAAGACGTTCCCCGGTGTCAAGGCACTGTCGGACGTCACACTCGACGTTGAGCGTGGCACTGTGCACGCGATCTGCGGCGAAAACGGCGCGGGCAAGTCGACGCTCATGAAGGTCCTCTCGGGTGTCTACCCGCACGGGACATACACCGGCGACATCGTCTTCGAAGACGAGGTCGTCGAATTCAAGGACATTCGCGACTCCGAGGCCAAAGGCATCGTGATCATCCACCAGGAGCTCGCGCTGAGCCCGCACCTGTCGATCGCCGAGAACATCTTCCTGAACAACGAGCAAAAGGGTGCGTTCGGGCTGATCGACTGGAACAAGACCAACCACGAGGCAGCAGCGCTCCTCGCCCGCGTCGGCCTCAAGGAGAACCCGACCACCAAGATCCTCCAGATCGGTGTCGGCAAGCAGCAGCTCGTCGAAATCGCGAAGGCGCTGTCGAAGCGCGTGAAGCTCCTCATCCTCGACGAGCCGACCGCAGCCCTCAACGACGAGGACTCCGACCACCTTCTCGACCTGATCCTGCACCTCAAGGAGCAGGGCATCACGTCGATCATCATCAGCCACAAGCTCAACGAGATCAAGAAGGTCGCAGACACGGTCACCGTGATCCGCGACGGCAAGACGATCGAGACGATCCAGAAAACGGATGTCACGGAAGAGCGCATCATCAAGGACATGGTCGGTCGCGACCTCGAACACCGCTACCCGGACCACACGCCGAACATCGGCGATGAGCTCCTGCGGGTCGAGGACTGGACCGCTCACCACCCCCAGGACCCTACCCGGGTCATGGTCGACGACGTCAGCATCAACGTGCGCGCCGGCGAGATCGTCGGCATCGCCGGCCTCATGGGTGCCGGGCGCACTGAATTCGCGATGAGCCTGTTCGGCCACAGCTACGGCAGCCGCATCTCCGGCAAGGTCTTCATGCACGGCAAGGAGATCAAGACCCGCACCGTCTCAGAGGCCATCAAGAACGGCATCGCGTACGCCACCGAAGACCGCAAGCACTACGGCCTCAATCTGCTCGAGGACATCAAGCGGAACATCGGGCTCGCATCGCTCGACAAGCTGTCGTCGAACGGCCTCGTGAACGACAACGAAGAGTACAAGATCGCCAACGGTTACCGGACGAGCATGAACATCAAGGCTCCGAACGTTCTCGCCAAGACCGGCAAGCTCTCGGGTGGAAACCAGCAGAAGGTCGTTCTGTCGAAATGGATCTACTCCGACCCCGAGGTGCTCATCCTCGATGAACCGACCCGCGGCATCGACGTCGGCGCCAAGTACGAGATCTACGCGATCATCAACGCCCTCGCAGCGCAGGGCAAGGGTGTCATCGTCATCTCGAGCGAACTGCCGGAACTGCTCGGCATCTGCGACCGCATCTACGCCCTCAGCGAGGGACGCATCACCGGCCAGCTTCCGATCGAAGAAGCCAACCCGGAATCCCTTCTCAAACTCATGACCATGGAAAAGCCGCGCTAGCGCGCTCGGCACCACCAAGGAGAACCCTGACATGTCAAACACCCAGTCCCCGGTGACCGAGGAAACCGCTGCCGGCGGCGGAATCCACCCCGTAGAGAACAAGTTCACGAGCTGGCTCAGCCATCTGCTCTCCGACCTCGGCAAGAACGGCATCTTCCTCGCCCTTCTCGCGGTCGTGCTGTTCTTCTCCGTCGTGACCGACGGCATCCTGCTTCGCCCGCAGAACATCTCGAACCTCATCGTCCAGAACGGGTACATTCTCGTCCTGGCGATCGGCATGGTGATGATCATCATCGCCGGGCACATCGACCTCTCGGTCGGATCCGTCGCCGCGTTCGTCGGTGCCTGCTCCGGCGTCTTCGCCGTGTCGTGGGGACTGCCCTGGTGGCTCGCCATCATCATGTCGCTCGGTATCGGTGCGCTCGTCGGAATGTGGCAGGGCTTCTGGATCGCCTACGTCGGCATACCGGCGTTCATCGTGACGCTCGCAGGCATGCTCATCTTCCGCGGCCTCGCGCTCGTCGTTCTCGGTAACGCCAACATCGGCTCGTTCCCGGCCGAGTACCGTGCACTCGGCAACGGCTTCCTCAGCAACGTCTTCGGTGATCTCGACCTTGACCCGCTGACGCTCATCGTCGCTGCCGTCGCGGTCGTCGCACTCATCGTCGGCCAGGTCCGCACCCGCAACGCCCGCGCCAAGTACGGCCAGGAGGTCGAGCCGATCGTCTGGTTCGTCGCCAAGCTCGTGCTCATCACGATCGCCATCGGATTCTTCGCCTACGCCCTCGCGTCGTACAAGGGCATCCCGGTCACCCTGATCGTGCTCGCCGTCCTCGTACTCATCTACGGCATCATCATGAACCGCAGCGTCTTCGGCCGCCACGTCTACGCGATCGGTGGCAACCGTCACGCCGCCGAACTGTCCGGTATCAAGACGCGCAAGACCGACTTCCTGCTGTTCGTCAACATGGGCGTACTCGCTGCCCTCGCCGGCCTGATCTTCACCGCTCGCCTCAACCTGGCCGGCCCGAAGGCCGGTGACGGTTTCGAGCTCGAGGCCATCTCTGCGGCATTCATCGGTGGAGCTGCGGTTCAGGGTGGTGTCGGAACCATCGGCGGCGCCATCATCGGTGGTCTCATCATCGGTGTGCTCAACAACGGTATGTCGATCCTCGGCCTCGGTATCGAGTGGCAGCAGGCCGTCAAGGGCCTCGTGCTCCTGCTCGCCGTCGCCTTCGACGTCTACAACAAGCGTCGCTCGGGCGGCAAGTAACACCTGTGATCCCGGCCGCCTCACGAAAAGTGCGGCGGCCGGGATCGCTGCAAGAAAGAAGATGCGGATGCCACTCGACGGCGAACTGCCGGACCGCGCGCGGCTGATCGCCGTCGTCGGCGGTCTGCCCGTCGCTGACGGAGCATCCGTGATCGGGGCGGAGTCCCAGCTGATTCCGTTTCAGAGCGTCGCCGACAACGTGCTCCTCGGGGCCGAGGGCTCACGCTTTTTCCTCCGCGCTGCACCGCGCGAACGCCGGGCGATGGCTCTGCTCGACGCGGTCGGGCTGAGCGTCCACCCGGCCACTCCCGTGCTCGAGCTCGACGCCGTAGACAAGCGCACCGTCGAACTCGCCCGCGCACTCGCGCGGGAACCGGAACTGCTGATCGTCGACGAGCGGTTCGATCGCTTTCAGGACGATGAATCGACGCGGTGGTTCGCAGCTCTCGCCTTGGCGGCAGAACGAGTGCGGATTCTCGTCGTTGTCGAAACTCTCGCCCAGGTGCGGCTGAGCCCGCGCCCCGTGGACCTCGTCGTGGTCGTGCGGAACGGCGCCATCGTCGGTACGGCGACACCCGAAGACGCGAGTCGTCTGACGGATCTCCTCGGGGGTACCGAAGCCGCAGCGACTCGACCGGAGAAGGTGCTCGGTCCGGTCGTTCTCGAACTCTCAGGCATCTCCGTCTCCCATCCGGTACAGCGCGACCGGCTGGTCGTCGAGGATGCGTCGCTGTCGATCCGTGCCGGGGAGATCGTCGGCCTGGGCGGAGCAGAAGATCTCGTTTTCGGGATCTTCGGCGCCTCAACCGGAGGACGCGTCACGGGGACGATTCTCCTCGACGGCGAACCGGTCGACCTGTCGACCGTTGAACGGGCCATCGCCGCTCGCGTGCTCTTCATCTCCGAGCATCCGCCGACCTACGACGTCGGCCTGATCGGCGGCATCCCCACGAGTGTTTCGGGTGAATCCCTCGCCCGGCTGGCCAAAATGGGCCTGATCGACCCGCGCCGAGAGTATGCACCTCGCGCGGTTCCGTCTCTTCTCGACGCCCTCCCCGGCGCCCGCTCACGACCGTCGACGGAAGCGATGAACGAGGTGCTCGCCGGCTGGGTGGCGGCTCCGCCCCGAGTCGCCCTGATCACCGAACCGTTCTCCGGTCTCACCGCGGCCGAGACCACGGTCCGCCGCCGGCTGCTGGTCGACATCGCACTCTCCGGCGCAACCGTCATCCTCGGCGCCAGGGATCCGGCGCAGCTCGTCGGGACGTGTGACCGGATCATTCTGCAGAGCGGTACGCGGCTGACCACTGAATTGCGTGGAAAGGACGCGAGCCTCCGCGGGCTCGCAACTTTTCGCATCCACCCTGATTTACAACGTTAGAATCGAGAATCGAATGAGAAACAGAGAGGCTCTCGCGTGAGCACTTACAGCCCTGAAATCGAAGTCGCCATCGCCCGCGTCCGAGCGGACGTCGCCCGCCTGCATGGGGAACTCGTGCGCTACGGACTCGTCGTCTGGACCGGCGGCAACGTCTCCGGGCGAGTGCCTGGTGCCGATCTGTTCGTGATCAAGCCGTCCGGCGTGAGCTACGACGACCTCGCCCCCGAGAACATGATCCTGTGCGACCTGGACGGGATGGTGATCGCGGGCACTCCCGGATCAGACCGTTCGCCCTCGAGCGACACCGCGGCGCACGCATACGTGTACCGGCATATGCCCGAGGTTGGTGGGGTCGTGCACACGCACTCCACCTACGCCGTGGCCTGGGCTGCCCGCAACGAGGCGATCCCGTGCGTCATCACCGCCATGGCCGACGAGTTCGGAGACGAGATCCCGGTCGGACCGTTCGCCATCATCGGTGACGACTCGATCGGCCGCGGCATCGTCGAAACGCTCGCCGGCCACCGCAGCCGTGCCGTGCTCATGGCCAATCACGGTCCGTTCACGATCGGCAAGGATGCGAAGGATGCCGTCAAGGCGGCCGTCATGGTGGAGGACGTCGCGCGCACCGTGCACATCTCCCGTCAGCTCGGCGCCCCGGTTCCCATCCCGCAGCCCGCCATCGATTCCCTCTTCGACCGCTACCAGAACGTCTACGGCCAGGCGCCGCAGGGCGCCATCGCCGACACACAAGGAGATCCCAATGCCTAAACTCTCAACGTCACTCGATTCCTACGAAGTCTGGTTCCTCACCGGGAGCCAGAACCTCTACGGCGAAGAGACCCTGAAGCAGGTTGCCGACCAGTCGCAGGAGATCGCGAAAACGCTCGGCGCGGCATCCGACGTCCCCGTCAAGGTGGTCTGGAAGCCCGTGCTCAAGGATTCCGAGTCCATCCGGCGCGCGGCGCTCGACGCGAACTCCGACGACAGGGTCATCGGGTTGATCGCGTGGATGCACACGTTCTCTCCCGCGAAGATGTGGATCGCCGGCCTCGATGCCCTCAAGAAGCCGCTGCTTCACCTGCACACGCAGGCGAACGTTGAATTGCCGTGGGGCGAGATCGACTTCGACTTCATGAACCTCAACCAGGCAGCACACGGAGACCGTGAGTTCGGGTACATCCAGACCCGCCTCGGCGTCTCGCGCAAGACCGTCGTCGGCCACGTCTCGAACGCCGCCGTGACCGCGCAGGTCGGGACCTGGATGCGTGCAGCCGCCGGCTGGGCAGCAACCCACGAACTCAAGCTCGCCCGCTTCGGCGACAACATGCGCTACGTCGCCGTCACCGAGGGTGACAAGACCGAGGCCGAGCTGCGGTTCGGCGTGCAGGTCAACACGTGGGGCGTCAACGAACTGGCGGATGCCGTCGCGGCGGTCTCCGAGAGCGATATCGACGCTCTCGTCGCCGAATACGAAGAGCTGTACGACGTCGTGCCCGAGCTGCGGAAGGGTGGCGACCGCCACGAGTCCCTCCGCGACGGTGCTGCCATCGAGATCGGACTGCGGACCTTCCTCGAGGAGGGTGGCTTCGGTGCGTTCACGACCTCGTTCGAAGACCTCGGCGCGCTCAAGCAGCTTCCCGGCCTCGCCGTGCAGCGACTCATGGCCGAAGGCTACGGTTTCGGTGCGGAGGGTGACTGGAAGACCGCCATCCTCGTGCGAGCAGCATCCGTCATGGGGGCAGGCCTCCCCGGCGGGGCATCGCTCATGGAGGACTACACCTACCACCTCGTTCCGGGTGAGGAGCAGATCCTCGGCGCACACATGCTCGAGGTCAGCCCCGGGCTCACATCGCAGAAGCCGACGCTCGAGATCCACCCGCTGGGCATCGGTGGCAAGGACGACCCTGTCCGTCTCGTCTTCAACGCCGACCCCGGTCCCGCCGTCGTCGTCGCGATGAGTGATATGCGCGACCGCTTCCGCCTTGTCGCGAACGTCGTCGACGTCATCGAACCCGCCGAAGCGCTGCCGAACCTTCCGGTCGGCCGTGCCGTGTGGAAGCCGCAGCCGTCGTTCGCGACGTCGGCTGCTGCGTGGCTCACCGCCGGTGCCGCTCACCACACGGTGATGACGACGGCCGTCGATGTCGAGGTCTTCCGCGACTTCGCCGAGATCGCCGGAACGGAGCTGCTCGTCATCGACAACGAGACGACGCTGGGCGGTTTCAGCCGCGAGGTCCGCTGGAACAACGCGTACTACCGGCTCGCGCAGGGCTTCTAAGCCGAGAACGATCGAACCCGCCCACAGGCCAATCGGCCGGTGGGCGGGTTTTGTCGTTCCCGGCGGTGTTAACGCTCACAAATCGGTAACTTTCCCGAAAGAGGCACTTGTGGGGGCCGAATTGTGAGCGCTAACATTCGACAACGGCCAGAACGGACTGGCCGCCCGGCACCACGACACAGCATGCGTCTCGTCGCCGGCCGAACAAGGAGGTTTGGTTGTGAAAAAGACATTCGGAGCGGCAGTCGCCATCGGCGCCATGATGCTCGCACTCACCGGTTGCGCCCAGGGCGGCGGCGGCGGGGGAGGAACAGAAGAAGGGCCGAAGGACCCGAGCGAGATCGTCGTCGGCTTCGCTCAGGTCGGCGCTGAGAGTGGATGGCGTACCGCCAACACGAAGGACATTCAGGCCGCGTTCGAGGAGGCGGGCATCGAGCTCAAGTTCTCCGACGCCCAGCAGAAGCAGGAGAACCAGATCAAGGCGATCCGCTCCTACATCCAGCAGGGAGTCGACGTGATCTCGTTCTCGCCCGTCGTCGAGACGGGCTGGGATGCCGTCCTCAAGGAAGCCAAGGACGCCGGGATCCCCGTTGTCCTGACCGACCGGGCTGTCGACAGTCAGGACGAGTCGCTGTACGTCAGCTTCCTCGGCTCCGACTTCGTCGAGGAAGGAAAGAAGGCCGGTGAATGGCTCGTCGAGGAGTACGCGGACTCGACCGACCCGGTGAACATCATCCAGCTCGAAGGCACGACGGGAGCCGCTCCGGCGATCGACCGCGCCGAGGGTTTCGCGGAGGTCATCGCCGATGACGAGAAGTTCGAGGTCGTCGCATCACAGACCGGAGATTTCACCCGCGCGGGCGGCAAACAGGTCACAGAAGCTCTGCTCAAGTCGAACCCTGACGTCGACGTGATCTACGCACACAACGACGACATGGGTCTTGGCGCGATCGAAGCGATCGAAGCCGCGGGCATGAAGCCGGGTGAAGACATCAAGATCATCACGGTCGATGCCGTCAAGGACGGAATGCAGGCACTCGCCGACGGCAAGATCAACTTCATCGTCGAATGCTCGCCGCTGCTCGGTAAGCAGCTTGTCGACATCGTGAAGAAGGTCGTCGCAGGAGAAGAGGTCGAAAAGCGCATCATCACCGAGGAGACGACGTTCACCCAGGAAGAAGCCGTCGAGGCTCTGCCTGACCGTCAGTACTAGGCAGTACACCGCTCCTGCCGCGTATCGAGATCGTCAGGTCTCGATACGCGGCACTCCTTCCTCGTGTCGCTACTCGACCACCGACGGTCGACGAGAGAAAGTTTCAGCATGACCGAACCCCAGCCAGCCGTCTCGATGGAGGACATCACCATCACCTTCCCCGGGGTCAAGGCACTCGACGCCGTCAGCTTTCGGATGTTCCCAGGTGAAGTGCACTCGCTCATGGGTGAGAACGGCGCGGGAAAGTCGACCCTCATCAAGGCGCTGACCGGCGTCTACCGGATCGACAGTGGCGTCATCACTCTCGGCGGCGAGCAGGTCTCGTTCTCGGGAACGGCAGACGCCCAGGAGGCGGGCATCTCCACCGTCTACCAGGAGGTCAACCTCCTCACGAACCTCACGGTGGCCGAGAACATCATGCTCGGCCGTGAGCCGCGCCGGTTCGGAGCGATCGACTGGAGGGCAACGCGCAAGCGGGCGGTTGAACTTCTCGAGCGGCTGCACCTCGACATCGACCCGAACTCCAGGCTCGGTTCGCACTCGCTGGCCGTGCAGCAGCTCATCGCGATCGCCCGGGCGACCGACTTCAACGCGCGCGTGCTCATCCTCGACGAACCGACGTCGAGCCTCGACGCCGACGAGGTGCAGGAGCTTTTCCGCATCATCCGCGAGCTCAAGGCCGACGGCGTCGCGATCCTCTTCGTCTCCCACTTTCTCGACCAGGTCTATGAGATCTCCGACCGGCTCACCGTGCTGCGCAACGGCGCGCTCGTCGGCGAATACCTCACCGACGAGATCCTGCGGATCGAGCTCGTCCAGAAAATGATCGGCAAGGAACTGACAGTGCTGGACGCACTCGAGCGGAAGACGAAGGCCCAGACCGTCGATGAGGACGAACTCGTGCCGTACATCCGCGCGCTCGGCCTCAGCCGCAAGGGCTCCATCGAGCCGATCGACCTCGAGGTGTACGAAGGCGAGGTCGTCGGCCTCGCCGGGCTGCTCGGCTCCGGCCGCACCGAACTCGCGCGCATCCTCTCCGGCGTCGACCGGGCGGATGCCGGAACGCTCACCGTCGCGGGGAGTTCGGCGCGTTTCCGCACCCCGAGGCAGGCCATCCACGAGAGAGTCGTGTACTCGAGTGAGAACCGCCGCTCCGAAGGGATCCTCGACGAACTGACCGTTCGAGACAACATCGCGCTCGCCTTACAGGCAGACCGCGGCTGGTTCCGTCCGATCCCGAAGAAGCGGCAGAACGAACTTGCCGAAAGTTACATCCAGGCCCTCAACATCCGTCCTGCCAATCCCGATGCGCTTCTCAAGCACCTGTCAGGCGGCAACCAGCAGAAGGTGCTGCTTGCCCGCTGGCTGGCGATCGCGCCGCGGCTGCTCATCCTCGATGAGCCGACCCGCGGCATCGACGTCGGTGCGAAAGCGGAGATCCAGAAGCTCGTGTCCAACCTCGCCGAGAACGGAATGAGCGTGGTCTACATTTCAGCTGAGCTCGAAGAAGTCTTGCGGCTCAGCCACCGGATCGCCGTGATGCGTGACCGGCGGATGGTCGCTGACATCGACAACGACGATCTCATCACCGACGACCTGCTCGCGATCATCGCGGACGGTGCCGAAACGGAGGTCGTCGCATGAGGCGGCTGATGGCCCACCGGCTGTTCTGGCCCGTGGCGATGCTCGCCGTTCTCCTGCTCATCAACCTCATCGCCTTTCCCGGGTTCTTCTCGGTGCAGATCCGGGACGGACACCTGTTCGGCAGCCTCATCGACATTCTTCGCAACGGATCGCCGACCCTGATGATCGCGATCGGCATGACGCTCGTCATCGCCACCCGCGGCATCGACCTCTCGGTCGGTGCGATTTGTGCGATCTCCGGCGCCGTTGCGTGTTCGATCATCCTCGGCTCGTCCGACCCGGGTAACCCCGGGACCGTCGCCGTCGCTGTGATCGCCGCGATCGCCATCTCGCTCGTGCTCGGGGTGTGGAACGGGTTCCTCGTCTCCGTGCTCGGAATCCAGCCCATCATCGCCACCCTCATCCTGATGACCGCGGGGCGCGGGGTCGCGATGCTCATCACCGAAGGCCAGATCCTCACGGTCAACAGCCCGCCGTTCAAAGTGCTCGGGTCAGGGTTCTTCGCGGGTCTTCCCGTCTCGGTCCTCATCGCCGCAGCGCTGTTCCTGTTCGCGGTCGTGCTCACCAGGCGCACAGCGCTCGGCCTCATGATCGAGGCCGTCGGAATCAACCCCGAAGCATCCCGGCTCGCCGGTGTCCGCTCCCGCGGGCTCCTGATCAGCGTGTACGTGTTCACCGCGTTCTGCGCCGCCATCGCCGGACTCGTGCTCACCAGCAACCAGACGGCAGCAGACGCCAACAACACCGGGCTGTTCATCGAACTCGATGCGATCCTCGCCGTCGTGATCGGAGGCACATCACTCGCCGGTGGCCGGTACTCACTGTTCGGAACGCTCATCGGTGCCCTCGTGATCCAGACCCTCGTGACGACGGTCTACACGGTCGGCATCCCGCCGATCGCGACGATGGTGTTCAAAGCCGCCGTCGTGACCGCCGTGTGCCTGCTGCAATCACCGCGGACAACAGAACTCATCGATTCCTGGCACCGCCGGGCTCAGTTGCGCCGCACTCTGGAGGCCTCAGCATGACCGTTCTCGCCCCAGCTCCCCGTCCGGCCGAGACGCCCAGCCGGCTCGGTCAGGTCCGGAACTGGCTGACGAACCCCAAGTACGGTCCGGTGATCGTGACTGCCGTGCTGCTCGTCGGCATGCTGGTCGCCGGTGCGTTCCGCTACCGCGGCTTCACGAACCCGCAGGTGATCGCCAACCTCTTCATCGACAACGCCTACCTCCTCGTCCTCGCCGTCGGCATGACCTTCGTCATCCTCACCGGAGGCATCGACCTCTCGGTGGGCGCGGTACTGGCGATGTCGACGATGATCACGGCATCCCTGCTGCAGTCGGGCTGGTCGCCCGGTGTCATCATCCCCCTCGTCCTGGTCCTGACATCCTTCCTCGGGCTCCTCGTCGGGTTGATGATCCACTACTTCCAGATCCAGCCCTTCATAGCCACGCTCGCCGCGATGTTCCTCGCCCGCGGGCTCTGCTACGTCATCAGCAACACCACCATCTCGATCGTCGACCCGGTCTTCGTCGCCCTGGCGCAGACCCGCATCCCGATCCTGCCGCGGTTGAGCATCACCCCGAGTGTGATCATCGCGATCTTCGTGGTCGCCGCCGCCGTCTTCGTGCTGCACTACACGCGGCTCGGCCGCACGGTCTACGCGATCGGCGGAAGCGAACAGTCCGGCGTGCTCATGGGGCTTCCGGTCGCACGGACAAAGGTGCTCGTCTATGTGATCAGCGGTTTCTGCTCCGGCCTCGCCGGCGTGCTCTACAGCTTCTACACGCTGTCGGGCTATGCGCTCACCGCGATCGGGACCGAGCTGGATGCCATCGCCGCCGTCGTCATCGGAGGCACGCTCCTCACGGGCGGGTACGGATTCGTCCTCGGTTCCGTCCTCGGTGTTCTCGTGCTGGGAACCATCCAGACCCTCATCACCTTCGACGGAAACCTCACATCCTGGTGGACGCGCATCTTCATCGGCGCCCTCCTGCTCGTCTTCATCATTCTGCAGAAGGTGCTGACGGCGCGACGGGTGTGACGAGGGCCGGCCGACGGCATCCGTGCACGTCACCGGTCCGCCGAGACGGGATAATCGATTGAGCAGGCAGGCGCACGGGTCGTCGGGCAGGAGTGGGCCGAAGTGGTGACGACGAACGGTGACGAGCGCGATCGCGTCGCCAACATCTTCGACGTCGCCCGGCTCGCCGGTGTCAGCCACCAGACGGTGTCTCGGGTGCTCAACGATCTGCCGAACGTGCGGCCGGCTACCCGGGACCGCGTCGAGAAGGCGATCAAACAACTGCGCTACACGCCGTCGCAGGCTGCACGGGCGCTCGTCACGCGGCGGTCGCGCACGATCGGCCTCATCACGACGGGTGGGCCGGACTTCGGTCCGTCGTCGACGGCGCTGCACTTCAACGACGCCGCGCGTGACGCGAGGTATGCCGTGAGTATGGCGAGCATGCTCGACTCGGATCCCGCGTCTCTGCGGTCAGCCGTCGAACTCCTCCTGCGCCAGAACGTCGAGGCGATCGTGCTCATCGCCGCCCACGCGGGTGCCCTGGACGCGATTCTCGGGATCGACCTCGGCGTGCCGCTCGTCGCGGTGGACGCGGGCCGCCGGCCCGGTGTGCACAGTGTCGCTCTGGACCAGTACGCCGGGGCGCGCGCCGCCGTCGACCATCTGATCAGTCTCGGGCACCGGGACATCCGCCATATTTCCGGTCCGCGCGATTCGACGGATGCCGTCGAACGCATCCGCGGCTGGCGCGACGCTCTCGCCGAAGCGGGACTCGTTGCCAGGGAACACCTGGTCGGCGACTGGACCCCGGCGAGCGGTCACAGACACGGTCGGGCGCTCGCTATCGACCGGGAGATGACGGCGGTGTTCGTCGGCAACGACCAGATGGCCCTCGGTGTCGTCCATGCCCTCGCCCAGGCCGGGCTCACGGTGCCGCGCGATGTCAGCGTCGTCGGGTATGACGACATCCCGGAGGCAGAGCACTTCGCTCCTCCGCTCACGACGGTGCGGCAGAACTTCGACGGTCTTGGCCGGGACATCATGACGGAGTTGCTCGCCGTGCTGCAGGACGAGGACGCCGCCGACCTCCCGCGCATCGTTCCCGAACTGGTCGTTCGCGAATCGACCGCAGCGCCGCGCCACTGATCGTTCGGTGCCGTACTCGGTGCTGTCCTCGGTGCCCGGCCGCTTGAGGTGCAGTTCGAAACACGCTCCGGGAGCATGGCAGTGTTGAGAGCATGACTGACCTTCGTGTGGCGATCGCGCCCGACTCGTTCAAAGGCACAGCGACCGCCATCGAGGTGACGAACGCGCTCGCCGAAGGCTGGCTGACCGTGCGCCCCGGCGACACCGTTCTCCGGATGCCACTCGCCGACGGCGGCGAGGGAACCCTCGACGCGTTCGAACTCGCCGTTCCGGGCGCGCGCCGGATGCCGGTCACGGTCACCGGTCCGGATGGCAGGGACGTCGACGCCAGCTGGATCCTGCTCCCGGACAACTCGGGCGTCATCGAACTCGCCGTGACGAGCGGCATCACGTTGCTCGATCCGCTGCAGCCGATGGACGCGCACACCGTCGGCTTCGGGCAGGCGATCGCCGCCGCGCTCGATTCCGGGGTCGATCGGCTCGTGCTCGCGATCGGCGGAAGCTCATCGACCGACGGCGGCCTTGGCGCGCTGACAGCGCTCGGCGCCGTGTTCGCGGATGCCGACGGCAATCCCGTCGTCCCGGGCGGTCGCGGACTCGGCGCCGTCGCCTCCGTCGACGTCTCGAAGCTCAGGCCGGTCCCCGCCGGCGGCGCCACCATCCTCAGCGATGTCACCAATCCGCTCCTCGGGAACGCGGGCGCCGCCCGGATCTTCGGTCCGCAAAAGGGTGCGGATGAGGCTCAGGTCGCCGAACTCGACGCCGGACTCGCCCGGCTCGCGACCCTGCTCGGTACCGACCCCGACACCACCGGAGCCGGTGCGGCGGGAGGGACCGGGTTCGGGCTCCTCGCCTGGGGTGCCGTCATCGCGGCCGGTGCGGACGCGGTCGGTGACGTGGTGCGCGCGCCGGAGGCCGTGGCATCCGCTTCTGTGATTCTCACCGGAGAGGGCCGCTTCGACGGACAGTCCGATGCGGGCAAGGTGCCGTCATATGCCCGGTCGCTTGCCGAGCAATCCGGTGCGACCCCGATGCTCGTCGCCGGGGCCATCACGGCTGAGCCCGCGGGGTTCACCGAGGCCGTCTCGCTCACCGAGCTCGCCGGCAGTGCGGATGCCGCAATGGCCGACACCGTCCACTGGTTGCGGGAGGCGGGCGCGCGCCTCGCGCGCACGGTGTAGCCGGCCCACGTTTTCACCCGCCGCGGACGAATCCACCCGGTACGCCGGGTGAATCGGTCCGGAGTGGATGAAAACGCGAGCCGGTGAACGCCGGCCGCACCGCGACTACTCCGAAGCGTCCAGCCAGGCGCGGAGCACGGCCGCTTCACGGGGGAGCAGCGCGAGGTCATCGCCGGGCACGAACTCGAGGAGGGCGTCGGTGACCGACGGAAGAGCCCTGGCGAAGTCGAGTGCGCGGGTCCACAGCGACTCTCGGGCAGACAGCGGCAACCGTTCATCGTGTGGCCACCACGAGAACACGTGGAGCGCAGACAGCCACGGCGCCAGCTGTGCGAGTGCGGCCAACGCCGTGTCGTCATCCGCCCCGATGGCGGGTTGCCAGTAGCAGGACACATTCGTCGCGCCCGACCGGTCCAGCAGCTCGAGCGTGGATTCGACGGTGTCGGTCAGGGTCCCACGGTGAAACTCGAGCGCCAGTTCGAGACCGAGGTCGGCGGCATGAGCCGCGGCGTTGCCCAGTTGCGAGGCGACGTGTTCGCGGTCCGCTGCCGTGGCATCCGCCGATCCTGTGGTTCCCGCCCAGACCCGGACCCGCGGCGCCCCGAGCGCTTCCGCCGTCGAGAGGACGGGGCCGAAATCCCCGTCGCAGCGATAGTAGGAACCGAGGGACGCCACCTCGAGGCCGGCAGCGCGAGTGCGCTCGCCCACATCCCGTGCCGTGCGCACATCGCCCGGCGGCACGTGGACGTCGCCGCCCCACTCGATGGATTCGAGTCCCGAGGCGACGGCGATGGCGATGACTTCGTCGGCACTCGATCCCCGCAGGGTCACCGAGCACAGCCCGGCCCGGATGGATGCGTGCGTTGTCACGAAGCCCAGACCCTCAGCGCAGGCCGGCGAGTGAACCGGTGATCCGCTCGAACACGGCCGCGTCGACGGGTACTCCGGCCGAACGGAGCGCGAGAACGGCAGCGCCGACCACCCCGTCGTCGACCTGACGGATCTGCGATACCAGGCCGGAGGCATCCGCCGCCGTCATCACGGCAGTGGCCACGACACTGTCCTGGGCGAGGATGCTGCCGCCGAGCACGAGCGGGGCGACAAGACCGGGCATCGCCACCGCTCCGAACAACCGGGCGAGGGCATCGGCGGCTTCGGCGAGGATGCGGGTGGCGGCGTCATCGCCGTGCGCCGCGAAGGCGAGGGGCGCGAACCGTGACAGCTCGACGGGGCGCAGTCGGTAGACGGCATCCGTCACCGCGAGAAGGGCCGCCGGCCTGCCGTCGGCGTGCTTCCCGCCCACCTCGATGCCGAGGGCGTCGAGGAGCAAACCGGTGAGGGCGGTCGGTGCCGCCCGGCCGTCGAGCGCGGCGACCGCGTCACGCACGACCCTCGCACCGATCCAGTACCCGGAGCCCACGTCGCCGATCAGCCAGCCGAGCCCGTCAGCCGCGAGGTCGACCACTCCATTTCGCACCCGGATGCCCGCCGCACCGGTTCCGGCGACGAGGGCGTACCCGTCCGGCTCGAACGTTCCCGAGAAAAAGGTCGCGAGCAGGTCGGAGCGCAACTCGACGTCCCCGCTCAGACCGGCGCCGACCAGGGCGGACCGGATCCAACCGGCATCCGGGTTGACGCCTGATCCCGCCATCGCGAGGATGCCTGGCCCCACGTCTGTTGCCGCGAGACCGGCGATCCTGATGGCGGCAGTGACGGCGCTGAGGATTTCGGATGCCGCGTGCTCCATTCCCGCGGAAATCGGGTTGCCGGCGCCCGCCCGACCGTAACCCAGGCAGCGCCCGTCGGTGTCGACCAGCACGGCACGCGTGCTCGTGCCGCCGGCGTCGACCCCCAGTACGGCGGTCATTCTCGCGCCGGATTTCGGAAGAAATGCATTCGTTACCTATTTTTCACATCGGATCATTGACCGCGGGGAGTTATAAGAATAGTTTTCATCCAAGCGATGAATCAATGAAATGGATTTTCAGCTATGACGACGGCGTCAACGATGGGTTCGACCGAGGGCGGCGTCCGTGTGTCCAATCGCATTCAGGCAAACCTGCCACAGATGTCCAGTGTCATGGTGAAAATCGCTGAGCTTCTGCTCGAAAATCCGACAGCCCCGCTGGATTGGTCGATCACCGAACTCGCCGAACGCGCCGGCACGTCCGCCGCAACGGTGACGCGATTCTGCCGCCTGATCGGATACTCCGGCTACGTTCAGTTCCGCGTCGGTGTGGCGAGCGACGTCGGCCGCGGAGATGCCCACGAGTCGTGGCGCGCCGACATCGGTCGCGGTTTCGATCCCGACGACTCGCCCCGCGACGTGCTCGGTACGCTGCTCAACTCGCACATGCACTCGCTCCAGACCACCGCCGGTCTGATCGACATCGAACTCGTCGCCGGCGTCGCCCGCCGCATCAGTTCGTGCAGTCACCTCGACATCTACGGCATCGGCGGCAGCGCCGGAATGGCCGCGGAGCTGCAGAGCCGCCTCTACCGCATCGGCATCAATGCGCACTGCTGGGGCGAGGTCCACGGCGGGCTCACGAGCGCAGCGATCCTCAGCGACGGTGCCATGGCGCTCGGAATCTCCAACACGGGACGCACCGAAGAGACCATTCAGATGCTGTCGCAGGCGAAATCGTCTGGCGCCTTCACGATCGCGCTCACCGCCAGCGCGGACTCGCCGCTCGCCGAGCTCGCTGACGTCACGGTGATCACCGCAGCGGCCGAGCGCTACCTGCAGCCGGACGACCTGTCCGCGAAACACTCGCAACTGTTCGTTCTCGACCTGCTCTACCTGCTCGTCGCCCAGCTCGACTTCACTGAGATCGCCACCCGCCTCGCCGCCTCGGCCATGGCGGTGTCCGAGCACCGCCGCCCCGCACTCCCTGTGCGCGGGACCCGCCGGGCCGTTGGGCCCCGACCAACCCCAGGGAGTATTGCCAATGTCTGACCTCATCCCCGAATTCCTCTCGCAGGCGACCGGTCGACTGGAGGCGATCGCCGAGACCGCCTCAACGGGCGGATACGACGAAGCGATCGAGTTGATCATCACCGCGCTCGACAACGGCGGGGTCGTCCAGGCGTTCGGAACCGGCCACTCCCAGGCGTTCGCAATGGAGATCGCAGGCAGGGCGGGCGGGCTCATTCCGACCAACAACCTCGCGCTGCGCGACGTGGTCCTGCACGGCAGCCGCGACGTGTCGGTTCTGGGCGGGTCCGGCCTCGAACGCGACCCATCCGTCGTCGACGAGCTCTTCAGCGTGTCCCCGATCAATCCGGCCGACGTCTTCCTCATCGCGTCGAATTCCGGCGTGAACGGATCCATCGTGGGTGTTGCCCTGAGGGCAAAGGAACTCGGCCACCCCGTCGTCGCTGTGACGAGCATCGAACATACGAGCGCAGTGGAGCCCAAACATCCGAGCGGCAAGCGGCTGAGCGAGATCGCCGACGTTGTGATCGACAACCGTGCGCCATTCGGTGACACGACACTCTCGCTGCCCGGCGAGATCGGAGTCGGGGCGATCTCCTCGATCACCTCGGCTTTCATCGCCCAGCTCCTCACCATCGAGGTATCCCGCCGGATCTTTGAACGGGGAGCCGTACCGCCTCTCTACATCTCCGCCAACATTCCCGGCGGCGACGAGCACAACTCGGCGCTCGAAGATCTCTATCGCGACCGCATCCGCCGTTCAGCCTGACCCCCACCCAAGCCCCCAACCACACGGAAGGTACACACCATGATGAACATCCAGAACGTCACGATGGACCGAAGGAATGTGCTCCGCGGCGCCATCGCCGCAGCGGTACTCATTCCTCTCGGCAGCACCCTGGCATCCTGCGCCACCGGCGGCCCGACGGCCCCAGCACCGGGAGGAGCGGTTTCAGCGAAGAACCCGTTCGGCCTCGCCGCTGACTCCACCGTCGACTCCGTCATCTTCGACGGCGGTTATGGCGTCGATTACGTCGAATTCGCCGCGAAGATCCTCGAGAAGAACCACGACGGAGTCACCGCCAAGGTCGCCTCCTCGACCCAGATCGCGCAGGAACTGCAGCCGCGCTTCGTCGGTGGCAACCCGCCGGACCTCATCGACAACTCGGGCGCGCAGTCCATCGGCTTCAACACGATCCTTGAACAGCTCGAGGACCTGACCGACGTCATCGACGCCGAGAACCTCGAGGGCGAGAAGATCCGCGACACCCTGTACGGCGGAGTGCTGAAGCCAGGCACCTTCGACGGCAAACTCGCCGCGATCAACTACGTGCTCACGGTGTATGGAGTCTGGTACTCCTCGAGCCTGTTCGAGGAGAACGGCTGGACGCCGCCCACCACCTGGGCAGAGGCGCTCGAGCTCGGCGCCAAGGCCAAGGAGGCAGGAAAGTACCTGTTCGCGTTCGGTAAGGAAGCGGCCACGTACTACCAGACCCTCGCCATCGAGTCCGCGATCAAGGAAGGCGGCGACGAAGTCCGCCTCGCTCTCGAAAATCTTGAGGAGGGCTGCTGGTCGCTGCCCGCCGTGCAGAGTGTTTTCGAAGCGATGCACGAAGTCATCGCTGCCGGCTACATGAAGCCGGGTGGATCGGGAACGCAGTTCACGGCCGCTCAGGCGCAGTGGAGCAACGACCAGGCTGCCCTGCTGTACCCGTCTGGCTCGTGGATCGAGAACGAGATGAAGGACAACACCGCAGAGGGCTTCGCCATGAAGGGCTTCCCCGCCATGGTCGTCTCCGGCGATTCGGCCATGCCGGTCGAGGCGCTTCACTCCACCGCGGGCGAGCCGTTCATTGTTCCTTCCCAGGGCAAGAACGTCGCCGGCGGTAAGGAACTGCTCCGCACGATGCTCTCGAAGGAAGCGGCCACGAACTTCGCCAAGGAGAAGCTCGCCCCGACAATCGTCAAGGACCTCGTGCCCGCCGACGGGTTCGGATCGACCGCTCTCGTCTCCCAGACCGAGATGCTCGACGCCGCAGGAGAGAACATCTTCACCTGGGGCTTTGTCGACCTCTACGGAACCAACGCCGACCAGCTCGTGGTCTGGAACACGTTCCTCGAGGGCAAATCGGATGTCGCCGCACTCACCTCTGGCCTTCAGGCCATCACCGACAAGGTGAGGAACGACGACTCCGTCAACAAGATCGAAATCAAATGACAGCCGCCGGCGCAGACCCGGGGGCGGCGATCGCGACGACCCTGGGCCCCACCGGCAGCCGAAAGGCTGCCGGTGGGCGCCGGCGCAAGCTCACTGTCGACTACGTGACATTCATGGTGGTCTTCCTGGGGCTGCCGCTGGCAATTTTCCTCATCTTCGTGATCTGGCCGTTCGCGCAGGCCGTGTTCTACTCGCTCACCGACTGGTCGGGGTTCAGCCCCAATATGGAGATCATCGGGATCGACAACTACATCCGGCTGTTCAACGACGACATTTTCATGACGGCGCTCTGGAACAACGTTCTCCTGGCTGTCGTCGTCCCGCTCATCACGATCGTGCTGAGTCTGATCCTCGCGACAATGGTGACCGTTGGCGGTCCCAGTCACGGTCCGATCCGCGGGCTGCGCAACTCGAGCTTCTACCGGGTCGTCTCGTTCTTCCCCTACGTCATCCCGGCAATCATCATCGGCATCCTGTGGAGCCAGATCTACACGCCGGGCGGGCTGCTCAACGGGATACTCGGGCTCGTAGGCATCGACATGTTCGAGTCGTTCCCCTGGCTCGGCGACGAACGAACCGCGATGGGCGCAACGATCTTCGTCATCGTGTGGAGCTTCGTCGGCTTCTACATGGTGTTGTTCGTTGCTGCGATCAAGGGCGTTCCCGCTGAAACGTACGAGGCTGCCCGAATCGACGGGGCGGGCCGCCTGCGCACGGCGCTGTCGATCACCATCCCGCTCATCCGGGACAACATCCAGACCGCGTACATCTACCTCGGGATCATGGCGCTCGACGCGTTCGTCTACATGCAGGCCCTCAACCCCGGCGGTGGCCCGAACAACTCCACTCTCGTGATGAGTCAGCAGCTGTTCCGGACGGCGTTCAACAAGGGCGAATTCGGTCAGGCCAGTGCGATGGGTGTCGTGCTCGCCATCGTCACCCTGATCTTCGCCGCGATCGTGTTCATCGTGAACCGGATCACCGGCGGCAAGGAAGAGGAGGGTCGGTCATGACCGCCACCCGGTCCATCACCACGAGCGGGTCGACGCGCAGAACGCCGAAACCGGCGTTCACCCGCAAACCGAAGAACACCCCGGGCGACAAAGCCGTCGGAGCGTTCTCGCACACCGTCCTCGTCATCTGGTCCCTCATCGTCATCCTTCCGCTGGTGTGGACGCTGATGACGAGCTTCAAGACGACCAAGGAGATCTTCGCGTCTCCGTTCTCGCTGCCGGCCAACTGGAACTTCGACAACTACGTCTCGGCGTGGACGCAGGAAGGGATCGGCAACTACTTCCTCAATACCGTCATCGTCGTCGGATTCGCCCTCGTGATCGTCATGATCCTCGGGGCGATGTGTGCATACGTTCTCGCCCGGTTCAAGTTCTTCGGCAGCAGGGCGATCTACTACCTCATGCTCGCCGGCCTCACTTTTCCGGTGTTCCTCGCGATCGTTCCGTTGTTCTTCGTCCTCCGCAACATCGGGTTGCTCAACACGCTTCCCGGGCTCATCCTCACGTACGTCGCGTTCGCCCTGCCGTTCACGGTCTTCTTCCTCTACTCCTTCTTTAAGGGGCTTCCGGATGAGATCGCTGAAGCGGCCGCGATCGACGGCGCCGGCGAGTGGCGTACCTTCTTCCAGGTCATGCTGCCCATGGCAAAGCCGGGAATGGCATCCGTCGCGATCTTCAACTTCCTCGGCCTGTGGAACCAGTTCCTCCTGCCGGTGGCGTTGAACACCGACAAGAGCAACTACGTGCTCTCGCAGGGCATGGCGTCGTTCGCGTCGTCTGCCGGCTACGCCGTCGACTTCGGAGCGCTGTTCGCCGCTGTGATCATCACGATCGTGCCGGTGCTCATCGCCTACGTGATCTTCCAGCGTCAGCTGCAGGGTTCGGTGAGCCAGGGGACGATGAAGTAGAGCGGTCTTCGCTCGCGAATTCCCTCACTCCGGTTCGATTCACTCGTTACGACGGGTGTATTCGTCCGGGACGGGTGAAAACGCGGTCGGGGATGCGCCGGCCGTCGTGGGGACCGTGTTCGGTTGTCACTAATGCGCGCAAAGTCGCCGTTACCGGTGCGTTGGTGGCAACTGAACGCGAGAGGGGCGGATGCCGCGGCATCCGCTCGCGAATTCACGCACTCCGGTCGGGTTCACCCGTTACGACGGGTGTATTGATCCGGGGTGAGTGAAAACGCGGCCGGGGATGCACCGCGCTCAGGCGGGTCAGGCTCGGTGCGCGCGGTACTGCTCGCGGATGACCGGCCGGAAGTCGACCTCGGGTTCGGCGACGATCGACAGCGGCCAGGCCGGACGGTCACCGGTGAGGACCCACGCCGCCTGGACGGCGGCACCGGTCGCGACGTACTCACCCGGCGTCGGAATGACGACGGGAACCTCGAACACCTGGGCGGCGATCTGCTGGACGGCCGGGTTCTGGGCAGCACCACCGACGATGAGGATCCGGCGGGCGTCGACGCCCTGGGCGCGAACCGCCTCGAGTCCGTCGGCGAGCCCGCAGAGCAGACCTTCGATCGCGGCGCGGGCGAGGTTCTCGCGCGTCGTCGAGCCGAGCGTCATGCCGAAGAGCGTCGCTGTGGCGTCCGGAAAGTTGGGCGTGCGCTCGCCCTCGAAATACGGCTGCAGCACGAGTCCACCTGCGCCGGGCTCAGCGGTGAGCGCGAGGGCGCCGAGTTCGTCGTGGCTGACGCCGAGCAGGGCGGCGATGGAATCGAGGATCCTTGCGGCGTTGAGCGTCGCGATCAGGGGAAGGAACAGCCCGGAGGCGTCGGCGAATCCGGCGACAGTGCCCGAGGCATCCGTCGCGGGGGTCTCGGTGACGGCGAAGACGGTGCCGCTGGTTCCGATCGAGAGAACAACGTCTCCGGATGCCGCGCCCAGGCCGAGTGCGGCGCCCGCGTTGTCTCCGGCGCCGGGACCGACGAGCGTTCCCGACGGCATGGTTCCGGCTGGCTCGCCCGGGCCGAGCACGCGGGGCAGCACGGCGGAGTGGCCGAGCGCGCGTTCGAACAGGTCGAGGTCGTACTCGCCGGAGATCGCGGACCAGTATGCGGTGCCCGACGCGTCAGAGCGGTCAGTCGTGAGCTCGTCGAGCACAGGGCCGAGTTCCGATTCGCCGGCGGGACCGAACCCGCGGAGGCGCCAGGTCAGCCAGTCGTGGGGGAGCGCGACCGCTGCGACGCGAGCGGCGTTCTCGGGTTCAGCGTCGCGCAGCCAGCGCAGCTTCGACGCGGTGAACGACGCGACCGGCACGACGCCGAGCCGCTGGGCGTATTCCTCGGCGCCCACTTCGGCGATGAGGTCACGCGCGGCCTGTGCGCTGCGGGTGTCGTTCCAGAGCAGGGCGTCACGGATGACGCGTCCGTTTTCGTCGAGCACGACCATGCCATGCTGCTGGCCGCCGACCGAGATTGCGGCGACATCATCGAGACCGCCGGCCTCGGCGATCGCGGAGGTGAGTGCCTCCCACCAGGCGGACGGCGCCACTTCGGTTCCGTTCGGGTGCGACGCGCGGCCCTGCCGCACGATGGCGCCGGTAGCGGCATCCGTGATCACGATCTTGCAACTCTGGGTCGATGAGTCGACGCCGGCGACGAGGGTCATGAGGCCTTTCGGGGAGTGTCGGGAGAGAAAGAACGTAAGCCCCGTCGGATGGTGCTCGCCAATCCGACGGGGCTCACGCCCGGTGTGGAGATTTAGCGCGCGTTCAACAGGTGCTCGAGAGCGAGCTGCTGCAGGCGGACGAAACCGAAGCCCTTGCCGTTGAAGTATGCGTTCGCGTCGAAGTCCTCGTAGGCGGACCGGTCGGCGAGGAAGTCGTCGTAGCTCTCGCCCTCACCGAGGGTGGGGCTGGCCAGCTCGTCGACGCGCGAAGCGGCGAGTGCTTCCTGCACCTCGGGGTCTGCACGGAACGCCGCTGCCCGCTCCTTGAGGAGGAGGTAGGTGCGCATGTTCGCTGCCGCGGAGTCCCAGACGCCGTTCTCGTCCTCCGTGCGGCTCGGCTTGTAGTCGAAGTGACGGGGTCCGTCGTAGGCAGGTCCGCCGTTCGGGCCGCCGTTTTCGAGGAGGTCGACGAGCGAGAAGGCGTTCTGCAGGTCACCGTGACCGAAGACGAGGTCCTGGTCGTACTTGATGCCGCGCTGGCCGTTGAGGTCGATGTGGTACAGCTTGCCCGCATCGAGGGCCTGCGCGATTCCGGCGGTGAAGTTCAGCCCGGCCATCTGCTCGTGGCCGACCTCGGGGTTGACGCCGACGAGCTCGGGGCGGTCGAGCGTGTTGATGAACGCGATGGCGTGACCGAGGGTCGGCAGCAGGATGTCGCCGCGCGGCTCGTTCGGCTTCGGCTCGATCGCGAAACGGATGTCGTAACCCTTGTCGGTGACATAGTCGCCGAGCAGGTTGACGGCTTCGCGGTAACGCTCGAGTGCCTGACGGATGTCCTTGGCGACGTCGTACTCGGCGCCCTCGCGGCCGCCCCACATGACGAAGGTCTTGGCGCCGAGCTCAGCGGCGAGGTCGAGGTTGCGCATCACCTTGCGGAGAGCGAACCGGCGCACGTCGCGGTCGTTGGAGGTGAATCCACCGTCCTTGAAGACCGGAGCCGAGAAGAGGTTGGTGGTGACCATAGGAACGATGAGACCGGTGTCGGAGAGGGCCTGCTTGAGGCGGTCGATCTGCGTCTGGCGCTCAGCGTCGGTCGAACCGAACGCGAACAGGTCGTCGTCGTGGAAGGTGAGTCCGTATGCGCCGAGCTCGGAAAGCTTCTCGACGGCGTGCACGGCGTCGAGTGGCGCACGGGTCGGACCGCCGAAGGGGTCGGCTCCGTTGTAGCCGACGGTCCAGAGTCCGAAGGAGAATTTGTCGTCGCGGGTGGGGGTCAGGCTCATTGCATGCTCCGGTTTCAGCATCGTTGGTGATTTGTTGGATATGTGAACATATTACACAGCGGATGCCGTTCCGGCTACCGCGATTCGCGGGTCCCGTATGCGTTCGGGCGGAGAATCGTGGGGTCCGTCGAAAATAGGCGGCCGGACCCCCTGTTTTTCCGCCCGAACGCACACCGAGCCGCGCTGGCTGGCGTCAGGAGAGGCCCGGACGGTAGTGAAAGCTCCGCACGGTGACAGCCGCGCCGAGGCCACCGGCGACGAACGGACCGACAAGAGTGCCGACGAAACCGCCGGCGCGTTCCGAGCTGAGGATGCGGGCGTCGGCTTCGGCGACGGTGTGGGTGTCCGCACCAACGGTGATGCTGAAGCGGACCTCGAGCCCGTGCAACTCGGCCGCAAGGGTCATGTCGCCGTTCGCCGGATCGAGGTCACCGAGAACGGTGCCGACGACCGAGTCGACCCCGTTCTCATGCGCGATCGCGTCGGCACGCCAGCCGTGCTCGTCCATGCTGAGCTCGAGCCGGAGGTGGAAGGCGGCGCTCTGCCTGAGGGCGAGCCCGGCCGTCGCGTGCTTGGGCGGCGCAACGCGCATCGACGCCCGCATTTCGGGATCACGCAGTCGCATACCGAGGAAGGCCGGGGTTCCGTCGCCGCTGAGATCGGTGTCGGTGGAGAGCAGGACAAGGCCGTCACCGCCACTGTCGACGAAATCCGCCGGGCCGCGGATGCTGAGCCAGTGTGCACCGAGCGCGGTACTTGCCGTGAAGTCGTCGTGCAGGGTCGCCGGGCGCGGGGTGCCGCCTGGCCACGGCGTCGAGCCGGTCTCGCTGAGCCGGCCGACGCCCGGGTTGAGCACAGGCCAGCCGTCCTGCCAGGCCACCGGGGTGAGGAAGGTTTCGCGGCCGAGGACGTGAAACCCGTCGAGCGATCGGACGCCGAGGACGAGCGCCCACCAGGAGCCGTCCTCTGCTTCGACGAGGTCGGCGTGGCCGACGTTCTGTACCGGGAAGTCCTCACCGAGGTGCCGGTGCGTGAGGATCGGGTTGCGCGGGCACCCCTCGAACGGTCCGGTCACGCTGCGCGAGCGGGCGATCGACACGGCGTGGTTGCGCTCGGTTCCGCCCTCAGCCGTCACGAGGTAGACCCAGCCGTCGTGGTCGAACAGGTGAGGGCCCTCGGACCAGACGGCACCCCGGAGTGCCCCGGTCCAGAGCACATGTTCCTCTCCGACCAGGGTGCCGGCGTCGAGGTCGAGTTCGCGCAGCCAGATCTCGGTCTGCTGTTCCCATTCCGGAGACGCAGCCGGGCGGCATCCGGCCCACCATGCCTTGCCGTCGGCGAAGTGGATCGTGGGGTCGATTCCCTGGGCGTCGTCGAGCCAGACCGGCTCTGACCACGGCCCAGCGGCATCCGTCGCTGTCAGGTAGAACGAGCCGGGATGTTCACCGCCGACGACCGTGCAGGCCAGATAGAACAAGCCGTCGTGGTGGCGGAGAGTGGGGGCGTAGAGTCCGCCGGAGTCATTGACGTCGTGCAGCGGAACCTGGCCCGGCCGGTCGATCGCGTGGCCGATGCGGTTCCAGGTGACGAGGTCGGTGCTCGAGTGCAGCGGGATGCCGGGAAAGTACTCGAAAGACGAGCTCGCGAGGTAGAACGTGTCTCCGACCCGGCAGACGGACGGGTCGGGATGGAACCCGGAGAGGACGGGGTTCGAGTACTCGGTCATCGGTTCCCGTCGATCGTCCGGAAGAAGGCGATCGCCCGCTGTTCGTCGACGATACCGCCGCCCTCGTGCCCGTTGTACTGCCAAAGAGACATCGACTTCTCGCCCGCGTACAGGTTGTACGCACCGTAGATCGTGGACGGCGGGCAGGTGGCGTCCATCTGGCTCGCCGAGAACAGGGCGGGCGCCTGGGCGCGGCGGGCGAAGTTCACTCCGTCGAAGTAGGGGAGAACCGCCGCGACCGCCTCTGTCTTGTCGCGGTGAACGGCGAGGAAGTCCCGGATCTCCTTGTACGGATACGCGTCGGTGATGACGGTCGCGCGAGGGAAGTCGCACAGGAACGGGACGCACGGGGCGATCGCGGCAAGATCGGGAACGAGACCGGCGACGGCGAGCGCGATGCCGCCACCCTGGCTCTGCCCAAAGACCGAGACCCGCGCGGGATCGATGAACGCCAGCTCGCGGACGGTGTCGATCGCGCGCACCGCGTCGGTGAACAGGCGCCGGTAGTAGTAACTCTCCCTGCTGTCGATGCCGCGCGTCATGACGCCGGGGTACTGGGGGCCGGTTCCGACCGGGTCGGGGGTGGCGCCCATCGACCAGCCGCTGCCCTGCCCACGCGTGTCCATCTGGAAGTGCGCGAATCCGGCGGATGCCCACAGCAGGTTCTCGAGGTGGTGGCCGCGGCCGCCACCGTAACCGACGTAGTGCACGACGGCGGAAAGCGGGCCGGTCACTCCCTTCGGCACACGCAGCCACGCCTTGACCGGCTGTCCGTCGAAACCGGAGAACGTCACATCGAACACATCGATGGTCGCCAACGGTGAATCCACCGGTTCGAGAACGACAGCGGATGCCGCGGCGCGCGCGGCCGCGATGGTCTCGTCCCAGAACGAATCGAAGTCGTCCGGCTCGACCTGGCTGCTGCGGTAGTCGGGGAGTTGGGCTGCTGGCATGTCGACGTACATCGGTGGACCTCTCGAAGGCGCGGGCGGAAGCTGATCAAGACTAGCGAGTGGCTCACGGGCGTCGGGTGACGTGCTTCGACGCACTCGGCGGGGGATGGTGCACGCGGCGCGCGCTGTCGGTATCGTTCCCAGCAGGCGGAATCCCGCCGCCCAGCGACAGAATGCGGTGTGAACAGTGAACAATCGCGGCACCAACCTCGACACGGTCCGGCGGTACAATCTCTCCCGGATCCTCGGCCTGGTTCACCGCGAGGGCGCCGTGTCGCGCTCCGTTCTCACCAGGGAGACCGGGCTGAACCGGTCGACGGTCGCGGCACTCGTCAGTGAACTGGCCGCACTGCACCTCGTCGTCGAGGCCGAGCCCGACGGTGCCCGCGGTGTCGGCCGTCCATCCCCCGTCGTGCGGCCGCACCCGGACTGCGTGGCTTTCGCCGTGAACCCGGAGCAGGATGCCATCACCGTCGGAGTCGTCCGGATGCACGGTGAGGTCGTGGCCCAGGTCCGCCATGAAATCGATCAACCACTCGGCGTCGCCGAAACGGTTCGGGTGACGGCGGAACTGATCGCCGGCCTGCGTGCCGAGCTCCCGGCATCCGCTGTCGTTGTCGGCGTCGGCGTCGCCGTACCCGGTCTCGTGCGGATGCCTGACGGTCTCGTTCGCCTCGCACCGCACCTCGGCTGGGTCGACGAACCGGTCGCAACGCTGCTGGCAGACGCCACCGGCTACCCGGCGCGGGCGGCGAACGATGCGAGCCTCGGTGCGCTCGCCGAACACAATTTCGGCGCCGGTCGCGATGTCGCCGACCTCATCTATCTCAATGGTGGAGCGAGTGGTATCGGTGGCGGCGTGATCATCCGCGGAACGCCGCTTGGCGGCGTCGGCGGGTACGCGGGCGAGTTCGGGCACAACCTTGTCACCGCGCCGGACGGACCGGACCAGCCGTCGACGGGCGGCGCGCTCGAGGACGAGGTGAACCGTGGCAGGCTGCTCGACCTGCTCGGGCTGAAATCCGCCGATCCCGCCCAGCTCGAGCGGGCGCTGCTCGAGTCGGATGCCCCCGAGATCTGCGGTGAGGTCGAGCGCCAGCTCGGCATTCTCAGCATCGCCCTCCGGAACGCGATCAATGTGCTCAACCCCGAGCTCGTCGTGCTCGGTGGGTTCCTCGGCTCGATCTACGCAGCGAACTCCGAACTGCTCGATCGGCTCGTTGCTGGCCAGACGCTCGCCGCCTCCTACGAGGGAGTGCGGATCGTCCGGGCGACCCTCGGCGCTGACCTGCTGCTGATCGGGGCGGCGGAGCTCGCATTCGAGCCGCTCATCGACGACCCAGCGCGACTCGCCGGAAGCGTCGCCACTCCGGTCTGACGGCGGTCCCTGCACGTCCAACAGGCGCGCATCCCCGTGATGCGGCCGTTTCGCCTGTTGAACGTGACATGTCACCGATTGCGCCTGTTGGGCGTGCGCGCGACCACCCAATAGACGCGAGCGTGACGGAGCGGAAGCGGTACTGTGCCGAGATCGCCGGCTGTTACTGTTGACCGTCGGTCTCGAATCGGTTCGATGACGCATCGCCTGACGGGAATATCGCGCTCTCCACGCGGTTACGGTCAGGGCGCCGGCAGTCTGCCCGTGGCATCCGCAGCCCCTCGCTTCGTATCTAGGACCCAACTCGTGACTACTGTTGTGCACCCCGGAGACGCTCTCTCGCGCCGCCAGAGACTCGTCTACATTCTCGTTCTCGGTTCGCTGACCGCGCTCGGACCGTTCACTATCGACCTCTACCTGCCCGCGTTTCCCGTGCTCGAGGACGAACTCAACGTCTCGGCGACGCTCATCCAGCTCACCCTCACCGGCACGACGATCGGGTTCGCGGTCGGCCAGTTGTTCATGGGCCCGTGGAGCGACAAGGTCGGTCGGCGGCTTCCGCTCATCCTCGCGACGAGCGTGCACATCGCGGCGAGCGTCGGTGCCGCCCTCGCTCCCGACATCGTCTGGCTCGGCGTCTTCCGGGTCCTGCAGGGTGCAGGCGCTGCCGCAGGTGGTGTTGTCGCGATGGCGATGGTCCGCGACCTCTTCGGAGGAAAACCCCTCGTGCGGATGCTGTCGCGCCTGGCCCTCGTCAACGGTCTCGCCCCGATCCTCGCTCCCGTGATCGGTTCTCAACTGTTGCTGTTCCTCGACTGGCGCGGACTGTTCGTGTTCCTCGCGCTGTACGGGGTACTGGTGATCATTGCCGTGGCTCTCTTCATCGTCGAGACCCTGCCGCCGGAGCGGCGGGTCGTCGCCGGGCACTCCACCGTTGGCGATCGTTACCGGTCGGTATTCAGCGACCGCGTGTTCGTCGGCGTCGCCGTGATCGGTGGGATGAGCTTTTCGGGCCTGTTCGCGTACCTGTCCGCCTCGTCGTTCCTGTTCCAGGAGGTCTACAACCTCGACCCGCAACAGTACGGCTACCTGTTCGCGATCAATTCGCTCGGCATCGTCATCGGTGTGCAGGTGTCGTCGCGGCTGATGCGCCGGTTCGGCCCGCAGTGGATCCTCGGCGCGACGACCGCGACGCAGGCGATCGCCGCTGCCGCCATCATCCTGTTCGATTCCTCGGGTGCCGGCTTCCTCGGCATCCTGATCCCGCTGTTCTTCTTCATCATGGCGGCCGGGTTCGGGTTCCCGGCGGTTCAGGTTCTCGCACTCGTCAACCACGCGCGTGAAGCGGGCACAGCGGCATCCGTTCTCGGTGCACTCAACTTCGGCCTCGCCGGTCTGATCTCGCCGATCGTCGGTTGGCTGGGCATCGACTCGGCCGTACCGATGGGCTCCGTGATGCTCGTGACGGCGCTCGTGTCGATCTCGGCGCTGTGGTTCATCGTGCAGCCGAAACGGGTACCGGCGCTCGTCGGCTAGGTGCCCTGACCGGCGCGCCGCGCGGGCTGATCGGTGCCCGCGACGCGCCGAACGTCCGCCTTCGGACCAATGCGCCCCGAAAGGGGGATGCCGGTTGTAGCATCGAGCGCAGAACTCACTCGCAGCGCGGCGATGTCGGATGCCGGACGGCGCGGGTGAACCGCGACAGAGGGGTCCGCAATGAGTGACGATGTGAAGCGCACGCGACCGGAGGCGGGCGACACGGCCGCGGTCATCGAACAGGACCCGGCGCTGCCGCCGGTCACCGTTCCCGAAGCAGAACGCGAGGCCGAGGAGCGGCACTGGACTCCGCTCAAGATCGCGATCTGGGCGGCGATCGCGCTGCTCGGGGGTGTGGCCTGGGTCATGCTCGCCGTCGTGCGTGGGGAGACGGTCAACGCGATCTGGTTCGTCTTCGCCGCCGTCTGCACCTATCTCATCGCTTACCGGTTCTACTCGAAGTTCATCGAGCGGGCGATCACCCGCCCGGACGACCGACGGGCAACCCCGGCGGAGTACAACGCGAATGGCAAGGACTACGTTCCGACCGATCGCCGCGTTCTCTTCGGCCACCACTTCGCCGCCATCGCGGGAGCCGGCCCGCTCGTCGGGCCCGTGCTCGCCGCGCAGATGGGGTACCTGCCCGGCACACTGTGGATCATCGTCGGCGTCATCCTCGCCGGCGCCGTCCAGGACTACCTCGTGCTGTTCTTCTCCACCCGTCGCGGCGGCCGTTCGCTCGGCCAGATGGCTCGCGACCAGCTCGGCCGCGTCGGCGGAACCGCGGCCATCATCGCGACCCTCGTGATCATGGTGATCATCGTCGCGATCCTCGCGCTCGTCGTCGTCAACGCCCTCGGGGAGAGCCCGTGGGGCGTCTTCAGTGTGTCGATGACGATCCCGATCGCACTGTTCATGGGTGTGTACCTGCGCTACTTCCGCCCGGGCAAGATCACCGAGGTGTCGATCATCGGCTTCGTGCTGCTCATGGCGGCGATCGTCGGCGGTGGCGCCGTCGCCGCCACCGAGTGGGGCGCTGCCGCGTTCACCCTCGACCGCACGACGATCGCGTGGGGAATCATCATCTACGGCTTCATCGCGGCGATCCTGCCGGTGTGGCTGCTGCTCGCGCCCCGCGACTACCTCTCCACTTTCATGAAGATCGGCACGATCTTCATGCTCGCCGCGGCAATCATCTTCGTCCGCCCCGAGATCACCGTCCCCGCGTTCAGTGAGTTCGCGGGCGATCCGGCCGGTGGTCCCGTCGTCGCCGGTTCCCTGTTCCCGTTCCTGTTCGTCACCATCGCGTGTGGTGCGTTGAGTGGATTCCATGCGCTCATCGCATCCGGAACCACCCCCAAGCTTCTCGAGAAGGAACGCCAGGCCCGCTTCATCGGCTACGGCGGCATGCTCATGGAGAGTTTCGTCGCGATCATGGCGCTCGTCGCCGCGATCTCGATCGACCGCGGGCTGTACTTCGCGATGAACGTCTCAGCGGCCAACACCCTTGGCACAGTCGAGGGAGCCGTCGCGTTCGTCAACTCGCTCGGGCTCACCGGGGTGAACCTCACTCCGGAACTGCTCACCCAGACCGCGCAGAACGTGGGCGAGGAGAGCATCGTCTCGCGCACCGGCGGTGCACCGACCCTCGCACTCGGGCTCGCCCACATCATGCAGTCGTTCATCGGTGGCACCGCGATGATGAGCTTCTGGTATCACTTCGCGATCATGTTCGAGGCGTTGTTCATCCTCACCGCGGTCGACGCCGGAACCCGGGTCGCCCGGTTCATGCTGCAGGACACCCTCGGCAACATCGTCCCCAGGTTCCGGGATGCGAGCTGGACCCTGGGAGCGTGGATCTGTACGGCGATCATGGTTGCGGCGTGGGGAGCGATCCTCATCATGGGGGTCACCGACCCGCTCGGCGGGATCAATACGCTGTTCCCGTTGTTCGGTATCGCCAATCAGCTGCTCGCAGCGATCGCACTCGCGGTGTGCCTCGCGATCGTGGCCGACCGCGGCTACTTCAGGTACCTCTGGGTCGTCGCCCTGCCGCTCGCGTTCGCGACCGTCGTGACGGTGACGGCGTCGCTGTACAAGATCTTCTCGCCGGTTCCTGCCGTGGGCTACTGGGCCCAGAACGCGGCGTTCCGTGAGGCGCTCGCCGCGGGCGACGAGAGCTTCGGCACCGCACCGACGCGCGCCGCGATGGAAGCGGTCGTGCGGAACACCGTGGTGCAGGGGTCGCTCTCGATCCTCTTCGTGACGCTCACCGTGATCGTGATCGGGGTCGCCATCTTCCGCACGATCCGCGCGTTCCAGAACGGCGGAGGCGTCAACACCGAGGACCCGGTCGTTCCGTCGAGGATCTTCGCCGGCTCCGGCCTGGTGGCGACGAAGGCCGAGAAGCGGATCCAGAAAGAGTGGGACGCGCTACCGGTCGAACGCCGCCGGGCGAAGGCGAGGCACGAATGAACGCCATCGTCTCCGGTCTGAGCGCCGCAGGGAGATATCTCAAGGCGGTGATGGGTGACAACGCGTACGAGGTGTACCTCGCCCATCACGCCGCGAGTCACCCGGGTACTCCTGCCCTGCCCGAGCGCGTGTTCTGGCGCGAACGCGACGACGGACAGGACCGCAACCCACAGGGTCGCTGTTGCTGAGTGCGGGACGGATGCCGCGGCATCCGACTCGCACTCAAGCCCCCAATTCGCGTACCCCGGCTGCTTTGTTGTCCTGCAACGTTGTAGGTTCATAATCACAGCACGCGGCGATCCGCCCGTGCAGAAGCAGTCCACAGAGCGGGAATTTCGATGGCGGTCACCCTGCATGACGTCGCGACGCTGGCAGGCGTGTCGATCAAGACGGTGTCGAACGTCGTCAACGACTACAAGCACATCCGGCCGACGACGCGCGAGAAAGTGCTCGCCGCGATCGACACGCTCGGTTACCAGCCCAACATCTCGGCCCGCAGCCTGCGCTCGGGCAAGACGGGGGTCATCGGACTCGCACTGCCCGAACTCAGCCTCAGCTACTTCGCCGAACTGGCGGATGCCGTCATCCGCGCGGCAGAACGACGTCACCTCGTCGTCCTCATCGAGCAGACCGCAGGGGGTGACCGTGAGCGTGAGATCGAGATGCTCTCGAGTCCGCGCCTGCAACTCACCGACGGTTTGATCTTCAGCCCGCTCGGCATGAGCTCGGACGACGTCGGGTATCTCAACGTGTCGTACCCGCTCGTGCTGCTCGGTGAGCGGATCTTCGGCGGCCCGACCGACCACGTCACGATGCGGAACGTCGAAGCCGCCAAGGCTGCGACCGCGCACCTGATCGCCAGGGGGCGCACGCGGATCGCCGTGATCGGGGCGCACGAGGGTGAGGTCGTCGGATCTGCTGCGTTGCGGTTGCGGGGATACCTCGATGCGCTCGCGGAGGCCGGCATCGAACCGGATGAGTCGCTCATCCGCTACGTCGGTCTCTGGCATCGGCTCGACGGCGCCCAGGCGATGCACGAACTGCTCGACTCCGGGGTCGAGTTCGACGCGGTGTTCGGCCTCAATGACACGCTCGCCCTCGGCGCGATGCGTGTCCTCCAGGAGTCAGGCCGTCGCATCCCGGACGACGTCGCCGTGATCGGATTCGACGGTCTCGACGAGACGAAGTATTCGCTGCCGACGCTGTCCACCGTGGATCCCGGTCGTGATGAGATCGCCGACATGGCGGTCGACGTGCTCGTGGAGCGCATCGCGAACCGGGATGCTCCGCCCAGGCAGTACCTCACCGACTTCTCGGTGATCGGCCGCGAGTCGACCGCAGACTGACGGAATCCGCCCGCCCGAGGGCGGGTACTCCCGCGAGTTGCCCAGGTTCGCGGGTGTCGCGCCGCCCGCACCCGCGAGAGTGGGCAATTCGCGATCCACGCAACTTTTCCAACGTTGGAAAAATGTTGCCCGAAACTATTGACGCCCCATACGGCGCCGTGGCACAGTTCAGTACAACGTTGTAAAAACAACACGGCCGACGATGCCCATCCCGCTCAGCGTGCGAAGCATCCAGCCATCCAACAGCACAGCCAAACGGGAAGGACACGTGATGAAGACGTCACGTTTGATGGCCACATCTGTAGCAATGTTCGCTGCAGCCGGTCTCTTGCTCAGCGGATGCTCCGCCTCAGCCGGCGAGGACTCCGGCGAGAAGAAGCTCACGTTCATGTTCCGCGGGGGTGAAGACGAGAAGAAGGCCTACGAAAAGGCCATCGCCGAATTCGAGAAGGCGAACGACATCGAGGTCGACGTCATCGTCACGACCGCGGACCAGTACATCACCAAGCTCAAGGCAGCCATCGCAGGCAAGAAGGTCCCCGACGTCTTCTACATCAACCAGGGCGACGTGCAGTCGTACGTCAAGAACGGCGTCGTCAAGGACATCACCGAGTACGTCGAAGGCTCGGACACGATCGACCTCGACAACATCTGGGAGTACGGGGTCGACAGCTACCGCTACGACGGCAAGCTCGTCGGCGACGGCGCGATCTACGCTCTCCCGAAGGATGTCGGACCGTTCTCGTTCGGATACAACAAGACAATGTTCGAAGAGGCGGGCATTCCGCTGCCGGACAAGGACACCCCGCTCACCCTCGACCAGTTCGTCGACATCTCGAAGCAGCTGACGAAGGACACCGACGGCGACGGGAAGACCGACCAGTGGGGCACCGGCCTCAACGTGCAGTGGAACCTGCAGCCGTTCGTCTGGTCGAACGGCGGGGACTGGCTCAACAAGGACCGCACGAAGGTCACCGTCGACACCCCTGAGTTCGCCGAGGCGCTCCAGTGGTTCGCCGACCTGCAGAACGTGCACGCCGTCACCCCGTCGGTCGCCGAGGCGCAGACCCTCGACACCTACCAGCGCTGGATGAAGGGCGAGCTCGGGTTCTTCCCGGTCGGCCCGTGGGACGTCTCCACCTATGAGAAGCTCGACTTCGACTGGGACCTCATCCCCTACCCGGTCGGTGAGAGCGGAAAGAGCGCCACCTGGGTCGGCTCGCTCGGTATCGCCGTCTCGAACGGAACCGAACACCCTGAAGAGGCCGTCAAGCTCGTCGAGTACCTGACCGCAGACGCCGAAGCCCAGCAGAGCCTCGTCGACGCCGGGATCCAGATCCCGAACCTCAAGGACATGGCAGACAGCTGGGTCGAGGACTCGACGACCAAGCCAGCGAACAAGGAGGAGTTCCTCCAGATCGTCAACGACTACGGCCGTGGACTCCCCGCCAACAACACCTACAACAGTGAGTGGTACGACGAGTTGTTCACCAACATCCAGCCGGTGATCGACGGCAAGCAGACCGCCGCCGAGTATCTCAAGCAAGCCCAGCCCAAGATGCAGGCGTTCCTGGATGCCGCCAACCAGCAGGCAGGTATCGGCTAACACCGAGATCGGATGCCGCGGCGTGCGTCGCGTACGCGCGCCGCGGCATCCACCCCTCTCCCTCTCGACCCTGATCAAGGAAGATCCTCGAATGACCGCGACATCGACACCGGTTCGCCGCTCCCGGCTCCATCGCCGTGAGCACCTCGCTGCGCTTGGCTTCGTGGCCATCCCGCTGATCGGGTTCCTGCTCTTCACCCTGTACCCGCTGCTGTTCAGCGTGTACGCCTCGTTCACCAGCTGGAACGGCCTCGGAGACCCGACCTTCAACGGCATCGCCAACTACATCCAGATGTGGAACGATCCCTACTTCGCCAAGGCGATGTGGAACACCTTCTTCATGATGATCGGCATCCCGATCGGGCTCATCATCTCGTTGGTGCTCGCCCTCGCGCTCAATCGCAAGATGCGCGGAACCACCTTCTTCCGCACCGTGTACTACGTGCCGGTCATCTCCTCGATCGCCGCCGTCGCCATTCTCTGGCAGTGGGCGTTCAACGGGGACTTCGGTCTCATCAACCAGACGCTCGCACTCGTCGGCATCGACGGCCCGAACTGGCTGATGGACACCGCGACGGTCAAACCGGCCCTCATCATCATGGCGATCTGGAAGGGCCTCGGCTACTCGATGCTCCTCTACCTGGCTGCACTGCAGTCCGTGCCCCGCCACCTCTACGAAGCGGCAGCGCTCGACGGCGCAAACGCGTGGAACCAGTTCCGCCACATCACGCTTCCGATGGTGCGCCCCGTCACCTTCTTCCTCGTGGTGACGAGCATCATCGGCGGCTCGCAGATCTTCATCGAAATCAACATCATGACGCCGACCGGCGGCCCTGAGTTCAGCTCGGCGAGCATCGTCTGGTACATCTGGCAAAAAGCATTCAGCCAGCTGCAGATGGGTTACGCATCGAGCATGTCGATCGTGCTCGGACTGATCATCTTCGTCATCACCGTCATCCAATTCCGGCTCAACCGCCGCAACTCGTTCTCGATCGACTGAGGCAGGCCACCATGTCGTCATCAACGTCAGCTCTCGCTCCCACCGGCGGGCCAGCCGCCACCGCCCTCGGCGCACCACCGCTCGCCCCGGACGCCGGGCTCCCCGGAGCCCCGGCCCCCGAGCGCGGCCGCGCACCGATGAGCCGCAAGGGCCGCTACTCGCTCGGCAACGTCCTGGTCACGATCGTCCTGTCGATCGGCGCCGTCGCCATGCTCGCGCCGCTGATCTGGACCTTCTCGACCTCGCTCAAGACCCGCGACAGCGTCTTCGCACTGCCGCCGCAGTGGATCCCCGACCCGGTGATCTGGGAGAACTACCTCCGCGTGTGGACGGCGGGCCCGCTCGCGAGCGGTATCCAGAACAGCCTCATCGTCGCGTGCTCGGTCACCATCATCGGTTCGCTGTTCTCCGCCCTGGCCGCGTTCGCCTTCGCCAAACTGCGGATGCCGTTCAAGAACGTCCTCTTCCTCGGCCTGCTTGCCGGGTTGATGATCCCGTTCCCGACGATCATGATTCCGCAGTTCATGGTCTTCGCCGAGATCGGCTGGGTCGACACCCTGCTGCCGCTGATCGTGCCTGGCATGTTCGGCAACATCGTCATGATCTTCTTCCTGCGGCAGTACCTCGCCACGGTTCCCGACTCGATCATCGAAGCGGCGAAGCTCGACGGTGCCTCCTACCTGCAGATCTTCTTCACGCTCATCTTCCCGGCGATCAAGCCGGCGCTCGCCGCCCAGTTCATCCTCTGGTTCATGGCCGTCTGGAACGACTACCTCGCCCCGATCATCTACCTGAACACGCCCGAGAAGCAGACGCTGCAGCTCGTGATCGCGAACTTCAACGCCGCATACGCGATCCAGACCGACTACCCGCTCATCATGGCGGCATCGTTCATCGCGCTCCTGCCCGTGCTCATCGTGTTCGTCATCTTCCAACGCCAGATCATCGAATCCGTCGCCCTCACCGGCGCGAAGGGATAGCCATGTCGATCCTCGACTCGAGTGTCTCCGCCGTGCCTGAACGCCTGATTCCGGCTCCCACCGGCGACTCCTCCGCATGGGGTGCGCGCCACGCCCACGACCCCACCGTCGTCAGGGGCGACGACGGCGCCTGGTACATGTTCTCGACGGATGCTGTCGCCAACGCCACCGAGATCCCCTCCGGTGTTCACGTGCGCACCTCCCGCGACCTCGTCACCTGGACCTACGCGGGCACCGCACTCGACGGCGTCCCCGCCGAGGCGTTCGACTGGACCGGTGCGCCCGGGCTCTGGGCACCGGAGGTCGTGCGCTGGCCGGGCGACGACGCACGCTGGCACATGTATTACTCCGCGTCGACCTTCGGGTCGAACACGTCCGCGATCGGCCTCGCCGTGGCATCCGACCTCGCCGGCCCCTGGGAAGACCGCGGAATCGTCGTTGCGACGAAGAAGGGAGAGACGACGCAGAACGCGATCGACGCTGCCGTCACCTTCGACCGCGATGGCGCCCCGTGGCTGACCTATGGGTCGTTCTTCTCGGGCATCCACACGCTCCGGCTCGATGCCGTGACCGGGTTCGCCGCGACACCGGGCGACCTGGGGACGGTCATCGCACGTCGGCCGAAATCGGTCGACACCGCGATCGAGGGCGCGTATGTCGTGTACCGCGCCGACGAAGACCGGTTCGTGCTGTTTGTCTCGTACGACTCGCTGTTCTCGACCTATCACGTTCGCGTCGCGGTCGCGGTGGAGATCACCGGGCCGTACCTCGACGTCAACGGCCGCGACCTCACCGACCTCGACGCAGACCCTACGTCGATCGGCACCAAGATCCTCGGGAGCTACCGTTTCGACGGTGACACCGGCTGGCTTGCGCCCGGGCACAATTCGATCCTGACCGAGCCCGGCGAGAACGGTGACGAGTACTTCATGGTGCACCACGTGCGCTTCGCCGACGACCCGACCCAGCACGTCGTCCAGTTGCGTCGTGTCTTCTTCACGGATGCCGGCTGGCCGGTCGTCTCGCCGCAACCGTTCGCGGGGCGCGAGCTCGAGTCGCTTCCCGGACCCGTCCCTGTCGACGGCGTCTGGAGCGTGCTGCGCCTCGACCCGGCATCGACGGACATCATCGACGCCGTCCCACTTCCGGTGTCGGTCCCAGCGAGCCCGGACCTCCTGGTCTCGGGCGAGCCCGAGCGGGTCCGGCTCTCGGTCGGCGCGACCGAACTCGATGCCGTCGTGTTCGCCTCGTGGAACTGGGCCGCAGGGCGTCCAGGGCTCTCGTTTGCCGGACTCGACTCCGATGGTGTCGCCTGGCAGGGAACCGCCGGCCGCCATGAGTGACGCCGGAATCGGCTGGGCCGGCCGGGTCATGGCCTGGCTGCGATTCGCTCTCGCCCTCGTCGTGCTCAACCTCCTCTTCATCGCGGGAACGCTCGCCGGGCTCATCGTGTTCGGGCTCTTTCCGGCAGCGGTCGCCACCTCCATCGTCGCCGCCCGCCTGCGCGCAGGAGTCCCACCGGACTCGATCGTGCGCGACTTCGTCATCGCCTACCGCAGCCAGTTCCGGCACCTCGCCGTCGTCTCGATCCCGTTCACTCTCGCGACGCTCCTCATCGCGGTCGACCTCGTGGCTTTCCAGACCCTCGCAGCCTCCGGCGACCCGCTCGCCGCCGTGCTTTTCGCGGTGTTCCTCACCTCCACCCTGCTCACCGCCCTCGCCGCGTTCGCCGCGGTCTCGATTTGCAGTCGCTACCGGGCATCCGCGCGGGCGACCTGGCGGTACGCGATCGTATTGCCCCTCGTCTCACCGGGTATGAGCGTGTCGCTGATCGTCAGCCTGGGCGTGCTCGCCTACGCGCTGATGGCGTTCGGCGTCCTCGTTCCGCTCGTCGGAGCATCCGTGCCCCTGTTCGTGGCCGGCTGGATCATAGACACCCGCCTCGCGCGGCTCGCCCCTGCGGGTCGCCCGGAGATCGGGGCTACGGTAGCCGACAACCCTGTTCACCCGGCAGCTCGCGTCGTGAGTTCGCCGCTGCACCACCAGAGAGAAGGAATACCCGCGTGACCACCGCAACAATCGCCATCGACCGCACAGCAGTCGTTGCTCCCATCAACCGCCGGATCTTCGGCTCGTTCGTCGAGCACCTCGGACGCTGCGTCTACGACGGCATCTACGAGCCGGGGCACCCGACGGCGAACGAGGATGGTTTCCGCCTCGACGTCATCGAGCTCGTGAAGGAACTCGGGTCGACGACGATCAGGTACCCCGGCGGAAACTTCGTCTCCGGCTACCGCTGGGAAGACGGCGTCGGCCCGCGCGAGGACCGTCCGGTGCGGCGCGACCTCGCGTGGCACGCTCTCGAATCGAACCAGGTCGGCACCGACGAATTCGCCCGGTGGTGCAAGCTGACCGGCTCCGAACTGATGATGGCGGTGAACCTCGGCACGCGGGGAATCGAAGCAGCGCTCGACCTGCTCGAGTACACCAACCACCCCTCGGGGACCGCTCTGAGTGAGAAGCGCATCGCCAACGGGGCAACCGAGCCGTATGACATCCGCATGTGGTGCCTCGGCAACGAGATGGACGGCCCGTGGCAGACCGGGTACATGACCGCTGACGACTACGGCAAGATCGCCGCGCGCACCGCCCAGGCGATGAAGGCCGCTGACAAGAACCTCGAACTCGTCGTCTGTGGTTCGAGCGGATCGGCCATGCCGACGTTCGGCGACTGGGAGCGCACGGTTCTCGAGCACAGCTACGAGCACGTCGACTACATCTCCTGCCACGCCTACTACCAGGAGCGCGGCGGCGACCTCGACTCGTACCTCGCCTCGTCACTCGAGATGCAGTACTTCATCGAAACCGTCGTCGCGACAGCTGACCACGTCGGCAACAAGCTGCGCAGCAAGAAGAAGATCCAGCTCTCGTTCGACGAGTGGAACATCTGGTACCTCGACGAGCACCAGGCCTCAGACGAGGTCAACGAGGGCTGGGAGTTCGCCCCCCGCCAGCTCGAAGACGTCTACTCGGTGGCGGATGCCGTCGTGCTCGGCAACCTTCTCATCACGCTCCTCAAGAACCACGACCGCGTCGGCTCCGCATCGCTCGCGCAGCTCGTGAACGTGATCGCGCCCATCATGACTGAGCCCGGTGGAGCGGTCTGGCGCCAGACCACCTTCTTCCCGTTCTCCGTCACGTCACGCCTCGCCCGCGGCGAAGTGCTGCGCCCCCGGATCGACGTCGGCACCTACGCGACAAAGGTCCACGGCGATGCGCCCCTCGTGGACGCGGTCGCAACGGCTGACGCCGAGACCGGTTCGAGCGCTGTGTTCCTCGTGAACCGCAGCCAGACCGAGTCGATCGAGGTGTCGATCGACGTCTCCGGACTCGAGGCATCCACCATCACCGAAGCCGTCACCCTCCACGACGACGACGTGTACGCCAAGAACACGCTCGAGGACCAGAACCGGGTCGGACTCCGCGACCTCTCGGGCGCGACCCTGGCCGATGGCATCCTGACCGTGACGCTGCCGCCGGTGTCCTGGTCCGCCCTGGGCCTGGGCTAGGTCGACGACATGGCAGTTTCGCACCCACAACCCTCGAAGAGGCGCCGTTCGGGTGCGAAACTGCCGTTTCGCGCCGCGACGCTGACGGTGGCCGTCGCGATCGCGCTCAGCGGATGCTCCGCGTCGGTCGCGCAGGAATCCCCAGCGTTGCCCGAACCAACCGGCAGCACCGACACGCACGACCCAGCGCTTGTCCGAGGGGCCGAGGGTGAGCCGTGGTTCATCTACTCGACCGGCAACGGGCAGGTCGGCGACGGCAACATTCAGATCCGGCGCTCAGACGATGGTGTCGACTGGGAGTACGCGGGCGAGGTGTGGCCGGAGAAACCGGCCTGGCTCGAAGAAGCGGTGCCAGGCGTCGACAACCTCTGGGCGCCCGAGCTGTACGAGCACGACGGCACCTGGTACCTCTACTACTCGGCGTCGACCTTCGGAAGCAACGCGTCGATCATCGCGCTCGCGACCAACACGACGCTCGACCCGGATGCCGCCGGTTACGAATGGGTGGACCGGGGAACGGTTCTCTCCTCGACCGGGACGGACTTCAACGCGATCGACCCCGGCATCGTCCAAGACGCCGACGGAACACCGTGGATGAGCTTCGGGTCGTTCTGGAGCGGGCTACGGATGGTCGAACTCGCGTGGCCCGGAGGAATGCCGGTCTCAACGGACGAACCGATTCTGCTCGCCGACCGGCAGTCGCCGCCCAACGCGATCGAAGCGCCGTACATCCTGCCGCACGACGGGTACTACTACCTCTTCTTCTCGCGGGACTCCTGCTGCCAGGGCGTCGACAGCACCTACAACATCGCTGTCGGCAGATCGAAGGAGCTCACAGGGCCCTACGTCGACGCCGACGGTGTCCCGCTCACCGAAGACGGCGGCAGCCCGGTGCTTGAAACCGACGGGTCGCGGATCGGGCCAGGCGGGCAGTCGGTGGGTGACGGCATCCTCGCCTATCACTTTTACGATGAGGAACTGGATGGGATGTTCCGGCTCGGGCTCGCGACGCTCGGCTGGGTCGACGGGTGGCCGGTCGTTCGCTGAACACGTGCCTTCGACAGCACAGAGAGGGCAGTTCGGCACCGGCCGTGAGCCGGTGCCACCGAACTGCCCTCTCGCTGGGCTCCTCGGGTCAGAGCCGGTCGGTGCCTCGTGTCGTTGCGTCGCCGTCGAGTTCGATCTCCTCGTGGCGCACGTCCTCGGTCACGTTCTGCTGTTCGGTCACGGTTTCCTTGTCGAGCCGAACCCGCTCCACCGGGACCGTCTCCTTGTCGACCACGACCCGCTCCTCGGTCAGGGTGACTTCGTGCTCCTCGTCACTGAGATCGGGGCCTGACAGTGCGTCGCCGACGTTTGCGTCGGTGATCGGCTCGCGCTCGAGACGAACCTCTTCGCGCTGCACCGGAACCGTCACATTCTGTTGCTCGGTGACGACGTACTTGCGCAGACGGGCCTTGCCGGTCTGCACCTTCTGTGTGCCGACGTTGAGTTGTTCCTCCGAGCGGGTCATCGCCGAATCGGTGTTCGGGCCGGAAGTGTCCTGACCGGGTCCACCCACGCCGCCGGAGCGGTCGGTGTCGGTGTGGCTCGCCTCCGTGCGGGTGGTGTCTGTGCCCCCGCCGGTTCCCCCGCTGGTGTAGCTGCCGGTTCCGGTCATTCCGTAGTACTCGTAGAGCGCGTCCTGGTCGGCGGGGCTGAGCTCGCCGTCCACATCGACGCGCGGGGCGTCCTTCACGAAATCCTTCTCGTAGCCGACCCGAAGACCGTCGGTGCCGAGGGACGCATCCTCCAGGGGAACGAAGGATTCAGAGGTCCCAAAGAACCCGGTATTGACGCTCGCCCAGAGGGCCCGCCCATCATCGGGATCGACATAGACCTGACCGACTTTGCCGATCTTGTCCCCGCTGGAGTCGTAGGCCGTCGAGCCGATCACGCTGTCGATGCTGCTGGTGTCGATCATCACAAAACTTCCTTGTCTCGAGAGTTTTCGCTCGGGGGGCAGCTGGCGACGCGCAGCGGGTCACTGCGCTGCATCAGTATGCGTCGAACCCTGTGTCGACACGATGGGCTTGACACGTTTCGGAACCGGTCGCAACATGCGCAACCCCCGCCATCAAAGTGCTGCTTTTTCGGACCTCGGGGCATTATGGAGAAATGTCTCAACACCAGGCCGACCCAGCCGCCAAACGGGTCACTCATCGCTGGCCGTACATCTCCGGGGGAGTCGCGATCCTCCTCGGCATCCTCCTCGCCTTCCTCATCGTGCAGCGCGGGAACACGCTGCCGTTCGCGCTCGACTCCGAGTGGAGTGAAGAGGTCTTCGACGACGACCGGCTGCCGTTCCTCGAATGGATGTCGTACGGGATGAACTGGCTCGGCGGTGGGATCTTCGGCACGTACATCCTTCCGATCCTCATCGTCATCATCCTGCTGCTGATCAAGCGCCCGTGGTCGGCGCTGTTCTTCGCCGTCGTGTCCCTCGTGAGCGTCGGCGTGGCCCAGCTGATCAAATCGCTTGTGGGCCGTGAGCGCCCCGAGGACATGCTCGTCATGAGCGACTTCGGCTCGTTCCCCTCCGGACACGCGGCGAACGCGGCCACCATGGCGGTCGCTCTTGGCATCATCTTCCCTCGGGTCTGGGTGTGGGTCGCCGGGTTCCTCTGGGTTGCGCTGATGATGTTCTCCCGCACCTACCTCGGTGTGCACTGGCTCACGGACACCATCGGTGGGGCGCTCCTCGGCGCAGGCGTCGTGCTCATTCTCTGGGCTCCGTTCGCGTCTCGCATCTCGGGCGAACCGGTGCGGAAGAAATCCGCTGTTGTCCCGGACAGCAGGGAACCGGTGGCGTGAACTCGCCACGCGACCAGGCGGATGCCGCTGCTGCCGCGTGCGCAGCAGGCATCCGTTCTGCGACGCGGCTGGAGGACTACGCGGAGATCGGCCGCCTGCTCGACGAGACCTGGGGACGCGGCTCCGGCGCCGACCCGTCGTTCGTCCAGGCGATCGCGCACGCAGGCAACACCGTCCTGCTCGCCGAGCGCGACGGAAGTACCATCGGTGCCCTCGTGGGTGTCCTCGGCTGGGATGACGGCGTGCACGTGCACTCCCACGTCGCCGCTGTGACCCCGGATGCCAGGGGCGGGGTCGGGTTCGCGCTCAAGCTCGAGCAGCGGGCGGTCGCCCTCGAGCACGGCGTGAGTGAGGTGCGGTGGACGTACGACCCGCTCATCCGCCGCAATGCCCACCTCAATCTGGGAAAGCTCGGCGCGACGGTGCGTGCGTACCTGCCTGACTTCTACGGCCGGCTCGATGATGAGATCACCGGGTCGGACCACAGCGACCGGTTCGAGGTGAGCTGGCAACTGAATTCGCCAGACGTCGCCGCGGCGATCGACCTGGCGCTCACGCGGGTCTCTCAGCGCGGCGCGGGTGCTGTGTCTCCCGCGCCACGCCCGAGCGCCAGCGCGCACGGCATCCGCTTCGAGTTGCATCCCGATTTCGAGGCGCTCCGCCTGGCCGATGCCCGTGCCGCAGCCGAATTCCGCGATGCTTCCCGCGCGGTCTTCGGCCCGGCCTTCGACGAGGGACTCGCGGTCGACTTCGTCGACGGCGGCTACGTCTTCCGCTGACCCGCAACCCCCTTCACCTCGGTTAATGCCGGCGGGTAGTGTCAGACGCTCATCGAAGGGACCCCCATGGAATACCGCACACTTGGCCGCTCCGGCGCGGTCGTCTCTGCCCACGCTCTCGGAACCATGACGTTCGGCGCTGAAGCCGACGAAGCGACATCCGGTGAAATTCTCACCACGTTCGTCGAGGCAGGCGGCACTTTCGTCGACACCGCCGATGTCTACAGCGCAGGCGTCTCCGAGGAGATCATCGGGCGCTGGCTTGCCGACCACCCCACCGAAGCTGCGTCGATCGTGCTCGCGACGAAGGGCCGTTTCCCGATGGGTGATGGCCCGAACGATGTCGGACTGTCGCGGCGCCACCTCCGTTCAGCGCTCGATGCCTCCCTCGCCCGTCTTGGTGTGGACCACATCGACCTGTACCAGATGCACGCGTGGGATGCCCTCACACCGATCGACGAGACCCTCCGTTTTCTCGACGACGCGGTGACCGCGGGCAAGATCTCCTATTACGGTTTCTCCAACTACCTCGGCTGGCAGCTGACCAAGGCCGTCGCCGTGGCATCCGCTTCTTCTTTCACAGCACCGGTGACGCTGCAGCCGCAGTACAACCTCCTCGTGCGTGACATCGAACACGAGATCGTGCCCGCAGCGCTCGACGCGGGCATCGGGCTCTTGCCGTGGTCGCCGCTCGCCGGCGGCTGGCTCAGCGGAAAGTACGAGCGCGACGTGCCGCCGACCGGATCGACCCGGCTGGGCGAAAACCCGAAGCGCGGCATGGAGGCGTGGGAAGCACGCAACGCGAACGAGCGCACGTGGCGGGTTCTCGATGCGGTAGCCGAGATCGCGGATGCCCACTCCGCGTCGGCCTCGCAGGTGTCGCTCGCGTGGCTGGGTGCGCAACCGGCGATGACCTCGGTGATCCTTGGAGCGCGCACGATCGAGCAGCTCACCGACAACCTCGGCGCGGTGGACCTGGCCCTCAGCGCAGAGGAACTCCAGCGGCTGACCGATGCCAGTGCGCCCGAACTGGACGACTATCCGTACGGCGCCGCGGGAATTGCGCAGCGGAACCGTCCGGTTGACGGCGGGCGGTAAGTTGGCCGACGCGCTCAGCGGGAGCGTGGGAGGATTCCTCTCGTGACTTCTCCTGATCTCCCGGACCTGCCGCATCCGATCGCCGACGATACCGACGCCACGACGTGGGCGTCCGGATACCAGCCCGGCGACACCGTCGACTGGCGGGCGATGGAGATCGCGGCGGTCAGTTCCTACCCGAGAATTCGCGCGGAACTCGATCGGAGTGGGCGGTACAACGGGGGCCGCCGTCACCAGACGACCAACAGACTCGTTCTGGTTCCGACCATCATCTGGGCGGTGGCGCTCGTGGGCGCCCCGGTCCTGGCGTACGCGATCCTCTTTTCGGAGAGGCTGGTGCAGCTGAGCGCGGACCTCGACTGGACCTACCGACTGCCGGTCGCCGCCTTCTTTTTCGGGCTCGCCTTCGTTTTTCTCGCGGTCCTGCTCGTCCGCTGGATGATTCGCGGCCGTCACTCCAGCGGTTTTCTGCTCGGCTACGGCGGCGTGGTTCTCGCGCTCGGCGGGCTGAGTTCGGTCGGAGTCCTGGCGAGTGAAGAGGAACGGCGCATGGTTCCCTTGGGGGACCTGTGGCTCGCGGTGGTGCTGGCGACGACGGCGCTCGGGCTGGTCTCGCTGGTCGTCGTCGCGCTGGGCCGGTCCCGCGCGGCCGAGGCGAAAGCATCCGAGTTTGTCGAGCCGGCCACTCGGGAGTTCAACAAACTTCCCGAGAACGAGCGGCGCTCGATCCGCGCGGATCTGGAGCGTGCGCTCGACGACCTCGCGGCCAGGAACGTCATCGATGATGGCGCTGCCGAGCGCGCGCGGCAGGCAGAACCGGGGCTCCTCGCACTGGAGATGTCGCAGTACCGCGGCTAGGGTTTCGCCCATGAAGGTCGAGTCGATCACCCTCCACCGCGTCGGGATGCCCCTCGTGCGGCCGTTCGAAACGAGCTTCGGTCGCGAGACCGCACGCGACGTTCTGCTCGTGCACCTCGTAAGTGATACGGGGGAGGGGTGGGGCGAGTGCGTCGCCGGGTCGTCACCGAGTTACAGCTCCGAGTACGTCGACGGCTGCGTCCAGGTGATCGAACACCATCTCGCGCCGCTGCTGTTTCGTGCGGCGGACGTCAGCGCCGGCTCGCTCGCCGCACTGTTCACTCCGGTCGTCGGACACCGCATGGCGAAAGCGGCGCTCGAGGCGGCCGTCCTCGACGCCGAGCTGAGAGCATCCGGAACGAGCTTCGCCCGGTATCTCGGGGCCGTCCGCACCGAGGTCGACTGCGGTGTCTCGGTCGGCATCAGCACCTCGATCGATGACCTGCTCGATGAGGTCCAGGGGTATGTGGATGCCGGGTACCGGCGCATCAAACTCAAGATCAAACCCGGCTGGGATCTCGAACCCGTTCGCCGGGTGCGCGAGCGAATCGGGCCGGACGCCGCGCTGCAGGTCGACGCGAACACCGCGTATTCGCGGAGAGACATCCCGCACCTCGGTGAACTCGACCCGGCGAACCTGCTCCTGATCGAGCAACCGTTCGACGAGGAGGACATCGCGTCCCACGTCGCCCTCGCCGCCGCCATCGAGACGCCCGTCTGCCTCGACGAGTCGATCGTGTCGGTCGGGGTCGCGATCGACGCGATCGAGCGTGGTGCGACCTCGATCGTCAACATCAAGCCCGGACGGGTCGGCGGGTACCTGCCCGCGGTCGCGATCCATGACGCGTGCGTGGAGCGCGGCATCCCCGTTTGGTGTGGCGGGATGCTCGAGACAGGTATCGGCAGAGCGATGAACGTTGCGCTCGCCGCACTGCCCGGGTTCACGCTGCCGGGAGACACGAGCGCGTCGGATCGCTACTACGCCGAGGACCTCACCGAACCGTTCGTGCTCGTCGACGGGCGGTTGCGGGTCCCTGACGGCCCGGGTTCCGGGGTCACGGTGCGCACGGACCTCGTGCGAGCTTGGGCGCTCGCCGCGCCGGTGCTTGTGCGGTCGTAAAGGGCTCCGGTCCCGTTGCTGTCGGAGGTGGCTCCGGCGAGGCGGATGCTCCGCCAATTCACGCGTTGCGGACCAATGCACGCGGTACGCCGGGTGAATCCGTCCTCAGTGGGTGAAAACGCGGCGCGTGGACCCGCCCGCCGGTCCCACCGGTTGACAGCGGCCGACCCGACCGCCCAGACTGGCACCTATACAACGTTGTAAACGAAGGAGCACCATGCCGATCGCCGGCCCTGTCGCACCACGCACGTCCGAACGCACGACACTCGACCCGTTGCCGTTCGATGCCGTCGCCTTCACCGGGAACGGGATGCTCGCTGCCTGGCAGGAGACGAACGCGCAGGCGACGCTGGCGCACTGTGTTGCCCAGCTGGAAGCATCCGGAACCCTCGACAACCTGCGGATCGCCGCGGGGCAGAAGCAAGGTGAGTTCGTCGGGTTCCAGTTCGCGGACTCGGACGTGTTCAAGGTGCTCGAAGCGATCGGCTGGGAGGCCGGGCGCGGCGACGTCGATGCGCTCACGGGATTCGTCGACGACACCGTCGCACTGCTGCAGGCGGCGCAGGAGGAGGACGGCTACCTCGACTCGCACTTCCAGGTCGCGCGGCCGGGGGAGAAACTGACCGACCTCCGCTGGGGCCACGAACTCTATTGCCTCGGCCACCTGCTGCAGGCGGGCGTCGCGTGGGTGCGCACGACCGGTCGACGCGACATCCTCGAGATCGGACTCCGGTTCGCGACCCTCGTCGACGAGCGCCTCGGCGCTGGGGGGACGGATGCCGTCGACGGTCACCCCGAGGTCGAGACCGCGCTCGTCGAGGTGTACCGGTTGACGGGGGAAAAGCGCTGGCTCGACCTCGCCCAGCGCATGATCGACCTGCGTGGGAACCAGCTCGTCGGGCCAGACCGGTTCGGCTACGGCTACTTCCAGGACCACGCCCCCGTGCGTGAGGTGGACGGCGCGACCGGGCACTCGGTACGCCAGCTGTACCTCGCTGCGGGCGTTGCCGACGCCTACGTCGAGAACGGTGACGACGCCCTGCTCGAAGCGCTCGAACGGATCTGGGCCGACATCCACTCGAGCAAGATGTACGTCACCGGCGGGCTCGGGTCGCGCCACCGCGACGAGGCGTTCGGCGACCCGTTCGAGCTGCCACCGGACCGCGCCTATGCCGAAACCTGCGCGGCGATCTCGAGTGTGATGTTCAACTGGCGGATGCTCCTCATCACCGGGGAGGGACGCTTCGCCGACGAGATGGAACGCGCCCTGTACAACGCTGTCGCCACTTCGACGACCCCGGATGGCTGCAACTTCTTCTACTCCAACCCGCTGCAGGTGCGCACCCATCGTGACGGCGAGCACGAGCAGGCTCCCGCCAGACGGGTGCCCTGGTACGACTGTGCCTGCTGCCCACCGAACCTCGCCCGACTGGTCGCGTCGCTGCACTCCTACGCCGCCACGATCCGCGACGGCGCACTCCAACTGCACCTGTACGAGTCCGGTCGCATCACCCTCCCGGATGCCACGGCCACCATCACGACGGACTACCCGTTCGACGGCGCGATCCGCATCGATTTCGACGCGCCCTTCGCGCACGAGGTCGCCCTGCGCGTGCCCGCATGGGCCTCGTCGTTCGCGCTCACCGTGGATGGAACCGCCGCCGATCTGCCGGTGACCGATGGGTACCTGCGCGTGCCGGGCGGGAGCATCCGCTCGATCGACCTCACGCTCGACATGCCCGCCGTCGTGCGCGAACCGCACCCGCACATCGACGCCGTGCGCGGGTGCGTCGTCGTCACGCGCGGACCGATCGTCTACGCGCTCGAGCAGCCCGACCTGCCGGACGGCGTCGTTATCGAGGACGTACGAATCGACGCGGATGCCGGTGTCACCGTCGACGGCACCGGATCCGGTTCGCCGAAGCTGCGGGTGCGGCTGGCGCAACTCGAGCCCGTGCGGGCAGGGCTGTACCCGGTGCGAACCGGAGGCGCGACTACACTCGTGGACACAATGGATGTGGCACTGGTGCCGTACTACCGCTGGGGCAATCGAGGCCCGGGTGGGATGCGAGTCTGGCTGCCGACGACCTGAGTGCGGGGTGGTTCGCCGCCCGGCTGCCCTCGCCGCCCGTGCGAGATTTCCCTGAACTCCTCGCGCCCCGGCGCATGAAAGGCAATTGTGACATCGGTTCTCGGCACCAACTGGTCTGGCAACTACGCGTACGGCGCGACGCGCATCGAAGCTCCGGCGAGCGTCGACGCCGTGCGCGCGTTGCTATCGGGCGCGACGGCGGTGCGGGCACTCGGAACCCGCCACTCGTTCAACCCGATCGCCGACTCGGCCGACCTCGTGATCTCGACCGAGCTGCTGCGCTTCGCGCCCGTTCTCTCGACGGAGGATCGCACCGTGACGGTGGGTGCCGGCATCCGTTACGGTGACCTCGCCACCGACCTGCAGGCTGCAGGGTGGGCGCTGCCGAACCTCGCGTCGCTTCCGCACATCTCTGTCGGTGGGGCCATCGCGACGGGTACTCACGGATCAGGCAATGCGGTGCCCTCGCTCGCGGCGTCGGTTGCGGGGCTCGAGATCGTGCTCGCGTCTGGCGACGTGCTCGAGTTGCGGCGCGGCGACCCCGACTTCGACGGTGCCGTCGTCAGCCTCGGCGCGCTCGGGATCGTCACGCGCGTGACCCTCGACATCGTGCCGACGTTCGACATCGAGCAGTCCGTGTTCGAGGGACTCCCGTTCGCAGCCGTCGAGGAGAACCTCGACGCCATCACCGGTGCTGCCTACAGCGTGTCGATGTTCACCACGTGGCGGAATCCGGATGTTCTCGACCAGGTGTGGCTGAAGCGACGTGCGGGGGTGGATGTCGCTGCCCCTTCGGAGTTGTTCGGTGCGGTCGCGGCGCCGGCCGACCGGCATCCGCTTCCCGGTATCTCCGCCATCAATTGCACGCCGCAGATGGGTGTTGCGGGTGCATGGCTGGATCGGTTGCCGCACTTCCGGCTCGACTTCACGCCCTCGAACGGTGAAGAGCTGCAGTCCGAGTTCCTCGTTCCCCGAGCTCACGCCATCGACGCGTTGCGCGCGGTGCGGGCGCTCGCCGACCAAATCGCGCCGCTGCTGCAGGTTTGCGAGATCCGGACGTTTGCTGCGGACACGCTGTGGCTGAGTGGGGCATACGAGACGGATGCCGTCGGACTCCACTTCACCTGGCTCAAGGAGCAGGCCCAGGTCGAGGCGTTGCTGCCGACGCTCGAGGCTGCCCTTGCCCCGTTCAGCGCGCGGCCGCACTGGGGCAAGGTGTTCACGCCCGACCCGCAGTCGCTCGAGCGGGTCTACCCGCGGCTCGGCGACTTCCGTGCACTTGCAGCCCGGCTCGACCCGTCGCGTGTGTTCGTGAACGAGTTCCTGGAGCGGACGGCTCTGCCCCGCTGAAGCTCTGCTCGTGCGCGTGCGTGCGTGCTCGTGCGCGTGCGTGCGTTGTGCTTCGGGAGGAAAATCGCGGGGTCCGGGCCCTATGGGTGGATGAACCCCACGTTTTTCCTCCCGAAGTGTCCGGGGGCGCGGGTTGGGGTGTGTGCAACTTCGGAGTTTCGGGCCAATGAGGGCTCGACGTGCCCGATCTGGGGCCGTGTGTCGGGTTTTTCCGACGTTAGTCACGGCCACCACGCGAATCGAGCTCCCGCGCAAGCACCGGCCGCCCGCAACGGCAGGTGGATAGGCTCGACGCATGAGCGATGCTGCTGACCCGACCGATCCACTTGCCGCCGCGCGGGCCGAAGCGGCCGCGCTCGCGGCAGCTGCTGAGCAAGCGCAGGCCGCAGCGGCCGCCGCCCTGCAGCGACTCGAGGATGCCGCCGCAGCAGCCAAGGCCCATGCCGAAGCTCAAGCGCAGGCGACGGCCGAGAAAGCGACCGCCGACGGTGAGGCCGCGACCACCGCAGCCCGTTCAGCCGCGAACGCAGCGACAGCAGCGAAGAACCGGTCAACGGATGCCGCGGCGACCGCCGCCGCCGACGCGACCGCCACCGCGAAAGCCGCGGCAGACTCCACCGCTGTGGCCGCGCGGGAATCGGCGGAAGAAGCTGCAGCGGCGACGACCGCGGCAGCCATGCGGTCTTCCGACGCTGCCGCCGTGCAGCAGGCAGATGTTCCTGCGCCTGAAGTGCCTGCTGGTGCGGCCGACGCTGCTGCGGCCGCTACCGCGGCAGGCATGCGGTCCTTCGAAGATGCCGCCGTGCGGCAGACAGATGCTCCTGCTCATGAAGCTGCTGCTGTCTCGGCTCAAGCGGCTGCTGTTTCACCCGAGGTGACTGCCGCGACCCCGGCACCCGACGCTGCGGCGCCCCCGGCCCCCGACGCTGCGGCACACCCGGCACCTGATGCTGCGGCGCCCGCGACCCCGGCGCCCGAGGCTGCTGCGGCACACGATGCTGATGCAGGTGACGCGGCCGCACGGGCTGCAGCCGACGCGCTCTTGAGCGCCCGATCAGCCGCAGAATCGAGCGCCGTAGCCGCCGGCGAATCGGCCGAGCAGGCGGAGACCGCAAGCGCCTCGGCGGCGGCGGATTCCACGCAGACCGCGGCAGAAGTCGCCCATGCGGCAGAGGCCGCGTCGGTGCCGGAGGTGGTAGCGCCCGCAGCGCCAACCACGGCAGGAACGGCAGGAGCAGCGCCAGTGGCAGAGGCCGCCGCGTCGGTACCGGAGCCAGCAGCGACCGCCGTACCCGCAGCATCCGGCCCCCTCGACGCCACCGAAATCGAGACGATTCGAGTTGGTTACACCTTTGACGGACCCGCGCTCGAGATGGGCGCACTCGTCAACGGTGACCCGCAGTCCGATGTGCAGGTTCGCATCCCGCTCGCGATGACGAACCGGCACGGGCTCGTCGCCGGCGCGACCGGAACCGGCAAGACCCGCACCCTGCAGGTGCTCGCCGAGCAGTTGAGCACCCACGGTGTCTCGGTGTTCGCCGCCGACATCAAGGGCGACCTCTCCGGGATGGCGGTGCCAGGCGACGGCAACGAGAAGCTCCTGAAACGCACGCGGGGGATCGGGCAGGAGTGGACGCCAGAGGCGTTCCCGCTCGAGTACTTCTCGCTCGGAGGCATCGGCAAGGGGGTGCCGATCCGCGCCACGATCGCGGGTTTCGGGCCGATCCTCCTGAGCAAGGTCCTCGGGCTCAACGACACGCAGGAGTCCAGCCTGGGCCTCGTCTTCCACTACGCCGACCGGGCCGGGCTTCCGCTTCTCGATCTCACCGACCTGCGCGCGGTGCTCAGTTTCCTGATCAGCGACGAAGGTAAGGCCGAACTCAAGGAGCTCGGCGGTCTCTCCAGCGCAACAGTCGGTGTCATCCTCCGCGAGCTCATCACGTTCGCCGACCAGGGCGCTGATGTGTTTTTCGGTGAGCCCGAGATCGACACCGCCGAGTTCCTCCGCACCACGACAGACGGCCGCGGCATCATCAGCCTGCTCGAGGTCCCCGGCGTGCAGGACAAGCCCGCCCTCTACTCGACGTTCCTCATGTGGCTGCTCGCCGACCTGTTCAACGATCTCCCCGAGGTCGGCGACCTCGACAAACCCAAGCTCGTGTTCTTCTTCGACGAGGCCCATCTTCTGTTCAGGGATGCGTCGAAGGACTTCCTCGCGCAGATCATCCAGACGGTGCGGCTCATCCGCTCCAAGGGAGTCGGCATCTTCTTCGTCACGCAGACGCCGAAGGACGTTCCCGGCGACGTGCTCGCCCAGCTCGGCTCCCGCGTGCAGCACCAGTTGCGCGCATTCACTCCCGACGACGCAAAAGCTCTCCGTGCGACGGTGTCCACCTACCCCAACTCCGGCTACGACCTCGAAGACACCCTCACCATGCTCGGAACCGGCGAAGCGATCGTGACGGTGATGAACGAAAAGGGCGCCCCGGCACCCGTCGTCTGGACCCGTCTGCGCGCTCCCCGGGGACTGATGTCACCGTCTCCGGATGCCGCTATCGACGACGCGGTCGCGGCATCCGCTTTGCTGCCCAAATACGGCACGGCGGTCGATCGTGAGTCGGCGCGCGAGATCCTCGCGGCGAAGATGGAGGCGGCGAACCAGGCCGCTGCCGCCGAGGAACAGGCGCTCGAGCGGGCTAAGGCCGAAGCCGAATACGCCAGGCAGAAAGCGGCGATGGACAAGGCCCAGGCCGCCGCACAAAAGAAGGCGGATGCCGAATACGAGCGGCTGCTCCGCAAAACGCAGGGCACCGCGAGACGCACCAATACTCGCAAGCAGAAGACGGTGCTCGAAGAGGTGCTCGGCTCCCGGGCGACCAAAACGATCCTGACCGGGGTTGTCGAGGGAATCTTCGGCACTCGTCGGCGGCGTTAGCGGGGGAGGGCGGAGCCTCGCCGGGACGTCGCGCTGAGACAAGGACATAGTGCCGGGAAAAGGATGCTGTCGCTCACCTCATCCTTTTCCCGGCACTTTTTCCTACCCTCGGCCCACAACCGCCCTCACCCGATGGACAGCCGCGCCTCGGCGAGCGCGCCGATCCGCAGAATCCGCCGCTCGTCGTCGTCGCGGCCGTCGTCGGCGAACCAGCTCGCGCTCAGCGCTGTCCACGCGACGATCCACTCCAGAAGCTCCCGCTCGGGGATCCCAGCGAGCTGGGAGATGAGCTCAACCCGTCGGTCGAACCGGGATTCAGCGAGCACCGGGTCAGGATTGCAAAGGATGTTCGTGTAATCGAAAACCCGGTCGCCGATGAGGTACTTCGGGTCGATCGCGAGCCACCCGCGCGCGCCGAAATCGAGCACATTGCCGTGGTGCAGGTCGCCATGGAGCACCACCGTGTGGCCGCCGCGAGCGATCAGCCGCCGGGCGAGATCGGCACCGCGGGCGTATGGGCCGCCCCTCTCAGCACGCGCGAACAGCGCCCGAAACCAGACGTCGAGGGGAATCAGTCCGTGCGGCCGCTCAGAAAAGGCCCGGTCGGATGCCGCGTGCAGCGTCGCCGCGACACCGCAGAGGGTACGCGTGGCCCGGTCGTCATCCTCCGCCGAACCCGGCACGAGCGACGCGCCGCCCTGCTCGATGACCGCGGCGTGCTCATCGAGCTCGAGCACGCGAGCGGCGCCGTTGCCCGGCCAGCAGGCGGCATCCGTTCGCTTCCTCGTCGATCCGGGCGACCTTGAGCATCGCGGGCTCCCCGCCGCGGAGGACCGGCTGCAGGTGCGACGACGGCGTGGAGAACGCGCTGCCGGTGGGTGTCAACCGCCAGCGCAGCAGGTACTCTTCGAGCGTCGCGGGGTGCCAGGTCATGGCCCCAGCCTAGAAGGGGCACACAGGTCAACCTGAACCCAGCGGCCACAACCTCAGCGGTTCGAAACGGGCACTCCGTCAGAAATGCGACGACGTGCGTAAACTCGGCCGGATGATGCGCATTCGCCCGTACACGCCCGCCGACCGCCCTGCGATCGCTGACATCTGCGTACGAACCGGTGACAGCGGGCAGGATGCCACGGGGCTGCACTCATCTGACGGCCTCCTCCCTGACATCTACGCCCTGCCGTACGTGGACAGGGAGCCCGAGCTCGCGTTCGTCGTCGACAACGGTGAGCGGGCGGTGGGGTACATCATCGGAACCGCTGACACCCGCGCGTTCGCTGACTGGTTCAACACCGGCTGGTGGCCTCGAGCGGCAACGCGGTATGACGCCGACGGGCCAGACAAGGAGTTGCTCGCGTCCGTCGCGAACCCGAACCGGATGCTCATCCCCGCCGTCGATGAGTACCCGGCCCACCTGCACATCGACCTGTTGCCGGAGGCGCAGGGGCAGGGTTTCGGCCGCTCGCTGATCGAGACGCTTGCCGCGTCGCTTGCCGAGCGGGGCATCCGTGGTCTGCACCTCGTCGTCGGGACCGCCAATACGAACGCTCAGGCGTTCTACAAACGGGTGGGTTTCACCGAGCTGGCAGCGGATGCCGGTGGGGTGACGCTGGGCAGGAAGCTTCCCTAGGGCATCCGGCGCGGTCGACGCTCGAACCAGTAGAGCATCTCGGGTCGCGTCGCCTGCAGCTCATCGAGCGTGACCGGGTGATCGATGTGCTCGATCGGAGCCATGGTGAGGTGCGAAGCGATGCGGTTGATGCCGTTGCGTGACCAGTATTCGCCGCGCATCCGCACCAGCGGCTGGCCGGAGGCATCGAGCACAAACATCTGCAACCGGGACTGCGACGCCATGGTGCGATGCATCTCGAGCATCACGACGCGGTCGATGTCTTCGAAGGGGACCCGCGTGGTTCCCCAGAAGAACCGGTGTTCGACCAGATGGGTCGGCGTCACGGTGACGCGTACACGCAGATAACGGATGATCGAGTAGACCAGGAAGGCGATTACGAAGGCATGCGCCACGGCGACCCACACCCAGCTTCCGCTCGGGATGGTCAGCCAGTACAGCGCCAGCAACACCGGCACGCTCAGCGCAAGCACCGCCGCGATGCCCTGGGCAAGGAGCCCCTGGCGAACGCGAACGGACACCATCACTTTGTCTTCGGTCATACTCGTCACGTTGCGCCCCCGCCTCGGACTTCATTCTGGTGCATGAATAGGGTCGCGCATAGCCACCTATTGGGGGACCACCCGCATGGGTGAGAAACATCTCGGATGCCACGGGGCTCGCTCAATTGTCGCTAACGCCCGCTATTCGGCGCTCTTGCGCGCATTTGTGACAACTGAGGCCGGGCGGATGCCACGGGGTGCGTTCACTTGTCGCTAACGCACGCTATTCGGGGTTTTGCGGCGTGTTTGTGACAACTGAAGCGCGGGCGGATGTTCCCCGGGACGCAGAAACGCCCACCGTTTCGGGTGGGCGTTTCTCTGTTTCTGTGGCGGAGAATGGGGGATTCGAGCTCCGAATGGACGGTGCGCGGTAACCCAACACGCTTCTGTCCCGGGACGCAGAAACGCCCACCATTTCGGGTGGGCGTTTCTGTGTTTCTGTGGCGGAGAATGGGGGATTCGAACCCCCGAGGGCGTTAACCCAACACGCTTTCCAAGCGTGCGCCATAGGCCACTAGGCGAATTCTCCTGGCCGGAATCAACGTTCACACGTTTTCAACCTCAGCTATCCTATCGCGCTTGAGGAGAGCTCCCGACCGCACCCGATCACGCGCGCACGACACCTCCCCACGATGTCGTAGAATGGATGCTGGCTCCTCGCGTGGCGCCATCCAGGCCAACTCCCCCAGGACGGAAACGTAGCAAGGGTAACCGGGCTCTGGCGGGTGCGCGAGGAGTCTTTTTCCATTAACTCGTGCTGTACGGGTAACCGCCCTTCGACGCGGTCGCCAAGCGACCTGCTCAGGAACCGCCCTTCGACGTGGTCGCAAGCGACGCTCAGGAATCACCTCTGGTGCCGTCGCGATCAAACGCGAAGTAGACACCTCTCGAGCGGCCCACCGTCGCTCCGCAAGGACACCCCTCGTTCGAGGGTTTTCCGAAAGTTTGTGGCTCTTGACAACAAAAGACACTCCGACATAGGCTGCGAGCAACTCACGCGCTTTCGACGTTGTTGTCGAAAGTTTCGGGAATCCGTCGGGTGCAGACGGCAGTCGTTCCGCACCGCAATGCAGTCTCGCTTTTCCACGCAAAGGAGCGTCATGAGCGTACGATCCCTGTCCCGCAAAATCGTCATAGGAACGTTGGCCGCAGCACTAGTGGTCCCTGTCCTGACATCCCCGGCCGCAGCTGCGGAGCCGGAAACCCTCATCACTACCGACTTCGAAGACAGCACCCTCGGCGGGTGGGAGTCCAGCGGTGAACCGGCACTCAGCTATGTCGCAGACGACGAGGGTGGCACCGTGCTTCGCGTCGGCGATCGCGCGACCGACTTCAGCGGCATCCAGACTCCCGCCGGGTTCTTCGACACGCTCGCGGCCGGCGACTCGCTCACTTTCTCGATGCGAGCGCGGCTCGCCGATGCAGACGCGGCGCCCGCCGATGTCCGCTTCGTCATGAAGCCCGACTACGCCTGGATCGGCAACACGACGATGTCGGCCGACGCGTGGACGACGGTGACCGGCACGTACGTGATCCCTGCCGGAGCGGATGCCTCGGCACTGCAGGCCTACATCGGCACGGCCGATTCCGCCGACAGCTCGCCGTACAGCTACCTCGTCGATGACATCTCGATCACCGCCCTCCGCGCGGACGAGCCGACCGACCCAACGGATCCCACAGACCCGACCGATCCAACCGACCCTGGTGAGTCCGACCTCTCGGCGCTCAACACCGGATTCGAGGATGGTCTCGGTGCCTGGGTTCCCCGCGCGGACGCGGCGGGCGAAGCATCCGTCTCGATCTCGACCGATGACGCCCACAGCGGCACACAGGCGGCACTCGTCTCCGAGCGCACCTCGCAGGGCCAGGGAATCGGACACGACGTCACCGGCATCCTGCTCCCCGGTCAGACCTACGAAGTGTCGGCATGGATCAAGTTCGCCGGCGGTGAGACGGCGGGCGATGTCTGGCTGAGCCTCGCCAGCACCACGGGTGAAACGACGTCGTACCTCACGGTTGGCCAGTTCCCTGGCATGTCGAACAGCGCGTGGGTTCAGGTGACCCAGACCTTCCAGATGAGTGAAAGCGACTCAGCGCTGCTCTACTTCGAAACCGCGTACAACGGCGGCAACACGTCGTCGTTCCTCGTCGACGACATCACCGTCACCGTTCCGTCCGGGGGAGAGGTCGAGGACATCACGCCGATCCAGGACACGGTTGACTTCCCGGTCGGCGCAGCGATCGACAGCCGCGAGACCACCGGAAACGCCGCTGAACTGCTCACGCGTCACTTCAACCAGGTCACCGCCGAAAACTTCATGAAGCCGGAGGCCTGGTACAACGAGGCCGGCGAATTCACGCCTCACCCCGAGGCCGACACCCTCATGCAGTTCGCGGAGGACAACGACCTGGCTGTCTACGGCCACACTCTCGTCTGGCATTCCCAGACCCCGGCGTGGTTCTTCCAGGACGACGCCGGCGTCGCGCTCACGACGAGCGCCGCCGACCAGCAGATCCTCCGGGACCGCATGCGCACGCACATCTTCAACGTCGCCGGGCACATGTACGACACCTACGGTGCCTTCGGAAGCGACACCAACCCGCTCACGGCATTCGACGTCGTCAATGAGGTCGTCTCAGACGGCAACGAAAACGCTGACGGACTGCGTCGCAGCGAATGGTTCCGCATCCTCGGAGAGGACTTCATCGACCTCGCGTTCCAGTACGCCGACGAAGCCTTCAACGACGAGTACGCCGCGGCAGGCGCCGACCGCCCGGTGACGCTGTTCATCAACGACTACAACACCGAGCAGAGCGGAAAGCAGGTCCGGTACCGTGCACTGATCGAACGGATGCTGGAACGCGGCGTCCCGATCGACGGCGTCGGCCACCAGTTCCACCTGAGCCTGTCGACTCCGGTCGACTCGCTCGAGACCGCCCTCGCGACGTTCTCGGACCTCGGGCTCACGCAGGCTGTCACGGAACTCGACGTCACCACGGGCACCCCGGTGACCCAGGCGAAGCTCGTCGAGCAGGGCTACTTCTACCGTGACGCGTTCCGCATCTTCCGCGACTACGCCGACGAACTCTTCTCGGTGACGGTGTGGGGACTGACCGACGGGCGCAGCTGGCGCAACAGCTCAGGTGCACCGCTCGTATTCACCGACGCTCTCGCCGCGAAGCCCGCGTACTACGGCATCGTCGACGCCGAGCTGCCCGCCCGGTTGCGCACCGCCAACGTGTTCCAGGGTGACGTCGCTCTTGACGACGACGCGACCTCGGCACTCCAATGGGATCAGCTCCCGCTCCAGCAGATCGAGCAGAGCGGCGAGTTCCAGTTGCGCTGGCAGCCCGACCACCTCACCGCGTTCGTTGAGGTGACCGACGACGCGGCCGACTCCGTCGAGTTCGTCTGGGGCGACGAGACCGCGACCGTCAACCGCGACGGCTCCGGCGACGTCGACGCCGTCGTCACCGAGACGGATGCCGGCTTCACCGTGGTCGCTCACCTCCCGCTCGAGGCGGCGGAGCAGGGTGACACCGTCGAGTTCGACGTTCGCATCCTCACCGGGGAGACGGCAGCGGGCTGGAACTCCGCGGGCGCTGTCGGAACACTGACCCTGCTCGAACCGCTCTCCTACGTCGAGGTTCTCGAGACCGGAACAGCACCAACGATCGACGGCACCGTCGACGAGGTGTGGGCCGAGGCCGGGACGATCGAAACCGGCAAACAGGTCGAGGGAACGGCGGGAGCATCCGCTGGGTTCAGGACCCTGTGGCGAGAGAACACGCTCTACCTGCTCGCCGAGGTCACCGACTCTGAGGTCGACGTCTCAGGCTCCGACCCGTGGATCCAGGACTCCGTCGAGGTCTACGTCGACGCAGGCAACGTCAAGAACGGCTCCTACCGTTACGACGACACGCAGATCCGCATCAGTGCAGACAACGCCGTGTCATTCGGAACCGGTGATGAGCCGTTCCAGCGGGCCCGCGTCGAGTCAGCCACGACTCGCACAGACGGCGGCTACCTCGTCGAGGTCGCGGTGAGCCTGCTCGAGTACGGCGGAGAAGGGTCGTTCCACGGTCTCGACGTCCAGGTCAACGATGCAGCTGACGGTGCCCGCACCGGCATCCGCAACTGGGCTGACCCGTCAGGAGCCGGCTACCAGTCGACCTCCCGCTGGGGAGTCGCCCAGCTGGTGTCCGCCGTGGCCGGAACCGAACCGCAGATCTCGCTGTCCCCGGGCAGTGTCGTTGCCGGCGGTGACGTGGGCGTGCAACTCACCGGCTTCGAGCCGGACACCGAGGTCGAACTCGTGTTGCGCAACCCGGTCGCAGCAGGCTTCACCCTGTTCGCGGTCGCCGCACCGATCGAGCTGACGACGGTCGTGACGGATGCCGCCGGTGCGGCATCCGTGCGGGTCACGATCCCTGCCTCCACCGAAGCGGACGCGTATGAGATCGCCGCGCTCGCCGACGGGGAGACGGTCGCAGCGGCATCCCTCACCGTGACAGCGGCTGCGGGGGAGCCAGGGTCAGACCCGGGCGCTGAACCCGGTGCCGACCCGACCGGAGCTGACGACCTCGCCGACACCGGGGCCAACATCGCCGGCTGGCTCCTCGCCGCACTAATGCTCGTGCTCGGCGGAATCGTGCTGATGCGCAAGCGCAACGCCGCACGGATCGAAAGCTAGCTCACGGCGGATTCACCCGTTCCGGACGAAAACACTCGGCGTACCGCGTGTTTTCGTCCGGGACGGGTGTTTTCGTGCTCGAGGCGAGCCCGATCAAGGGCTGTCGGGAGCGCGGCGGGCTTCCTAGGATGAGGCCATGGCTCCCACGACGGTAGATCAGGACACCCTTGGCCGCATCGACGCCTGGTGGCGGGCGGCGAATTACCTCTCCATCGGGCAGATCTACCTCCTCGACAATCCACTGCTGCGAGAGCCTCTCACCGCCGACCACATCAAGCCCCGGCTCCTCGGGCACTGGGGAACAACGCCGGGCCTCAACTTCGTCTACGCGCACCTCAACCGGGTGATTCGCGAGCGGGAGCAGGCGATGCTCTACATCGCCGGGCCAGGTCACGGCGGGCCGGGCATGGTCGCGAACGCCTACCTCGAGGGAACCTACTCCGAGGTGTACGCGCGCGTCAGCCAGGACGAGCAGGGACTCCGCCGGTTGTTCCGCCAGTTCTCGTTCCCCGGCGGCATCCCGAGCCACGTCGCGCCCGAGACGCCCGGGTCGATTCACGAGGGCGGCGAACTCGGCTACGCCCTCAGCCATGCCTACGGTGCCGCGTTCGACAACCCCGACCTTCTCGTCGCCGCGGTCGTCGGCGACGGTGAAGCAGAGACCGGCCCGCTCGCGACGAGCTGGCACTCGAACAAGTTCGTCGACCCGCTGCAGGACGGCGTCGTCCTGCCGATCCTGCACCTCAACGGTTACAAGATCGCAAACCCGACGGTTCTCGCGCGTATCCCCGAAGAGGAACTGCTCGACCTCATGCGCGGCTACGGCCACTCGCCGCACCTCGTGTCGGGTGGTTTCGACGGAGAAGACCCCATGCTCGTCCACGCGCGCATGGCCGAGACGCTCGACGCGGTTCTCGACGAGATCGCCGCGATCAAACGCACCGCTGCGAAGCAGCAGGCGGCGGGCGAGGATGTGACGCGGCCGCGCTGGCCGATGATCATCCTCCGCACCCCGAAAGGCTGGACCTGCCCGGCCGAGATCGACGGGCAGCCGGTCGAGAACACGTGGCGCGCACACCAGGTTCCCCTGGCCAACGCACGCGACACGGATGCTCACACGCGCGTTCTCGAGGACTGGTTGCGCACCTACCGTCCGGACGAGCTCTTCGACGACGAAGGGCGTCTCGTCGATGACGTCGCTGCCCTCGCCCCTGACGGCGACCTGCGGATGAGCGCCACACCGCACGCCAACGGCGGACGGATGCGGCGCGAGCTCGACCTTCCTGACTTCCGCGACTATGCCGTCGACGTGGATCAGCCGGGCGCATCGACCTCAGAGGCCACGAAAGTGCTCGGCACCTGGCTCGCCGACGTGATCGCCGAGAACCCGCACAATTTTCGGATCTTCGGGCCAGACGAAACGGCATCCAACCGACTTGCCCCCGCCGTCTACGAACACACGGGCAAGCAGTGGAACGCGAGCATCCTGCCGGTCGACGCGAACCTCTCCCGCGCAGGCAGGGTGATGGAAGTGCTCAGCGAACACCAGTGCCAGGGCTGGCTCGAGGGTTACCTGCTCACCGGCAGGCACGGCCTGTTCAACTGCTACGAAGCATTCATCCACATCATCGACTCGATGTTCAACCAGCACGCCAAGTGGCTCAAAACATCGCGCGAGATCCCCTGGCGACTGCCGGTGTCGAGCCTCAACTATCTGCTGTCGAGCCACGTCTGGCGGCAGGACCACAACGGGTTCAGTCACCAGGACCCCGGGTTCATCGACCACGTCGTCAACAAGAAGGCCGACGTCGTCCGGGTGTACCTGCCACCGGATGCCAACACGCTCCTCTCGACCTACGACCACGTTCTCCGGTCGGTCGATTACGTCAACGTCGTCGTCGCAGGCAAGCAGCCGCAGGCGAACTGGCTCAGCATGCCCGACGCCATCGCCCACTGCACGAGGGGCCTCGGCATCTGGGACTGGGCGGGAACAGAAGAAGAGGGGACGGAACCAGATGTGGTTCTCGCGTGCGCAGGAGACGTACCGACCCTCGAGACGCTCGCGGCGGCATCCATTCTTCGCGAGCAACTGCCCGAGCTCAAGGTGCGCGTCGTCAATGTCGTCGACCTGATGAAACTGCAGAGCGAACACGAGCACCCGCACGGACTGTCGGATGCCGAGTACGACACCATTTTCACGACCGGGAAGCCCGTGATCTTCGCGTATCACGGCTATCCGTGGCTCATCCATCGACTGACATACAAACGCACCGGGCACGAGAACCTGCACGTGCGCGGGTATAAAGAGGAGGGAACGACGACGACACCGTTCGACATGGTCATGCTCAACGACCTCGACCGCTACCGGCTCGTGATCGACGTCATCGACCGGGTACCGCACCTCGCCGCGACCTCCGCTGGCCTGCGTCAGGACATGCAGGATGCCCGTCTCCGCGCCCGCCAGTACACGCGTGATCACGGCGAGGACATTTCCGAGGTAGCCCAATGGTCCTGGGGTGGGGCCGGGACGGGGCACTCGCAGGAGGATGCCCAGGAGACAATCGACGAGACCGGTGGGGACAACGCCTGACGGCCACCCAAAGCACAACCCAAACGCGACACCCGGGCGGGGGCCGTAGGCTGAACCCGTGGCGAAGAGCATCTACATCACGTCCGCTGAAGGACAGACCGGCAAGTCGACAATCGCGTTGGGCACTCTGGATACCCTCTCGCACCAGGTGCAACGGGTCGGCGTCTTCCGTCCGATTGCCCGCTCGACCTCTGAACGCGACTACGTCGTCGAGCTGCTGCTCGACCACGACAGCGTCGACCTCGGCTACGACGAGTGCATCGGTGTCACCTACGACGCGGTCCACGAGGATGCCGATGCGGCCCTCGCCGAGATCGTGTCCCGCTATAAGGCGGTCGAGGCCAAGTGCGACGCCGTCGTCATCCTCGGTTCTGACTACACCGACGTCGGGAGCCCGACCGAGCTCGGATACAACGCCCGAATCGCGACCAACCTCGGTGCTCCAGTCCTTCTCGTTCTCGGTGGACGTTCGAACCAGGGCTCCGGCGAACGCCTCGGCCAGGCCGACCCGCGCAGCGCCGACCACATGGGTGACATCGCGGAACTGGCGCTCCTCGAACTGAGGAACGCCCACGCCACCCTCCTCGCCGTGATCGCCAACCGGGTCGATCCCGACCACCTCGCCGAGGTCACCGCCGCGATCGAGAAGGCACGGCCGGGCGTTCCGGTCTGGTCGATCCCCGAAGACCCGTACCTCATCGCCCCGAGCATGGAATCGATCATGACGGCGACCGACGGCGTTCTGCTCAAGGGCGACCCTGCGCTCCTCGGACGTGAGGCGCTCGGCGTCGTCGTCGCGGGCATGGGGATGGTCAACGTGCTTCCCCGGCTCATCGAAGGCGCCGTGCTCGTCGTCGCCGGTGACCGCACCGAAGTCCTCCTCGCCGCGATGATGGCGCAAAGCTCGGGCACGTTCCCGTCGATCGCCGGCATCGTGCTCAACGGCGGGTTCGACCTGCCGGAGCCGGTCGAACAGTTGCTCGACGGCCTGCCGCAGACGCTCCCCATCATCCGCACCGATCTCGGCACCTACGACACGATCGTGCGCATCACCCGCACCCGCGGTCGTCTCGCCGCGGACTCACAGCGCAAGTACGACGCTGCCCTCGCGCTGTTCGAACAGCACGTGACGGGAGCGGAGCTGCTCCAGTTGCTCGAGGTCAGCGCGACGAGCGTCGTCACCCCGCTCATGTTCGAGTACGGCCTGCTGGAGCGCGCCCGCGCGAACCCGAAGCACATCGTTCTGCCCGAGGGCAACGACGACCGCATCCTTCGCGCCGCCCACACGCTCCTCGCTCGCGGGGTCGCCCAGCTCACGATCCTCGGAGAACCGTTCGAGGTGCGGTCGCGGGCGATCGAGCTCGGTCTCGACATCTCCGGCGCCGAGGTCCTCTCATCCCACGACCCGGTCCTCGGTTTCAAGTTCGCTGAGGAGTACGCCCGAATTCGGGCACACAAGGGTGTGACCATCGACCAGGCTCGCGACCAGGTCAGCGACGTCTCCTACTTCGGCACCATGATGGTGCACCTCGGCCTCGCCGACGGCATGGTGTCCGGGGCTGCCCACACCACGGCACACACCATCCGCCCCGGTTTCGAGATCATCAAGACCAAGCCGGGAGTGAACGTCGTCTCCTCCGTCTTCCTCATGGCGCTCCAGGACCGCGTGCTCGTCTACGGTGACTGCGCCGTCATCCCCGACCCTGACTCGTCGCAGCTCGCGGACATCGCCATCTCCTCCACCGAGACGGCGCTGCAGTTCGGCATCGACCCGCGCGTCGCGATGCTGTCGTATTCGACGGGTGAATCAGGTTCGGGTGCCGACGTCGAGAAAGTCCGCGAAGCGACAGCGCTCGTCCGCTCGCGCCGCCCCGACCTGCTGGTCGAGGGCCCGATCCAGTACGACGCCGCAGCGGATGCCGCGGTCGGCGCCTCCAAAATGCCCGGCTCAGAGGTCGCCGGCCGGGCGACGGTGTTCATCTTCCCCGACCTCAACACCGGCAACAACACCTACAAGGCCGTCCAGCGGTCCGCAGGGGCCGTCGCCATCGGGCCGGTGCTGCAGGGGCTCAACAAGCCGATCAACGACCTGTCCCGAGGGGCGCTCGTCCAGGACATCGTCAACACCGTCGCGATCACCGCGATCCAGGCGCAGGGCGAGACCCCCGCATGAGCGCGGTGCTCGTCGTCAACTCGGGGTCGTCGTCGTTCAAGTACCAGCTGATCGACATGGCCACCGAGCAGATGCTGGCAACGGGCCTCGTCGAGCGAATCGGCGAAGGAACCGGCCACGCCGTCCACACGATTCCATGGGATGCCGTCCCCTCCGTCGACCGGTCGGATGCTCCGCTGACGACAGCGCGCGATCTCCCGATTCCCGATCACACGGCCGGATTCCGCGTCATGCTGGATGCTTTCGCTGCGAACGGACCGTCGCTCGAGCGGCATCCGCTCATCGCCGTCGGTCATCGCGTCGTGCACGGAGGAAAGCGGTTCTTCGGCCCGACACTCGTGAACGACCTCGTGAAGATCAACATCGAGGAGCTCTCCGAGCTCGCGCCGCTGCACAATCCGGCGAATCTGCAGGGCATCGAAGCCGCGCAGAACGCGTTCCCGGACGTGCCCCACGTCGCCGTGTTCGATACGGCGTTTCACTCGACGCTCGCGCCTGACGCCTACAGCTACGCGATCGACAGCGCGCTCGCTGCGAAGCACCGGCTGCGCAAGTACGGTTTCCACGGAACGTCGCACAAGTTCGTCTCCGAAGAGGCGGCTGCTTTCCTGGGCCGCCCGCTCGCCGACCTCAACCAGATCGTTCTGCATCTCGGTAATGGTGCCTCGGCCTCGGCGATCGCCGGCGGACGTTCGGTCGAGACATCCATGGGGCTGACGCCACTCGAGGGTCTCGTAATGGGTACCCGTTCCGGCGACATCGACCCTGCCGTTCTCATCCACCTCCACCGGCGGACCGGCATGAGCTTCGATGACATCGACGAACTGCTCAACCGCAAGAGCGGGTTGCTCGGTCTCGCCGGTGCAGGCGACATGCGCGACGTGCTGAAGCGGGCTGCCACGGGCGACGAGCGCGCGAGCATCGCCTTCGACGTGTACGTCCACCGGCTCAAGGGTTACGTCGGTAACTACATGGCGCAACTGGGGCGCGTCGACGTGATCGCGTTCACCGCGGGGGTCGGCGAGAACGCCGCTGCCGTGCGGGCGGGCGCGCTCGCCGGGCTGGAAGGATTCGGCATCCGTCTCTCCGCTGAACGCAACGAAGAGTCCTCGCGGGACCCGCGCCGGATCTCCGCGGACGATTCCGACGTCGAGGTACTGGTGATTCCCACCAACGAAGAGCTCGAGATAGCCCGGCAGACGATGTCGGTGTTATGAGCCCGCTGCCGGCGGCGGAACTGGGTGCCCGATGGTTCGGGTACCGAGCCGAGGTTGCCATCCAGGTGAGCGCTGTGGCGATCGTCGGCTGTGCAATCGCCATCGCGCTCGTCGTCGATCCGACCCCGCTCCAAACGCCGGCCTTTGCCATCGCCATGGGTATCCTGGCGCTCGCGACGATTCTGGCCCTCATCATCGGCCGGACCAGTTCCCAATGGTTGCTGCTCGTGCCGATGCTCGACATGGTCGCGCTGATCGTGATGCGCCAGCTTCCTGAGCAACACGTCCACGCCATCGGGTACCTCGCGATCCTCCCGGCGTTGTGGCTGGGCTGGTCCGGAAAATTTATCTTCGCGAGCCTCGCGGTCGTGCTGTCCCTCGGCATGTTCGAGGCGCCGGGGATGGGCGGGGGTGGCCTCGCTCAACTCGAGCACGCCCTCCTGAATCTCCTCATCCCGGCCGTCGCGGCGGTCGCCGCTGGCAGCACCTTTGTTGCATCGCGGCGCACGGCTGCGAGCATCCGCTCTCTCACCGAGCAGCAGGCGACGACAGCAGCGTCGCTCGCCCGCGAGAAGCGCACGTCTGCGCTTCTCGACAGCATCCTCGATGCGGTCGACGTGGGCATTCTGGCGTACGACGCGGACGGGAATTCTCTGCTTTCCAATCGCACGGTGAAGGAACACCCGATCATTGTGAGCACCGGCCTGACCCCGCTCGAATTGGAGCAGCAGGAATATCTGCTTGAGGCCGATCGGGTCACGCGCGTGCCCGCCGAACAGGGGTTCGTCACGCAAGCGATCGACGGCAAGGAATTCCGTGACCGGCTGGTCTGGATAGCCGCACCCGGAACCCGGCAGCACGCGCTGTCTGCGTCTGCTCGCCCACTCATCGATGCCGACGGCGCTTTCGCGGGCACGGTCGTAGCCGTGGAGGACGTCACCGTCTACCTCGAAGCGCTCTCGGCAAAGGACGCGCTCGTTGGCTCCGTCTCGCACGAGTTCCGCACTCCGCTTGCGTCGATCGTGGGCTATCTGGAACTGATCATGGATGATCCTGACGTGCCGGACGGCATCCTCAACAACCTGACCGTGATCGAGCGCAACACCGACCGGCTGCAGAGCCTCGTCAGCGATCTTCTCGAGGAAGCGAGCAGGGAGCGCGGTTCGGTGAAGCTCGAACGGGAGCTTCATGACGTCGGCGCGCTGTGTGCTGCGGTGGTCGATCGCTGCGCTCCAGCTGCGGATGCCGCGGGCGTGCGGCTCGGTCTCGATGCACCGGCCGGTATCTCTGCCGTTCTCGATCGGCGTCGGGTCAGCCAGGCCGTCGACAACCTCGTCGCCAACGCCCTCCGCTTCACGCCGCGCGGTGGGACGGTCGACGTCCGTGTGGCCGAAGACATGGCGGCGAATCGGGTGCGGATCAGCGTGCAGGACTCCGGCATGGGCATGCCGCCGGAGGAGATGGAGGCGCTCGCATCGCCGTTCTATCGCTCGAAGGGCGCAGGCGAACATTTTCCGGGCGTTGGACTCGCCGTCACCGTGACGAAGGGAATCGTCGACGCGCACGGGGGAGAGCTGGACTTCCTCACCGAGCCCGGAGCTGGCACGACCGCGACCGTGAGCCTGCCCGTTCGGTGACGCTCCCCGCAGCATCCGTCTTTTCACAACGACTATTGCACAAGAGTTCTTGTGGAATTAGTCTGTGGGTATGGCCGCTCCCAAACGCCCCGTTCACGCGCTCACCGATCCCACAGCGATGCGCGCCCTCGCGCATCCGCTGCGGGTGAAGCTTCTCGGCGAACTGCGGGTGTCCGGGCCTCAATCGGTCGGCATGCTCGCCGAGGTCTTCGACGAGGCCCCCGGCTCCATCAGTTACCACGTCGGCGTTCTGGCACGAGCCGGATTTGTGGCTGGAGCGCCCGAACACGCCAGGGATGCCCGTGAACGCTGGTGGGCGGCGGCCGAATCGCACACGCGATATGAGCCGTCGAAACTGAACGAGGACCCGTCCACGCGAATTGCGAGCGTTGCGATGCGGCACACGTTCCTGCAGGCGCAGAGTTCGGAGCTGGCCGAGTACATCGACCTCGAACCGACACTGGCGCCGGAATGGGTGGCCGGTGCGACGAGCGGTGACAGCGTCACCTTCCTCACCCCGGACGAGCTCCGGGAACTGTCGGACGAACTCGAGGAACTCGCCCAGCGCTGGGAGTCGCGCAGCAGGCCGGGGGAGCCGAGCGCCCGCCCGTCCCGGCTGATGTACAGCGCATTCGTGCGACCGCGGTCCATTGGTGCCGGGGCCGGTGCCTCCCGCGCGGCCGACGACGTGGCATCCCCTGAGGTATCCCGGTGACGAGCAGCACTGTCGCGACGTCGCGGCTCCCGCTGATCGGGCTGCTCGCCGCTGGGCTCGTGTCGAAAGCGGGCAACGCCATCACCATGGTCGCAGTGCCGCTCTACGTGCTGGCGACGACCGGGTCACCGCTTGCCACCGGTGTCGCCGGAGTGTTCGCGACGGTGCCGCTGATCATCGGTGGGGCTCTCGGTGGTGCCGTGATCGACCGTTTCGGGTACCGGAGCGCGAGCATCCTCGCTGATCTTGCGAGCGGCGCCACCGTGCTGCTGATCCCCGTGTTCGCGTTGACCGGCGGGTTGCCGTTCTGGCTCCTGCTGCTGCTTGTGTTCCTGAGCGGGCTTCTCGACACCCCGGGTGACACAGCGAAAACCGTGCTGCTTCCGGAACTCGCCGAGCGCGGTGGGGTGGCTCTGGCGCGGGCGGCCGGCGCGCAGTCTGCGGTGCAGCGCACCGCGTCGATGCTCGGCGCGGCGACCGCAGGCATTCTCGTCGCACTCGTCGGGGCGACAAACTCGCTGTTCGTCAACGCTGTGACGTTTGCCGTGTCTGCTCTTCTCGTGGTGGTGTGCATTCCGCGCGATGTCGCCCGGCCGTTGCGGGTCGAGAACGAGCCATACCTGAAGGAGTTGGCCGACGGCATCCGTTTTCTCGTGAAGCAGCCGCTGTTGCGGAGCGTCGTGCTGCTCGTGATGCTGACCAATGCGATCGACGTCGCCGGGCTCACGGTGCTCAAGCCGATCTATGCGGCCGGGAACTCGGAGTCAGGGGCACTGCTCGGGTTCATGGTCGGCTGCTTCGCGGGTGGGGCGCTCGCCGGGTCGGCGTTGTTCGCGGTGTGGGGGCACCGGCTGGCCGGACGGGCGATGTTCGTCTGGTCGTTCTTCTTCGCGGGGATGCCGCCGTACCTGGCGATGTTCCTCGGGATGCCGGTGCCCGTTCTTCTCGTGGTGTTCGCGCTGTCCGGGCTCGCGGCAGGGGCGATCAACCCGATGCTCTCGACCGCGATGTACGGGCTCACGCCTGAGCCGATGCGTGCGCGGGTTTTCGGTGTCACGACGGCGGGGGTTGCTGCGGCGATGCCGCTGGGAAGTTTCGCGGCGGGGGCGGCCGTCGCAGCAATCGGGTTGGGGCCGACGCTGCTCGGATGTGCGGTTCTCTACGCGGTGCTGACGCTGACGCCGTTGTTCGGCAGCCGCTGGGAGGGGCTCGATGCGGCCCGCGGGCAGGCTGTGCCGGTCTGAACCGCTCGCGTTGTGCATTCGGGAGGAAAATCGTTGAGTTCGAGGGTTCACTGTGGACCAACCCCACGATTTTCCTCCCGAAACCGTCTGTCTAGCGTGCGTTCGGTGCCGGAAACGCCGATACGGTGACCTCAGTTGCCGACACCACCAGGTCAACATCGGTGCCGACACCGTACGACTGTGATGCCGGGTGCTGCGTGACGACCGCCCGCCCTTCAACGAGCACAGTGGTGCGGCGGAAACTGCCGTGGAAACTGGAGCTTGCGACAGTACCGAGTCCCGATCCGTTTGCCGGTCGGACCGTGATGTCCTCCGGGCGGAGGAAGCAGAGCACATGCCCCTCGGCAGGGTCCCTTGTCGGAAGTCTCTGCCCGAGTACCTGCACGACACCTTCGGATGCGATTCCCTCCAGCTGGTTGCTCTGCCCGACGAAATCGGCGACGAACGTTGTTGCCGGTTGCGAGTAGAGCTGCTCCGGCGTCCCGATCTGTTCGATCCGGCCCGCCCGCATGACGGCGACACGATCGGCGACGGCGAGAGCTTCATCCTGGTCGTGCGTGACGAACAGGGTGGTGATACCCAGTTCCTGCTGAATGCGGCGAATCTCGTCCCTCAGCTGCACGCGCACCTTCGCGTCGAGAGCAGAAAGCGGTTCGTCGAGCAAAAGGACGCCCGGCCGGGTGACCAGTGCACGCGCAAGAGCCACCCGCTGTTGCTGCCCGCCCGATAACTGGTGGGCGAAGCGACCACCGAGTGCGCCGAGTCCAACCAACTCGAGGGATTCAGCGGCGAGGCGGCGTCGCTCGGTGACCTGGATTCGTCGCATCCGGAGGCCGAACTCCACATTGTCCGTGACCGTCATGTGCGGAAAGAGCGAATAGGACTGGAACACCATGCCCATATCGCGGCGGTTGACCGGAATGCGTGAGATGTCATTGCCATCGACTGACACCGTGCCGGATGAGACCGTCTCCAGACCGGCCAGCGCACGCAGTGCCGTCGTCTTGCCACAACCGCTGGGGCCCAGCAGGGCGACGAACTCACCGGGTTCGATGTTCAGCTCGAGTTCGTCCAACGCACGGTGCTCGCCGTACTGCTTGACAACGGAAGCGAATTCGACGGCTGTGCCGGGGCGGGCGAGGGCGGATGCTGCGCTCATCGACGTCATGATGTGGTCCTGTTCTGCGGGCGGCCGGCACCCACCCGGCCGATAACGGCGAGGAGGGCGAAAGCGAAGAGGAGGGAAAGGAGGGAGAGGATGACAGCCGTGTACGGGTCACTTTTCGACACTTGAACGAGCGCGGTCTGCAGGTTCTGCCGGTTGAGTAGCGACGCGAGCGTGTACTCACCGAGTACCACGGCAATGCTGATGACCGACGCCGCAAGCAATCCCGTGCGAAGGGCAGGCACAATCACCCGGATGATCACGGTTGGCCAGGAGGCCCCGAGGGTCCGTGCCGCTTCAGTGAGGGTGACGAGATCGATCGCCTGCAGGTTCGACTGGACGGCACGGTACGCGAACGGCAATACGAGGATGCCGTACGCGAACGCAAGCGTCCACGCGCTGCTGCCGAACACCCCGGAAATCACCGAGTACACGGGCGCTAGCCCGACGACGAGGGCGATAGCGGGAACGGTGATGGGCAACAGGCAAATCAGTTCAAGAAGACGCCGCAGCCGCGGGAACCGCAATTGTACGAGGATCATCGTCGGCACCAGAAGCACAAGCATGAGCGCAACGGTGGAGGGAGCGAGGAGAAGTGAATTGCGGATGCCGGCCCACAGCATCCGATATCGTCGCTCATTCTCGGGATCGATGAGCGCGAGCCAATGCTCGAAACCGTAGCCGCCGCCGGTGCTGCGGAGAGTGAATTCGGCCATCGAAACCAGTGGGATGGCGAAGATGACGCCAACAATGCCGAGGATGGTGGTGGTGGTCCAACGGCTGGGTTTTCCCCCGATCCGTGGCGCTGTCAACGCTGCCACCGCTCGGTTTTACGGGCCAGGGCAGAATATGCACCCATGAGAACCACCATGACGACGATCATGCCGAGCGCGAGCGTCCCGGCCAGATTTTCGCGGCCAAGGACGGTCTCGCTGATGAGCGCTCCGCGGATCTGCAAGGGCACGATCTGAGCGCCCTGGCTGATCAGAGCGGCAGCCGTGGCGTACGACGAGAACGCATTGGCGAAGAGCAGGACCAGTCCGCCCAGGAACGACGGAGCCAGAATCGGGCCGGCAATGCGCGTCCAGAAGGTCAGCCGGCTGCCCCCGAGGGTCGCGTTCGCTTCGGACCACTGCACCTTGAGGCCGTCCACGGCGGGAAGAAACGTGATCACCATGAGCGGCACTTGAAAGTAGAGGTAGGGCAGGATCAACCCGGGCACCTGATACAGCCAGACTCCGTCGGCGAAGATATCGACACCGAGGCGATCGCGGAGGATGAGGGTAACGATACCCTGAATGCCGATGGTTGCGATGAACGCAAATGCGAGCATCACGCCTCCGAACTGGGCGAGGACCCCGCAGACTGCGTCGACGGCGATACGAATCCGGCTGCCTGGCGCAAGGCCACTCAGCGCGTAGCAGACCAGTGCCCCCAGGGTTGCGCCGACGACCGCGGTGATGCCCGAGAGAGCGAACGAGTTGCCGAAGGTGCTGACGATCACCGGATCTGCCAACGCGGTGATGTTGTCGAGGGTGAATCCGCCGTCGCCGTCTGTGAAGCCTGTCGCGACAGCGAGAATGACGGGAACGACGAGCATGAGGAGAACGTAGAGGGCGAACGGCGCAAGGCCGAGGTATTTCATGACGAATGCCTCCGGCCGGTTTCCCGGCGGACAGGAACGCGCCGGGACCGTCGCCCCGGCGCGTTCGATGTGGGTGGGACTACCCGACTAGTGCTGCCCACTGCTCTGCGAGGAGAGCGTTTGCGGCATCCGTCTGTGCAGTATCGGGGGACAAAAGCTCGTCCGGCGCGCTGCCGGCAGATTTCGATGCGGCCTCGTCGACGGTGCCAGCCTCCTCCATCACCGCGAGACGCACGGGGTAGGCGCCCGCCTCGAGATAGAGGTTCTGCGCCTCGTCGCTGAAAATGAACTCCTGCCACAGTCGGGCAGCAGCCGGGTTTGGAGCGTCTGCGTTCACGGCCTGGTTGTAATACGCGCCGTATGCAGGCCCGTCGAGGACGACCGTCTTCCAGCTGGGAACGTTCTTTCCCTCAGCCAGATTGTTGTAGCTCCAGTCGAAGACGACCGCGGTTTCCCCCGAAGCGATCGTTGCTGGCGTCGGATCGAGGGGCAGGAAGTTGCCTGCCTCGTTGAGTTCGGCGAAGAAGTCGATGCCTGGCTGGAAGTCGTCGACGCTGCCGCCGGACTGGATAGCGGCGAACCCGACGGCAGCGAATGCCGCACCCGCCTGTGTGGGGTCCCCGTTGACGGCGATCTTGCCTTTGTATCCTGCGCTGAGCAGGTCGTCGAGTGATGATGGGACGTCGACGAGGTCCTCGTTGTAACCGATCGACATCAGGCCGGTGTAGTCATTGACCCAGAGACCGGTTTCTTCCTTGTTCTCAGCAGGGATGTCGTCCCAGGTCTCGACCTGGTACGGAGCGAAATGGTCGGTTGACTCTAGGGCGACGGCGGTGCCGAGGTCAAAGACGTCGGGTGCGGTGTCCTGGCCCTTGAGGTTCTTGGCAGCGGTGATTTCCTCGGCGCTCGATACGTCGGGATCGGCTGAGTTCACGGTGATGTCGTACTTCTCCTCGAAGGCGGAGATGATCTTGCCGTAGTTCGCCCAGTTCTCGGGAAGGGCAATGACATTCAGTTCCCCCTCCGCCTCTGCGGCTTCGACGAGACCTTCGAGTCCACCGAAGTCAGCGACGCTTGTCGCGGTGGCGGCATCGATCTCATCCGTGCCGGTGCCGGATGCCGGGGTCGGCGCGCATCCGCTCAGAAGAAGGGCCGAGGCCGCGAGAGCGGTTCCGGCGAAGATTAGTCGTGATCGGGACACAGTTTCCTCCAGTGAGCGCGGGTCGTTCTGCTGCGAACGAAAGGGGCCGCGCGTCTGTGAGATTAGGAGCGACGGGAAGCCGCACGGTGAACCGCCGGTAAATACTTCGCCGCCACTCGTGGCTCGCTCAGGCGCTCTGTCGCTATCGTGCCAAACCCGCCCGCACGTGCAGTGCCGTCCACAGGTGCTCACGCCGCGACACGTAGCCGTCTATGACTGCTTGTACCTCGTCCCAGCGAAACATCACCATCGCGTAGGTGAGACGCATAACGATGTACCCCAGCCGGTGAAGTGCGAGGTCACGTTCTCGGTCCCGGGTAGCAGCCTCACCGGTGTGGAACTCGAGCCCATCCGTCTCGATGACCAGTCGATCTCCGATCAGGATGTCGACGCGCCCAACTCCCCGAATCTGTACCTGGGTTTGATGGCGCAGCCGACGATGCTTGAGGCGCAGCCGGACCTTGGTTTCCAGCCCAGACTCGCAGCGGCCATCTGCGCAATCCAGGGCCGGCCGATACTTGCGGGGTATGCGAGAGCGAATGTCGCCGAGGTCCGACCTGCTGATGAGCCCGCGGTTGAGAGCGGAGTCGAGTACGACAATGCTGTTCTCGCGGGTTTGGCATCCGAACTGGTCGATCAGCGCGTCGACGACCGGCACCAGGGGATATCCGACCAGCCGAGTCGCGGGCAGAGAGTAGTGAGTGACGATGCCAGCGCTTCGCGGGGGTGGATGACCGGTGTGGGCGCCCACGGCGAGGTGGAGTCGGGAATCGGTGACACACCAGACTCCGGCCTTGTGTAGTGCGCTGACGCACGTCACCAAACCGCCCAGTGACACAGCACGGACGGCAAGGGCGTCGGCTCCCGGGAGTGAGTACCAGCCGCGCCTCGGCCGGAGCAAAAGCCCATCCGCTGCCAGCCGTTGCAGGTTGGCGGTCTTGGCTCCTTTGCCGGTCAGGGTGGACGAATGGGCGATCCCACCACATTCGGCGAGGAGCCGGAATTCGTTGTTCATGGACTCGAGGATGCTCTCGCGCGCCCCGCTGGAACCGCGAGGAACCCACTCGGTGGAAAGGATCGGCGGTGCTGGGCTCTGTGGACAGGCTGCGCCGCTGCTTGGGGAGGAAAAACGGGTCCGTGGGGCGCTCCACGTGGGTGAGCAGTGCGATTTTCCTCCCGAAGCTACCGGCCGCACCCATCCCCACCGCCAGGCCCGGGTGTCGGCGGCGGCGACTACGATGAGGGAGTGGTTACCGCCCTGTATCGCCGTTACCGGCCAGAGTCCTTTGCCGAGCTGATCGGTCAGTCTCAGGTGACCGATCCGCTGCGCACCGCGCTGCGCACCAACCGTGTGAACCACGCCTACCTCTTCAGCGGGCCGCGCGGCTGCGGCAAGACCACCTCCGCCCGCATTCTGGCGCGTTGCCTCAACTGCGTCGAGGGTCCGACCGACACTCCCTGCGGCGTCTGCCCGAGCTGCGTCGAACTCAGCCGTGAGGGCAGCGGGTCACTCGACGTCGTCGAGATCGACGCCGCCAGCCACAACGGCGTCGACGACGCCCGCGACCTGCGCGAGCGGGCCATCTTCGCCCCGGCCCGTGACCGCTACAAGATCTTCATCCTCGACGAGGCCCACATGGTCACGCCGCAGGGCTTCAACGCTCTGCTCAAGATCGTCGAAGAACCGCCGGAACACATCAAGTTCATCTTCGCCACGACCGAGCCAGACAAGGTCATCGGCACGATCCGGTCGCGCACGCACCACTACCCGTTCCGGCTGATCCCGCCTGCCCAGATGCTCGAGTACGTGCAGACCATGTGCGAGTCCGAGAACGTCAAGGTCGAGCCCGGCGTCCTCCCGCTCGTCGTCCGCGCGGGAGGCGGTTCAGCCCGCGACACCCTCTCGCTCCTCGACCAGCTCATGGCCGGATCCGAAGGCGACACTGTCGACTACGAACGCGCGGTCGCCCTCCTCGGCTACACGCACTCCGCGCTCCTCGACGAGGTCATCGACGCGCTCTCCGCGCGGGATGCCGGCGCCGCCTTCTCGGCGGTCGATCGCGTCATCCAGACCGGCCAGGACCCACGCCGCTTCGTCGACGACTTGCTCGAACGCCTGCGCGACCTCATCGTCGTGGGCGCGACCGGGGGAGACGCGGCATCCGTGCTTCGCGGCATCCCGCAGGACGAACTCGACCACATGGCCGTCCAGGCCACCGGCTTCGGCCAGGCCGAACTCAGCCGCACGGCCGACATCGTGAACGCCGCCTTGAGCGAGATGACGGGCGCAACCTCTCCGCGCCTCCACCTCGAACTCATGGTTGCGCGCGTGCTCGTGCCGTCGATGGATGACTCCGCCCGGGGCGCCCTCGCCCGGGTCGAGCGTCTGGAGCGACGCGTCGGCATGTCCGACGCCGCGTCGACGGATGCTCCGCCCCCCGCCCCGGCACCGGCCCCCTCCGCGCAGCGCTCCTTCGATGAGCCCGTCGAACCTGCAGCGGCGCGGACTGCTCGCCCCGAACCTGTCCCGACAACGACGGCGACAGCGGTGCCGGCGCCCGCGACCCCGGCGCCCGCCGCTCCGATCACGGTGCGGCCGCTCGGACCGGTGACCGTTCAGCAACTCAAGGATTCCTGGCCCGAAATTCTTGAGCGCGTCGCCGCCGCCAAAAGGTCAGCATGGCTTGTCGCCCAGACGGCGACCGTGCGGGCCTTCAGCGATGACGCCGTGCTGCGTCTGAGCTTCCCAAGCGCGAAAGATGTCGACGACTTCAAGCAACTCCAAGCCGGCAACGGCGTCAGCACGATCGTGCGCCAGGCAATCCTCGACGTGCTCGGCGTCACGGTCAAGTTCATCGCGCACGTGGATTCCCCCGGCGACACGGATGCTCCGGGCCGCGGCCCGGCCTCGCCCCCGCCCGGTTCCCCCGGCAGCTCGGGTGGACCAGGAACGTCCGGCCCAGCGGGTGGGGCAGGCGGTTCAGGAGCACCTGCGAGCGGTGGAACGCAGCCTGCCGGCGGTGCGGCTCCTGCCGCGTCTACGGCAGGAGCTCCTGCCGCCTCGGCGCCGAATCAGGCGGCCGTCACCGGCCCACCGAGCGCGGACGCAACGACCCGGCCGGCCGCCGGAGCCCAGGCGCCAGCAGGTGCTGCCAGCCGGGTGAACGCCGCACCGAACAACGCGGCGCCGAACAACGGCGCACAGAACAACGGCGCGCGGACCGCGCCGGCGCCAGCGGTGGCCCCACCGCCTGCGGGCGGATGGCACGTCGTCGCCATCCCGACCTCGGACCCGTCGGCTCCCCCCGCCGAGGACTCCGCAACACCAGCACCCGCCGCTTCGGGCGCGCCCGGAGTGGCCCCGAGCGTGCCCACCCGCACACCCACGCGCGGTGCACCGAGCGACAGCGACGCTCCGGAACCCGACGACCGTGACGCTCCGCCGCCCGATGACGAACCGCCATACCCCGACCCGCTGTCGGATCCCGCCCGCGAACCCGTGGCCATCGGCGACGTCTCAGGGATCATCCCACCCGGCCGGTTCCTCCCGCCGGCAGGCTCAGCCGCCGGAATTCGTCCCGGCGCCGCACCCGGCTTCATTCCGCCGGCCGGCTCGCCGTCCTCGCACGCCTCAGCTCGACCGGGCACCGCACCCGCGCCCGCACCGATGGGCGCACCGCCAGCTGCCCCCGGCGGCGCAGCGCCGGCGTCGACCGCAGCAGCGCCCGGCACCCGGCCAGCGCAGCATCAGGAGCAGCAGCAGCGGACCGACGTGGCACCCGACGCACCCGCTGCAGACCGACGCGACGCAGCAGCATCCGTCGCGCAGGACCGACCGACCGCACGCAGGACCGTCCACCCAGCGGTGAACAGTCGTTACGGCGAGTCCGTCGTGCGTGAACTTCTCGGGGCGAGCTTCATCGAGGAGCAGCAGTACACCCCGCCGACCCGATTCAACAGGGACTAGAACCGCATGTATGAAGGCATCGTCCAGGAACTGATCGACGAGTTCGGTCGCCTGCCCGGCATCGGCCCGAAGTCTGCGCAGCGAATCGCGTTCCACATCCTGCAGACCGAGACGTTCGACGTCACCCGGCTCGCCGAGTTGCTCACCGAGGTGCGCGAGAAGGTGCACTTCTGCGAGATCTGCGGAAACGTCGCCGAACAGCCCACCTGCTCGATCTGCCGCGACCCGCGCCGCAATCCGGCGAGCATCTGTGTCGTCGAAGAAGCGAAGGACGTCGTCGCGATCGAGCGCACCCGCGAATTCCGGGGCCTGTACCACGTGCTCGGTGGCGCGATCAGCCCGATCGACGGCATCGGCCCCGACGACCTGCGCATCCGCCAGTTGATGCAGCGCCTCGCCGACGGCGTCGTGCAGGAGGTCATCATCGCAACAGACCCGAACCTCGAGGGTGAAGCAACGGCGACCTACCTCAGCCGCCTGCTCACCGTGCTCGAGATCAAGATCACCCGCCTTGCTTCCGGGCTCCCGGTCGGCGGCGACCTCGAGTACGCCGACGAGGTCACCCTCGGGCGCGCGTTCGAAGGCCGCACGGTCGTCAAGCGCTGACCGCCCCGCCGAATGCCGCCGCCCGCGCCGCGTTTTCACTCGATGCGGTCGAAAACATCCGGCGTGCCGGGTGAAGCGGTCCGCAATGAGTGAACAGGTGCCGAAAGTCGACACGTCACCTCCCGAAACGGATGCCGTGGAGCAGGCCGCGTGCGGCGGCATCCGTCACATAGCAGCCCGCGTATGCGTGCGCCTTTAGAATGGGGAGTCGGGTAACGCCCGATCGACCCCACCAGGAGTATCCGTGAGCCTTATCGTGCAGAAGTTCGGCGGTTCCTCCGTCGCGGACGCCGAGAGTATCAAGCGTGTTGCCAAGCGCGTCGTCGAATCACACAAGGCCGGAAACGAAGTGGTTGTCGTCGTCTCCGCCATGGGTGACACGACCGACGAACTGCTCGACCTCGCCGCAGCCGTTTCGCCGCTGCCGCCGGAGCCCCGTGAGATGGACCTCCTTCTCTCGAGCGGTGAGCGCATCTCGATGTCGCTGCTCGCGATGGCGATCAAGAACCTTGGCGTTCCGTCGCGGTCGTATACGGGCCTTCAGGCCGGCATGCGCACAGACAAGCACTACGGATCTGCACGCATCGTCGACGTCAACCCGGTCCGTGTGCGCAAAGCGCTCGATACCGGCGCCATCGTCATCGTGGCCGGATTCCAGGGCTTCAACGACGAGACCGAAGACATCACCACCCTCGGCCGCGGCGGTTCGGACACGACGGCGGTAGCTCTGGCCGCTGCTCTCAACGCAGACGTTTGCGAGATCTTCACGGATGTCGACGGCATCTTCACCTCGGATCCCCGCGTCGTTCCCCGGGCCCAGAAGATCGACACCATCACGAGTGAAGAGATGCTCGAACTCGCGGCCAACGGCGCGAAGGTCCTGTACATTCGCGCAGTGGAATATGCCCGCCGCCACGGTGTGACGCTCCACGTACGATCATCGTTCAACAACAACGAGGGAACCCTCGTCATCAACCCGAAAGAGGGCGAAGAGATGGAACACCCCATCGTCACCGGTGTCGCGATCGACCTCACCGAGGCCAAGATCACCGTCGTCGGCGTTCCCGACGTTCCCGGCAAGGCCGCCCAGATCTTCAAAATCATCGCGTCGACAGACGCCAACGTCGACATCATCGTGCAGAACGTGTCGGCAGCGGCCACCGGTCTCACCGACATCTCGTTCACGCTCCCGCAGGACGAAGCCCAGAAGGTCCTCACCGCGCTGCTCGACCAGCGCGACGAGGTCGGATTCGATTCGCTGCAGCACGACGACCAGATCGGCAAGCTCGTCCTCGTCGGTGCCGGCATGAAGGCGAATACCGGAGTCTCGGCCCGGTTGTTCGAGGCGCTTCACCTCGCCGGCATCAACATCGAGATGATCTCGACCAGTGAGATCCGTATCTCGGTCATCACGCGCGCTGACAACGTCAAGGAAGCAGCGCGCGTCGTGCACGCTGCGTTCGACCTCGACGCTGAAGAAGAAGCAGTCGTCCACGGCGGCACCGGCCGCTGAGGTACAAGCCACCGACCACCTCTCGCAACTGCGGCGATCCGCAGCGAGAACTCCGAATCGCCGGTTGACCGCCGATTTGGGAGAATTATCCGAATTGAGGCGCGGAGCCCCCGCGCCGAACAGGAGAGAAACACCATGAGCAACGGAGTCCACGTCGGCATCGTCGGCGCGACAGGTCAGGTCGGTGCCGTCATGCGCACCCTTCTCGAGCAGCGCGAGTTCCCGATTGCGAGCATCCGTTTCTTCGCATCGGCGCGGTCAGCGGGCTCGACACTCTCCTTCCGCGGCGAAGACATCACCGTCGAGGATGCCGCGACGGCCGACCCCAGCGGACTCGACATCGCGCTCTTCTCGGCCGGGGCAACGAGCAGCCGCGCCCAGGCCGAGCGGTTCGCCGCAGCAGGCGCCATGGTCATCGACAACTCGAGCGCCTGGCGGATGGACCCCGAGGTTCCTCTCGTCGTCTCCGAGGTGAACCCTCACGCCATCGACGAGGCCAAAAAAGGCATCATCGCGAACCCGAACTGCACCACCATGGCTGCGATGCCCGTGCTCAAGGTTCTGCACGAAGAGGCCGGCCTCGAGCGTCTCATCGTCAGCACCTACCAGGCGGTCTCGGGCTCCGGTCTCGCCGGCGCACGCGAACTCGCCACGCAGGTCCGCGTCGCCGCTGAAGACAGCAACCTCCTGCAGCTCGTTCACGACGGTTCAGCTGTCACCATGCCCGAGCCAGTCGTCTACAAGCGCCCGATCGCCTTCGACGTCATCCCGCTCGCCGGCTCGATCGTCGACGACGGCCAGAACGAGACCGACGAAGAGAAGAAGCTCCGCAACGAGAGCCGCAAGATTCTCGAACTTCCCGACCTCCTCGTCTCAGGCACGTGCGTCCGCGTTCCCGTTTTCACCGGGCACTCGCTGTCGATCAACGCCGAGTTCGCGCGCCCCCTCAGCCCCGAGCGGGCCACGGAACTGCTGGCGGATGCCCCGGGCGTCGCGCTCGCCGACATCCCGACGCCTCTCGAAGCAGCGGGGCAGGATCCTTCCCTCGTGGGGCGGATCCGCGCCGACCAGAGCGCGCCGGAAGGCAAGGGCCTCGCGCTCTTCATCTCGAACGACAACCTCCGCAAGGGCGCAGCGCTCAACGCGGTTCAGATCGCGGAGCTCGTCGCTGCGCGTCTGACCGCAACGGTCTAGTTCAGGGCAGCGTGGCGGTTACGGCCGTGGCTGTAAGGTCAGAGGCATGACCTTTCCCTCCGCGTCCCGCGTGGAGTCGCACGGGCAGGCGCGATTTGAGCGCTCGGTCTTCCTCTGGCAGCTGCTGCTGGCCTCCGGGGTTCTTGTCCTCGTCTGCATCCTCCTGGTCCTCAGAGTCGACCTTTCGAAAGAACCCGCGCTGCTGTTCGGGGTTGCCGCCATCTTCGTGGCGACCATGGCGGCATCCGCGCTGACCTGGCGCAAGCTGTCGCGGCGGGCGGCGATCATCCTGCCGATCATCGACATCGCGGGTATCGCGCTGATCAACTACGGCGAGCCGAGCCTCGGTGCCGCGTTGTTCTACGTCTTCCCGGTGATCTGGCTGGCGACGTACTACGGATTGCTCGGAGCGGTCGTCGGGCCCACCCTCTCGAGCCTCCTCGTCTGGGGGTTCTGGCTGTTCAGCCCGGCAACGGTCGAAACAAACGCCAAGCTCCTCGTCCTGCCGATCGTGCTCGCGTTCGTGTCGACGGCGAGCTACATCGGCACCCAGAAGAACCTGGCGCAGCGCCGCCTGCTCCGGCAGCAGGCCATGCTGCTCGAGGATGCCTTCGACCGTGCCAGGCGCCAGCAGCGCACCCTCGACGAGGTCGTCAACGCCGTCACATTCGGGGTCGTCTCCTATGACAAGAGTGGCCGACCGACCATCGTCAACCGCGCGCATCGCGACCGGATGCGGCGCTTCGGCTATAGCGAGGGCGATGTCGTTCCTGAGTTCGTGTACGGCGCCGACCGGACGACTCCGTTCCCCCTCGAGGAGCGTCCATACCGGCGCCTGATGCGCGGCGAATCCTTCGACGACGTCGTGCTCTGGTACGGCGACCCAGGCGGATATCGGGAAGCACTGGCGATCACCGGACGGCCACTGCGCGACGCCGAAGGCCGGCAGGACGGGTCCGTCTGGGTCTCGCGCGATATCACCGCCGAGCTCGAGGCGATCGGCGCCAGAGACGACCTCGTCCTGTCGGTGTCACACGAACTCCGCACGCCGCTCACGTCGATCCTCGGCTACCTCGAACTCGTCGCAGACAGCGAGGATGTCGGTGAGGAGAGCCGCACGCACGTCGAGATCGCGCTGAAGAACGCAGACCGGATGCTGTCGCTCGTCTCCGATCTGCTCGTCGCGTCCCATGACGAGCAGATCGGGTTCCTCCTCAACTTCGCCCCCACCGATCTGGCCGTGATCGCGAAACAATCGATCCAGGCGCTCAAGCCGGTGGCAGAGGAACGCAAGATCTCCCTGCTGCTGACATCGATCGGCGATCCCGTTGTGTACGCGGACGAGTTCCGTATCCGGCAGGTCATCGACAACCTGCTCTCCAACGCCGTCAAGTACAACAACCCCGGTGGCCGGGTCAGCATCGCCGTCATCGGCGACATCGACGAGGTCGAGATCTTCGTGTCGGACACCGGTCGCGGCATGACCGAGGAAGAACAGAAGAACCTGTTCCAGCGCTTCTACCGGGCCGAATCGGTTCGTAACTCAACCGTGCACGGCACAGGGCTCGGACTCAGCATCAGCCGGGAGATCGCCCGCTCCCACGGGGGCGACGTGCGGATGTCGGCCAGCAGCCCCAGCGGGACGACGATGGTTGTCACACTCCCACGCGAAAAGGACGAGGACATCGACGAATGATCACAGCAGTAGAAGAAACGTCGAGCACACTCGATCTTCAGACGCTCCTCCTCGCGAGCGGCATGATCGTCGCCATCTGCGGGGTCTCCTTCATCATCAATACCGTCTTCGGTCGTAACGACTCGCCCGGGCGGCTGTGGAGCGCGGCGTTCGTCGCAGGCATCCTCGCCACCGTGTCGTTCGCCATCTGGGGAGCTGAGCCCGCCGCCTGGTGGGCGGTCGCGGTCGGCAACGCCTCCCTCGTGCTCTCGATGGGCTTCGTCTGGGCAGGCGCTCGTGTGTTCAACGGCCGCCGGTCGCTTTTCCCGGTGGTGGCCGGTGGGGCAGGAGTTGCGGCTCTCGCGGCGCTCGTCGCCGGCCCTGATGGCGGAGACTGGGCAGGCGGACTCGTGTTCCTGGTCGGCGTCTCCGCATTCGCCTCACTTGCCGGTGTCGAAGCGTTCCTCGCGCGGATGCGACGGAGCGTCAACGCGCGGATTCTCGCCTTCGTCATGCTCCTGGTCGGCGCCTACTACGGAACGCGCGCGGTTGCCTTCGTCGTCGTCGGCCCGGAGAGCGACCTCTTCCGCCAGTACTACGGAACAGAGGTCACGACCTTCTGCACCATCCTCTTCGTGATCGTGGCATCCACGTCGATGTCGATCCTCCGCGCTGAGCGGCCGGGCCCCGCTGTGCCGCGCGTGATCGAGCAGGCGCACTGGAACGGCATCCTCGCTGACACGCAGTTTTCGACGCCCGCGGCCGACCGCATCCGCCGAGCCAACCGTCGGGGTGAAGGAGTGGCGTTCGTCGGAGCGGAGATCGACAACCTTGCCGACATGAACACGGCGTTCGGGCGTTCGTTCGGCGACGACGCGATTGATTCGTTCAGTTCGATCCTGCAGGAGCACCTGCCGACCACCGCTCTCATCGGCCGACGGGCGGGTGCGCAGTTCGCCTGCGTCATGATGGTCGACTCGCTCGATGAGGCGTATGGGCGCATCGAAGACGTCCGCGCTGCCCTCGTCGATTCGCCGATCGAGAGTTCGAGCGGGTTGCGGCTCGGTGTCAGCTGGGGCGTCGTCCTCGTGCCGCCGCGTGAGCCGGATATCGCATCGCTCACGGCGCAGGTCCGCGAACTTGTGGCGTCTGCGCAGGCCGCGGGTGGCAATCGCATTGCGGTGGATCCTGCCGCCACGCGCTGAGGTTGCTGTCCCTTTCTGCGCGCGACTCGGTGAGCGCTCAACAGGTGCTGCCTCTGAAAACCTGCGTGTATCGCCTGTTGAGTGTGACAGCGGAAATTTCGCACCTGTTGGGCGTGCGCCACGCTTGGGCGGGGTAACGGCAGATCAGTAGATCGGCGGTCTGCCGCCAGCGAGAAGTCGACGCGTGACGTCGATGCAGCGATCCATGTCGTTCATCAGCTGCGGGTAGTCAAATCGGTGATACCGGTAGCCCAGCATGATCAGTTCAGCATCCCGGCGCCGGTCGATGTGCATCTGTTCGAGCTCGGCGTGGCCGCCGCCGTCGAGCTCGATCACGAGCCATCCGTCGATGAGAACGTCTACGTGTCCGACGCCCGCTACGTAGACCTGGATATCCACCTTCCACCCCTGTGCTTCGGCTGCGAGGCGGAAGTGCGTCTCGATTCCGGACATCGCCCCTCGGCGCTGGCGTTCGATCATCCGGCGCTGAGCGCGGGGGAGCACGTTGGCGATGTCGCGCACGGCGACGTCATCGATGAGGCCCTGGTGTCGAGCGCTCTCGAGGGAGGCAACGGCATCCGTTGTCTCTCCGTGCAGGAAGTACTGCACCAGGGCATCCGGGAGTGAGACCCGCCATCGAATGTCGGAATCCGTATGAAACCGCTCGGCTGTCGTGATGCGATGCTCGCCAGGCCGGGTCACGGGCAGCCGACTGGCCTGGGCGGAAGCGTGGACCCAGAGCCCTGATCGGCGTCCCATCCACACGCCGTAGCTGCGGAGAGCGGACGCGCCGCCGAGCCGTCCGCCCAGCCTGACCGACCGTACAGCCTCCGGGTGCGCGGTGCTCGTTGCCACCCACGGCCGACGGATTGGAAGGAGCTCGCGGTCAGCGATGGCCGAGCGCACGTGGCGAGCGGAGTGGCCAAGCTCGGCGAGTTGGTTCCGTTGTGCGAGAAAGCCGAACCGGCGCATGTCTTCTGCAAGATCGCGAGTCATGCGCCCAGTTTCAGGGTTGTACGTGGGGTACGGCGGCATGAAGACGATCCGTGGACGGTGGGCGACGCCGCCACGCCTGTGGAGAGAGCTCGTCGGTGACGCTCAACAGGTGCCTGGCTTCCAGAACGGCGTTTTGCGCCTGTTGAACGCAACCGCAGACGTTTTGCACCTGTTGAGCCAGCGCGGCGGGGGCGGGCTGATCGGCGAGGGAGTGGCGCAGCTCAGCTGAGGGCGCGAGCGTGCGCCCGCGGTCGGTCACGCCGCCTAAACTAGAGGCATGACAGCTTCCAGCCCGGTGGATGTCGCCCTCATCGGTGGCGGCATCATGAGCGCGACCCTCGCATCCTTGATCAAGCAGCTCCAGCCGGACTGGACCATCGAGATCTTCGAGCGACTCGGTGATGTTGCCGAGGAGAGCTCAAACCCCTGGAACAACGCCGGCACCGGCCACGCCGCCCTCTGCGAGCTCAACTACATGCCGGAGGGCAAGGACGGTTCGCTCGACCCGGCCAAGGCGATCAGCATCAACGAGCAGTTCCAGCTCAGCCGCCAGTTCTGGTCCTCGCTCGTTGCCCGTGGCATCCTGCGCGATCCGTCCACCTTCATCAACGCCACCCCGCACATGACCTTCGTGCAGGGCGAGAAGAACGTGACGTACCTGCGCGAGCGGTACAACGTGCTCAAGCAGCAGCCCCTCTTCAGCGACATGGAGTACTCAGAGGACTCCCGCGTCATTCACAAGTGGGCGCCGCTGCTCATGAAGAAGCGCCTCAAGGGTGAGCCGTTCGCCGCGACCCGTGTCGCCTCCGGCACCGACGTCGACTTCGGCGCGCTGACCCACCAGCTGATCGATGCAACGACGGATGCCGGCGCCACGCTCCGCCTCAACACCGAGGTCCGTGCGCTCAAGAAGCAGAAAGACGGAACGTGGCTGATCCGTCACCGCAAACTCGTGGGCAAGACCCCAGGCGAGACGCACGCTCGATTCGTGTTCGTCGGCGCAGGCGGGTGGGCGCTCAAGCTCCTGCAGAAGTCCGGGATTCCTGAGATCAAGGGTTATGGAGTTTTCCCGATCTCGGGCCAGTTCCTTCGCACGGACAACCCGAAGATCGTTGCCGAGCACCAGGCCAAGGTTTACAGCCAGGCCGCGGTGGGCGCACCGCCGATGTCCGTCCCGCACCTCGACGCCCGAGTCGTCGACGGTGACACGAGCCTGCTCTTCGGCCCCTACGCGGGTTTCAGCCCCAAGTTCCTCAAGAACGGCTCCATTCTGGACATCGTCACCCAGGTTCGTCCGTCGAACCTGCTCCCGATGCTTGCCGTCGCGAAGGACAACCCGAGCCTCATCACCTACCTCGTGGGTGAGCTTCTCGCGAGCAAGTCGAAGAAGTTCCGCTCGCTGCAGGACTTCATGCCGACCGCGAAGCCGGAGGACTGGTACCTCATCACCGCCGGCCAGCGAGCGCAGGTGATGAAGAAGGACGCAGAAAAGGGCGGCGTCCTGCAGTTCGGTACCGAGGTCATCGCGGCCGAGGACGGCACCATCGCGGGTCTCCTCGGGGCGTCACCGGGGGCATCCACCGCTGTTCCGATCATGCTCGATGTTCTGAAGCGGTGCTTCCCGCAGGAGTTCTCCCGGTGGGAACCGCAGATCAGCAGCCTGATCCCGAGCTACGGCACGATGCTCAACCAGAACCCGGCGCAGGCGCAGGCGGTTCTGTCAAAAACCGCAGACGCCCTCGCCATCTCGCGCTGACACGCGACCGTTCCCTTATCAGTGGTCCCCTCTTTGGGGAACCCGTTCCCGCAAAGTTGAGCAAGTCTCAGGGAACGGAGTATATTTGAGCCCCAGTCGGGGGTCCGACCCGGAGTACTCCAACGGACCCAAGCGTTCCTAAACGCATCCGACGCGAGAGGCACCCTCTGGTTGGTGTCAGAGGGTGATGGTTCGCGGTGGGCGCAGCAGGCAATTCCGGTGCGGGGTCAGCATCGCTCAGCATTCTGTACAGCTTCCCCGGAGCCATCGGCGGACCCGGGGCCGGCGTCGTCGCCTGGCACCAGGTCAACCAGCTTGTTCGCCTCGGTCACGACGTCACACTCGTCGTGGCCAACGTCGCCCGCCCGGTGGTCGGCATCCGTGCTCTTGTGCGCTCCCTTGACGTCGTCGGCCGGATGATTCCGGAACGCACCATTGGGCGAGCTCGCGCGTACATGTGGCACGACTGGCGGGCCCGCCGCGTGCTGGCCGCGGGCGCATTCGATGTCGTGCACACCTGGCCGCTTGCCGGGGCGCGCACCCTCGAACTCGCGCAGCGGATGGGTGTCGCCGGTGTACGGGAGGCGCCAGGATCGCACATCGCCGTCGCGTGCACCGTCGTGAGCCGGGAGTACGCGCGGCTCGGACTGGAGATCCCGGCCGTCTGGTCCACCTTCGGTGACGTCGACCGTCTCGAGCTGGAAGAGCGCGAATACGACGCAGCCACCGCACTTCTTGTCCCATCGGATGCCGTCGCAGACTCGTTTTTGTCGCGCGGCTACGATTCCTCCCGCCTCGTCCGCCACCAGTACGGGTTCGACCCGAGCGAGATCCGGGTGCCGGTGTTCGAAAAGGAGCACCCGTTCACGGCTGTCTTCATGGGCCGGGGTGTGCCGCGCAAGGGACTTCACTACGCGCTCCGGGCGTGGCTGTCATCGCGGGCGAGCGAGACCGGCCGATTGCTGATCTACGGCGAGATCGACGAGGACTACCGCGAGCAGGTGGCGAAGCTGCTCGACCACCCGTCGATCTTCCTCTGCGGGCCGACGAAGAAACCCGCCACCGCCTATGCCAAGGCCGACGTGCTTCTGTTGCCGAGTGTCGAGGAGGGCAGCGCACTCGTCACCTACGAGGCACAGGGTGCCGGTGTTGTTCCGCTGGTATCGACCGCGAGCGGTGCGGTTGTCGACCAAGGTGTGAACGGGCTCATCCACCAGCCGGGTGACCCCGAGGAACTGGCTGCCCACCTCGATCTGCTGTTCGATCAGCCTCGGGTGCGCGAGCAGTTGCGTCGCGCGGCTCTCGCCCGGGCACAGGAGCTCACCTGGACCGCGGCCGGACGTATTCTCGTCGACGCATACCTGTCGGCGCTCCGGCAGCCGACCGAGCTCGCTTACGGCCGCCCGACTGAACGGGTCTGGTCCGCGCGCAACGGCTCGGCGGTCTCCTAGCCGCCACTAAACTCGACGCGTGGCAAAACTCTACTTCCGCTACGGCGCGATGAACTCCGGCAAAAGCACGGCCCTCCTGCAGGCCGCGTTCAACTACGAGGAACGCGGCCACCACGTTCTCCTCGCCAAGCCGGCCATCGATACCAAGGCGGATTCGCACATCGAGAGCAGGCTCGGGGTGGATCGCCCCGTCGACTTCGTTATCGAACCGGATGCCGACACGTACGCCCTCTTCCAGCACCACCGCGCAGCGGCACTTCAGAGAAACGGTGCCGACCTCAGCTGCCTGCTGATCGATGAGGCGCAGTTCCTGACCGATGAACAGGTGAACGGGCTTCTGCGGATCGCGCTGCTCGAGGGGATTCCGGTGCTGGCATACGGCATCCGTACCGATTTCCAGACGGTGGCTTTTCCTGGCAGCCGCCGCCTGCTCGAAGTCGCCCATAGCCTCGAAGAGCTGAAGACGATCTGCCGGTGCGGTCGCAAGGCGCTGTTCAACGGCCGACGGGTGGGGGACCGGTTCATCTTCGACGGGGACCAGGTCGCGATCGACGGGGTCGAGGTTGCCTACGAGTCGCTCTGCGGCGTCTGCTACCTGCAGGAATCGGCCGGCGCACTCGGACCGGTGCGCTGACCGCTGGCCCGCGTGCCGTTCGACGGCGCTGTCAAGGCCCTCCCGATGACCAGGGTCCGAGCGTAGGTTCCTTGGACACTCATCGTGAAAAGGGGAAGGACTCTCATGCCCAGTCGTAACACCGTTGTCCGCAGCATGCATGATGTCGGCCTGGCCGCCTGGTTCGGAGGGTCCCTCATGGGTGCCGTCGGACTCAACGGCGCGACGGCACAAGCCCGGGATTCGTCGGAGGGGCTGCGGCTCGCGTCGATCGGCTGGTGGCGCTGGCTGCCCGTCGAACTCGCGGCCATCGTCACCCACGGCATCGGCGGCGTCGGTCTCATCGCCAGCAACAAGGAACGCCTGAAGAACCAGGCCGAGAGCCGCAGCAATACCGCGGTCAAGCTCGGAATCACCGTCGCTGCCGGAACAACGACGGTCATCTCGGGCATCCTCGGCCGGATCATCGACAAGCACTCCGAAGAGGGCGCTGAAGGGATCACCGAGCCCAAGCCGGAGGCACCCGAGAGCATGCAGACGGCCCAGAAGGTGCAGAAAGTTCTGCAGTGGGTGACACCGGCGCTCACCCTCGTGATGATCGTGCTCGGTGCGCAGCAGGGCGAGCAGCAGCGTCCGGTCAAGGGACTGTTCGAGACGACGGCGAAGATGTTCCGCCGCTGATCTGACATCCGCGAAAGCGCTCGAGGCCTGTCAAGGCCCCGGGCGCTTTCGCGTTCCAGCGGTGGTGGTCCCTAGGCTGAGAGGCAGCTGCCGTATCTCCTGCTGCGTTGCAGTGCGCACAGTGCCCCCGATCCAGGAAGCAGAACCATGAGCGACTCCACCCAGCCCGAGGCATCCGCCAAGGTTGCTGCCCTCGTCTACAACCCGATCAAAGTGGACCTCGACGCCATCAAGGCTGTCGTCGCCGCCGAGGAGAAGGCAGCGGGATGGGGCGAGACGCTGTACTTCGAGACCTCGGTCGAGGATCCGGGTCAGGGTGCGACGAAGCGAGCCCTGGAGGCAGGCGCCGACATGGTCATCGTCGCCGGTGGAGATGGCACCGTTCGCGCCGCCGCTGAAGCGATCCACGATTCGGATGCCGCGCTGGCGCTGCTCCCGTCCGGCACCGGAAACCTCCTCGCCCGCAACCTCGACCTCACGCTCGACGATCTCGAGCACTCGATCCACTCCGCCTTCACCGGTCGGGATCGCGAGATCGACCTGGGAATGATCGACATTCGGTCCGGCGAGTCGGCGACGACGAGCCACGTGTTCCTCGTGATGGCCGGCCTCGGTCTCGATGCCAAGATGCTTGCCAACACCGACGAAGAGCTCAAGAAGAAGGTCGGCTGGCTCGCGTATGTCGGAGCGATCTTCAAGGCGCTGACCGACAAGAACGAGCTGCGCGTGCGCTACAAGCTCGATTCAGGTCGGGTCAAGAACGTTCGGGCGCACACGATCATCGTCGGAAACTGTGGATCCCTGCAGGCGAACGTCCTGCTGCTGCCGGAGGCTGCTGTCGACGACGGCGAGTTCGACATCCTGATTCTTCGGCCCGAGAACCCGTTCCACTGGGTGCAGATCCTGTTCAAGATCATCTGGGAGAACGGGGTGCTCATGCGTACGAAGCTCGGGCGCAAGATGCCGATGAAGGACGTCACCGCGCTCAACTACGTCAAGGGCAAAGAGCTGACGCTCAAGCTCAGCCGCGCCGAGGAGATCGAGCTCGATGGCGACGGCATGGGGACCGCGGTTGCGGTCAAGGTGCGGATCAAGCCCGGTGGACTGACGGTGCGGGTGCCGCAGGACGCGTAGCGGCGGCGAGTACAGGCATCCCTCAGCGAGGCCTCGGCTACGGTGGATCCATGACGACAATTGCCCTCGTGCGCCACGGCGAGACCGACTGGAATCTTGGCAAGCGCCTGCAGGGTCGTGCCGACATCCCGCTGAACGAGACCGGAATTGAGCAGGCCCGCGCGCTCGCGACGACATTTTCGCCCGACGACTGGGCGCTCGTGTTCTCGTCGCCGCTCTCTCGTGCGTCGGCGACTGCCCAGGCGATCAGCGAGGGTTCCGGGATCCCGTTCGGTGGCATCGAGGACGACCTCATCGAGCGCAGCTTCGGCCAGGCCGACGGCGCGACCGCCGAGGACATTCAGGCCAAGTGGGCCGACCGGGTCTTTCCCGACGCGGAGCCGATCGAGGCCGTCCGTAGCCGGGGAGCTGCTGTCGTCGAGAAGCTCGTCGCAGAGCACGACGGCAACCTCCTCCTCGTGTCGCATGGGGCCTTCATTCGCGCCACCGTCTTCGCGCTCACGGGTAAGGACATTCAGGGACTCGCGAACGCCACAATGATCGTGTTGTCGCGTACGGATGCCGGTGGCTGGGAGATCCAGCCCGCTGCGGTTGCCGTCGCCTCCGCCGCAACCCGCTGATCGAGTAACAGCCCGCGGAACGGGACGAACTCGATCGCGTAGCGGCCCGGGAGCACGCTGCACCCCCGTTGATCGAGTGGTTGCCCGCGGAGCGCTGCCTATCGAGATCGCTTCCCGACGCCGGGCCCCGCTACAGTGCACTCATGACTCTCGCTGCGGCCGTCTTCGCTTGCCTGATCCTCCTCGCGCTGGCAGTGTTCCAGTTGCTCCTGATCGGCGGACGCCCGATCGGCCGCTTCGCCTGGGGCGGTCAGCACGATGTGCTGCCCCGGAACCTCCGTATCGGCAGCATGGTCTCGATCGTGCTCTACGCCGTCTTCATGGTGGTGATCCTCGAACGAGCTGGAGTCACAAACGTCTTCCCCGATGCGGTCGCACAGGTCGGCATCTGGGTCCTGACCGCGTACTTTGCGCTGGGTATTCTCCTGAACGGCATTTCGAGGAGCAAACCCGAGCGCAACCTCATGACACCGGTGTGTATCGTGCTGGCGGGGCTCTGTCTGCTCATTGCCGTGAGCTGAGTGCACCTCCGTCGGCACATTCGGGCGGAAAATCGTGGGGCCCGAGCGCTATACGTGGCCGGACCCCACGATTCTCCGCCCGAACGCACGGCACCAGGCACGTTTGCCGTGCGCAACTTCGAAGCTTCGGCCCACACAGGCGCAGCAACCGCGGCCGCGAGAGGCGAACGGATGCTAGCGGGCGCCGCTCTCGTGGATGTGAGCCGCGTTAGCACCGGCAGAGTCACCGGCACCAGCACCAGCGGCAGCGGCATCGGCATCAGCAGAGTGACCACCAGCCACCCCACCCGGAGCAACGCCGTCGGCATCCAGCGGTTTCTGCTCCCGGGCAGCAGCCATCGCCGCCCGCCCTGACGGCAACAGCACAGCCACGACCATCACCAGGATGGTGACGATTCCAGCGATGACGAGCAGAAGTTGCACACTGATGACATCGGCGAGCGGACCGAACACCGTCATCCCGATCGGCGTCGCCATCGCCATCACGATCCCGACGTAGCTGAATACCCGGCCGTGCATCTCGGGCTTCACCGTCTCTTGAACGAGCGTCATGAACGGCGCCGAGAACAGCGGCACGAGAAGCCCGAACGCGAACATGAATCCGTAGAACACCCACAGGTTCGGTGCGAGCCCGAGCGCCATGGTGAACACGGCGAAGCCGAATGTCGAGAACAGGATCAGCGAGATGCGCCCTCGCTTCGCCAGCACGGTCGCGACCAGAACACCGCCGAGGGTCATGCCGACGCTGAACGCGATCTCGAGCACGGTCACCATCCACACCTCGGTGCCGAAGGTCCGCGCGATGAGCAGCGGCGTGATGAACGACGGCGCCACCGTCAGCAGGAAGATGATCGCGAAGACTCCGAGCAGCCAGCGCACAACCTTGTGCGCCCAGATGTAACGGAATCCGCCAACGAGATCCTCGCGGTAGCTCGTCGTCTTCGAGGCTATGGAAGCCAAGGTGGGAACGCTGACGAACAGCAGGAACCCGACACCGATCACCGCTGTGACCACGTCGATGAAGAACACGGGCACGATCCCGTACAGCCCGAACACCGCACCGGCAGCGGCAGGCGCGAGCAGTGCCATCGCGGACTGGAACGACCCGAACACACCATTGACCCGCATGAGTTGGTCAGCGGGAACGATCTGCGGAATCATCGCCGAGACCGCCGGCGTCTGGAACCCGGCACCGATCGACCGCGCACCGACCGCAAGCAGAATCACCCACAAATCCGTGATCCCGTTCGCCATGGCGACAGCGAGAACGAGGGTGATCGCCGCAATCGACGTATCGGCGATGATGACGAGCACACGCCGATTCATCCGGTCGGCAACGACACCGCCGAAGATCGACACAATGCCCTGCGGCAGAAACGCGGCAACGGCATACAGGGCGATCGCGAGCCCGGACTGGGTCGCAAACGTGACGTACCACATCACCGCGTACTGCACGATCATCGATCCGAACAGTGAGATCGTCTGCCCGCTCAGGAACAGGGTGACGTTCCGCTTCCAGTGGGGTGGCACAGCGGATGCCGCGTCGCCGCCCGCGAGGACGTCGTCGCCAACAGAGGGGGAGGGTTCCGAATTCACGTGCTCAGGGTACCGACTGCTTCCGACACCCGTCACCGTCTGTTCGCCGGGAGCGTTCCCGCGCTGCCGACGGCCGTGCAGTTGCGATAGGGATCCTTGCGCGAACATTCGGGCGGTGAATCAGGGAGTCCGTCCATGTATAGAGCACGGACCCCACGATTCACCGCCCGAATGTATCAGTACTAAGCAGATGGTGCTTCTCCGAAGCCTGCGGACGCTTCGGACGCCGACGCCTCCGACGCCGAGCGGGAGCGTGCGCGCGCTGCCGCCGGCCACCATTTCACCCGGAACGGACGAGAACACCCGGCGTACCGGGTGTTCTCGTCCGCAGTGGATGAAAAGGCGTCACTGAGCCGGCAAAGTGGCGGCTACTCGCCCGGGTTCAGCCGGTCCCGACCCTCGATCTCCGCGGCCAGCCGGTCGATGCGGGCAAGAACAGCGTCGAGCTCCTGAACCGTCTCCCACAGCACCGGATGCTCTTCCGCAACGGGCGCAGAAGACCCGGCGGAGCCGGACTCCAGCGCCGACAGGTCGAAGTTCACATTCGCCCGCGCCCCGGCAACGGCAGCGCGCAGCGCCCCGCACGCCACCGCGACATCGGCGATGAGCGCCGGCTTGCCGTGCTCGGCGAGCCACTCGAGGTCGCCGACGGCCGCTGCTCCCTGCTTGCCCAGGTCCGCAGATGCATGCGCCGCCTCAACGGATGCGTCGCGAATGGCATCCGCGCGCCCCTCGTGCGGTTTCAGGCGAAACGCGCTGCCGAATGATTCGGAGGCGGCGGCATCCGAGTCGGCCAGCAGCAAGGCGGTCTTCCGTCCGGCAGTGGCACGCGCGCGGAGCGCAGAAAGCTCGTCAGCGAGAGAATCCGACACCGAGGTATACCCGGCAACCATCGACGTGAGGCTGTACGCGATCGCGAGCATGACCCCGGATGCCGCGCCACCACCGGGCGAACCGGTCGACTCGGCGAGAGCGGCAGTCCACCGGTCTACGGTCGACGCCCGGGCTGAAGCAGAGTCGTCAGGCATCCGCCGCGACTTCCCACCACTCGGACCGAGTGCCCTTGCGCGACTTCACCGAGTACAGCGCCTCGTCGGCGATTCGGAACAGCTCGACTCCGGTCGTGCCGTGAGCGGGCGCGAGGGCGACGCCCATGCTGAGTGGCATCGAGAGTTCGACCCCGCCGTCGAGCGAGATCGGCTGCGAGTGAGCCTCGTGCAGACGGTCGATCACCGCACGCAGGTCGTCGAGCGGTTGCGTGGCATCCAGTCCTTCGAACACGGCGAGGAACTCGTCACCGCCGATCCGCCCGACCACATCGACGGAACGAATGCAGGCGCGGGTGCGCTGGGCGAATTCGCGCAGCACGGCATCCCCGACCGGGTGCCCGTAGGTGTCGTTGATTCGCTTAAAGTCGTCGAGGTCGATCATGCCGACGGCGAGCGCGGTGCCTGCCCGGGAGCCGCGGGCAAGTGCCTCCGCCAGGTGCGCGGCAAGAGCTGTGCGGTTTGGCAGTCCGGTGACCGGATCGTGTGTGGCCTGGAACCGCAGCTGCTCCTGCAGCTCGATCAGGGGACTGATGTCTCTCTGCACACTGACGAAGTGAGTGGTCGTGCCCGAGGCATCCGCAATCGGGGTCACGGTGAGCGAGTTCCAGAACGGGGAGCCGTCCTTGCGGTAGTTGAGGATCTCGCCGCGGAACGTCTCACCCGACTCGAAGCTGTCGCGCATGAGCTGGATCGTTACTGCGTCGGTCTCCGGGCCTTGCAGGAGAGCGCAATTCTTGCCCATCATCTCGTCGGCGCTGTACCCGGTGATCTCCGTGATCGCCCGGTTGGCATAGATGATGCGCCGCTCGGCATTCGTGATGAGCGAGCCCTCGGACACCGCTTCGAGCGCCGATGCGAACAAACCGTCAGGCAGGCCTGCGGTCTGTGTCTGGCGAACGGATGCTCCGCCGCCGTCGACAGCAGACGTCGCGTTCGGGTTCATGCTTTTCATCTCCGGGTTCAACCGATGCGGTCTGACCATATTCCCATGCGCTCGCTGATCGAGCACCTCAACGCTGGTCGAGCCCCTCTCGCTAATCGAGCACCCTCAACGCTGATCGAGCCCCTCCCGCTGATCGAGCTTGTCGAGATCCCGCATCGAAACGGGGCCATCCCTCCGTGGTCGCTTCGTCACGAACACCACGAATGCGGCCAGCGCGAGCGCGGCGAGGATCCCGGCAGCGAGCCACCCGACCCAGGAGTTCGAGCCGTACGCGGCAACGCCCGCTGCGGCACCGGCGACACTCAGCACGATGCCGCCTGCGAGTGAGGCCGTCGGCAGGTCGAGGGGTTGCGCTGGCTGCGGAACTTCGGGAACGGCAGGCCACGCGACGATGTACAGGGTCGCGAACGGACCCAGTAAGAGGGAGAGAAGGAACCACGCGAGTCGCGACCGGTTCTTCTGCTCGGCGAGACCCGCGTTGACGAGGGCGAGGGCGAACCAGCCCCAGGAGTTCACCGCGTTGGGATCCATGCGCTCACCCTAGCGAAGGGTGCCCGCCTGGGCCATGCCCGGGAAGGGCGGCCCGCTAGAAGGCGGTCTGCGACGTGATGGCCGCCACCACGAGCGAGCCGGCGAGAACGGAGCACACGGCGAGAGCCGCGACGGGCACCCAGCGGTTCCGGGCGCGGCGAGGGAAGGGGCGATGCTTGGACATCTCTCGAATATAAGGTCCGTCCACACGTCGCCGCCCTGATTTCGTACCCCCAATTCGCCCAAACACCCGATAGGCCCGTAGTGACCCACCCCCAGTGCGAGGGCCCTGACTCGGGCGCTCAAGGGGCCGCGCGGTATGGTGACTCGGGCACCATGCTGACCTGGTGCGCAGGGGGACAACCAATATGAAGCTCAACGACACCGACCGCGGGCCGTTGAATGACAATGAGACGCCACTCATCGAGCCGAAGCGGGCGCGACGGGCAAGCGATGACACGCAGCTCATCGGTTCCGACGCTGAATCCCCGGCGGGCCACGACGCCCACCAGGCCAATGCCGGTCGCCGGCTGATCGACCCCGACGCCACCGCTCCCATGGACGTGACCTCGATCGACGAGTCGGTTTTCACGCTCTCCCTTCCTTTTAAGAAGACGATGGTTGCGGCCGATACACGCGACACCCCGTCCGAAGCAGAAACAGCCTCGATCGCGGTTCTCCTGCGCGATGACGGCAAAGAGGTCAGTGCAGACGTTGCCGAACACGAGCGGATGATCCGCCCAACGCCGGCCGTCTTCCTGCCGGGCAACAAGCAGCGCACGACCCGCAGCATCCTGACCATCATCATCTCGATCGTCACCGTCCTCGCTCTCGTCGGTGTTGGCATCCTGTTCGCAGTGAAGAGCCAGGCGGCGACCCCCGAGCAGCAGGCATTCGAGGCATACTCCGCCCGGCAGCTCACCGTGGCGACGGCCGATCGCACGCTTACTTCCACCTACAGCGCCATCTCCACCGCCACGACCGAAGCCGAATCGGTCAACCTCGCGGCAGCAGCCGCGCTCGCCGCCGTCGCCGGTGTTTCCGACGAGACAGCACGAGCTGCAGCGGAGACCCAGCGCGTCACGACCGCCGCCGCCATCGCAGAAGTCGTCGCCGTCGACCCGGCAGAAACCCCGTACGCCGCGCCGGGCGTGAGTGCGGGCTCGAGCCTCAGCGTGATCGGTGCTGCCCTCGACGAGATCTCCGCTGAGGCCACACGCATCGAAGCAGCTCAGCTCGAACTGGATGCCGCGCTCACAGCGATAACGGATGCCCGCACCGCCTTCGCGACGGCTTTCACGACGTTCACGGACACGATCCCAGCGACGGCGACCGCGCTGATCGAAGCCAACACGGATGCCGGCCAGGAATGGCGAGACGCGGTCAGCACCGCGGTCACCGCGTTGACGACGGCTGTAAAGAACGGGGGCGGCGCTGCGGAACTCCAGGCGTATGCCGCAGCGGCTTTCGCTCTTCAGGACGAGAACGCGCGGGTGCTCCTTGAGCAGCAGGAGTCCGTGGATTCAGAAGAAAACACGACTCCGCAGACTCCGAACCGTCCACGGAACGACTCGAACCCTGACCCGGTCACTCCGCCGCGGCCGACCCCGCCTGCCCCGGGCCCCGTTGTACCTCCGGTGATTCCGGAGGTACCGGAAGAGCCAGTGCCGGTTGATCCCCCAACCGACCCCGTCCCGGAGTAACCTTCAGGACTCGACGAGAGACCGAAGCGCGTTCCTGCCTACTTGCAGGCCACGAGCTTGGCGACGTTGGCGCTGAGCGCGCCGGTTCCGCCGAGCAGCACGACTGAACTCGCGCGCAGAGTCTTGATGTCGGCGAGCACCTGAGCCGGGACGCACGTGGCTCGCACGGTGTAGAGCGGCGCCTTGTTCTTTCCTGCCAGCGCAGCGCCGGCGAGAGCGTCGGCGAAGCCGGCACCGTTGGCGAGATAGACGGTTCCGTTCGTGGCGAATGACGCCCGGTTGATGGCGCCCGCGGTTGCGTAGCGGTCGGAGCCACCGAGGCGGTTCACGTTGGCGGCTTTCGACCTTCGCGTTCACAGCGCCGGCGGCACCCGGAGCGCTGGCGGGGGCAGAGGCGGGGAGAGGTCCACCGACGACCACGATCTTTCTCGGGTTCCGCCCGGTGATTTCGCTCATGATGGTCTGGGTCTTTGCTTCGGCATATCAGCCGCCGCCGGTGCCGTCAGCGCCACGATAGAACCGCTGTAGTTGCAACAGAAATGGCCCGCAGTGCGTTCTCGCGGACCTTCGCTCACACTATTGGCCGACTCGAGCAGCGAATACTCCCATAAAGGGGCACGATGGGCTGCTCGAACGCGTAATATGCCGCTCCGCCCGGCCGAACGGCGAATGAGTTCGCGAGTGTATGCAAAACTAAACGGACATGTCTATGTGTTGACAGTTGCAATTAGGGGGACTCTTTGGAGCTCAAGGACTACGTAAGAATTCTGCACAAAAGCTGGATTCTTATAGTTGCCTGCACTTTGCTCGGTGTGGGCGCGGCGGCGGCGTACTCGCTGACGCTGGCTCCGAAGTACCAGTCGACCACGCAGCTGTACGTTTCCGTTCGAGCCTCCGAGGGAGCTGCCACGGGAGATCTCGTGCAGGGCACGAGCTTCGCCCGCCAAGCTGTGACCTCTTATGTCGACGTTGTAAACAGCGCGCTCGTGCTCGATAAGGTCATTGACGAGCTCGATCTCGACGTGACAGCGCAGCAGCTCGCGCCGACGATCGCCGCAAGTTCCCCCTTGAACACGGTGCTCATCGACGTCACCGTGACAAATACTGACCCGGTCCAGGCCGCAGCAATTGCAAACTCCGTGGGCGCAACCTTCGCCGACGTCGTCACCAACCAGCTTGAGAAGCCGGAGGGTGAGACCGCAAGCCCGGTGAAGATCGAAACCATCCAGCCGGCAGTGACTCCGTCGAACCCGTCGAGCCCCAACGTGCGCCTGAACATCATTTTGGGCCTCCTCGTTGGATTGGCCATCGGGCTTGGCGTTGCTGTTCTGCGAAGCGTCCTCGACACGCGCATCCACAGCTCGCATGACATCGAGACGGTGACGGATGCCTCGATCCTTGGCGGGATTGCCCTCGACCCAGAGGCGAAGAAGCGTCCGCTCGTGGTTCACGCCGACCCACGGAGCCCCCGCGCAGAATCTTTCCGGAGCCTTCGTACCAACCTTCAGTTCGTCAACCTCGAGAAGGGGCCGAGGAGCTTCGTCGTCACCAGTTCCATCCCCGGCGAGGGAAAGAGCACGACCACCGCCAACCTCGCGATCGCTCTCGCCGAGACCGGCGCCTCGGTTGCGCTCATCGACGGCGACCTCCGCCTTCCGCGCGTCGCCGAATACATGGGTATCGAAGGTGGCGTTGGCCTCACGGATGTTCTCATCGGTCGCGCAGAGCTGGCAGACGTACTTCAGAAGTGGGGTCGGGGCAAGATGTACGTGCTCCCCAGCGGGCGCGTACCTCCGAACCCGAGCGAGTTGCTCGGATCCGCAGCGATGAAGCGGGTTCTGACATCGCTGACCGACCAGTTCGATTTCGTGCTCATTGACGCGCCGCCTCTGCTCCTCGTCACTGACGCGGCAGTCATCTCGAAGCTCACCGGTGGGGTCATCATGGTTGCTGCCTCCGGTCGGACCAAGAAGAACGAGCTGGGTGCTGCCGTGCGCACACTCGAAAGCATCGGCAGTAACCTCGCTGGCATCGTCGTTACGATGCTGCCTACCAAGGGCCCGGACTCGTACGCCTACGGTCAGTACAGCTACGGCAAGTTCGATGATCTCGAACCGACAGCCGATCACGTTGCCGGTAAGAAGATCAGCAAGAAGGCGGCCGCGAAGGGGCGACGGTCGCTCCGCGAAGCGAGCATGGAGTAGTCGTGGCTGACTTCTCTATTCTGACGGTGTGCTCCGGCAATATTTGTCGGTCTCCCATGGCCGAGCAACTCTTGCGGGCTGGGTTGAACTCCTATCCCGGGGTCTCCGTCGGTAGCGCCGGTACGGTCGGCCTGGTTGGCGAACCCATGGACGCGCGTGCGCTCGACCTGGCTACCAGCTTCGGAGTGACGGATGCCGCCACCCACGTGGCTCGCGAACTCAACGAGAAACAGATCCGCGAGGCCGACGTCGTGTTCGCCATGTCGCGCGAGCACCGTCGCGCCGTGGTGCAGCTTCACCCGCGCGCTTCGCGCTACACCTTCACCATCCGAGAGTTCGCGCGGATCGCCGCCGAGATCACGGACGCTGATCTGACGGACGCCGCGCTCCTTCCGGGCGACGACGTGGCTGGACGCTTCGCGGTTGCGGTCGACGCTGCGGCTTCCCTGCGTGGAATGGTCACCCCGCTTCAGAATGCAGACGACGACGACGTCGTCGACCCGTATCGCCGTGCCGACGAGGTCTACACGCTGTCGGGCCAGCAGCTCGTCCCGGCGGTTCAAGCCACGCTCGCGTTGTTCGGGCGCGCGGCGACGGCGGTCTGAGGGTTTCGTGGCATCCAACAGAGCACCGGTCCACCGGTCGAGAGGTAATGGAATCTCTCGGCGCTGGTGGATCCTTGCGCTGGCTCTGTTTCTCGCGTTTGACGTCGCTCTGATTGCGCTCGCGCTGAACGCCAACCGCGCACCGGCCGGAGTCGCTGCCAAGACTCCAGCTCCTCCAACGGCGTCTTCGCTGCCGAGCGAATCGAGTACCCCGACGCCCACCACAGCCGCGCCGGTCGTCGCGCCGAAACGACTTCTCGCCGCAGTATCAGCGGATGTGGCGTGGCGCGGGGTTGTCGGCGTCTGCCCCGACGGCTCGTCCGCGCTCGAGTACACAGAAGACGGCGGAGCTTCGTGGACGTCCGTTGACCCTGCCCTGGAGACGAGCGCGAACACGCTGGTGCGCATCGTCCCGAATTCGGCGACCGAAGCCAACGTTGTCACCCTCAACGGAGACTGCGATCCGCAGCTGGTCGGCACGTTCGTTGCTGGCGAGGCGTGGGAAGACTATTCGGGAAATCTCGGCTCCTACTGGTACGTCGACCCGACGGACGCCGGGAACGTGCAGTCACCGAGCGGGCCCCAAGCGGCCCCCTGTGCATCGGTGATTGCTCTGGCTACACGTACAGAATCGACGGCTGTCTTGTGTGGGGATCAGACTGTCTTTGAGCTGACGAGCGGTTCTGCCGAGTGGTCGGGGCCGTTAGCAGTCCCTGGTGCTGTCGCACTCGCTGGGTCGGGTGACGGGTACATCGTCGCGGTCTCCGGCCAAGCCGAGTGCGAGGGGACATCCGTCGTCGTGATCACTGGAGGCGGGCCAAGCCCTGCGAGCGGTTGTCTCAGTGGGGCGGTCTTGCCGGGCGAGACAGCCGTGGGGGCTGCTAGCGACGGAACGCTCTGGCTGTGGGCCGGAGAGAATTTTGTACGATCTACTGATGGGGGAGCGACATGGAGTTAGAGCCGGAACCAAGAGCAAGCGACCGCGGGCGTAATGGCGAGGTCCCGCTGGTACGGTTTGGCGCCCAGTTCGTGCTTGACGCCATTGCATGGGCAGTAGCACTCCTCCTAGCGGTTATCTTCCGTTACGAATTTTCGTTCGGCGAGATTGGATGGGCAGCTCTTTTCGGGTTGATCCTCCTCGCGACCGTCCTCCAGTTGGTCATCGGTTGGGGCTACGCCCTCTATAAGGGCCGTTACACATACGGAAGTTTCGAAGAAGTCCGTGCATTAGTGTTCGCGGCGCTGAGCGTATTCGCCATCCTCAGCATTCCGGTGCTCATCTTCGGGCCGATCATCGATATAGCCCGCAGCGCGACAGTCATCGCGTTCCCCATCGCCGTCATACTGATGTTTGCCGTCCGCTACGCCAAACGTCTGTTCGTCGAGCGCAAGTACAAGCCGGGAAGCGAAGCAAACCGGACCATCATTTACGGTGCTGGCTACCTTGGGGCAACGCTCATTCGAAGAATGCTCACAGACCCAACGTCCAAGTTCCTGCCTGTCGCACTGATCGACGATGACCCCCTGAAGTCGAACGCGCAGCACCGCGGCGTTCGAGTCCAGGGAACCTTCCACGACCTGCATCGAGTTGTAGAAAAGACTCGCGCCACCGATCTGGTCATCTGTATCGGGCGCGCGGATTCTTCCCTCATTAGGCGGATTTCCGACGCAGCAACAGCCGCGGGCCTCCGGGTGAAAGTACTCCCCCCACTCGAGACGCTGCTCGAACGCAAGACAAGCTTGGCCGATATGCGGGACATCTCAATCGAGGATCTCATCGGTCGCCACCCTGTCGACACCGAGGTTGAGACTATTGCTGGTTACCTCAAGGGAAAGAAGGTCCTCGTCACCGGTGCTGGTGGTTCTATCGGGGCAGAATTGTGTCGACAGATCGCTAAGTATGGTCCCGGTGAGCTCATCATGCTCGATCGCGATGAGACCGGTCTCCAAGGTGCCCAGATTGGCATTTCCGGTCACGGGCTCCTCGACACAAGAGACGTCGTCCTGGCCGACATTCGGGATCAAGTTGCTCTCAACCAGATATTCGTGGAACGTCGACCCGATGTTGTGTTCCACGCCGCCGCGCTCAAGCACCTGCCCATGCTCGAGCAATACCCGGACGAAGCGTGGAAAACAAACGTTCTTGGGACACTGAACGTGCTCGAAGCGGCTCGAACAGCTGGTGTATCGACCTTCGTCAATATTTCGACCGACAAAGCAGCTAACCCGACCAGCGTTCTCGGCCATTCAAAGCGGGTCGCGGAGAAGCTCACGGCGTGGATGGCGGAGGAGACGGGCCGGACTTACCTGTCGGTTCGTTTCGGCAATGTGATCGGCAGTCGCGGTTCTATGTTGCCTACTTTTACCTCTTTGATTGAATCTGGAGGGCCGCTCACTGTCACTCATCCGGACGTCACGCGGTTCTTCATGACGATCCCTGAAGCATGTCAGCTCGTTGTCCAGGCCGGCGGAATCGGCAGCGCAGGCGAGGTTCTCATACTCGACATGGGTGAGCCAGTGAAGATTCTGGATGTGGCGCAGCGAATGATCTCAATGTCGGGCAAAGACATCGAAATCGTGTTCACGGGACTTCGTCACGGCGAGAAGCTTCACGAGGAGCTCATCGGGCAAAACGAAACTGATGAAAGACCTTTGCACCCGAAGATTTCGCATGCACGCGTCAACGGCATCTCACCACAACGACTCGACAAGCGGGGCTGGGAAGAGCGAATGTTCGCGTCACCGCGCAACAATGACACCTCCATCATCGAACGACTTCCGGCGGGAGATATCAAGTGAACGAACGAATTCACATGTCATCACCCGACGTCGGTGCGCTCGAGGAGAAGTACGTCGTGGCTGCCATTCGGTCTGGCTGGATCGCACCCTTGGGACCAGACGTTGATGCATTCGAGCAGGAGTTGGCTGAGCGAGTCGGGGTGAACCATGCTGTTGCTTTGAGTTCCGGAACAGCGGCACTTCACCTCGGGCTCATAGGTATGGGCGTTGCGCCAGGCGATGTCGTGTTGACGTCGACGATGACGTTCGCGGCTACTGCCAATGCGATCGTCTATACAGGCGCCTCTCCGCATTTCATCGACTGCGATGTCGAAACAGGCAACATGGATCCCGAGCTTCTCCGGGGTGCGCTCGAGAGGCTGCGAGGGGATGGCGTCAAGCCGGCGGCGATCGTCCCCGTCGACCTGCTCGGCAAGACGGTCGACTACACGGCCATCCTCGCTGTTGCAGACGAGTACGCGGTCCCGGTGCTTTGCGATGCAGCCGAATCGCTTGGGGCGTCGCACCGCGGCCGCGCCGCCGGTTCCTTCGGGAGCGCATCGATCGTCTCGTTCAACGGCAACAAGATTATGACCACCTCCGGTGGCGGAATGTTGCTCACGGATGACGAAGGACTGGCAAAGCACACTCGCTATCTGGCCACACAAGCGCGCCAGCCCGTTGTGCACTATGAGCACACTGACATCGGCTATAACTATCGCTTGAGCAACCTTCTTGCGGCTCTTGGTCGAGCACAGCTGTCTCGACTGGACGAGATGATTGCGCGGAGGCGCTCGATTCGCGACCGATACCGAGATCTCTTCAAAGAAGTCGATGGGGTGAGAATCTTCGGCGGAGACAGCGATTCAGAAGACAACGTATGGCTGACGTCGATTCTTGTACACGAATCAGTGACCGGCTGGAGCCCCAGAGACCTGACCGCGGCTCTTGGCGCGGAGAACATCGAGAGCAGGCCGCTGTGGAAGCCAATGCACCTGCAGCCGGTGTTTCATGGTGCAGCAGCCACGGTGAACGGGTCGGCAGAAAAGCTCTTCGAGACTGGAATGACGCTGCCCAGTGGTTCTGCGCTCTCTGACGACCAAATCGAGCACGTCATGGCCGCTATTAGAGAGTTCGTGGAGACCGCCCGTTGACGATTTCAGCAAAGCGTGAGCGGTATGACCATAAGAAGCGCCACTTCGACTTCGTGGTGGGGCTCGCACTATACGTGTTGACATTGCCGGTTCAGGCAGTGGTTGCCGTCGCCGTGGCCGTACGGCTCGGCAGGCCAGTACTCTTCCGACAGCCTCGACCCGGACTGCACGGCAAAGTTTTCACATTGGTGAAATTCCGCACGATGAAAACCGCCACCGCCGGAGAAGGTGTGAGCTCCGATGCCGCACGCCTGACTTCATTCGGGCGCATTCTGCGAGCCACCAGTCTCGATGAGTTGCCTACGCTCTCCAACGTTATCAAGGGAGACATGAGTCTAGTCGGCCCCCGGCCGCTTCTCACGTCGTATCTCGACCGCTATTCGCCCGAGCAGGCAAGACGCCACGAGGTTCGGCCTGGTGTTACTGGGCTCGCCCAAGTCAACGGACGGAATGCCATCACGTGGGAAGAGAAGTTCGCGATGGACGTCGACTACGTCAACAACCGCTCATTCAAGCTTGACCTGCAGATTCTCTGGGCAACAGTGTCGAGCGTGCTCCGCCGGAGCGGTGTCTCTGCCGAGGGCCAGGCTACGATGACCGAGTTCCATGGAACCACTACAGACGGCGGGGCATCTTGACAGTCCCGTTGGTCATCATCGGTGCGGGCGGATTCGGCCGCGAGGCGCTTGACGTTGTCGCGGCGATGAACGAAACTCACCGCAACAGGTTTGAGATCGTCGGAGTCGTCGACTCCGCGCCCAGCCTTGTGAATATCTCGAGATTAGAGGATCGAGGTATCTCTTACCTCGGGACGGAGACCGAGTGGCTGTCCAACGGGAACGATGCATCGTTCGTTGTGGGCGTGGGTGACCCGATCATGCGGTCGACGATCGCGGCGCGTTGGATTGATGCTGGTCGATCGCCGGTGACTCTCGTGCATCCCTCGGCGATCGTCGGCGGTATGTCCACGATCGGCGCGGGGAGCGTCGTGTGCGCTGGTGTGCAGATCTCGACGAACGTTCGATTGGGTGAGTATGTTCATCTCAACCCCAACGTCACGGTGGGCCACGATTCTGCCCTGGAGCGCTGCGTCTCGATCAACCCAGGCGCTATCGTATCCGGGGAAGTCCAGATTGGGACGGGTTCACTGGTTGGAGCAGGGGCAGTCATCCTTGCTGGGTTGAACATCGGGAGAGACAGCGTCGTCGGAGCCGCCGCATGCGTGGTGCGGGATGTTGAGGCGTCGACGGTCGTCAAGGGGGTGCCCGCGCGATGAGCACGAAGTCGGTCTGCCTCATCGTCACAGCTGAGGTCACCGCAACTACCTTCTATCGTGGCTACCTCGCATATTTACGGCGCTCCGGATGGGATGTCACACTGATCGCGTCATCCGACGGGAATCTCGAGGAGCTGGGGCATTCGGAAGGTGTACAAGTCGTCAACGTTCCAATGCGGCGCGACCCTTCCCCCGGTGACGACCTCGTGAGCCTTGTCAGGTTATTCAAGCAGCTCAAACGCTTGAAGCCTGATGTTGTCGTCACGGCGACGCCAAAGGCTGGGCTGCTCGGCACGTTATCCGCCCTTCTGGCGAGAGTCCCAGTTCGCGTCTATCAACTGTGGGGAATCCGATTTGAAACAGAGACGGGTCCCAAACGAGCGATGCTCAAGCTCCTCGAGTCCTGGAGCATCCGATTTTCGACGCAGGTCGTGGCAAACAGTGACAGCCTCGCGCGCCGCGCCGCCGACCTGGGCTTGCTCGGCCGGAAGCAGACCGTAGTGCTCGGGCCCGGTAGTTCGCACGGCGTCGATCTCGAGCGCTTCTCGGCGGACGCAGAATTTCCAACAGTGGACTCCGCGACCGCGAAATTTCTTGCAAGGAGGCCGAGCGCCCTTGTTATCGGTTTCGTGGGCAGGGTGCATCCGGACAAAGGTATACGCACACTTCTGCAGGCACTCGAGATTTGCGCACGGCAAGCCCTAGATGTGCGACTTCTGGTGGTTGGTGCGTTCGAGAGTGCCGACGTCGTGACACAGATCGAACAGTCCCAGATTGAAACTCATCTTGTCGGTTCCGTTGATGACACCAGACCTTACTTGCGCGCCATGAACATTCACTGTTTGCCGACGAGGCGAGAAGGGTTCCCGAACGTTGTGCTCGAGGCAGCCGCTATGGGGCTGGCAACTGTTGCGTCGGACGCAACGGGGGCCATTGACTCCGTTGTCGACGGCGAGACCGGTTTGCTCTTTGTCACGGATGACGCGGAATCGTTGGCGCGAGCGATTACTCGGCTTGCTGTCGACAAGGATTTGCGATCGCGTCTTGGTACGCGGGCCCGCGCCCACGTCGAAGCCAACTTCAAGAGAGAGAAGATCTGGTCTCTTCAGGAGGCCAACCTTTCGGGCCATCTCGCTGAGAGGGTCGCATCGTGAACATTCCCATCACCCAAGGGCTGTCCACTTTCGAGGGCCTCGCCTCGGTACTCGTGATGTCCATCGTGGGTTTCGCGATCGTCATGGCTGTGAGTGGTTCAGTGAAGTCGGTCAACATCCGATCGGCATGCATGCTCGCGTTGGTTGTGACCGGCGCAACCCTTGTTGTCCTGATCGCCTCGGGAAATAAGCTCGTCGCTGACGAGATCGTGTGGCACAGTCTGGCCGAGGAAGCTAGCCGATTCCTCACCGGGCAGTCGAATGCGCGGGTCGACTACGTCGAAGGGAAGGAGGGGTACCTCTGGATCATCGGAGCGCTTTACGCCATCTCCGGGCCCGTCCCGATGATGGCAATCGTGCTGAACACGCTCTTGAACGCGCTCACCGTAGTGACCGTTGCTCGCACAACCGAGATCATCACGAAGACGTATCCACTCCTGCCAGAGGAAGTCTGTCGCCGGGCGGTGCGCCTTGCTGCGTTGTTTGCAGCGCTTCTTCCCTCCCTGTTCATTTGGGCGCCCCGCGTGCTGCGCGAAGCGCCGAGTACCTTCCTGATTTCAGTCGCCGTGCTCGGAACACTTCAAGTCGTGCGGACTCGGCAGACCCGATACGCCGTATTGGCGCTTGGCGCGGTCGCCGGACTGGCCTGGATTCGGGGACCTGTTGGAATGGCGCTGGGTGTGGCACTGGCCATCGGAGCGGTCCTCGTCTGGTCCCACAAATCTGAATACCGACTCGCAATTCGTTTCTTCCTCCTGATTCCTCTGCTGGCGCTCATTGCGGTCGCCTGGGAGCTCGCCAACACCCAATTCGGTTTGAGCGCCGAGGAAGTCGCCCTTCGGAATCGTGAGCTTGCCAGTGTCGCAAGTAGCGGCTTCGCCGGAACCGCAGAGGCGACTGGCAGCCTTGGATACGGAACGATCCTGATGGTCAACGTTCCACGCGTATTCGCGGGCCCTTTCCCATGGGAGATTACCGCCGTAAGTCCGGTGATGCTTCTTGCTCTCATGGAGGGGATTATCTGGGTAGCGGCGCTCATCCTTGCCATGCGGGCAATCTACGTGCGACGACGTTTCGTCGATTCCTCGTCGCGTGCCGAGGGCGGCCCATTGGTTGCGATTTTGACAATCGCGACCTTGGCGCTCCTTGCGACGCTGGCAGTCAGCGTGGCGAACTACGGGCTACTAGCGCGTCTTCGGCCAATGGCGCTGGTGATCATACTGCCATTGGCTGCGATCGCGATAGCGTCCTGGCCAGCGGTGCGTGCATTGCGCCTCTCCCAAGCAGGATCGCGAAAATTGGCTACCAGGCCAGCAACCGGCCTACGTGGGTTCGGGTCTTAACCGTGAAGATGCTCATTCTGCACTGGGGGACGCGCGGGGGTGGCCCCCAACTTCAGGAGTACATCGGAAAGGCTTTGCGCACTAATCGGGGCCTAGAACTGGCCATCAGTTACGACGAGACGAGTGAGACGGCTGGTTCTCTTCGCCAACTCCACGTGCCAGCTCTGATTGTGGGACGGATCCGGGCGCGGGGACGGATGCGACACGCAGCGCGGCTCCTCTCTCAGCCCTGGGACGCATATCGATTGTGGCGATTCTGTCGTATCAATGACATCGACGTGATTTTTGAAGTGATGGACCACCCTTTGCAAGTCTTGCCGAAGATTATTGCGCGCCTCGCAGGGGTCCGAGTCTTGGGAAGCGTGCACGATGCGGTCCGTCACGCCGGAGAGAAGAGTCGTATCCTCGACATCCTATCTCGCGCATCAATTCGTTCGAGTGACGGCATTCTTACCTATTCGTCGACCGTCGCGACGGAGGTCGCCGCACAAGCATTGATCCCGGCGGCGAAAGTCCATCAGACCGTACACGGTGCGTTCGGCGTTCCGGGTACTCCCAGAACAAGGAAGTCAGATGCGGACGACTTTGTTGTCGGCTTCTTCGGCCGCGTCGAACGCTACAAGGGACTATCCAGGCTGCTCGAGGCCGTTCGAATCCTTCAGACCGATGGAGCCGCTGTGACTGTTCGCATCGACGGTCGGGGCGCGCTTTCTCCCTCCGAACGGGAGCTTGCTGCCCTGGTTCATGCCGAACATGTTCAGCGTTGGATTCCCGAATGTGAAATACAGAGCGTCGTGTCCGGCTATGACGTTCTTGCTCTCCCGTACGATGAAGCCAGCCAGTCGGGCGTGATCGGATACGCGCTCAGCGCTGGCGTTCCGATCGTGTCGACTCCCGTTGGGGGACTGGCAGAACAGGTCGACCAAGCCAAAGCTGGACTCGTCGCCGAGTCGATGAGCAGCGAAGATTTCGCGTCGGCTTTGGGTACGATGCGCACCGAGGAAGTGCTCTATGAGAACTTCTCCAGATCAGCAATTACAAGTGCCCGCACGACGTTCTCTTGGGATCGAGTGGCTAGCGACGTCGTCCGAGCAGCGGAATCGCTATTAACCGGTAGTACGAAATCTAGCTCTTAAGCCATCCAATCGATTGTGCTGTGACTGGACTTGTCCAGGTCCCCGTCGACCGTGAAGGCAGCGATCGGAAGGCGGAAAGAACGGTTTGGGCATCGACCGCGCTCTCAAGTGGTACGACGGAGCCCAACTCTCCGTACCAGGCGAACTGGCCAGCGAACTTCCCGAGATATTCCAGTCCGACGCAGGGCACTCCGCTTGCGAGAGCGCCAACGCACGCATGCATGCGTGCAGAGACCACTCCCTTTGACCCCTGCAGCACGTACTTGGCCTGGGCAGCTGTCTGAGGTGTGAACACGTCGACTTTTTCCCCGACCCTGCGTTCGAGAGCCTTACTGATCTCTTCGGACAGCGCGACGTCGCCGGGCCGTCCTCTCACGTCGTGCGGGAGTAAGACGACGCCATAGTCTGCGGAGAGTGCTACACCGACTTCCACCCAAAAGTCGACCAACGCGGTTCGTGTGAACCAGCCGAGAGTCTCAAAGTGGGCGTTCGGGACCAGCGTGACGTAGCCCCGCGTCGCATGGCGCTCAGCGATGTCCTTGGCAGTTCTTGTTGGAGTGGCAAGGGCCAACGCACCGACATCGGGAGCGACGCGCACGTCCCGCTGGAGAAAGGTCTGGGTTCGCTCGCGCGAAAGCTCGTCGCGGGCCCACAACTCCACGTCGGACGGAAGCGACCTCAGGAGCTTCAACGCCGTCGGGGTCGGGCTCGCTCCCATGCTGAAGTTGGCTAGCTTTGCTCGCCTACCATTGAATGCCGCCTGTCGGAGCGCAGCCACTCGATAGCCCAGGAATCCGTGCAGGTAATTTCCTCCGAGCGTGTCCGCGCCAATGACTGTGGTGTCGGATCGGCCGAAGCGTTCCAGAGCACGGCGATTGAGGACGCCTGTCTGCCCAATCCGCAGGGGTTCCAGCGACTGGACCGATTCGTGCCCGGCAGGCCAATTCTCAGCTGTGCCTGGCATCCACAGGTCGACTCTCTCGTTGAGCTCGTTCGCACCTTCTTCCGTGCCGGCCCGGAGTGCGTCGTCGCCCATCGAGCCGTAGGCCGCCGGCAGGATGACCTGGGTGCGTGTCTCTGCGGTTCGAGCTGGCTCGTTGCCTTGAGCAATTCGTCGTGGTTTCCGCTTATTTGTCGTTTGCGAGAGAACTCGGTCCGCTTCGGTTCGGGCGCGCCGCGCCGCCCCGATGATTGCGCGTCTGGTCATCCCGATGGTCTCCTTATGCTTCATGGCTAAAACACATCGTATGCGCTATGCGCTTGAGTGGCTTTCCTTCATGACGAAGGAGACGATGACGGAACCGAGCAGAACACTGATCAGGGTGAAGCCCCATATCGCTCCGGTGAGGCCTCCAACTAGATATCCGGCAATTGGGAGCACGATGGCACCCAAAAGTTGAGTCGCTCGATACTGAAGGAGACGACGGCCCGGGAGATGCGTCCTCGACACCAGGTAGTAGAACATACCAATAAGATTTGTGCCAACGAAAATACTCGTCGGGAGCGCATACGCAGCGAGGTCGCTCAGAACACTCGTGCTGAACCAACCCTGCGCAGTGATCAGCCACAATCCGAGATATGTCGCCAAACCGAGAGCGATCGCCCCGGTGAGCACGGCCCAGAAGATTCGCGCCGCAGCAAAGAACTCGAGTGGCATTCTCGCCAGTAGCGGTCGAAGCGGATTGAGCGCCAATCGCACGGGAAGTGCAGCGCTTGAGATGCTTCTATACACTCCGAAGTTGGCCACGCCAAGCAGCGGCGCCAGTAGGAGAGGGACGCCGATCGAGCCAGCGTCGAGCATCACGGAATCGGCTAGCAGGCTTCGAATGGACGCGCGATGCGCAGACACCCACTTCCGCAGGCCGAATGACCACTCGAAGCGGGGCCGTTCCCCGAGGAGCACAGCGCAGAAGGACGAAACTAGCCATGCGAGCGCAACTGAATCCAGCGCTGGCAAGAACGCTTGGAAGAGTGCGAATCCCAGAATCATAGCGATGGCCCCTGCTAGGTCCCCGCCGCCCACGAATCTGTGCCTGGCGTTCGCGCTGGAATAGTAGCGGGCACCGACTCGGAACGACGAAATTGCCACGGATCCGGCGAAGGCCGCTGTCAGGAGAATAGGAATGCCGAACACAAAGAAGGCAGCAGATACCGGCAGCGTGAGCAGGGCAACGAGGGTGAGGCTCGTGCAGTACCGGCGCCAGGGCGCTAGCGGGCGTCCTAGTCGAGAGTTGCGAGCCCATGCCTCAGACACGACTGAGTAGATGACCGAGGAAGCCAACGCGAAAACCAGATAAAACAGCGAGAATTGCCCGTAGTCAGCCGGCGACAGGGTGACGATTGCGATTCCCTGAATTGCCACTGTGCTGAGGGCGTTGTATATCGCGTGTCTGGCGGCAATCTTCGATTCAGACACGACTCTGCGATTCTCCATGTTCGTTAGGGTGGCGCGCACATGCTCGCAAGCGGGCTGATGGACTCGCGCGACGACAATGATCGGTCGTCGACGTCTAAACGTTTGTAGCCGGCTCCGAAGATGCGCAAAGAACGGGTGGCACCGGCTCGGCGCTCACCAATCATATATTCGAGAACCGTTATTATTCGAAGACCGTTATGCTCGGCGCAAACGGGTACTGAAGCAATCGGAGGGGGTGCCGCAATGAGAGTTCTGTTGACCGGGGGCGCCGGATACATCGGAAGCCACACCGCTATTGAGCTTCTTGCACGGGGCCACTCTGTCGACATCGTCGACAATCTTTCAAACGGAAATGCCGAGGCCGTGCGCCGGATCCGACGCCTCTCCGACCGGACCGTCGGCTTTTACCAGATGGACCTCAACGATGAGTCGGAGCTTGCACGCGTTCTTGGCGAAGGAGAGTTTGACGCCTGCGTGCACATGGCGGGACACAAGTCCGTTGCCGAATCGGTCGCCGATCCCATCGAGTACTACCGCAACAACATAGGCTCGACGCTCACTCTCATGAGAGGGCTCCAAGAGCACGGAGTAAGAAAGTTCGTCTTCAGTTCCTCGGCCACAGTGTACGGTGATGCTTCCAAATCGCCTCTAACCGAAGAGAACCCAACTGGCGTTGGCATCACGAATCCGTATGGCCAAAGCAAGTTCATGATCGAGCAGATTCTGAGGGATGTTGCTCGCGCCGATACCGAAATGCGCATCGCTGTGCTGCGGTATTTCAATCCGGTCGGTGCACACGAGAGCGGCGAGCTCGGCGAAGACCCGCGAGGAATGCCGAATAATCTTCTCCCATACGTCAGCCAGGTCGCGATCGGTCGACGTGACTACGTATCTGTGTTCGGCTCCGGGTATCCGACGCCCGATGGCACCGGCGTGCGGGACTACATTCATGTCGTCGATCTCGCGATGGGGCACGTCGCAGCGCTGGAACAGCTCGCGCCCGGACTCGATTCGTTCAACCTCGGAACGGGAACGGGAACGTCGGTTCTCGAGCTCATCGACGCCTTTGCGCACGCGTGCGGCCGAGAGATCCCATACCGTGTGGTCGGACCCAGAACTGGAGATGTAGCTGAGAGCGTCGCGTCCGTGGACAAGGCTCGAAGAATTCTCCAGTGGGCCGCTTCACGCACAGTGAAGGATGCTTGCATCGATTCATGGCGATGGCAATCGAATAATCCCAACGGGTTTCCGAGTACGGGCTCCTGATCGCAGAGTCCCGGTTCAAACTGGTTTCTGGGCAGTACAGCTAGCTGCAGCGTACGCTCGGCACATTGAGTTTGCTATCGATGTAATGCGAACTGAGTGTCCGGCTGACTTGGGGGAACTATGACGGCGACTATTTGGACGGCCGAAACGCTGAGGCGAAAGCATGGCCAAAGGCTTGATTCTCTGACAGGACTCCGGTTCATTGCCGCATTCGTCGTCTTTGGAATCCACTCTTTATACTACGGTCAGGATTCCTGGACCGAGAGTGTCTTTGCTGCCGGAATGACCGGCGTCTCGTTCTTCTATATTGTCAGCGGGTTCGTGTTGGCGTGGACAGCTCGAGAGCATGACCCGGTTCGTTCCTTTACCGGCGCCGGTTCGCCAGAATATATCCCGCATACGTGGTTGCGTGGCTTGTTTCCGTAGCGATTCTGGTGACTTCTGGCCGGGGCGTCGGCGTCGTCGACCTGATCCCGCTCACTCTCCTGCAATCATGGGTTCCAACGGAAAGCGTTTACTTCGCGGCGAACGCAGTGTTCTGGAGCCTCTCGTGTGAGGCGTTCTTCTACCTCGTGTTCCCCTATCTTTACCGATGGATGTCTCAGTGGAAGGTTCGAAAGCTCCTGATTGTCGGTGCACTGCTCGTCAGCCTTGTCCTCTCGGTTTCGGTCGCGGTTTCGTTGACGGGTACGACGGAGTTCGGGATATGGGTGGTCGGCTTCTTCCCACCGACCCGCTTGTGTGAGTTCGTTCTAGGGATGATCCTTGCGCTGCTGATACGGCGAGAGGCCTCGTTTGCAGTTCCCCTGTGGGTCGGGTCTTTCGTGGCGCTGGCCGGATACGCCGCGGCAAACGTCGTGGACGACCCCTACTCGCGAGTCATCGTGACCTTGGTCCCCTTTTGCCTCCTTATCTGGTCTGCGGCGCAGGCTGACTTGAATCAGCGACCATCGGTATTGCGAGCGAAGCCCCTCGTGACACTGGGGATTTGGTCGTACTCGTTTTATCTCATTCATACACAGGCGATGACTGGCGCATTCGAGGCCATGGATCGAATCGGAATCAATACCCAGGAGCTGAGTGATTGGTGGTTGTTCGCAGCGGTGGCCGCCTCGTTCATCTGCGCGGTTGCGGCTGCCGCAGCATTGCACTACTTCGTCGAAGCGCCCCTGGAAAAGAGGCTTCGGGGTCGCCGGCGTTCCCGAAGCGATGGTTGACGGAAGCGCCAGCGACCGCGGCTCTAGCTGTCGGGGATTGCACGTATCAGGATTCGAGGGGCTGGCTCTGTAACAATCGATCGACAACCATTGAAAGCGAGTCGAAATGCTCACCTCGTCCTCAAACATCAAACCGCTAGGAGTGACTGGTGGAGGCTGACCACGTGGGTGGGTTGTCAACGAGACGGAATTGGCTCAAAGCTTCTATCCCGGCGCTGGGTGTCGGAATCGTGGCAGCGGGTATCGGAGCGCAGTCTGCCGTTTCGCTCGGTGACCAAACGATGCGGTCCGGTTCGTATACTGAACGAGATCTCGCCAAGCTACTGTCCGACGACGAAGCTGAGGCACGCGCGGTTCTCGATGCTCGATACTCTCGCGTCTATCAATGCGACGTGAGAGACTTTGGCGCTGTCGGCGACTATTCGGGCGAGGACCGAAATCAAGCCACTGACAACCTCGACGCCTTTCAACGTGCTCTTGATGCCGTAGAGCCGGGCGGCCGAGTCTTCGTGTCGCCCGGCAGGTATTACCTCTCAGACACCCTGGTCATTGACAAGACGATTGATTTCGACTGCGGGCGCGGTGGCTTCGAATCTGGAATGGGCGGTACGCAACTCCTCTGGGCCGCCGGGAAAACAGGACTACGCATTCGAGAGAATTCCGAAGGGCATCGACCGTCGGGCTATCGGATCGGCCCGTTCGAGCTGACTTCGCTTTCGGAGAGCACAACTCACGCTGAGGGTTATGGGATTCACTGCACAAACGGATTCGGCCAAATCGACGCCGTTTCCGTCAGTTCGTTTGGCTCGCATGGGATCTTCCTCCAGGCGGGCAAAGGCGTGGGTGGCGGGAACGTCAACAACAGCGATCTGCGCCGAGTCCGTTGCTATGGCAATCATGGCGATGGCATAAGGTGCGAAGGATCCGACGCCCAGCAAATACGGATCTGGGGACCCGATGTTGTGGCCAATCGGGGGTGGGGAATCAACATGGTGGGGTCGTCCGCCAACCGTGTCTACTCCCCCCACTTTGACCAGCAGTACTTTGAATCACCAGGTGCCATTCGCGACGCGGGAAACAGCAATACGTACGAGGATGTGTACACGGAATCCGGACGAGGAAGCGGCTCGAAGATCCTCCTTGATGCAGGCAGTCTTTTCGCCAGAGTGACGACGTCGCAGTACGCACGCCCTGAAGTCGTGGACAATACTCTCGTCAAGACGGCCCAGGTCATCGACGTGGAAACCGGGTTCGCGCGGCGCGTCGGCGTGCTCGGCGCTGAGGGGACTCAGGTGTTCCTTGATGCGGACGCTCAAGAAAGCGGAGTCGTACGTCTCCAGGTCGACGGTGAGACGAAGCTGTCGTGGCATGCGGAGACCGATGAGTGGATCACAGTGAGCCCGATTCGACCGCGGACATCTGGTGAGATCGACCTGGGTACTCCCGGTCACAGGTTCGGAAGTGCTCATTTCGAGTCCTTCGTGAGAATTGGTACGGTCGATGGCAACACCCGCCCATCCGCAGCTTCGGCGGGCGCGGGCGCAACACTTTTTGACCGTGCTCTCGGAAAACCAATCTGGTCGAATGGATCCTTCTGGATAGATGCAAACGGTCGAGCTATTTAGAAGTGGACTTAAGGTGATCGACACGTTGTTGGGCTTCACAGCGAGGTGCGCTTAGATGGACCCGTGGGCCGACGCGCTAAAACAACGAGAAAACCGCTCATCAAGAGCGCCCGTTTATGGGTTCCGACGGGACTCGTCTTGGCGTTCGTTGTGGTTGGCGGTCTCGTCGCACTGAACATGGTCCCTAAGGGACTCGAAGTTAAGCGGGAGCTCGAAGTCGCACTCCCGCTTGCCTCGCAGGTCAAGGCGCAGATCCTCGCCGGAGACACCGAGGCGGCGGGTGTGACGACGGCTGAACTGAATGCCCACACTGCTGCGGCCCGGGCACAGACGACGGGTCGAATGTGGTCCGCGCTCGAAAGTGTTCCCATTGTGGGCGCAAACCTCACGGCACTTCGTGTGGTTTCTGAGACCGCGGACGATCTCGCGGCGGACGCCATTGTGCCGGCGTCGAACATCAGTCTGGCCTCGCTGAAACCTGTGGATGGCCGATTCGACGTGACGGCGTTGACCGATTTGGGAACATTTCTCCAGTCGACGATTGACGCCGTAGAAGTGGCCGATGAGCGGCTCACATCGCTCGAATCCCCGTCCCTTCTGCCTCAAATATCGTCCGGAATCGAAAAGCTTTCGACGACGCTGGACGACGTTCGTCCGCTTCTCAGTGGGCTGATCAAGCCACTTTCCGTCCTCCCCGACGCGCTGGGAGCCAGCGGCCCACGGAACTATCTGATGATCTTCCAGGGCAATTCCGAGGCGCGTGCGTCGGGCGGGAACCCAGCCGCCATGACCAGGCTGACTGTGGCCGACGGCAAGATCGACATCACGGAGCAAGCGACAAGCAGCCAATTCTTCAATGATCGGCCCGACCCGATCGTCCCGCTCGATGCAGAGACCTCTGCCATCTACTCCGATACGGTCGGTGAGTGGATTCCGAATATTACGGCGACGCCTCATTTTCCAACGACCGTCGAGTTGGTCAAGGCGTACTGGGCAGAAGAATTTGGGAGCGACGTGCGCATCGACGGAGTCATCTCATTTGACCCGGTAGGCCTGAGCTACTTGCTGGGCGCAACCGGTCCGGTGTCTCTTGTAACAGGAGAAGCGCTGACAGCGGCGAATGCCGTTCCGCTGCTCCTGAACGAGGTCTACTTTCGCTACGCGCGCGCGGCCGAACAGGATGCCTTCTTTGCCGCCGCTGCCGTGTCGATCTTCGACGCCGTGAAATCTGGTACGGGCGACCCCAATGCCTTATTGGCTGCCTTGGCGAAGTCCGTCGATGAAGGTCGACTGAAGATCTGGAGTGGCAACGAGGCCGAACAGGAACTCATTGCCGGGACCCGGCTTCAAGGCGCGTTGCCCCAAGATAACTCGAATCAGACCGCTGTCGGAGTGTATTTCAACGACACCACGGGTTCGAAAATGGACTACTACGTCAACGCCTCCGTCGCGTCCTCAACGACGCAGTGCGAGTCGGCCAATGATGCACCCGCATTCTCTATTGACGTCACGCTGGCAAACGTGATTACGCGCGAGCAGGCCGCAGGTTTACCGCGCTACATAACAGGCCCGTACTATCAGCCGGGCTTCATCGCTACAGACTTTGTGGTTTACGGTCCCGTAGGTGCGACCATCGATTCTTGGTCCGTCAACGGGCAGCAAGTCGCGGCTGTGAGCGAAGGCACTCATCTCGGGAGACCGGTCGTGCGGATCAACCGCGTCATTGCTCCAGGGGAGTCATTAACGATCAGTTACAAGATGACCGGTGTGGCGGATTCGGAGTATGGGCCGCTCGACGTGCAGACCACTCCAATGGTCCGGCCGACGCCGGTGTCCATTGACGCTCCCGGCTGCAAAGAATAGGAAAGCGCTGACGGCTCCATCGGGGCTCAATGAAAGACTTCATGCCCTCTCGCGCCGGCGCCTCTAGGTTAGGTCACCGGTACTGGGGGTCTGGGCATGCCGCTCAGCCCGGTGAACACGAAGCTTGGTCTGCTTTGATGAGTTAGTGACGTTCCCCTTCGAGTTCAAAGAGCAGCCCGAGCGCAAGAGCCACGGGCTCCGCAACTTCCTTACTCTGATCGCAGCATTGCTCGTGATTGCCGTCGCTGTTGTGGGCGTTTACGTCGTGAACCTGTCGAGCACGTTCGACAGCGCCAAGAAAATCGCGGTGGAAGAGGTGTTTCCCGAGGAGACGACGCGGCCGGCCGTTGCTGAGAACAAATCGCAGAACATCCTCTTGATGGGGTCGGACAAAAGGGGCGAGCTTTCTGGCGATATCGATGACGCGAAAGGCAGCCGCTCCGACACCATGATGGTGGTGCATATCTCGTCGGATCGGGACAGCGTCCACGTGATGTCGATCATGCGCGACAGTTGGGTTGATATCCCAGGTCACGGTAAGGCGAAGATGAATGCCGCTCTCGCATACGGGGGAGTGCCGCTCGCGGTCCAGACGATTGAAGGACTCATCGGCTCCCGCATTGACCGCATCGCGATCGTCGACTTCGAGGGGTTCAAAGGCATCACCAATGCGCTCGGCGGCGTGGAGGTAGACAATCCTGTCGCATTCAAATCCTTCGAACAGGGGCTCAATACTCTGAACGGCGATGAAGCGCTCCAGTTCGTTCGGGAACGTAAATCGTTCGCGGACGGCGACTACCAGCGAGTTCGAAACCAGCAGATTTACATCAAGGGCGTGCTGCGCAAGATTCTCAGTGCGGAGACTCTGACCAACCCGGTGACCATCAACAACCTGGTTTCGTCGATGGCTCCGTTCCTGACGGTCGACTCGGGATTCTCCTCTACGTACGCAGGTAGCCTCGGGTTCGAGCTTCGGGACATCCGAATGGCTGACATGGCGTTCTTCACGATGCCGACCCTCGGCACAGGGATGCAGGGAGACCAGTCGGTCGTCAATGTTGACTGGGATCAGGTCGCGGTCATCAAGGAGCACTTCATCGACGACACTCTCTCGAAATATGAGGTTCCGGTCAGGCCAGCTGCTTAGGCGCGGCTCTCAATACCGCGGCTCTCCTCGATCGCTGCGTAGTCGATCACGAAGGTGAAGACCTGTATCAGCGGCGTGCATCGGGGCAAGGGGTCGTCGGTGATCAATTCATCTGGTTGGATACTAAGATGAGCGTTCCTCAGGATTATCTCGCAACCCCGCCGCCACGACGGTTTAGGTTCCCGTTGCGCACGGTACTGATCGTCATCGGGGTTTTTCTCGTGGTAGTCCTCGCTGCGCTCGGAGCATACGCCTACGGGTTGTCCGCCTCGTTCGATAGCGCGAAGAGGTTCGAGAAATCGTTCCCGGCGGAAGCCGATCGTCCGGCGGCTACGGATGATGCTTCCCAAAACATCCTGCTCATCGGTTCTGATGCTGGCGGCCCTGGGTCTGATCCGGGCGAGGTCGAAGGCACCCGCTCGGACACCATGATGGTGATCCATGTCTCAGGAGACCGCGAGAGCGTTCATGTGATGTCGCTCATGAAGGACAGCTGGGTCGAGATTCCGGGGCACGGCCAGGACCGTCTGAATACCGCTCTCGTCCTGGGCGGCGTTCCACTAGCGGTGCAAACCGTTGAGGGGGTGCTCGACGCTCGCATCGACCGCGTTGCGAGCGTCGACTTTGAAGGCTTCGCCGGGATCACCGACGCACTCGGGGGCGTCCAAGTGAATAATGAAGTTCCGTTCCGTTCGTTCGACAAGGGGCCGATAACGCTCAACGGGAAGCAGGCGCTTGAGTACGTCCGCGAAACCGATTCGTTCACCGACGGAGATATCCAGCGGCTCCGGAACCAGCAGGCCTTCGTCAAAGGGCTCATGGCCAAGTTCCTCAGTGCGGAGACTCTGACCAATCCGGGCAAGATCACCGAACTCATGTCGGCGGCCACTCCGTACCTCGAAGTCGACAGCGGATTCTCTTCCGGGTACGCAGTCGGCCTCGGCTTCGAACTGCGCAACCTCCGCATGGACGACGTCACGTTCTTCACCCTGCCCGTGATTGGCCCCGCAGACCATGGTGGAGAGGTGGCGATCGACGTCGACTGGAACCAGGTCGCTGTTGTTCGCGACCACTTCCGTGAGGACACCCTCGACGAGTACCGGCCGGTCGCGCAGCCTTAGAGGGTGGGGCCCGGGCCGCCCGTCTCGATACGCTCGCTGCCCGACGAATGTGGCTGGCGTGGGAGCATGGGGCATGCGCACTTACTCCCGAACCGCCGGCATCCGATGAGCCTCCGGTTCGAAGAACTCGCTTGGCAGGAGACCCCGCTCGGCGAGGTCAGCCTTCGGCGCCGCCACGACCCTGCCCTCGACGTCGACATCTACGAGGTCAAGCTCGGCGACGAGTTCCTCATGTCGAGCCTGTTCCCCGTCGCCGAGATCGAACTCGCCCACCTCGGCCTCGCTGCCGTCGAGGGTGACGCCCTCACCGTCGTCGTCGGCGGACTCGGCCTGGGCTACACCGCCGAAGCGGTCCTCACCCACGAACGCGTCTCCAGCATGACCGTCGTCGACGCGCTCGACGCCGTCATCGACTGGCACCAGCGCGAGCTGCTGCCGGTGTCCACCCCCATCGTGACGGATGCTCGCTCTCGCCTCGTCCACGACGATTTCTTTGCTCTCATGCGATCGGAGCCGGCATCCGATTCGCGCTACGACGCGATTCTCGTCGACATCGATCACTCGCCCCGCCACCTGCTCAACGAGAACTCCGCGGGCTTCTACACGGTGGAGGGTATCCAGCGGGCGGCTGCGCACCTCGAGCCCAGGGGAGCATTCGCGCTCTGGTCGGACGATCCGCCCGACGACGCCTACTCGGCGCTGCTGGCCGAGGTGTTCGACACCGTCGACGCGCACGTGGTCTCGTTCGCGAACCCGCTCACCGGCGGGACGTCCGCGAACACGGTGTACGTGGCATCCGCGGTTCGAGCTCGTTGACCGCACCGGTTGAGCAGTAGATGCTCTCAAACCTGGGTTTTTGGAGCAGCTACTGCTTAATGGATGCTTCGCCTCACCGAGTGTGGCCCTGCATCGTGAAGATCTAGGCCTTCGCTCGCGGGCGTCGCCACCACCAGAGTCCGGCGCCCGCAACAACAGCAGCGAGTGCGAGGCCGATCATGCCGAGAACGTTTGTGTTCGTGCCCGTGTTGGCGAGGTCGTCGGCGGAGTTCGCGGGATTCGCGGCATCCGTCGGGTCGGAACCGTCGGAGTCATCGGACCCATCAGGCCCTGCGGGAACCGTCGGCTCGGGCGACGGTTCCGGCTGAGGGGATGCTGTCGGTTCGGGCGACGGGACCGGCGCGGGAGCAGCGTTCGCGTCCATAACCTGGCCGTCGGCATCGAGGTAGACGACACGCTCACCCGAGGTCATCTCCCGACGCTCGACGCTCGCCAGCTCGTAGTCTGCGTCGAGAACCGGGAACACCGCGACGGGCGTCATGGTCATCCTTGCTGCCGGAACGAGACCGGATGCGAGCGCGTCACCGGAGTACGGTTCGATCCAGATGTCGAGGTGACCGTAGTGCTTGCCTCCGGATACCAGCTGTTTTACGCCCGTGGCATCCGTCTCCCACATCTCGGGTTCGTCGAGGTGCGCCATCCAGTCGGAGGCGGTGTTGAACCGGTACGGGGCGAAGGTGCCGTCGTCGAGTTCGATCATCTTCTCGCCGCGGAGCCCGTCGGATGCGACGCCGACATCCCAATGCCACACGCCCGTTCCGTCTCCGGCTTCGTCGACGTAGGATGCCTCGAACATCTCGTCGTGCCCGGAGATCACGGTCGAGACCCCGTACTTCTCCAGCAGGGGAGTGACGATGCGCATCGGGGTACCGGGCTGGTCATCCGGGTGGTCGTTGCCCATCGTGGTGCCGTGCACGCCGTTCGAGTACGCGACGTGGTGCCATTGCACGACGATCGTCTGACCCTGCGACCGGGCATCCTTCAGCTGCTTCTCGAGCCAGACGTACTGTTCAGAGCCCGGGTGGAACGCGGGCTGGTCGGGCTGCGCGCCCTCGGCGATCCAGCCGTTCTCGATCGCGACGGGGAAGTCGCGCTGGTACTCGGCGAGCGTGAATGACCCCTGCGTGTCTGTACCGTACTGCTCCGGTGTGAGGGTGGAGTCGTCGCCGGTCGAGGCCTCGGAGTCCGGTGCGGTGTCGGCCGTCGCGTCGGGCGAGCCGTTCGTGGCATCCACCGAGATCACGGTGACCGGACCGAAGTCGACCCGATGGTACGCGTCGAGGGCGTGCGGATTGTCCGACCCGAACGTGTCGAAGTACTGGTTGTACTCCATGCGTGAGCGCACGACCAAGGAGCGGTCGTCCGGTGTGCCGTAGCCATACACTTCGTGGTTGCCCAGCGACGTGATCAGCGGAACGGAGTCGAGAAGGTGGCCGTTGTCGCCGGCGAAGTAGCGAAAGAACTCGTCCCAGTGCGTCTGGCTCGATCCGCGCTCGACGAGGTCGCCCGCGAGCAGGAGGAGGTCCGGTTGCTGCTCAGCGATGACCTCGTTGTTGAGCCGCATCGCCACGTCTTCGGTGAGCATGTAATTCACTGCGTAAGCACCATTACGGATGCCGCCGCCAAACGTGGCATCCCACGCTGAACCTGCCTGTGGCCTCTCCTCCGACCCGGGGGCGAGGGTGACCGTCTGCTCCCACTCGCGGTTCGTGACACGCCCCTTAGGGTCGGTCTCGGAGTCGGCGTAGGCGATGACGTGGATCGGCTCAGTGAATCCCTCGTCGAAGGACGGCGATGTCGAGAAGGTGGCGTCGTGCGCGTATCCGTCGACAACGACGCGGTAGTCGTAGTCGGACCCGGGGGTGAGGCCTGTGAGGGTGTGGCTGTACCTGAACGGTTGATCGGCGCGGATCCATTCGCCCTGTGGCACGACGGTTCCGCGGCCGTTGTCGAAGGCTCCCTGTGTGAGCTCGGACTCCTGGTATGCGTTCACCGGGTTCAGTACGCCGCTGACCGTCGCCGTCGCCGTGCCGCTCGCGAGGCCGGGACCGGTGACCGTGATCTGGGCGTCTGTGCCGAGTTCGGTGAACCAGTTGATCGTCATTTCTGTCGTTGCCGGCTTCTGCAGATACGGCAGAATACGGAACCCCGCCCGCGGGTCGGGTGCAACGGTTTTGCCATCGACGACGATGGGCGTGGTGTTGGTCGACGCAAGCGCCGGCGACTCGAGTGACGGCTGTTCGCCGACTGCGGATGCCATCGGTACGGCTCCAATCGACAGTGCGGTTCCGAGCGCGAGAGTGAGGGTGAGCGCGCGTGTGCGGCGGCTGCGAGTTCTGTTGCGAGGGCTGTTCTGAGTCCTGTTGCCAGGGCGAGGGTGCGGGGTCAACGTGATCCTGTCTTCGGTGGTGGCTGTCCCCCCCAACCTAGGGACGCGCCGATTTCGACGTGCCGCGAGAGAACGAGAGTTCACTCGGGCGTCGAGAGAGGTTCACCTGGACCCCCGCTGGGCTTATCCGATGCGTTGCGCTGCCCGATCGCCGGCAATCGTGCGATCGCCACCGACGGGGTTGCGCACAGGATTCGCGTGCAGGCGGTTGATTCCCTTATCGCGATAGCGCACGAGACGCACGGCGTTGAGGATGACGATCAGCACGCTCGCTTCATGCACGAGCATTCCCGTTGACATGAAGACCTGATGCGTCAAAACACCGGTGAGCAGAAGCACGACGGTTCCGATGGCGATGACAGTGTTCTGCAGCATGTTGTGCACCGTCGCCTTCGCCAGGGAGTGCGCGTGCACCAACTGGTCGAACCGATTGCCCATCAGAATCACGTCAGCGGTCTGGATCGACACATCCGTTCCCGCCCCCATCGCGATTCCAACATCCGCCGTAGCGATGGCGGGAGCATCGTTGATGCCGTCGCCGATCATGCCGACGTGGTGCCCCTGCGCTTTCAATTCGCTGACGATGCGAACCTTGTCTTGTGGCAGCAGTTCGGACTCCGCGTGATCGATGCCCAACTGAGCTGCGACGAGCTCGGCGGTGTGCCTGTTGTCGCCGGTGAGCATGTAGAACTGCTTCACACCCCTGCCCCGCAGCGTCGCGATGGCCGCGGCCGCTTCGGGGCGGATCTGATCGGCGATCGAGATGATGCCAGCCAGGCGCTCATCGATCGTGGCGAAGACCACGGTGTTCCCGGCGCGCTCGCGCGCATCGGCATACTCGGCAAGCTCGTCGGGCAGGGCGACGTCAGTAGAGGCCAGCATCCGCTTGGATCCGACCGCGACCCGTCGAGAACCGACAATGCCGCGGATGCCTCCACCCGCGATCACCTCTACCTCGGTCGGTGATTCCCCGAGCGGGAGCCCGCGATTCTGCGCCTCCTCGACAACCGTGCGGCCCAGCGGATGCTCCGACGCGCGTTCCAGCTGCGCCGCGAGTGCCAGCACGGTCGATTCGTCGGTGTCGACCGTTCGGATCTCGGTGATCTCCGGGCGGCCCATCGTCAGGGTGCCGGTCTTGTCGAAAACGAGCGTGTCGATTTTCGAGAGCCGCTCGAGGGCATCCCCGCCCTTGACCAGCACACCGTGACGGGCGCCGTTCCCGAGCCCGGCCACCATCGAGACCGGGGTTGAGATGACCAACGCACCCGGGCAGGCGATGACCAGGAACGTGAGGGCGAACTCAACGTCACGTGTGACGACAACCACCAGCACGGAAAGAACGATGATCGCTGGCGTGTAGACGTTGGCGAACTTGTCGAGGAACCGTTGCGCCTTGGTCTTGGTCTCCTGCGCTTCTTCGACCAGCTCGATGATCTGGGCAAAAGTTGTATCGTCGCCGATCCGGTCTGCAACCACCTCGATGTAGCCATTGTCGAGGATGGTGCCGCTGTAGACCGTGTCGCCGGTGGTCTTCGATCGAGGCACGGGCTCGCCGGTGATTGTGGCTTCGTTAAGGAGGCCCTGGCCAGAGACGATGGTGCCGTCCACCGCGACCTTGCCGCCCGTCTGAACGAGCACGTGATCACCCTCGATGATGTCGTCAACGGCAAGGGTGACCGTCTGCCCGTCTCGGACTACCTGAGCCTCCTGCGGCGCCATGTCGACCAAATCCCGCAGAGACCGCCGTGTCTTCTCCAGGGTTCGCACTTCGAGGTACGCCCCGAAGACGAAGAGGAACGAGACGACGGCGGCTTCGACATATTCGCCGATGACGAGGGCGCCGATTACGGCGATCGTCACGAGCAAATCGATGCTGAATGCCTTGGCTTTGGCTGCCTTGTAGGCGCTGATCGCTGTCGGTGCTCCGGCGATGACGCTGGCGATGAAGAGCGCCGTGTCCCGAGCGACGACCCACTCCATGAGATGGAGCACGACGGCGAGCAGGAGCAACCCACCGCTGACGGCGGCGATCTGTGCCTTCACTTTTCCGGTCACGACGATCCTTTGTTCAGTTGGGTGGTGGCGGGCTATCGGGTGGGTGGTTCGTCCTGCCCCGATTCCTCCGCGGCATCCGCTTCTTCCTTTGTCGCGTACGCGGCCCCGACGGCGTGCTCGGGTGGGCTGTAGACGGTGTAGAGAACGAGGGGCTCGTCGCCGGTGTTGACGAAGTTGTGTCGGGTGCCCGCGGGAACAGCGCAGACGTCGCCGGGGTCAAGACGGTGCTTCTCGCCCCCGACGGTGCCTTCACCCGTGCCGCTGATGAAGCTGAGCAGCTGGTCGGTGTGTTCGTGGGTCTCGTCGCCGATCTCGCCGCCCGGTGGGATTGTCATCATCACGAGCTGGCTATGGACGCCGGTCCACAGCACGCGCCTGAAGTCAGTGTTCTCTGTGGCGATATCGGGCATGGTGAAGTGGAGAAAGTGGTCCATGGAAGTGCCTTTCGCTGGTTCGTGAGATTCGTGTTGCTGGCTATTTCTGGGCCAGTACGGGATAACCGAGGTCGGTGATGGTTTTGGCGATGTCGTCCGCGCTGATTCTGGAGTCATCGAAGGCGACCTTGACCTTGTTCGAGTTGAACATGACCTGGGTCGAGTCCACTCCGTCCTTCTTGCTGACGACGGACTCGATCTTCTTCACGCACGACGGGCACGTGAACGGTTCGGTCTCAAACTTGACGGTGCGCATGTGATGTCCTCGTCCTTCTCGATGAAGCGTTGTCTAATCAGTGAACCGCGCTCGATCCGTTCGCGCCTTGATCTACATCAAGTAGCGAAAGACCGGTGGAGACGGGTTGATAGCCTCAAGGCATGTCTGCCCATGCTCCTGGCCCCGAAACGGATGCTGTCCGCACCTGCTCCGTCGACGTTCGGATGCATGTGCTCACCCACGTTCCCTACTTCGCCGGCCTCACAATCGATGAGGTCGCCGACGTCAACGCTCTGATGCAGGTGCGCTGGCACGACGAAGACGACTCCATCTACCAGGCCGGGCAGGATGGGTCAGAGCTCCACGTTCTGGCATCGGGCCGGGCAAAGGTCTTCCGGCCGTCTGCGTCAGGTCACGATGTGGTGGTCGATCTCGTCGGCCCAGGCGATAGTTTTGGCACCCTCCGGTCCCTGGGCTCCGGTCGCTATACAGATACAGCCCAGAGTTTGACTCGCTCCTGTGTCCTGACGCTCTCGAATGCCGACTTTCACCGGGTCTTGGCGCGGCATCCGCAAGTGGCGCTTGCCGTGGTCGAAGATCTGGCGGCCCGACTCGAGCAGTCGCACCGCGTCATCCGTCAGTTGTCGGCGGACACGGTCGAACAACGAGTGGCAGCTGCCCTGTTGTCGCTCGTGAGCAAACTCGGGTGCACAGCAGTGGACGGATCGGTGCGTGTCTCTCTGAGTCGGGCCGATCTAGCGGCGATGACCGGAACCACCATCGAAAGTGCCAGCAGGGTGGTCAGCCGACTGCGATCTCACGGAGTGATCGCCACTGGGCGGGGCTGGACCTCGATCATCGACTCAGAACGGTTGCGAACTGTCGCCGAAGGTACCCAGCTCTGACTCTGTTCTGACGGTGCTCGTACGCTGCTTCGACCCTGCTCTTCACAAGCCTGTCACGGCGATTCCTCCACAGTTAAGTTTTCTCGGATAGTTATCCCCATCGGCCTTTTCTCGACGGTCTTGGCACGCGCAAATGTCGGTGGTGGGGTGTTCACTGGGGGTATGAACAGCCAGGCGAGCGGTGGATTTCCGGAGACAATCTCTCCGGGTGCCGCGTCCTGCGCGGGCGGTCCGGGTGCGTCGCCGTTGGATGCCGACCTCACCACTTTGGCTGGTCTCAGTGCCGACGAACTCCTGGCACTCACGGCAGATGCAGCAGGCGTACTGCGGAGGGCCGAGGCTGTTCTGATCGCGTGCAGTAACGAGGTCGCGAGCCGCTCGGATCGTGCGCTCGGCTCGAGTGGCCTTGCCGCCCGGCACGGGTTCGGCCGCGCGTCGCAACTGCTGGAACAGGTCACGGGCGTGTCGGCGCGTTCGGCATCGCGGTACATCCGGGTGGGTGCGCTGACGGGTCAGAGGGTGGCCGATACGGGGTTGCCGTTGCCGGCGTTGTTCCCGCGGGTCGGCGAGGCGCTCGCCGCAGGGCTGATCGGGATGGATGCCGCCGAGGCGATCACCCGCGAACTCAGCCTCGCCGCTCCCCGGGCCGATCTGGATCTGCTGACAGCAGCCGAAGAGGCGCTGGTGGGGCAGGCGACGGGTGAGGCGGTGTCCGAAGGCCTGGCATTGCCGGCAGATCTCGTTGCCGGGCAGGCCCGGTTATGGCGAGACGCCCTCGACCCGAACGGCATCGAACCGCGGGCAGACGAGGCGTTCTCGAAGCGTGACCTCTGGGTGTCTCGTGTTGCGCAAAACGGTGTGGTGCCGTTTGGGGGCAAACTGACCGTCGACGTCGCCGCCAAGCTGCACACGTTGTTCGACGCGATGCTCACGCCGCGGACTGCGCCCCAGTGCCTGACAGAAGACGAGGAACAAAAGCTTCACGACACAGATGCTCCAGGCCGGCCAAAGGATTCCCGAACTCCGGGTCAGCAGAGAGCGGACATCTTCGCGTCGATGATCGACTCGCTGGCGAGATCGGGCGATGTGCCGACCATCAGCGGGTCGGCGCCGACGGTGCTGGTCACCGTCTCGGCGGAGGTGCTCGAGAACAAGCAGGGCACGGGAGCGGTCGTCGGCGTAGCGGACCGGATCCCCTACTCCTCGATCGAACAGATCCTGTGTGATGGAGGCACCCAGCCGGTGGGGCTCGGGGCCCACGGCGACGTTCTCCGTCTTGGTCGCTCGCGACGTCCGTTCAGCAGGCGGCAGAAACTGGCGATCATCGCCCGAGATGGTCCCACCTGCTTTGAGTGTGACGTCCCGGCGAGCGGGTGTGAGGTGCACCATGTCGTTCCCTGGTCACACGGCGGCGAGACGGATGTGTCGAACGGGGTGATCCTCTGCTGGTACGACCATCACAAGATGCACGCCTCGGAGTGGAAGATCGAGATGGTGAACGGCAAGCCGATCAGCATCCCGCCGCCGTGGGTGAAGCGGATGCCGTACTTCCGGTGAGGCGGATGGCCGTACTTCCGGTGAGGCTGACGGCCGTACTTTTGGTGAGGCTGGCCGTCAGCGCACGGGGGCGTGATCAGACGCTCGCCCACCGTCCCGTGATGTCGAGGTGCTGACGGAGCTGCTCCCGGTACGCACCGGTGTCACGCTTCGCCAGGTGCTCATGCATGAGGCGGTGATCATCGAACCATTGCTCCTGCAGGGTGGCGTTTCGACGGAGTGCACGAACGCGCACACGGTGCAGTCTGTCACCCGAGGTCCACAGAAGGTTGGACAGGATCGGGTTGTGAGTTTCGCCCACGATGATGCCGTGGAATTCGGCATCCAGTTCGAGGAATCGTGCGGGATCCAGGGGATCGAACGTTGCCCGCTGCTCATTGAGGTTCGTCTGTAGCCGGGCGTCCAGGTCCGTAAGTCGCACATCGGCGAGTGCGGCGATGCGTTCCCCGGCGTAGCCCTCCACGAGGTTGCGTGTCTCAAGAACGGCATCGGCCTCGGCGACGGTGATCGGTGTGATGACAGCACCGCGCCGGGGGTGCAGCACCACCAGTCCCTGAGCGGCGAGTCGCACCAGCGCTTCGTGCACCGGAGTGACGCTCACCCCCAGATCAGCAGCAAGATCGCGCTCCCGCACGGGGAAGCCTTCCTCGAGTGTTCCCTCGAGGATGCGGTTGCGGATCTGCTGGTAGACACGCTCGACCGCAGAGACCGTCGACGAGTCAGAAAAGGAAGCCATGTCGTCGAACATATCGGCCAAACTGCAATATCTAAAGTATTTGCTTGCAATACTTTCGCAATTTCGTGCAGGATGAGTTCACCCTCGCACCATCGGCAATGTCGCTGAAAGGACATGATGTGAAACGCAAAGTCGCAGCTCTCACCGCAATCTCCGCCCTCGCCCTCGGGCTCGGAGGCTGTGCATCCACCGCAGGAGAAGGAGGAGGAAGCACCGCTGACCGGAACCTCTCGTGCACGAACACGATCGTCAACGAAGAGGCAGAGCAGGTTCTCCTCTGGGCCTGGTACCCGGCCTTCGAATCGGTCGTGGACGAGTTCAACAACACGCACGACGATGTCCAGGTCTGCTGGAACAACGCCGGCGTCAACATTGACGAGTACACCAAGCTCAACACCGCGCTCAAAGCCGGCAGCGGAGCACCCGACGTCGTCATGATCGAAGCGGCGATCGTGCCGAGCTACACGCTCCAGGATGCCTTCCTCGACCTCACCGAATACGGTGCGGGCGACGTGGAGAAGAACTACACCGAAGGCGCCTGGTCCGACGTATCGAACGACAACGGCGTCTTCGCCATCCCCGTCGACGGTGGTCCGATGGGCATGCTCTACCGCTCAGACATCTTCGAGCAGTACGGCGTTGCTGTGCCCACCACGTGGGAGGAATTCGCTGAAGCAGGCCGCCAGCTCCGGGCGAACGGCTACGAGGGATACATCACCAACTTCCCGACGAACGGCAAGGCGTACATCCAGTCGCTCTTCGCACAGAATGGCGCCGAACCCTATGAGTACGACGCCACTGACCCGGAGTCGATCGGGATCAACCTCGACTCGCCTGAGGTCATCGAGGTGCTGGAGTACTGGGAGGCGCTCGTCGACGAAGGACTCGTCAGCAGTAACGACCGTACGACCGCCGAAGACAACGCCCGCATGCTCGACGGAACCTACGCGACGTACATCGCGGCAGCATGGGGCCCCGGCTACCTCCAGGGTCTTGTCGAAGGCGGCGTTCCTGAGGGTAAGTGGCAGGCTGCACCGCTGCCGCAGTGGGATGCTTCCGACCCGGTCGACGTCAACTGGGGAGGTTCGACCTTCGCCGTGACCAAGCAGGCGGCCAACCCTGAGCTCGCCGCGAAGGTTGCCATGGAGATCTTCGGCACCGATGAGGCGTGGAAGATCGGCATCGAAGAGGCGACCCTCTTCCCGCTGTGGAAGCCCGCCCTCGAAGCTGACTACTTCACCAACTACGAGCACCCGTTCTTCGGCGGACAGACAATCTACAAGGATGTCTTCGTCGACGCGGCAGATGGCTACAAGGGCTTCACGAACACGCCCTTCCAGAACTTCGTCTACGACAAGACCAACGAAGAGCTGGCATCCATGGTTCAGGGCAAGTCAAGCGCGGAAGAAACCGCGAAGTCCCTCGAGTCGCTGCTGAGCGACTACGCCACCCAGCAGGGCTTCACGGTCCGCTAGATATCCGTACCGGTCGGGGCGGCACACTGCCGCCCCGACCCCCACGCTAGGAACGCTCATCGTGTCTCACACTCTTGAAGCAACGAACGCTCCGGGCGCCGCAAGGCCCGGAAAGCCGAAACAGCACCGCAAGCGCCCGACGGTCGCCCGTCGGCGCAACCTCATCGGATGGTCCTTCGTCGCACCCTTCGGTGTGGTGTTCGTCGCCCTCCTCATCCTGCCCCTCGCCTACGCCTTCTGGCTCAGCCTTCAAACCGAGACGCTCGCCCAGGGAAACACCTTCACGTGGTTCGACAACTACGTACGGGCGTTCTCCGACCCTCTGTTCCTCGAAGGTGCGCGCTTCGTCGTTCTCTTCTCTATCGTGGTCATCCCGGTCCAGATGCTGGTGTCGCTCATCGCTGCGCTCATCATCGACAGCCTCACGACCCGCCTCGCGCGCATCTCGCGTGTCCTGATCTTCATTCCCTACGCGGTGCCCGTCGTCATCGGCGCCCTGATGTGGGGCTTCCTCTACAGCCCGAGCTTCGGCCCGGGTGCTGAGATCTTCGGTCTCTTCGGACTCGTCGCCCCCAACCTGCTCTCGCCGGACGGCATCTTCTTCGGCCTCATCAACATCGTGAGCTGGCAGTGGGCCGGTTACTACATGATCATCATCTACTCGGCGCTGCAGGGCATCGATCCAGCACTCTACGAAGCCGCGAAACTCGACGGTGCCAGCAAGCTTCAGATCGCCCTGCGAATCAAGGTGCCGATGGTCGCATCCTCGCTGGTCCTCATCCTTGTCTTCGCGCTGATCCACACGCTGCAGTTCTTCACCGAACCGCACATCCTCAAGAGCATCGCCTCCGGAGCGATCGACGCGTCATTCACGCCGAACATCTACGCCTACAACCTGGCGTTCTCGTACACCCAGTTCAACTACGCGTCAGCGATCTCCTTCGCCCTGGGAATCATCGTGTTCATCGGGTCGTACATCTTCCTTGTTTCCACTCGTAAGAGGAGCGGACTGTAATCATGGCAACAACACTGGTTCCCTCGACGCCCAAGGCCGGCCGGGCGGCTGCTGCGTCCGGTCCACGTCGCGAAGTCGGCGAACGCCGGCCCCTGTTCCGCAGCATCGTGCTCATCGGGATGTGCTTCTACTTCCTCGTCCCGCTGTGGTGGCTCATCGTTGCAAGCACGAAGACCGTCAACGGGTTGTTCAACGGCTCGGCTGGCTCGCTCTGGTTCGACAAGAACATCGACCTCTTCGGCAACCTGGCACAGCTCTTCAACCAGAGCGGCGGCATCTACCTGCAGTGGCTCGGCAACTCCTTCCTCTACGCCCTCACCGGAGGCGTCGGGGCAACCGTGCTCGCCGTCCTGGCCGGCTACGGATTCGCGAAGTACGCCTTCCGCGGTCGCAATGTCAGCTTCGCTCTGCTGCTGGGGTCGGTCATGGTCCCCGTCACCGCACTGGTGCTTCCCACCTTCGTGCTGTTCAGCGCAATCGGTCTCAACAACACGATCTGGGCGGTGATTCTCCCGTCGCTGCTCAGCCCGTTCGGTGTGTACCTCATGCGGGTGTACGCGCAGGATGCCGTGCCGGACGAGCTCATCGAAGCGGCTCGTATCGACGGCGCCGGCGACGCGAAGATCTTCTTCAGCATCGCTCTGCCACTGCTGCGACCGGCGATCGCCACCGTTCTGCTCCTCTCGATCGTCGCGACCTGGAACAACTACTTCCTCCCGCTCGCCGTGCTCTCCGACCCGAAGCTGTTCCCGGTGACGGTAGGCCTCGGCCAGTGGCTCCAGCTCTCCGCCGCAGCCGGCGGTGGCCAGCAGCTGTGGAACCTCATCGTCATCGGCGCGCTCGTGTCTGTCATCCCGCTGATCCTGGCGTTCGTCTTCCTCCAGCGCTACTGGCAGGGCGGGCTCTCGCTCGGCAGCCTCAAGTAGCACCCACTCTCTCCTCTCTGATCGCACCCACACGTAAGGACTCCTCCATGGCGCACGCCCACATCGACCTCGATCCTCGATTCACGATCGGTCCCGTTCAACGCCGGCTCTTCGGCTCCTTCGTCGAGCACCTGGGACGCTGCGTCTACACCGGGATTTACGAGCCGGGGCACCCCACCGCCGACGAAGACGGTTTCCGGGGCGATGTGCTGGAGCTGGTGAAGGAACTGGGCGTGAGTGCCATCCGCTACCCGGGAGGCAACTTCGTTTCGGGCTACCGCTGGGAAGATGGGGTCGGCCCGAAGGAGGAGCGGCCACGGCGCGTGGATCTGGCGTGGCACTCGCTCGAGACCAACGAGTTCGGTCTCGATGAGTTCGCACGCTGGGCCGACAAAGCCGGCAGCGAGGTGATGTACGCGGTGAACCTCGGCACCCGCGGTGTGCAGGAAGCTCTGGACGTGCTCGAGTACTCCAACATCAAGGAGGGCACGACTCTGTCTGACCAGCGCGTGGCCAACGGAGCCCCCGAGCCGCACAACATCCGGATGTGGTGCCTCGGTAACGAGATGGACGGCCCGTGGCAGCTCGGCCATGTGAGCGCAGATGACTACGGAAAGATCGCGGCGAAGACCGCGAGCGCCATGCGTCAGATGGATCCCACCCTCGAGCTTGTCGCGTGCGGCAGTTCGAAGCCGATCATGCCGACGTTCGCCGAGTGGGAACGCGTCGTACTCCACCACACGTACCAGCACGTCGACTACATCTCCGCCCACGCCTACTACGAAGAACTCGACGGCGACCTCGACAGCTTCCTCGCGTCGGGCGCCAACATGGACGAGTTCATCGAGTCGCTCGTCGCCACCATCGACCACGTCAAGGCCGCGCTGAAGAGCGACAAGACCATAAACATCTCGTTCGACGAGTGGAACGTCTGGTACAACAAGCGCTGGCACACCGAGGACAAGCCGAGAAACGCAACCGACTGGCATTACGCACCCCGGCTGCTCGAGGACCAGTACTCGGTGGCGGATGCCGTCGTGTTCGGCAGCCTCCTCATCTCGCTTCTCAAGCACGCTGACCGCGTGACATCCGCCAGCCTCGCCCAGTTGGTCAACGTGATCGCCCCGATCATGACCGAACCGGGTGGTGCAGCCTGGCGCCAGACGATCTTCTACCCGTTCGCTGAGGCATCCCGACTGGCCACTGGAGAGGTTCTGCGGTTGAACCTCAGCAGCGACACCTACGAAACCGAGAAGTACGGAACGGTCAACCGCGTGGATGCCATCGCCACCCACGACGCCGAAACGGGCGCTGCGGCTGTGTTCCTCGTCAACCGCGGCGCCGACGAATCGGCAACGGTGACGATCGACCTCGGTGCCCTCGTGGATGGCAAGTCCGTGACCGCGACGACACTGACGGATGACGACGTCTACGCATCAAACAGCCTCGAGGCTCCGGAGCGCGTCGTTCCGCGGGCGAATGAAGAGCTGACGGTTGAAGACGGTCGGTTGACCATCACTCTGCCGGCGGTGTCGTGGACGACACTGACGATCTCCTGATCTACGACGAGGGGTAACGGTGACTGGGGGAGGGGTACGGCGGCAGGTTGCTGCGCCGACCCCACCCGAGGCGCCGACAGCACGGGTGCAGGAGCGCCGGCAACCGCGTGAACGGGTTCGAACCGTCGCCCGTGCGGCAGCCGGCATCCTGCTCCTGATCGCTTGCTACGCGTCGGGTGAGTTTCTCGCCGGATGGTTGCGCCTGCCTGTGCCGGGGTCGGTGATCGGAATGGTCATCATGTTCGTGGTTCTTTGCCTCCAGCCGGCCCAGATCTCGGACCGTATCGTCGTGCCGATCTCCGAGAAGCTGGTGTCGCTCATCCCATTTCTGCTGGTTCCGGCGGCCGTTGGCATTGTCGCGCACATTCCCGAGGTGGTGCGCGATGCTCCGGCCCTGATCACCGCGGTGGTCGGCGGCTGGCTGGCGACGATCCTCGTCACAGCGCTCGCCGCGAAGTACCTGCTCGGGCGAATTCGGAGGAAGGGGTGACGGGCATGTGGGAGCAGTTCCTCGCATCGCCGGTGTTCGGCATCGCGGTGACGGTCGTCGGCTTCGCCCTGGCGGTGTTGTTCTCCCGAGTCCTGCGTGATCCCGCCTGGGCGAACCCGATCCTGTGGGCCTCGGCTGCCATCGTGACGTTGCTGCTCATCGCGCGGATCGACTACGGCCAGTACATGGTCGGCGGAGCGTTCTTCGCTCCCGTGCTCGGCGTCGCCGTCGTGGCGCTCGCAGCACCTCCGTTTCGACACCGGCGGCTTCTCAAGGGCACATCCGGCGCAATCATCCTTGCCGTCGGGCTCGGGTCCCTCGTCGGTGTCGTTGTCACGGTTGCACTGGCGTTTGCCCTGGGCGGGAGCGAGCAGACCATCCTCTCGGTCGCACCGAAACAGGCGACATCTCCCGTGGCACTCGGCGTTGCAACGTTGTCGGGAGGATCGGGCGAGATGGCTGCTGTGCTCGCCGTCCTGACGGGAATTCTCGGCGCGACAGCCGGGCCGGGGATGCTGCGGCTCCTGCGGTTCGACGACGCGCGTTCGCGAGGGCTCGCGATGGGTGTCTCAGCGCACGCCATCGGGACGGCGCGAATCAACGCCACCGAGCCTGTAGCCGGTGCATTCGCAGTCGTTGGCATGGTGCTGGCTGCGCTCTTCGTCACGGTTCTGGTGCCGATCACGTTCGCTGTGGTGGGCTTCGTTCAGAGGCTCTAGGTCTGAGGCTCGCGGTATCCCCACCGAGATGCCAGTAGTGGCCCCAAAATCTCGATGTTGGGGCCACGAGTGGAATCTCGATTCGCTCAGCTGCCCAAGGCCTCCACCTTGGCCCTCAGCACCGCGCTCTGCTGCTCGTTCCCGGTCAGCGCCGCGGCCGTAAGGAACTCCGCCCGCGCCTCCTCGGCGCGACCCAACCGTGCGAGCAGCTCGCCCCGCACGCTCGGCAGCAGGTGGGAGCCGTTCAACGCCCCAGCCGCGACGAGCTGGTCCACGATCTGCAGCGCGGTCGCCGGCCCCGTCGCCATCGACACCGCCACCGCGCGGTTGAGGTCCACCACCGGGTTCGGACTGAGTCGGCCGAGTGCTTCGTAGAGAAGAACGATGTGGTCCCAGTCGGTGTCGCCGACGCTCGGTGCGATGGCATGCTGCTCCGCAATCGCCGCCTGCAGGCCGTAGCTTCCTCTCCCGCGACCGAGGGCATCCGCTCGTCGAAGAGCAGCACGACCCTGCTCGATCTGGGCACGATCCCAGCGGGAGCGGTCCTGATCTGAGAGCAGGATCGGCGTGCCGTCCCGCGCGGTGCGGGCGGCGAACCGGGACGCCTGGAACTCCATCAACGCCGCCAGCCCATGCACTTCGGGTTCGCGGGGGAGCAGTCCTGCGAGGACGCGCCCCAATCGGAGTGCTTCGTTGGCGAGCTCGATGCGGAGCCACCGGTCGCCGCTTGTCGCCACATAGCCCTCGGTGAAGAGCAGGTACACGACACCGAGCACAGCGCCGAGCCGCGCCGGCCACTCGTTCGGTTCCGGTGCCTCGAACGGAACCTTCGCCGCAGACAGGGTCTTCTTCGCCCGCACGATGCGCTGCTGCACCGTCGCAACCGGGACGAACAGCATCCGTGCGATTTCTTCCGTGGTGAGACCGCCGACCACCCGCAGGGTCAGCGCGACTTGCGCCTCGCGGGAGAGCACGGGGTGGCACGCGGTGAAGATGAGCCGCAGCACGTCGTCGTCGATCGGCTGCCACTCCTCCTCGCTCGCCTGCTCGAGGTCGTGGGCGATCGCCCGGTACCGCTCATCGAGCCGCGCTCGCCTCCGCCAGCCGTCGATCGCGGTGCGTTTGGCCACAGCAGTGAGCCAGGCGCCCGCGTTGCGCGGGACGCCCGACTCCGGCCACTGCTTGAGTGCGTCGACGACGGCCTCCTGAGCGAGATCCTCCGCCAGCCCGACGTCGCCCGTCATCCTCGTGAGCGTCGCAACGATGCGTGGGCCCTCGATGCGCCAGATGGCATCGACGGTGCGGCGGATGCTGTCGATGTCAGTCACGGATGCCTCCGGCCCTCCCGCGGGAACGTCCGGTCTCAGGCCGTACCGAGCTCCTGGCGCCAGCCTTCTTCTTTCTTGATGTACTCGTTGTCGGCGTAGTCCGCGAAGTCGCTCTCGTCGGTGACCCGGCGAACCTCGAGCTTCGACCCGGGGCCGAGCGGGCAGCGGCTTGCCCACTCGATGGCTTCTTCCTTGCTGCCCACCTGCAGGATCCAGAAGCCGTTGAACAGCTCGTGCGTCTCGCCGTAGGGGCCGTCGGTGACGATGGGGGTGTCGCTCGAGAAGTCGACGACGAACGCGTCACTGAGGTCATCGGCGAGGCCTTCGCCGGCGAGCATCACCCCTGCCTTCATCAGCGACTCGTTGTACGCACCCATCGCGTTGATGATCTGCTCGAAATCGATGTTCTCGTATGCCTCCTTGGCGGCATCCGTCGATCGCATGATCAGCATGTACTTCATGATGTTTCCTCCGTTGTCGAGGGGCGCCCCATGCGTCCCTTCACTATCGCGTCGAACGGGATCGCGCCGGATCGACATCGTCGGCGAAAAAAAGTTTGGGCGATCGCGAGCGTAGTGCTCGTGTGCACCAGCGGCAACGGGCGGAGTGCGTCAGACGATGGTGGAACTCACTCCCGAAATCGTGAGCGTTGCGCGGGCTCGAGAGGGCTCGATGAGCGCGGCGTTGGTGCCGTCGACCGTGCGCGCCCACGCCTCCGCTGCCTCCGAGGAGCGACCGTGGCGTTCATGACGGTCGACCAGCCGCCGCAGGCGTTCCGCCTCGGACGTCTCACAGAACCACGATTCGGCCAGCAGGGGAGCGATCTGAGACCACGGTTGCTGGTCGATCAGGAGGTAGTTCCCTTCAGCAACGACGATGCGGGCGGATGCCGGCACAGCGATTTCCGCCGCAATTCCCTCATCCACTCGACGATCGAAGCTCGGCGCGTAGACGTCATGATCGGTTTCGGTGAGCACCCGTCGAAGCAGTGAGACGAATCCCCAACCGTCGAAGGTGTCGATCGCCCCCTTGCGGTCGTGGATACCGAGTCTGTCGAGTGTTGCGTTCGCCAGGTGGTATCCGTCCATCGGGAGATAGGAGGCGACCGGTGCCGCAGCATCCGCCCCGCTCAGCTCGTTGATGCGCTCGACGAGCGTGCGGGCGATCGTCGTCTTACCCGCGCCCGGGCTGCCGGTGATGCCGAGCAGCACGCGGCGCTCGGAGCCGATCAGGTTGAGCGCGCGCTGGGCGAAAGCGTCGCTGTCTTTGTGCTTAGAGGTCGCCACGGTTGGCTTCGAGCATGGTGCTCATGTAGTTGTGTGCGTGTTTTGCAAGACCGGGACCGTCGTTCCACAGGTTGCGCCAGATGGCGAGGTCGTTGGACAGGGTCGGCGAGACGACGGCGGACGAGAACGACTCGAACGTAATGGCTCCCGCGTACTCGACTTGCGCGAGGGCGTGGAAGAAAGAGGTGAAGTCGAGGTGGCCGCTACCGAGATAGCCGCGGTGATTTTCGCCGACGTGGATGTAACCGAGGCGAGATCCGGCGAGCAGGATCGGTCGCACGAAGTCATCTTCCTCGATGTTCATGTGGTAGCTGTCCAAGTGGATCAAGACGTTGTCCTCACCGATGTCATCGGCGAGCGTCAGGGCTTGGCTGGCCGTATTGATCACATTGGTCTCGTACCGGTTACAGACCTCCAAACCGAGCGTCATGCCCTTCGTCTGTGCCTCCTTAGCGAGATCCTGCAACACAGCGACGACATTGGCCCGGCCTGCGGCGCTCAAGGGCTGGCCGTACTTCCCTAAAGCGCTGTACAGCGCGCCGGTGAAGTGAGTGCCGCCCAGGTCTGCGGTGATCTGCAGTGAATCCTGCAGCAATTTCGCTCCGCGGGCGACTACTGCTGAGTCGCTGCTCGAGACATCAGCATCAAAAGCGAGCCCACGCGAGCAAACGATGTCCATTCCAGCTGCGTCCAGGGCCGACTTCGCGGAGGGGACGTCGAGGTTGACGGCGTCATGCAGCGACATCTCGAGTATGTCGTAGCCCGCCTTCTTCGCTTGGTCAACTGTGTAGGTTACTTCGTCCGGGGTTGTTCCGCCCGAGAAAACGAGGGCGTGCACACCGAGTTTGTTGATAGTCATGGCGTTCCTTAGTGAGTAGAGAGAAGTGAGTTGTCGGATGCCCCGGCGTGAGCCCGATGAGCCACCTCAAGGCCGGAGCGGAGAAAGGTGTGAGCACTGTGGGCAAGATCAACGGGGTCGGCCCAGAGGTTGCGCCACAGCCCGATATTTTCTGCGGTCTTCGACCCGACGACATCGCTTGAAAAAGACTCGAAAGTGATCGGTCCCGTGTAACCGCTGTGCGCCAGTTCCCGGAAGAAACCCGGCCAGTCGATGCTGCCGGACCCCAGGTAACCCCGGTGGCTCTCAGCTGCATGGATATAGCCGAGCAACTCGCCAGCGTCGCGGACAGCCGAGGCCTGATCGCTCTCCTCCAGGTTCGCATGGAAGGTGTCGAGATGCAGGAGCACATTGAGCGCACCGAGCTCGCGGATGAACTCGACCGTCTGTCGCGCCGTATTGAGCAGGTTGCTTTCGTATCGGTTGACGTACTCCATGCCCAGACGAATACCCTCGCCGTTAGCCATCTCTGCCACCCGACGCAACACCGAGAGCGAATTTTCACGGCTAGCCGTGCTGCTCGCGTGACGGTACTTAGCCATCTTCGAGTAGAGGACGCCACCGACGTAAGTCGCACCGATCCCGCAGGCGAAGGTGACTGCATCCTTGAGCAGCGCTTCACCGCGGGCTGAGGTCTCCGGATCGTCGGTGTTGATGTCGTGTCGTTCGCCGAGAGCGAGAGACACCACTGCTCCGAGACCGTGCTCCGCCAGCAAGTTTCGAGTCAGCGCGAGGTCGGTGGTTCGCGGATCGCTCAGGGGAATTTCGATCAGGTCGAACCCCGCCCTCGCACTCTCTCGAATAGCGTATTCGGCGGACTCCGGAGCCCAGTCACTGACCCACACGCCGGCGTGGATGCCGATCGGGTTCCCGGTGGACGACGAGCGGATGCCGGTATGCACTACGCCGCCTTCGCGCCAGTGATCAGGGCGACCAGCTCGTCACCGCTGGTCTCCGACGAACGGCGTTCTGCGACTGCGAGGCCCGCACGCATGACCCAGATATGGTCGGAGAGCCGCATGACCTGCTCGAAGTTGTGGCTGATCAATAGCACGGCCACGCCTGAGTCGCGAAGCGTGTTGATGACGTTCTCCACTCGTGCGGTCTCCTGAACGCCGAGCGCGGCGGTCGGCTCGTCCATGATGACGATCTTGCTGCCCCAGCCGGCAGCGCGGGCGATTGCGACCGCCTGGCGTTGACCACCGGACAGCCGGCGAACCTTGCTCGTAACGGCCGGCGCGTTGACCGAGAGGTTGTTGAGTAGATCATTCGCGGTGGATTTCATTTTCTTGCGGTCGAGAGTCCTGAACGGCCCAGCGCCTTTAGTGAGTTCCCGGCCGAGGAAGAAGTTCTGCCACACGGCCAGTTCTTCAACGAGGGCAAGGTTCTGGTGCACCGTTTCGATGCCGTGCTGGCGCGCCAGGTTCGGGGTCTCGAAGGTGACGTCCTCTCCATCGAGAGTGATCGTTCCGGTGTCGGGGCGGTGGATGCCGGAGAGGCAGCGCACAAGTGTCGACTTGCCAGCCCCGTTGTCGCCGATGAGAGCGGTGATTTCACCGCGCCGCATCCCGATCGAGGCGCCTTTGAGGGCGTGGACTCCCCCGAACGATTTGGTGATGTTGTCTGCGGTGAGAATGAAGTCTGCGTTAGTCATTTCTTCTGGAACCTCGTGAGTAGGGCGGCCAGGACGACAACGAGTCCGACGGCGAGGGGCTGGTAGAACTGCGAAACACCGAGGAGAGTGAGTCCGTTGGTCAGTGCGGTGAGCAAGAGCGCGCCGATGATCGGACCGACGATTTTCGCCTTTCCTCCGGTGAGGCTCACGCCGCCGAGCACGACGGCGGCGATCGAGTTGAGTAGATATTGGGTGTTGATAGCGGGTTCAGCGGCACCGACCCGGGCGACGAGCAGCAACGCCGCGATGCCGGCGAGAGTGGCTGCGATGAGGTACACCGCCATTCGGACCTTGGTGGCGCTGATGCCGTTGGCAATGGCGCTCTCTTCATTGCCACCGACGGCCTGCACGTGCAGACCGAAGCGAGTGCGGAACATGACGAACCAGGCAGCGATTCCGATGATGGCCGCGAGGATGATCGGGTAGCCGAAGATGCCGAGCGAGCCCGAGGTGAGTACGAGCAATTCGGGGGAGCTGACCGCGATCGGCTTGCCGTTCGAGACAATCAATGCCAGACCGGTGGCGACCGATAGCGTTCCGAGGGTGGCGATGAAGTCGGTGACTTTACCTTTTGCGATGAGCAGGCCGTTCACCAGCCCAATCAAGCTTGCCGACAAGATCGCGATGACTGCCGACAAGACGAAACCGTAGCCGGCTTGCCACGACATACCGAAACCGATGGCGCCGACGGTCATGGTTGCAGAAATCGACAAATCGATACCGCCGGTGGTGATCACGAAAGCCTGTGCTATCGCGAGGACGACGAGGATTGCAGCGGCAACGAGCATTGCCCGAATGTTGCCGAGGGTAAGGAAACTCGGGCTCAGGATCGAGAACACGATCACCAGGGCGACGAGCCCGATCGGTGCTGCGTTCTCAGCCCAGAAACTGATTTGGCGGGCCTGGGTGACCACGGACGAGACTATCGTCGGGGGTCGCTCTGCCTCGATTTTGGTCATGATGCTCACAGTTCTTGTGTGTCTAATCGCGGGGGAGGTGGTGTGCCGGTCGGTGATCGGCACACCACCTCATTCTTGGATGAGGCTCAGGTTCTTCTGGGTCAGCTCAGTTGTCGAGCAGGTCCTGAAGCGGGTTCTCGAACTCTTCGAACGGCTGCGGGAACGCTTCGATTGCATCGGCTGCGACGTCGGCCGTAACGAGAGCGGTCGGTGACTCGACGGATTCCGGCAGTTCTTCACCGGCGGCTGCGACTTCACACGCCTGAACGCCGAGTGACCCGATAGCAAAGGGGTACTGCGCGACCGTCGCAGTGAGTCCGCCAGCCTCCACCGACTCAAGAGCGTCTTTGTTCCCGTCAACGCTGACGACGACAATCTCACCGGTGCGGCCCGCGTTTTCGATCGCCTTCACGATGCCGAGTCCCATGTCGTCGTTGGCCGCGAAGAACGCCTTGACGTTCGGATTCGCCGCGATTATGTCCGTGGCAGCCGTTAAGGCGACTTCGCGCTTCCAGTCGGCGGCGCTCTCCTGGATCACGGTGAGCTTGCCGTCGACGGCCGCCTTGAACCCGTCGACGCGTGCTGCGCTCGTCACGTCACCGGCGATGCCGCCGATGATTGCGACCTCGGCGTCAGCCTCGACCTGCTCGGCAACGAAGTCGCCGGCCTTGCCTCCAGCGGCCTTGTTGTCCGTGCCGATGTAGGTAGCGACGTCAATGTTCGCTGTCTTGGCTGCTTCCGCATCAATGGGGCTGTCGATGTTGACGATCGTCTTGCCTGCCGTCGACACCTGGGTGAGTGCCTGGATGAGGTTGGATCCGCTGATCGGATTGACGATGTAGCAGCCGAAATCCTGCCCAGCGAGCGCGGTGAGCTTGTCGGCCTGCCCAGTGGTGTCGCCGATGTCGGCGGCAGCTTGAATAGTGACGTCACCTGACGCGTCCTTGATACCGTCCTCCATCGCCTGGAAGAAGGGATTGTCTAGTCCCTTGATGACCGCGGCGATCCGGGTGGAAGACGGTGCCTCCCCGTCCGAGGCGCCACCGCTACCGTCGGAAGCACAACTGGTCAAGGCCAGGGAGAGCACGCCGAGTGGGATGACGACTCGCATGGTCCGAGTCCACGGTGCTGTTTTCTTGAACATCTTCGTCCTTGCAATCGAGGGCACCACTGCGTGCCGTTGAAAAGAAACTACGCGAACTTTTGTATTCGTGCAACACAAAAGTTGAGAATGTTTTGATCGCTGGTATATTCAATCTGTCCTCGTCACTCACGCAGCGCAACGGAGCATCTGTGTCACTTCTCGAAACCGGATCGCACATCAGCGATGTGCTGGACCTCTTTCGCACGCACGGTGAACTCAGCCGTACAGAGGTAATGGAGATTTCAGGTCTGTCGCGGTCCACAGTGAACCAGCGCCTGACATCCCTGCTCTCTGGCGGGCTGATTCTGCCGGTGAAGGGCGGGGAGTCCACCGGTGGGCGGCCGTCGAGCCGTTTCGCGCTCAACGCCTCGCGGGCGATCTTCCTCACGGCAGACATTGGCGCTTCGGGATTCACGGTTGCCGTCTGCGATCTGAGCGGAACGGCGCTACGCCATGCGAAGCGGGTTGTGGACGTGTGGGAAGGTCCAGACCGTGTGCTGGGAGACGTTCACGCAGCGTTCGAAGAAATGCGCGGCGACGAAGATATCTGGGGGATTGGCATCGGAGTTCCCGGGCCGGTGGAGTTCGCCGCCGGTCGGGTCGTGAATCCGCCGATCATGACGGGGTGGGATCGTTTCGACATAGCCGGCTGGTTCAGCTCGCGCTACGGCGTCGCGGTGGTCGTCGAGAACGACGCGAACGCGCGGGCCGTCGTCGAGTCTCGTCAGCACCGCAGCGATAACCTCATCAGCCTGAAGATGGGTACGGGCATCGGCTCCGGTCTTGTTTTCAACGGACAGATCATCCGTGGCAATGAAGGTGCCGCGGGCGACATCGGACACACTCGTGCCGCCATTGCGACCGACGTTGCCGCACTACAATGCCGGTGCGGAAACCTTGGGTGCGTGGAGGCGTACGCGTCAGGCTGGGCGCTCGTACGCGACCTTCAAGAGGAGGGGCTCGATGTGTCGAGCGTCTCCGACGTTGTCGATTTGGTGGCGCGGGGCGATATCTCGGCGGTGCGTGTTGTGCGCCAGGCGGGCCGAGTTCTCGGAGAGGCCGTCGCGGAGCTGGTGAGCATCCTGAACCCGGGGACCATCGTCGTTTCGGGCTTACTCGCGGAGTGCGACGAGGTGCTCCTTTCCGGAGTTCGCGAACGCGTATATCAGCGGGCGCTGCCTCTTGCGACGAGGAACCTGACCATCACGACGTCCGTTTTGGGAGAGCTCGCGGGTGTAGCGGGGTTGGCTCTCATTACTGCGGATCAAGTCTTTCACGCGGCGACGATCGACCGACTGCTGACGGAGGCGGTCGCATCCGTCTAGCGATCACACCGCAGCGGCCGCGAGCTTCGGAATCAGATCCGCCACCAGGCGAGCCGTGTCTTCCCAGTCCTCGACCGCCAGGCAGCGCACTCCGAGTGCCTTCACCGGGTAGTCGTTGCCGTTCTCGTCGAGCCGGTCACCGATGAAGAGCATGTCGTCGAGCGGGATGCCGGTGAGCTCGGCGAGCTTCTTCATTCCATAAGCCTTGTCGATGCCCTTGCGGGTGATGTCGACAGAGGTCGAACCGCCCGAGCGCACCTCCAGATCCGGGATGTCACCCGCGACAGCTTCACGAAGCCGGTTCTTCTTCTCGCCGGTCGGGTCCCACGCCTGCTTCGCCGGAACAGGGGCTGACTGCCCGAGCGCCGAGAACGTGATCTGTGAACCACGGTCTTCGAGGATGTCACCCCACGTCTCGCTCTCCCACAGGCCGAGCTCCTTGGCACGGGCCTCGACCGATGCGAGGGCGCGGCTCTTCTCATCGTCGGTGAGGTTCTCGGCATAAATCTGCGTCCACTCGTCATTCTCGAAGCGGAAGTACTGCGTGCCACACGTCGGCATCAAGTGGAGGCGGTCGAGGTTGGTCGAACCCGCATCGGGCAGGTTGTCGATCGCCTGCATCTTGAATTGCGCGAACTGTCCACCCGAGATGATGCACACCGGGACGACCTTGAGGAGGTCTGCGAGAAGCTGCGACATTCGCGGGTTCATCGGGGACTTCGAAGGAGCAAGGGTATCGTCGAGGTCGAACGCGACCAGGCGGGTTTCAGGCATGACCCTATTCTGTCCTACGCGTCGATGAAGTCCGGGTTCGGAGCCGGTGGCGGCCCCGGAATCGGGCCGAGCGAGCCGATGCGTTCCTCGTCCTCGCCCTGAACCAGCGCGTAGCAATACCAGGACGGACCCTCAGGCCCGACAAGCTCGAACCGGGCGTCGTAACCCATCGCATACGGGGCGTCGCGCGCGACGACGATGCTGCAGCTGCGCTCGGCTGTCTGGGTCGCGGTCGACATCGTGACGAGGATGCCGGGGAGCACGAGCCCCAGAATTCCCAGAACGATGAGGATGCGGGCCGGCTTCAGCAGCCGCTGTGAGGCAAGCGGCCTGCCATCGCTCGGCTCGTAGCCGTCGAGTTCGGGGTGGTAATCGGTCACGGTGCCATTGTTTCACCTGTGGCTGGGATGTGCGCCCTCGTTGGCCGAGTCGGGGGCGCCGCGGCCGGATCGGGACCGTTGCGGCGGTCCGGGGAGAAAGGTGTCGCTGGCCCGGCACCGGTGGCAGGCGGGGCGGCCGCCACGAGGAGGAACTCTCGGGCCAGCGACGGTTCAGGGAGCGATCAGGCGTACTCTGCCAGGTCGCTGTAGAGGGAGAATGCGTCGTTCGACATCTCCGCGGTGGTGGTGACGGGTCGCGGATACGAATCGTGACGGCCCGTGGCACGGTCGTGCAGCATGAGCACCAACTCGTCATCGAGGATCTCGCCGAAACGACTGCCCTCGGACTCGGAGACCAGCTGGCTCATCGGTCCCAGCAGGAAATTGGCGTGCCCCACCGTGCCGTCATGCTTCCGGATCGGAATGTCGACCGCCGCAGACGTATTGTGCGCGGTGAGGAAATGCGCGTAGTCGATCAGCGCTTGTGCGATGCGGTCGCCGGTGACGAACGAACTGCCCGCATAATGGATGCGTTCCATGGCGATGCCCCTCTGGTCTGACACCTTCGCGTCGCGAAGGCAGTCCCGGGGTCTGGGGGACGCAATGCGGATTCAAGCAACCCGTCTTTTCACGCTACACCTGCCGGAAAGGCAAAGATAGGGCTAGTTGCTAATCGTCAGGGTTCGGCGAACCAGCTGTTCGGCCACGTTCGAAAGCAGCATCCCGTGGTTGCGGGCGTACTGCCGCATCATGCCGAACGCATCATCGGTTGTCACATTCTGCGTCTGGGAGAGAACGCCCTTCGCCTGCTCGATGACAACTCGCGAATTGAGCGCACGCTGCAGCTGGTCGCGTACTGCATCGCTCTCGCGCAGGGACCGGGCATGCAGGATGCCGATCGTCGCGACATCCGCCAGCGCTTGCGCTGCCCGCACATCGCGTTCGTTCAACTCTCCGGCCTCTGTGCGCAACAGGTTGAGCGCGCCGATCGTGGTCTCTCGAAGCCTCAGAGGCAGGGCATACACCGACTTGAATCCCTGAGCTGCAGCGCCGTCGCGGAACCGGGCCCACTTATCAGGAGCCTCGCGAATGTCTGGGAGGGATACAGGATCGCCTGTGCTGAAACACTCGATGCATGGCCCGGCCTGCGCGCCGAGTTGCATCACCTCCACCAGTCGCGACGCCTCGCTCGTCGATGCGACAACGTCGAGTTCTCCGTCGAGGTCCGCGAGCAGGATGCCGGCGGCTGAGATGTCGAGGATGTCGCGGCAGTTCTCCACGAGCGTCTGGAGCAGCTCCACCGCGTCGTAGTCAGCGACAAGCGTGTCTGCAAGAGTGGCGAACGCGTCCACAAGCTGCCCTTCCCGTGTGGTCTCCGTTGTCATCGGGAGTCCTCGATTCCACTATCTCTCACCGAGAAGTTGAGTCGCCTGTCCACGATGTCTTCTGCGATTTCCTGCACGGAGCGCCCCGTGGCGAAAGCGTGGGCCTGGATGACGAGCCTGGCCTCGTCCGGCGGAAGATCGAGCTGCGCGAGAACCATACCCGTGGCCTGATGGATGGTTCGCCGGGAATACCGCGTCTCGCCCAGCGCTTCGGGATCCTCGCCCGCCCGTTCCAGCGCCTTGTGCAGAACGAGACGGCTGACCACGGAAGCAAAGGCCGCGCTTTGGCGGGCGTGCTTGTCGGTGAGTACCTTCGCTTCGGTGGAGTACAGGTCCATCGCCCCGAGCTGCAGAGGGCCGATGAAGAGCGGAAAAGCGTAAATCGCGCCGACGTCCTCGTGGCGGATCGCGTCGAGGAACGCGGGCCAGCGCCCCAGCGGATGCTGCCGGATGTCCGGTTCCAGAACCGGCTTCCCCTGGCCGATCGCGTCCCAGCACGGGCCCTCGCCCAGGTCGAACTGCACCTCGTCGAGCCTGGCGGCGGTGGTGTCGGTCGCTGAGACCGTTTCATTGCCGAGAAACGCGCCGAGCGTCGAGATCGCCACGCCGGACACCGGGAGTGCGCTGGCGATGGGCTCGGCAAGCGCGGAGTCGGGCGGAGTTGGACCGGTCAACGCGTCCATGGCTTCGGCAAAGGCATCTGGCACAGCACCCTCCTTCGACGATTGGGACGCCTTCGCGGCGTCGTTCCTATATTAACGCGGGGCGATCCAGCGGTCACCCCTTGCGGACCGGCAGGTCGTTGTGTCCGTCATCGGGGCATCCGTTCTGTTGTGTGTAGCGCGAAAACCGATTTGCGCAAGGGTGCATATTCCCCATGTTGCGGTTGTACGCTGGCCCAGTCACAGGCGGAATGCCGGTTCGAGCCGGTTGCCACAGGCTGCATGCGACTTGGCGGGGCGCCACGAATCGCAATCAAGGAAAACTTATGACTGATCACACCGAACACCCCGACTCCGACTCCGACGAGCCAGGTACAAACGCCGCCGGATCCCCGGATGCATCGTTCGACGTGTCGCCTGAAGAGGTCGTGCCTGTCGAGGCCGACGAGGTCGAAGCGTCAGGCGGAGGCACCGGGCAGCGGACAACCCAGGCGCAACTGATGTCTGACGACGACCGTTCCCGCTTCCAAGATCACTGGGATGAATTCCCCGGACACTGAGGACCCTCATGCGCATTGTCATCGTCGGGGCATCCGGCAACCTCGGGACTGCTCTTCTCCGCCGACTTCACACGGAGCCGACGGCCGCGGAGCTCGTCGGTGTCAGCAGGAGGGAGCCGGACCTCGCCGTTGCGCCGTACAGTGGGGTCGCCTGGCACACGCTCGACATCGGCTCGCCGTCGGCGCCGAGGAAGCTTGCCCAGATCTTCGCGGGCGCGGATGCCGTCGTCCACCTCGGCTGGCAGCTCCAACCGAATCACGATGAGGCGCAGTTGTGGCGCACGAACGTGATCGGTACGAAGAACGTGCTGGCGGCGGTCGCTGCTGCGCGCGTGCCCCAGTTGTCGTATGCATCGTCGATCGCCGCGTACAGCCCCGGTCCGAAGACGACGCGAGTCGACGAGCACTGGCCGACCGGCGGCATCCCGTCATCGCACTACAGCAGGCACAAGGCGATCAACGAGCGGGCGCTCGACCGGTTCGAGGAGGACCACCCCGCGATCATCGTGAGCAGGTTGCGCCCCGGGTTCGTGTTCCAGCGCGCGGCGGCGACAGAGATCACCGGGCTCTTCGCCGGACACCTGATCCCGGTGAGTGTGCTGCGCTGGCTCCGGACGCCGATCCTCCCTCTGCCCCGGCAGATGATCGCGCAGGTCGTGCACTCGGATGACGTCGCGGATGCCTTCTGGCGCGCGATCGACCGCAGCGCCGCGGGCGCATTCAATATCGCTGCCGAACCGATCATCGACCCGCCGACCGCGGCAGCTGCGTTCGGAATTCGGTGGGTTCCGGTGAGGCTCCGGGTCGTGCGGGCGCTTGCGGATCTGAGCTGGAAGCTGCGGCTCCAGGGCTCGGACCCCGGGTGGATCGACGCGGGTGCGATGGTGCCCATGATGTCGACGGCGCGGGCGCGCGATGAGCTCGGCTGGGTTCCGACCGTGCCGGCGACGGATGCGCTCGCCGAGATCGTGCACGGAGTCGGCGACCACGCGAACGTGGAGGCGTCGCCGCAACTCCGCGGGTAGCGGTTGAGCGCTACGCTCAACACCATGTTCAGTGACGACACCCGCGGGGCCGCAGCGGCTGCGCTCGACCCACGGCGTACCTGGTTCCTCGGTGGTGTGCTGCTTCTTGTCTCCCACGTGGTGACCGCTGGCCTGGAGCCAGGTGGATTCCTTCTCGGCATTTCGAACACCCTCGGCACGGTTCTCTTCGCGGCTGCACTCGTTGTGTTCGCGCTCGGCTTCTCGGCAGCGGGAAGTGTGACGGCGCGGCGCCCGCTCGGGACGGGAGCGCTCGTGGCGCTCGCCGTCTGGTCGCTGGTGGATCTCGTGCTTGACCTGGCGGGCGCGATTCCCGGTGATATCGCGCTGGACGTTCTCGTGACGTTCGGCTACATCGACACCGCGGTGCAATTCGCGCTCGCGGTGGTCGCTGCGGTCCAGATCGCTCGCGCTGGCGTCGTGCCCAAACCGTGGAACTGGGCACCAGCAGTGGTCGTCGCTGCCCTCACCGTGTCCTGGCTGCTGCAGTTCATCCTGCAGGGAGTGATGCAGAACGGAGAACCAGCCGTCTATCTCCTGCTCAGCATCGATTCCGTCGTTCGGATCGGTGGCACGATCTTCCTCGGAGTTCTGGCGATCGTGCTCGCGACGCACGCAAACCGGGCGCCCATCGGGGCCCCAGCGACGCGGGAGCCTTCGGCGCGCTGAGCGGCGCGTCCCGCGGTCGGCCCCCTCGCACGCAAAACAGGAGATCGCGGGGTTTACAGGAGACTTTCGCGACTTCTCTCCTGCAAACCGTGCGATCTCCTGTTAACCGTTCGTCGCCCACGGCCGCCATCGCGCGGGAGAAGGAAAAAGGCGCCAGGGAAGGATGCCGCGGGGGCGCAGCATCCTTCTGTCTCGCCTTCTTCCTTGCGTCGCGCCGGCGACGCGAGCCGGAGCATCCGAGGGGCTAGAGCGAACCCTGGATCTCAGTACCGGCGGGAAGCGGCTCGAGCCGCGTGACCTCCGCGGGGCGGGCGAGCTTGCCCTCGAGCGAGGCGTTGAGCCCGGCGACCGCCGGTCCGGCACCGTGGGTGTCGAGCAGTTCGGCCGACTCCCATTTCTCGATCATCAGAATGGTGTTCTCCGGCGTGCGGTGAATCGCATAGAGAATGCAGCCGGGCTCTTCGTGCACAGCGGCGATTGCGGGAAGGAGCGCCTCGTAGACAGCGTCGAAGTGTCCGTCGGCGGGAACGAAGTGGGCGGTGACAACAATGGGATCAGTCATGGTGCTGCCGATGTTACCTCCCACGTAAACTCGATCCGACGTCACCCACCCCCGAACAAGGCAGAGCCGCTCATGAAAACCGTAGTTCTCGACGACGATCCCACCGGCACCCAGTCCGCGAGCAATGTGCGCGTGCTTCTGGTGAGCGATGCCGACCTGCTCGAGCAGGCGCTCCGTGATGCGCCCAGCGTTTACGTGCAGACCAACACCCGTGCGGTCGACGAGCAGACAGCGGTCGACCTCGTCCGCAGCGTGCGCGATGATGCGATCGAGGCCGGGCGCCGGCTGGGGGAGGACGTGCAGTTCGTCCTCCGCGGCGACTCCACGTTGCGCGGGCACGTCTTCGCCGAGACCGAGCAATTCCTCGCCGACGAGAACGACCTCATGATCTTCGTGCCGTCCTTCCCCGCCGGTGGACGCACAACGCGGGGTGGGATCCACTACGTCCGCACCGGAGACGCCGACGTTCCTGCCCACGAGACCGAGTACGCCGACGACCCGGTGTTCCCGTTCGCAAGCGGTGTGCTCACTGAATTCGTCGCCGAGAAGTCGACCCGCACAGGCCTGCCGATCGACCTCAATACGGTCCGCGGTGACGCCTCCGTGCTCGCGTCGATCCTCGTCTCTGCCCCACCGCGTTCGGTCGTGGTTCCGGATGCCGTCACCAACGACGACATCCGCCTCATCGCCGATGCGATCCGGAACGCGCGCAGCCAGGGTCGGGCGGTCGTCGTCCGCTCAGCCGCACCCCTCGCTGCGATGCTCGCCGGCGTCGAAAGCGTGGGTCTGCTCGCGACTCCGCTCGTCGATGACCGCACCCGTACCCTCCTCGCCGTCGGCTCCCACACCGGTGGTGCGTCCGCACAGCTCGAGCGGGTCACCTCCCGTTGGGGCGACCCGGTCATTCTGGACACCGAGGCCGCGCTCTCCGATCCGGATGCCGCCGGGCACGCCGCCGCGGCATCCGCTGGTCCGGTGTCGGATTCGAAGCCCGTCGTCGTGACGACATCGCGCGAACGGTCGTCGGCCCACAACACCCTCGACCACGGCGAACGTGTCATGCGAGCGCTCACCACTGCCGTGAGGGACCTGCTGCCCGACGTCGATGTCGTGATCGCCAAGGGCGGGATCACCTCGGCCGAAGTCGCACGGGTCGGGATCGGCGCGACGTCGGCTGTCGTTGTCGGGCAGGTTCTGCCCGGGGTCTCCGTGTGGCGGATGACCGCCGTCGACGGACGCGACATCCTCTACGTGGTGGTTCCCGGCAACGTGGGCGACCCCGGCACCCTCGTGGACGTGCTGGCAGCGGTGGGTTTCGCGGCCTGACCCGCGGCATCCGCAAAACAGGAGATCGCACGGTTTGCAGGATGCTTTCGCTCACAATCACCTGCAAACGGTGCGATCTCCTGTAACACGGGGACAAGGTGGGCCGCAGCCAGCGGCCTCCGCTGGGGGCAAGTCCGGGTTGACCGGGGCGGAGCGCAACCCCCTGTCCTGCAGGGACGGGCGAAACGTAGTGTGGGGGAACCAGCAACCACGTACGAAGGGGGAGCGACATGTCGAACACTGACAACACCGATCCGATGCAGGGCGAACCGGGCGAGCCCGGCCCCGACTCGACCATCCCGGACAGCGACACCGGTATCGCCGTCGGGTACACGGGCGAGCCATCGACGATGGAACCTGAGGAAGACCCCGACCACCCGAGTGACGACAAGACGATTGAGAGCTGACGATGACTGAAACCTTCGCTACCTGGCTCGCGCAGCAGCGGGACCGTGAAGACGTCGTGGGCGAACTCGCGCGATCCGTCGCGGATGACGAGCTCTTCCCCGAGCACGGCGACAAGGCGATCTTCGACGGCTACTTCAGTGCAGACAACACGGTCGACGAGGTCCGCGCGTCATTCGAGCGTGCGTGGGACGAGTTCAGCGGCCTGAACTGACGGGCGTCACGCCGGTCGCGTTGGCCCCGCGCCGCCTCACGCCGGCACAAGGAAGAAGCGCCGAAATAAGGATGCGATCGACTGATTCGTCCTTATCTCGGCGCTTTTTCCCTGTTCGGGCGCACCGCGCCGCTGCGCGCCTGAGTGCTACGAAGCGACCGGGACAGCGTTCGTCGCGAGAGCGTAACCGCAATCGACCAACGCTGCGTGTACTGCATCCCGATCGAGTTCCCACGAGCTCGCCACGGTGACACGCGAGACGCCACCGCTGTTGAGGTCGACGTCGACCGACTCGACGCCCGGCAGTCGCTCGAGTGCGTTCATCACGGTGACGATGCACCGCGCCCGCGTCATACCGGTCACCTCGAACACCGACGACGATGCCTGGGGTGCGCTCGACACCCGCGGCGCGCCGATCACGGAGTCCGTGCGTACGGTCGGCGCCGGTGCTGCCTGGCAGGCGCAGCCGCCGCCACTTCCGCAGCCTCCGCTGGGTTCACTTCCACACGCGCCACCGCATCCGTTCGTGCTGCCGCATCCGGAGCCGCCGTCACCGCCGCAGCATCCGGCACCTGCGCCAGCGACGCTCTTGGCGGTGAGGCCGAGATCGTTGTTCGGACCTGTCGACATGTGAGTTCCTCAGATCTAGTCGGCGGAGAGCGGTGCGGGCGAGAGTGAGTAACCGGCCTCTTCGATCGCCGCGGCGACGTGCGCCTTGTCGAGTGGTGCCTCACTCAGCACGACGACGGATGACACGCCCTCGGGGTTGAGCTTCACATCGACACCGTTGACGCCGTAGATCTCGGCGAGTTCCTCAGTGACACTCTTCACGCAGTGCTCGCAGGTCATGCCCGAGACCGAGAGCTCGGTGACGACCGAGGTCGACGACGCCGAAGCAGACGACGCGGCGGCGCTCGCCCCGGAGCCGTGCCCGCCACACATGCAGCCGCCGGCGCCACCGCAGCATCCGCCGCCGGACGGGGCTGTAGCTGTATCGCGCTTCTGCGTCAGGCCGAGGTCGTTCAGGGGTCCGGTGGACATGGCATTACTCCTTGATGCGGGGTTTCGGGGGTGCAAGATTTCAGGAACGCACGAGCCGCGCAATGGCGGCGGATGCTTCGCGCAGCTTCTCATCGGCGACCGGGCCGCCCTCACGGGTGGCCTCGGCGACGCAGTGGTTGAGGTGGTCGTCGAGCAACTGGAGGGCAACAGTCTCGAGGGCCTTGGTCACCGCCGACACCTGCGTGAGGATGTCGATGCAGTAGACGTCATCATCGACCATGCGCTGGATTCCGCGCACCTGGCCCTCGGCGCGGCGCAGGCGCTTGGTCAGATCCGCCTTGTTGTCGACGTAGCCGTGCATGGGTCCTCCTCGAGTGAACTCCGTCCAGTATACCTCTAGGGGGTATTGCTGCGACCCCTTCCAATATACCCCTAGGGGGTATGCGATGACGGTCATGACAACTTCCCACGGATCACACGAACTCAGCGCGGATGCCACGGGCAGGGCCGACTCCACCGGTTCCGACGTGCACGAACACGCCGGTCATGCTGGTCACGGCGGTCATGCGGGCCACGGCGACCACGCCGGTCATGCTGGCCACGGCGACCATGCCGGTCATGCCGGTCACGGCGACCATGCCGGTCATGCCGGTCACGGCGACCATGCCGGCCAGTTCCGCCGCCTGTTCTGGATCATGCTCGTCCTTGCCATCCCGGTGGTCGGTTTCAGCATGATGTTCGCGGACATCCTCGGCTATCCCCTTCCGGATCAGCCATGGGTTCGCTGGGTGTCGCCGATCCTCGGCACCGTGATGTTCGTCTGGGGCGGCAAACCGTTCCTCGTCGGGGCGGTCGACGAGATCAAAGCCCGCAAACCAGGGATGATGCTGCTCATCGGGCTCGCCATCTCGGTCGCGTTCGTCGCGTCGTGGGGCGCGAGTAGCGGCATCCTCGATCATGCGCTCGATTTCTGGTGGGAGCTCGCGCTGCTCATCGTGATCATGCTGCTTGGCCACTGGATCGAGATGCGGTCGCTCGCGCAGACGTCGTCGGCGCTCGACTCGCTTGCCGCGCTGATTCCCGACGAGGCGGAGCGGGTCGAGGGCGACACCGTCGTCCCGGTGGCGCCGGCCGAGCTCGTCGTCGGTGACGTTGTCGTGGTGCGCCCGGGAGGCCGAATCCCGGCCGACGGTGACATCGCCGAGGGAGCTGCAGACGTCGACGAATCGATGGTCACCGGAGAGTCGATGCCGGTGCGTCGCTCGACCGGCGATCCCGTCGTCGCCGGGACGGTCGCCACCGACAGCGGCCTCCGCATCCGGGTGACCGCGGTGGGGGAGGAGACCGCGCTCGCCGGCATCCGCAAGCTCGTCGCTGATGCGCAGAATTCATCGTCACGGGCGCAACGGCTCGCCGACACCGCCGCCGGCTGGCTGTTCTGGTTCGCACTTGGCGCCGCAGCGGTCACCGCCATCGTGTGGACGTTGCTCGGCACCCCCGACGACGCCGTCATCCGCACGATCACCGTTCTCGTCATCGCCTGCCCCCACGCGCTGGGCCTCGCTATTCCGCTCGTGGTGTCGATCGCGACCGAGCGGGCCGCCCGCGCCGGCGTGCTCGTCAAGGACCGGCTCGCCCTCGAGAGCATGCGCACCGTCAACACCGTGCTGTTCGACAAGACCGGAACGCTCACCCACGGTGAACCCGTCGTCTCCGCCGTGTCCCCTGCCGAGGGCTGGACGACCGATCGGGTGCTGGCGCTCGCCGCCGCGGCGGAGTCCGACAGCGAACACCCCCTCGCTCGCGCGATCGTGCGCGCCGCATCACACCTCGAGCTGTCAGCCGCGACCGACTTCCGGTCATCGCCCGCCGAGGGGGTCTCGGCGACGGTTGGCGGAGCATCCGTTGCCGTCGGCGGACCGTACCTCCTCGAGCGGCGGGGTCTTGAACCGTTGCCCTCAACCTGGGATGCCTCCGGCGGCACGCTGCTGCACGTGATCGTTGATGGTGAGGTGGTCGGGGCGCTGGAGCTCGTCGACGAGGTGCGGGCTGAATCGATTGCTGCCGTGCAGGCGCTGCACGAGCGTGGCATCCAGGTCGTGATGATCACCGGAGATGCGGAACCCGTCGCCCAGAGGGTGGCGGATGCCGTCGGCATCGACCGCGTGTTCGCCGGCGTCCGGCCCGAGGACAAGTCCGCGCGCGTGGCCCAGTTGCAGTCGGAGGGTCGGCGGGTCGCGATGGTCGGCGACGGCGTGAACGACGCTCCGGCCCTGGCGCAGGCGGACGTGGGCCTCGCCATCGGCGCGGGAACCGACGTGGCGATCGCGTCCGCCGGTGTGATCCTCGCGAGCGATGACCCGCGCTCGGTGCTCTCGGTGATCGAACTCTCGGAGGCGAGTTACCGCAAGATGAAGCAGAACCTGTGGTGGGCCGCCGGGTACAACCTGTTGTCGGTACCGCTTGCAGCAGGCATCCTCGCTCCGGTCGGATTCGTGCTGCCGATGGCGGTGGGCGCGCTGCTGATGTCGCTCTCGACGATCATCGTTGCGCTCAACGCGCAGCTGCTGCGCCGGCTCGACCTGCGGCCCGGCGGGCGTCGGTGACCGCGTCTCGACGGTGATCGAGCCTGTCGAGCGGTGATCGAGGCCCAGCGGTGATCGAGGCCCAGCGGTGATCGAGCTTGTCGAGATCCGCAGTTCGAGGCATCCGTCGGCCGGAGAGAAGGAAATAAACGCGAGATAAGGATGGTCGGGCCACATTCGTCCTTCTCTGGGCGTGTTGTCCTTCTGGGGCGCGAGGGTTGAGCGGATGCCCCGTCACGGTCGCACGCAGAAAAGGAGATCGCACGGTTTGCAGGAGGTTGTCGGGACTTTCGTCCTGTGAATCGTGCGATCTCCTGCCGATCGTGCGCGGCGGCATCCGTGAGCCGGCGGTGATCGGGCTTGGCGAGATCCGCGCCTCAGGCGACCGGCTCGGCGAGCCCCGCCTGCTTGCGTGCGTGAACGGATGCCGATCGCACCGCCCCAGCACTGGCAACGACGACGAGCAGAATCGCGAGCCCGCTGACCAGGGTGAGACCCTGGCCCAGCACCAGCGCGCCCACGATGGCGGCCATTGCCGGGGCGAGGCTCATCAGGATCGAGAACGTCGATGCAGCCAAACGCCGCAGCGCGAGCAGTTCCAGGGCATAGGGGATCGCGGACGACAGCACGGCAACCGCGAGCCCGAGCAGCAGGATGGTGGGGCTGAACAGGGTCGAGCCGGCTGTGCCGAGGCCGAGCGGCAGCGTCACCAGGGCTCCGATCGACATGGCGATCGCGAGCCCGTCGAGCTTGGGGAACCGGGCACCGGTCCTGGCTGACATGAGGATGTAGCCCGCCCAAAGCGCGCCGGCACCCGCGGCGAAGAGCACGCCGATCGGGTCGAGCGCTTCGAGTCCACCCCGGCTGAGCAACGCGACACCGATGAAGGCAAGGACCGCCCACAGCCAGCTCGACGCCCGCCGACTGACGATCACCGAGAGAAGCAGCGGCCCGAGCACTTCGATGGTGACGGCGGGTCCGAGCGGAAGCCGCGCGAGTGCCTCGTAGAACAGCGCGTTCATGCCGGCGAGGACGAGCCCGAACGCGGCAACGGTGAGCCAGTCACTGCGGGAGTAGCCGCGTAACCGTGGGCGGCAGATCAGCAGCAGCACGATTGCAGAGAACACGAGCCGCAGGGTGACCATCCCGAGGGCGCCGACGGTCGGGAAGAGCAGCACCGCGAAGGACGCACCGACCTCCTGGCACAGCAGACCGCCGAGCACCAGGCCGGTCGCGCCGATCGGCACGCGGGATGCCGGCTGGGTCGAGGTCACCCGTCCAGCGTAGGGCCAGCGCGGCATCCGCTCGTCACACGCAAAACAGGAGATCGCACGATTCGCAGGAGGAAACTCGCGAAAGTCTCCTGCAAACCGTGCGATCTCCTGCGAAACCTACGGGTCGGTCGTGAAGCCGATCGCCTTGTGCGTTCCATCGCAGAACGGCTTGATCGCCGACACTCCGCACCGGCACAGGGCGATCGTGCGGCGCTTGCGCTCGATCGGATCACCTTCCGGCGTGACGAGGTCGAGCTCGCCGCGCACGAGCAACGGTCCGTTGGGGCACGCGACGATCTGCGGCGCTGCCCGGTTGAGATCACTCATGTCTGCCTCCATACTCACGACCCCGATCCGGATGCCACGTGACCGCCGGGCGTGGACGATTCAGCTCCCGGCTCCAGCGGCACCCGCAGCGCCGACTCACCCGCTGTCCACGCGTCGAGAATGTGTTGCCCGGCCCAGCCGTCGACCGTGAGGCACGCGGCTGCACCGAACATGATGTCGGCGAGGAGCGCCGGTTCGTCCTCGGCGAGGGACCCGGCGAGGTCGCGGCCCGCGATCTGCTCATGGACGGCATCCGCCTCGACGTGCTCGTCGAAGTACCACGTGACATCCTCACCGAATCCGTTGCGGCGGAATCCGCGCGCATACAGCCCGTTGGGAATCGAGGACGTCATTTCGAACGCAGCGAGGTGCCCGGCAATAGCGCCGCGCAACCGCCGGTTGAGCCCGAACATTGACATCATGTTGAGCGACGCGAGGGTCACCGCCGGCACGTGGTCGACGTACCTGCCGTACCGGTCATCCAGTCCGAGACCGCGCATGGTTCCCGCGAAGATGGCGGCGTGCATCCGCTCGGGGCGGCCGCCGCCGTATTCGTCCGATTGGATCTCGACCATCGCGGCCTTCGCCCGGCCACTCAGCCGGGGGATCGCCCACGAGTGCGGGTCGGCCTCTTTGAGGGTGTAGATCGAGCGGTGCACGAGAAACTCGGCGAGTTGCTCGCGCGTCGCCTTCGCGGCCACGTAGCGAGACAGGCTCGGGCCCGAGTCCGCGCCCGTGAGAGTGAACAATGCGGATGCCACGGCGCTCGACGTCGACTCCGGCAACTCCGGCATCGGAACGTTGTCGCGCAGCTCGGCTTCGAATGCGGACTCGAGCCGTCGGCGCGGTGCGATGAGCGACGGATGCCACTCCCACGCGTCATCCGTGTCGACCACGGAGCCGTAGTGGAGCCCGTAGAGGATGAACAGGGCGAGTTGCACGTCGTCGTCGTGCACGAGCCGGGCAGCGCGGTCGATCGTTTCGTCGGCGAGCGGAAGCAGGTCGACATCATCGCCTGGCGCCGAGCGGAGGAGCTCGAGGAGTCGGGCGCTCAGCGGCCCGCGGGCGCTGAACGTGGGGTCGGAAAAGGTGCTGGGGCCCATCAGGGTCTGGGATCGTGCCATTGTTCAACAGTCCCCCTCAGCGACGTGCCGTCGCAAGGCCCTTGCCAATCGATCCGACTTAGGACAGCGGATTCTGGACGTAGAAACGGCCCGGGTGCAAGTGGCTCTCGCCGCCCACGCTTCGTCGCTATGGTTGCCTCATGATGTCCCGGATCCGCTCGAAAATCGCCATCGCGGCGCTCGCGGTGGCGCTCGGCCTGACCGGGTGTGCGACCACGTTTCCCGCTGATCCGGAGGGCACGCTCGACCGGGTGAGCGGCGGAACTCTCCGCGTCGGGATCTCGCCGAACGGGGAATGGACCCAGATGACCGACGACGGTGAGGCATCCGGGATCGAGGTCGACCTGGTCGAGGAGTTCGCGGGTTCGATCGACGCGGACATCGCCTGGGTCGAGGGAAGTGAGGAACGCCTCATGACGCAACTGGAGGAGGGGTCGCTCGATCTCGTCATCGGTGGTCTCACCGACCAGTCTCCGTGGAGCGATCGGTCGGCGATCACGAAGCCGTTCACCGAAGTGACGACGAGCACGGGGCTGGAGAAGCACGTCATGGCAGCGCCCATGGGAGAGAACGCGTTCCTGCTCGAGCTCGAGCGCTTCCTGCTGAACACGGAGGGCGCCCCGTGAGCGACGTCGGCTTCGGTGAAACCGCGCTGCCCCAGAGGCAGAAAGAGACCCTCGCGAAGGCGATCCGCCTCGAGTGGATCACGATCGGGTTCCTGGCGGTCACCGTCACCCTCGTGTTCCTGGTGCTCGGCAACTCACAGGCGATGAAAGCGGCATGGATCGAGGACCTGCTGTCGTTCATCCCCCCGATCGTGTTCCTCATCGCGGTGCGGCTGGCTCGACGGAAACCCAACCCGAAGCATCCGTACGGATTTCACCGGTCCGTCGGCGTTGGACACCTCGTCGCCGCCGTTGCGCTTGTCACCATGGGGACGTTCCTCATCGTCGACTCCGGCTCCGGGTTGATCATGGGTGAACACCCGAGCATCGGCTCGGTCGAGCTCTTCGGGCAGGTGTTCTGGCTCGGCTGGCTCATGATGGGCGTCATGGCGCTCATCGCGCTTCCACCCGTCTTCATCGGCCGGGCCAAGATGAAGCTGGCCCGGGAACTGCACGACAAAGTTCTCTATGCCGATGCCGACATGAACAAGGCCGACTGGATGACCGCACTCGGCTCCATGGTCGGCGTCGGCGGTATCGGACTCGGCCTGTGGTGGGCGGACGCGGCAGCAGCCCTGTTCATCGCCGGCAGCATCCTCAAGGACGGGCTGAAGAATGCCCGTGCCGCCGTGGAAGACCTGATGGACACCAGGGCGATGACGTTCGACGACGCGAAACCGCACCCCATCGTGCACAAGGTCGATGAGTATCTGCGAGCGCTTCCCTGGGTGGCGGATGCCGGCTCCCGCGCGCGCGACCAGGGTCACGTCTTCCACATCGAATCGTTCGTCGTGCCGCGTTCGCGCCGCAAAGTGAGTCTCGCCGACGTGGAAGCGGCGCGCGAAGGAGCGAGAGCCCTCGACTGGAAGGTCGACGACATCGTGATCATTCCGGTGAAGGAACTTCCGCGGGTGGTCGAGGAATCCCATCCGGCGAAATCAGAGCGATCGAGACGGTAGCACCGCCGCTGGAGCCGGAAGAAGCGCCGCGGTCTGGAGAGGCGCTGCCGGCTGGGGGAGCGTTGCGGGCTAGAGCAGCGCTGCGGTGCCCGCGTCGGGACCAGCGGGCGGAAGAGCGGGCGGTTCCGGCAGGATCTCGAGCCCGCCGACGGAGTTCGACGAACGCACGAGGGCCTGAACCCAGCGGGAGTTGATCGGCGGCACCTTGCCGCCGTAGTACTGGAAGGTCAACGAAATGGCGTTGTGGATCCAGATCGTTGTGCGGCCGAGACCATTCGCATTCTCGTTCCAGGTGAAAGCGAACGGCTCGCCCCTGCGCAGCTTGGCCAGTATGACGACCTGCAGATGCGCAAGGATGCGGTCATCAATGCTCGCGGTGACCTTCGAGTCATATGTCAGCGTTCCCACCGGGCAGTCCTCCACGCATCGAATTGATGCCGCCCATCGGATGGGCGGCGAAAAATAATTCTATCCCCGGCGAGAACCGGATTCTGGCATCGGCGACACAGTCCCATGCAACTACACAGACACGATCGTGACGCGATCCTTGCCGGCGTTCTTGGATGTGTACATCGCGGCATCCGCCAGTTGGAGCACATTGTCACTCGACACAGCGGGATTCGTGCCTGCACCGAGCAGCGCGACGCCGACGCTCGCCGAGATCGGGCAGGAGTCAGGCACTCCGACAAGAGGTTCCCGAACCACGGCGCGGATGCGATCGGCGATGACCATCGCGGCGTCAGCGTCGGTGTCGTCACAGATGATGACGAATTCGTCGCCACCGTATCGGCCGATCGTGTCCGCGGTACGGACGACGGATCGCAGTCGTTCGGAAACCTGCTGCAGCACCGAATCCCCGACGACGTGGCCGCACACGTCGTTGACGACTTTGAAGCCGTCAAGGTCGAGGAACAACACGGCGACGGCACGCTGTGTTCTGATCACTGTGGCGAGCGTCTGGTCCAGGCGCTCCTCGAGCAACTTGCGGTTGGCGAGTCCGGTGAGCTGGTCGTTCAGCGCGAGTTCGGCGAGCTGCTCCTGCAGGCGCAGGCGCGCCAGCACATGCGCCGACTGCCGAGCGAGTGTCTCCATCAGCTCGATCGCGTTGTCGGCGAGGTGACGTTCCCGTCCGAAATAGCAGACGACGACGCCGGCTGGCTTTCCCTTGTCGAGCAGCGGGGTGGCGCAGGCCGCTTCCAGACGGGCCTCCCTCAGCGTTTCGGTGAGACCGGGAACCACACTGTCGGCCATGTCCGAGTTGGAGACCGCGACAGTCCTGCCGAACGCGAGCGCTGCGGCCTCGATCGTGGCTTCGGCATCCCGCAGCGGGTGCGAGCCGGCCGCCAACTCCAGGTCTCCGTCGCTGTTGATCAAAAGGACGGAAGCGTGAGTGGCAGTGAACGCTTCACGAATGCTCTCGGCGATCGCCGTGGTGAGCTCTTCCTCGGTATCGGCGAGCGTGAATGCACTCGACGCCTGCTGCAGTGCCCGAACGTAGGATTCCGATGACTCAGCAGCCCGCCTCGCCTCGAGCAGGTCCTGTTCGTAGTCCCGGCGCTCCGTGGAGTCGAAAACGGCGATGCGGATCTCCCCCGGTGCACCGTCGTTCCCTGGCACGACGAACGAGTTCACCAGCGTCGGCAGGTGAGTGCCGTCTGCGCGTTGCAGCACGAGCGCGATCTCATCGGCCCGGCCTCGCAGGTGCAGCACCGGGAAATGGCGGGTCTCGTGAAACAACTGGCTGCCTGGCGTGAGCAGGTCTGCGAACCGCCGCCCCACCAGTTCGTGGCAGCCATACCCGGTCATCGTGGCGAAGGCCGTGTTCGTGGTGGTGATCACCCCGTCGTTCGTGGTGACGACGTACCCGCAGGGTGCGTTGTGAAAAAGGTCTTCGAAATCGGCGACCGGATGCTCCGCTCCGGCGAGAGGTGCCGGTCCCGTTTGTGAACTATCCGAGGTAAGCACGGATCTTGTTGCACAATTCTGCGGGGGCGGACAGGTTGGGGCAGTGACCGGTCGCGTCCATCAGCACGAATGAGCTGTTGGGGATTTCGTCCGCCACGAAGCGGCCGACGGCGGTCGGGGCGATGATGTCTTCCCGGCACTGCAGCACGAGAGCCGGAGTCGCGACATTGCGAAGGTCGCGACGGTTGTCCGAGAGGAAGGTGACGCGGGCGAAATGCCGGGCGATCGTGGGGTCGACGTTGCAAAAGCTCTCGGTGAGGGTGTCGCCGAGCGCGGGACGGTCACTGTTTCCCATGATCAGCGGTGCCATCGCTGCCGACCAGCCGAGGTAGTTCGCGTCGAGCGCGTCGAGGAGGGAGTCGATATCCTGCTGTTCAAAACCGCCGACATAGTCCTCGGTATTGATGTATCGAGGCGACGGTCCGACGAGGATGAGTGCTCCGAACCGCTCGGGTCGGCGTGCGGCAGCCAGCACGCCGATCATCGCGCTCACCGAATGGCCGACGAACACGGCGTCGGTCAGGTCGAGGTCATCGAGGATGTCAAGCAGATCATCGGCGTACCCGTGGAGCGAGTCGTATTTGCCCGCGTCATATGCGGAAAGATCAGATTCACCGGCGCCGACCTGGTCGTAGCGGACGACGAGGTAGTCCTCTTCGAACGAGGGTGCGACAGCGCTCCACATCTCCTGGCTGCACCCGAACCCGTGCGCGAAGACCATCGGGCGGCCGGTCATGTTGCCGGAGACAGTGACGTTGTTGCGTTGTCGAACGGATGACAGTTGCTCGGTGGGCACGACGACTCCTGATCACTGGGCGAAAGCCAATTGGTCAGCCGAAGCGCGGCTGTCTCGAAAAGAATATCCGAGCCATTTTCACCGAGCAATTTTGGCAAGGGGCTTCACATCGAGTCTCGAAACGTGTAAGCGAGCCGGAGCGGGTGGAAAATCCACCGCGATCCCGGCGTTCTTGACGTTGGTCGCCAACGATTCGCGACGAGTCACGCCGGGTGAGACAAAAAACGCGACGAGGATTATACGCACATTCGCCGGGGGGCCGGGTGCGTAGATTTTGATTCCCGTTCGAACGACCATGAGGTATGTCCACCTTCAGGCATCACCTCCTGACCTCTGTCCCGTCTGCACTCTTCACGGCAGGCGGCAGCTCTTCGTGAGCGTCGCAACTGACCTGCAGGGTGCGGTTGAGCGGGGCGAGATCCAGGCGTGGTTCCAGCCTCAAATCGACATGTCGACCGGCCGAATCGTCGCTGTCGAAGCACTGTGCCGCTGGCAGCACCCCGAGCGCGGACTAGTGATGCCCGGTGGATTCATCCCCGAAGCTGAAGAGTCTGGCGCCATCCACGACATCGGTGATTTCATGTTGCGAGAGGGATGCCGTCACTCGGCGATGTGGCGAGAGGCCGGCTTCCAGCTCGACGTCTCCGTGAACGTGTCTGCGGTGCAGCTCTCGACACCGGGAGTGTTCGAGTTGCTTCACGAACTCCTGACGGAATTCGCTTTACCGGAAGGCACGCTCACGATCGAGATCACGGAATCCCAGCTCATCGCAGACCTCAACGCGGTCGCCGAGCGCCTCATGCGGCTTCAGTCCTCTGGGCTCGGGATTTCGCTCGACGACTTCGGAACCGGGCACTCATCCCTGTCCCAGCTGCAGGATCTTCCGATCACTGAACTGAAAATTGACCGCTCGCTGATTCAGGACAGCTCGAGCACCGGAGGAGCGCTGATGGCCGTGGCCGTCGCTCTGCTCCAGGAGCGCGGCGTTCGGGTCGTCGCGGAGGGTGTCGAGAACGAAGAACATTTGGCTCGGGTGCGCGGGATGCGTTGCGACCGGGCCCAGGGCTACCTCTTTGGCCGGCCCATGCCGGCGGACGAGATCGACACGATGCTCGCAGCTCAGCTGAGCTGAGGGAAAACAAAAAGCTCTGCTGAACGCGTGGCGTTCAGCAGAGCTGAGAGTCGATCGAGGTCAGAGGCCGAACGCGTCGTCCTCGAGGGCACCCTTCTCAGTGGTCATCGACTCACCGTTGTTCTCGCCGCCGCCGACGTCGATCGTGCTCCAGACGACGGGCATGCCCGGAGAGAAAAGGATGTCGATACCGGGGCCGCCTCGCAACGGCGGAATGTTCACGTAGCCGCCGCCAGCCTGGATCGCCGCGAGAACCTTGTTGCGGAGTTCGGTGACGGGGTCGGGAAGAAAGTAGTCTCGACCATCGACGGTCAGCCTGTGAACGATCACGTAAGAATCCTGTCTCTCTACGGAAGCCTGCCTGGGCGGGGCACGAACATCTACGTTACCGGCTGTAACTCAAAGTTCCTGACAACCACCGGGGGGTTGCGCGGGTGGCCGCTGAACCCGACAGATTGCGGGCGTTCACCGGCCGGAGCGCTCTCCAGCCGTCCCAACGGTTGCGCTCGGCCGGACGCCGCGAAAGACGACGAAGTGATAGAAGAGGAATCGCATGAATACGACGATGACGATGCTCACCAGGTTCACGACATTGACGAGGACAGGGCCGGGGGAGGCGAGCATCCCGACGCCGACGGCGACGATGCCAGCTCCGAGCAGGGTGCAGATCGCATTGACCACGAGGAACAGGACCAGTTCGAGCACGCGGCCGTGCTGGCCCCGGTGGCGGAAGGTCCACTCGCGGTTGCCGAAGTACGCATTGACGAGGGCGACGAGGGACGCCACGATCTTGGCAACGATGAGGTCGGTGCCGAGCGCGTAATGCAGCAGATTGAACACCGCGATCTCGATGACGGTGGAGATCGCGCCGACGGTGAGAAAGCGCGAGCCGAGAACGGCGAGGCGGCGGATCCGGGTCTGAGAGGGCATTCTGGGCTCAACCGTACTTGATTTTCTGGGTAGTGCCCGCCAGCCACGGTGGCGGCGGGCACCCGAAACGGACGTGGTCCTCGACGGGGTTGAACCCGCGAGGACCACGACTCGTTCTGTGACCGGTTGTTCGCTACTTGACCTTGCCGTTGGGGCTCTTGGTGATCGACAGCTCGGCGACGATCGGCAGGTGGTCTGACGCCGTCGTCCGGATGACCTCCGCCGAGGTCGCGGTAGCGCCTCGGGCGGTCAGGATGTAGTCGATACGCAGGGTCGGGTTCTCGACCGATCCGCTGCCGGGAAGTCCCTCAAGGTCAGGACCGAAGGTGTAGTCCTCGTTCTGTCCCAGCGCGGCGAACGTGTCGGTGAAGGCCGAGAAGAGCGGCTGCAGCTCCGGGGCATCCGGAGCCGCGTTGAGGTCACCGACGATGACGGCGGGACGCTTGCTTGTTCCGGTGATCTCCAGAATCTCCTCGACCTGCAGTGCGCGCTGTTCCTCGCGCTGGAAGTCGAGGTGGGTGCTGTAGAACGCGATGTGGTTGCCACGGACGTTCACGACCGCCTCGAGGAGCCCTCGCTGCTCTGTGGGCTGTTCCTCATACTCGATGTTCGTCAGCAGGTGGTTCTCCGAGGAGAGGATGGGGTACTCGCTCAGAATCGCTGTGCCGTACTGACGGTTCTCGGTGTCGCCGGGAAGCGGAGGCTCGTCGAGGTTCGCGCCGTAGACGACGTGCATGTCGAGCCGATCTGCAAGCCACGCTGCTTCGTCGAGGAACTCGCTGCGTGCGCCCCAGTGGTTGTCCACTTCCTGCAGGCCGATGATCTCGGCACCGGAGTCCTCGATGACAGAAGCGGTGCGTTCGAGGTCGAAGCTGTTGTCGCTGTCAGCGCCGTAGTGGATGTTGAATGACATTACTGTCACGTCGGTGGTCTTGGTTTTGCCCTGTCCCGGTGAGGCGACAGCGGGTCCTGCTCCGAGAACGGCGCCTCCGAGAATGAGCGCCGCAGCCGAGCCGGTTGCGATCATTTTTTTCATCATGATGTTTCCTCCTTGTGTGTGGGTGGATCAGGTTTCACATGGCCGTAACCGGAATTCGTGGGAAAAGGCTTTCACCGGCCAAAATCTGGGTGAGCGGGGCTGGGTTCGCGATCTCTCCGACGAAGCGTCCGTCGACGCTGTTCTGGAAACCGAAAACGACCCACTTTCCGTCACGCTTCTGGAAGAGCTGAGCCGCATAGACCCCTGGCACGAAGAAACTCGAGCTGCCGGTGATGTCCCAGGGCCCCAACAGGCTCTGACCCTGCGCGATCCACGTGCCGGTGCTCGAGGTGTGGAAGGGGATGCCAGGTGCCCGGTCGGGCAGGCAGGAGAACAGAAGGGTGGGAGTGCCGTCGATGTCACGCGACTGGATCACTTCCATCTCACCGAACCCGGCGGGTTGAGATAACGGTGGACGGATGCTCCATGTCGTGAGATCGGCGCTGACGGCGTGCCCGACGACGGCGCGCTGGTCGGGGTCTCCGAACCTGCTGCGGGCGGTGATCACCATCTGCCACAGCTGTGTGTCGTGGTCGAAGAAGACGAACGGGTCTCGCCAGGCTTCGTCGACCCAGGTGCCCTCGCCCAGCTTCTCGTACCACCGGGGGTCCGCTTCGAGCACGGGCATGTCGGACCGCGTCCACGTGATGAGGTCCGTGGAGACCGCGGACCCGATCCGTTGTTGCAGGCCGTTCTCCGCGCGACTGACGCCGGTGTAGAACAGGTGCCAGGTGCCATCCGGACCCTGAACGGTGCAGCCCGTCCACGTCGCGAGGTCATCGAAGCCCGGTGAATCGCCGGCGGCGAGGGCGTCTGGAAGAAGCGTCCACTGTTCGAGGTCCGCTGAGACGGCGTGCCCGATCGAGGCGCGGAAGTGGCGCTTGTGCGGATCGATCAGCGCACGGCTCGCGCGGAGAAAGAACAGGTGGTAGTTCTCGCCGTCATCAGCCAGCCAGCTGTCCCACACCCAGTGGTCTGGCAGCCGGAACGTCACAGTGCCGTCCCGATGGAACCGCAGGGGAAAAGTACAGCCAAGATTTATCCTTCTGAAAAAGTTTGTTTGTTGAGGGAGTGGAGAGCGATCAGCCCTTGACGGCCGAGCTCGCCACACCCTCGATGAACCAGCGCTGGAAGATGAGGAACACCACGATGACCGGCAGGACCAGCAGGACACCGAACGCCATCACCTGGCCCCATGCCGGCGGAAGCTGACCCGCGAACACGCTGATCTGCAGTGGCAACGGTCGAAGGTTCGGATCCGAGATCATCAGCACCGGCCATAGGAACGATCCCCACTGGGTGAGGAAGGTGAGGATGGCGACCGAGGCATACGCCGGTTTGCTCATCGGGGCGATGATTCGCCAGAAGATCCCCCACGGATTGGCGCCGTCCATCCTTGCTGCCTCATCGATGCTTCGGGGAATCCCGTTGAAGAACGAGTAGAAGATGAAGATGGACAGGGCGTTGCCGATGAACGGAACGATCTGGATCCAGAGGGTGTTGCGGGCGTCGTTGTACAGGTAGAACATCGGCACGGCGACGGCCTCGAACGGCACGATCAGGAGCAGCAGGATGACGAACAGCGCCTGTCCGCGCCCGCGCCAGGTCAGTCGCGACAGTGCGTATGCTGCCATCGAGTTCACGATGAGTCCCAGCCCGACGACGGCGACGGTCACCGTGAACGAGACGGCGAAGAACCGCCACAGATGCCCGGTGCTGTCCGTGGACAGGCTCGACGCAACGCCTGAGTAGTTATGGAATCCCCACTGCGTCACGTCGAAAACCGCGAAGCCGGCCAGGGTGTCGCTCGCCGGCGCGAGTGACGCCGCGATCATGTACGCGACGGGAGCGAGGAACAGCACTCCGGTGACGAGCAGGGCAACGTAGTGCGGTACGCGGGACGCCAGGGTCCGTCGGCTGATCTTCCGCGGCTTCGTGGCGACCCGGGTCGGGGTCTGAGCCTGAGTCTGGGTCATCTCAGCTCTCCTTTTCGCTGGTGGCGCGGCGCTGGATTACGGACAGGATGACGACGATGACGAAGAAGACCACGGAGATGGCGCTCGCGCGGCCGATGTTGTTCTCATCGAAGGCGGCGGTGACGGCCTCGTACATGACCGTGCGCGTTGCGCCCTCGTTGAGTCCGCCGCCGGATTTGGCGAGCACGTAGATCTGGTCGAAGACCCGCAACGAAAGAATCATCGTGTAGAGCGCAACGAAAACCAGGGTGGGCTTGATGCCGGGGACGGTGACGTGGACGAAGCGCTGCCATGCGCTGGCGCGATCGAGCTCGGCTGCCTCGTAGAGTTCGGCAGGAACCTGCTGCAACGCCGCGAGGAGGATGACCATCTGGAATCCGCAGCCTTGCCAGATCGACAGGACGATCACCGAGGCCAATGCGGTGAGTTCGGAACCCAGCCAGTCCTGAGAGCCGAAGGCGCCACCCGAGAAGAACGACAGTGCCGAGTTGAGCAGGCCCTGGTCGCCGCGGGCGAGGATGAGGCGCCAGATGATGGCCACCAAAGCGATGGGGAACACCACGGGCAGGAAGTACAGGGAGCGGAAGATCCCGACCCCGGGGATGCTCTTCTTGACCAGGAGGGCGAGGGAGAGCGCGAGCGCGGTCTGAACCGGCACGACAACTGCGGCAAAGATCAGGTTGTGCAGCAGAGCGTCGATGAACTGCCGGGAGACGTCCGGGTCTGTGAGGATTCGGACATACTGCGTGATCCCCATGAACGATGGAGCTCGGGGGTCTCCCAGCCGGACGTTGTGGAGAGAGAACCAGATCGCTGCCACGAACGGTACGGCAACGAACAGTGCCAGAAGGAGCAGGGCGGGCGAGGCCATGAGAGGTCCCGCGAAGCGCCCGGATCGGGTCTTCTTTCGGGGCCGCCGGTTTACCGCCGGTGCCTTCGGGGGAATGAGACCTGTTGTAGTAGCGATGAGATGCTCCTCTGACAGGGAAGCGGGGCCCGTGAGGCCCCGCTTCCTGTTGGTTACTCGTCCTGGTATCCGTTGTTGTCCGAGAAGTCGGAGTCGATCGCGCGGGCAGCTGAATCGAGTTCACCCTGCACGTCCGCTCCTCCCCAGATCGCAAGGAGGGCACTGCCGAAGGAGCTCGTCACCGTGGGGTAGCCGGGCGTCACGGGGCGTGCGACAGCGATGCAGTCAGCGGAGACGTCGTCCGAGCTGCAGGCGGACTCGAGGTTGGTCGCGAACAGTTCGAGCGGCTTGCCCGGTCCGTAGAGTTCGCTCTGCTCGAGGGCGGTGGTGCTTCCGGGTACTGCGGCGTTCGCCTCGACCATTGCGGCGATGCTCTCATCGGTGAGGAGGAAGTCGAGGAACGAGCCAGCAGCTTCGGTGTTTCCCTCGGCCGCGGGCGTGACGCCCCACTGCCACGATCCGTGGCCGGCCTTCGTTCCGTTACCGAAGTCAGGCAGCGGCATGAGCGCGAGGTCGTCGCCCAGTGCCTCGCTGAACGTGGGGTACATCCAGTTTCCGGTCCAGGTCAGAGCAGTCTGTCCATCGGGGAACGCGCTACCGCTGGTGTTGGGGTCCGCGAACTCTTTCCACGAAGCCCACTCTTCGAGCGCGTCGACGTTCTCCTGGCTGTTGAGCACGCCATCTGCCTTGCCGTCCTTCATCAGGGTGCCACCCGCCGACCAGATGTTCGGTGTGGTCGTGAAGGTTCCCCACTCGGCAGCGAAGCCGTTGGCTTCTCCGAGGTCGATAGCCTTTCCAGACGGTGAGACCTCAGCGAGCTTGGCGAGGTTTGTGCGGAATTCCTCGACGGTCCACGCTTCATCCGCTGTGGTCGGGGCTTCGATGCCCGCTTCAGCGAGGAGAGTCTTATTCCCCCAGAGGCCCAGTCCGACATCGAACAAGCCGACTGCATAGGTGGCGTCGTTGTACGTGCCACTTTCCTTGACACCGCTGATCCGGTTGTCGAGCGTCTCGGACGAGACGACATCCTCCAGAGGGATGAGCTTGCGGTCATACGCGAACGCGGCCATGGTCGGCGCGTCCATCTCCATGACATCGGGCAGCTCATCCGGCGACGTTGCCTGGATCGTGCTGGTGTAGTCAGCTTCGGGGATGAGGGTCAGCTTGGCGGTCACGTCGTCCTGTGAGGAGTTGAACTCCTTGACGAGAGTCTCCAACGCTGCTGCTTCCGACGCCTGGCCGCTGTGGGCCCAAACGTCGATCGTGCCGTCGGCGGAGTCCCCGCCTTCCGGGCTTCCCGAACATGCGGACAACATGAGGGCGAGGGAGAGTCCCGCGCCGATCGTCACGGCCAGCGGCCGTGACCTCTGTGGTGCAAGCATCGCGATAGTTCCTTCCGGTTCCCGAGGGAATGTGAGTCGAATCGATTCGATTCGAATCGATTCGACATTCTTACATCGAACCGAATCCGGTGTCAATGGATTGGACTAGACCAACCAAAGGGGGAGCAATACGATCAGGGAATGCCCCCACTGGTGCCGCGCCCACCGAAATACTATGCGGTCAAGGAAGATCTGCGTCTGCTGGCAGCCGAGGCGGGCCCCGGTGCCGTGCTGCCCACCGAGCGCGCCCTCGCCGTCACGTTCGGTACCTCCCGCACCACGGTCAGGCAGGCGATCGCCGAACTTGTCGCCGAAGGGGTGCTCACCCGGAGGCAGGGAAAGGGGACGTTCGTTTCTGCCCCGCGTCCGACCTATTTGCGTCAGCTCACGTCCTTTTCCGAGGATGCCCGTGCACAAAACCTCGCGAGCGCGTCGTTCACGCTCGGGGTAGAACGCGTCGTCGCCGACGCCCATCTGGCAGAACAACTCCGCGTTCCCGTCGAGTCGGACCTCACCCGCGTCGCTCGCGTTCGCCTCATCGATGGGGAACCCCTCGCGCATGAGGCGGCCTACATCCCCGGACTGTTCCCGGACCTGCCGGGTCAGCTCGAAGACAACCCTTCCCTCTACGCGGTTCTCAGTACGTGCTACGGCATCGAGATCGTCGAGGCCGAAGACACCGTCGGAACGATGGTCGGCGGACCGGACGACGCGCGTCTCCTCGGCATCGAAATGGGCGCGCCCTTACTCCTGATCTTCCGCCGCGGTCTGGACGCGGACGGAGTACCGGTCGAATGGACACGGTCCGTGTTCCGGGGAGACCGCTTCCAGTTCTTCGCACGCACACGTCGCTGAGCCGGCGCATCCGCTGGACTACGCTTAGCGACAGCCCATTTTTGTCGAAGTCCGGGAGTTCCGTGTCGCTGCAACATCTCGCCGTGGTCATGCCCGCGTACAACGAGGCTGAGGGCCTGCCCGGGTTCCTCGATGAGATTTTGGAGCACATCACTCCGCTCGCGGAGCGGGTCAGCCTGATCGTCGTCAATGACCGCTCGACCGACCAGACGGCATCCGTTCTGACCTCGCTGGAGAAAGAGCTTCCCCAACTCGTCGTCGTAACCGCCGAGGACAACCGCGGGCACGGGCCGACAGCGCTCGCCGCGTATCGCGCGGGGCTCGCCCTCGCGCCGGATGCCCTCGTGCACGTCGACGGGGACGGCCAGTTCCTCGGCACCGACTTTCCGCGGATCCTCAAGGCGTTGCAGTTGCCCGGCGTGGAAGTCGTGCACGGAGTGCGGCAGAAGCGGACCGACCCCTGGTATCGCGCGGCCCTCACCGGATGCGTCGGCGCACTCGCCGCCCTCGTGGTTGGTTCCCGGATTCCCGACGTCAACACTCCGTTGCGCGCGTACCGGCCGGCTGCGATCTCGCAGTTGCTCGACGTGGTTCCGGAGGACGCGCTCGTTCCTCACGTCCACTTCTCCCTCGCCGAACGTCGGCTGGGTTTCGTGGTGCGCTATGTCAAGGTGCTGAGTATTCCGCGCCGCGGATCGACCGCAGCCGGAACGATGTGGGGCGAAGCTGTCGCCATCCCGAAGCTTCCGCCGAAGCGACTGCGGGACTTCAGCCGCCGCGCGATCGCGGAAGTGTGGCGGGTGAGCCTCAAGCCCGGTCGCGCCCGGCCATGAGCGGGACCGCCGTGACGGCTCCGGATGCACCGGCAACCGCGACGGCGGATGCCGGCCGTTTTTCGCGGAGCCGGCTCACGGCATCCGTCCTGTTCTGGATCGCCTTCGGTCTTGTGATCGTCGCCCAGCTCTGGGTGATCGTTCCCGGCTTCACGGTGATGCGACTGTGGGAAGACGAAGCATTCAACCTCACGGTCCCGATCAATCTCCTCAATGGACTCGGCTATACCAGCGACGGCACTCTCTCCGGGAGCCAGCTCGCTCCGTTCGACCCGAGGATCTCGACCGGCCCCGTCGTGCTCCTGCCGATCGCCGCTGTGCTTGCGCTCGGAGTAGACCCGGTGATCGGTGGGCGAGCCGTGATGCTGCTGTTCTACGCCGCACTCCTCGTCGGATTGTGGTTGCTCGGCCGCCGGATCGCCGGGCGCTGGGCGGGACTCGTCGCCGTCACCGTTCCCCTTGGGCTCAACACGTGGGATTCGGCATCGCCGATTCAGACACCGATCGACATCCTCGGTGAGGTGCCGACGGCGGCCTTCATCGTCTGGGCGTTGTACGTCTACCGGACCAGGCCGTGGCTCGCCGGGCTGTTGGTCGGCCTCGCGCTCGAGTCGAAGGCGATCGGGCTTCTCGCGGTGCCGGCCATCGCCGTCGGAGCATTCTTCACGGTGCCAGGTTCGCCGCTCCTGCGCCGGTTCTGGCGCGTGCTGTTCTGCGGGGTGTTCGCGCTCGTCCCGATCCTCCTCGTCGAACTCTGGAAGATTCTCGCCCTCGGGTTCGGCGGCTGGGTCAACGTCACTCGGGAGTTCTGGTATTTCCTCCGCTCCGGCGGGCAGGGTGACGCACAGGTCGCGCCGGCGTCCAAGATGATCGGGCTGTTCGACTCCTGGTTCTCGCCGGTCCCGCTGACCGTTTCTGTCGTTGCCGCGTTCATCGCCGTCGGGGTTCTCGTGCTTGTGCTCGCGCGCCGGCGGATGCTGCCGATCGCCCGCCAGGCGGATCTCGCCCCGGAGCGGAACGCGACTTCCGCTGCCGCCACCGAGGCATCCGCGCGGGAACTTCTCGTGCTTCTGTCGGCGACCCTCGTCGGGCTCGCGACCTGGCTGGGCTGGTGGATGGTGTCGAGCCACCTGCCGGTGTGGATCCGGCACCCGTCGCCCGGCTTGTTCGCGTGTGTGCCCGTCCTCGCCGCGTTCTTCGTGCTCGGCATCCGGCTGCTCTGGCGCGCGACTCCGGCCCTGCGCGCGTGGCGGATGGGATTGCGCGCCGTGGCCGTTGCGGCATCCGTGCTCCTGGCCACGACTCTTGTCGTGCAGGTGCGAGGGCATATCGGCATCGCCGACCATGTGCGGTACGGGGAGACCCTGGGTGCGCAGCGTGCTGCCGCCGCCGAGATCGCGGGGCTCGGCGAAGAGCAGTTCGCGAGTTCCTGGGGTCCGGAGATCTCCGTGGTCGTGCTGTCCGGTGCGCGAGCGGCCCTCACCGACGCTCCGGGTTTCGAGGTGACCACACGGGTCTACGCGAACTACGACCGCTCCGAGGCGGGGCTCGCTGCGTTCGAAACCGCGCTCGAGTCAGCGTGCGCCGACATCCCGCTCCGCACCGGGGTCTACGCGGTCTGCGTGCCCGGCTGATCCACCGGGTACACCGGCCGTTCATTCCCGCTCGATAGGCTCGACTCATGAAGATCTCTGTGATCGGCTGCGGCTATCTCGGTGCTGTGCACGCGGCGTCCATGGCGTCCCTCGGGCACGATGTCGTCGGAGTCGACGTCGACGCCGAGAAGATCGAGGCACTCTCCGCGGGCCGCGCGCCGTTCTTCGAACCCGAACTGCCGCAGCTCCTTCTGGACGGGCTCGAGGCAGGACGCCTGCGGTTCAGCACAGACATCGCGGATGCCGCCGGCAGCCGGGTGCACTTCATCGCGGTCGGCACGCCCCAACTGAAAACCAGCGGCGCCGCCGACCTGACCTACGTCGATGCCGCGTTCGCCGCCCTGCTTCCGCACGTGGCGCCCGGCGACCTTCTCGTGGGGAAGTCGACGGTGCCGGTGGGGACCGCCGCCCGGCTCGCTCCGTCCGTCGAGGCGACCGGTGCGATGCTGGCATGGAACCCGGAGTTCCTGCGCGAGGGATACGCCGTGAAGGACACGGTCGCTCCCGATCGGCTCGTGTATGGAATCGGCGCCGGGCACGAAACATCCGTCGGCCTTCTTAATGAGGTGTACGCCACGGCTGTCGCGGCAGACACCCCCGTCGTCGTCACCGATTACGCCACGGCCGAGCTCGTCAAGGTCGCCGCGAACGCTTTTCTCGCCACCAAGATCTCCTTCATCAATGCGATGGCCGAGATCGCCGAGGTGACCGGCGCCGACGTCACCCAGCTCGCGGATGCCCTCGGCTACGACTCACGGATCGGCCGCCGGTTCCTCAACGCGGGCGTGGGCTTCGGCGGTGGATGCCTGCCGAAAGACATCCGGGCGTTCACCGCACGCGCCGAAGAGCTCGGCAGGGGAGAGTCCGTGGCGTTCCTCAAGGAGGTCGACGCGATCAACCTCCGGCGCAGGCAACGTGCTGTCGACGTCGTCGTCGAAGAACTGGGCGGCAGCGTTTTCCGCAAGAAGGTCGCTGTCCTCGGGCTCGCATTCAAGCCGGACAGCGACGACGTGCGGGACTCCCCGGCGCTCGACGTCGCCGTGCAGCTCAACGGCTTGGGTGCCAACGTCGTCGCGACGGACCCGGAAGCGATCCCGAACTCGCGCCGCCTGCACCCGCAGCTCACCTTCGGCACGCTCGACGAGGCACTTGAATCAGCCGATGCCGTCGTGCTGCTCACCGAGTGGAAGCACTACCGCGCCCTCGACCCGTCAGCGCTGCTCGCAACCGTTGCGCATCCGCTGGTCGTCGACGGCAGGAACGCCCTCGACGCTGATGCCTGGCGAGCGGCGGGCTGGACGTATCGGGGCCTCGGACGCCGCTGACCCCTCTGTCATCGGTGCCGGCATTTATCGGCTATTCTTATTGAGGCCTCCGGGCCAATCGGGGTGTGGCGCAGCTTGGTAGCGCGCTTCGTTCGGGACGAAGAGGTCGTGGGTTCGAATCCCGCCACCCCGACAGTCAGACCGTTCGGTTCCATCAGGAACCGGACGGTCTTTTTGTTGCGCGTCGGGGCGGAAACAGGAGATCGCACGATTCGCAGGATGCTTTCGGCGATTGTCTCCTGTGGAACGTGCGATCTCCTGTTGTGCGTTCGTGGCGGCATCCGACCTCGCCGCGGGAAGAAACCTACTTCGTGTCGCGAGCCACAAGCGTCAGCAGGGTCGCTTCCGGCCGGCAGGCGAACCGTACCGGTGCGTAGATGGAGGTTCCGAGACCAGCGCTCACGTGCAGGAAAGCCGACCGCAGGGCGTGGCGCCATAGGCTCAGTCCCTTGACCTGGTCGCGGGGGATGTCGCAATTGGTGACGAGCGCGCCGTAGCCGGGGACGCAGACCTGCCCGCCGTGGGTGTGCCCGGCGAGGATGAGGTCGGCGCCGTGGTTCACGAACGAGTTCAGCACCCGCTGGTACGGCGCGTGGACGACGCCGATATTCACGACGTGCTGCAGTCCGGCATCCGCTGTCTCGAGCGTCTCATCGTCCTGCTGGCTGTCGAGCAGTCCGGTGAGCAGGTCGAGCCGGTCGGCCCCGATGTGCGGGTCGTCCACGCCGAAGACATCGAAGCGAGTGCCGTTGATGGTGACGCTGCCGACCGCGTTGTTCAGGTTCTGCCAGCCGAGGGCATCCGTGAAGAACGTCTCGAGGCGATCCGTGTCCAGGTTGCGCTTGCGGGGTGCCTCCGGCCCGCGGCCGGAACTCGACGGGCCGGTGAGATAGTTCAGCCAGTTCTTGCGCATCGGACCGAAATAATCGTTCGAGCCGTGCACGTAGAGTCCCGGGATGCCGCCGAAGTCTGCGAAGGCTCGCTCGATGCCCGGGATGCCGTCGGCGTGCCCGAGGTTGTCACCCGTGTCGACGATGAGGTCGGGCTTCAGCAGGGCAAGGGACTGAACCCACTCCTGCTTGTCCTTCTGCCACGGTGCCATGTGCAGGTCGCTGAGGTGCAGGATCGTGACGGATGCCGCGCCTTTCGGCAGCACAGGAACGGTCTCGCGACGCAGCGTGAACAGTCGGCGTTCCACCAGGGAGCCCCAGGCGAACGTCGCGGCACCGGCGAGGGCCAGGGTGCCGAGGAGCGCCCCGACCCGCCGGCCGCCTGACCAGCCGATCAACCGCAGTCTTTCTTCTTGACGGTGATCGTTACTTCGGTCGCCGGGTCGGCCGCCGTTCCTGCCGCAGGGTTCTGCGCGGTCACTTCTCCCGGTCCGGGCGCCGCGCCGCTGTCAGGGGTACATGCTTGCTTGACGTTTGCGTATCCGGCCGCGGCCAGCGCTCCGATCGCTGCCTCGGGCGCCGAGCCCACGACATTCGGTACGGCTGCCGACGGCTTGCCCGTCGACGGTCGCAGCGTGATTGTCGATCCGGTGGAGACGGACGAGCCAGCACCCGGGCTTGTGGATGCGACGAGTCCTGCTCCGACGCTCGACCCGACCGGGTCACCTACCTGGGTACCGAAACCTGCCGCCCGCAGCGTCGCTTCAGCGGCTTCAACCGACTGGCCGGCGACATCCGGGACCCGCACCTGCTTGGCCCGGATCAGCGCGTCGTCCGGCTGGCCGAATCCTTCTCCGCCGTACCTGTCGATCGAGGTCCGGAGGATGTTCGAGAAGATGCCGAACTTCGCGCTGAAGCCGCTGACGCCCCTCTTGACGTAGACGTCATACATGCTCTTCTTGCCCTTGACGTTGCCGACCCACAGCGACGTGATGGCGTTCGAGGTGCCACCGGTGATCCAGGAGTGGACCGCGTCGTCAGCGGTACCAGTCTTGCCCATGAGGGGAGCACCTGAGACCGCCGCGCGAGAAGCGGTTCCGCCGCCATCGAAGACCGTCTCCATGGCGTACGCCGCGGTCCGTGCAACCTCGGGGGTGATCGCCTGGGTGCAGGTGCTCTTCGGCGGTGCTATTTCTTCACCATCGGGGCCGAGTACCTTGTCGATCGCGATGGGCGTGCAACTGACGCCCTCAGCGGCAACGCCGGCCATCGCCGTGGCGAGGGAGAGAGGCGCGATTTCGTTGGCCCCGAGCAGTGTCGCCGGGAACTTGTCCATGTCCTTGCCATCGGCGCGGTGGACGCCGAGATCGTCCGCCGTCTTGAAGATCTCGCAGATGTCGAGCTTCTGTGCCATCGCGATGAAAGCGGTGTTCACGGAACGTCGTGTCGCGTCGATCGGCGTGATCGATCCCGGGCTCGTTCCGTCGTAGTTCTTCGGCGTGTACGGAATCGTCTGGGTTCCACCGTCACAGCTGTTGTAGTTCCACTTCGAGAACGTGCGCTTCGATCCGCTCACGGACTCCCGCAGCGAGTGCCCGTTCTTGAGCCAGTCGACGAGAATGAATGCCTTGAACGTCGAGCCGACCTGGAACCCACTCGACCCGCCGTAGTCGCGGTCGGTGTTGTAGTTGACGGAGGTGTACGCATTGTCTGCTTCAGACAGGGCAGCGTTGTTGCTGTAGGTCTTGTTCTGTGCCATCGCGAGAATCCGGCCGGTCTTGGGCTGAACAGTCACCGCGGCAGTTCCGATGTCTGTGCTCTCCATCGACTGCGGGATGTACTCGTTGATCGCGTTCGCGGCGGACACCTGAAGGTCGTAGTCCAGCGTCGTGTACACCTGCAGTCCGCCGCGTCGGAGCGTGGCTGCGCGCTCTTCAGGGGTTGCGCCGAACGCTTCGTCCTTCTGGATCACACGCGTGACGTAGTCGCAGAAGAAGGCCATGCTGCTGGCCGTCGTGCATCCGGTGCTCGGCTGCACGATGTTGGGCGTGATCGGTACGGCCTTGGCGGCCTCGTGCTGCTCAGGGGTGATCTTGCCCTCTTCGAGCATCTTGTTGATCACATAGTTCCGGCGGTCGAGAGTCCGGGAGTAGCCGTCCGCTGCACCGTTCACTTCGTTGTCCGGGCGGTCGATCCGGAGCGCCGACGGCGAGTTGACGATGGCGATGAGCGTTGCCGCCTGCTCGATCGTCAGGTTGGCTGCGGTCGTGCCGAAGTAGTACTTGGCGGCGGCCTGGATGCCGTAAGTACGGGCACCGAAGTTGGCGATGTTGAGGTAGCCGAGAAGGATCTCGTCCTTGCTGTAGTCCTTCTCGACGCCGATGGCGTAGCGCATCTCCTTGAGCTTGCGTGCAGCGCCGTCGGCACCCTGCGCCGTTGATGCTTCGTCGGCGCAGGCCTGGAGCTCTTCGTCTGACTGGGAGTCGATCTCGCACTGCTGGATGAGGACGTTCTTCACGTACTGCTGCGTGATCGAGGAGCCGCCCTGGGTGGATCCACCGATGACATAGGTCTTGAGGATCGCGCGAGTCGTGCCCATCACGTCGATGCCGCTGTGCGTGTAGAAACGCGGGTCTTCTGCTGAGACGGCGGCGTCCTTCGCGAACTGGGAGACCTGCTCCCACTCCACTTCTTCACGGTTCTGGTCGAAGAACGAGGCCAGGAGCACGGGCTTGCCGTCAGACGTCTGGGCGAAGATGTTGGTCTTCTCCATCGACTGTCCGACCTTGAGGTAATCGGGCAGTCCATCGAACACGCTGATGGCGTTGTTGGCGGTGATACCGGTTACTGCGAGGGCAGGGGTGACTGCGGCGGTGACGAGAAGTCCGGCGGCAGCACTCAGGCCGATGAACCCGAGGAGACCCCCGAGCACACCTCTACCCGTGCGTTTTTGTTCAGGCATAGGATCGAGTTTAAGTGACAAATCTGTAAAACCGCCTCCACCCGCACAAACAAGAGGAAAACATGCCCCGCTGGGAGTACATCACCACACCGCTGATGATCCATAACACCGCCGCGATCCTCAACAACTGGGGGAGCGACGGCTGGGAGCTGGTCCAGGTCATCACCGGCCCCGAGGGCGGCCTCGTCGCCTACCTCAAGCGCCCCATTGCGGATGCCTGATGTCGCGCATCGCGGATCGGCTCGCTGAGCTCGGACTCACCCTCCCCACCGTCGCGGCACCGGTTGCCGCCTACGTTCCCGCCGTCGTGCAGGGCAATCTCGTTTACACATCCGGCCAGTTGCCGTTCGTGGACGGATCCCTTCCCGCCACCGGAAAGGTCGGCACCTCCGTTTCTGCCGAGGGTGCACAGGCCTACGCGGCGACGTGCGCACTCAACGCACTTGCGGCCATCGAGAGCGTGATCGGCTCGCTCGACCGCGTCACCCAAGTCGTGAAGGTGACCGGCTTCGTGGCATCCGACGCGTCATTCACCGGCCAGCCGGGCGTCGTCAATGGCGCGTCGACCCTTCTCGGCGAGATCTTCGGCGACGCGGGCGTTCACGCTCGCTCCGCGGTCGGCGTGGCCGTCCTGCCGCTCGATGCGCCCGTCGAAGTGGAGCTCGTGGTCGCGTTCGCGTAGCCCGTCGCGCCGTCACGTCGTCTCGCCGTCACGCCTTCGGATCGTGTTGCACCGAAGGGTGGTTCGTCGAGGGCGAAGCGGGGGACTCGCCCTCGACGAACCGGAGTGCCAGATCGATGGATCGGGCACTCGTCATGGGTTCAGGTGCGCGGTGCTTCCCGGGATCGGCGGGCGCTACCTGAATCGGTGTGTGTGCGTCATGGTCAGCGGATGCCGTGCCCCCGGAACCCGCGGACCATGACGCATTCATGGTTGCCGGATGCAGTGCCCCTGGTATCCGGAATCATGATGGTTTAATTATGGACGGTGTCCATACTTGGACGCAAGTCAAGTTTTTCGTTTGTATGATGAACTGGGGATGGTGACAAGGGGGCAGCATGGCCGAAGGGCTTCGAGAGATCAAAAGGCGCGCCACCAGGCGTGCGATGGAGAAGGCTGCGGTCGACCTTGCCTACGACGAAGGCGTTGGGGCAGTCACGGTCGACAGGGTCTGTGCGACGGCTCTGGTTTCCCGGAGCACGTTCTTCAACTACTTCGATTCCCTCGACGAGGCCATCTTCGGTTCGGCGCTCGACTATGACCCCGTCCTGACCGAGCGCATCCTGACGCGGCATCCCCATGATCTTGTCGTTGCTGCGAGCCTGATCGTGATTGAATCCGTCCGCGGTGAGCCTGAGGACACCGTCACCCAGCGCCGGCTTGCCCTGTTTGTGCGCGAGCCGGGACTCACCACGGCTGTCTCCTGGTCCAGTCATGACAGCCGAGAGCGTTTGGTGACCGTGATCAAGACATGGCTCGATGCTCACCCTGAGCTGGCCCGGTTGCCGGACGCGGAGCATGAAACCGAGGCGCGGTTGACGGTCGCTCTCTCGATCGCGCTGGGGGACGAGGTGCAGCGGCACGCTCGCGAGGTCGATGGTGAGGTCTATTTCGACCCCGAGACCTTCCGCAGCGCCCACCGCCGCATCGCTGCGATCAGCGTCCCGGCTGAGTGACGGGTCGCAGCCAAACAGGTAGCGCGCCGCTTCAGGCATCCGTACCGCGTAGCGCCCCGCCCCCCGCACCTCTACCGGAGATCGCAGGATTATCAGGATCCTTTCCGGTTTCTTCTCCTGTGAACCGTGTGATCTCCTGTTTTGCGTTCGACGCCGGCTGCCCTCCACAGGGTGAACATTGCCGCGGACGATCAACGAACTCGCCCTGAATCTCCGATCGGCCGCTGAGGTCCGCCAGTGTCGGATGATGGACATCGAAGATTGGGTTCGACGGCACGGGCGAATCGCCCATTCGAGCGATCTCATCCGGGCCGGTGCAACGACGTACGGGATTCGGACGGCGATAGCATCCGGTCCGCTGATGCGAGTGCGCAGAGACTGGATAGCTTTACCTGACTGTGATCCGGAGTTGCTGCTCGCTGCTCGCTCCGGCGCTCGGCTGACGTGTCTCACCGCCGCTCAACGTCTCGGCCTGTGGGTCGCTGGGGATGCCGCGACTCACCTCTCGCTCCCAGCTCACGCTAGCCGACACAACATCCCCACGGATGCCGTGGCTCACTGGGCGGTGGGTCCGGTCGCCGTGAGTGGCCCGTGGCTCACAGAGCCGCTGGAGAACGTCCTGGTGCAGGTGGCTGAATGCCAGCCGTTTGAATCCGCCGTTGTCGTTCTCGATTCGGCGCTCCGGTTGAAGAAGATCACTGCCGGTCACCTGGAGCGAATAGCCACGAGATCACGGCGGTTCCGGGCTGCACGCGCCGCTGCCACGGCGTTCTCCGATTCCGGAATCGAGACGATCCCGCGATTGAGGCTCGCGCGAATCGGTATCGCGTTGCGACAGCAGGTGGTCATCGATGACCACCCTGTCGATGGCATCATCGGCGATCGTCTCATTCTTCAGATCGACGGTTACGGCCCGCACTCCAGCGCGGAGCAACGCCGGCGGGATCTCCGTCAAGACGCACGACTCACACTGATGGGTTACACGGTTCTCAGGTTTGACTATGCGCAGATCGTCGGTAACTGGGCCTACGTCGAGTCGACGATCCTTGCTGCCATGGCGCAAGGGCTGCACCTGGCCGCGTGACCCGGCATCCGCTCTCTTGGGTCGCTCGTTAAACAGGAGATCGCACGATTTACAGGGAGAAATGCTTGAAAGCATCCTGCAAATCGTGCGATCTCCTGTAGCGGCTACTTCGCCGTCACCTGACCCGTGATGATCTGCATCACCGTCGTGTCGGCAAGCGTCGTCGTGTCGCCGACCTCGCGACCCTCGGCAACGTCACGCAGCAATCGCCGCATGATCTTGCCCGACCGGGTCTTCGGCAGCTCGTTGACGACAAACACGTCGCGCGGGCGGGCGATCGGGCCGATCTGCTCACCCACGTGTGACCGGAGAACCGCCGCGATGTCCTCCACCGCGGCTGATTCCTCGAGCATGCTCTCTTTGATGATGACGAACGCGACAACGGCCTGCCCTGTCGTCTCATCGCTCGCGCCAACAACGGCGGCCTCAGCGGTGAAGGGGTGGGCGACGAGCGCCGACTCGATCTCGGCGGTCGAGAGGCGGTGGCCCGAGACGTTCATCACGTCGTCCACCCGGCCGAGCAGCCAGATGTCGCCCTCGTGGTCGAGGCGCGCCCCGTCACCGGCGAAGTACTTGTCGCCGAACTTCTCCCAGTAGGTCTCCTTGTAGCGCTCCGGGTCTCCCCAGATGCCGCGCAGCATCGCCGGCCAGGGCTCGGTGACGACGAGCAGTCCACCGCTGTCGGCTCCGACCGGCACACCCGCCTCGTCGACGACATCGATCGCGATCCCGGGGATCGGCACCTGCGCACTGCCTGGTTTGGTCTCCGTCACAGCGGGAAGCGCCGAGATCATGATCGCGCCGGTCTCGGTCTGCCACCAGGTGTCGACAATGGGCGCAGCCTTCGCGCCGATCACCTTGCGGTACCACATCCACGCCTCAGGGTTGATGGGTTCGCCCACCGAACCGAGCAGGCGGATCGATGAAAGGTCGAACTTCTTCGGGATCTTCCGACCCAGCTTCATGAACGAACGGATGGCGGTGGGCGCGGTGTAGAAGGTCGTCACCTTGTACTTCTCGATGATCTCCCACCAGCGACCGGGGTGCGGGGTGTCTGGGGTTCCCTCGTACAGCACCTGCGTGGTGCCGTTCGCGAGCGGACCGTAGACGACATAGCTGTGTCCGGTGATCCAGCCGACGTCAGCGGTGCACCAGAACACGTCGGACTCCGGCTTGAGGTCGAAGACGGCCTTGTGGGTGAAGGCGCACTGGGTGAGGTATCCACCCGAGGTGTGCAGAATGCCCTTGGGCTTTCCGGTGGTGCCTGACGTGTAGAGGATGAACAACGGGTTCTCCGCTTCGAACGCCTCGGCGTCGTGTTCTGCGCTCGCCTTCGCCATCTCGTCATGCCACCAGAGGTCACGGTTCTCGGTCCAGTCGACCTCGTTCTCGCCGCGCTTCACGACGAGGACGTTGGTGACCGTCTCCTGGGGGCCGAGGTCGCCGCGGGCCTCGAGCGCGGCATCCACCGCCGGCTTGAGCGCAGAGACCTTCCCCTTGCGCCAGCCACCGTCGGCGGTGATCACGAGCTTGGCGCTCGCGTCATCAACGCGGGAACGGATGCTGTCGGCACTGAATCCGCCGAAAATGACGGAGTGCGCGGCGCCCAGCCGGGCGACAGCGAGCATCGAGATGACGGCCTCGGGGATCATCGGCAGGTAGATCGCGACCCGGTCGCCCTGGCCGATGCCGAGACCGGCGAGAACGTTCGCTGCGCGCTTGACCTCTTCGGTGAGTTCGGCGTACGTGACGGTGCGGGTGTCGCCCTGCTCGCCCTCCCAGTGGAAGGCGACGCGGCTCCCGTTGCCGGCTTCGACGTGCCGGTCGAGGCAGTTGTATGCGACGTTGAGCTTGCCGTCGTCGAACCATTTCGCGAACGGAGGGTTGGTCCAGTCGAGGGTGCGGGTGAATGGGGTGTCCCAGTGCAGCAACTCGCGTGCCTGCCGGGCCCAGAACTCCAGACGGTCGGCTTTTGCCTCGTCATAGAGATCCGCGCTCACCTCTGCTTCTCGGGAGAACTTCTCACTCGGGGGAAACTTGCGGTATTCGTGCAGGAGATTGTCGATTTGCGTATTCATCTTGTGTCTACTCGCTCCTTCGCGACTGGTTCACGGTGCCACAACTGTGTGACTTATACAGACTGTACTCTGATCGACGGGACCCCAATTGTGGGGTCTCCACCATGCAAAAACGGCGTGATTTCACGTGTCCACTCTTTGGGGGACCGGATGGCGCTCCGCAGGGCTTGCACGGGCGTCTTTTGCGCGTACACTTGGGCTCGGCCGAATTCTTAATTCGTGCGTGCGACGTACAGATTCCCCCCAATCGAGCGTCGCGTGTGGCGGCATCCATTCCCCCCAATGGGTGTCGCCCTCTAATTTTCCGCTGGTCTTTCCTGGCCGCGAATCCTCCACATCGCCCCGCGAGTCCGGTGTTGTCCACGGATGCCATCCCGATCCCTCTTCGCGTGGCGCCGTCTTTCTACTGTTGCTGCATGACGGATCGATTCGTTGCCGAACCGATGCTCGGTGCGATGCTCACCGCGCCGAGGGAGGGCCGGCCATCGGTGACCCGCGGCGATGCTCCCGCGCAAGGTCAGGCGTCCTCGCGGTCAGGTGACGGAGTGCAGGCGGCGTCCGCGGGTAACGTCGTCGAGCGGCTCTCACGGCACCACGACTCGGCTGCCCGGGCCGGTTCCGCTGAGCTTGCCGACGTGCGAATGGCCCGGATGCGGACGGCAGCGGAGTTCGGTCCGCTGGCCCCGTACCTCATGGGTGCGAATGTCACGGATCTCTTCGTCAACGGCGACGGTGGACTCTGGGTCGACCGCGGTTCCGGACTGGAGCGCGACGGGGCATGGTCCATGGCCGAGCGCCCTCTGCGTGACTTCGCGGTACGGCTGATCGCGCTCGGCGGACGACATATCGACGAGGCGACGCCGTGCGTCGACGTCCGGTTGCAGGGTGGCATCCGGGTTCACGCGGTACTGCCGCCGGTGTCCGTGTGCGGGACGCTGCTCAGCATCCGGGTTCCGCAGGTGCAGAGGTTCGGGCTCGCCGACCTGGCTGTCGCGGACATGTTCGGTTCAGACCCCGTTGTGGTGCTCGATCGCCTCCGTGCAGCCGTGCGGGACCGCACAAACCTTCTCGTGACCGGAGCAGGAGGCTCAGGCAAGACCACACTTCTCGGCGCGCTGCTCGCTGAGGCGCCACCCGGCGAGCGGATCGTCGCGATCGAGGACGTCGCCGAACTCGGTGTGCGGCATCCGCATTTCGTGTCACTCGAGTCCCGGCAGGCGAATCTGGAGGGCGCGGGGGCCATCGGGCTCGAACGGTTGCTGCGCGAGGCCCTGCGGATGCGGCCTGACCGGCTCGTCGTCGGTGAGTGCCGAGGAGCCGAAGTGCGCGAGTTGCTCGCCGCCCTGAACACCGGGCATGACGGCGGTGCAGGAACCCTGCACGCGAACTCTCTTCGCGACGTTCCGGCGCGCGTCGAGGCGCTCGGCGCGCTCGCGGGCATGACCGCGGATGCCGTCGCCCGGCAGACGGTGAGCGCCATCGGCCTCGTGTTGCACCTGGAGCGCGAGGGAGGCATCCGGCGGCTGGCCCAGGTGGGGCGGTTCGGTCTCGACCCGAGCGGGAGGCTGACGATTCTCGCCGAGGGCCCCGCGTGATGACCCGACGAGCGCGCTCTCCCGATCACTCGCCGCCGATCGAGCGCGTCGCCGCGGTGACGGAGCGGCTCGCCGTGCTTCTCGCTGCCGGAGTTGCGCCATCGGCTGCGTGGGGGTACCTGGCGGCGGGATCCGCCGGCGCGACCCCGGACGGTTCTCCTCCTCACTCCGCTGAGCCCGGTGCCGTCGGTGTGGACGAAGCGAAGCGGGGGCGACGCCGGACTCGCCCCTCGCGCCCGGTTCTCCATCGCGCTCGCACCGAGCGGCGGGATCGCGACCCGGCCCACGTCGGGGCGGTGCTCGGCGCAGCGGCCGCGGCGGCTGAGACCGGCGACGATGTTGCGCGCACGATCGCGACCACGGTGCTGGGACGCGGATCCTCCCGCTTCGGACGTTCGACGCATCCCGGCCCGGCAGCGGATGCCTGGCTCTCCGTTGCCGCGGCGTGGTCTGTGGCCATCGAGACCGGTGCACCGCTGGCCGCCTGCCTGCATGAGCTCGCACGTTCGCAGCGATCGCTGGGCCAGGCCCAGCGAGACATCGAAGCAGCGCTGGCTGGACCGCGCTCCACCTCCCGGCTGGTGATGATCCTGCCCGTCGTCGGGCTGCTATTCGGCCTCCTGCTCGGCTTCGACACGCTCGGTACGCTCGTCGGCACCGTTCCCGGCCTCGTCTGCCTGACCGGGGCAATGCTGCTCATGCTCGCCGCTTGGCGATGGTCCGCCGCCCTGGTGAGACGGTCGACACCCCGGTCGACAGCACCCGGCCTTGCCATCGACCTCACCGCGATCGCGATGTCGTCGGGGGCATCCGTCGACCGTGCGCTCGCCGTGGTCGACTCAGCGCTCGCCGCGTTTCGGCCGAGCGAGACGGCAGATACCCGAACGCCGGATGCTCGCGATGAATCAGCAGCCGTCGCAGGGGTATTGGCCCTGTCGCGCGCCGCCGGGGTGCCTGCAGCGGATCTGCTCCGCAGCGAAGCTGACCAGGCTCGCCGCGATGCGCGCTCGGCGGCGCAACTCGCGGCCGCAGCGCTGGCCACCCGGCTCATGCTCCCGCTCGGGATCTGCGTCCTTCCGGCTTTCCTGCTCGTCGGCGTCGCCCCGTTGATGTTGAGCGTCCTCTCCTCCACCGTCCGGGGAATCGGATGAGAAACCCACAGAACCTGTCGGTTCTCGAATCGTGCCCGACAGCGCGGCGACGATGGAAGTCCTCGCGCCACACACTCAGCACCCAACCATCAGCAATACCCATCAGTAATAAGGAGAACACCCGACATGGCGCGATTACGAGAACAACTACAGCGAGTACGGAGCGGCCTTGCCGACGAAAGCGGTGCGGCGACGGCCGAATACGCGATCGCCACCATGGCGGCGGTCGGTTTCGCCGGCCTGCTCGTCGTCATCATGCGATCCGACGAGGTCCGCGGCATCCTGACCGACCTCGTTCGCCGGGCGCTTACGGTCAACGGCTGACCATGCGCCTTCACACGTCCGGCGGCGGCTCCGTTCGGGCAGGTCGCCGCCGGACACCCTCCGGGGTGAAGAACCGGGAACGCGGCAGCGCCGCGGCGGAATTCGCTGTGGCGATCCCCGTTGTCGTTCTCGTGCTCGGTTGCTGCCTCGGCGCGATCCAGGTCGCCTCTCAACAGGTTCGCCTGACGGATGCCGCTGCCGACGCGGCCAGGACCCTCGCGCGCGGCGATCCTCCCGGAGTGGCGGCAGCGCGGGTACACCGGATCGTTTCGGCCGCGACGATCAGTACGTCAACGAAGGGCGAGTTCGTATGCGTCCGTGTGAGCGCGCCGGCCGGGTTCGGTCCGGCGGCGATCGCCGGCGTGCGAGTGAGCGCGTCCGGATGCGCCCTCGCCGGCGGGATCTAGGAGCGGCGCATGCCGCGGCATCCACCGGGGTCGTCAGTGGGAAGACGCGACTCTCGCGAGCCATTCGCTTCAGATCAGGGTTCCGGGTCGGTGCTCGCCGTCGCCCTCGTCACCGCTGTGCTGCTGCTCACGGGGCTCGCGCTCCCGCTCAATGCCGCCCTCACCACGCGACAGTTGACAGCGAACGCAGCGGATGCGGCGGCTCTTGCCGCGGCCGACACCGCTTCCGGACTCGTTGCCGGCTATCCCTGCGCGAACGCGGCCGAGGCGGCTCGGCTCAACGGGGCCGAGCTGGGGGAGTGCACGGTCGACGGACTGGAGGTGACGATCACGGCGACGCGACGGGTGCTCGGAGTGACCGTCAGCGTCGCCTCGCGCGCAGGACCACCGGAGTGACCCTCAGCGTCGCCTCACGTGCAGGACCACCGGGGCGATCACCGTCGGCGGCGGAATTGCACATGCGTGCAGCGGTGTGGCATCCGCTGTCCTGGACGAGCGAGCCAGCCCCGTGTCGCCGGGCCGACGCTCAGTCGAAGTTCGTGGTCAGGTACCGGTAGTTGACGGCGCTCGGGCGGTCCGAGTCCTCGGACTCGAACTCCTGGCCGGATGTCCGCGCATAGACATAGGTCTTGCCCTGGCCAGCAATGTCAACGGTGGGGCGCGGGTCGCCCGACTCCAGAAAGTCAGCCGACAGGGTCTTGCCCTCGAGCGGCCCATCGGTGAGCTTTGCCGTGTAGGTCCGTGCCGTTGATGTACTCATAGCCCCCATTCTGCTCTTTCCCCCGGTCTTATCAAGAGGGCCGCGCTGATGTGACGAGGGTTCGGCGATTAGGTGGACACGCGTAAATGGTGTGTATGGTGTGCACGACGAAAGGAGTCGGGTGCCAGGCACAAAAACATTGGTCATCGTAGAGTCGCCGACCAAAATGAAGTCGATCGCCGGGTATCTCGGCGACGGCTATGAGGTACTCAGTTCCGTAGGACACATCCGTGACCTCGCCGAACCCAAGAACCTCCCGGCTGAACTCAAGAAGGGCGCGTTCGGTAAGTTCGCCGTCGACGTCGAAAACGACTTCGAGCCCTACTACGTGGTCTCCGACAACAAGAAGAAAACCGTCGCGGAACTCAAGCGCGCGCTGAAGAACGCCGACGAACTCCTCCTCGCAACTGATGAGGACCGCGAAGGTGAAGCCATCGCGTGGCACCTGCTCCAGGTTCTCCAGCCCAAGGTTCCCGTCAAGCGGATGGTCTTCCACGAGATCACCAAAGACGCAATTCTCGCTGCCAAAGACAACACCCGCGACCTCGACGTCGCCCTCGTCGACGCCCAGGAAACCCGACGAATCCTCGACCGTATATATGGGTACGAGATCTCGCCCGTTCTGTGGCGGAAAGTCGGCCCAAGTCTCTCGGCCGGTCGCGTCCAGTCCGCCGCCACCCGCCTCATCGTCGAACGCGAACGCGAACGACTCGCTTTCACCGCCGCAGAATACTGGGGGCTCACCGCCCAGGCTGCTCCCGACGCCGACTCCACCCACTTCGAAGCCCGCCTCGTCCGTCTCGACGGCGAACGCGTCGCCACCGGCCGTGACTTCGACGACACCGGCAAGCTCACCAGCAAGGCCGTGCCGCTCGACGAGCAGTCCGCGCAGACGATCGCCGCCGCTCTTGCCGCACCCGGAGCATCCGTCGTCGTGTCCAAGGTCGAGTCGAAGCCATACTCGCGCCGCCCGGCCGCGCCGTTCACCACGTCGACCCTGCAGCAGGAGGCCGCACGCAAGCTGCGCTTCTCGGCACGGCAGACAATGAGCGTCGCCCAGTCATTGTACGAAAACGGCTACATCACCTATATGCGTACCGACTCGCCTTCGCTCTCGAGCCAGGCGATCAAGGCTGCCCGCGACCAGGCGACCGCCCTGTACGGCGCGGAAACGATCCCGGACAAGCCTCGCCTGTACGCCGGCAAGAACAAGAGCGCACAGGAAGCCCACGAGGCGATCCGCCCGTCCGGCGACACGTTCCGCACTCCGTCCTCGCTGTCCGGAAGCCTCCGCGGCCAGGACTTCAAGCTGTACGAGCTGATCTGGAAGCGCACCGTCGCCAGCCAGATGGCCGACGCCAAGGGGTCGACAGCAACGGTGACCATCGAAGCGGACGCGGCCGGCAAGCGTGCTGAGCTGACGGCATCCGGAACCGTCATCACCTTCCGCGGGTTCCTCCACGCCTATGAAGAAGGTCAGGACGAAGAGCGCAACGCTGCAGACAACGCTGCACGTGAGGCGAAGCTTCCTCCGCTGACCGAGGGCCAGTCGCTTATCCTCACCGACGTCGACGCCAAGGGTCACGAGACCTCGCCGCCCCCGCGCTACACGGAGGCGAGCCTCGTCAAGACGCTCGAAGAGCTGGGTATCGGTCGACCGTCCACCTACGCGCAGACCATCGCGACGATCACCGACCGCGGATACGTCACCGCGCGCGGCCAGGCGCTCATTCCGTCCTGGATCGCTTTCAGCGTCGTCCGGTTGCTCGAGGAACACTTCAACGACCTGGTCCAGTACGACTTCACCGCCGAGATGGAACTCGACCTCGACCGCATCGCCGGTGGAGAGCAGGACCGTACCGCGTGGCTCAAGTCCTTCTATTACGGCGGCGACGACCACCGCGGGCTCCGCACCGTCGTCGACAACCTCGGTGAGATCGATGCGCGCGAGATCAACTCCCTGCGTCTCAGCGACACGGTGACGATCCGGATCGGCAAATACGGCCCGTATCTCGAAGTGACGGATGCCACGGCGCCGGCTCAGGCGGACGGCGAACCTGCCGTTCCCCGCCGGATCAACATTCCCGAGGATCTCGCTCCAGACGAGCTCACGCTCGCGAAAGCGCAGGAACTCATCGACGCCCCCGTGCTCACCGACCGTGTCATCGGCGTGAACCCGGAGAACGGCAAGGAGATCGTTGCGAAGGACGGCCGGTTCGGCCCCTACGTGACCGAGCTCGAGCCGGAGGTTGCCGAAGAACCCGCGGTCGACCTCGCCACAGGCGAAGTGACGGATGCGCCGAAGAAGAAGGCGCCGGCGAAGAAGAAAGCCGCCGCGGTCAAGCCGCGGACGGCATCCCTCTTCAAGTCGATGTCGCTCGACTCGATCGACCTCGACACGGCGCTCAAGCTGCTGTCGCTGCCCCGCGTGGTCGGTGCCGATCCCGAATCGGGTGAGGAGATCACCGCACAGAACGGTCGGTTCGGTCCGTACCTGAAGAAGGGCACTGACTCCCGCTCCCTCGAGAACGAAGACCAGATCTTCGAGATCGAGCTGCCTGGCGCGCTCGAGATCTTCGCCCAGCCGAAGTACGGCAACCGTCGAGCGTCGAGTGCGCTCAAGGAATTCGAGGCAGACCCGGTCAGCGGCAAGCCGATCAAGCTGAAGGACGGCCGCTTCGGCCCGTACGTCACCGACGGCGTGACCAACGCGACGATCCCCAAGGCCGAGTCGGTCGAGGAGGTCGACTTCGACCGCGCGGTTCAGCTGCTCGCCGACAAGCGTGCCAAGGGACCGGCTGCTCCGCGCAAGAAGGCACCGGCCAAGAAAGCTCCCGCCAAGAAAGCCGCGGTCAAGAAGCCCGCAGCGAAGAAGCCGACGGCGGCTGCTGCGAAAAAGACCGCCGCATCGGCGAAAACCGGCGTCTCGACGGCAACGGCCAAGAAGCCCGCGGCGAAGAAGCCGGTCGCGAAGCCGGCGGAGTAGTGGGCGAGGCGTATCCCGGGCTGTTCATCACCCTTGAGGGTGGTGACGGCTCGGGCAAGTCCACCCAGGCTGCCGAGCTCGAGTCCTGGCTTCGCAGCCGGGGCCGCGAGGTCGTGCGCACCCGTGAACCCGGCGGAACCGACGTCGGCGTGGAGATTCGCGAAATCGTCCTGCACCACCGCGGCGACATCGCGCCGCGCGCTGAGGCCCTTCTCTACGCGGCCGATCGTGCCCACCACATCGCGACGAAGGTACGCCCGGCGCTCGAACGCGGTGATGTGGTGATCCAGGACCGCTACATCGACTCCTCGATCGCCTACCAGGGCGCAGGCCGCGACCTCGGCATGGACGAGGTGCGGGACCTGTCCACGTGGGCGACCGGGGGACTCATGCCCGACCTGACCGTGCTGCTCGACCTCGACGAGGACGCCGCCCGGCTGCGCCTCGACTCGGCGCGCACCCGGTTCGACCGGCTCGAGAACGAAGCGTCGACATTCCACCGCCGCGTACGGCAGGTCTATCTCGAACTCGCTGCCAGTGAACCGCAACGCTTCCTCGTGCTCGACGCGACGGATGCCATCGAATCGCTCGCCGACAGCATCCGTTCCCGGGTCACCACCCTTCTCTGAGCGCGTCGCCGTGTCGGGGGCTGCCGGTAGGCTGGAGGCCATGGCCACCTGGGATGACGTCATCGGGCAGGCAGACGCTGTCTCACTGCTTCGCGACGCCGCCGCCGACCGCGGGGGAGACGCCCACGGTGCCATGACCCACGCCTGGCTGATCACGGGCCCGCCCGGTTCCGGTCGGTCGAACCTCGCCTATGCGTTCGCGGCCGCTCTGCTCAGCCGCGACCCGGACGGCGACCCCGTCACCGCCGCTCAGGTCGACGCGCGCACCCACCCGGACCTCACCGTGCTCGCGACCCCCAACGTCATCATCAAGATCGATGAGGTGCGTGAACTCGTGCGCAGTTCACAGTTCTCGCCCGCCGTCGGCCGCTACCGCGTCATGGTGATCGAAGACGCCGACCGCATGGCCGAGCGGACCTCGAACGTGTTACTCAAGGCGCTCGAAGAGCCGCCGGAACGCACCGTCTGGGTGCTCTGCGCGCCCAGCGATGCCGACCTCATCCCGACGATCCGCTCGCGGGTGCGAGCGATCCGGCTGCGGGTGCCGGACGTCGCCGAGGTTGCCGACCTCATCGTCCGCCGTGACGGCGTCGACGCCGAACTGGCCGAACGAGCCGCGCGCCAGGCGCAATCTCACGTCGGCATGGCCCACCGGCTGGCGACGGATGCCGGCGCGCGCGCCAGGCGCGACGAAACGCTGACCGCAGCACTCGGCATCCGCTCCGTGTCCGACGCCGTGCTCGCCGCCGCGCGAATGCTCGCGATCGCGGGCGACGACGCGAAGGCATACACCGAACAGCGCGATGCGGAGGAACGCGAGCACGCCCTGCGCTCGCTCGGCGTCGAACCAGGGCAGACGTTGCCGCCGGCCCTGCGCTCGCAGATCCGGTCGCTCGAAGACGACCAGAAACGCCGCGCCACCCGGAGCCTGCGCGACGGCATCGACCGGATCCTCGTCGATCTGCTCTCGCTCTACCGCGACATCATCATGCTGCAGCTCGGCCGCTCGGAGACGATCATCAACCGAGAACTCTCCGACGCCCTCACCGCGGCCGGCGAGGCATCCACCCCGGCCGAGACCATGGCGACGATGGATGCCATCCAGGAGGCACGCCAGCGGATCGAGGGCAACGTCGCTCCCGCGCTGGCACTCGAAGCCATGCTCGTCACCGCGATTCGCTAGACGCGTTCCCCCGTGTTCCGATTCCCTATTGGAGACCCATCCGTGACTCGACCGATCCCGGCCACCCGCCGCCGCACCCGGATGGCGCTCATCGCACTGGGGGCAACCCTCGCGCTCACCCTGAGCGGTTGCGTCACCGCGTTCTTCCCCGAGCAGCCGGTCGCGACGTCGGTGCCGACCAAGGAGAACGTCGCCGCGAATCTTCGGCCGTTCTATGAGCAGCAGCTGGTCTGGGAGAAGTGCAACGACGACCTGCAGTGCACCACGGCCGCCGCACCGATGGACTGGGAGAACCCGGAAGACGGTGAGATCGAACTCGCTCTCGTGCGGCAGCCCGCCACGGGAACCGCAATCGGTTCCCTGCTCCTCAACCCCGGCGGCCCCGGCGGCTCCGGGTTCGACTTCGTCGCCGATTCCGTCGACTTCGCCACGGACGAACGGCTGCAGGCCAGCTACGACGTCGTCGGATTCGACCCGCGGGGAGTGGGCAGGTCGACTCCGGTGTCCTGCCTGGAACCGGAGGAGATGGACGAGTACCTCTACGGCATCGCGGAGGCGGAGCGGGGGAGTGACGCCTGGCTCGCCGAGGTCGCCGCGAGCGCGCAGGAGTTCGGCGACGCGTGCGCTGCGAACACCGGGGACCCGCTGGAGTTCGTGACCACGGTGAACGCCGCTCGTGACCTCGACCTGCTGCGTGCACTGCTCGGTGACGAGAAGCTCAACTATCTCGGTTACTCGTATGGCACCTTCCTCGGTGCGACCTACGCCGAGCTCTACCCGGACAAGGCCGGGCGGCTCGTTCTCGATGGTGCGATCGACCCCTCATCGGGCATCTACGAGGTCAACGAGACCCAGGCGAAGGGCTTCGAGAGCGCGCTCGCCGCTTACCTCGACAACTGCATCGGTTCACGCGACTGCCCGTTCAGCGGCACGACGGAAGAGGCGCTCTCCGTGATCGGCGCGCTGATGGCATCCGTCGACCAGACCCCGATCCGGAACACCGACGGCCGTATGCTCGGCTCGAACTCGTTGCTCACCGCCATCATTTATCCGCTCTACTCGCCCGAGCAGGGCTGGCCGCTGCTCAGTGAGATGCTCGCCTCGGTCATGAACGGGTCAGCTGAATACGCGTTCTCGTTCGCGGATGCCTACAACGGCCGCAACGAGGACGGCAGCTACGCCGACAACTCGAGCGAAGCGTTCTCGGCCTACAACTGCCGCGACTACACCTACGACGCCGACCCCGCGCGGATGGCGGCGGAGGCAGCCCAGCTCGCCGAGGCGGCACCCGTGATCGGACCGTACTTCGGTTACGGCGACATCGGGTGCGCGAACTGGCCGTACCCAGACGGCGCGGAGCGGAAAGAAATCACCGCAGAGGGTGCCGCTCCGATCCTCGTGATCGGAACCACGAATGACCCGGCGACGCCGTATGAGTGGGCGGAGTCGCTCGCGGCGCAGCTCGAGAGTGGTGTTCTCGTCAGCTATGAGGGCGAGGGCCACACGGCGTACAACAAGGGAAGCGACTGCATCAATTCGGTCGTCGACGACTTCCTGATCGACGGAATCGTGCCGAGCTCAGATCCGAAGTGTTCATAACCGGTCCAAACACCGGGTAAGATCGATAGCTGTGCGTCGCAGAAACCCTCGGGTTCCGTGATGTCACTCGCCGCCTTAGCTCAGTCGGCAGAGCGTTTCACTCGTAATGAAAAGGTCGTGGGTTCGATTCCCACAGGCGGCTCCATTCAACCCCCTCCCCGGAGGGGGTTTTGTGGTTGACGAGATTTTTCAGCACGGCTCGGCCTGGATGGCAGCCGCTCGCCCTCGAACTGGGGCGAGAACACGAGCAATTCTCGGGTTAGGCTTCCAAGCAGTCTGGAGGCACTCATGAATTCGAGCCGTGCGACCCGGGCACCTCGACTCCGACGAGGGCTCGTCGTTTTGGCCGTGACCGCTGGCCTGGGGCTGTCGGGCTGCGCCAGCCCGGCTGTGTCCGCGCCGGCACCGACCAAAGCCACCCAGCCGATCGCGGTATTCATCGGCGACTCCTACACCTCGGGATACGGCGCCTCGATACCGACGCTCGCGTGGGCGAGCCTCGTCGCGTCCGGCGAGGGCTGGAAGGCCGTCAATCTCGGCCGCGGCGGCACCGGTTACCTGGCCACGAGCGGCCTGAACGGCTGCGGCAAGGAGTATTGCCCCAACTATCAGGAGATGGTGGCCGAGGCGGTCAAGAACCGGCCGGACGTCGTCGTCGTCGCCGGCGGTCAGAACGACTTCACGGCATTCACCGAGGACCCGGATGCCACGCGTGCGGCCATCGAAGCAACCTACGATTCGCTGCGCGAAGGGCTCCCCGATGCGCGAATCATCGCCGTCGGGCCCTCGATTCCAGCGGCGAGAGCAGCTGGTCCCACCTCCACCACGTTCGACGCACTGGTGAAGGAAGCGGCCGAATCGGTCGGCGGCAGCCACATCAGCCTGATCGACCCGCCCATCTTCACCGCCGCGATGATCCTCCCCGACGCCGCTCACGTCAACGATGAGGGCCACGCCGCCATCGCGGCCCGAATCGAAGAGGCGCTCGCCGACTGACCGCCCGATCGGAATGTCGGCCGCTGCACGTAGCGTTCGAGTCATGCCCGACCTGTCGAACGTCACCACCCCGGTGGAATGGGTCGTCACGCATTCGGCCGCCAAGGAGCCCATCGCAATAGTGAGGCGGCTCAGGCTCGGCGCCGAACGGGAACTGTATTTCCGTGCCGTGACGTGGAATGCGGATCCGGCGAAACGCGAACTCGTCGGCTATTGGGGCTCGGCCGAAGAAGCCGTGCAGAACGTCTACGGACTGTTCGAGCGGTCGTTGCCGCCGCAGTTCCTCATGACCGGCGGGGGAACTGCCCGCCAGCCGCAGCCCCTGACGAAACCGAAGCCGCCGCCGGCATCCGCTCGCCCGCAACCGAACGTGCCCACCCACCAGGTGCCGCAGCGGGCTGCACGCCCTCCGGCAGCGCAGAATCCTGGGCATCGTGTTCCCGATCGCCGGATGCCTGCCCGCCAGCTCGTCGGGGCGGGACGCTAGCCGCCCGGCCGGGTCTCGTCGACAGGCAGTTCGTAGATCAGCTCGAGACCGTCGATCTCATCCATCTGCTCACCCACGTGCCGGAACGGAAATTTCATCAGGGTCGCAAGCGAGGCGGGATTGTCGGGGCTGATCGTCGCCCGAAGGACGCGGATGTCCGGATGCCGCCTCGCCCGCTCCACGATTTCTCCGAGGATCGCCGTCGCGAAGCCCTGCCGACGGAACTCGGGCGACACCGCGTAGCTGAGCTCGACCATGCCGTCGGCGTTGGGGGCGCCGTGGAAACCCGACCGCCCGATCACCCTGCGATCGTCGGCGCGGGCGGCAATCCACGCGACCCACGGTTCATCGGCCGGCCTCTCCTCGAGTTGCTCCAACCGCAACTGCCACAACCAGGACGCCGTCAGGTACTCCTCGGGAAGATCGAAACCGGTGATCCGTGATGCTTCGGCGAGGTTCCCGGAGACGAGCGCGCGCAAACCCGCGGTTCCGATGGGCGTCAGGATGACATGCTGAGGTCCCGTCATATGTCGCCTCCCTGCTGTCGTCGCCAGTAGTCTAAACCGGTGACTACAACTGGGCTCCGCTGGGGCATCCTCGGGCCGGGCGGTATCGCCCAGGCATTCGCCAACGACCTCGTCCTCAACGGACTCACCCTGCAGGCGGTCGGATCCCGCCGCGCGGAGACGGCCGCCGCCTTCGCTGAGAAGTTCGGCGTTCCGAACGTGCACTCCAGCTACGAGGACCTCGTCGCCGACCCCGAGGTCGATGCGATCTACATCGCCACGCCGCATCCGTTCCACGCCGCGCAGGCGTTGCTCGCGCTCGAGGCGGGCAAGCACGTGCTCGTCGAGAAGCCGTTCACCCTCAACGCGCGCGAGGCCGAGGCCGTCACTGCCCGCGCACGCGAGCTCGGACTCGTCGTGCTCGAAGCGATGTGGACCCGCTTCCTGCCCCACATGGCCCGGATCCGCGAGATCCTCGCCGAAGGCACCCTGGGCGAGCTCCGCTCGATCGTGGCCGACCACACCCAGCACCTCCCGTCCGACCCGTCGCACCGTCTCAACGCGCTCGAACTCGGCGGCGGCGCCCTCCTCGACCTGGGCATCTACCCCATCTCTTTCGCGAGCGCCGTGTTCGGTACTCCCGCGCAGGTGACGGCATCCGCCACGTTCCGTGAGACCGGGGCAGACGCCAGCGTCGCCACGATCTTCACCTATGGTGACGACCGCGTCGCCACCACGTTCTCGGCGAGCAACGCCCACGGGCCGAACGTCGCGAGCATTCTCGGTGCCGACGGCCGCATCGACATCGACGCCGTCTGGTACACGCCGACTTCCTTCACCGTGTACAACAACGACGACGAGGTTCTCGAGACCTTCACGTCGACTGTTGTCGGTCGTGGCATGCAGTTCCAGGCGCTCGAGCTCGAACGGCTCGTCGCGACCGGCGAACTCGAATCCGCGCTGCTGCCCCACGCCGAGACCGTGTCGATCCTCGCGACTCTCGACGACATCCGCGCACAGATCGGCCTCGTCTACCCCGGTGAGTGAATTCCCCGGGGACGCTGTGAGGCGTTCCCGGTACGATTCTCGAGTGCCCACCGTGTTGCCCGGCGACGACGCCCGTCATCCTCCCGAGGGGGGAGCGGATGCCACGACGAGCGCGCCCGTTCGTCGCTCGACCGCTCATCGGCGCGGGGGCATCGGCGCCTCCCTGAGCCGTCACCGCTTTGCGTGGCTGGTCACGGCATCCGTTGCTGCCTTCGCTGTGCTCGGAAGCGGCGCCGTCGCCCTCGGAGCCGCGACAGCGCCGTCGCCGGTTGCGGCGACACCGACCGCCACCCCGACACCGACGCCGACCGAGACCACACCGCCGCCCCGCCCGGTGTCGACGGTCGAGCAGACGGCGTCGCCCCTCCGGACCTGCTCCGTCGCCTGGCTGCTCGACGACGGTCGGTTTGGAAAACTCCAGGCCCAGGTCCTCACCGCCGACGGCCAGTTGCTGTTCGAACGCGACCCGGCGACGGCGTCGCAGACCGCCAGCTCGATGAAGGTCCTCACGGCCGCCGCCGCGCTGAACGTGCTCGGACCCGACTTCCGGGCGACAACACGCGTCGTCGCCGGTGCCGAGCCCGGCACCATCGTGCTCGTCGGCGGGGGAGACCTCACCCTGACCCGCCTGCCTTCCGGGCAGGAGCCGGTCTACACCGGCGCAGCACACCTCGACGACCTCGCCGGCAAGGCAAAAGCCGAGTGGGAGTCCCGGTTCCCCGGCACGCCGATCACCCGTATCGTCCTCGACTCCAGCTACTTCGGCGGGAAGACCTGGGGAGACACCTGGCCGCCCACAGAACGCGGAACCGGATGGCTCTCCCACATCACCGCGCTGCAGGTGGACGCTGACCGCGCGGACCCACGGGTGTTCCTCTCCCAACGCGGCGACGACCCGGTCGGGCGGGCAGGAGCAGCGTTCGCGCAGTACTTCGGCGGAGTCTCTGTCGAACAGGGAACCGCGCCGCCGGGAGCCGCCGAGCTGGCATCCGTCTCATCGCAGCCGTTGTCGACCCTGATCCCGCAGTTCCTCATTCCGTCGGACAACTCGCTGGCCGAGATGGTGGCTCGGCACGTGGCGATCGCCCTCGGCGCGGGAAACACGATCGACGCGCTCGCGACAGCGATTCCGGAGGCGCTTCGGGTGTACGGGATCGATACCTCCGCCCTGCGGATCGCGGACGGTTCGGGCATGAGCCGCAACAACGCCGTCGCCCCGTCGTACCTCACGGCGTTGTTCGTGAAGATTCACGCGCGGGAGGGGAACCTCGGCATCCTTCGCGACGGGCTGCCCGTCGCCGGCGAATCCGGCACGCTCAACTATTCGAACCGGTTCTTCGGAGACAACGCCGTCGCGCGTGGGCACGTGCGCGCCAAGTCCGGTTCGATCTCGTCGGCATACACGCTGACCGGGATGATCGACGCCGCCGATGGCTCCACGCTGATCTTCGCGATCTTCGCCACCGGGAATGTCGGCGCCAGCGCCCGCACGGCGATCGACACCCTGACCACAGCGTTCTACCGGTGTGGCGGCAACCTGTCGAACAACTGACGCGCGTTCAACAGGTGCTGGCTGGCGAAACGCGGCGATTCCACCTGTTGGGCGTGACCCGCGGCAGAATCCGCCTGTTGAGCGTGCGGGGCGACGGTAGCCTGAAAGGCGATCACGACACCGGGAGGCATCATGACCAGGGCACTGTTCATCATCGACGTGCAGAACGACTTCACCGAGGGGGGCGCGCTCGGCGTCGACGGAGGAACCGCCGTCGCCACCCACCTCACCTCCTACCTCGAGCGGGCAGCAGACAGCTACAGCCTCGTGATCGCCTCGCGCGACTGGCACAGTCCGGACGGCGACAACGGCGGACACTTCGCCCGCATCGGCGAAGAGCCCGACTTCCTCGACACCTGGCCCGTGCACTGTGTCGCCGGGACACCGGGAGCCGACTACCACCCAGCCCTCGACCAGTCACACATCACGCTCCACGTGAAGAAGGGGCAGGGCGAACCGGCGTACTCGATCTTCGACGGCCTCGTCGACGGCGGAGCGTCTGATGGCGCCACGATCACCGATGTGCTCGAGTCGCACGGCGTGACCGAGGTCGACGTTGCCGGGATCGCCACCGACTACTGTGTGCGGGCATCCGTTCTGGATGCCGTCGAACACGGCAGGCACGTCCGCGTCTTCACGGACCTCATCGCCGGTGTCGCGCGCGAAACCAGTGACGCGGCACTCGCCGAGATGGGTCACGCGGGTGCTGTGCTCGTCGGGAGCGACGCGGACTGAGCCGACGCGCTCGCTGACGGTGGATGCTTCCACCGTCCGCCTCGTCGTAGAGTCGCCACTCAGTGTCGCTGGCAGTTGATCGGTCCGAAACGGCGGTTCGTGGGCATTGTGGGTCGCCCTGTGGGACCGATCGATCCCCGCAAACGACGAAGCGGCATCCGCTCGGCCCGAAAGCACAGAGGGGATGCCGCGTCGCGGGCTACAGCGTGTCGCCGAGCTTGAATCCCTTGTCGACGTCACCCTCGCGAGTGTAGGAGAATCCGTCGGCGCCGACGGTGACCGCCATCTCGCTCGGCTCCTCGCGCTCGACGAGCGGCTGCGGGTTGCCGTCGAGGTCGAGAACGAGCGACGCCTCGGTGTACCAGCTCGGAACAACGGGATTGCCCCACCAGTCACGGC